>NZ_CP013243.1:0-1464349 GCF_001889325.1 Clostridium sporogenes | reverse complement strand
ATGTATGCCACTTAAATATGCATAAAACATTTTCAACTCCACATGGTGGTGGCGGACCAGGATCAGGGCCTGTAGGAGTTAAAAAGCATTTAGCTAAATTCCTTCCAGTACCAACAATAGAAAAGGAAAATGATAAATTTATATTAGATTATAATAGAGAAGACTCACTTGGAAAAATTAGAAGTTTATATGGAAACTTTGGTGTTATGGTTAAAGCATACGCTTATATTTTAATAATGGGCAGGGAAGGATTAAAAGCAGCTTCCGAAAATGCCGTTTTAAATGCAAATTATATAAAAGAATCTTTAAGAGATTATTATAATATTGGAAAAGATGATATTTGTAAACATGAGGTGATTTTAAGTACCCTTAAGGAAAATCCACATCATATAGCTACATTAGATATTGCAAAGAGATTAATAGATTATGGTGTACATCCACCTACAGTTTATTTCCCATTAATAATTGAAGAGGCCCTTATGATAGAGCCTACTGAAAGTGAAAGTAAAGAGACTGTTGATGAATTTATAGATGCTATGAAAAAAATAGCTGTAGAAGCTAAAGAAAATCCAGAACTTTTACATGAGGCACCAGTAAAAGCACCGGTAAGAAGATTAGACCAAGTAAAAGCAGCTAGAAAACCTATATTAAGATGGCAAAAATAAGTAAGGATGTGTCTATGCAATCCAATATCAAATAGTTTAGTGTATAAAATATATTGTATTAATATATTTGACTAAACACCATATAGTGTATGCGGATTAGAAATATTTTAATTGTGCAATTTGCTCACTTTGTAGGAGTTAAGATTTAAGAAAAGTAAAAATACAATTCTTATTTCTTAGCTCTTAAATTTTAAAATTGATTAAATCATAGGGGGAATAATTTTGAAGGATATTATAGTTATAGGTGGAGGTCCTGGTGGATATGTAGCGGCCATAAGAGCTGCACATTTAGGTGCTGATGTAGCAGTTGTCGAGATGGATAGCTTTGGTGGAACATGCCTTAATAGAGGCTGTATACCAACAAAGACTTTATATAGAACAGCAGAAATAATGAATATATTAAAACATATAGAAGACTTTGGAATAGAGGCTGAAAATTATAATGTAAATGTAGAGAAGGTTCAGGAAAGAAAAAATAATGTAATAAAAGAATTAGTAGGTGGAGTTGAAAAATTACTAAAAGGAAATAATGTTGAAATTATAAGAGGTAAGGCTTTCTTAAAAGATAAAAATACTGTTTTAGTAGAAACGAAAGATGGGCAAGTTACATTAGAAGGAAAAAACATAATTATAGCAACGGGCTCAAATGCTGAAATGCCAGCTATAAAAGGTATAGAGAATAAAAATATAATAATAAGTGATGATATTTTAGAATTTGATAGAATTCCTAAACATTTGGTAGTTTCAGGTGGCGGTGTTGTAGGAATGGAATTTGCTAATATCTTTAAAGCTATGGGAAGTGAAGTAACAGTAATAGTTGCTAGGGACTCTATATTATATGATATTGATAGAGAAATAAGTAAAAGGTATAAAGTTATAGCGAAAAAATCAGGAATAAATATATTAACATCAACTAAAATATTGGAGTTTGTTCAGGATGATAATAATGTAACTATAAAATGTGAAAGCAAAAAAGGTGAGTTTGAGTTAAATTCTGATATGGTTCTTATGGCTAAAGGTAGAAGAGGAAACTTTACAGGTATGAACTTAGAAGAACTAGGGATTGAACATGATAAAAAGAAAATAATTGTAAATGATAATTATAAAACTAATATAGATGGAATATACGCAATTGGAGATATAAATGGAATTTGTCTTTTAGCTCATGCAGCATCACATCAAGGAATAGAGGTTATAGAGCATATAATGGAAAATAAAGAATGTCATAAATCTGTAATTCCAAACTGTATATTTACATTCCCCGAAATAGCCACTGCGGGCATGACGGAGGAAGAAATTAAGGAAAAAGGTATAGAGTATATAAAAAATAAATTCCTATTTGGAGCTAATGGAAAAGCCTTGGCATTAGGTGAAGGTGAAGGTGTTGTAAAAGTTATATGTGAAAAGGAAAGTAAAAAGATTTTAGGTATTCATATAATGGGGCCACATGCTTCAGATTTAATACATGAAGGTGTGGTAGCAATAGAAAAGGGTATGACAGTAAATGATTTTAAAGAAGTAGTACATGCTCACCCAACATTAGGAGAAGCATTTTACGAAGCAATGATGGGATTAAATAGGGAAGCTATTCATAGCATAAATAAAAAATAAACACGGGGGAAAAATTATGAAATATATTGATAATTCAAATACCGATCCATATTTTAATTTAGCAGCTGAAGAGTATTTTTTAAGACATAAAAATGATGAATACTTTATTTTATGGAGGGATGAACCTTGCGTTATAGTTGGAAAGAATCAAAATACATTATCAGAAATAGATATGGATTATATAGAAACTAATAAGGTTAAAGTAGTAAGAAGACAGACAGGCGGTGGTGCTGTATTTCATGATTTAGGAAACTTAAACTATACTTTTATAGTTAAAGATGACGGGAAAAGTTTTAATGATTTTGAAAGATTTTGTAAACCTATAATAGGAGTTTTGGACACATTAGGGGTTAAAGCTGAATTCGCAGGACGAAATGATTTGTTAATAGACGGGAAAAAAATTTCTGGAACAGCTCAATGTAAGTATAAAAATAGAGTCATGCATCATGGAACCCTTTTGTTTTCATCAGATATAGTAAACTTAAGTGGTGCCTTAAAACCTAAAAAGATAAAATTTCAAGATAAGGCAGTTAAATCAGTTGTAAGCAGGATAACTAATATTTCCGAACATTTAGATTCAAAAATTGATGTTTTAACCTTTAAAAATAAGATATTTGACTATATTTTAAAAAGTGAAAAAGATGGAAAGGTTATGCCATTAACTCAAGGAGAAATAGATGAAATAGAAAAAATTAAAAAAAGCAAATATGAAACTTGGGCTTGGAACTTTGGAAGCTCGCCTAAGTATGGTTTTTATAATGAAGGAAAGTTTACGGGTGGAACTGTAGAGTTAAATCTAAAAGTAGAAAAAGGGGTAATTACAGATATAAAGATATTTGGAGATTTCTTTGGTGTTAAGGATGTAAAAGAAATAGAAGATTTATTAAAGGGTACAGAACATAAAAAGGAAGAAATAAAGAATGTAATAAAGAATGTTAATATAGATGAATATTTCTCCAGAATAACTATGGAAGAATTTATAAGCTTATTCTAATATAATTGGTACATTAGTAATAAGATCATTTGTTTTTGTTGGACATAAAGTTTATAAATACAAGAAAAATAAAATTTATTGTGACTAGCATAGTTCATATATGCCTGCTAAGTTAAAATAAAAAGATATAAAAGAATCTATTTTTAGAGTGGTTAGCGTTGTTAACTACTTGAAAGTGGATTCTTTTTTACATTTAATAGTTAGAAAAGTTTAGAATACGATATGCTAAACCGTATAATAAGTAAATGCGGTTTTTATTGAAATTGGATTTTTGTATACTTATATACGTTTCTATATAAATATAACGACATTTTTATGGATTATAGACCTAGTAGTTACAAGTTTTCCAAAATAATGTATAATAAACATAGTAACTTATTAGGGGAGGGGCAGCAATGTCTGTTTTTTGCTCGGAGAAAGTAATAAAACAAAGAATTTCTGAATGCGATTGGTCTACATATTTAGTTGGATTTGATTTGAAAGATGATGGAACAAAGGAATATAGATTAAATAGTTTAATTAAAGTACTAATGAATGTGATACCAGAATTTGCATTTGGTTTTCATGATGGAACTGAAACTAACAATACTGAATTAATAAGTAAAGTAAGTGAAGCTGCAAAGGCAATATATAAAATAGATGAATTTCAAAAAGTAAAAGATATATATTTAAAGGGTGAATATATCGAAGATGATGATTTGGCCGATAAATATTTAAAGCGAGGAGAATTTGGAGAGTTAATTTTACATTTAATCTTGAGAGATTTTTATTCAACTATACCGTTATTATCAAAAATATTTTTTAAAGATTCTTATGGACATACTGTTCATGGTTTTGATGCAGTACATATAGAACCTACTTCAAGAACATTATGGTTAGGTGAATCAAAATTATATGTAGATGGAAAGAAAGGGGTAAAAGCTCTTATACAAGATATCAAAGAACATATTTTAAGAGATTATTTAAATGATGAATTTGCTCTAGTTTCAAAAAAAATAAAAATATTTGATAATGTTCCCGAGAAGGAATATTGGTTAGATGTTCTTAATAATAGTAATACTTTATCAGAACAATTAAATTCAATAACAGTCCCACTTTTATGCACATATTCAAGTAATAATTTCACAATACATGATGATGAAGCTACACAAGGTTTTATAGCAGATTATGAAAGAGAAGTTGTAGAATTAAAAAGATATTTTGATGATAATAATGATCATCCACTAAGAACGCATATAAATATAATATTAATATTATTTCCAGTAAAGTGTAAAAATGAGCTGATAAAGAAATTACATTATAAACTAAGTTTATTACAGAAATTGGGTGAATAGTTAATGATAGGAATTTTAAATCAGTTAGATTGCTGTAAAGAAATTACTTGCAATGAAAGTTTTAGAGTTGCAAAGATTTGCTCTAGGTTACTTAGAAATTCTGAAAGTGAATTAGATGGTAGGAGAATAATTATTCATATACTTGATAACTGGGATAAAGTATGTGGAGATACTAAGGAGATATGGAGTGATTTAATTGAAGCAGCAGGTTTTTATCCTTATATTGGCAAAGAAGAAGCTATAGAATTAAAAAGTACATCTGCAAAAATAAGAACAGAGTTTTATAAATCACTTAACTTAGATGGGAAGTACCTTCATGAAGAACAAAAAAATATTTTAGATATTATTAAAAAGAGAAAAAATCTGATAGTTAGTGCACCAACTAGTTTTGGGAAAAGC
The DNA here is from genome assembly GCF_001889325.1 of Clostridium sporogenes. Taxonomy (NCBI): domain Bacteria; kingdom Bacillati; phylum Bacillota; class Clostridia; order Eubacteriales; family Clostridiaceae; genus Clostridium; species Clostridium sporogenes. Next base: position 1,459,346 of record NZ_CP013243.1, on the reverse strand, counting down.
TTACTTATAGAAGAAATTATATCAAGTAAGCAATATAACAATGTAGTTATAATTCAGCCGACATTAGCATTACTAGACGAAACAAGAAGAAAGCTAAAAAAATATAAAAATTATTACAAGATAATAGTTAGAACAACTCAAAAACAATCTTTAGATAAAGGTAATATATTCTTGTTAACTGCTGAAAGAGTTATGGAGTATAAAAATTTACCTAAAATAGATTATTTTATACTTGATGAGTTTTATAAGATAAGTGCTAAAAGGGACGATGAAAGAAGTGATGCTTTAAATAATGCAATTAATCTACTAATAAACAAACACAAAAGTAAATTTTATTTACTTGGACCTAATATAGATGGTATTTCACCAGGTTTTGCTGAGAGGTATAATGCTGATTTTTATAAAACTAATTATTCCTTAGTTGATACAAAGAGTATAGATTATTATACTGAATATAAAGATCTTTATGGATGTAGGGGGCGAAAGAAAGAGTTTAAGGAGCAAAAGTTATTTGAATTATTGTATGAATTAAGAAATGAGCAAAGTATTATATATTGTTCATCTCCTGCAAGAGTTAGGTATTTATCTGTAAAATTTAAGAATTATTTAAAAGAGAAGGAAATAAAAGAATCTAGAGAAGAAATATATTTAATTGAATGGATAGAAAAAAATATTAATAAAAATTGGAGTTTAGTAGAGTGCTTAAAATATGGAATAGGAATTCATGATGGAGCATTACAAAAACATATAACATCAAGCATAATTAAGTATTTCAATTCAGATAAATTAAAATATTTATTTTGTACATCAACAATAATTGAAGGGGTCAATACTAGTTCTAAAAATGTAATATATTTTGACCAAACTAAGGGGAGAAATATTAAAATAGATCATTTTGATTATAGTAATATAAAGGGAAGGGCTGGTAGGATGATGGTTCATTATATTGGAAAGATATATAACTTTAATCCAGAGCCTCTTATAGAGAACGTAATAATTGATATTCCATTCTTTGATCAAAATCCAGTATCAGATGAAGTATTAATTAATATTGATGATAAAGACATAAGAGATAAGAATAGCAAGCAATATAAAGAGTTAGAAGGTATTCCAAATGATATAAAACAGTTAGTCCAAAAAAATGGAGTATCGATTAAAGGTCAACTAGAAATAATAAGAATATTGAGGGATGATATTGAAAATAAATATGATTTAATCGCTTGGTCTGGATTTCCAAGATATCAACAACTAAGATATATATTAGGGTTAGCTTGGGATAACCTTTTAAAGAGTGGTGAGACTACTAGACCAATGACTCTAAACAAGCTTGTTAAGGTTACTTTTGATTATGGGAATGATTCTAATATAATTAGATTAGTTAAAGAAAATTTTCTATATCTAAAAAGAAATAAAAAAAACAAAAGTGATATTGAATTGTTAGATAATGCGATTCAAGAATCTTTTCAGATATTAAAACACTGGTTTCAATATAAAGTTCCTAAGTGGTTAAGTGTAATTAATGATTTACAAGAGTTTATATGTAATAGAAATGGGATGAAATCAGGAAGTTATATGCTTTATGCTAATCAAATAGAAAATGAGTTTATAAGGGATAACCTATCTGTGCTATATGAATATGGTGTGCCAAGTTCAGCAATAAAAAAAATAGAAAAAAAGATACCAAGTGATATAGATGAAGATAAAGTGTTAGATTATATAAAGAGTAATGAATTATTTAATAGCCCTAATTTAATATCATATGAAAAAGAAAAATTATATGAAAATATATAAGCATAAAAAATATAAATATATATTATAAAGTAGCTCCTACTAGTGCTAAATACATGGGTAAGAGCTATTTTATATTTAGAGGAGAAAAATATATAATGAAAAAAATTCATTTAAAGGAGCAATTAAAATAGCAGAAAAATTATCCAATAGAAGTTATTAATATTATGGCTGAAACTATAGAAGTACTAGATGTTAATTATGTTGCAAGTGGAAATGAAGATAGATATTTAGGAGGGGATATATTTATAGCCGAAAATATCGTTGATATTGAAATGTTAAAACAAGAAAATTTAAATGGTTTAATACCAGAATATACAGATATAATGGAGTATAAATAAGGAATTTACTAGGGATACTCAGTATTTTTTCTTTCAAGTGATTTTTTTATTGAAGTAGTAACAACAGAAGAACTTTCTAAGTCTTCCAGAATAAATGAAGATTAATTTAATGTGAGTAAGAAGGATTTAAAAGAAGAAAAAATAATTAATGCAATATAGATTGGAAATACATAATCTCCAAAATGGGGGGATTTTAGATAGATATATAAACCTCACTTACAATATTTATGAAACAAACAAAACCCTCCACTATATCACCAGACTTTCTATAAGTATTATGATAATAACATGGAGGTGCAAATAGTATGGATAAGATATATAAAACAGCAGAAGTAGCTAAAATAGTTGGGGTACATCCCAACACTGTACGTTTGTACGAAAAGATTGAATTAATACCAAAGGTGAATAGATTGCCAAATGGTTATAGAGTATTTACTGATTATCATATAGAGCAGTTTAAACTTGCTAGAACCGCCTTTAAAGTAGAGGTTCTACAAAATGGGCTTAGAAAGAAGATAATTAATGTTGTTAAGTTATCTGCCAAGGGGGAGTTTCAAGAAGCAATTAACTGTACAAATGATTATATAAGTCAGATAAAGCAAGAGCGAAAAAATGCAGAGGAAGCCATAGAACTTTCAAAGAAGCTTTTATTAGAGATAGATGATAAAGATAATTATATATTTTTTACAAGAAAGCAAACTTCAGACCATCTTCAAGTCACAATGGACACATTAAGAAATTGGGAGATGAATGGGTTACTTACTGTTAAGAGAAAGCAAAATGGATATCGAGTTTATACTGAAAGTGATATTAATAGATTGAAAATAATACGGACATTACGTTGTGCTAACTATTCCCTTTCAGCAATTTTAAGAATGCTTAATGCCATATCAGAAAGTAAGGAAATTGATATTAGAGAGGTAATAAATAAAACAAAAGAAGATGAGGACATTGTTACAGCATGTGATAAGCTTCTTACTTCCTTAAGTGATGCAGAAAAAAATGCAAATAATATATTGAAGCAATTAGAATTTATGAAAAACGAATTTAATACAAACTCTACACTTTAACACCATACTTTGTGATGGTGTTATTCTTTTATCAAAAGGAGGTAATAACACATGGAAGTAATAAAAGTTCATAATCTTTATAAATCTTATGGGAATGTTCAAGTGGTGAAGGATATTAGTTTAACGGTAAATAAAGGTGAGGTATTTGGATTACTCGGAGCAAATGGGGCAGGGAAGAGTACTACCATAGAGTGTATTTTAGGTACAAAGAATTTTGATTCTGGGAAGGTATCTATCTTAGGCATGAATCCTCAAAAAGAAAGAAAACAGCTATTTCAGAAAGTTGGGGTTCAGTTTCAAGAATCTAATTATCAAGATAAAATTACAGTGAAAGAGTTGTGTGAAATAACTGAAGTTCTTTACAAGAATCCATTAGATTACAATAAATTATTAGAGGAATTTCACCTTCAAGATAAGGTTAGAAATCTAGTAAGCGAACTATCTGGAGGTGAAAAGCAACGATTATTTATTATTCTAGCTTTAATTCCTAGCCCAGAGGTAGTATTCTTAGACGAGCTTACAACAGGACTAGATGTAAAGGCTAGAAGAGATGTGTGGAAGTGCTTATTAAACTTAAAGAAGCAAGGACTAACAATTTTTTTAACATCTCATTTCATGGATGAGGTTGAAGTTCTGTGCGATAAAATATGTATTTTAAAAAATGGAATAATAGATTTTTATGGAACAGTTGAAGAAGCAGTGGCAGTGAGTCCATATGAAAAATTTGAGGATGCTTATTTATGGTTTGTAGATGAGGAGGAATTGGATGATGAAAGTATTTAAATCAATGTTAAAAACTGAACTAAAGTTATCACTAAGGGGCATGGATATGTTCATCTTTGCAATTTGTATGCCCGTTTTGGTAACTGTTATTTTAGGTGTTATTTATGGGAATAAACCCGCATTTCCAGGAGCAGATTTTACATTCATGGAACAATCCTTTGCAGCTGTATCAACCATTGCAATATGTGCAGGCGGTGTCATGGGGTTACCATTAGTATTATCTGAGTATCGTCACAGAAAGATATTAAAAAGATTTAGAGTAACACCAGTTAGCCCATCTATGATTTTAGTAGTTCAAGGGGTAATCTATGCTTTATATGCCATTGTTTCATTAATTCTTGTTTATTTAACAGCAAAAATATTCTTTAACTTTCAATTTAGAGGTTCATGGATAAACTTTTTAGGAGCATATACATTAGTGATGATATCAATGTTCAGCATTGGATTTATGGTGGGAGGAATAGCGAAAAATATTAAAATGGCAGGTGTTATTGCCAGTATTCTATACTTTCCTATGCTTATATTCTCAGGAGCAACATTACCATATGAGGTTATGCCAACAGCCCTTCGAAAAGTGGCAGATATTTTACCCTTAACTCATGGGATAAAGCTTTTAAAAAGTGCATCACTTAATTTAAGCATAGATAATGCAATACTACCAATTTTAGTTGTAAGTATACTTGCCGTGATATGTATTGGGGTATCTATTAAGTTTTTTAGGTGGGAGTAATTTAAAACTGAAAATATCGTATGATAAACAATGAAAGGAAAAGCAGTTATTAATAATGCATTAGTTTTTTTTCTATAATTTGAAATCCTTCGTAAATGGTGAAGAGGGGAAAACTAGTAATTCAATAGATATAAATTTAAAAAGCGAGCAAATGATAGTAAAAAACTACTACTAAAACACAGTAGTAGTTTTTTTATTGTTTTATAACTATAGTTTTACACAAGGCTATAGACTAGTTATATCAATGCTTAGAAATTTTAAAGTGTGATATCTGGTGATTTCTTTTATTTTTTATTAAGTGAATCTTCAACTTTATTATCATAAGCTTTGTAAAAAACTAATAGAAATATAATATCTTATATTTTATATAAAGATTAAAGTTTAAAAATATTATAAGTTGGAGGTACACTATGAAAAGAAAAAATTTTTTTAGAAAACTTTATCTATTATTGATTGTAATTTTTATCACAATAACTATTCCTACATCCACTAATGTACAAGCTATAGAAAATAATTCAGAAGCTAATACTAATTTAATTATCTTATTTAATAATAATATTGATAATAATGTTGAGAAGTTTATACGTAAATCTGGAGGAAAAATAGTAAACAATTTCCCGGATATTGGAGGATTGGAAGTTAAGTGTAATCCTAAATTAATACCTAACATTAAAGCTTTTAATGAAGTGAAATCAGTGGCTCCAAATCATCCTATTAATATTCCAAAAGAAAAAACAATAGATTTTAAAGATTATATAAAAAAAAATAAAACTTTAAATAAAATTTATAATAACAATGAGGATGTTGATTTATATAATACTTATCAATGGGATATTAAAAGAGTAACTAATAATGGGGAAAGCTTTAAGTTAAATAGTGGAAATCATAATGTAGTAATTGGTGTCATAGATTCTGGAATAAAAAAAGATCATCCAGATTTAAAGAAAAATTTTATGGGAGGAGAAAACTTTGTATCTAAAGGATTTAACGATGATGAAACAGAAACTGGAAATTCTAATGATATAGAAGATAGATTTGGTCATGGAACATACGTAGCTGGAAATATTGCTGCTAATGGAAAGGTTAAAGGGGTTGCTCCTAATATTGGATTTAAAAGTTATCGTGTTTTTGATTCAAAAAAAACTACTAATGCTTCAATAGTATCATCAGCAATAATAAAAGCTACTAATGATGGTGTAGATATTATCAATTTAAGCATGGCAGGGTATGATTTAAAGGGTAAATCCTACTGGACTGATCCTGATACGGGTGTTAAATATGACTTAGGAGATGATATGGCAGAATATGAGTTATATAAACGTGCAATTAAATATGCAATAGACCATAATGTTATTGTAGTTACTGCAGCTGGAAATGATGGATTAGATTGTGGGGATCCAAAAAAGTTAACAAAACTTCTTAATGATATAAATAGCAAATATGGATTTAAATATGAAGGATTAACTTATGTAGTTCCAGCAACAATTGATGGTGTTATAAATGTTTCAGCAACTGGAACAACTGATGAAATCTCATCGTATTCAAACTATGGGAAAGGATATATTGATATAACTGCACCTGGAGGAGAGTATCCTGATTTATGTGTTAATACAGGAATTAGTGATAGTGGATATGTATTTGGTGAGGGAACTTCAATAGCAGCACCAAAAGTTTCAGCAATAGCAGGGCTTATTTTATGTGAAAATCCTAACCTTAAACCTAAGGAAATAGAAAAAAGAATTTATAAAACCTGTGATAAATTATATGATAATAAATTTAATGAATATTATGGTGCTGGACTAGCTAATGCATATACAGCACTAATAGAAGAAAAAGAAGGCAAAACATCTGTAAAAAATTACAAATAAATTACAAGAACATATTTAGTTAATTAAAGTATATGTTTGAGTTAAGAAATATTTTTTAAATTAAATTTATTAAATACAAATAATATTTGGGGAAAAAATCCAATAAATATGTTGACATTATTTCCAATAAATGTATAATAGTAAATGAGCTTAAAAGTCCAAGCTACCATTTAAGATGGTAGCTTGGAAAAAGTAGTATGTTTTATGGATATATTTAAAATATTGTAATTTAATATAAAAAAGTATAGATATTATAAAAATTAAATCTATATATAATGCTGTTTAGGTATCAATTAATGATATTATTACATATTTAGTTGAAATTGATATTATAAATAGCAGTAATTCCCATAAATAAGGAGGATATTATGATTGCAAGAACAGATAATGAGTTAAACATTTTACAATTTAAAGAATTATTTTATAAACTAAAGAATAATAATTATTTTGGAAGGTTAGGTAAAACTTTCTGTACTGAAAAAAATTTATATTTTTTAGATACCGGAACTGGTAAAATAGCTAAAGTTAATGAAAATGTATACAAAGTTTTAAAATGTTTATTAGAAAATGATAATTTTGATTCTTTATTTGATCTTGATATATCAGATAATGATTTAGTTGGAGCACTATCTGATATTGAAGATGCTGTTGAAAAAGAACATATTTTATCTGCACCGCCTCTAAAAACATTAACTGGAGATCCAGTGCTAATGTTTGATAAGATGTTAGCTAATGAAGTACGCAATATTACTTTAGAAGTTACAGAAAAATGTAATTTAAGATGTAATTATTGTATCTATAATCCATCACATCCAAATTATAGAGAGTTCGGACATAGACATATGACTTTTGAAACAGCTAAAAAAGCCATAGACTTTTTAGACAAGCATTCAAGTGAGAACAAAGAAATTTATATAGGTTTCTATGGTGGAGAACCTTTATTAAATTTTGAACTTATCAAAAAATGTATTGATTATGGAAATGCGAAGATTAAAGACAAAAATGTTATATATTCTATGACAACAAATGCTACGTTAATAACAGAAGATATTGCTGATTTTTTAGTTGAAAATAAAATGGTTCTAACAATAAGTTTAGATGGACCAAAATCTATTCATAATGAAAATAGAGTTTATGTAAATGGCAAAGGTAGCTTTGATGATGCAGAAAAAGGTTTGAAAAATTTAATTAAAGCATATAAAAAAGTTGGCGAGCATCCTTCTTTTGGATTTAATGTAGTTACTAGTGGTCCTAATTATGAAGAAAAATATGAAAAAATCCAAGAGTTTTTTAAAAAGTCAGATTGGATTCCTGATAACATATCAGTTTTAAGTACTATGGTAGATACAGGACCACAAGAAATGGAATATGTATTACCTCAAAGTAAAGAAGAAAAGTATTATACTAATAAAATAAATGAACCATTACTTGACTGGAGTGATAGAAAAAAACAAAAATCATCTAAAGAGCAACTATTTTCACAGGGAGATATAAATAAAGGATTATTGAGAATCCATAAACGATTATTACTTAATGAACCCGCTCAAAAATATGGTATGAATGGTTGTTGTGTTCCAGGCCAAAGAAGAATATTAGTAACAGTTGATGGAGAGCTCTACCCATGTGAGAAAGTTGGTAATGTTCCTTCACTAGGAAATGTAGATATAGGTTTTGATATTCCAAAAATAAAAAAGTTCTATGTTGAAGATTTTATAAATGAAGCTAAAAAATATTGCAAGAATTGTTGGGCAGTAAATCTTTGTAGTGTGTGTTATACAAATTGTTATGACGAAAAAGGTATTCATTATAGTTACAGGCATGAGAGATGTATTGAAGAAAGAATTTACTTAGAGTCTGCTTTAGCAAGATATCATTCTATATTGGAAAGTAATCCAGAAAAACTTGAAAAATTAAACAAAATTGAAATTATTTAAGAATAAATACTTTTATTAATCATAAAAGTTATTTATAAAAAATATTATAGACATTTTAGAAATGTAATTTCTAAATGTCGAGGAGGAGAATTTATGAATTTTATTAATCCTTTTGGAAGAAAAGTTGGAGATGGTGTTCGACCAGAAGCTTGTATGTGTGATACAGCTTATTCAAATGCAAAAGGTACTGATAGTTGTGCGCATTGTGGCTGTGGCTGTGGTAGCAATGGTGAATATCATACTGGAAACAAACAAAGTGCAATTGTAACTATACGTAGATCTAACGCTTAATTTAAACTTCACTGGCAAATAACGAAATATCTAAATTATTTAGATATTTCGTTATTTCATTCAATTATTATTTTTAGTATATCATTAAGTAAATCTATATATAACCTAAAGATAGGGAAAATAGATACTTTAATAAAATAATAAATATGATAGAAATAAACTAATGAAAGAGCCTTAAATAAATGGGCTCTTTTTAAGATTATTATATAGTCTCATTATTAACTATTTTAATTTTAAATAATCTTCAAGATTAATTTTTTATGTGTAGCATATTAATTTATGTAGGGAGGCTATTATTATATGAATACAGAATTTAATTTTAAAAAAGTTTTTAATTTATATAGAAGAATTTATCTTTTGTTATCAAAAATTGATAAAAGAGTATTGTACTTAATAATATTTAACCAAATTATAATGGGTGTTATACCTAGCCTAAGAGTAATACTTATTAAATATATTTTAAACGGTATTCAAAAACCTTCATTTTCTCTTAGTAAGATTTATGTATTTGTTATGATTTACATTACAATGGAGATATGCAATGATTCAATGAATAAAATCATAAGTTATATAACTTTTAAATTTAAAAATAAAGTAGTCTTAAAACTTAACTTATTAGTTTTAAATAAGACTTCTGAACTTAATTTGAAAAATTTTGAGAATACAGATGTATATAATATGATTCAGAGAGCTCAGGGCCAAGCTAATGAAAGTGTATTTAATTATTTTATGTCACTAATTTCATTAGTTTCTTCGATAATAGCAATGGCTACTAATATTGGAATATTATTAGCTTGGAGATGGTGGTTACTTATCATTATTGTCTTAATTTCAATTTTTAAAACAATTGTAATGGTGCATTATAGCAAAAAACAATATGAATTAATAAGAAATCGTACCACAGAAGAAAGAAAAAAGTGGTATTACCAGTTTTTATTAACTAATGACTTAGCATTTAAGGAAATTAAAATGTATAAACTTTTTAATTATTTTATACATAAGTTCAAAATTATATATGATAAATTTTTTGAACAGGACAGAAAAAATAATAAAAGCATGTCAATAGCTGATGGTGTTATTACACTAATTGATGATTTATGTTTGGGAGGTATTTTTATTCTGAGCATATTAGATGCAAAATATGGTCGTATAATGATTGGTGACGCAATTGCATATATTACAAGTATTTCAAATATAAAAAGTAGTATAGAATCATTTTCAGGAGGATTTTTACTAGTTGTTGAACAAACTCTCTATATAAGTCAAATATTTGAGTTTATTGATATGGATATAGATAGTAATAATGATAATGATAAAAAGATTACTATAAACAAAATTAATAGCATTAAAATTGATAACTTAAGTTACAAGTACGAAAATTCTGATCACTATGTTCTGAAAAATATAAATCTAACATTATTAGAGGGGGACATAATTTCTTTAGTTGGTAGAAATGGATCAGGAAAATCTACTCTTGTAAAAATTATAGCTGGTTTTTATAACAACTATGAAGGAAATATATTTATAAATGATATTAATCTAAAACTTATTGACATAGAATCCTATCAAAAGGCAATAGGCATTTTATTTCAAGATTATACTCAGTACGAATTATCCCTTAGAGAAAATGTAGCTGTTGGAAACCTTGATTATGTTGATTCAGATAAAAAAATTGAAAACGCATTATCATTGACGGGAATGGATAAAGTTTTTTCACTGGAAACTCAATTAGGTTATTGGTTTGAAAATGGAACACAGTTATCCGGAGGACAATGGATTAAAGTTGCACTTAGTCGTACTTTTCTAAGAAATTCGGATTTATATATATTAGATGAACCTAATGCTTCCTTAGATGGTATTTCAGAAAAAGAAATATTTGAAAACTATAAATTATTAGTAAGAAAAAAAATAGGTTTAATTGTAACACATCGACTTTCTAGTGCTAGATTTTTATCTGATAAAATAGTTTTGTTAGATAAGGGAGAAATAATAAGCACTGGCAGTCACAATGAATTACTTAAAAAATCCGCAGTATATAGAGGAATGTATGATTTGGAATATGAAAAATCTACTAATAATAAAGTTATGGATTTAAATGAACTAAAAAGGAGTTCAGCAACTGGAACAACTGATAAAATAACCAGTAATTAAATTTAATATATTTATGAATAAATAAAAAAACATTATAGAAGGTTTCTGCAAGTATTTTTTATTGATTAATACAAAGAGTTTGTTGTAAAATATATGATGATATGTAAAATGTTAGAGGTTATAAAATTATTATACAAGGGGGATTTATATATGAAACTATATGCCTACAATCTTTCTAAAAAATTTAAAGATTTAAATGCTATTGATAATATGAATCTTGAATTTATTCCAGGAATTTGGGGCCTTTTAGGACCAAATGGTGCGGGAAAAACCACATTAATGAGAATGCTGGTTGGTAACATAAAACCAAGTAATGGAGAAATAATACTAGATGATGTAAATATTACTGAATTAGGGAGTTCATACCTTGATAAAATAGGGTACTTGCCTCAACAGTTTGGATATGATAAAAACCAAACAGTGGAGGATTTTCTTCACTACATTGGATCATTAAAAGGAATTAATAAAAAAATAAGAAATGAACGAATAAGTGAATTATTAAGGGAATTTAATTTATCGCAAGTTAGAAAGAAAAAAATTGATAAGCTTTCAGGAGGTATGAAGCGGAGAGTTGGTATATGTCAAGCTATGCTAAATAATCCTGATATTTTAATTGTAGATGAGCCTACTGCTGGGTTAGATATTGAAGAGAGAAGAAAATTTCGCCAATATTTGACCACAATAAGCAAAGAAAAAATTGTTATTTTATCCACACATATAGTTTCAGATATTGAGTTTATTGCTAATTATCTTATACTTATGGAAAATGGTAAAGTAATTGAGGTAGGAGAAAGCACTGATTTAATTAAATCACTTGATGGTAAGGTATTTGAGACAATTGTTCCTGAAAATGATATGACAATATTAGAAAAGGAATATAGAATTATGAATTTTCGTAATGAATCAGAGGGACAGGTTTTAATTCGTTATGTTGCAGATACTCCATTACCAGATAGCAAACTAGTTTCACCATCTCTTAATGACTTTTATCTTTCAAAAGTTAGGGAGGTGTAAAAATGGATGTATTTTTTCAAGAATTGAAAAGACAACTTAGGTTTAAAAGGCTACTTATATATGTTTTAATTGCAGTTACATTAGCATTATTATGGACATGGTTTATTGTAGGAAGAGCTACTGAAGATTTTATGCAGTCAGGGTGTTATAAAGGGTATAAAGGTAGAGATGCAATAGAAATAGCTGCTAAGGATAGAAATGTTACTGCAGGTAAAATGACTGAAGATAAATTTCAAAAAGGGTGTGATATATATCTTAACTCATTAAAAGGTGATGATGAAAGTGATGTTGTTATAACTAAAGATTTGTTACAATATGCTGTTTATGCTGAAGGATTAGTTATGCAGAATCTAAGAATTATAAATATGAGGGGCGAGTCTACAAAGGGATACGCCCATATTCCTAAGGATGCAGGAAAGCATTTTTATGAAAAAGAAGATTTATATTATCTCAATTATATTGATAATAATGCACATAATGAAAGTGAGAAAAAATTAGCAATATCAACCTGGAATAAGGTAAAAAAACCATATACTTATTACAGTGGATTCACACAATGGAGCGAAGGAATTGAACATATAGTGTTTTTATCATTTGTGTTTATGATTATGGTAGGGGTTTTTGCAGGATCCATAATAGCAAAGGACAAAGAAGATGGAATTGATGAAATCATTAAAGCTACAAGACATGGTAGGAAAAGTTTAATTTTACCCAAAATTATTCTACCTTGGATTATTGCATTTATTATTTACCTTTGCGGAGTAGGTTTATATGTTGTGCTATTAAGAAAATTATTACCAACTAATGCGTTAAATACATCAATACAAGTATTTGGTACAAGTTTTCTTCCAAGTACTGTGGAAGATTTTCTTAAAAAATTATTTATTTTCGGAGGTATAGGAATTTTAACTATAGCAAGTTTTTCTACTTGGATTTCATCTTTAGCTAAAAAATCCTCACAAGCTATCCAAGTGTCTATATTGACAATATTAGTTTCTTTTATGCTATTTACCTTTATGGATATAAAAGCTCCTATTATTGATTTAATTAAGATGTTGTTACCAGGAGCAATAACATTTTCATATCCACAATTTATGGAATTAGGTGTATTCCCTATAACTACAATTTTAGGAAAAGTTTTCTGGATACCATCAATTTTACTTGTAGTAAGTGGAATTATATTCTTACTTAGTACAGTGTTTACTGTACTAAACTACAGGAGGAGATAAGAGATGGTATATCAGGAATTAAAACGTAGACTTTTCACAAGATATGTACTTTTTTCAATAATAGCAATACTTTTTATAACGGTAGGATTAAGTGCAATACTTATAGGAGAAGAAAAAAATCTGTCTAAAGAATTAAAAGAAGAGGATGTTTATTCTGGTGAAATGACTGAAGATAAATTGTGGTTAGCACTAAAAGAAGTTAGAGATAAAAAATCAGATGAAATAAAATATAAACCAGCTGAGATACTTATGATTGGTTTAGTTAAGTCCTATCCTGGAATTCTTTATAACGAAAATAGAATTGAGGATTTTCCAGATACTTATGCTAAAAATTTTTATAACTGTTGGAGAAAAAAATCTAGGGCTATTATAGAAAAAATTCCCGAAAGTAATAGGAAGAAGGCCTTAGAAGAGCTTCAAAAAGTAAAAACACCTTTTCTTAAGTATCCTGGATGTTATCTTTGGAATTTAGCAATTGATAATCTTAAGTCCATTTATTTAGTAATTATATTTATGGTAACATTTTTTGCAGCAGCTACTTATTCCGATAGTTTAGAAGATAGAAGTATGGAGATTATTTATGCAACAAAACTAGGGAAAAGGATGATGCTTGTTCGTCTTTTACCAGTTATGATATATGGCCTATTATTAATTTTGGCCGCAACACTTGGAACAGTATTAATTCTTGGATCAGCTACGGGGCTTCAGGCTTTAAAAAGCAGTTTTAAAGTATTCGCATTATTTTCTATAGGAAACTTTACATTAGGAGAGGGGATACTTTTAATGTTTATAAGTGAACTTTTAGGAATTTTAGCTTTAACAACTGTTATGGGATGGATATCCTATAAAATAGCAAAGACAAACTTGGCTATATCTATAGGGATTGGAATAAATATTTTTTACATTATATTTGATTCATTTATTAATATGCCAGGGAAGCTTTCTCAAGTTATTTTAAATGCTTTTCCAATAGCATCATCACAGGTTATATCTCAAGTATCTGGATTTCATTTTGACATGGGGATTTGGAGACCATATGAAGTTATGATAAGTATGGTTTTAGTGTTTATTATATTTGGTATGTTGCTTAGTTATGGAATTTACAAAGATGAAATAAAATAACTGGTAGATTGTTAGCTAATGGTGTTTTATTGTCTAGTGGTCAGGGAACTTTAAACATAAAAACAAAAGACAAATTAGAATTTAACACACTAATGATTCAGTTTTATAATACACAAAAAGCTGAAAGTGTTTGTGATTTTTTATATAATAAATGCTTAGAAAGATAAAAGCTATTGATGAATTAAAGGGGGTATGTAGGTAAATTTGTTTTTACACAAATCTACCTACATACCTAATTCAGATCAAAAAGTTTATATTTGACTTTGCGATTTGATATTAATATCTAAGTAGTATACATGAAGCGACCACACCAGCTCCAACCGTCCATAAAATAACATAATCTCCAGGCTTAAGGTTACCATTTGAAACAGAATCAGCTAAGGCCAGAAATGGGCTTGTAACACCTGTATATCCAAATCTGTCACCTACGAATGGAAATTTGTGATCTGGTTCTTCTAAAGTCTCTCTTATCATATCAATATTTTTCTTTGCAAATTGAGATAAGCAATATAATTTAACATCATCTTTAGTTAGATTATTTCGATCTAGTATTTCATTTATTGAATCAACAGAACTTGCAAATGCCTCATCTGTATTAAAATCTGCCCATTCTATTATTCTATTATCTTTTGGCGTATCTTCATCTATTGGTAATACCTTAGAAAAGCCATCAGGAGGAAATTTTATATAGCAGCTTAATGAGCTATCTACGTAAGATGAACTATCTATGAAATCTGATATATTATCATCAGTGTTCTCTAGTAAAACAGCACATGCAGATTCTCCAAAATTAGCATAAGTAATAGGTTCTGATTTTCTTGAATATCTAATTACTAAGTCTGAACCTACAAGTAAGCTATATTTAATTCTATTATTGCTCTTCATTGTTCTACAGACTTGATCCATTGCAATGATCATCCCCGCACAATTACCATTCATATCATATGCATTTGTATTCTTAGATAAACCTAAAGCATCATGAATTTTAACAGCATTTGTAGGAGATAGATATTCTGGGGTAGAAGATACAAATACAACTAAATTTATATCTTGTACATCTATATTTGCAGTCCTTATTACTTTTTTGCAAGCTTCTATAGCCATAGTTAAAGAATTTTCATTAAAATCTTCAGAAACATATCTCTTATTTCTTCCAGTAACATTTAATAATCCGGAAATATCTACGTCTTGCTCTGAAAAATGTTTCAAAAAATATTCATTAGAATAGCTTGTTTTAGGATGGTAATACTCGATGTTTTTAATTTTTATACTCATTTTATCTCCGCCTTATCTTTATCGTTAAATATGTCTATTTATAACTATCGAAAAATATTTCAATAAATTAAGATAAATACATTTATAATGACATAAGCAATCGTTATTTGTATATTCTTGATATAATAAAATGTATATTTATGCAATATAATGATTAAAAGAGATGAAATATAAATAAATATATTAATAATAAAGTTATATGGTGATGCTACGAATAATAATATAGAATTCAATAAGAGGTGAGTAGTAATGGATTACAAAAAAAACGCGGAATTGAAAAATAAAATTATGTTGGCAGGATTTATAGCATCCGTAGTATTAAGGGCAATTTTTGATATAATTTTAAAGGTAGACAGGAATGCCATAATAATATTGGTTGGACTTTCCATACCTTTAGCTATAATCGATTTTATATTAATAAAAAAGAAATGTATTATCCAAACAATGCATTATACGGTAATGATGTACACTGCTGTTATATGTATAATGTTTATATCAGACCCAAATTGGGCTAATTTTATTTTGATATATTATGGTGTTATATTAATGAGTGTATATCAAGATTTAAAAATATTAATTATTGAAGCAATTTTGGCTACAGTACTTGTAGTGTATTTCTTCTTAGGCTATAAAACAACACTCTTTGCTTCCGTAGGATACTATGAATTAGTATTTTATATATCATACATAGTAGCAGGATCAGCTATATTGTCCATTAATGCCATTACTACCAAAAGTATTTATAAAGATTTAGAAGAAACTCATAAAGCTACTGAAGAAGCTAAATCTAGAGCAGAGTTGTTGCTAGAAAAAATATATAGCACTATAAAAGTTTTAACAGCAACTAATGAGAAAATAAAAAGTGGAATTTCTGTAGCAGGACAAATAGCAGAAGAAATTACTAGTTCTACAAGCGACGTTGCTAATAGTGCAGCCAAAGAAGTTGATGTAATGATTGGAATGAAAGCCTCAATAGAGGGCGGAGCAGAAAAAGCAGAAGAAGTTACTAGTTGCATTAAAACTATGGAGGAATTATCTAAGTCAACTGAAAATGTTGTATTAGAAGGTAATAATAAAGTAGATATATTATATTCGGAAATGAATAAGGTAAATAAAAATATTTTAAGTGTGGTATCCATGATAAATGAATTAAGTGATGAAAATACAAAAATAGTTCATATTATTAGCAGTATTACAAAAATATCAGAGCAAACCAATCTATTAGCCCTTAATGCATCAATAGAAGCAGCTAGAGCTGGAGAGTATGGAAAAAGTTTTGCTGTAGTTGCAGAAGAAGTAAGAAAACTTGCTGAGGATTCGAAAGAATCTACAGATCAAATAGAATTAATATTGAATAATATATCTAATAAAACAAAGGTAGTTGCAGAAGAAATATTAAAAGAAGAAAAATCAATCGAATTATGTAATGAGCATACAAATGATGTTAAAGAGTTATTTAAAGATGTTAATAAGAATACTTCTAATGTATTAAGTTATTCAAGCAGTGTTGGATCACAATCTATATTGCTTGAAAGTACGATGAAAAATACATTAAGTTCAGTAAATAATATTAGCGAAACTGTAGAATCCACTGCAACTGCTATGGAAGAAATTTTTACGGCTATTGACGAGCTTAATAATAGCATAATTGGTATAACAAGTAGTTATGATGAAATAGATGATATATGTAATGAATTAAACTCTATAAGTGAATAAAGTAGATAATATAAAAATATGGTTATTGCAAATTGGCAGTGACCATCTTTTTTTGTATAGCATAGTTATAAAGGATAATGTTAAAAGATAAGACTAATGGATAACTATACTTTTTAGAAGATAAATGCTACTAATTAATAAAAAGTTAATGGGAGTGGTTGGGTAAATTGACACAAGTAATTAAAGTGATATAATTTAGAATAAAAAGGAAGGTGGATTGCAATGTTATTAGTTATAGTAGTTAGCTCCATGCAAAGATTGTAGTATATGAAAAACTTTTGCTTGGAGCCAATATATTAATATTGAGTTTTTCATATTTTAGTCAACCTTTGCATCTTCATTTATACAATTGATAAATGTAGATTGGAGCGAAGAATTATGAAATATGAAAAAGCACAAAATATATTGCCAGATGGTATAATTGAGATGATTCAAAATTATATTGATGGTGGATATATTTATATACCTAAAAAAAATGAAAATAAAAAGTCTTGGGGAGAAAATACTGAAACTAAAAGATATCTTAAAGTAAGGGATAAAGAGATATTTAATAAATATTCTTCAGGAGCTTCTGTCAAAACATTGGCTGAAGAGTATTTCCTAACAGAAGGTAGTATTAGAAGAATAATAAGAAATCAGAAAAGTTATGGTTAATATAAAAGGCATGTTTTTCACATTTATTACTATGAAAAACAT
Source organism: Clostridium sporogenes (assembly GCF_001889325.1). Lineage (NCBI taxonomy): Bacteria > Bacillati > Bacillota > Clostridia > Eubacteriales > Clostridiaceae > Clostridium > Clostridium sporogenes. Next base: position 1,441,338 of record NZ_CP013243.1, on the reverse strand, counting down.
GCCTTAAATTTTTATACTAAGCTTATAATCATTTTGATATTATTTATTTTAACGCCACCTCCTGTGCTCATAAACAGTACAGATTTATTTATGAACTTGGACTTAAGCCTTTGTGGTGTTATCATTCAATTAAAGGATACAAGGAGGTGTAGAGTTATGAGCATTTTAACAGTTGAAAGCATGAGTCATTCATTTGGAGATAGAATATTATTTAAAAATGTATCCTTTAGATTATTAAAAGGAGAGCATATTGGTCTTGTTGGAGCTAATGGTGAAGGTAAGTCCACCTTTATGAAAATTATTACAAATGAAATTTTAGTTGATGAAGGAACTATTGATTGGAATAGTAAATTTAGCATTGGATATATGGATCAATTGGTTGAATTAAAAGAAGGAATTACTGTATTCAATTTTTTAAAAAAGGCATTTATAAAGTTATTTGATATAGAGAATAAAATTAATGATTTATATAATAATCTTGGCAATATGGATGAAGAGAGAATGGATAAAACGTTAAGCCAAATTGCAACCATGCAGGAGATTTTAGATAAGAATGATTTTTACAGTATTAACTCTAAAATACAAGCAACTGTAGTTGGACTTGGGATTAAAGAGCTTTTAGATAGAGATGTTTCAGCTTTAAGTGGAGGACAAAGAACTAAAATTTTACTTGCAAAACTACTTTTAGAGAAACCAGATATTTTACTACTAGATGAGCCAACTAACTATTTAGATGAAGAGCACATAGAATGGCTTAAAAGTTATTTAATAAATTATGGAGGTGCATTTATATTAATATCACATGATAATAGTTTTTTAAATAGTGTAGTAAATGTGGTTTATCATCTTGAGCACAAAACCTTAACAAGATATGCGGGAAATTATGATTATTTTGTTAAAACTTATGAAGTACGAAAAGAGCAGAGGTTAATTCAATATAAAGAGCAGCAAAACGAGATTGCAAAGCTTGAAGATTATATAAGAAAAAATAAGGCAAGAGCTTCTACTGCAAAACAAGCTAAATCAAGAGAAAAAAAGCTTGATAAAATTGAAAAAATAGAAATTAAAAAAGAAATCATAAAACCATATTTTAATTTTAAAAGTGTCAGAATGCCAGAAAATATAATTTTCAATGCCAGTAATTTAATTATTGGGTATAACACACCATTAAGCAAACCTCTAAATTTAAAAATGAAAAGAGGACAAAAAATTGCAATAACAGGTGCCAATGGAATAGGTAAAACTACTTTAATAAAAACTTTACTTGGACTCTTAAAACCTATAAATGGTGAGGTGACTTTAAGCGATTATAAAAAGATAGGATATTTCCAACAGGAAATTATAGAAGATAATGCCGGCTCAGTTTTATATGATGTTTGGAATGAGTTCCCTGATCTAACTCAAACAGAAGTAAGGAGTAGTCTTGCTAAATGTGGGTTAACAAGGCAGCATATAGATAGTCCTATTAATATATTAAGTGGAGGAGAACAGGCTAAGGTTAGACTGTGTAAGTTAATCAATGAACCTAGCAATGTATTAGTCTTAGATGAACCTACAAACCACTTAGATATTTATGCAAAAAATGAGCTTAAGCATGCTTTAAAAGAGTATGATGGTAGCATAATTCTAGTATGCCATGAGCCCGAGTTTTATAAAGATATTGCAACGGATATATGGAATTGTGAAGATTGGAGATGTTGTAGTGTGTAATATAAAAAGTGATGAGGAGCTATCCAGCAATGGAGGCTCCTCTTTCTCTATATTGGGGATTATGGATTTTATATTTATTTACTGAAATTTGTTGCTATTTGTCTAGTAGCACTATAGAATCTATATATATTAAATCGAGGTGAGATGATGAAAATTGAAAGATTATTAGGAATATTATTTTATATAATAAATAGACAGAATGTTAGTGCAAATAATTTAGCTGAACATTTTAATGTTTCACGAAGAACAATTCTTCGTGATATAAATACATTGACATTAGCAGGAATTCCAATTTATTCTGAAATAGGATCAAAAGGTGGTTATTCAATTAATCCTGATTATAGGTTGAATGAAAAAATAATTGATAATGCCAATTCTGAATATATGCTACTTGCGCTACAAAGCTTGAAAAGTGTTTATGGTGAAAGAAAGGTTAATGAAACATATGAAAAAGTAAAACATATATATTCTGATAAAAATAATAATGATGCACTAAATATTGATTTTTCTATAGTAAATGAGAACAGAAGTATAATTTCATATGTTTCTATGTTAAAAGAAGCTATTCAACATAATAAAACAGTTTCATTTCAATACACTAATCTTAATAGTGATACTCGAATAGTTAAATGCAATATCATACATGTTTTATATAAATGGTACTCTTGGTATGCTTTCGGTTATGATTTAGAAAAAAGTGATTTTCGTATGTTTAAGATAGTAAGAATGAGAAATTTAGAAATAAGTGAGGTGTATTTTGATAATGATTATGATGTAGCAAAGTTACTTGATGATTATGAAGAAAAAAGAGATAAGGACAATATATATGTTACTATTGAATATTCAAAAGAAGTAGAGGCTTTGATTAATGAATATTTCCATGGTGATGTTATCAATGTGTTAGAAACATCTGTAGTTAAAAAAGTTGCTATAAAAGAAAATGACTTTATTATGTTTTCTATCATTTTAGGCTTTGGAGAAAAAATTAAAGTTCTTTCACCCTTATCCTACCAGCAAAGAATTAAAGAACATTTGAAAAATACTTTAATAAAAAATTATGAAAACAGTGACATATAGGTGTCACTGTTTTTATGTTAGAATGTTTTTAAACTAAGGTTGTGTTGAGTAATTATGAAAAAAATTTTAAAAATCATACAATTACTTTTAGGAGGAACAGAATGAAGAAAATTATATATCTTTACATTTTAGAATCTATGGCTGAATGGGAAGTTGGCCATATTCTACAAGCCATTAGTATGGAATCTATGTTGAAAAAACAAGATAGAGAATTTGTAATTAAAACTGTTAGCACTAATAAGAATCCAATACAAACAATTGGAGGATTAACTATAACTCCAGATTGTTTATTAGATGAAATAGATGAAAATAATATAATTGCCTTGCTTTTACCTGGTGCAGAATCATGGAATAGTAAAGAAAATAATCAGATTTTAGAAAAAGCCTTATCATATATAGATGAGGGTATTCTTGTGGGGGCTATATGTGGAGCTACACTTGCTTTGGCTGATTTAAAAGTTTTAGATAAATTCAAGCATACAAGCAATTCTTTAGATTATCTAACATCATTTTCAAAACAATATAATGGTGAAAAGTTATATGTTAATTCTCCAGCTGTTGTAGATTGCAACTTGATAACAGCAAGTTCAGCAGGAGGTTTGTTGTGGGCAAAACACATTATACAATATTTGAATGTTTTCCCTTGTGATATTATTGAATCCTGGTACAACTATTATTTTACTGGTGACCCTAAATATTTTACAGAGCTTATTTCACAGAGTATTTAATAATAAAAGATAAAGAAAATATAATTATTTGAAATATATTTATAATGTATGCTTTCAAATATTACAAACATGGGATAATGGTTGCACTAAAAAACATTAATGATAAAATGTTTTTTAGTGCAACCTAAATTTATATTTGTTATTTTACTTTTAAATCCTTTATGTATATTCACAAAGTTTTTTTCATATTTAATAATCTAAGTAATGAGATTGTAATTTATTTAAAAATTATATAGTAAGAACTTAATAGAAATATCCAATTAAAAGTATTTTTTGATAAATGATATATTGCTTATTTTTAAATAATTTCATATTATTTTTTCAAGGCTAGAATATAAAAATTTGCAAAAAATTATATATATCATGATATGATAATTGTATGAATAATTTCATAAATGTAAAATAAATCAAAATTAAAAGGAGATTCTACTTTGAAAAAATATTTTTCTCTTACAATAATAGTATTGTTAGTTTTAGTATTGCTTTGGATTAAACCTATGAAAAAACTTATTCCTTTAGCGCCACCTAATATTAATATTACATATAATCAGAATAAAATTGAAGCTGCAAAAGGTGATTATACTTGGACTAATAAACCTGGAAATTCAAATTTAGCTGATAGTCCAATTAATTTAGCTAAAAAACTTAAAGCTTCTTCTGTAAAAAAAGGTGGGCAAATAAAACTTACTTTTAATACTTTATTGAGACAGCCAAGCAAAACTAGTGTAAATTTAATAATATACAATAAGGATAACCCATCAGATATTAAATTAAAGGAACAAGTGATAAATGTAGATTCTTTTAATGCTCCCAAAAAAAGGGGAGAATATATTTTCTTAATTTCTAGTTTGTGGGATGAAGGGCATTCTATTAATTATGTGTTCAAAATAAATGTTATATAGATAAGTAAATTTAACAACGCTTCAGAGGGAGTTTTTACTCCCTCTAAAGCTTAGGAAATGTTTATACAGGGGCATACCCGCTCTTTACTCCCATTTTTAAGAAGATGGGAGTCATCGGATAAATTCTAAAATACGTTTATCTAGGAGAAATTTAATAAATATCTTTTTTATATTATAGATATTTGAGTATTATTTATAATATCTAGTAAATATTTTTACTAAAATATCTATCTCCTCTATCAGGAAGAACAGTAACTATATTACCTTTGTCTATTTTTTCGGCTAACTTTAATGCGGCTGATACCGCAGCTCCAGATGAGCTACCAACAATAAGACCTTCCTTTAGAGCTAGAAGCTTAACCATTTCAAAGGCTTCTATATCATTAACTTTTATAACTTTATCCACTAAGTTCATATCCATAGTGTTAGGTATAAAATCATTTCCAATGCCTTCAATATCATAGGCTTCTTTTTCTCCACCACCCATAGTAGAGCCCTTTGGGTCAGCTAAAATTCCTTTAATATTTTCATCCTTTTCTTTAAGGAATTTCATAACTCCTGTAAAAGTACCGCCACTTCCGGCACCAGAAACAAAATAATCTATTTTACCATCCATATCCTCATATATCTCTGGACCAGTTGTTTTATAGTGAGCAAGGGGATTTGCTTCATTTTCAAATTGTTTTAAACTTATGGAGTTTTCTATAGTTTCTAATAGTTCATTAGCTTTTGCAACAGCACCTAACATGCCATCTTTTTTAGGGGTATTTATTATTTTAGCACCTAAAGCTCTCATTAATGTTTGCTTTTCCACTGAGAATTTTTCAGGAACTACAAATATTACATTATATCCCTTATTTATTGCTGCAAGGGCTACTCCGATCCCAGTATTACCAGCAGTGGCTTCAACTATTGTATATCCTTTTTTTAGTTTCCCTTCTTTTTCAGCCTGTTCGATCATATAAATTCCTATTCTATCTTTTACACTTCCACCGGGATTATTGGTTTCAAGCTTTACAAAAACATTAACGCCAGGTTTAATATTTAAATTGTTAAGTTTTAGAATAGGGGTATTGCCTATAAGTTCTTTAATACTATCTAAATACTTCATTGCTAATACCTTGGTTTAAAACATGTTTTGCATATTCTTTTGCTGAAAATAGGGAATGATCTCTATAGTTTCCGCACTGAACTGCATTAGTTGCAGGAACTTCTTCTGTTTCTATAACTTTATTTAATGAGTAATTTAGCGCTTCAATAACAGTATCAACTTCAACCTCTCCCCAAGCTATCAAATAAAATCCTGTTCTGCAACCCATTGGAGAAATATCTATGATATTATCCATTTTTTCTCTCATATAACCTGCTAGTAAATGTTCTAGGGTATGAACTGCTCCAGTGGGCATTTCTTCTTCATTAGGTTGTGAAAATCTTAAATCAAATTTTGTAATTGTATCACCAAGTTCTCCTTTTTGAGTTCCGCATTTCCTTACAAAAGGGGCCTTTACCTTTGTATGATCTAATGAAAAACTTTCTACTTTAACCATTTTATCTACTCTCCTTAAATGCATTTTTTAAATCTTCTATTAAATCGTCAGCATTTTCTATACCAACGGATAATCTTATTAAATTATCTACAATACCAACTTTTTGTCTTAATTCATAAGGTATAGCCCCATGAGTCATAGAAGCTGGATGGCAAGCTAAAGATTCGACTCCTCCTAAGCTTTCGCCAAAGGTTATCATCTTAAGACTTTCAAAAAACTTTTTATAATCATAACCATCTTTAAGAACAAAGGATATCATTCCACCATATCCATTAGCTTGTTTTGATTGGATTTTATGTCCTGGATGAGTATCAAAACCAGGATAATATACTTTTACTACTTCATCTCTTTCTCTTAAAAATTCAGCAATAAGTTTTGCATTTGAATTATGTCTATCCATTCTTATTGCTAATGTTTTGATTCCTCTAATTAAAAGGAAAGAATCAAAAGGAGCTAGAATCCCACCAGTAGAATTCTGTATAAAATGAAGTCTTTCAGCTAAATCTTCACTATTTACAACAGCAATTCCAGCAACTACATCACTATGCCCTCCTAGATATTTTGTAGCACTATGAATAACTATATCTGCTCCAAGACTTATTGGCTTCTGTAGGTAAGGAGTCATGAAGGTATTATCAACTATAGTATATATATCATTTTTCTTAGCTATTTTTGATATTTCTTCTATATCTGTAATATCCATAAGAGGATTAGTTGGTGTTTCTATATATATAGCTTTTACATTTTCATTTATGCTATTTTTTATTTCATCTAAGTTAGAAGTATCAACTATAGAATATTTAATATCAAAGTGGTTAAAGACTTTATCTAAAACTCTAAAAGTTCCACCATATACATTATTTGAAATTACTATTTCATCTCCTGATTTAAATAGTGATAATACTGCAGTTATAGCAGCCAATCCTGAAGCAAAGGCAAAACCTTTATAACCTTTTTCTAAATCTGCTACAAGTTTTTCTAAAGCTTCCCTTGTTGGATTTCCTGTTCTTGAATATTCATAACCTGTATTTTCTCCAAACTTAAATTGCTTGTAAGTTGAAGTTTGATAAATAGGTACATTTACTGCACCTGTATGCTTATCTCCATCTATTCCACCATGAATTAATAATGATTCAATTTTCATTTTTTATTCCTCCTTAGAATTAAATTGTGATTTTATTTATTATTTTTTTGTATTTTGTTTTACATAAAGATTAAAAAAATTTTTATAAGATTGTTTCTGGATTTCATTGTAATTATAATGAGCATTTTTAAAATTATATTTTGTTGCAATTAAATAGGTTAGCTATTTTTATATTAAATCTTAGAATAATTTAACTACTTAGAAGTTTGTTAAATGGATTTATTGTAATTAAATTGATTAGCAATTTGTTAATTAGATTATAATTTTACTGCACTAGCTAAAAAGATTCCTGTTTCAGTGTATTCACCTTTACTTGAATATCCTTTGCAGCTCAAATTTGTATTTTCTATTTCTATATTTTTAAATCCAGCATCTTCTAACCAGTTTGTCATTTGCTCCTTTGAAAATCCAAGCCATTCATCAAACATTTCTTCCTTTGCCCATTCACCATCGTGCTCTCTAACATCTGATATAACAACTACTCCATCTTTTTTAAGAACTCTGTACATTTCTGCAATAGCTTTTTTCGCATTCTTTATATGGTGAAGTGCCATGTTTATAAATACTACATTTAGTGATTCATCAAATATTGCTAAATTATCAAGGGATGATTTTATGGGATATATATTTTTATAATCCTTTTTTGAAGCAGAAGTTGATAATTCCCTAAGCATATTTATAGAATTATCTATAGAAAATACTATACTTGCTTCATTTGCTACAGCTAATGAAACAAAGCCAGTACCACAGCCTAAATCACCTACAATTTTATCTTTTATATTAGTTATTGATAAAATTTTATACTTTAATCTTTCCTCAAAATACTCGCTTCGTATTACATTCCACTCTTGTGCTATAGAATCAAAATACTGTAAAGAATTCATAATAATCCTCCTATAAATTAATTTAGTTCTGTTAAGCTATATGAATATTAATTTTTCTTAGCCCGTTGAAATATAATAGATCTATTACAAATGCATTACTTGATAGGGGAGAGAAATTAATAAATAAAGCTAATAAAAAAAACTCCTACCTCTAAATTTTAGAGGCAGAAGTTAACTTCCGCGGTTCCACTCTAGTTATTATTGCAGTAAATATACAATAACATCTCATTTTGGTACAATAATACCTCAACGCTTTAACGGGCGTACACGCTGTCGTCTACTATATTTCGAGACAGTGCTCAAAGATGCATTCACATAAGTTACACTTAAAATCCCTTTCAGCCAAGAAGATTTCTCTCTGTTAGATTACCTTATGTTACTATTTCTTATCATAGCATTTATCAATACCTAGTATTCCTATGTGATTACTTGATTAATATTATAATAGAGTATTAGAATAATTTTGTCAACTAAAATATTTAAAATTTTTTCTAGTATTTTTTATGTAATTTTACAAATAATCTTTCAGTTTTTTCTAATATTATTTTTGTATATTAGGTAAAGGTTCTAATTATATAGTTTTTTGTAAAGTTAGGTAAGTATATGAAAGTTAGAAAAATAAATATTTTATTTAATATAGAAAATAAAATGTTTATACTATATTTTATAATTAATTAAATATAATGTATGAAATTGTTTAAATATGTTTTTATGGTTATTTATGTAAAGAACTCAGAAAGGTAATCGAGAAGATAAATATATTAAAAAAATGGAGGTGTTAGATATGAATGATATTAATTTGAATAGTTACTGAGACAATATAGCCCAAATTCATATTTGAAACCAAATAGCAAGATTATCATAGCATAGTATTATAATATAGAAATAAAATAGGAGGATTTACAATGAAAAACACCAAATTAATAAAATTAGTAGCTGGTATTATGGCTGCTACATTTTCACTGTCGCTTTTGACAACAAAAGTAGAGGCAAAAAATATTGAAAATAAAAATACTAAAAATGAAGTTAAACAAACTGTTAATAATAAAGATTTAGAAAGAAAGTTAATTGGATATTTCCCAGAGTGGGCCTATAATAGTGAAGCTCAAGGGTATTTTAAGGTTACTGATTTGCAATGGGATTCTTTAACTCATATTCAATATTCCTTTGCAATGGTGGATCAAGCTACAAATAAAATTAAATTAGGGGACAAACATGCCGCACTGGAAGAGGAATTTAAAAATCATAATTTATCTTATAAAGGGAAAAAGGTAGAGTTAGATCCAAATCTCCCGTATAAAGGACACTTTAATTTATTACAAACTATGAAAAAACAATATCCTGATGTTAATTTGCTTATATCAGTAGGTGGGTGGGCTGGAAGTAGAGGATTCTATACAATGCTTGATACGGATGAAGGAATAAATACCTTTGCAGATTCTTGCGTTGATTTTATAAGAAAGTATAACTTTGATGGTGTTGATATTGATTTTGAGTATCCATCTTCAACAAGTCAATCAGGAAATCCAGCTGACTTTGACTTATCTGAGCCTAGAAGGGCTAAATTAAATGAGAGATACAATATACTCATGAAAACACTAAGAGAAAAAATAGATGCAGCTTCTAAAAAGGATAATAAAGATTATATATTGTCTGCTGCAGTTACAGCATCACCTTGGGTACTAGGTGGAGTTAAAGATAACACTTATGCTAAGTATCTAGATTTCTTAAGTGTTATGTCCTATGACTATCATGGTGGATGGAATGAATATGTTGAAAATTTAGCAGGTATTTATCCAGATCCAAAAGACAGAGAAACTGCTAGTCAAATTATGCCAACACTTTGTATGGATTGGGCTTATAGATATTACAGAGGTGTATTGCCACCTGAAAAAATATTAATGGGTATACCATACTATACTAGAGGATGGGAAAATGTACAAGGTGGACAAAATGGACTTCATGGATCAAGTAGAACCCCTGCATCTGGCAAGTATAATATCTGGGGAGACGATTTAGATAACGATGGAAAGCTAGAACCAGCAGGGGCTAACCCATTGTGGCATGTATTAAACCTTATGGAAAAGGATAAAAATTTAAAGGTATATTGGGATGATGTAGAAAAGGTGCCATATGTTTGGCAAAATCAAGAGAGAGTTTTCTTATCTTTTGAAAATGAAAGATCTATTGATGAAAGACTTAATTATATTAAAAATAAAAATCTAGGTGGAGCATTAATTTGGGTTATGAACGGTGATTATGGATTAAATCCTAACTATGAAGAAGGTTCAAGTGATATAAATAAAGGTAAGTATACTTTTGGTGATACTTTAACTAAGAGATTAAATAATGGCTTAACTAATATGGGAGCATGCAATAAAACACCAGAGGATTCTAATAATTCACTAGAACCTATAAATGTTTCAGTGGACTTCGGTGGTAGCTATGATCATCCAAATTACACTTATGATATAAAGGTGAAAAATTATACAGGCAAAGAAATTAAAGGAGGATGGGAAGTATCCTTTGATTTACCAAAGTCAGCATTATACAAATCTTCTTGGGGAGGAAACTATACTTTAAAAGACAATGGAGATTTTACTACAGTTACAATAAAATCTGGTAACTGGCAAAATATTAATGCTGGTGCTACCGTTAATCTCCAAGGGATGATAGGATTATGTTTCTCAGATGTTAGAAATATTAAATTTAATGGCATGAAACCTGTAGAAGATCAAAAAATTATTCAACAAAAATAGAGATAGAAAATTAAATTATAAAGAAAAGTAAAATAAAACAGTGCCTATGTATTTTATAATGCAAGGCACTGCTTTATTTAATTAAAAGGATGAAATCATGCAAGATGAAATATGAACAATGATCTGTGTAAAACGAATAATATGTTGTACCATATCTGTTAAATATAGTATAATTTAATTAATACTTTCTAACGTTAATATATTTAATATTAGCAATTATGGAAGATGAATAAGTTAGGAGGAAAAATAATGATTAGGAGGTCAAAAAATTGATTTACTCCATGCAAAGCCAGTGTGTGATTGAAGCGGCGCTTTGTATGGAGTATTGAGCTGCTAGTAGAAGTTCGATACATATGGCTTTGTATCCTATTTATTTTAAATATTTAGGGGTGGAGCTTGTATGAAATATCAAAATGCAAATAAGGTACTGCCTAAGCATTTATTGCTTGAAGTACAGAAATATATTCAAGGGGAATATTTATATATTCCTGCACTAAAATCCAGCTATAAAAAATGGGGAGAGAGATCAGGAGCTCGTAATGTTCTGATACATAGGAATAAGGAAATTATGAGTAAGTACAAACAGGGTTCTGCCATGACAGAACTAGCAGATGAATATTGTCTTTCTATCCATTCAATAAAACAAATAATTTATAAAAAATGATTAAAGGGGCGCAAATATGCGCCCCTAATTCTATAAAATGATATAGAATCATATTTTATCTTGAGTATACTATAACGGAAGAATAAAATATTATTTAGAAGGGGTTTAGAGTTAAGGGGGAGTTTGGGATAGATTTGTAAGCGTGATATAAATAATAATACAAAAAGTATTTTTGCAAACTAAAATATTAGAGAGGTGCAGCAATGAATAATAGGAAAGTAATTATGCAAAATGAAATTGCTTGGGATAAGCGTGTAAACGATGGCATGTGTTGGACAGTCCCAGTGACAAGTGAAGATATAGAAAAGGCACGTAATGGAGTATTTGGAATTAAATTGACCGCCATTAAAAACGTTCCGAGGGAGTGGTTCCCACAAAAAATGGAGGGACTTAAAATTCTTTGTCTTGCTTGTGGTGGAGGTCAGCAAGCACCAATTTTGGCAGCTACTGGAGCAAATGTAACTGTCCTTGATATCTCATTAAATCAATTAAAGCAAGATGAATTTGTTGCAAGTCGTGAAGATCTTAATTTGAAAACTGTTCAGGGGGATATGTGTGATCTATCACAGTTTAATAATAATAGCTTTGATATGGTATATTGCCCAGTTTCAGTTACATATATTCAAGATGTTTTACCTGTATTCAAGGAGAGCTATAGAGTATTAAAAAAAGGTGGATTATTTCTTTTTGGAGCAGTTAATCCATTTATTTATCTGTTTAATGGTGAAAAGTGGGATAAGGATATTTTTGAAGTGACAAATAAGTTGCCATTTAATTCATTTGATGAGCTTGATGAAAAAGGCATAGAAGATTTTATAAGAGATAAAAATGCTATTGAATATAGTCATACGTTAGAGGCATTAATTGGTGGGCAGACAAAGGTTGGTTTTCTAATTACTGATTTTTATGAAGATGTGGATAGCGACAAAATTTGCGAGTATAGTGCAAAATACTTTGCTACTAAGGCAATAAAATAAATTTAGCTTTATTGATTTTACATAAATGATAGAGTTGGTGATATTATTGACCTTATCAAAATCAAAGGTTTACCTGTAAGACTCCTTTCTAATGGATATTTACTAGGTAGAGATGAATATATAAAAGAAATTACTATCATTAAGGGATATAACGATGATGAAGAATCAATTAAGAAGATAAAAAATATTATCAAGGAAATATCTCCTAATAAGATTATTATTGCAAGAATAGAAGATGAAAGATTTGAGAAAATTTCAAATGTATTACTAAGCAGTTAGTAATGCTAATACATAATATGATTATATTGCGAACTAAAGTGTTCTTTGAAAATTGAATAGTGTTACATTTACAATTTGCGCTATAATTGATTCATAATAGTAAATTATTATGCAAATAGGTAACTTTAATTTCTATTTATTATAATTGATTACAACAATTTCTACAGTATGATATTATAAGTGTATATTATTTTTATAATAAATAACTTATAATTTTAGGAGTTTTATTTTTATGCTTAACGTATTTTTAGATAGCAATATTATATATAACAATCCTTTTATGGATAGTGGAATTAATAAAAGATTATTAGATAAAATTAAACAAATTAATGGACATGTCTATATTACAGATATTATATACAAAGAAGTAATTCATAATTATGTAAAGAAATTAGAAGAATTAAATTCTGATATAGATCAGTTACAAACTAAGATAAATAGAACCAATATTGAAATGAGTTTTAAAAATATTGATGTAATTGCAGAGCAAAAGAAATTAGAATCGAGATTCAATGAGTTAGTAGAACATAACTATATAACTATATTAAATACAGATTCAAATCTACTTAATGAAGTAATAGAAAGAGCAATTAAAAAAATAAAGCCCTTTAGCGAGAATAAGGAAGAATTTAGAGACTGTTTAATCTGGCTAACTTATGTCCACAAATCTGAATCAGATAATCTTAAAAATTGTTTTTTTATAACCAATAACACATCTGATTTTTTTGCTAAAGATAAAACATCTCTTCATCCTGATTTACTTGAAGATAGCAAAAGATTCACGATTTATAAGGGGCTAATAGAATTTTTTAATTTAAAACAACAATTATTTGATTTAGGAAATTTCAAAAATTTAAAAGAAAATTTTACCTTTAAATTTAACGATTTATATTCTGATGTTATGATAAAAAAATTTGAATATGAATTAGAAGAATATATAAATAAAAATAATAATTTATTGAGTAAGTATATTTTTGATTTAAGCGAAACTACAGATATTAAATTTGAATCTTATGATATAAGAGATGAAAATATAATATCAACAGATTTAAATATTGAAAGTAAAACTATAGATATTACTGGTGATTTGAATATATATCTTGAAGTAAGTATAAAGAGAGTAAATGAAACCATTTGTACTGTTATGAATATAAATGCAAAATTTTATTGCGTAAAAGAAATTAAAATTGATCAAAATACAGATGAATATTTCTTGGAAGATGATTTTTTAGAATTTAATATTGAAGATTTAGATTGTACTAAACTTAGGTCTGATGATATAGATAGTTATATGTATGAAAATTATGCAGATGCTGAATCTAATGCAGAAGCAGAGAGAATGGATGCATTAGAAAATTATTATTTACATTAATAAAACCTTATTTAATTATTTTGATAGGGGTGTAGGATGGAATACAAAACACATTGAAATAGGTACATTATTAGAAAAACCTCTTGATGATTATTTATCAAAAGGTAAGAAAATATTAAATATTTAGGGTATACTAAGGAATGGTGTTAAAAATGACGTGGAAAAGACATCTATATAGATATCTTTTCTACGGTATTTTCTTAAATTATGAATCAATAAAATTAAATAACAAATTGTAAAATCGCATTATTCAAGAGATTGAATTTGCGATTTTTTAATGCACAATACAAATAAAATATGGCTTAATGGAACATTATGAATAAGGTTCTATTAAAATTACAATAATATGAAAACTATTCTTAAATATAGACAGTCTTAATTAAAATTTAGAGAGTTATTTATAGAATAAAGAATAAATGTTATAATTTTAATGATAATGAAATTTGTTATCAAAATTATATAAAGGAAGTGTTTATATGTTTTTTAATAAAAAATCCCCAGGAAAAGAAATAGAATTAAAAGTAGAAGGAATGATGTGTAATCATTGTGAAATTGCAGTTAAGGAGGCTCTTCAAAAAGTAGATGGAGTAAAAAAAGTAAAGGTGAGTCATTTTAAGAAAAGAGCCTTTATTACATTAGAAGAGGGTAAAGATGTTGAAGTTTTTGAACTAATACATGCTGTAAAAGCTACGGGCTATGATGCTTCTAAAATATAATAGAATAAAATTTATAGAAGTGCACTCAAAATGCTAGTTATTTTAATCTAACATTTTGAGTGCACTTCATTAACACAAACAATCTTTAAATTAATTAGATCTATAAATTAGTTAGTTTTAAACCTTTCTATGTCATCTAATCCTTGATAAATTTCATCTCTTGCAAAGTTACCTTCATTCAATTCTTCAGCACTTTTTTTCAGCAATGCATTGTAAAATTCCACGGCTATTTCATATACTTCAGGTGAATCATTCTTTTCTAATTCCTCAAAGATTAAATCTTCTGCCTTATCATAATTGCCTTCATAAAATAATTTATTTAAAATTATTTTAAATAAATCTGTTGAACCAATTTTTTCGGTATCAATATTTTTATCATTTTCTAAAATAGTTTTACCAAATAGTTTTCCTAAGTCGTCTATAGATTTTTTGATACTCATAGTATTCCACCTTAATTTTTTTATTAATGACCTTGACAATTTATGTTTATTATTTGTGTAAATTCTCTTTATTATTTAATCAAGAAACTAAGCTCTAGTTAATTTTTCTATTGTTTCTTTATATTTAGGATATAGATTTAAAAGAGTATCTCTTTCAAATAATTCAAAGTCCCTAAACTCAAATCCAGGAGATACCATACAGCCAACAAGAGCATATCCTTTGTTGTTCATTGCAGATCCAAAGATGTAGTTTTTAGGTACTAAAACTTGAGGTTTTTCACCTTTTTCTATATCTAAACCTAATTGTTCAGTTATAAGTTCACCTTCAGGAGTAATCATATATATAGTTAAAGGAGAACCACTATGATAATACCACATTTCATCAGATTTTAATCTATGAAAATTAGATACTTCTCCATTTCTTAATAAAAAATATATACTAGTCCACAGTATTCTTTTATCCTCGAAGGCTGTTGTTAAATCTGAATCAGTTATATTTTCAGCTGAAATAAAACTTTCTTTATAATACCCACCTTCAGGATGAGCAATCATGTTTAGTTTTTCTATAAAATAATTTGCGTCTTTCATATGTATTTCTCCTTTAAAATATAAATTAAAGTATATTTATTTTTGCTTTTATTACCACATAATTGATGTTTTTTTATAAGTTTAATAATTTTTTAAATTACAGAATTTGAATTACAAAATAGGTATGACTAATAAAAGTATTTATAGAAGTTATACCTTTAACTATGTATGGAACTAAACTGTACTTATATAGTTGTAAAAGCGAAATTATAATGAATAGTCTAGAATTTTAGAATTGAGATTAAAATAATACTCAATAAAATTCGAAGTTAACAAAAAGATTAGAATAATTATAGTATAAAGTTAATATAAAGTAAAGTTTAATTTTTACAAACATGAATATATCTAGTTTTTTTATAATAAAAAGTAAATGTATTCATATTTTTATTGAATTATTGAGATAATTATGATATCTATAAATAGGGGAATTTTTGCTATATTTTATAGACGAAATAAATTAAACAAAGGGAGATATTGATGCATTCAAAAAAAATTTTCAAGATAATATTTAAAGTTTTTTTAGTAGTTTTTATATTTTTAATAGCAGGAGTTGTTTTTATAAACTATAGACTTAGTAGTCATGCAAAATTACCTGAAGGAGTAGTAAGAGTTACAAATAAGGAGGAGTATTATAAAGCTATAGAGAAGGCTATGTGTAATTATGATGAAAAATTAACTGTAGCTATTACAGATATGGAGGATGACTCATATTATAATATAGATACTGTTGAAAAAGTTTTACGTAATAATCCACAATTAAATGATATTTGTATTGATGCTGAAGGACATAAAAAAGTACTTACAATTCCAATAGAAATGAACATTGATTTTAAATATTCAGAAGATGTAAAAGTATTAAAGAATAGAGAAAAAGCCGTACAAGCTAAAGTTAAAGAAATTATAAGTAAAGTAATTAAACCAGGAATGAAAGATTATGAAAAAGAATTAGCACTACATGATTATTTAGTTAATAATGCAAAATATGATGTTAGAATTGATAAGGGCTCTATGCCTAAGGAATCTAACACGGCCTATGGTGTATTAATAAATAAATTAGGGGCTTGCGTTGGATATTCCGATGCTATGAAAAGACTTTTAGATGCTGCTAACATAGAATCCAAAATTATAGTTGGTAGTGTTATTACGGAAGAAAATTGGAGTGGACATGCCTGGAATTTAGTTAAAATTGGAGGACAATATCACCATTTAGATGTAACTTGGGATGATCCTATAAATGAAGATGGTTCTAATACACCTAGACATACTTATTTTAATATTTCTGATGCTCAAATAAAAAAAACTCATCAATGGGATGAAAAGAGTTATCCTAAATGTAACAGTACAAAATTTAGTTTTAAAAATTTAGGCTTATCAGAAAAGGATGGTAATGGAAATACAATATTAACAATACATAATTATGATGAATTTTATTCCACTATACAACAAGCGGTGGCTAAAGGGAAAAAAGAGGTAAGTATAAATATATTAAACTTTAATAAAGATGTATATGATTTAGAAAATGTAGTTAATAAAGTTTATAGATCTATAGGTAAAGAGGGACCTTATTCTTGGGTAGAGGAGAAAGATGATATAAATAATTCAAAAATCATTACTTTAACTTTTGAATAGAAAACACTTTGATAATAAAGATATAAAAAAGATACCTGTGTGAAAATCACAAGTATCTTTATTTTTGAAATTAAAAAACAATTTTAGTATCATTATAATTTATAAATGTAAGCTTTTTAATTTATTAAAAAAGTGCTTCATAAATTTTGTAATAAGTATCTTTAGAAATGTATTTTTATATTTTCATAGTTTTTAAGTCTTGAATATGTTAAATTAGAGCATTTAATATTGGTTAATCTTTTTAGTACAGCACTCTCTGAAACATTAAAATATGTTGCAACTTCTTTAATAGATGTAAAATTACTGGTGTATATTTTATTTTTAGGCATAAGTATTTTGCCAGCAAATTCGTCAGCTTCTAATTCTTCTATATATAAATCCTTTTCTGTTTTACAGTTTTCTGGTAATTCATGATGTTTTAAATAAATATGACCTAGTTCATGAGCTAATGTAAAGTTAAGTCTACGGTGTTTAGAAATTTTAAATGGATAATGAATTTTATTTCTATTAACAATTATTAGAAAACTATTACTTTCCTTTGAATATATTGTAGCTGCGTCAAAATTATGATGTAAATTAGCCATTGATTTTATTTGTATAGGTAAACTTTGATCTTTTTGAATTTTTAATATAAGTTCAACACAATCTAGAGGCCAATGTTTTAAATTAAAATCTTTTAAAAATATTTTTGCACTTTTAGTTATATACTCAATCCTATGCTTAGGGATTTTATCTAAAGTATAATAATTGTTTTTATAATAATTAGCCATGTTATCCCTCCATATTACAAAAGAACAAATGTTCCGTAGTTCTATTATAATATGAAATTATTACCAAGTAAAGGAAAAACACAATTAATATAGGAGATGAATTTTTACTTAGCTGCTGTAGCATTTATATGATAACCTATGGCAACTCCTGTAAAGTTTATAATTTTTAGCAAACCCAAAAATGCAACTATGCTTGATAGTATAGAAATGTATATGAGCATCTAATCTTATTCCAATCTATAATTGTAAGATCAATGAAAAATATATACAATTGTACTAAGCAATAAACAGAGTTCTTAGTTTTAGGGGAGTTTTTACTTTCATTAAAGGTTAGGAAATGGTTATTCA
Source organism: Clostridium sporogenes (assembly GCF_001889325.1). Classification (NCBI taxonomy): domain Bacteria; kingdom Bacillati; phylum Bacillota; class Clostridia; order Eubacteriales; family Clostridiaceae; genus Clostridium; species Clostridium sporogenes. Next base: position 1,422,804 of record NZ_CP013243.1, on the reverse strand, counting down.
GGTATGTAACCGCTCTTTACCTCCATTTTGAAGAAGATGGGAGTATTAGAGGGGGTAGTCATCGGATAAAAGAGCATTATTAAACAAGGAAAAAACTTGGTGAAAAAATGAAGGAGTGTTTCAAAATAAACTTAATTTTGAGACACTCTTCTTATTTCTATTGGGGTAAACTGAGCTAAATCATAAATACCTAATGTTTTTTCTATTTTGGAAACTTCATTGACTATATGTTCAAAACCATTTTCCCCAAACTTTTCTTCCTCTATTTCCTCAAATTTCTCTCCTAATTTTTTAAATTCTTCTGGAGTTACTAATTCATGAAAAGCTGGAAAAACAACTGTAGCTTCACGAGCGGAATGAGGATTATACATGTTTATATATAATGACATCAATTGAATTAATTGTAGATCCCTTCCAAAAAAACATACATTTTTTATTGATGAAAAATAAAGTATATTTTTAGTTAATTTAGAGGCTGCATTGTGCTGATTAAGAAGTATGTTTATAAGCTCAATATATTTAGGATCTCGAGAAAACTTTGGGAAAACATATTGTTCCTCTAGTTTTTGGTGATAATTTTCAATAAATTTATGTGCTATAGAGGCAGCATTATAAATAATACAATAAATATCTATTTCATTATTTACCTTTTGCCTTCTTAAATATTTTAATGCATCATTATAAATCAACAATATACGATGTAAAACCCCATGTTCTCGCATTAAATCTTCCGTAGGAGAAATTTCAATTTCTGATTTTTCCAAATTATTTTGTCTAGTATTTCTAATCAATAATAATCACTACCTTTACATGCTAATTTCAAACCATTTTTAAAAATTATTTTTCTGTTGTAATTTAATATATGTATTTAAATATATTTTGTGAGAAAAATATGAGGGTGTCTCAAAATAAAAACAGCCTCAATTTTAATATAGTAAATATAAATAATACATGTAATAAACATATAAATGAGCTTATGAATGTATTATTTATATTTACGATTTTAAAATTAAGGCTATTTTGAGACATCCTCGTTTTAACATATTAAATATATTGTAATTTACTTTTATGAAAACTTTTCATAAGTAAAATTTTGATTATAACTATTTATTATTATTTTTATTTAAATAAAAATTTGCAAATTCTTTTATTGCTTTGATATCTTCCTTAGGTAATTCAGAGGTAACTCTATTCATAATAGTTAAAATTTCAGAGTCTTTATCGTGAATATTTTTTGCTAATTTTATTGTGTCAGCAAATTCTCCATCAGAATTTCTAAAAATATGTTCAGTGTATTTTTCATGTTCTATGCTTTCATCAATATAACCCGCTTTAATCATTAATTCACCATAACTTATTCCAAGATGTGGTGCTAGTGATTTTAGTATATTAGGTGAAGGATTTCGGCGTTCACCAGATTCTATGCGGGAAATTTCTGTGTTACTTATGTGAGAAAGCTCAGCAAGTTGTCTTTGAGATAGCCCCTTTTCTGTTCTAATATTTTTAAAAAATTCACCAAATTTCATAATAACAATCCTCCTACAAAACAATTATACAATAAATGTTACCTATAGGCAATAGAAATGGCAGTGATAGGTTTGACATATGGTTACAGTATCTGGTAAGATTGTATTGTAACTTAATAGAAACAAAAGTGGAGGGATATAAATTGCAACCTAATAAAAAATATATTTTAGAGCTTATTAATAAAAATAATTGGTCACAAAATAAATTTGCTAAAAAAGCAGGAGTTTCAAATGCAACTATAAGTAGGTGGATTAATGGAAAAAGAGGTGCTGGTCCAGAATTAATAGCAGGTATAATTAGGGCTTTCCCTAATGAATCTATAAACAAGCTATTTTTTTTATAGATATTGTTGCTGTGAGGTTACAAAAATCAAGAGATCAATGCTAAAAAGGATAGATATGTTTTCTATAAACGGAGTTCTTGGCTTCAGAGGGAGTTTTTACTTCCACTAAAGCCTAGGAAATGGTTATCCAGGAACGTAACCGCTCCTTACTCCCACTTTGAAGAAGACGGGAGTATTAGAGCGGGTAGTCATCGGATAAAACATTAAAAATAGTATCGTATAAGGGGGATATAATAATGGCTAAATACAGACAGCTTTATACAGAATTTTGGAAGGATGGTTTTGTGGTGGAATTAGAACCAGAAGAAAAATATTTTTATCTCTACTTATTGACTAATGCTAATACTTCACAATGTGGAATTTATGAACTACCTAAAAAAATTATAGAAAATGAAACAGGATATAATAGAGAAACTGTGGATAATCTCATTAAAAAATTTGAGGAATATAAAAAAATAATTTATTCAGAAGAAACTAAAGAAATTATTATACTAAATTGGTTTAAATATAATGAGCCTAATAATATTAATGCTATTAAATGTGTGAATAAGGAACTTAAAAAGATAAAAAACAGAAATTTTGTTAAGGAATTATATTTTCAATACTCTAAAAGTGGATTAGAAGTAGATAAATTATTTTATGAAATAGAAGATGGCTTTATAAAGGAGAAAAATAATAAAGCTGAAGATATTTATATTTCCATAACTGATCATGGTAATAGTGACTATGGTTATAAGAATATAGATAGAAATAGTAAATTTGAAAATAAGTCTATAGATACAGATAAAAATATTGAAATAGAAACTAGTGATAAGCATATTGCTAGGGGGTATGAAGGGGCTTATAAGGGTCCTGTAAGTAAAGAAATAATAAATAATAAACAAAAAGAAATAAATAATAAAAAAGAAGTAATAAGCAATAGTTGTTGTAGTAATAAAGAAAAAGAGAGTAAATATAATAATATAAACAAAAATAGTAATTGTGAATTTAAAAGTCAAGAAGAGCTTAAGGTAAATAACACTGTAAAAAGTGATGATTTTAATGAGGGCATAGATATAACAACAGCTGCAGGAAAGAATACAACAGCTACAGAGGAAGAAGTAGGTGAAATTGAATCTTGTAGAGCCAATGTTAAAAACATAAGGGGTGTTATAGCTGTTTTTGAAAATAATATACACAAAATAGCTCCTATAGAGAGGAAAAAAATTATAGGTTGGAGTAATAAATTTAGCTACGATGTTATTGTTATGGCTATAGAAGAAGCTATATTTAATAATATAAAAAACATAGGATACATAGAAAAAATTTTAGATACTTGGTTTTCTAAAGGTTTAACTTCCATTGAGGATATAAAATCTTACAAAGCAAGATGGGAAGAAAAAAAGAAGAAAATAAAATCTAAAGAAAATACTGTGGATAGATGGAATGATTTTGAACAAAGGGAATATGATTTTGAAAAGTTAGAAAGAAAGTTATTAGGCTGGGAAATGGCTTAAAAAAGAGGGGGTTTTTTTATGTATAATTTACTTGAAAAATATAGAAATGGTGATATGGGTGCTTTAAATGAAATTATAGAAAATTTTAATCCACTTATATTGAAAGAGGCTTCAAGATGGAGAATAGGATGTTATGAGTATGAAGATTTGGTGCAACATGGCTATCTTTCAGTTATAAAGGCTGTTAATATGTTTAAAGGTGAAGAAAGTAAGTTTGTTCCCTATTGTATAAATGCAATCAAAACAAATTATAAAGCTCTCTTAAAAGGAGAGATAAAGCACCATAGAGAAATACCAGATGAAAATATATTAAATAAAGGCAATGAATATATGTTTACCATAGAGGATGAAATAATAGCTTATGAAAAAACAAAGGAGATATATGAAGCATTAGATAAGCTTACAGAAGAGGAAAAACAGGTTATAAATGATTTTTATATTAAAAATAATAGTCTTAATAAAGTAGCAGAGGATACAAATAAAACTTATAATTCAGTAAGATATACTAAAGATAAAGCAATAAAAAAACTGCAGAAAATACTTGAAGAGCATAGTTAAAATTAGAGTACAGATGACAAGACAACTTCTTTATTGTTAGAAAACTGCAAAGAAATAATAAAAATTTTAGTAACTACAATAAAAACAACAAAGATGAACCTTAAATTTTAACTTCCTAAAAAATTTATTTTTACTCTGTACTATAAAATTAAAGTAGAGGAAATGTAACTCAGATTCATACTTCATCTGAGTAAGTGATTCACACCAAATCGTAGATTTGGGTTCTCTACTTAAAAAGGGTTGGTGAATTCCATGTATGACCAATTAGTAATGCTTATAAGTAATGTGGGATTTCCTATAGCGGTTAGTTTATATCTTTTATTAAGGATAGAAAAAAAGCTTGAGGAATTGACTAAAGCTTTAAATTCTCTTGATAAATCTATACTTTCAGCTATAGAGCACCAAAAAGATGAGTATTTCACTAAAAAGTGAGATACTCACTTTTTTATAAACATGAAATTATAACTTTTAATTTTTCAAGAGAAAGTAAAAAAAGAATATATGATTATAAAGATGATTGTGTAAAATTTAAGGATAATGTTTGTTTTTTTATTAATACTATAAATGGGCATAAAATATTATTTAAGAGATATTTTATGTTAAATTATGAGAAATATATATCAAAATAATAGAAAGGAACGTAAGATTAGATGAAAATGAAAAAATTTAAAAAGTTGTTATCTTTTATTATATTAACACTACTGGTTAGTTTTTGTTTTCCAACAACAGTTTATTCAAAAACTGTAAAAGATACAAGATATATTGGAGCTACTTCAGATATTCACAATAAAATTCCCAATTTGGAAAAATGGCTATCTAATTTGAAGGGTACTACAACATCAATGGATTATATGATTTTTGGTGGTGATTATGTAGGGAAAACTAGTGCAGAATCCTGTGTCTCTGCTGTGAAGAGTCAATTTAGTAGGACTCCCTCCATATTAGCGAAAGGTAACCATGATAAGAGTAAGGGAGGAAAATATGATTCTGGATTAGTTGTTAACAATGAGGATTATGCTATATATGTAATGGATTCATCAAGTAAGTCCTTTACAAGTAGCGATATGAAGAATCTTAAATCTTCTTTGGATCAAATAAATTCATCTAAGCCAGTTTTTGTTGTTTCTCATTGTCCTATTCATTATTTTGGGAAGAGAAACATTGGAAATGCAGATAAACTCCTTTCCCTTCTTAATAATCATAGTAACGTAGTATTCCTTTGGGGACATAATCATTCTAAAGGAGACACAAATTATGGTACAGTTAAAGTGAAAGGTGATACAATACAAAGCTCCAAGTCTTCTTCAAAAGTTCCTATTAATTTCACATATGCAAATATGGGAGCAATGGCTCAAGGAAATAATGGAGCATATGGATTGCTTATGAATTTAATAAATAGCGGTGGTACTACAAATATTAAGTTCTATTATAAAGATCTTTCAGGAAAAACTGTTTCAAATTATTCTGTAGACATCAGTTAATAGATATTACTTATATTAATGAAACAAAAGGGTTACATGTTGGATTAAGATTCCAGTATGTGACCTATTTTTGTATTCAGAAAAACACCTGCTATGAGGATATGTTCAGAATATTTTTAGTGATGATTACATAAAAAAATATCCTCTTTTTATTTAAAAAATCACTGCAGTTTATATCTCCTAGTCATATATATAGGTGAAAACAAAAACAAAGAAAAAATAAGGAGGTAACAAACTATGGCAGTAAGTAAAAATCTTTTAGAAAGAAATCTGGCTCTAGAATATCAAGACGGCTTAGATAAGAAAGGAAAGGCCATCATGAAAAAAGCTACCTATAAAAATGTAAAACTAGCTGCAGAACCAGAAGCACTTATGGAGGTAGTGGATGCAATAAATCCATTAATGCCAGAGGGCATATCAGAGGCTAGGGTAGTGGAAAATTATGTATTAATAAAATAATTAGGAGGGGGAATATATCATGAGTACAAAAAAATATTTAAATTTAGTCTTTAAAACTGAAGAAGATTCTACTTCAACTATAAAAATTCCAAAGGTTAAAGAAGATGTAACAGAAGAGGAAATAAAGAATTGTGGTAAAGCTATAGTAGACCAGAACATATTCCAAAGTAAAAGTGGAGATCTTTTAGCACTTAAAGTTGCTAGGATTATAACAACAGATACAGAAGAAATTAAAATAGAAGAATAACCTAAAAAGCTCTCACATTGTGAGGGCTTTTTATAACTGAATTTTTAAGATTAGGTGAAGTTTTATTAGAATAATTACTTCTATTTGTTGTCACAGTATTAAAATAATCTTTGATAACTTTATAAATTTAAATAAGGGGGGAATCATAAAATATTAAACATAAAATAAGACAAAGGGCAGCATAACGCTGCCATGGATGATGTGTATTAATTAAATATAGGAGAGTCATTTCGCTAAATCAAGAACAGCCCTAAATGCTTGTGCTAATTTTTTTGGTTTGTCAACTGCCCAAAAATGCATGAAGAATAGTCGGGGAACTTCAGTAAACATATGATTGTGAATAGCAGTTACGGCAATATTATTCTTCTTTAATATGCTGATAACTGGGTTGATTTCATTTGCTAATAAAACAAAATCACCTGTGGTAGCAACGTTCCATCCTACTGATTGAAAATTGATGGCATGTGATATTCCCATGGCTGGAGATAACTGATGACCATCCTCTGAAATTATTGTAGTTCTCGGAACTGATAGTTGCAGCACTTTACCTTTATGGGAGCCTTTGTGTCCTAAAATCCCTTCAACTACTGTCCAATCAATTTGAGAAGGAGGTTGTTGTTTTTTTATGTTAAATGGGGTTGTTGTTAAAGAGAGTGCATTTTTTACACTTTGAGCAAGTTTAATTGGGTCTCCTTCTCCTTTAATGTGCAGGTACATAATTCGTGGTGACTCATGCAGTAGATGATTATGAAGCGCTGTTACTTCAATTCCATTTTCAATTAGACTTGACATAATAGGACCTACTTCATTTTCCAGTAAAACAAGGTCTCCCATCATCATGCTGTGATTTCCTAATTGATTAAAGGCGACCCAGGAGGTCAGTGCTAGATCAGGTTCTATTATAATGTCATTTATTCTAACCTTTAAATCAAAACGTGGAAAAGTAAACTTAAGAACTCCTCCAGTAGTAGTGCCTTCCTGAGAAAAAATATTTTTTATGGTTTCTAAATCATATTTTGCTCTATGATTTCTAGAATTTAAATCCTTATTTGGTACTGCAATTGGAATTAATAGTTCTTGCCCTTCAAATATTTGATGTGGCCAAAATATGTTGTTGGACAATGCAAGCATGCCAATACAAATTCCGAAACGATGCGCTATAGTATATAGCGTATCGCCATATTGAACTTTATAAGTTATCATGAAGCTTCGCTCCTACTAATTAATAAATCTTCTTTATCATTTTATTCATTACTTTATTAAATAGTCACTAAGGATCACTGGAAAATGAATAACTAAATTTTTAAGGTTATGCAAAGTCTTATCAGAATAATTATTTTTATTTATTGACACAGTAATAAAATAATCTTTAATAATTTTATTTTTATATAATTTTGAATTTTATATATTGAAAAGCTATAAAGAATACAATATGATTATAAGAAAATATATAAAGAGGTGATTTTTTATGAAACCCAAAGTGGCTTTTATATGCGTTCATAATTCTTGTAGATCTCAAATGGCAGAAGCTTTAGGGAAGCTATTTGCATCAGATATTTTTGAATCTTATTCTGCTGGAACAGAAACTAAACCAGTAATAAATCAGGATGCTGTAAGAATTATAAAAAAACTATATGGAGTGGATATGAATGAATGCCATACTTCCAAACTTTTAGATGATATTCCTAAAATCGATATTGCTATAAAAATGGGGTGTAATGTGATATGTCCATTTTTACCAGCAAAACATACAGAGGATTGGCGATTAGAGGATCCTACAGGTAAAAGTGATGAAGAATTTATTAATACGGCAAAAATTATAGAAGATAAAATTAAAGATTTGGCAAATAGAATTAAAAATAAACAAATTGATTTAGATAAGTAAATCACGGACTATATATAAGGCTTGCTAGAGATGGATGAGTTTGCTAGACAAAACAAAGTCCAACACTACATAAATCCTTAGGAGTAAATATAGCAGATATATGAGATGAAGGTTGGAAAGGTCTGATAGATATATCATCAGATGATGTAATTCATTTGTTAACTTCTTCTTTGTAATGAAAGTTTGGTGTTTGAAAATTTTTCATTTAATCTCTTCTAATTTTTCATAAGAATATTATTCCAAATTTACAAGAACATAATACAAAAAAGATGTAGGTAAATTTGTTTTTACACAAATCTACCTACATACCTAGTTTGTTATTTTTTATATTCTTGTTACTTACTATTTTCTACTATTATTCTTGCTACTCTTTCCGCTGCTTCACCTGTAAAAGCTATACATTGATCCATATGCTCTTTTGAACCTAATTCCATGTCTTTTGTTAGAAATCTACAGCAAAGACTTTTATGTTCTTTTTTAAAATCATCATGTAAATTTTTACTTAATTCCATGGATTTTACAACTCTAGGGTCTTTTGCTTCTTTTCTACCAAACACCATACCAAGTGCCATTATTCCACCTGTTATAGCGCCACAAGTACATCCTGAACCTCCCATACCTACTGGAAATCCTGATGCCATAGCTATAACATCATCTGAAACTTCTATTTTAAATTCATCTCTAATAGTTTTAACTACCGCTTCTGAACAATAAAAATCTCCATTTCTATAGTAATCTTCAGCAACTTTTCTTATTTTATCAAAATCAATATTATTCATTATATTACCTCCAAAATCATTATTTAGTTGTAAAATATTTTTATTCTAAGCTAAAATTTATATCAATATGAATAAACTATTATTCATATTGATATTCTACATTACAAATTATTTTCCTCCTACTGGATTTAGAATAAAAACATTACTTATGTAGAAATTTTAAAAGTCATGTCTATAAGTTTAATTATTATTTTAATTTTATATTTGATTTCCATTAGTATTTAAATAATATTAGTGTTAAGTAATCTATTTTGCACAATATATAACTTAGAATATAGCCAATAATTTCATGTTCACATTTAATATATTATTTGCATAATATACTTCTATATAGATAAATGTTTATATATAGATATATTTCATATTGATAAATGCGGAATATGTTGACATTATATAGAATGCGGTCTATACTATACATAGATGAATATCTATATAGGAGGGGTGTTAATGAGCTTAAATTATGATGATAACGCAAAAATTATTAAAGCGTTATCAGATAGTAGTAGACTAAAAATAATTGATATATTGTCCTGTGGAGAAAAGTGTGCTTGTGATATATTGGAGCACTTTGATTTTACACAGCCAACGCTTTCTCACCATATGAAGGTTCTAATGGATTGTGGCCTTGTAAAATCTAGAAAAGACGGTTTATGGTCATATTATTCATTAAATATTACTAATTGTAATAAATTAATTTTATTTTTCATGAATATTATAACGGATACAGATGACTGTATCTGTAAGAATAAATCAAAATGTGATTGTAAATAAAAAAATAAGGAGTGAATGATTATGAAAAAAATGATAATTTTTGATCCAGCTATGTGTTGTTCAACAGGGGTTTGTGGACCATCTGTAGATCCGGAATTATTAAGAGTTTCTACAACAATAAATAGATTAAAGAATAATGGAGTCTTAGTTGAAAGACATAACCTAACTAGTAACCCACAAATATTTGTTGATAATAAGGAAATAAATGAAATTCTAAATAGAGAAGGAGTAGAAATACTTCCAGTTACAATGGTTGATGATGTTATTGTAAAGACAAAAGCTTATCCAACTAACAAGGAATTTTGTGAATTATTGGATATATCGGAAGATTATTTGAAAGTTACTATAAAAAACCCATCTAAAGGTTGTAATTGTAAAGATGGATGTTGCTAAAAAGAAAGAGGGGGATATAATGTTTAAAAAATTTAATGTGGAAGATATAAACTTAACAGAATATTTGTTCTTTACTGGTAAAGGTGGAGTTGGTAAGACTTCAACGGCTTGTGCTGTAGCAGTAACTTTAGCTGATAAAGGGAAAAAAATTATGCTTGTTAGTACAGATCCAGCTTCAAATCTTCAAGATGTATTTAATACAGAATTAAATAATAAGGGAGTTCATATAAAAGAAGTTCCTAACTTAGTGGTTGCAAACTTTGAGCCAGAAGAAGTAGCTGCTGAGTATAAAGAAAGTGTAATATCTCCTTATCGTGGCAAACTACCAGAAGTAGTTTTGAAAAATATGGAGGAACAGCTTTCAGGTTCATGTACTGTTGAGATTGCTGCATTTAATGAATTCTCAACCTTTATAACTGATGAAAAAGTAGAAAAAGAGTATGACCATATTATATTTGATACAGCACCAACAGGTCATACACTAAGGATGTTGCAGCTTCCTTCAGCATGGAGTAATTTTATTAATGAAAGTACACATGGTGCTTCATGTTTAGGACAGCTTTCAGGACTTGAAAGTAAAAAAGAAGTTTATAAAAATGCAGTAAATACTCTAGCGGATAAGGATAGAACTACACTTATACTTGTATCACGCCCGGAAGTATCACCTTTAAAGGAAGCTGAAAGAGCTTCTAAAGAACTTCAAGATATAGGGGTAAACAATCAAGTTTTAGTTATTAATGGAGTACTTGAAGAGCATGAAGATTATCTTTCTAATGCTATTTATACTAAACAACAAAAAGCATTAGAAGATATTCCAGAATCACTAAAAGTTGTTGAAACTTTTCAAATTCCATTAAGACCGTATAATGTAACAGGTTTAGAAAATGTAAGAGCTTTTTTAAAGAATAATAATATTAAATATAATGATGAAAAATTAAACACTACTAATGTACCTAAATTAAATAAGGTAATAGAAGATTTATATAATACTGATAAAAAAGTAATATTTACAATGGGTAAAGGTGGTGTAGGTAAAACTACAATAGCTGCTGCAATTGCTGTAGGATTAGCTAAGAAAGGAAAGAAAGTACATTTAACAACTACTGATCCGGCGGATCACTTAAAGTTTGTATTAGATGAGGATTATGGAATTACTTTAAGCCATATAGATGAAAAAGAAGAACTAGAAAAATATAAAGAAGAGGTATTAAGTAAAGCACGAAAAACCATGAGTGAAGATGATATTGCTTATATTGAAGAAGATCTAAGATCACCTTGTACTCAAGAAATTGCAGTATTTAGGGCCTTTGCAGAAATAGTTGAAAGGTCAGAAAATGAGGTTGTAGTTATTGATACAGCACCAACAGGACACACTTTATTACTTTTAGACTCTACTCAAAGTTATAATAAAGAAATTCAACGTTCACAAGGAGATATTCCAAAATCAGTTAAGAAGCTTTTACCTAAGCTTAGAAATGAGGAGCACACAGAAGTAATTATCGTAACATTAGCTGAAACAACCCCAGTTTATGAGGCTATGAGACTTCAGGAAGATTTAAATAGAGCTGGCATTCACAGTAAATGGTGGGTTATCAATTCAAGTTTTTATGTAGCTGATACAACAAATTCTATCTTAAAGGTAAAAGCCAATAATGAGATACAGTGGATTAATAAAGTGAATGAAATATCTAAAGGCAATTTTGCAGTTATAGAGTGGATGCCTGAAGAGGTTAAGGGGGAGATGCTTAACCGCTTAATAAAATAAGCGTAATTCTACTATAAAGTGACAGTACAAATTTTGTAGTGGAATTTTTAGAATATTATATAGGGCATGATTAGAATATTAATTTAGGGAGGGATAATATGTCTCTAGATAAGAAAAAAGAAAAGAAAGGTCTTGGAGTATTTGAGCGGTATCTTACTATATGGGTAGCACTTTGTATTGTAGTAGGAATACTTATTGGTCGATTTATTCCTCAGATACCTGAAACTTTAAATAAATTTGAATACTATAATGTATCCATTCCAACTGCTATTTTAATTTGGCTAATGATATATCCAATGATGTTAAAAATTGATTTTAGTAGTATAGTAGGTGTAAGTAAAAAGCCTAAAGGGTTAATAGTTACTTGTGTTACTAATTGGCTTATAAAGCCATTTACAATGTATCTTATAGCATCATTTTTCTTAAAGGTTGTGTTTAAATCTTTTATTTCAGCAAATCTCGCTACAGAGTATTTAGCAGGAGCAGTATTATTAGGTGCTGCACCATGTACAGCAATGGTATTTGTATGGAGTTATCTTACTAAAGGGGACCCAGCATATACCTTAGTTCAAGTAGCTGTAAATGACCTAATTATATTAGTAGCATTTGCACCAATTGTGGCATTTTTATTAGGGGTAAGTGATGTTACAGTTCCTTATGGGACATTAATATTATCTACTATTTTATTTGTAGTTATACCTCTAACAATGGGATATTTAACAAGAAAATCAATTATAAAAAATAAAGGAATAGAATATTTTAATGATGTATTTTTAAAGAAATTTGATAATGTAACTATTATAGGATTACTTTTAACTTTAGTCATTATTTTTTCATTCCAAGGAGAGATTATATTAAACAATCCGCTTCATATTTTATTGATTGCAGTACCTCTTACAATTCAAACATTTCTTATATTTACTATTGCTTATGGATGGGCAAAGCTATGGAAACTACCTCATAGTATTGCAGCACCAGCAGGAATGATAGGAGCAAGTAATTTTTTTGAACTAGCAGTTGCAGTTGCAATATCTTTGTTTGGATTAAAATCAGGAGCGGCACTTGCTACAGTAGTAGGTGTTTTAACCGAAGTACCTATAATGTTAACTCTAGTTAGAATTGCTAATAATACAAGAGGATGGTTTTCAACAGAAATTATAGATAAATAATAAATGAAATTTTAAATTACACTTCTATTAGAATTAATAAAAGGTCGCCCTTTAACCGATTCAATTCTTAAAAAAGGTTGGGGGTTAGACGACCATTTAGGTAAAGCACTTAATGAATTTAAAAGAGTTAGAGATATCATTGGAGAGAATAAAAAACTTAGTTGAGAGAGTTAAAGATAATTAAATTGCATTAAGATGATGATAAAATTTTATGGCTTTTATTTATCACTGGATAGTTAAAGTAGGGAGGAAAAAAAGATGAGCGATTTAAAAAAGATGAGTAATTCTAAAAAGATAAGTAATTTTAAAAAGGTAGATGTTAGAAATGCTGTTCGTAATAGTTATAGAAAAATAGCTATTGGAAATGCAAAAGAGGATGGCTGCTGTGGTGGAAGTATTAATCTTAAAAAATCTTCCATAGAGATATCACGTAAAATTGGATATTCTGATGAAGAAATATCAACTGTTCCACAGGAAGCTAATATGGGGTTAGGTTGTGGAAATCCTCAATTAATAACTAATATTAAAGAAGGCGAAACTGTTATAGACCTTGGAAGTGGAGGCGGATTTGACTGTTTCTTAGCCTCAAAGAAAGTTGGGTCTAAGGGATATATTATTGGAGTTGACATGACTCCAGAGATGATTAGTAAATCAAGAATTATGTCTAGGAAATATAGGTATAGAAATGTAGACTTTAGATTAGGTGAAATTGAAAATCTTCCTGTAGCAGATAATACTGCGGATGTAATTATTTCAAATTGTGTTATAAATTTATCTCCCAATAAACAAAGAGTATATAATGAAGCTTATCGTGTATTAAAAAAAGGTGGTAGAGTTGCTATTTCTGATATAGTTCTTATTAGAGAATTGACTAAGGAAATGAAGCAAGATGAGAAACTTTATTGTGGATGAGTGACTGGGGCATCTTCAGTTGAAGAATTGAAATTATATTTAGAAAAGGCTGGTTTTAGTGATATTAGAATTGACACTCAAGAAGTCTCAAAGGAATATGCTGAAAAATGGGGACATAACTTAAAAGTTGGAGAATATATTATGTCCGCATCAATAAAAGCAATAAAATAACAATTTAAAATGAGTAGAAAAAATTTTTCTGCTCCTTTTGCAGAGCTTCAAAACTTATAGTTTTGAAGCTCTTATAATATCTTTAGACTAGCTATTTTTTGAATGTAAGGAGTGCGGCTTAGGACCTTAAATGAATACATTAAATAAAAATATAGAAAATTCTAAAGGTCTAATATAGCAGTAAATATTGCCTTCTAAGAGTGACCAAAGTAATAGAAGCCCTATTAAAAATATAAGCTAACACCTTTGAGTTGATTATCATACATTATTATTGATATAGAATGTATGCACAGGGAAAGGAGAATTTAAATTGAATAGATCGTTACTAGATTTATTAAGGAGTGGAGGATATATACTATATGTTAGACATGGGGAAGCCACTGTTGGAGAAGACCAACCTAATCTAAATTTTCTATACTGTTTTACTCAAAGAAATCTTTCAGGAACAGGAAGAAGACAAGCAATTTACTATGGGCAAATTATTCGTAATTTACAAATTCCTATTAATTATCCCGTCTTAACGGGCCCGCTTTGTAGAACCATAGAAACGGCACAATTAGCTTTTGGAACGGTAAATGTTCAAATAGACCCATTTTGGTTTCAGGTTTATAGGCTAAGTGGAAATCTATTTGCTGCAGAGCAACGAAGAATACTAGATTCTCTTCAGACAAGGTTGGAAATTATACCGCCTCAGGGTAGTAATATGGTCATTGTCGCTCATAGCTTTCCAAAAGGAATTGGCTTGGGCCAAATCCCAGACATGGGAACAGTAATTGTTAAACCGCTGGGGCAGGGGAATGGTTACGAAGTTGTTGCTAAATTGTCCTTAGCGGATTTATTGAATTTAGAAAGATACTGATAAGAGAAAACAAAGTCCATATGGAATGCCTTGGACTTAAGCATATGGACGTTGTAATTATGTTTAAAAGTATTATTTGCTAATCATCAATGATTAATTGACTTTCATCATTAAAGAAAGGTTTAGGACAAGCTCAACTCGAGGTTTCGCAAGAATCCCCGGGGTATGTAAACAAATTGTAAATACAATTTGTTTCAACAGATACAAAAGAAATTACAATAGAAAAATAATTTAAAAAGCTCTCACATTGTGAGGGGTTTTTATAACTGAATTTTTAAGATTAGGTGAAGTTTTATCAGAATAATCATTTTTATTTATTGACACAGTATTAAAATAATCTTTAATAATTTTAATTTTATAAATTTACCTCAATCGTAAAATAAAAATTCATAGAAACAAATTTGTTTACGATAAAAATAAAAAAATAGAATTTTCTCCTTAATGATTTAAAAATATACTCTGACGTAATACTTAAAAATATGTTGACCTCTTTGTGTAGATAGGATATTATGTACATATGACTATAAAAATTAAAATAGTCATATGCAAGGAAGGAGAATAATAATGCCCAAAGGATTCACCGAAAATGAGAAAATTATAATAACTGAAAAATTAATTAAAGAATGCAAATTAAATTGGCAAAAATATGGCTACAAGAAAACAAGCATTGATGTTTTATGCAGAGATATTGGTATTTCGAAAGGGTCATTTTACAGTTTTTTTGATACGAAAGAGGATTTATTCTATCAAGTCATCAAAGAAACACAAGAGCATTTGTATGAAATAGTTGAAGAACGAATTTCACAAAACCAAAGTAAATATGGAGTTGCAGAAGCATTAAAAGAAATATATTTGGAATATAGTAAAAGTAGTTTTATGTATGATACTAAAAATCCAGATTTTTTGAGTTTCTTCAATAAATTAAGCGAACAGCAGAGAAAAGAATTAACTGAAAAGAGTTATATCGGAACAAAGTTTATGCTAAATAAACCATTTCTTTCATTAAAAATTGATGAAGATTTAGCTATCTCAATTCTGACAGCGATGTTAACAAGCATATCTCAAAAAGATAAGATGTTATGCGATTCTGTAAAAGTTTTTGGATTTATGATTGATAATTTAATTGATGATATATTTAATTAGGAGGAAATTATGAAAAATTTAGATGTAAAGCAACATACCAAAAAATGCATGGATTTTGCAAAGAAAGCAGGGGATGGTTCTTTTCCCAACAAAGAAGTTGCAAAAGCTGGTTCTATCGTTGGTCTTGGCATTGGCGGAGTCCTATTGGGCATTGGGATTTATGGTATATCTCAAAGTGCTGTTTATGGTACGGGAAGTTTAGTTGTGGGAGCTGTAGCAGGTATTTCTAATTGTGCCAATCTAAAAAGAATTAATAGAAAAAAATAATCTTTCAGTTATCAAAGAGCCAGACGCTAAGACGCAGAGCCGATAGTTTGAGTTAATTATTTCTCAAGTTATCGGCTCTTTGTTCTCGATATTTGTTAAGTATACTTTCTAAAATTTTATAAAAATGTATAAAGGCCATCTATAAATAATTATGAATTATTATAGATGGTTTTTATAGAGTTTTATAGAGTTTGTATATATAAAAAAATAATGTTACAATTATTGAATATGGAAGGGATGGGGTATTGTGGAAAATGGCGGATTGGTTTTAGATGTGAAAAACATTTCAAAAAAAAGAGGAAAAACCCCAATATTAAAAGATGTGAACTTCTCAATAGGGAAAGGTGAAATATGTGGTTTTGTAGGGAGAAACGGGGCAGGAAAAACTACTTTAATGAAAATCATAACAAGTATGTTATTCCCAGATGAAGGTGAAATCATAATATGTGGTAAGAATCTAAGAACTGAAAGAGAAGAAGCTTTAGAAAATATTGGTGCAGTAGTAGAAACTCCTGAGATGTACGGATATTTAACAGGAAGACAAAATTTAAATTATATGGCTAGCATGTTAAAAGATGTAACAAAAGATGATATAGAAGAGGCTATAAGATATTCTAATTTAGGAGATAAAATTGATGGAAAAGTAAAAAATATTCTTTAGGCATGAAGCAAAGACTAGGTTTAGCCCAAGCATTAATAGGAGATATATCTTTATTAATATTAGATGAACCTACCAATGGATTAGATCCACTGGGAGTTGTAGAGCTTGAAAATACTATAAATACTTTAGTTAAAGAAAAAGGTGTAAGTGTTTTTATATCTTCCCATATTTTAAGTGAGATTGAAAATATATGTACAAAGGTTGTTTTTATAGATAATGGTAAAATTATCAACATTCAAAAAATGGATGAAGAACCCCAAGTTAATAATATAAAAAACATGTTCATAAAAACTGATTTACCTGAAAAAGCAGCAGAAATTGTTAAAGGTATACCTGATATAGAACTATTAAAGGTTGAAAAGAATGGTGTATCAGTTTTAGCGAACACTGATATATGCGACATTACTAAAATATTGATAACACTACATAATGAAGGAGTAAATGTAGAAGGTTTTTCTGAAGTAAAAGAAAAATTAGAGGATAAATTTATAAAAATAATGGGGGATAATAATAATGACTAAATATATTTGGCAAGAACTTAAAAGAGTATTAATTAAAAAGAAAATTTCACTTATCATTATTCTTATCGTTACCATAGTTTTTGGTGGAATAAACATTTTAAAACAAAAAACTTTAGAGGAACAGCTTGAGCAGGCTAAAATTATTCTTAATGATCAAATAAAATTTAAAGAAGATGAAAAAGCTATAAATGATACAAAACAAGAAATATCCTATATAGAAAAAACTTTAAGTAGCATAAAGAACTATGATAAATCAAAGATAGATGAAAAAATATTAAAATTAGAAAAAGGAAATAATACCCAAAATGATTATACAATAAGTTTATTAAAATATGAAAAAAAGAACAATATAGAAAAAAATCAAATAATGCCTAAAGGAATGTATGCAGCTATTGATTTTCTAGCACAACCAACCGTAGCTATATTTTATATACTTATTCTAATTATACTTTTATCTGATATAATATCAGGGGAATATACTCCTAATACTATTAAAATGTCTCTTACTAAACCTATTTCAAGGGAAAGAATTATAATATCAAAGTTTGCTGTTTCTATAATTATAGGGGCAAGTGCCATAATTATAAGTACAATAATATTTACAGTAGAGGCTGGAATTCGTTTTGGACTTTCGGATTATAAAATGCCTTTTGATGTAGGTGCAAAGTATATTTTAAATAAATCACTACCTTTAACTGTAACAACTTCCCAAATGGAACCTGTAAGAAATAGTATTTCGATAGTTCCTCTTTGGAGTGGAATTGTTAGATTTATGTTAATTGCTATACTTGTTTCAACAGCAACTATATCAATACTAATATTTATATCAACTCTTTGTAGAAAATCACTTATTTCATCTATTATAAATTTTATATTAGTTATAGTAACATCACTTATATGTATTTGAGGGATTATGGATAATAATATTCTAGCTACTAAATATGGTGCTTTATTTAAATTTACGCCTATTCTTTATATACTTGATATTTTTGAAGTTTTATCGGGATATATTTCTGTAAGGCTTGCAAGTAGTATAAATATATTTTTTGTTTTAATTGTATGTTTAAGTTGGAGTTTAATTATGATGTTTTTAAGTACTTATATTTTTGCAAAGAGAGATTTTGATTAAAATCATATAAAGTTAGACATACACTAGGTACAAAAGTATCTAGTGTTTTTTTATAGATGTATAGTTTAAGTCATATAAAATAAAAATGGAGATTTTTCAGCACTTAAGGCTGCAAGAATTATAACAACAAATACAGAAGAAATTAAAATAGAAGGATAATTTAAAAGGTTCTCACATTGTGAGGGCTTTTTATTAGGATATTTTTAAGGGATGCGTTTTAAATAAATATGTAAATAAAATACTAAAAAGAAAAAAATTAAGTATATAATTATTGATGGTTTAACAATTAATGGTATAATATATATAAAAAACCAGTTTTATAAGTTTTAAGTTAAGAATAAAACTTATGACTTAAAACAAAGTTTAAAAACTATTTTGTACCTGTTTTATCCGATGACTACCCGCTCTAATACTCCCATCGCACTCTGTGAAAGCGATTCGCACCAAATCGAAGATTTGGACTCTCTGCTTTTCTTCAAAGTGGGAGTAAAGAGCGGATACGTCCCTGGATAACGATTTCCCCTAAAGGATAACGACTTCTAAGGAGTAAAACTCCTAAGAATTCTGTTAATAAGCTTCAGAGGGGGTAAAAAAACTTCCTCTGAAGCTAAGAACTCTGTTTATAGTATCTAAAACCTGAATATAGGAGGAAGTTGTGTAAATTTATATTATTAAAGCGAGGTGTAATTATGAGTAAAAGGGTGTTTTTAGCTGCTCCCTTTAAAGGGGCAATTAAGGAAAAGCAGTCGATTATGAAAGAACAAGAAAAAAAGAGAATTGAAGATCTTATTTTATTTTTAGAGGAAAAGGGATGGGAAGTAGATAATGCACATAAGAGAGAAGAGTGGGGAGCTAATTTTATGTCTCCAGATCAATGTACAAAATTGGATTATGATGCAATAAAAGAATGTGATTTATTTATAGCTTTTCCAGGGGTACCCGTTTCTCCAGGAACTCATATTGAAATTGGATGGGCTTCAGCAATGGGTAAAGAAATAATTTTACTTCTAGCTGAAAAAGAAGAAAATTATGCTTATTTAATCAGGGGATTACATACTGTAAGTAACGTACATTATATAATTTATAATGAGGAAAAAGAGTATCTTCAGAAATTAGATTTATATTTAGACGGTGAAAATAATGAAGTTTAAAAATTTTCATGAAGCTTATCTAACAAATTTAAATGATGTATATTATAACCCTGAGTTTATAAATCAACCAAGAGGAAATGTAAGTAAAGAAAGATTAAATTATTTTATGATACTAGAAAATCCACGAGAAAGAATTTGTTATACAAAATCAAGGAAAACTAATATTGTTTTTAATTTTGCAGAAGCATTATGGTATTTATCAGGATCTAATGATTTAGACTATATTTCTTATTATGCAAGCAATATGAAAAAATACTCTATGGATGGTAAGATTCTTACAGGAACCGCATATGGTCCAAAGATATTTTCCTATGGACATAATAACGTTAATCAATGGCATAGGATAGTTGAATTATTTAAAGAAGATCCAGATACAAAGAGAGGATTTATTGAAATTTTTGATGCAAATGAAGATTTATCATTAAAGAATATAGATGTTTCTTGCACTATAGGATTTCAATTCTTTATTCGAGAACATAAACTATATATGACAACTTTTATGAGAGCAAATGACGCTTATCGAGGAATTATAAGTGATGTTTTTTCCTTTACTTTTATTCAAGAATTTTTAGCAACTGAATTAAACTTAGATATAGGACAATACAGTCATCAGGTAGCAACAACACATATATATGAGCCAGATTTTAAATTAGCCGAAAAAGTATTATGCGAAAGCAAAAGTGTTAAAAAAGAGCTTTCTTTTCCTAGAATGCCTAAAAAGGACAATTGGGAAGATTTAAAAATAGTTCTTCAATATGAAAAAGAGCTAAGGAAACAGAGAATTCATTTAACAAAGAAAGATATTAATGAATTAGAGATAGATAAATATTGGAAACAAATTATTTGTTTATTTGTACTTTACCAAGAAATATATTATGGAGATAATTTGGATTATGAAATATATGAAAGCTTAGAACCACTTTATCAATATTTATTTTCAAATAAATGGAATCAGTATTTTTAGGAGGGGATATTTTGGGTACATGCTGGAAGGACGAAGAGGTTTCAAAAAAGTTTAATTTGTATAATGATATGCTAGAAAATATTTTGGGATTTAATTATATTTTTCAAAATTTAAAATCAAATAAATCTATTAAAAAAGTTTTAGATTTCGGATGTGGACCAGGGAAAGTAGCAGAACGAATGGCAAAAATAAAGCCAGAATCACAAATTATTGCAGTAGACCAATCAAAAAATATGCTTGATATTGCAATGAAAGAGCATAATAAAGAAAATATAGAGTATAAGCTAATTGAGCAAAACCAATTAAAAGGAATAGAGAAAAATTCTATAGATTGCGTTGTTCTTTGTTTTGTAATAATTAATAATTCAGATAAAGATAGAATTAAAATGATTTTCCAGGAAATTTTTAGAGTTCTAAAAAAGGGTGGAAAATTTTTTATTCTTGATTCTAATCCCAATGCTGCTGGGATAGAATTTTCAACTTTTACAAATGGGAAAAGCGGACAAGCTTATCATTTAGGGGATCATAAAAAACAATTTTTAAAAATCCCTAATAATGAAGTGCTAATTTTAGAAGATTATTATTGGTCAACAGATTTTTATATTAATAATCTAGAAGCAGTAGGATTTCAAAATTATAAAATTGTAGAACCAACTATAGAGAAAATAAATAAACCTGACTTGAATGCAATTGAAAAAACATATGATATTGAATGTTGGGGGAGTGAAAAGAACAAAGCACCCTTTATTATATTTGATGTAGAAAAATAAGAAAATTTAAAGATAAATTACATGTATAATGAAAGGAGTAAACCCATGAAATTAAAAAATTTATTTAAAAGAAGCTTATCTCTTTTATTTTCATTTATAATGATTTTCACATTGGTTTCAGGATTAAATGTAAAGGCATTTTCAGGGGATGAACCCAAACAAACTCTTAATGTAGCTTTATATGAATATGTTCCTGATCCTATACGTTTTAAAAAAGCAGTTGAAACTGAGTGGAATAAGAAAGAACCTAATATAAAACTTAATTTTGTAGATTGGGATTGTTATAGTGAGGATCCACCGAAAGATTTAGATGTATTTGTTTTTGATGCAGTTTATTTATCTCATTTCGTAAAGGAAGGATATCTATCCGAAATTCCAGAAAAGGATATAAAAAATAAAGAAGATATTCTACCTTTCGCAATGGAAGGGTGTACTATAAAAGGTTCAGCTTATGCAATTCCTCAAATAATATGTACTAATCTCTTATTTAGTAGAAAAGGAGATTATGACATACAAAAAGTAAATTCTGTGTATGATTTATATGACAAGTTAGGAAAGTTCACATCAGAAGATATTATGCTTCCTAACAATAAAGGACTGCTAATAGATATGTCTGGAGGAACTAGTAAAGCTTGTATGTATCTAGATTCACTAATTGATACAACTCAAGAGTACACCAAATTTTGTTCATTACCCAATTTAAATGAATTAAATAAAGATGCAATTGAAAGTTTAGTATTATTACAATCAATGGCTGGAAAAAGTCAGGCTAATTACTGGCCAGAAAATAATGATTCATATATTCGAGCTAAATGGTTTATTAACGGAAAAGGGAGAGCTTATATAGGCTATACTGAAGCAATGTCCCAAATGAAAGAATTTGCAAATGATATTGATTTTAAGACAATTTCTTTATCAAAAAATTCTAATATTCCTATTTTTTATGGAGATGTGGTTGGAATAAACTCTTCTATAACGAATTCATATAAGAAAGAAAAAGCAATTGAGCTTGCTAATATTATTACAGACAAAAGCACTATGGTGAACGCAGTTTCTCCAGATGAAAATAATGAATATCCTCAATATTTATTACCTGCTAGAAGAAGTGTATATCATAATTTAGAAAATAAGTATCCTATTTATGGTAGATTATATAAAATAGCTGATAATCCTAATAATAAACTGTTTAGAACTGGCCCTGAAATACGTGAATGGTTAAAACAAGCAAAGAAAATTATTACTGAATATTTACAACAATGATATAATAAATAATAATCATTGAAATTAAAGGTACTTTTATTATTAAAAGTGCCTTTTTATAGAAGGGAGAAGAGTTTATGAAGAAAGTACTTAGTATTGCAGGTTCTGACTGTAGTGGAGGGGCAGGAATACAGGCTGATTTAAAGACTTTTTCCGCTCATGGGGTTTTCGGAATGAGTGTAATTGTATCTGTAGTTGCAGAGAATACCAGCAGAGTAATTGATATTCAAGATATTACACCTGATATGATTAAAAGTCAGATTGATGCAGTTTATGAGGATATTGGTACGGATGCAGTAAAAATAGGAATGCTATCTACGCCAGATTGTATGAAAGCAGTATCTGAAAAATTACAAGAATATAAACCGAAAAATGTTGTAATAGATCCAGTTATGTATGCAAAAAATGGATGCCCTTTGATGGATCCTAATTCCGTTTCTACACTAATTGAATCTATTATTTGTCATGCAGATATTTTGACTCCCAATATACCAGAGGCAGAGAGAATTTCAGGGTACAAAATAAAAACTTTAGAAGATATGGAAAAAGCCGCTGTCATTATTGAAGGCATGGGATGTAAAAGTGTTTTAATAAAAGGTGGACATTATATTGGGGATGCTGTAGATGTATTATATGATGGAAATAAATTTTATCATTATAAAACTCAGAGAATACATACAAAAAATACACATGGAACAGGTTGCACATTATCTTCTGCAATTGCTTCTAATTTAGCTTTAGGTTTCGAAATAAATGAAGCAGTAAGAAGAGCAAAAAATTATATAACTATGGCAATCGAACATTCATTAGAAATTGGTAAGGGAAATGGACCAACTAACCATTTCTATCAAGTTTACTTAAATGGACTAAAAGGAATGGAATTAGATAACCATGCAAGAAGTTAAATTAAAACCCTTATTAAAATGAATGCTTTAAAAGCTATGAATTAGAAATTTATAAAAAAGTATAAAGAACAGTATTTGAAAATATCTCGAAAATTAGCACATCTTTTTTTATTTTTATGATACAATTATGTTCTGTATAAAAAATATTTACTAAAAGTAATACGGAGGATAAACAAAATGAGAAAGGTGTATAAAAACCCAAAGGAATTAGCTACATGTTTAAAGGATTTAGTAGATTTATATTTTGAGGATCTTATGACTTATGAAAAGTTAGAAGAAAAAGTTTCCAAAATAGTTGAGGCTAACAAAGATAGCATATATAAGAACGGAGTTATAAATACTAAATTAGCTAATGTATTAGGGGATTTGAGAATAGATGTTATAAACAAAATAGTAAAAGAAAAAAATTAGGGAAATAGATTTAATTTTAAAGCCTAGAATATAAAAAATACACTTATAAACCGATTCACTTTGAGAAGTAGTTCCAAATCTGGATACCGGTTTAATAGGTGTATTTTTTATATTCGCTATATTTAAAATTAAATTTATTTTATTTAGGAAAGCCTCTTTTTATACCAGAATCATATGTAGTTTGAGGCATCCTTTTAAAAGTCTCATTCTAAAAAAAGCTAAATAAACCAACACTAGCAGTACCCATGATGATTCCGGCCACTAACACGCCAAGCATAACAGCTAAAATACTAGTTTTAAAATCCATATCTAATAAGCTAGCTGCTAGGGTGCCTGTCCATGCACCAGTACCAGGAGCTGGAATTGCAACGAATATTAGTAGTGCCCAAAATAGGCCTTTTTTGCCTGTTTTTTCTTGTAATTTTTTACCAGCCTTTTCACCTTTTTCTAGACACCATGTAAAGAATTTACCAGTAATAGGTTTGTCAGATCCCCATACAAGCACCTTCCTTGCAAATAGGTATATAAAAGGCATAGGTAACATATTTCCTATAATTGCAACAATAAAAGATTGAAGTACAGGCAAGTGTAGAGCCTGTGAATATGGAATAGCCCCACGTAATTCTACGATTGGAACCATGGACATAAAAAATACTATTGCATATTTCGTCATTATATAAACTCCACCTTTTCTTTTAGTTAAAAATATATAAGTAATTTTAGAAATAATATATCATAAATCATAAATAAGTACAAATAGGTTAATATCAATATTAAATAATTATACACAATTTTAACCTAATTTTAACCTAAAGAACTATAAC
Source organism: Clostridium sporogenes (assembly GCF_001889325.1). Classification (NCBI taxonomy): domain Bacteria; kingdom Bacillati; phylum Bacillota; class Clostridia; order Eubacteriales; family Clostridiaceae; genus Clostridium; species Clostridium sporogenes. Next base: position 1,397,983 of record NZ_CP013243.1, on the reverse strand, counting down.
ATTTTTAATTTAGTGTTTAAAAAGCTTAGATTAATGGGATTATTTATAATATGATTGATTATTAATATATTTTATTAAAAAATATTAGTTATATAAGTGGAACAGTCTATGTTTATATTCATATATTTTATTTCAGCATGTCATGGAAAAAATGTATTCTATTAACATTTACATATGGTATAATTAGGAATGTGTTTAAGCTAATTATATAAAATTTTATAATAAATTATAGTGGGGGTAATTTATGGACAAGTCAAACGATGTAGTAGTTTCTATAAGAAATTTAAAAATGAGTTATGGAAATAAAGAAGTACTAAAAGGAATAAATTTAGATGTAAACAAAGGGGAAATTATTGGGTATATAGGGCCTAATGGTGCTGGAAAAAGTACTACTGTAAAGATAATGCTTGGTTTAGTTAAGGGATATGAAGGTGAAGTAAAAATATTTGGAAACAATATATCCTATGATAATGTAGAGTATAAACATAAAATAGGGTATGTCCCTGAAAATGGAGAAATATATGACAATTTAACGGCTTACGAATATATAACTTTTTTAGGCGAAATATATGGCATGGAATTAGAAGGAGTAAATAATAAAGCAAAAAAGCTTATGAGCCTTTTTGGGATAGAGGAAGCATATCACTCAAGAATATCTTCTTATTCAAAGGGGATGAGACAAAAACTTTTGATAATATCAAGTCTTATTCATAACCCTGATATCTTATTTTTAGATGAGCCTTTAAGTGGACTTGATGCAAATAGTGTGCTTGTTTTTAAAGAGGTGCTTTCAAAATTAGCCTCAGAAGGAAAAACTATATTTTATTCATCTCACATAATGGAAGTTGTTGAGAAAATAAGTAGTAGAATAATATTATTAAACAATGGACAAATTGCAGCGGATGGTACTTTTGAAGAGTTAAAGAAAAAGAATATGGAAGGCTCTCTTGAACAAATTTTTAATCAAATAACTGGATTTACAAAGCACGAAGAGATTGCAAATGAATTTATCTCCGTACTAAAGGAGGTATAGAAATGGAAGATTTTAAAATATTGAAGTTTGTTGATAAATTTAAGTTTATATATGAGAAACTTGGTGTTAATTATGCTTCCATGAGAACAATACTTAAATTAAAGCTTTTAATGGATAATAGAAGAATGCCAACAATATATAAAGATAGGGAAAATGAGGATAAAAAGAATACTTTTAAAAAATCACTGCTTCTATATGGATTAATGGGAGTTTTTCTTGCGGTTTTTATTTTTATCCCATCACCTATGGTTGTAAAAATGAGTATAAATATAGGCGCCATAATGTTTTTAATCATGACTACTATGATTGCAGATTTTTCTTCTGTACTTTTGGATATTCGTGATAAGAATATATTAAATACTAAACCATTAGATCCCAAAACAATAAATGCAGCTAAGACTACTCATATATTAATTTATATTACATCTATTGCCGGGGCAATTGCAGGGCCAACCTTAATAGGGGGACTTATAAAATATAAATTTAAGTTTTTTATAATTTTCTTTTTTCAAATAATATTAATATCATTTTTTACAATGTTTTTTACTGCCATATTGTATTATTTTATATTAAAAATTTTTGATGGAGAAAAGCTTAAAGATATAATAAATTATTTTCAAATAGTGCTATCAGTAGTGCTTGCTTTAGGATATCAAATTATACCACGAGTATTTGATTTTACTAGTGTAAATGTAAATTTTAAAATTAAATGGTGGAGTTATTTAGTTCCACCAGTGTGGTTTGGAGCGCCATATAGCTTAATAATGGAACATAATACTGGAAAAGAGTATGTGTTATTAAGCATAATGTGCGTGGCTATACCAATTATAATTTTTGGTATATACTATAAATTCATTGTGCCTTATTTTGAAGAAAATTTACAAAAACTTGACAGTAGTATAGGTAAAAAAGGAAGTGTTGAAGAAACTAAAGGTATAAGAAACAAAAGATATACATCTATTTTCTGTAGAGATAAAATAGAAAATGTATTTTCCCGTTTTTCAAGAAATATGATATCCACAGAAAGAAAGTTAAAGCTAAAATTGTATCCTACTTTGGCTTTTGCTGTGATTTTTCCTTTTCTAATGCTTATAGGCTCGTTTTCAAAATATGAATCAGTTTCACAGGCATTTAATGAATTTTCAAAGGGAAATTATTATTTTTCACTTTATTTATCAGTGCTCATGTTAGTGGCAAGTATAGAACTTTTAAGTCAAAGTGAAAAATATAAAGGCTCATGGATATATATTGTTTTGCCTATAGATAATCCAGGGAAAATTCAAAAAGGAGCTTTAAAAGGATTTATATTCAGATATATTTTTCCAGTATTTTTGAGTGTTTGTATTATTTTTTTAATAATATGTGGATTAAGAATATTACCAGATATAATAGTAATGTTTTTCAGTATGCTGATTTTAATAGCTGCTGTCCAAAGCTTATATAAAAAAGAATTGCCTTTTTATAAGGATTTTCAAAGAAATGGAGAAGGTTCTATTACTACAGTTTTAGTTTCTGGGGGTCTTACAGGAATCTTTTTCGGATTACATAAGTTAATTAGGAGTTTAATAAAATATAGCTTTAGCATTTATATATATATTGGAGTTTTGATTATAATCAATATGATTTTATGGAAAAGGATATTCAATATAAGTTGGGAACAAGCTCAACTGGAGGATGCACAAGAATCTTTGGGAAATACAAAAAAATTATGAATAAAATTTATTTTCTAAAGTAAATGCTTTTATAGCTTACTTAAGTACTAATTATGATAAAATATAATTAATAAAAGAGTTAATAAATTATTAGGTGAAAAATTAGAACTTGAGAGTTCTACTATTGAATATTTTTTAAGAAACGTTAATGATTAATAATTAGGGGGCTGTCGCACTAAAAATTAGTGCGACAGCCCCTTTGAATTATAATAAAATTATCATATAAGTTTATTTAGTACACCTCTAAAATTATAAACTCGAAATTATTATTTTTAGAAATTATTCTTAATTTGCTGTCATATGCCACTCAGATGGTGTTCCAGTGTAAGTAACTCTAGGTACATAGTAAGCAGAACTACCTGGTAAAGATGGATATCCAGGAGTATATTTTATCTCGCAATCAGATGGATAAAAATAAAGTTGTCTGTAGTTAGCATCACTTCTTATAACAGTAGCTCCACATTCACATGTATACAATGTTCCATAATATTTCTGCTTATTAGTTTTTGTGTTAATAAAACGTTGAGTTACTGGAACATGTTTCGCTCCATTTACTCGACATGCTTGTGGACTTGCATATGCTTTTCCTGCAGGTATTATGGTACATAATAGGATTACAGCAGTGACCCCCATCATAGTTAAAAATTTTCTTATAAAAAATCCTCCTTTATTATTTCGAACCTCATTATAACATAAAAGGTAATTAATTCAAGTTAAACACTTGTTACGTTTATAAGAAATTATGGGAATTAATACCATTTGAAGTATAAATTGAATTAATATTAATTTTAATATTAGTTTTATAGTCGATTCTTAAAATATCAATTATAATCTTTCTAATTTATTAATTATAGCTATTTGAAATAAGCTTTACATAGTGTAATAATTTTACACATAATAAATTATTTGTTAGGAGGGTTAATATGAATAAAATTTTTAAAACTTTATCTATTATAGCTTTAAGTGCTATTATTACATTTGCTAGCTCATCAGCTGCATTTGCGGCTACACCAAAAAATGATCTTAATACTATTGCTACTGCATCTTCAGACTCAAGAGTTATTACAACTTATCACATTATAAAAACTTATTATAATAGCAATGGAACTCAAGTAAACAAGGAAGACTATTGGGAATCGGCTTTAGCTATAGATAGAGATCAATCTAAGCCAGACGCTGATAGAATAATTTCTTTTAAAGTAATAATGGATCAGAAAATTCTTTTAGATGATGACGGTCGTTACTATACAATGAAAGTATATGAAGTTAAATTTATATAAATTTTATATACTTATTATTAAAAAGCATACATTATATTTAAGTAAATTAAACTTAAAAGGCAGTCTACGGATTTTTCCATAGACTGCCTCTAAGATATTAAGAGGTCAATAATTACATATCTTAAGTATTGACTCTTATTTTTTTAATATACTATCTAGTTATTATTTTATTAACCCAATTTCATAGTATTTTTGCAACTTCTTTACAACGATCTATTGGTAAATAGTTTGTTTCAAACCATGGATCATGACTATTAGTTGTAGGAAATATATCTACATCATTTGGAATTTTTTCAAGTACTTTTCTTACATTAAAGAATATATCACCATATTTATTTGTTAAATAGCTTTTCAATTCACACCATGCATTAAATTGTTCTTTAGGCATTTCTTTATCATCCTTATCATAATTTCTTTGAAATGCTATGCCTAAACTATTTTTATTATAACCACTTACATGTACTCCTTGAGAATCATCTGGTCTTCCTTTAAATATTTGTCCATCTTTTCTTATATAATAATGGTATCCAATGCCTGCCCAACCTTTTTCTCTCCCTCTTTAAGTTGTATAAGTGCATCCTTTAATTTGTCTGGGACTGGCACTCCTAAACCCACAGCATTTTCTAATAGACTAATTCCTTCATTAGATATATAGAAATATGCCACTAATGTTCTAAATACCCATGAGCCAGTATTAAGCAATCTATCTAACATAACTGCAACAAAAGGTAAAAAGAATGTTTTGGCGTAAAGCGGTCTGTTAGCAATGGCACATAATATAAATAAACTACATAATAAAATTCAGTCAGATATAACTGGAACACATCTTTTTTCACTTAAAAATAGTGTATAGTTTCCAAATTTTAAAAACTCTGCAAATCAAAAAAATCTAATACCAAAGGCTTATTAAAGTGCGCTATTTTTTAATTATCGAGTTTGCAGATGGTTAAAGTATCATTAGATTTTCTATGAAACACATAAAAAACGCTGCCGCGTTAGCATGTTTTTTTATGCTAGTGCGACAGACCCATTTTACATTGTGTATGTAAAATGCTTAAGAAAAGGGTGATGAATTAGGTAGTATTAGAAAAAGAATAGGTTCTTTAATAGAAAGACCAGCTTTCTATCCATATATGACAGCCTATCAAAATTTAGAGGCTTTCAGAATTGAAAAAGGTATTCCAGGTAAAGAATGTATAGATAAAACTTTAAAATCTGTAGGTCTTTATGAAGATAGGAATAAAAAGCTAAAGAACTTTTCTCTTGGTATGAAGCAAAAGTTAGCATTAGCCATAGCCTTATTAGGAGATCCAGAGTTTTTAATATTGGACGAGCCTATAAATGGATTAGATCCTATGGGAATTAAGGAAATAAGAGAGCTTTTAAAAAAGTTAAATAAAGAAAAAAACATAACAATGCTTATATCTAGTCATATTTTAGGAGAATTATATCAACTTGCAACCTGTTATGGAATTATTCATAAAGGTAAGTTAATGGAGCAGATTACACTAAAAGAGCTAGATGAAAAATGTAAAAGAAGTTTAAGTATAAAAGTAGATGATGTAAATAAAGCTGCTACTATTTTAGAAACAGAATTATCCACAAATAATTTTAAAGTTTTACCAGATGGTACTATAAAGCTTTATGATTATGTGGATAATTCAAGATTAGTTTCTTCTACACTTACAAAAGCAAATATTATAATTGATCAAATCATGCCAAATGAGAGCAATTTAGAAGAGTATTTTATAAATTTGGTAGGAGGCGATCTTAAATAATGTATAATTTAATTAAATTTGAATTTTATAAGTTAAAACATAATAGGGTATTTAAAAATTCACTTATTTTAATAAGCCTTTGTGTTGTCTATACCATATATTTATTCTTTTTTAAAGAACATAAGTATATGATATTTAACTCTGCTTTTGGAGGAAGAGAATATGGATTTTGGCTAAATAATTTTAATAATAGGGGAAACCCAAAAGCTATAGAATTTGTACATTCAGCCCTTGGATTTGTACCTGTTTTTGAAATATTAATTATGTTTATAGCAGGAGAATTTATAATTAAAGAATATTCCTATGGAACACTAAAAAATATTTTATCCTATGGACATAAAAGAGAGCAGGTTTATATATCAAAAATAATTATTATGTTTGTAGTTACATTTATTTTAACATTTTTATTGTTGTTTGGTACTGTTATAGTAGCTTTTATTAGTGGAGCTATAAACAAAATTTCCTATGATGAAATAATACAGGTAATTAATTTTACGCTTTTAGTTTGGATTATTTTTGCAACAATAGCTAGCATTTATACATTTTTATCTACATTAATAAAGAGTAAATCTTTAATTGTAAATATAGGTATGGTATATATTTTCTTAGCAAATATTTTTATAGGAAGAGTTTATTGTCAAAGATATACTCCAACTTTTATGCTTATGGATATAGGCATTATGCCACCAAGCATACAAAATATACATCATATTATAATTACCTGCATTGCTTTAATTATAGTTACTAGTTTTCTAGGAGTTTTAGTATTTAAAAAACAGGATATAAAATAAAAATAGTAATTTGATGTACAGGTTATTTGATAATCTTTTAGACAAGACAAAACATAACACAAAAAGTCGGTAACAACTGCTTGAAAAGAGATAAGATATATATACAGATAGGGGTGATGATTATGATGTGGATTGAAGGAATCGGTGAAGCTATCAACTATATTGAGGAGAATATCATTGAAGAAATCGCAATAGAAAATATTGCAAAAAAAGCATTTGTGTCGACCTTCTATTTCCAAAAAGGCTTTGCAATGCTTTGTGGTTTTACGGTCGGAGAGTACATCAGACAACGCAGGCTTACCCTTGCCGGCAGTGAGCTTGTTTCCACTGATGAAAAAATCATTGATATTGCACTGAAATATGGCTACGCCTCACCGGATAGTTTCGCAAAAGCTTTTACTCGATTTCATGGTGTCACACCTACTGCTGTTCGAAAAGATGGAGCAATGATTAAATCCTTTGCTCCGCTGAAAATCAAATTTTCATTGGAAGGCGGTTATATTATGGATTACAAAATTGTTGAAAAAGATTCGTTTACTGTTATTGGAGTATCAAAGGTGTTTAAATATGATAGTGCAACTACAAAAATTCCACAGTTTTGGACAGAGCATTATCAAACAGGAAAGGGAAAATTTGTATGCGGAATGTACGGAGTAAATATAGACGAGAGCATGGGTTCAGATGAGTTTGAATATTTGATTGCAGACAATTATAATCCGTCTATAGAAATACCTAATGGTTTTGTTACAAAGATTATTCCTAAATACACGTGGGCTGTTTTTGCTTGCAAGGGCGCAATGCCGAAATCTATGCTAAATGTGAGCAGAAAAATATTCTCAGAATGGCTACCTAATTGCAAGGATTATGAAATTGCAGCAGGCTACAATATTGAAATGTACACCAATACGGATGATTATCCGCAAGGTAATCAAGATGAAAACTACTACAGCGAAATTTGGATTCCTGTTAAGAAAAAATAACTACGTAAAAAGGCATAATTCGGAGCCTATCAAATTCCAATTTTCCCCAAAGGATAACGACTTCTAAGGAGTAAAACTCCTAAGAATTCTGTTAATAAGTTTTAGAGAGAGTAAAAACTCTCTCTGAAACTTAGAAATCTATTTATATAGTATTTAGTGAAAATTTTATGTGTCAATGAAAAATGAATACTATCTTAGTATACAGATATGATTAAATTAATTTATTATATTCTTTAAGTCTTTTTCTACATTTCCAACAAGAAGTTTAAAGCACATTCATCTCGGTACTAAAATACTGAGTATTCTGTGTTGATTGATAAATTAAAAAGCTATAAGTTAAGAAAAGATTATTTGAAAAGGGGAGAGGAGTAATATGATTTTTATTATGATAGTATTAATAATTTTTTTGCTCTTTTTACTCTCCTATATATTTTTTATGAAAAGAGAAATAAAAAATATTATAATTCAATTAAATGAATATAATAATTTGAAATCATTAAAAAAGATAGATGCTACTCTTTTTGATAAAGAAATTGAGAATTTAGCCTATAGTATTAATAAACACATTGATATAAATATACAATCACAAATTAAGGAAAAAAGACTAGAAGAAGAAATAAGAAAAAATATAGCTAATGTATCCCATGATTTGCGTACACCTCTTACTTCTATTATAGGATACATACAAATGATAAAAAAAGGGAATTTATCAAAGGAAAAGCAAATAGAATATATAGACATAGCTGAGAGAAGAGCAAAAGATTTACAAAATTTATTAAGTGATTTTTTTGAGCTTTCCATTATAGAATCACCAGATTATTATATTGAACTTGAAAAGATTAATATAGATAATATACTGTGCGAAGTCATAGCTTCTTTTTATAATAGTTTTATAGATAAAAATATAACTCCTAAAATAGATTTGCCAAAGGAAAACATTATGGTCATTGGGAATGAAGGAGCTATAAAAAGAGTATTACAAAATTTAATAGTAAATATTATAAAACATTCTAAGGAAGATGTTTATATAGGATTAAAAAAAGAAAATAATAAAGCTGTATTAACTATAATTAATAGATGTGATGATATTAAAGAGGAGGATATAGATTTAATTTTTAATAGATTCTATAAAAGGGATCATGCCAGAACCAATAAAAATAGAAGCACTGGACTAGGTCTACATATTTCTAAAAGTCTTATGGAGAAAATGAATGGGGAAATTTACGCTGAAGTTCATGAAAATTTATTACATATTTTTTGTAAATGGAGTTTAAAATAAGAGGCTGTACTCAAAAATAAGTACAGTCTGTTTTACCTTGTGTATGTAAAACATATGTGTCTATCACAAGGTTAACCAACACATATTAAATTATACACACAATTTAATATTTAGTTCAAGTAATTTTTGTTATAATTATAGATTTTAAGAGAACTTATAACTAATATGAGACATATTTAAGTGCTAAAAGTAATATATATACATGACTTTTAACACTTTTATAAGTAAACATATTATTATATAATATTAACTGCACAGTATTTTATTGGAATATCACAAAATATATAAATCTAGGGATAATTTTATATTATTACAAAATTGTAATAATTAAGTTCAGTATATTGTAATATAAATAGTTTAATATAAGAGTAAGTTGAATTATAAGAATTACTTTTTTAGGGGATAAAAATTATTAAAAAAATATTTATAATTAGGGGATAGAAAGATGGAAAAAGAAAAAAATGCTTATATTAAGGAAATTTTATTTGTTATAACTTTAGCTATAGTATTGTGTATATTTGTAATGAGATAAAATAGATATTAAAAATAATAGTTTGTTTTGAAGTAAACAATAATCATTATAATAACACAATAAAAATATTAAAAAGCATAAATTAATAGGAATAGTTACATGGTTATTAAGAACTATAGTGGAGGTAGAATTATGGATTTATTATTAAAACAAAAGATAAATTTGATGGCAGAGAATTATAATGAGCTTAAGAAAGCCTTTAAATGGGAGTATAGCATAGTAAAACATTTTGTGGCTATGAACTCAGCTGTTAAAGATAAGAAGGTAAATGTTGAAGAAATTGAAGAGATAAAAGATTATATAAAAAAACAGGTAGGACTATTTTCTCAGTTTAGAGGAATGAATCTATTTATTTTAAGTAGTCTTTTATATTTAGAAAGTAATTACAAAGATTTTTTTGAAAATATGCAGAAGGTATACGAAAAAATGAGAGATGCAGGTTTTAAAAACAGTCAGTACTTACCTTTAGCTTCTTATACTATAGTTAAAGAAGTTTCTATGGATAAATGGGATGAAAAAATCCAAAGAATGAAAAATTTTTACTCTAATATGAAGAAAAATCATCCTTGGTTAACTACAGCAGATGATTATGTTCTTGCAGCAGTATTAGCTACTTCAGATTTAAATATAGAAAAAACTTCAGAAGAAATGGAGATTTGTTATAAACTACTAAACGAAAAGGCTTTTGTTAAAGGAAACTCGCTTCAAAGTCTTTCTCAAATACTTGCTTTGGGAGAAGAAGATGCAGAAAATAAATGTAATAGGGCAGTATCTTTATATAACGAATTAAAGAGTGAAAAGTGCAAATTAAGATATGATGGGTTAGCTTCTTTAGGGGTACTAACTCTTATAGCTTCTAATGATATTAAGATAGTAGAAGAAGTGAAGGAAGTTTATGATTATATAAAAGGAAAAGATGGCTATGGAATTTTTAGTATTGAAAAGTCTCATATAGTTATGTTAGCTATTTCTTTAGTAGCAGATTCTTATATAGAAAGAATTCAAAAAGGACTAATAGATATAACTCTGGCAAACAGTATAAATGCTATAGTAATAGCACAACAGCAGGCAGCTATAGCAGCAGCTTGTGCAGCAAGTGCAGCAGCAGCTTCCTCATCTAGTTCATAAAAAAGCCCCCATAAGTGTCTATTGAAAGGGCCTAAAAAGAATGCTATAATGTGGATTATTACAGATCTTTGTATATAAATAAAGTTTACTAAGAAAAATATTTATTTATATAATATTTATTTTGTGAGGATGAAAAAATACTTTTTTAAGATAAAATGGGGGATAACTATGGTGGGAAATACAAATTTACTTAATAGCATATTTTTAAACCAATATAAAACACAAATGAATAATAGTAATAATACTAATACAGTTGATGGGAAAACATTGGGGAATTTTGACCAACAACAAGCAATGCAGCAAATGGTTTTCCAGGTAGTGCTAAGTCAAATGATGAATAGTATGGGTAGCATGAGTAGTATGAATGGCATGGATAATATGGGTAGTATGGGCAGCATGAATGGTATGGGTAGCTTAGTAGCAACACAGGCATTATTAAGTAGTTTGACAAATACAAGCTCATTTAGTTTAGATAATTCATTGAATGCTCTAAGTAATTTTAATTCAACTATGAGAGGGGCAGCTAGTTCTTTATCTAAAGGCTATAATAATAGAGTGGATAATAGTTTTAGCAATTTAGGTATACGTGCTTCAAAGTATGAATCTAATCTAAATCCCGCAGAAATCAGCGATGATCCAGGAGATTATGGTGGGAAATCATATGGAGCATGGCAGTTTTCATCTAGAACAGGTTCTCTAGATTCATTTATTAATTCACTTAAAGGAAATAATAATGATATGTATTATAAACTTACATATGCAAAGGCTAAAGATAATAATACATTTGGTGAAAATTTTGATGCTGCATGGAAGAGTATTGCCAGTCAAAATAAAGATAGATTTTTAAAGGTACAACAAAACTATGTAAAAGAGAACTTTTATGATACTGTAGCACAGTCTTTGAAATCAAGATTTGATTTTGATGTAAGTAAAAAAAGTAATGCTTTAAAGGAAAGCTTATGGTCTACAGTTGTTCAACATGGGGTAGGAGGAGCTACATCTATATTTTCAAAATTGAATTTAAATAATAGTGATAGTAACATTATTAATGATTTATATAACGAACGTCAAAATGTAAATGTATATTTTAGAAGTAGTTCGCCTGAAATAAGACAAAGTGTATACAATAGATTTACTAGAGAAAAGCAGGATATGCTAAGCATGTTAAATGAACAATTTGTTTAAAAATACATATAAATTAGGAAAATGTAAAAAGCATTCAATCTTTGAGATTGAGTGCTTTTGTTAATATATCTTCATAATTATTACTATTTTGTAATAATTAAATTTATAATATTGTAATAAAAGAGGTTTAATATATAACTTGTAGATGACAAGTCAAATAGAAAAAGAGGAGTGGACTTATAAATGGAATTATTAAAAGTTAAAGATCTTTGCAAAAGTTATGGAAAAGGTGAAATAAAGGTAGATGCCTTAAAAAATATTAATTTAACTATAAATCAAGGAGAATTTGTGGCTATAGTTGGTCCTTCAGGTTCTGGTAAAAGTACATTACTTCATCTTTTAGGGGGAGTGGATAAACCAACCTCTGGTAAAGTTATTTTAGAAGGCACAGATATATATTCTTTAAAGGAAAATGAATTAGCTATATTAAGAAGGAGAAAAATAGGATTTATATTTCAGTTTTATAATCTAATACCTGTACTTACTGCAGAAGAAAATATGGAAATGCCAGTGCTGTTAGATAATAAAAAACCAGATAAAAAATACATGGAGGAACTTTTAGATATATTAGGATTAAGAGAAAGAAAAAATCATTTGCCTTCACAACTGTCTGGAGGACAACAGCAGAGGGTTTCTATAGGTAGAGCTTTAGCTAATAAGCCATCTATAATATTGGCGGATGAACCTACAGGTAATTTGGACTCTAAAAATTCTAAGGAAATAATAGAACTTTTAAGATATTCAGTTAAAAAATATAATCAAACCCTAGTGCTTATAACTCATGACTTAAATATAGCAAAAATGGCAGATAGAGTTATAACCATAGCAGATGGAGATGTTAAAGGGGACGAGGTGACTAAAGTTGAAAAGCTATAGTGAAATTACAGGAAGATATTTAAAGCAAAATAAGAAAAGAACAATATTGACTATAGTAGGAATAATATTAGCTATATCTTTATTTTCTGGTATAGGGAATTTATTTTTCAGTATGAGAGATAATTTTATAGAAAGAGAAAGAGAGAAGAAAGGTAATTACGAAGTAAAATATTTAGGGGTAAATAAAGATAAAGTAAATAAACTAAGCAACAATTTTGAAATTAAGGATTATGGTATAAGTAAAGAAAATAATAGTTTTATTCTAAAGGATGATAGAAATAGTGAGAAAACAAGCAGTGATATTAGTAAAAATTCATCAGACAATAATCCTAAAATTATAAATTTGAATTTTTATGATAATAGTATGTTAAACAATGTAATGACCATTGATATGAAAGAAGGGAAAAAACCAAAGGCAGCAGATGAAATAATATTAGAGAAAAAGGCAAAAAGAAAATTAGGAAAAAAAGTAGGAGATTATATAGAAGGAATTAACTTGGATTCCGAAACACTTAAAAAAGCAATAAAGGACAATCCTCAAATACTTTTTAATGCTAATGAAAAGATTAATTTACAAAAATCAGATTCAAAAGAAGTTAAAAAGTATAAAATAGTAGGATATTTTGATGTTGAAGCAAGTGTATCAAATAATTTTTATGGAGCTATAGGATATTTAGATAAAAACTCCATAAAAAATGATGATAAGTATTCTTTTTATGCAAATCTTAAGGAAAAGAAAAATAAAGTAGCCATAGGTAAGAAAGTTGGTAAGACAGTAGGACTAAGTGAAAATAAAAAAGTAGATAATGAAGAGGAAATAAGTTTTAATGACTCTGTATTAAGACTTATGGCAGAGGGGAATAATACCATATTAAATGAGGGAACCAAGAGTGTATTTATATTTATTGTAACCTTAATAATAGTATGTACTGTTGCTGTTATTTATAATGCTTTTAACATATCTGTAGCAGAGAGAATAAATCAGTTTGGTATATTAAGAAGTATAGGAGCTACCCCAGCAAAAATAAGAAAACTGGTATTTAAAGAAGCTTTTATAATGAGCATTATAGCTATTCCCATAGGGGTCATTTCAGGATATTTAGGGATTTATACTACAATAAAGCTTATGTCAAATTCAAAACAGTTCATATTTGAAGGTTTAAAAATAGGATTTTATAAAGAGGTTATAATTATATGTATTGTACTTACAGCTATAACTATAATACTATCTGTATTAGGTCCAGCTATAAAGGCCTCTAGGGTAGCACCAATAGACGCTATAAGAAATTCTTCAAAACTTAAAAAAGAAAAAATAAAAAGAAGAAAAGGAAGATTTATAAAGTTAATATTTGGTATAGAAGGTGCAGTGGCTTACAAAAATATAAGAAGAAATAATAAGAGATTTATAATAACAGTTTTTTCTCTTATGATATCTTTAATAATGTTTATAATTTTCACTTCTATGGGTAAGATATCAGGAGAAATTACTAAACAATTTATGGATTCAATGCCTTTTGATGCTAGTATCCAATCAGATAAATCAATAAATGAAAAGTTTATATCTGAAATTAGAAGTAAAGATGGTATAAAAGAAGTATATGCTCCAAAGATTAGAAATGCTTTAGTTTATTTGGAAAAGGATATTCTAAACGAAAAATATTATGAAAAAATAAATAAAGAAATGCCTAAAAGTGAAAAAATTAAAGGAAAGGATTATGTTTGTTTAGATAATATAGCATATTCATCTTATGATAAAGCTTCCTTTGAAGAGGCAAAAAATAATTTAGTAGATGGAAAAATAGATATAGAAGCTTTAAATAATAATGGAGTACTACTTATAAATAGAAATGAAATAACTAAGAAAAACGGAGGAAAAGTAATATCAGATATTACAAAATATAAGGTTGGAGATAAAATAAGAATTCCAAGGACTAAAGATAAATTTTATCCTGAAAGAGGAGAAGGAAAGAAGATTGATTTAAAAGAAGAATATAAACAAGGTATAGAAAAAGGAGATTTCATCGAATTAACTATAGTAGGTATATTAAGTAAGGACAGTTTTAATGGAAATTTAGCTAATAATAGTATAGGCTTAGTTTTTAGTGATAAATGTTTTGAAAATAATTTTGGCGCATTACCTGTAAAATCTGTTGCTATAACTTATAAAGATGAAAAGGCTAGAGAAAAATATGAAAGTTATTTTGAACAAAAAGCAGAAGAAGTAGAAGGAAGCTATATGGATGTTTATAATATGAACAACCAAATGGAAAGCATTAACAAACAGGTTGCAGTATTTATGTATGGTTTTATAACTATAATAACCATAATCGGAATGGTAAATATAATAAATACTGTAACTATAGGATTACTTCTTAGAAAATCAGAATTTGCAACTTTAACAGCCATAGGAATGACAAAAACTCAATTAAATAAAATGGTAATGTTAGAAGGGTTACTTCATGGGATATTTACCAGTGTATTTGGATCAATTATATCCTATGTATTATATAAATTCCTTTTAAAAAAGAGTTCAGATTTTATGAGTTTTGATATTAAGTTTCCTATAGATGTATTTGCAATAGGCATTTTAGGAGTAATAGCCATAACACTTTTAGCTTCCATAATACCACTTAGAAGGCTTAAAAAAATGAGTATAGTAGAAAATATAAGAGCAAAAGAATAAAAATAATATCAATAAGAAGGTGTTTTAAAATAAATTTAATTTTGATGCCGCAAATAGAAAAAATATATTCATAAACAGAGTTCTTGGCTTCAGGGGGAGTTTTTACTCCCGCTAAAGCTTAGAAATCGTTATCCAGGGACGTACCCGCTCTTTAGCTCTTTACTTCTACTTTGAAGAAGATGGAGTATTAGAGCGGGTAGTCATCGGATAAACCATTCATTTTGCTAAGTAGTTCTAAATGTGGCTACATTAAAAATTTTTAACCAGGAGGGAAGCCATACTTGGTCTCGCTCCTGGATTCTCATATTCTGTGAGAAATTAAATTAATTTTTAATTCCGCCAAATTAAGAATTTGTAAAGCTTATTCATATATTATTACATGTGTTTTTATCTTTGCTATATTAAAATTAAATTTATTTTTAGGCACTATTATTAAAATTTTTTAGAATATAGAGAATAAAATCTTAAAAATGACAGTTAAAAGCTTAAAGTTTAATCTATACTAATGGGGGAGAAAAATATGAAAGAAGAAGTAATAGAAAAAGATAAGGGAAAAAATAAAAAAGGGGATAAAAAGAATGATGATTATATGGCCTTTCTAGGTATGATGGCAACATTGGATTTGCTAGTTATCAAGTAGTAATTAAATTTAAAAGACATATTTGAATAACAAGAACTTAGAAATAGGTTCTTTTTTTATACTAAAATGTTAAATTATTTTTATTTTAAATAACTATAGTATAAATTATAATTAAGTAAGTAATATTAGGGGGGATTTTGTGACAAAAATATTATTAGTAGAAGATGATATGGCTTTAGCCATTGGAGTGGAATATACATTAAAACAAGAAAATTATGAAGTTAAAAGAGCCAAAAATTTGAAAGAGGCTAGAGATATTTTAAGAGAAGAAGAATTAGATTTAATTTTATTAGATTTAATGTTACCAGATGGAAGTGGATATGATTTCTGTAGTGAAGTAAGAAAAGAAAGCTTAATTCCAGTAATATTTATGACTGCCTGTGATGAAGAAGCTAATGTGGTTTTAGGATTAGACATGGGGGGAGATGACTATATAACAAAACCCATTAGAATAAGAGAACTTTTATCTAGGATAAATGCGGTTTTAAGAAGAAGAACTAAAGAAGCAGAATCAAAAAATAAGAATATAAAAGAGAATAATTTAAACAGTAATAAAATAATTTCCAAGGACATAATAATAGAGCCTTTAAAGGCAAAAGTTTTCAAAGGAGAAGAAGAAATTTTATTAACAGCAGGGGAATATAAATTACTTTTAATATTGGTAGAAAACAAAGGGAATGTGTTATCTAGGAATATTTTATTAGAAAAAATTTGGGATGTGGATGGAAGTTTTGTAGATGGAAACACATTAAATGTTTATATAAAAAGGTTAAGAGAAAAAATAGAAAAAGATCCTAAAAAGCCTGAATATATAGAAACTGTAAGAGGTATAGGCTATAGGTGGAGTGAGTAAAATTATTTTTATTATAGGCAGTTACTAGATAAATATTAAAATTATAAAATATTATATTAACTTTTTTATAGATTAATTAAATTAATTTAGTACAACTAAGGGGGATAATTTTGTTAAAGTATTTTAGAAATCCTGAAATTAAAGAATTAACTTTTAAATTTAGCATAATATTTATTCTATTTGCTATATTAACTACAATTTTTATAAAAGCAGAACTTAATAAATTAAATAAAGATTACATAAATCAAAATACCATAATAGTAGGAAATATATTATCAAAGCATCCAGAACTAGAGGAGGAAGTAGTACGTTCTTTAAATGGAGAAAATAAGGGAAATAATAAAGACCAAAACTATAAAATAGGAAAAAAAATTTTAGACAAATATTCTTATAATGAAAATTTAGATATTTATAAAAATCCAGCATTGAATAATTTTAGTAAAAATCTTATATATAAAATTATAATTTATTTTGGTCTAGTTATTTTTATCACATATATAATAATGTATAGTAAGTTTAAATATTTTTATAAAAAGGCAGAAGTATTTACTAAAGCCTCAGAAGAAATAATGGATGGCCATTTTAATAAATTTGTAGATGAAAATAGAGAAGGAGATTTCTATATTCTTTCTTCTAAATTTAATTTAATGTCAAACAGATTAGAGGAATCTTTATTAAACTTAAAAAAAGAAAAAATATTTTTAAAAAACATAATATCAGATATTTCTCATCAATTAAAAACACCACTATCCTCTTTAATAATGTTTAATGAATTAATGAAGGATGAAAATATGCCAATAGAAGATAGAGAAAATTTTTTAAAGCTTAGCGATGAACAATTAAAAAGAATGGAATGGCTTATTATAAATCTTTTAAAAATAGGCAGACTAGAGGCTGGAGTAGTGGAATTTAGAAGAGAAAATAATCCTTTGTATGTTATGGTAAACAAAGCATTAGCAGGTCTTAGTGAGAAAGCTAAAGAAAAATCACAGCAGGTAATAGTTAATATAGATGAAGATGTATATTTTAAACATGATATGGATTGGACAGCAGAAGCTATTTCCAATATTATAAAAAATTCTATAGAACATACAGATAATTATGGACAAATAAAAATAAGTTGTGAAGAAACACCAATATCTTTAACCATAAGTATAAAAGATAATGGTGAAGGAATACCAGAAAAATTGCAAAATAAAATATTTGAAAGATTTTATAAAGGAGAAAATTCAGTTAATCCCTCTAGCATAGGTATAGGTCTTTCTCTTACCAAATCTATAATAGAATCTCAAAATGGAAGTATAATTGTAGAAAGTGAAGAGGGAGAAGGAACGGAATTTATAATAACATTTTTGAAAACTGTTATATAAATTGTAACTATTCAGGTAATGTTTAAGGAATGAATTTATAAAATCTATCTTCCATCACTTGCAATAAGAGCTTGAAATAGAAAATTTGATTAAGAAATTCTAATCTTTTGTCCAGATAAAATTCTCTAACGCTCACATTCAACGTCCTGTCTCAAGTTCGCTAGCATGCACGTCCTATGCAGGCTCACGAGAATTTCATCTGTGCAAAAGAAAAATTTCTAAAATCAAATTTCAATCGTTTCTTCGCTTCTTATTGCAAGTAATTGCGGATAAATTTTATAAATTCTTTTATTTTAGATATTGTTAAGTAAAATCACAAAATTTGATATTAATGATGGTTCATTCTTACTTAAAATTTGATAAAATATAACTAGTAGGGAAATAAAAAATTAAATAAGTATGGGAGGGTATGATTTTGGATAAAAATATTTTAGAGGTAAAAAAGCAAAGGATAATGAGAACTATAGAATCCTTACAGGAAAATAATATGAATGGATATTTAGTTAAGGATAAAGATGAATTAATAGATAAAATAAAAGAAATAGTAAAAGAAGGATCTAAGGTTTCTTGCGGTGGTTCTATGACCTTATTTGAAACAGGAGTTATAGATCATTTAAGATCTGGAAGATATGAATTTTTAGATAGATATAAAGAAGGGTTAACTCCACAGGAGATAAAAAATATATTCAGAGAATCATTTTTCGCAGATGCTTATTTTGCAAGCTCCAATGCTATAACCGAAAAGGGAGAATTATATAATGTAGATGGAAATGGAAATAGAGTTGCAGCCATGCTTTATGGCCCAGATAAAGTTATCGTTATAGCTGGTGTAAACAAAATAGTTAGGGATTTAGATGAAGCTATAAAAAGAAATATATATGTATCAGCACCATCTAATACTAAAAGATTACAGAGAAAAACTCCTTGTACAAAGCTAGGATATTGCATGGATTGCAAAAGTGAGGAGAGAATATGTAATGAGTATACATTGATAAAGAGACAAGGAAATAAAGATAGAATTCATGTAATATTTATAAATGAAGATTTTGGATATTAAAAGTTTTTGAACTGAAAAGATTTTATTCGATGAATACCCGCTCTAGTACTCCCAGCTCCTTAAAAGTGGGAGTAAAGAGTGGCTATGTCTCTGGATAACTATTTCTCCTAAAGGATAACGACTTCTAAGGAGTAAAACTCCTAAGAATTCTGTTAATAAGCTTTAGAGGGAGTAAAAACCCTCTCTGAAGCTTAGAAATCTGTTTATTTAAAGTAAGTAAAATAAGAAAAAACAAATTTTTATAGCAATTAGAATAAAAACTAATACAAATTATTATAAAAATCACATAAGTTAAATTAAGCACACCATGAATATTATTTTTGTGGTGTGCTTAATTTAGTATAGATTTAAAACTTTAATGATTTATAACACCGCTATCTCTTATGTCATTAAGAGGAGCCATTATAGTTGTACCGTTATTTAGACTTTCCACTGTAGCCATTTTAGAATATTCATCTACGGATCTTATAATTACAGGTTCGCCTTTACAATAAACATCCGTTTCTCTAGAATTAATTAACTGAGAAGCTCTAATTGCGTCCATTTTATTCACTCCCTTAGCACTAATTTTTGCAATCTTCATTTTTAGTTTTTACATTTCCATATAAAATATGTAGACATTATATTTGTATTTCTGTATAATGTGTTTAGATAATTTAATTTTGAAATTTTAAAGTAACAGAGTAGGTAATTACACGTTAAGGTTTAGAGGACGGGAAGTTGTCTCTAAAAGAAAAATCTTTAAAAGATTTGCGATGTATTACCGCATTCCGCTGTTACATTAGAGAGTTATATTCAAAACACTTATTTTTCTCTTTAGTGTAATCTAGTGGAGAAAATAAGTGTTTTTTTATTTTAAAAGGGGGATCAAAAATGAAAAAAGAAATTCAAGTGAAAACAATGGTACTATGTGGACTTTTTATAGCTGCAGCTATAATATTAAGATTTTTTAGCATAATGGTTCCAATTGCTGGAGCTGGTGCTATGAGGATAAGTTTTGCCGGCATATTTATTAAAATGCCAGCAGTGCTTTTTGGTGGAGCTATAGGCGGAATAGTTTCTGGTGTAGTAGATATATTAGCCTATATAATAAAACCTATGGGAGCATATATTCCTTTTCTAACATTAACTAGTATATTAAGCGGTATACTTACAGGAGTAATATGGTTTAAAATTAAAAATGTGCATATAGATAAAATAGAAAAATATTATCCAATATTTTTTATGGTTTTAGGTGCAGCTGCTTCTGCTATTCATTTAATGGTGCTATTATCAGATAAAGCATTTTCTTTTAGAATAATGAATATATTAGGCAAGAAATATATGTTTGTTTTGTCAGCTATAGAAATAATAACTATATTTGCTTTAATACTATTTATAATAAATATTAAATTGAAAAACAATAATACTGTTAAACATATATATGAGAATTACATGAAAATGATTTTAGCTATAGGAATACCAGGAATAATAGTATGTACCCTAAATACTTATATATTATTAATGTTTATACCAGGACTTCAAGGAAAAAGTTTTATGTTTTTATGGATACCAAGAATTGTAGAAGAAGTATTTATGATAGTATTTGAATCCTATGCAGTATCTTTACTATTAAGGGTATATGAATCAGTAGTGTTAAAAATAAGTAACCAATAAAAAGAAATTACAATTTAATAGCTTTCAAAGGTTGAGAATTAAAACAAGAAATACTTTTAGTCAATAGATAGCTATAAAAATAAAGAATACTAATATTTGTGCCCTAATATTTAAGCTAACGCTCTAATGCCACGTCCTGTGGCAGCAGAGCTAAGTAAACGTCCTGTTTACTTCACGCTTAAATATTAATCCACAAATAAAGTATTCTTATTATTTTTATAGATATCTATTTTCTCTAAAAGTATTTCTTGTTTTAATCCCTTTAAAAGCTGTTATAGTAATTTCTTGTTAGAAAAAACGAAACTCATATCCGTTCAAATAATCATTTTTCACCTAATATATCTAAAGGAAAGTGTGTCAATAGACACTTTTAGTTATTTGCCTATTGAAGATTAACTGGGATAAATTGTATAATAAACTTAATAGAATATCAATTTTTATATTAGGGAGGTACTGTATGTTTCTCTTCAATTACGCAGATGGGGCATCAGCATTAAGCGTATGGGGTGTTTGGATAATTGTTTTTGTAGCGCTTTTTGGTTTTAATGAAATAGCTCGTAGATGGAAAGCTATTGGTTTTCTCTGTTTTTTTATTTTACCACTAATACTTTCAATATTGTGGTTTACAGTATTAAGTGATACAACTTATACAGACTGGTTTCATTTAGCAAAGGTGTATTCTTCTACAGCAGGATGTATAGGTTTTTGGTGCATCAGGCATGTTAAATGGAAAAATAAACTCACAGGTAAAGAGTGGAGATTATCCGATAAAAAATGGGCATTATGTTTTCCACCACTTATTCTCGCTATCAATATTATAGAGGCAGTAGCGCGGGATTTCCAAGTTGGTATTCAATATCATGGTGGAGGAATTTTAGCAGATGAAGCTATGTATGTACTTGGAGGTTCTTGGAATTTTATGAATGGTATAGCAGGTATCTTGAATATAATAACTATAACCGGATGGTTTGGAATCTGTATAAAAAAACAGACTGCTAAGGATGGAAGCAAAGATATGCTGTGGCCTGATATGCTATGGTTTTGGATAATAGCATATGATTTATGGAATTTTGCTTATACGTACAATTGTCTGCCAGGGCATGCTTGGTATTGTGGATTTGCTTTGTTATTAGCTCCAACTATTTGTGCATTTACTGTGGGAAAAGGAGCATGGCTACAGCACCGTGCACAAACACTGGCATTATGGTGTATGTTTGCACAGACCTTCCCATCATTCATTGATAAGGGGGCTTTTGCTGTTAGATCACCCTACAATCCAGCACTACTATTTGCATTTAGTTTTGTAGCACTAGTTGTAAATATAGCAGTATTTATTTATATGATTTACAAAATAGGTAAGACCAGAAGAAATCCTTATCTTGGCGAGCTTTATACAGATCTGGAAAAATATAAGGAAGTTAAATCACTTGCAGAATAAATATCATGTCAATAGGATAACAGTTTTTATTTACAAAATAGAAAAAGAGGATAAATAAACTTTAATATAAAATGGGGGTATAGGTGATATGGACAAATATAAAGTTATTGAAATTAAGAAAAGTGTTTTCGAAGATAATGACCAACAAGCGAATTTGCTTAGGGAGGAATTAAGAAAAGAGAAGACTTTTTTATTAAACTTGATGTCATCACCAGGTTCAGGTAAAACAACAACTGTTTTAAGAACAATTGAAGCTTTGAAAGATGAAATGAACATTGGTGTTCTAGAAGCAGACATTGACTCTGAAGTTGATGCCCATACTGTTGCTCAGGCTGGTGCAAAAGTAATCCAATTGCACACAGGTGGAATGTGTCATCTTGATGCAGATATGACCAAGCAAGGTCTATTGGGTCTTGGAACAGAAGGAGTTGATTTTGCCATCTTAGAAAATGTAGGCAATTTGGTATGTCCAGCAGAATTTGACACTGGTGCATCAAAAAATGCCATGATTTTAAGTGTGCCAGAGGGGGACGACAAACCTTTGAAATATCCTTTGATGTTCTCTATTGTTGATGTTGTATTAATTAATAAAATAGATGCAATAGCTAATTTTGACTTTGATTTTAAGGCAGTGGAAGAACGTATAAAAAAATTGAATCCTAATATTAAGGTTATCAAAATCTCTGCTAAAACTGGTGAGGGAATTGATGAATGGATCAACTGGATACGTACTGAAGTAAAAAATTGGAGGGGATAAACAGAGTTCTTGGCTTCAGAGGGAGATTTTACTCCCTCTAAAGCTTAGAAATGGTTATCCAGGGACGTAACCGCTCTTTACTCCCACTTTGAAGAAAAGCAGAGAGTCCAAATCTTCGATTTGGTGCGAATCGCTTTCACAGAGTGCGATGGGAGTATTAGAGCGGGTAGTCATCGGATAAATAAGTAGCTGTGAAATTTAATTTGGGGGGAAACAGATATGGTAAAGAAAAAAGTACTTGAACTGGCCAATAAGATTGCTGGTGGGATTACTGGTGGGTTAGTAAAAGTAAAACCAACAGATCCAGAATATAAAATTCTTGCCACAGTTACTACAGATGAAATGGCAGAGATAGCGCTTTATCTAGAGATCCGAAAACCCAAAAGCTTAGAGGAGGTTGCTGATCTTTGCAAAAAACCTGTAGATGAAGTAGAGAAGATTTTATACAAGATGGCAGTTGACGGCTCAATTAAAGTAGAAAAGGAAAATGGCGTTGATAAATATTTTCTCGAACTTTATGTTCCTGGAGTCATGGAATACATGGTTGCAAATAGAAAAAATATAAAAAAGTATCCAGTAATTCCTGAATCCTTTGAAGAATATACAAGAAAATTAGGTGCATTAATGGCAGGAAATATTCCTGTAGGAATGGGTGTAATGAGAGTTATACCAATTGAAAGCGCCATTGAAGGTGATACAAGAAGAGCCTCTTATGAGGAAATTTCAGACTTGATTAATAAACATGAGGTTTTCTCTGTTGCGGATTGTGCATGTCGTACATCCATGAGAGTTATTGGGCAAGGCTGCGGACATACCGTTGAAGAAATGTGTATTCAGCTTGGTCCAGCTGCTGAGTATTATATTCGAACAGGAAGAGGTAGACGTATTACTAGAGAAGAGGCTATTGCTATTTGTAAGAAAGCTGAAAAGGAAGGTTTGATACATCAGATACCTAATTTATCAGGACCAGGAAAAACCCTTGCTATTTGTAATTGTTGCGGATGTTCCTGCTTTGGATTAAGGAATGCCAATCTTTATAGAAACCCTGATTTTTCAAGATCAAACTATGTTTCACAAGTGGATAAAGATAGATGCGTTGCTTGTGGACAATGTGTAGAAAATTGCCCATCTAATGCATTAACACTAGGGCAAAATTTATGCACAAAGAAACCTGTTATAGTGGAGAAGGAAAAAGAAACGCCATACGATACTAAGTGGGGGAAGGACAAATGGAATCCTGATTATCGTCATCGTAAAGTTGTTGCTGAGGGTGGAACAAGTCCATGTAAATCTGAATGTCCAGCTCACATAGCAATTCAAGGGTACATCAAGATGGCATCTCAAGGAAAGTATAGAGAAGCCTTGGAGCTTATAAAGAAAGAAAATCCATTCCCAGCAATTTGCGGACGTATTTGTCCAAGAAAATGTGAATCTGCTTGTACAAGATCAGATGTAGATGAGCCACTTGCTATTGATGAAATCAAAAAGTTCATTGCTGATCAGGACTTAAAAGAAGAACATCGCTTTGTACCTGAAAGGAAAGATAATAGACCGGAGAAAATTGCTGTAATCGGTGCAGGCCCTGCAGGCCTATCTTGTGCTTATTTCTTAGCCGTTGATGGTTACCAGGTAACAGTGTTTGAAAAGCAAAAAAAACTTGGTGGCATGTTAACCCTTGGAATTCCTTCCTTTAGACTAGGAAAAGAAGTAGTAAATGCAGAAATCGACATTTTGAAAGAATTAGGAGTAGAATTTAAAACAGGGGTTGAGGTTGGCAAAGATACTACTTTCCCTGAACTGAGGGAACTTGGCTACAATGCATTTTATGTAGCAATTGGCGCTCAAGCTGGCCGAAAGCTAGGGATTGAGGGTGAAGAAGCAGAAGGGGTAATGACAGGTGTAGATCTCTTACGAAAAGTAAATCTAGGTGAAGATTTGAAAATGGAAGGGGAAATTATCGTCATTGGTGGAGGAAATGTTGCTATTGATGTTGCTCGAACTGCTGAAAGAATTGGTGCTTCACAAGTAGGTATGTATTGTTTAGAAAATAGAGAAGAAATGCCTGCACTTGGGGAAGAAATTGAAGAAGCATTGTCAGAAGGTATTACCATCAACAATTCTTGGGGACCAAAGCGTATAATTCAGGAAAATGGGCGTGTTGTTGGTGTGGAATTTAAAAAATGTATTTCTGTCTTTGATGAAAATAGAAAGTTTAATCCTAAATTCGATGAAAATGAAACAAAGATTGTTAAAGCAAACAGTGTATTGACTTCAGTTGGTCAAGGAATGAATTGGGGAGGATTATTAAAAGATACTAAGATAGAATTAAATCCAAATAAGACAATAAAAGCTGATCCTATCACTTTCCAAACAGGAGAGGTAGATGTATTCGCTGGTGGAGATGCGTTAACAGGACCTAAGTTTGCTATTGACGCTATTGCTTTAGGTAAGCAAGGTGCCATTTCAATTCATCGCTATGTTCATGGTGATAACTTGGCAATAAGCCGTGAAAGGGAATACCGTGCTCTTGACAAAGAAAACGTGAACATGGATGGCTATGATCGTCTGCCTAGACAAAGACCACTTCATGTTGAAGGAAACGAATCAAAAGTAACCTTTAAGGATTTGCGTGGTACATTTACTGAAGAGCAAATAAAGAAAGAGACTAAGCGTTGTCTTGGCTGTGGTGCTGTGGTTGTAGACCAATACCAATGTGTGGGCTGTGGAATGTGTACTATAAGATGTAAATTTGACGCAATCTCACTGATAAGAAAATATGATAGTTCTGGCTTAGAGTTTAAGGATATGAAACCTGCAGTTATAAAACATGTTATAAAACGTCAAGGAAGAATTGCAGTAAAAAGTGTAAAAAAATCAGTAAAATCAATTTTCTCAAGAGAAAAAGGCAACATATAATAGCTAAATCATATATAGGTGGGAGAGTAGTTTCCTATATTCTTTATACTTTTACAAGAGAGGTGAGGTTATTTGCATGAAGTTGGAATTATGATTGAAGTCATTAAAAATGTTGAAAATTTTGCAAGAATAAATAGATTAACCAAAATAGATACATTAGTTCTTCAGATTGGTGAGCTCTCATCGGTAATTCCGAGATACATTGAAGCATGTTACCCAGCTGCAGTTGATGGTACATTATTGCAAGATACAAAACTAAAAATTGAGATACTACCAGGCAATGCTATTTGTAAAAAGTGTAATAAAGTCTTTAATCTTATTGAGAATAGTAATAAATGCCCAAATTGCGTAAGTAAAGATTGGGAGATACTATGTGGAAAAGAGTTTATGATTAAGGAAATCGTTGCTTGCTAAGAACGTATTATAAAATGATTAATATAAACAGAGTTCTTGGTTTCAGAGGGAGTTGTTACTTCTACTGAAGCTTAGTCATCGGATAAATAATAACTAGGGATGTTGTGAAATTACTTTTTATGGTAGTTTTGTAACATCCCTATTAAAATTAAACCGTAACATCAATAAAGATGTGAAAATCTTTATTTTTAGACAAATAGTAATTTGGCAATTTTAAAAAATAAGTTGAAATACATTTTAAAGCATTATATGATGAATTCAGGCATCGATGTACTCTATTAAAAAAGAAGGTAAGTTATGGATATTAATATTGAAATGATACCATCATATAAAATTGCTTATGTACGAAGAACAGGTCCTTACGGTTCAGAGAATGTGCAAATAATGGAACAATTAAAAAATTGGGCTAGAGAAAAAAACTTATTTAATGAAAATTCAATTATATTAGGAATAGCCCAAGATAACCCTAAATTCACAGAATCTAAAGATTGTCGTTATGATACATGTTTAGTTGTTTTGGATGAATTCAAGGTTGATAATAAGTATATTAATTTTGGAAAAACTATCGGTGGGAAATATTGCGTATTTAAAATAAGTCATACGGTAGATGCTATGCAAAAAGCATGGATGGAGATATTTTCGGAGTTATCAAAAAAAAATTATGAATTTGATGATAGAAGACCTATTTTTGAACGATATGTAATGAAGATGATAAATAAGCATTATTGTGAAATTTGCGTACCAATATTATAAAAGAATATTAAAACAAATTCCAATTTAATAGCCTCCAAAGGGTGAAAATTAAAACAAGAAATACTTTTAGTCAATAGATAGCTATCTTCTCTAAAAGTATTTCTTATTTTAATACCTTTAAAAGCTGTTATAGTAATTTATTTTTGAAAGAAAACGTATAAAAAGGTAATTATAATATCTAAAATGCAATTTTAATATATTATATCAATATGAGGTGATAATAAGTTTTAAGTATGTAAAGTAAATATAGAATACAGAGTATAAGATTTATTTAAAAATATGTAAAAATATCAATGTATATGTTAAAATGTGAGGTAAAAGGTAAATATTTCATAAATCACTTTACCTTTAATATTTTACAAAACAAGGGGAAGTTTATGAGTAAAGTTGGAAATGTATTCAAAATGTTGATTTTATTAAAGAGTAGAGGAAAAATGAAAATAAATGATATCGCTAGAGAACTAGAAGTCGATGAAAGACAGGTTAGAAGATATAGAAATGACTTAGAACAAGCGGGTATATACATAGAATATACTTCTGGAAGATATGGTGGATATCAATATGAAGAACAGGATTATTTATTAGACCTCAACTTAACAAAGGAAGAGCGGTCTGTAATATTAATGGCTTTAGAACAACTAAAATATGATAATTTTATATGTTATAGGGATTTCAAATTAATAGTAGATAAAATTAATTGCTTAAGTGAAAGAGAAAATAATGATTTAATACATGCAGAGTATTTCATTAAAAATACTAGGATAAATTATAATTATGAACGAGAGAAAAATATATGGATAGATATAAACGCGGCCATTATAACTAGAAACAAAATTAAAATAAAGTATAATTCTTTAAATACAGGTGAAAAGGAAAGAATAGTTAGACCTTATGCGGTATTTCAATATAAAGGTTCAATGTATTTTGTTGGATATTGTGAATTGAGACAAAAGATTAGAGAGTTTAAAATATCTAGAATAATGAGTTATGAGATATTAGGTGAAAAATTTGAAAGAGCTCATAATTTTAATTTTAAAGAATATATGAAGGATTGCTTTGGAATATTTAAAGATGAAGAAATAGAATTAAAACTTAAAATAAAACACCCTATGTCTCAAATTGTAAAAGAAAGAATATGGGCGGATAATCAAAAAATAATTGATATAGAAGACAAAGCTATAATGTTTCAAGCGAAAGTAAGAGGAATTACAGAAGTGAAAAGTTGGATATTAAGTATGGGACAAAGTGTTGAAGTTTTAGAGCCTAAGAGCCTTAGAAGAAATATAGAAAATGAAATAGAAAAAATGATAAAAATTTATAAAAAAGTAAATTGGGACCTAAATATGTCCGGGTTATAAGTTACAATAGATTATAAAGAGAGGTGAAAACATTGAAATTAAGTTGTGAATATAAAACAGAGAAAATTCCTGTAGCTTACAGTATGATGTTTGTGAGTTTAATAAAAGAAGCTTTGAAGAAAAGTGATGAAGAATATTTCAAAAGCTTATATATGTATGAAGATATAAAGAAAAATAAGAAGACAAAAGACTTTTGCTTTTCTGTATATTTGAAAGACTTTAGTAAAGAAGAGGATGTATTTATTATAAAAGATAAAATTATCTTTAATATAAGCTCTCCCAACTATGAGTTTATGATAAAACTTTATAATGGTCTTCTTAAAACCACTAATTTTAAATATAAAGAGTTTTATATTAACAAAGTAAAAATTAATTTAGTAAATGACAAAAATATAGAAAACAACAACCATGTGTTTAATACATTATCACCAATTTGTGTAAAGAATAAAGAAAATAAATATTTAAATATAGATGATAGTAATTTTGATAAAGAACTAAACTATATAACCAATAAAACTCTTGAAAACTTTAGGGGTTATGGACTTGTAGAAGAATTAAAGTTTTATCCAATGCAAATGAAAAAGAAAGTAGTAAAAGAAGATATTAGTACATTTAGAGAAAATACAAAAAAACAATATTACTATGTAAATAGTTATGCTGGAACATTTAAGTTGAAGGGAAATGTAAAGGATTTAAAAGACATTTATATGTTAGGACTGGGATTTAAGCGAAACCAAGGATTTGGAATGATAGAAGTTATGGATTAGGGGGTGAAAAAAATAGCTAATATAAAATTAGAGCTTTCAGATTGGCTTTATAATGCAGGCGTAGTTGGAATATGCAAAATATTTGAAACAAATGATGATTACTATGAAAAGCACTCAAATTATATAGTATTTGATGAAAAATTATTAGAAGATTTTGAAGAAAAGTATTTTAATTATTTTATAAATAAATATGAAAAGTTTACTTCATGGTACAAAATAGTAAGTATTGAAGATAAATTAATAAACTTTAGTGAAGATACTGTAGATGAAAAATATATTGAGAAGTTTAATAAACAAATAGAATATGTAAAGACAAAACTTAAAAGTGCTAGTTATAAAAGTGGATATGAAGTTATTGAAAATAAAGAAATAGATTTATTAAAAGAAGAACAAAAGCTAAAAAAGATTAAAAAGACTAAAAAACAATCGATACAAGATGTAATTCCAATGATAGAAGAGCAGAATAAATTTTTACAAGAAATTATAGAATTCCTAAAAAAAGAAGAAGTTAAAAGAATCATAATAGCCAAAAATGTTATTTATGATGTTATAGCAAAATTTTGGTCAGATGTAAGCTTTCTTTATAAAAAAAGTAATAAAAAAGATATGTACAACGAATATAAAAAATATTTTATTGATGACTGTATTGACTATATACATCAAAATAAAGAAAAATTTAAATATACATGTTTTAGTTGTAATAACAAAATTTCTAAGTTATCAAAACCAGCTTCCTATGATTTAGCGTGGATAAATAAAATAGGAGTAGATATGTCACCAACAAGAAAAATGTCACACTTTTGGAACTTTAATGGAGACACATTTATATGTCCTATTTGCAATATTATATATTCCTGTATACCAGCAGGATTTACTATATTAAAGGATAAAGGAATATTCATAAATGAAAATTCTGATATTGATACTTTGGTTAAGGTTAATAATACGGCTATAGATAATAATACTAGTTTTCAAGAATTAGAAGAAAAATCATATTTTACTATTGCGGATAATATGAAACAAAGTGAATTTGAAAGAACAAATAAAGAAATAGATAATATTCAAATTGTAAAATTAGATTCTAATAATGAAAGAAGACCTTATAGCTTTAACATAATATCTAAAAATAAATTAAGAATTATTTACAACAATAGAGGAAATTTAAAATTATTGATATCTAAAAATGCAAAAATTGGAGATGGAAGTTATATTAATCTTTATTCAGAAGTTATAAAAAGATTGTATGATAATAAAAATTTATTTGATTTAATTAGTCAACTTTTCTATTTGAAATTAGGTGATAAATTTAAAGGATTATCATATTTAAAAAATATAATAAAAATAAATAATAGTTTTTTAGGAGGAATTATGGGAAAAAAGATTTATTATAAAAAAATAGACGAAATCCATAAATTGGGATTTTGTCTAAGGAAAGAATATGAGATTAAAAAAGCAGATAATAAAATAAATGGAATAACCTATAGACTATTAAATGCACTGAAAACTAAGAACTCTAATAAATTTATGGATACATTATTAAATGCTTATATGTACATTAGAAAGCCAATACCAACAGAGTTTATAGAGGGATTAAAGGATGAAGCTAAGTTACAAACCATTGGATATGCATTTTTATTAGGATTACAAGGAGATACTTCCAAATTAGAAAGTAATGAAGAGGGGGCTGTAAATAATGAATAAAAAAGGATTAACTGCAAGCTTTATATTTGAAGCAGAAAGTGCTAATTATGGAGAAGGGGTAGGAAATGTTACATCTTTAAAAAAGATATCAAGAGGAAATGGAGATAGTTTCTCTTACATATCAAGACAAGCTATTAGATATAATATTATAAACCAAATGGGAGAAGACAAGACTCCACTAGACTTGGATGGTACAGTTTTGCAGTTTGCGCCAGATGCTACAATTAAGGATTATGGAGAAATAGATTTATTTGGATATATGAAGACTAAAAAACCAACTAAAACTCGTTCAGCAGTGGTTAGATTGTCTAATGCAGTATCTCTTGAAAGCTTTAATGCAGATTTAGATTTTTTAACAAACAAGGGACTTTTAGATAGATATAACTCTCAAGGAGAAAAAGTTAAAGATGGTGGAAATATTGCTCAAAGTGAAATTCACAAATCATATTATGCTTATACGATTACTGTAGATTTAGATAAAGTTGGAATTGATGAAAATGAAAAAGACGCTGAAGGAAATATTTTAGAGATTTCTAATGGAGAGAAATCACAAAGAATAAAGTCTTTATTGGATACTATAAAGTTTTTATATAGGGATATAAAAGGAAGAAGAGAAAATTTAAGTCCTGTGTTTTCTATCGGAGGAATATATGATATCAAAAATCCTTTCTTTGAAAATAAACTAAAGGTTAAAAACAATAAAATATTGGTTGATACTATAAAGGGAGTTTTAAAATTAGATGAGAACATAGAGAAAAACACAGTATCAGGTTTAATAGAAGGAATTTTTAATAATGACGAAGAGATAAAAACACAATTGAAATGTAAAGATATGGGCGAATTTTTTAATGTTTTGAAAGAAGAAGTTGGTAGATATTATCAAGATGAAACTAAGTAGGTGATAGTATGAAAGCTATAAGATTAAAAATATATCAAAATCTAGTTAATTATAAAAAGCCTACTAGCTTTCAACTTAAAGAAAGCTATCCATTACCACCTTATTCTACAGTCAGTGGTATGATACATTCTATTTGTGGATTTAAAGATTATAAGGATATGGATATAAGTATTCAAGGAAATTATTATTCTAAGGTTAATGATTTATGTACAAGGTATGAATTTGCAGGATCTTCTTTTGAAGAAGGAAGACATAATATAAAATTAAAATCCAATGAAATAGATAAGAAAACAGGAGAACTAAAAGAAAAGTACTATGGAGTAATAAGGGGAGTATCTACAGCAGAGCTTTTAGTAGATGTAAAACTTTTAATTCATATAAGACCTAAAGATGAAAGTTTATTAAATATCATATATAAAGGATTAAAAAATCCAAAAGAATATATATCTTTAGGTAGGAGAGAAGATATTGCAAGAATTGATGAGGTCAAAATAGTGGATATTGAAAAAATGGATACAGAAGATGAGAGTAAAAAACTAGAATATGACGCTTATATTCCAGTAGATATGTTTAATAATAGTGAATTCGTTTCTAAATCTACAATTTATAATTTAAATAAATGTTATGAAAAGGTTAAGGTAAAAAAAGATGTTTGTATAAGACAGTGGAAGAAAGTAAAAGTTTTGCATGGGGTTATGAATAGAGATGAAATAAATGAGGAAGTAAAGTTATTACAAGATGAAAATAATTATCCAGTTTTCTTTGCTTAAAAAGATAGGGAAAGACCTATCTTTTTTTAGAAAAATAATAGGGAGGTTCTAAAAGTTGAATAATTTATTTTTGGCAAAGACTAATCCTAGAGAAACAATTATTGAACATACAAACTTACTTTTAAAAGGATTAGATACAATAAGAAACATATATCCTGATATAAAATTTTTAGATTGGGATATATTAGAGATTGCTTGTATTTATCATGATGCAGGGAAAGTAAATACTAAATTTCAAAATAAATTGTATAAAAAATTAGGGGAAACAAAATTAAAAGATGATTTAGAATATGAGAATGAAATCCCTCATGGATACCTAAGTCCTGCATTTCTACCTAAAAAGCAGCTTAAAGAAAAATATGAAGATGATATATTAAGGGTTTTATATCAAAGTATTTATTATCATCATAACAGAGAAAAATTAGACAATTTTGATCCTATAAAATTAGTAGTAAAAACAG
Organism: Clostridium sporogenes; assembly: GCF_001889325.1. Taxonomy (NCBI): domain Bacteria; kingdom Bacillati; phylum Bacillota; class Clostridia; order Eubacteriales; family Clostridiaceae; genus Clostridium; species Clostridium sporogenes. The sequence goes on along the minus strand of NZ_CP013243.1, from coordinate 1,364,917 downwards.
ATCTAATAAAATATTGGCAAGATTTTCAGTATGACAAAATAGATAAATCAGAAAAATTGTACCCTTCTTATAAAAAATATTTAGGGGAAAGAATAGATAGTGGTGACAAAGTTTATCGAAATTATATTATAACAAAGGGACTTTTGAATAAACTTGATTATGCAGCTAGTGGACATATTGATGTTGAAGTTGAAAATAAAGACTTATTTGATAAAACATATAACTATTTACATGAAGGTGGTTTTGAACCTAATGAGCTTCAACAATATATGATTGATAATCAAGATGAAAATAATATTATAATAGCATCTACAGGCATAGGAAAAACGGAAGCTTCTTTATTTTGGATAGGCAATAATAAAGGATTTTTCACATTACCTCTTAGAGTTTCAATAAATGCAATATATGATAGAGTAAAAGATAATATAGGATTTAAAGATGTAGCACTTCTTCATAGTGATACCTATTCAGAATATTTAAAGCGTAATATTGATTTAGAAACTGACTTTTATGATAAAACTAAACAATTATCTATGCCGCTTACTATATGTACTTTAGATCAACTTATAGATTTTATATTTAAATATGAAGGGTATGAAATTAAACTTGCTACATTAGCTTATTCAAAATTAATTATAGATGAAATTCAAATGTATTCTCCTGATATGATAGCTTATCTAATAATGGCTCTAAAATATATAACAGATATGGGCGGAAAATTTAGTATAGTAACTGCCACTATGCCACAGATTATAATAGATTTTATGAAAAAAGAAGAAATAAAATTTAATCCTCCTGTTACTTATTGTAAAAAAGTAGATAATAAAATCCAACTTCGTCACAGAGTAACTTGCTTGGATGAAACAATAAATATAAAAAATATACTAAAAAATTATAAAAACAAAAAAGTTTTGATTATAGTTAATACTGTAAAGAAAGCTCAAGAGATTTATGACAATATAAATTCTGAATTAGAAGATTCAAAAGTAAATATAAATTTATTCCATAGTAGATTTATTAAAAAGCATAGAGCAGAAAAAGAAAATGATATTTTAAATTTTGGAGATAAAGATTGTAAAGATACGGGAATATGGATAACTACTCAAGTAGTTGAAGCAAGCTTAGATATAGATTTTGATGTTTTATACACAGAGTTGTCAGATGTTTCTGGACTTTTTCAAAGAATGGGAAGAACATATAGGAGCAGAATATTAGATATTAAAGATAGTAATGTATTTGTATATCTAGGAGGAGACAAGCCAACTTCAGGGGTTGGTTCAGGTGAACATTCTATAATTGATATTGAAATATTTAAACTATCTAAAAGTGCTATAAAGAATTTTAAAGATAAAGAATTAGATGAAGAAGAAAAGATGAATATTATAGAGAGTGTCTATACTAAAGAAAATTTACAGAAGGCCAATTATTATAAAAAAATAGATGAAACTATAAAATGGGTTAAAGATATAAAGGAATATGAACTTGAAAAAAATGAGGCAAGACTTAGAAATATATTTAATGAATCAATTATTCCTCAAAGTGTTTATGAGGATAATAAGGAATTTGTAGAAGAAGCTTTAATAAATATTAAAACTATAAAAAAAGAAATAGAATGTAAAAAACATAATATAAGTAGTTTAAAAGCTAAAATTCAATTGGAAAAGGATAAAATAAAAAATTTAATAGTAGATATACCTACCTATGAATTTCAAAAAGCATTAAACGCAGATAGAATTGTAAATCGGGTTAAAATTGATAAATTTAATGAGATTGCAGTGGTAGCATATGATTATAGTTTTGAAAGGGGATTAACAAGACCTAAAAATATAGATGATTTTGATGAAAATCTACAAATATTATAATTATAGGGTGATATTATGGGATTTGAATTAGAAAAGTTTAAAACACAGGGAGTTAAAATTAATTATTACTATGTTTGCAAAAGAAAGTTATGGCTATTTTCTAAAGGAATTACAATGGAAAATACTAGTGATAGAGTTTTAAGCGGTAAGATTATTCATGAGGATTCATATAAAAGAAGTAAAAATAAAGAGATGTTAATAGATGATATATTGAAATTAGATATTATAGATAAAGAATATGTAAGTGAAGTAAAAATAACTAGTAAAATGCCATTACCAGATAAAATGCAGCTTTTATACTATATTTTTTATTTAAAACAGATGGGGATTAACAGAAAAGGTAAAATTAATTATGTTAAAGAAAAAAGAGTAGAAAAAATTGAATTAACAAAAGAAATTGAAGAAGAAATAAAAAATACATTAGTTGATATAAAAACTATAGAAAAAGCTAATATTCCTCCTAAGTTTATAAAGTTATCATATTGTAAAAAATGTTCATATTATGAATTTTGTTATGTAAAGGAGGAAGAATAGTGGGAAGAGATTACTATATTTTTAGTGATGGAAGGTTAAAACGTAAAGATAATACTATATATTTTATAAATAGTGATGCAGTAAAAAGGTCACTCCCAATTGAACAGGTTGATGCAATTCATATATACGGTGAAGTAGACTTAAATACAAAACTTTTAAATTATTTAACTCAATATGGGCTTATACTTAATTTCTATAATTATTATGGATATTATTCTGGAAGTTACTATCCAAGAAAAAAGAATGTATCTGGATTTTTACTAGTTGATCAAGCATTACATTATCATTATTATGATAAAAGAATGTATCTAGCCAAATCTTTTATAGATAGTGCAATCCATCATATTTTAAGAAATTTAAGAAAATATGATAATACTGAAATTTTCATAGAAAAGATTGAAATGGAAAGAAATAAAGTATTAAGTTCAAATGCTATAGATGAACTTATGGGAGCGGAAGGTAGAGCAAGAAAAATTTATTATGAAGCTTTTAATATAATATTAAAGAATGGATTTGAGTTTGAAAAAAGAGAAAAAAGACCTCCTAAAGATCCTATTAATGCTTTAATATCATTTGGTAATAGTTTAATGTATACAACAGTTTTGGGCGAAGTATACAAAACACAATTGGACCCAACTATAAGTTATTTGCATGAACCTTCAACTAAAAGATTTTCATTAAGTCTTGATTTGGCAGAAATATTTAAACCTCTTATAATAGATCCTATTATATTTAGTATGATAAATAATAGAATGATAAAATTAGAACATTTTAATATTGAAGAAGGAATTTGTTTCTTAAATAATGAAGGAAAAGCTAAATTTATAAAGCAGTTTGAAAAGAGAATGGGAACAACAATAAAACATAGGAAATTAAATAGGAAAGTTTCTTACAGAACATTTATAAGGCTTGAATGTTATAAGCTTATTAAGCATCTTATAGGAGATGATATATATAAACCATTAAAGGCTTGGTGGTGATAATTTATGTTTGTTATATTGACATATGATATAGAAGAAAAGAGAATTAATAGAGTTAGAAAAACTCTTAAAAAATACTTAGTTTGGACTCAAAATTCTGTATTTGAAGGAGAAATAACAGAAGGGAAGCTACATAAATGCCTTTCTGATGTTAATAAATTAATTGACAAGAAGTTTGATTCAGTATATGTTTATAGAGTAAAAAATTCTAAAAATATAAAAAAGGATGTAGTTGGAATAGAAAAGAGTTTTGATGAATTATTTTTATAATTAGTTTTGCATTAAACCTAAATTTAAATTAATTAAGGTTAAACTATTGAAATTACTAGCTTTCTTGACAATAAAAAATAAATACTAAAAACGCTACTGAAGGTTTACTGCAAAATGTGGAAAATATGATAGATTAAGCATTGCTATAAATACAGTAATGGCGGTGGTTACAGGCTTTTTGAATTTTAGGCTTTTATATTAACTATGTGGTATGTAAATTAGTCTATTGCTATATATCTTCTTGCTATTTGTTTTCTTTTATATTAACTATGTGGTATGTAAATGAACCTTACTATGACATAGTGGGAGTTAAAACCTTAGGCTTTTATATTAACTATGTGGTATGTAAATTAGAAAAAAGAATAAAGGAAGAGACTGAGGTTTATGCTTTTATATTAACTATGTGGTATGTAAATGTTGCAGATGTAGCAGCAGAAATAATTGTAAACACCCTTTTATATTAACTATGTGGTATGTAAATATACTAGAAGCAATATTTAAACAGATTATAGGAGAATGCTTTTATATTAACTATGTGGTATGTAAATATAATTAACTTCGTCTATAGATTTTGTCTTAGAAGCTTTTATATTAACTATGTGGTATGTAAATCCAAACTTCTTTTCTTAAAGCAGTTTGGTCTTCTGTCTTTTATATTAACTATGTGGTATGTAAATTGGTTGGATTACGATTGCTATAATGGGATTAATAGCTTTTATATTAACTATGTGGTATGTAAATAAGTGCAGCAACCAACACAGGAGACCAAAGTGCAGCAACTTTTATATTAACTATGTGGTATGTAAATGCAGTAATACCAACTACAAGACCACGACCAAAACTACCTTTTATATTAACTATGTGGTATGTAAATAAGCATGTAAGAATATTGGTATAGCAAGGTCTACAGCTTTTATATTAACTATGTGGTATGTAAATCTCATAGATACTGGGGAATTAAGAAAAAGTATCATTTCTTTTATATTAACTATGTGGTATGTAAATACCAGCGCTTGAGTTCTTTGCACTCTATGTTAAACAACTTTTATATTAACTATGTGGTATGTAAATTTCTTTAAGGTCTTGTAATTTCTTTTCTTTTTCTTCCTTTTATATTAACTATGTGGTATGTAAATGCGGTTGGAGCTAAATCGTCAACAGGTGCAGGTATAGGCTTTTATATTAACTATGTGATATGTAAATTTATTTAAGAGATTGTAGAATAAATATGTTAATTCACTTTTATATTAACTATGTGGTATGTAAATGTTATCATTTAAGCAGTGTTTGATATTAAAAGTAGTCTTTTATATTAACTATGTGATATGTAAATGAAGCAGACAGCATTATAGTGATTTGGTTTAAATTACCTTTATATTAACTATGTGATATGTAAATCTATAGAACCTCCAATAATTCTGTAAAGATATTTTTCTTTTATATTAACTATGTGATATGTAAATCAAAAAAAGATATAGAAGTAATAACTAGCAGCATGGACTTTTATATTAACTATGTGATATGTAAATGAGATAGAGTTAGAGAAAGAGATAGACATAGAGTTAGCTTTTATATTAACTATGTGATATGTAAATACGTACCTTTAGGGTCTATGTATTCTTGTACTATATCTTTTATATTAACTATGTGATGTGTAAATTCAGATGCCAATTTCAGTACAGTACAAATAAGAAGAAACTTTTATATTAACTATGTGATATGTAAATGAGTACTATGTTGATAGTCCTAATATTGGAGCCTATTCTTTTATATTAACTATGTGACATGTAAATCTAGCTACTTTACCATCATCTAATTGAGCAGTTCCTACTTTTATATTAACTATGTGATATGTAAATTACAGAGATACATAGGGCTGTAAGATTTTTATATTTCTTTTATATTAACTATGTGATATGTAAATATTAATATTCTTATATCTCCTTCTTTAAAAGCATTTATCTTTTATATTAACTATGTGAGATATAAAGTGTACTAGAGAGCAGGCAGTGGAATTTTATGACAAAGGATTCTATACTAACTATGTGATATGTAAATTCTATCCAGGTACCTTTATTTTTATATTTCTGTTTTTATTTTATATCAACTATGTTGGATGTAAATTTATAGAGCTTGCTTTTTTTGCACCTGTTTGTAGTTTATTTTATATTAACTATATGGGATGCAAATTATGGTATTGTATAGTATTCCTCTCTTATTATCTAATTATTTTATATTAACTATGTGATATGTAAATGTAACAAGAATTAATGAAAAAATAGGAGATGTAGTATATTTTATATTAACTATGAGGGATGTAAATATTGGTGTACTTGGATCAAATCCTTCTGTTATTGAATTTTATATTAACTATGCAGGATGTAAATGTAGATCCCATAGCACCAATTGGATTTAAGTCAATATAGTAGACACAAAACACGAATTTTTATGAAGTTTTCTTTAAAGAATCTTCAAGTTGTTGTGGAGTCATGTAACCAATACTGCTGTGAAGTCTTTTTCTGTTATATCAAGATTCCATGTATTCAAATATTGCAGACCTAGTGACATCAAAATAATAATATATATCTAAGTTTACTTCTTACTTCTTTAGCGAAGCATAAAAAGATTCAATGTAGTCAGTATCATAAGGACAATCTTTACCGCTGGAAGAGTGAATTATATTAATTCCTTTAAAATATTCTCCCAATTTAGAGCTTGCATATTGAGAACCTAAATCACTATGGAATACGACAGTACCCTTCGGTTTTTGAGTCCTGGAGGCATTATCTACGGTTCTGTATCCATGGTTATTAAAAAAGCATAGCATATAATTTTCTTTGAGTGAAGAATGTAGATACTTATTTGTAGTAGAATCTTCAGAAATTTTTAAAGGCAACCCAAAGATTATTTGGGAGATGATTAATACCTATTTAAAATATGCTTAACTGTTATCAAGCTTAATTTAAGAGTTTTGGAAAGATTTATGCTGCACTAGTGTAAAATTAATCAATGTAGAAAGAAATCTGCCTTGATTTTATCTGCTTCTATAAGTTTGTATATTTATCCTATGAAGGATTTTAAAATTTATTATAGAATACTTAGTGTAGTTAATGAATGAAATTATACATAATCTAATAAATTTTTAATAAATAAAAAATACTTATTTATCTAGAAAAATAAACAGGGGGTTATACTAATGAAGATAATAGTTATTGGACCAAGAGGAAAAATGGGGATGTTGGTTACTAAATCTTGTTATAATAATGAAAATATAGAACTTGTGGCAGCAGTAGCCCCAAAGGAAAGGGATTACATAGGACAAAATCTTGGTATAGTTGCAAACCTAGGCAAAAATATAGATTGTAAAGTTGTAGATAATTTAGAGAATGTTATAGATAAATGTGATTGCATTATAGATTTCACGGATCCAGAAACTTCTATGGATGTATTTGAAAAGGCTTTAAAGAGTAAAAAATCTGTGGTTTGTGGTACTACTGGGTTTTCAGAGGAAGAAATAAATAGGATAAATGAAATTTCAAAGGAAATACCAGTGGTTCTAGCAGGAAATACTTCTATGGTTGTAAATCTTATGTATAAATTAGTAGAACTTGCGGCTAATACTATAGGCAATATGTCTGATATTGAAATAATAGAAATGCATGATAGATATAAAAAGGATGCTCCAAGTGGAACTTCTTTAGAAATTGGAGAAGTTTTAGCTAAAACATTTAATAAGGAATTGAAAGAATTAGCTCAATTCGGAAGATATGGGAAAGGTGAAAGAGAAGAAGGGAAAATCGCATATCATTCCTTAAGAGCAGGAGATATCTCAAGTAGTCATACAGTTATGTTTGGTCTCATGGGGGAAAGATTAGAAATAACTCATCATGCTCACAACTGGGAATGTTTTGCAAATGGAGGGTGTCAAGCTGCTCTATTTTTAAAAGATAAAAAGCCAGGAATATATTCCATGAAGGATGTATTAGGTTTATAAAAATATTTAGGAGATGATTTTGTGAAGAATTTTGTATCTACTAAGTGGTTACAGGATCATTTAGAAGATGAAAATATAGTCATTGTAGACTGTAGAGGAGATCTTTTAAAGGATAGTTATGGAGAAGAAGTTTATAAAAAAGGACATATAAAAAATGCTGTCTTTGCAGATTTAAAAAAAGTTATGTCATCTGAAGAAAAGGAACACGGAGGTAGGAACCCATTACCGGACGTAGAAGACTTTAAAAGAAGTATAGAAAAACTAGGAATAAACAAAAATACTTTGGTTGTAGCCTATGATGAATTAAAAATAGCTGGGGCAGCAAGATTTTGTTGGATGTTAAGATATGTAGGACACACTAATAACTATGTCCTAGATGGTGGAATAAATAAGTGGATTACAGAAAATAGAAAGCTATATATAGAAGAAAACAGTAGCAAAGAAAAGTTTGGTATTAAAAATGAAGACTTTAATATTTATTTAAATGAAGAAATAAAAGCAGATGTAAATTACATAAAAGATAATATGAAAAAAGATCTTATATTAGTAGATTCAAGAACTAACATAAGATATGAAGGAATAGAGGAGCCTATAGACAAAATGGCTGGACATATACCTGGAGCTAAAAATATTTATTGGAAAGATATGCTTAAGGAAGATGGAGCTGTAGATGAAAATAAAGTTAGAGAAAATTTTTTCCCATTACAAAATTATTCTAATATAGCAGTTTATTGTGGATCAGGAATAGATGCAACCTTTAATTTTCTACTTTTAGATGAAGTAGGAATTAAAGCTAGAGTTTATGCAGGAAGTTGGAGTGATTGGATAACATATAAGGATAATCCTATAGGGCATAAATAAAAATGATCCATTTGAAAAAATAGGATATGCTTATGAATATTCATATGGATGGATAATTGTTGACGATGACTTAATTGTAATATGATGATAATTTATATAAGGCTAATAACAAGAAGTTAAAGTATATAAAGATTTTATTTAAAAAGTGTCGTCAATGTAAATAACTGCAAAGTAAAGATTATTCATATAATCTTTAGACAAATAGTAATTTGAAGAGAGGTTATTATGGGAGAATTATCAAAACTACCTAATATAGGAGAAGAAGTTGAAAGGCAGTTAAATAAAGTAGGTATATTTACTTATGATGAATTAAAAGATATTGGCACAGAACAAGCATGGCTGAAAATACAAGAGATTGATGCCTCTGCGTGTATTCATAGATTGTTAGCATTGGAAGGTGCAATTCAAGGTGTTAAGAAAATAGCCTTATCACAAGAACGAAAAGCAGACCTAAAAGATTTTTATAATTGGCATAAATGTAAATAGTAGTTTATAAGAAAGAGAGTAGATTTATTATGAATATAAAGGGTGTAATATTTGATTTTAATGGAACTATGTTCTATGATGGGAAATTTCAAGAAACATCTTGGAGAACATATTTACAAAGGAAAATAGGTAGAAAAGTGACAGATGATGAATTTCAAGAATACGTTCATGGTAGAAATGCAGATGTTACATTACCATATTTTTTAGGTACAGAGTTGTCTAAAGAAGAAATAGAAGGATTAGCAGAAGAAAAAGAAGTAACATACCGTGAACTATGCCTAGCAGATAATAATAAATTCAAATTAGCTAATGGATTAATAGAGTTTTTAAATTATTTAAAAGAAAGTAAAATTTCTTTTACAATTGCTACTGCTTCGGGATTGAATAATGTTAAATTCTTTTTTGAGCATTTAGATTTAGCAAAATGGTTTAATATATGTAATGTAGTATATGATGATGGAACAATTCCAGGAAAGCCAGAACCAGAAATTTATATTAAGGCTGCTAATAAAATTGGAATTCATATAAATGAATGCATGATTTTTGAAGACGCAAAGTCGGGCATAATGTCAGCACATAGAGCTGGTGCTTACAAAATAGTTGGAGTTGCTTCTATGCTTGATAAAGAAGCAATGTTAAAAATAGATGGTGTAGATGAAGTAATTGAAGATTATACAGACGTTATAAATTTACTAAAATAAATTCCAATTTAAGGTTGATTATTATAAGTAGTAAATTTGTCTGATTGAATAAAACTAGAATAATGTGTGGTTTAGTTAATGTATATTTTTCTAATTCATAAAAAATAAGTAAGAGTTCTCAAAATAAAAGAGAACTCTTATTTATGTATTGCTTTAAATTGATAATATAAAAATAAAATGTTAGAATTAAGTATAATTTGTAGAGAAGGGAGAATAGTTTATGCATTTTTGCAGAAAATGTGGCAATAAGTTACAAAAAAATTCAACACGGTGTAGTACCTGTGGAAGTGAATTAGAAAAAATACATAAGGGAGAAATACGCAGTATAACAGATAGAGGGAAGCTTTTACATAATGAAATTTTTAATGATGAACATATTTTAAAGCATAAAGAAGAACCCTTAGAAATAATAAAAAATTTTAATTTAAATAAAAAAATAAAAGAAAATAAATTTTTCTTAATTGTTATTTTAATATTAATAATAGTAGGTATCCCACTTATGAAGAATCCTATAAAGAATTTTTTTATAAGAAAGGATGTAGCAAATTGGTTGGTGTATGCTGTTGATAAATATAAAAAATCTGATACCCTAGATACTGTTAGTGATTTTAAAATAAAATCTACAATACAACCACAAGAACCTATGGAGTATAAATATATAGAAAATATAATAGAACACTGTACTTTAAGAGTGAATAACAAAGTAGATAAAAAAAATAATGAAAGATATAGTAAAGTCAGTTTGATACACAAAAAAGACAATATTTTAAATGGAGAAATTTATAGTAATAAAGAATACATAGCTATATCAATGCCTCAATTATATAAAGATATAATGTACATAAAATGGGAAGATATAAATAAATTAATAAATAATAAAGAAAATAATGATGTTTCAGAAACAATAGATTCAAAAAACTATGAGAATGTTTTAAACATAAAAAAATCTAAATATTATGATAAGCTTAATGAAGATTACAAAAAATTTTTTAATAAGGTTATGGATGACTATGTTGCAAAAGGAGATACTGTAGACATAAATATAAAAGATAAAGAAAATACTGTAAAATGTGATGAAATAGTAGTACACTTAGATAATGAAGGAATAATAAAAGTTTTAAATGCTTTCTTTGAAAAAGTATCAAAGGATGAAAATTTAAAATTATTAGTTAGGGAAAAGGTTTTTGAATTTTTAAGTATTGCCCAAAATAATGAAGATCTTAATAAATTTAATCTTAGTAAAGAAGATGTAGATAATATCAAAAGAGAATTCAATTCAGAATATGATTCTTTTATGAGTGAGTTAAGTTATATTGAAAAAGCAGATAAAAAAGGTTTAAATGGAAAAATAAATAGTTTAACAAAAGTAAGAGTTGATTCTAAAAATTATATAAGAGGATTTAAATCTCAAGTTTCTATAGAGAATAAAAAGACTTCTTTTAATTTTATATCAGATACTATGGTTAATTCTATTAATTCTAAATTACATATAAAAAAGATATCTAAAGAAGGGGCTAAGGATATAAGTAAACTTACCCCAGAGGATAGAGATAATGTAGTAAAAGAGGCAGGAAATAATATAGGAAAAATTATGTTTCCAAAACTAAATATAGAGTAATAAAACTTAAAAGGTAATTTTTAAATTAGATAAAGTATTTAAATTTAGGGTAATATTTTATATGATATAAATATTACCTTTTAATTTGAAATAAAGTATTATTTAAATATAATAAATTTTAATTTGTTATTAATTATAAAAAACATATAATAAATTTAATATATAAAGTTATCGACAGTAACTTTAAAATTACACTATAGTAATTTATGTTAAATCATAAAAAAGCTAGTGAATTTTTGTTAAAAAAATATTAAAGCTCCATTAAGTTAAAGATGAAAAATAAGGGAAATCAAATACAAATTTGAGAAATATATTTAAAAAATGTTAGGGGGCATATTTGTTGTTATTAATAAAAAATGGGAAAATTTTGACTATGACTGACAAAAAACATGTAAACGATTGTATACTAATTAACAATGATAAAATAGAAAAAATAGCTAAAAGAATAGAGATTAATAATGAGAATATAAAAGTTATAGATGCTAAAGATGGATGGGTAATGCCAGGCATTATTGATGCTCATTGTCATATAGGTATAATGGAGGAAGGAATAAGGTTTGAAGGCATGGATTTAAATGAGTATTCTAGTGCTATAACACCGCATTTAAGAGCCATAGACGGAATAAATCCTAGGGACTCGGCATTTCAATCTGCTATAGAAGCTGGAATAACTACAGTTATGACAGGGATGGGAAGTTCAAATCCTATAGGTGGGCAATTTGCTATAATAAAAACCTATGGTAAATCTGTAGATGAAATGCTGGTAAAAGCTCCAGCAGCTTTAAAGATAGCCTTTGGAGAAAATCCTAAAAGTATATTTGGAAAGAAAGGTTCTATGCCTATAACAAGGATGGGTACAGCAGCCTTAATAAGGGAGACTTTATATAAGGCTAAGAATTATATGAATAGAAAAGAGGAAGCTTTAAAGGAAGGGAAAATATTTGATATAGATATTAAAATGGAAGCTATTATTCCTGTTTTAAAAAAAGAAATACCTTTAAAGGCTCATGCTCATAGAAGTGATGATATACTAACGGCCATAAGAATAGCTAAAGAATTTGATTTAAAACTTACCATAGATCATGGGACGGAAGCACATTTAGTAGCAGATTATATAAAAGAAAGTGGTTTCCCTGTAATAGCAGGACCAAACATGAATTTTAGAGGAAAGGTAGAAACTCAAAATAGAAGTTATAATACTACAAAAATTCTGCAGGAAAAGGGGATTTTATATGCTATGATTACAGATCATCCTGTAGTTCCTATTGAATTTTTACCTATGTCAGCAGCTTTAGCTGTAAAAAATGGATTAAAAGAGGAGGATGCTCTAAAGGCTATAACCATTAATCCAGCAAAAATATTAGGTATAGATGATAGAGTAGGAACCTTAGAGGAGGGGAAAGAGGCGGATATATGTATATATAATGGCAATCCTCTTAATATAAATTCTAAAAATATGTACACTATAATTTCAGGTAATATAGTATATAATTTTAATAAAGATTTATAAACTAATTTTATTTAAAATAAATAAAGTACTTTACATTAAGATTTTTGTCATATATAATAAAAAATAATAATTTATTGTAAACACTTCACATAAAAATGAGGTGTTTTTTATTTAATCTAAATATATAATAAAAATTTTAATTGTCGTTTATTATAGAAAATCCAATCTATTTTAATTTCTAAGAATAAATTCTAAATGATTTTCAAAGGCAACATATGGAAAAACATTATTATTTATTATAAAGAGGAATAATAAAGCATCAATTGGGTTAAAATATTGTCATAAATTTAAAAGAAAAAGAAAAAGATAATACATATATCTAAAAATTCCAAAAATTTAATAAATATAATAAATTGCATGAAAAGTACGATAAAAATATAACAATATCTAATGATAAAAGAATAAAACAGCAGAAAATAGGATCTATATTGAATAAATGAATGCTAGGATTATTAAATTAAGAATAAAATTAAAATTTCAGAATTTATTAAATTTTGAAAATTAGAATATTATGATATAATAACTAATAAAATTATATCAAATTTGAATTAAGGGGGACGAAAATGAAGAAAACATCAGCAAAAGATTTCATAGTTATTGGTTTTGCACTTTTCGCAATGTTTTTTGGGGCAGGCAACTTAATCTTTCCACCTTTTATGGGAAAATTAGTAGGGGATCAGGCACCAGCAGCAATTATAGGTTTTTTAATTACCGGAGTAGGTTTGCCATTAACTGGTATAATAGCCTGTGCTAAAATAAATGGGACATTTTCAGATATATCAGGAAGAGTAGGAAAGATGTTTGCTATTATATCTACAACAGCATTAATATTAGCTATAGGACCTATGCTTGCTATACCAAGAACAGCAGCTACAACTTATGAATTAGCAATACATCCAATATTTCCAGGTGTAGCTCCATTTGTAGCAGTTATAATTTATTTTGTTATTTGTTTAGCCTTTGTATTAAGACCATCAGGAATAGTTGATAGTATAGGTAAGGTTTTGACACCAGCTTTATTAGTTATGTTAGCAATTATAATAATTAAAGGATTAGTTTCTCCTCTAGGACCTACTATATCAACTGGATTTAAAGGGGCTTTTTCAAAATCTTTACTTGAAGGATATCAAACAATGGATGCTATGGCATCAGTAATATTTGCATCCATAATAATAACAGCTGTAAGAGCAAAGGGATATACAGAGAAAAAAGATATTGTGAGTCTTACTATAAAATCAGGAATTGTGGCTGCAGTAGGATTAGCTTTTGTTTATGGAGGACTTATGATTTTAGGAAGTCATACTTCACAAGTAATTCCTGGAGAAATAGGAAGATCAGCCCTAGTTGTTGAGATAGTTAGTAGACTTTTAGGTAATGCAGGTACAGTTATATTAGGATTAGCAGTTGGTCTTGCATGTCTTACAACAGCAATTGGACTTATATCCACAGGAGCAGAATATTTCAGTAGTTTAACTAATGGTAAAGTATCTTATAATGCTTTTGCAATTATTATAAGTGGAGTAAGTGCATTACTTGGAACAGGTGGCGTTGATAAAATAGTTAAATTCTCAGTTCCAGTGTTACAAGTTTTATATCCAATAGTAATAGTTTTAATAGCAATAACTTTAGCAGGTAGAGCTGTAAAAAATAATACCGTTGTAAGAATTACTGTTTATACTACATTAGTAGTAAGTTTCATAGATACAGTAAATATATTAACAGGTGGTAATGTAGCCTTTATAAAAGGTATGTTAGGAATTATACCACTTTCTAATGTTGGTTTTTCATGGTTAATCCCATCAGTTATAGCATTTATAATAGGTACAGTAGCTTTTGGTAAGAAACAAGATGAAAATCACAATATAGCAGATGCTTAATTTAATATAAGAAAAAACACCTTGTTGTAAAGCAATAAGGTGTTTTTTTATTTTTTTATTAAAGTTTCAGAATTTAAGCAATTTTGCAAATAATCTTAATATAATATAGTGATTAATAAAATCATATTGAATTAGGATTGAGGGGGTAAAATGAAAAAAACATCATCAAAGGATTTCATAGTTATTGGGTTTGCACTTTTTGCAATGTTTTTTGGGGCAGGAAACTTAATATTTCCACCTTTTATTGGAAATTTAGTAGGGGACAAGGCCCCTGTAGCCATCATTGGTTTTTTGATTACTGGAGTAGGGTTACCATTGAGTGCTATAATAGCCTGTGCTAAAATCAATGGTACATTTTCAGATATATCAGGGAGAGTAGGAAAATACTTTAGTGTTATATCTACAACAGCTTTGATATTAGCTATAGGACCTATGCTTTGTATACCAAGAACAGCAGCTACTACTTATGAATTAACAGTACAGCCGATATTTCCATCTATAGGTCCATTAGTATCAGCTATAATTTACTTTGCTATTTGTTTAGCTTTTGTATTAAGACCATCAGGAATAGTTGACAGTATAGGTAAAGTTTTAACACCCTGTTTATTAGTTATGTTAGCAATTATAATAATAAAGGGATTAGTTTCACCACTAGGACCTGTTGTTAATACTAATTTTAAAGGAGCATTTTCAACATCTTTACTTGAAGGCTATCAAACAATGGATACTATGGGCTCAGTAATATATGCATCAATAATTTTAGCATCTGTAAGAAGCAAGGGATATACAGATGAAAAGGATGTAATAAGTGTTACTATAAAATCAGGTATGGTTGCGATAGCAGGATTGGCTTTGGTTTATGGTGGACTTATGATTTTAGGAAGTCAAACTTCACAAATAATCTCTGGAGAAATAGGAAGAACCGCTTTAGTTATTGAAATAGTTAAAAGAGATCTAGGGAATGCAGGAATATTTATATTAGGAATAGCTGTTGGACTTGCATGTCTTACTACAGCTGTTGGGCTTTTATCTACAGGAGCAGAATATCTTAGTAAATTAACTAAAGGGAAAGTATCCTATAATGCTTTTGCAATTATTATAAGTTTAGTAAGTGGAATACTAGGAATAGGTGGGGTTGATAAGATAATTAAATTCTCAGTTCCAATATTACAAATTTTGTATCCAATAGTAATTGTATTAATAGTAATAACTTTATTAGGTAAAGCTGTTAAAAATGATAGTGTAGTAAAATTTACTGTTTATATTACATTAATAGTAAGTATAGTAGATACAATGAATACATTAACAGGTGAGAAGGTGGCTTTTATAAAAGGTATTTTAGGAATTATACCTCTTTCCGGTGTTGGGTTCGCATGGCTAATTCCAGCAATTATAGCATTTATAATAGGTACAATAGTTTTCGGAAATAAAAAAGAAAAAATTCCACAAGCAGTGGATTGTTAACATAATATAAGAAAATTACGACTTAACAGCTTTTAAAGTTTGAGAATTAAAATAAGAAATACTTTTGGTCGATAGATAGCTATAAAATCAAATCTAAATTCAATATGTAGATTGCTGAAAAAAGCGACAGCGCAGTCGTAGACTTTCTATAATAATTAGTATTTAGTTTTAAGCAGACATCCAAAATATATGATTTTGATATAATCGCTTACTCATGAGAAAAATTGAGAAGGAGTTTCATTATTTATTCAAAAATAATCGGCGTAGCCAGAAGTTTTTTAGTTAAGCATTTATGAGGACTTTTTAGATAGTGTAAGATTAAAAATAATCTTTATCAGAAAACTCCAACTAAAAATAGTATATTTATATAATGACCTCAGTAAGTTTATATAAAATAAAACTCATTGAGATTATTGGCTTTATTATATTAAATTTGTTTGCTAACGCAAATAGATTTGGGTGTAAATTTAATTTATATAAATATTATAAAAAATATAGTCCTTTGACATGCTGTGCATCAATTTTCTATCGAAAATTTTTTAAGACCCTTACCGAAAGGAATATAAATGACTAAAAATTTTTAATGTACTTATAAAGATATAAAAACCTTAAAAATGAGAATATAATTGTGGATTTCACATAACAAAGTGGAGTAAAATCTTCCTTTGTAATCTCTTCTCTTCACAAGAAATTAGATTTAAGAAGTTATTCTATCTTTCCTTAGTTTAAAAAATGGGGATATGTGGTGTAAAAGGCATTTGAACAATATTAGAGATCCTTATTTGCTTTTGCAAAATATATGTATGTTCCAAATTATTGTTTGAGCGTTCAGCGAGTTATGATTTGGAACCATATATTTTAAGAAAAAACAAATTAGAATCTCTTATTGAAGTGAGTTGCCTTTCTAACCGCATATCCTTTTTTTAAACCAAGGGTAGCATAACTTCCTTTTAAGTCGCAATTTCCTTATATTTGTTATATTAGAATTAAATCTATTTTAAGACAGCACTTTTTATAAAATAAAAGTATGTGTTATCTAATTTTTTATTATATCCTCATATTTGAAAAGTCCTAAAGGATTAGCCTTTAATCCAAGTATATTATTTTGTACCGCTATAGCTAGTTTAGGATGATATAAAAATATCCATGGAACATCCTCTACTATAATTTCTTGTATTTCTTCATATAATTTTTTCCTTTTTTCAGGATTTATTAAATTCTTAGCTATTTGTAATTTTTCGTTTACTATTTTATTATCATATCTAGATATGTTAGATACGTTGTTTATATTAAATAATGGCTCTAAGAAATTATCAGGATCTCCAGAATCAGCGCACCATCTGCTTATAGCCATATCACATTTTAAAATATTAGCCAAGTTTAAGTATTCAGAAGAATCTACTTCTTTTACAACACAGTCTATGCCTATACTTTCTAGATCCTCTAGTACATATTTTGTTATTTTAGAAAATAAAGAATCCTTTTCCTTTCGCACTAGTATATTTAATTTATCTCGAGACCTATTAAAATCACTTCTAGAAAGAATTTCCTTGGCTTTAGATTTATTATGGGAAAAACCTTTTAGTTTATTATTAGGTATTATGCTTGGAGGAAAAGGTCCCTTTGCTTCAACGCCTAATCCACCTAATAGACCCTTTATTATTCTATCCTTATCTATAGCTAAGTTAAGAGCATATCTTATATTTTTATCCTTAGAAAATATGGAGCTAGATTCCATATTAAAACTAGCATAGTAAGTTGCTAGTAAATCCTGTTCTATAAGATTTATATTTTTATTAGAACATAAGGCTGTATATTCTTTTTCATCATTTAAAGTTAATACATCTAAATCCTTATTTAAGAAATCATCTATAGGAGATTCAGATTTAAAATTAATATTTATAATATCAATATAAGGAGCTCCATTAAAATATTCTTTGAAGGCCTTTAGTTTGCATCCTTCATCATTAAATTCAGATAGTTTATAAGGGCCACATCCTACTACATTCCCATGATTTATAGAATCCTTATTTATTATAGCGCAAAGTTCTAATCCAAGGTTTAATAAAAATCCACTATAGGAATAGGATAAAGTTAAAGAAATTCTATATTTATCTAATATTTTAATGCCAGAAACATGATTTGCCATACCCTTTTTAAAATCTTCAGATCCTTCTATAATTTCTAGTAGCCAACCATTAGGAGAGTCAAGTTTAGGATCTAAAAGTCTTTCTAATGAAAATTTTACATCTTCAGAGGTAACTTCTTTACCATTATGAAATTTTATTCCTTTTTTAAGATTAAAGACCCAAGTAAGGTTATCATCTTCTAAATACCAACTTTTAGCTACTCCAGGGGATATTTCTCCATAGGAATTTATGGTTAAAAGACCTATATGTATATTATTTAATAGGAAACTACTATTAAGTTCATAGCTTAGGGCAGGATCTAAATATAGAGGTTTATCAATATAAGTATTTAATATTATATTATTTTCTTTAGAATCAATTTCTATTTTATTTAAAAGATTATTACTAATATATTTTAAGTTTTGTGAAACCTCAGATAAATCCTTTAAAGAAGTTTTGGTATATTGAGTATTTAAAGAAGCTAATTCTACTATAAACATTAATTTTTCAGAAGTAGTATTCATCTCTTCAGTAGAGCTTATAACGTTTTCTAAATGGCCTATTTGTTTTGTAATAGCATCATTAATTTCTTCAGATACAGTTGTGCTAGTTTTTATAGAAGATATTATGCTGTTGAAGGTTTCCATAGTTTTATTAGCTATTTCAGTACCTTCTTCTACTTTGTTCATAGTTTCATTTATAGCATTTATGGCATTATCTATGCTAATATTTATTTCTTTTATATTGCTTCCTATGAAATCAACGGAATCCATGCTTCTTTCTGCCAGTTTTTTTACTTCCTGGGCAACTACAGCAAAACCTTTACCAGCTTCACCGGCTCTTGCAGCTTCAATAGATGCATTTAAAGATAATAAATTAGTATTGTTTGCTATATCTTTTATTACATCTAGCATATTGTTAATATCTAAAGCTTTAGTACTTAAATCCTTTACTACGGTTTTGGAATATAACATAGATCCTTCTATTTCTTTCATAGCCTCTATAGAATTTAAAGCAGCGCCGTTACCTTCCTTAGCAACTTCCATAGTATTTTCCGATATTTGTTTTGAGTTTTCTGTACTAGAAAAAACCTCCTCTGCTATGGCAGAATAGTTACTTATCTCACCTGTAACCTTGGAGATAGAATTCATTTCCATTTCTACATAATTAGATATATCCTTTGTTATTTTAATTAATAATTCCGTAACAGAATCTGTTTCTATTATTTTTTTATCAAGTTTTTCTACTATTTTTTTTTGATTATTAGTTAGAACTTTTAAGTTATCTTCATAGATTGTAATATCACAGGGCTTTTCTATACTTTTTTCATTTAAGCTATTAATATTTTTATCTATGGAAGATTTTTTGAATTTTAAATTAAACATTTTAATCCCCCTATAAAATAATAATTACTACTACATTTTAACCTATTTAAATAATTTGTTAAAGCATGAAAAATATTCATTTAAATATAATTTTTAAAACATTTAATAAAAATTGTATCATAAAAGATTGGCAAAGAAAATTACTATATTAACTTTCAGTAACAATAATATTACAAATTTCATAGCATAAATACATAGAGTTATATATAGGAGATGATAATGTGGCAGAAAACTGTAAATTGTCGGAGGTACCAGTAGGTAAAACTTGCAAAGTAAAAGAATTAAAAGTAAAAGAATTATTAAAACAAAGGATTCTAGATCTAGGTATGGTGCCCAATACAGAAATTTATGTTTTAAGAAGAAGCCCTTGGGGAGATCCTACAGCTTATTTGATAAGAGATACATGTATAGCCCTTAGAAAAGAGGAGGGGGATAAAATAATAGTTACTATGAATTAAATTTTAAAAACTAAAAAACATAGAATAAATAATAATTGATATAAAACTTAGAGTTTAATTTAAAAAAATAATATTATTTAAGTAAAATTTATTATATTTTAAATAAAAACAAAATTTTTAAAGTCTAAAGAAAGGATGATGGTTATGGGATTAACCTATACTTCAGGTAAAAAAGAGGCTTTAAAAGATCTCTTTAATGTAGAAAAAGATAATAAAAATGATATTGTAGTAGCTTTAGCCGGCAATCCTAATACAGGAAAAAGTACGGTTTTTAATGCATTAACAGGGTTACATCAACATACAGGAAATTGGCCGGGAAAGACAGTAACCAACGCCAAGGGAAAATTTAATCATAAGGAAAGAGATTTTATAGTGATTGATTTACCTGGCACCTATTCATTGCTTGCCAGTTCTGTAGAGGAACAGGTAGCTAGAGATTTTATTTGTTTTGGAAACCCAGATGTGGTGGTTGTAGTAGTAGATGCTACTTCCGTAGAAAGAAATTTAAATCTGCTTCTTCAAATATTAGAAATTACTCCTAAAGTAGTGGTTTCCTTAAATTTAATGGATGAAGCCAAAAAGAAAGAAATTAAAATTGATATAAGTAAACTAAAAAGTGAATTAGGTGTACCTGTTGTACCAACTATTGCGAGGAGTAATAAAGGAATATATGAATTAAAGGACACTGTTTATAATTTAGCTTTAGAAAATATAAAGACTAATCCAGTTAAAGTAGAATATAGCAATGAAATAGAGTATGAAATAAAAAAAATAAGTTCCTTATTAGAAAAAGTATTTCCCAGGGAAATATCCTTACAGTGGTTAGCTTTAAGATTATTAGATGGTGATGAGTCTATTTTAAACTCTATAAGTAAATATTTAAATTATGATATGAAAAGTGCTTTAATAAAGGGGGATTAAGGTGAACAAATTAGAAAAGGATGAGGGTATAAAAAATACTAAAAATAAGTTGAACATAAAACATTATAGCAGTAAAGATTATAAAAAATATAAATTTAAAGTGTCAAAAGTTAAAAATAATATAGATGTAGAACATAGTATTAAAGATAAAAACTTAAATGAGATTTTTAAGAATATAGAAAATTTTAGAGAAAATTATAATGAAAAGATAAGAGATGAAATAGTAAAGAGTATATACAATAAAGCAGAAAAGATTGCAGGTAACTCTGTTAAAAAGAATAGAGAAAAACTTTTAGCACAACAAAAGATAGATGATATAGTAACTTCTAAAGTTACTGGAATACCCATTATGCTTTTACTTTTAGCAGGGGTTTTATGGATAACTATAGAAGGAGCTAATGTACCTTCAGAGCTTTTAGCTAAAATGTTTTTTTTCATAGAGGATAAGCTTACAGAATTTTTTAATTATGTAAATGCACCTTCCTGGCTTCATGGTATCTTAGTTTTAGGAATATATAGAACTTTAGCTTGGGTTATATCTGTAATGTTACCACCTATGGCAATATTTTTCCCTATATTTACTCTATTAGAGGATGCAGGCTATCTTCCAAGAATAGCTTTTAATTTGGATCATGCTTTTAAGAAAGCTTGTGCCCATGGGAAACAAGCTTTAACTATGTGTATGGGATTTGGTTGTAATGCAGCTGGAGTTATTGCTTGTAGAATAATAGAATCACCAAGGGAAAGATTAATAGCTATTTTAACTAATAACTTTGTACCTTGTAATGGTAGATTTCCTACTTTAATAGCACTTTCTATGATTTTTGTTGGATTAAAATTTGAAGGATCCGGGGGAAGTAGTTTTATAGCAACTCTTATGATAGTTCTTCTTGTACTCATAGGAATAGGAATAACCTTATTGGTTTCTTATATATTATCAAAAACATTGCTAAAGGGAGTTCCATCATCCTTCACATTAGAATTACCACCCTATAGAAAGCCCCAAATAGGAAGGGTAATATATACATCAATTATAGATAGAACTATTTTTGTATTAATGAGAGCCGTAGTAGTGGCAGCACCAGCAGGAGCTATAATATATATTTTAGGAAATATAACTGTAGGGGATAGTACCATATTGGTTCAAGTGGCTAATGCTTTAGATCCTTTTAGTAAGGCTATTGGATTAGATGGATTTATACTTTTAGCCTTTATATTAGGGCTTCCAGCTAATGAAATAGTGCTACCAATACTAATAATGTCCTATCTATCTAAGGGAGCTATGATAGATTTTGAAAGTTTAGAACAACTAAGAAACATACTGGTTTCAAATGGATGGACTTACTTAACTTTATTAAATACTATGTTATTTTCCCTTCTACATTTCCCTTGTGGAACCACTATATGGACTATAAAAAAAGAAACAGGAAGTACAAAATGGACTATATTTTCAGTAATTATGCCTACGGTAATAGCTATAGTAGTATGCTTCTTCACAACACAAATTTATAATTTAATAGTATAAAATTTAAAGGTAAGTATATAGTTTATTTTTTATGGGAGTTACTTTAGATAAGTCTTTTTATTAGTCATACTAGTAATTAACAGCTTAGTTATTAAAGGATCTATTTTATATAAGTTCTTCTAGATTTAGCACTAGCATAGGATTTGTCTTTAAGTAAACTCCTATTTAAGTTAAGAATCATTCTATAATTTTTTTGTTTTATTTATATATAAAAATAAGACCTTTGTTTTAACAAATAATAAAATTTGCTAAAACAAAGGTCTTGCTCCAAGATTATCACAATACTCTTGCACCAAACCGGGTTATAAAAACCAGCATGTCGATTTGATGAACAAAGCCTAAAGCTTTGACGAGCTACTCCCCCTTATTTTTATAAAAGCAATTATTCATTTATATATTAATAGGTTATGATATACTTAGAAAAATGTTACAATTAATAAGTAATTAAAATTTAGGCTAGGAGAGAAATATGAATATATATTTAGTAAGACATGGAGAAACGGAGCAAAACAAAAGAAAAAATTTTTATGGTAAATTAGATGTAGGATTAAATGAAAAGGGAGAGGAGCAAAGCTATAAAGTAGGAGAACTTTTAAAGAATGTAGATTTCAATAAAATTTATATAAGTGATAGAAAAAGAACTAGGGAAACTGCAGAAAGAATTTTAGAGAGAAACAAATTATATAAAAAAGAAAAAAAGATTATTTATAAAGAAGAGAGAATAAATGAATTAGACTTTGGTATTTTTGAAGGTAAATCCTATGAGGAGATAGGCTTTTTATATCCAAAAGAACAAGAGAGATGGGAAAAAGATTGGAAAAACTTTGCCCCTCCCAAGGGTGAAAGTGCAGTGGAATTTTATAGTAGAGTACAAAACTTTATGGAACATATACAAAAAGAAGAGGATGGAAACTATTTAATAGTTACCCATGGAGGAGTAATAAGAATGATATATAGTTACATACTTCAGAATAATATGGATTTTTACTGGAATTTTGCTTCAAGAAATGGAGATATAACATTAATTAAATATGAGTATGAAAACTTATTTATAGATTACATATTGCCTACAAAGTTAATTTGAGATTAGTACTATCATAGTTACCTAAATTTCGTACAAATATAGAAATCATATTTTCATGATATACAGAATATTTTACTTTTTTCATCTTAAGCTTAAAGCTTTTAAACAACTTAAATAAATCAATTTTTAGACCAAATTGCAATACTGCAATTAACCAAGTGAAAGTAATTTTTGCTTTACAGGTCTTTTGAGTAAAGGTAAAATTATTTATGAGATAATACCGTCTTTCTTAATTTTTGTTTGTACGAAATCTAGGTAATTAATAAGTGTAAGTTGAAGAGGTGATGCTTATGGTAGAAAAAAGTAGTAAAAAATTTGACAAAAGGAAAATTATAATTAGTGTAATTATAACAGGTGTCATCTTATTAGGAGTTATAGTTATATGTACAATTTATATGCAAAGGTCTGTAAAAAAATATAGCACTTTATTTTATCCTGGAACCAGAATTGAAAATGTAAATGTATCAGGAAAAACATTAGAAGAAGCTAAAAAGCTTTTAAAAGAGCAGTATGTAGACAAACTACCTTCTAGAAAATTAGTAGTAAAGGCAGAAGGCAAGAGATATCCATTTGAATTTTCTAAGTTAAATGTGAAGTACAATTTGGACAAAGCATTGGATGAAGCTTTTAACTATGGAAAAAAACTAAATATTTTTAGTCAGTATAAAATCATAGTAGACCCAGATGATAAATGCATCAGTACAGGATTTTCTTATGATAAAGAAGTGGTGAAAAATTTTATGGATGGTATAGCCAAGGATGTTAACAAAAATCCAATTAATGCAGCTGTAAGCAGTACAGCTGGAAAAGTTAGATTGGTTAAACATAGAGCTGGAAAGAAATTAGATAGTGATAAACTTCAAAAAAATATAAACAATAGTATGAATGGGGATGCTAGTAAAGACGTTGAAGTACAAGCTCCTATAGAAGAAGTTAAACCTAAAGTAACTACAGATAAAATTTCATCTATAAATACTTTAATATCTACATTCCATACAGAGTATAGCGGTATATCTTCACCACAGAGAGCTAACAATATTGAAATATGTACTAAGATTATAAATGGTACTGTATTAATGCCGGGAGAAACCTTTAGTTTTAATCAAGTAGTAGGAGAAAGAACAGAGCAAAGAGGGTATCAATCTGGGCCAGTTATAGTAGGAAATCAAGTGGAGTCAGGATTAGGTGGAGGAATTTGTCAGGTATCATCAACATTATATAATACTATTTTATTAAGCAACATAAAGTCTACGGAAAGAATGCATCATACGATGCCATCAAGTTATGTACCACTTGGAATGGATGCTACTGTAGATTGGGGAAATATAGATTATAAATTTAAAAATACTTTTTCATATCCTATTTATATTGAAGGAATTGCTGATGGAAGCAGCATAATATTTAATCTATATTCTAATTCAGAATTGAAGAAAAGAACTTATGCTATTTGGAATGAAGTTTACGCTACTATAAATGCTAATATGAAAACTGAAGATGATCCTAATCTTCCAGAAGGAAAACAAGAGATTGTACAAAATGCATATACGGGATATAAAGTAAGAGTTTATAAAAATATCTTAGAAAACGGAAAAGTAGTAGGTAAGGAACTTGTTTCAGATGATTTTTATATACCAATAGAAGGATTAGCAAAAGTAGGACCTAAAAAACCAGCGCCTAAACCAGTGGAACCGAAAAAAGATGATCCTAAACCAACTCCTAAACCAGAAGAACCGAAAAAAGATGATCCTAAAGCTAAACCAAATGACACTAATGACAAAGAGAAGGATAAAGAAAAAGATAAAGATAAACCTACACAAGAAACTCCTAAAGAAGATACAAAAAAATAACACAATAAAAAGTCTATAAATAGATAAGCATGTAGTGAGAATAGCTATATGTTGTTATTGTAAAATTACTATAGGATATTTTTGAACAAAAAATAGAAAAAGAGACACCCTTTCGATAATATGTTAAGTGATGAAATAGAACATAGAAAGGGTGTCTCTCATGAATTTTTGTTTGTACGAAATTCAGGTAATTAATAATAAATACAAAAGAGGTGGAAACATGAAGAGTATATTAAATGATTTTTTATTAATGATTCAATTTTTTACTCGCATACCTATAAACAAAAACTTACAATGTGAAAAAGTAAATTTTAGAAGGGGTGCCTTTTTTCTTCCTGTAGTAGCTTCTATTATAGGTGGAATGGAGTTTTTAATATATTTAGGCCTTAAAAATTTTTTACCGCCTAATGTAATAATAGTGTTATTGCTTTTATTTACAGCTATGATTACTGGGGGACTTCATATGGATGGACTAGCAGATACCTGTGATGGATTTTTTTCTTTAAGAGATAAGGAAAGAATAATAGAAATTATGAAGGATAGCAGAATGGGGGCTTTTGGAACTATAGCAATGATAATTAATTTATTACTTAAATACCAATTGCTTTATTCCTTAGTTTTAAAAGACTGTAGTATAGCTATAATTTTAGCACCTGTTATAGGAAGAATTAGTATTTTATTTTTATGTTTATCTAAAAGGACAGCGAAAAAAAATGGTTCAGGAAATATATTTATAGGAAATATGAGTAAACCTATAGTATTTTTTATTACCACAATAGTATTAGCTCTAAGTACATATTTTTTAGGATTAAAAGCTACAATAATTCCATTTATAGGAGTTTTGTTAATAACTTATTTATTATATTTATTATGTTTAAATAAAATAAATGGACTTACAGGGGATACCTTAGGAGCTTGCAATGAACTAGGTGAAATAACATATTTATTAATTTTATTAATGATGTAAATTTATGTGAAAGGAGATGGGTCTTATGGAAGTAAAAAAGGTAAGAGATTTAACATTAATTTCCTTGACTCAGGATAAAACTTTAGTTGTGGCCTGTGATAGTTCAGGAAGCATTGGTCCTAAAAAAAATGATATATTAAAAATACCAGCTTTTTATACAGGCAAGTTTGCTATTAGAGTAGGTATTTTAGA
Organism: Clostridium sporogenes; assembly: GCF_001889325.1. Lineage (NCBI taxonomy): Bacteria > Bacillati > Bacillota > Clostridia > Eubacteriales > Clostridiaceae > Clostridium > Clostridium sporogenes. The sequence continues at coordinate 1,338,252 of NZ_CP013243.1, read as the reverse complement.
GGTTATGTGTACAGGAGCAGAAATTGTAACAGTTACTAACGCGGTATGTTGTGAAATGGATCCTACAGGAAAGGAGATAATAGATGGCATAAAAGGTGAGTTAAAAAGGGCTGGCATTGATGAAGTGGTTTTAACAGGAAGTACTGAGGAAAATTTTACAATTTTTTCCACAGGTGTGGGGATAACTGTTTTAGGTATAGTGGATAATCATGTAATAAAAGTTAACAATGTGAATAACTTTGGTGACAACAATGAAAAACATAATAAGTTTGATGAGGATGATATTTTGCTAATATCTGTGGGAATACCTAAGTTAGGAAAAGAGATTAATATTTATGATGATAAGGAAATAGTTGATTATGTGGATATAAAAATATTACTAGAAAGCCCTAAAGTATATGAAATTGTGCCAGTGGGATCTAAAGGAATATTGTATGAAGGACAAGTTCTGGCTAAAAATAATAATTTAAAACTAAAATTAGAAGAAAATATACCTATAGATATTAAAAAATCTAATGGCCCAGCAACTACGGTAATAGTAGCAATACATAAAGAAGAATATGAAAACATAAGAGCAAAAATAAATAATGTAAATATAATAGGAAAATTAGAAGGATAGATTTAATTTTAAAGTCACAAAGATAAAAAATACACTTATAAACCAATTCATTTCGCTAAGAAGTTCTAAATTTGACTTCATTAAAAATTTTCTACCCAGTGGAGGCGCCATCCTTGGCTTCACCACTGGCTCCTCACGTCCTGTGAGGAATTACAAAAATTTTTAACTACGCCAAATTAAGAACTACTAAAGCTTATTCATATGTTTATTACGTGTATTTTTTATCTTTGCTATATTAAAATTAAAATAAAGAAAATAAAAATTTGTTAATACATAAAGGAGAGATAATGTTATGAATTTTACAGGAATAATTATGGGGCTATTTATGCTATTTTTTACTGGAATAGGACATGTTATTGTAATAAAAGGAGAGTATCATTTTGGAGTTAAGATTTGGCCAGGTTTTTTAATATTAGGCATAGGACTTATAGTTCTGTCATTAATTATAGATAATGTTTATTTATCAGGTGGATTAGGTATAGGAGGGCTTACTTTTTTATGGGGAATATTAGAGTTGTTTCAACAAAAGGAAAGAGTAAAAAAAGGATGGTTCCCTAAAAAAGAAAAATAAATTTTAAAAGAAAAATATTTTAAAATTGGTATTATATGTATATACATGAAATTATATATATAGGTTTTTTAGAATATATATTTTTAAAAAGTTAAAACTACTACTGTAATATTTGAAAAGGAGTTGTTTTAAAATGCAATTAACTGAATTAGAACTTCAAAATTTAAGACATTTAATAGGTAGTCATGAAACTGCATGTAACAAATTAAACGCGTATGCTCAGCAAGCACAGGATCAACAAATAAAACAAATGTTCCAAAAATCAGCACAGGATGCTCAAAATACAAAACAAAAATTAATGTCTTTTTTAGGATAGTTTAAGGAGGTATAATCATGCAAGATAAAGATATGATGAATGATACGCTATCAATGTTAAAGGCTAGTTTAACAGGATATTCTACTACAATTTCTGAAACAGATAATCAACAATTAAGACAAGAGATTCAACAAATGAGAAATAGTTGTGAAACAAGTCAATATGACTTTTATAATGTAGCAAAACAAAAAGGTTTCTACAAGCCAGCGGCACAAGCTTCACCACAACAAATTCAAACAGTTAAAAGCCAAGTAAGTGGTTCATAAAATATAGTTAAAATCAATAAGGAAAATAGATGAATCATAAAATATAGTTAAAGTCAATAAGGAAAATAAGTAAATCATAAAATTTAGTTAAAGCTAATAGGCCAAATAAATGGCTTATAATATATAAGCGAAGGTAGTAGGGATGCTTACTTCTTTGCGATAGAATTAAAAAAGTATAGGTAAAGGTAGTAGGGATGCTTACTTCTTTGCAGTAGAATTAAAAAAGTATGGGTGAAGGTAATAGGGATGCTTATTTCTTTGCCATAAAATTAAAAAATCACTATCAAAATAAATAATGCTATTTTTAGTGTTATTTTAAATTTTGATAGTGATTTTGTATTTTAATTATTAAATGAAATTGTAAACTATTTGTAACTGAAAAAAACCAGTATTTTGTTATAAAATGAAATTATGGGAAAATATAATATATTATTTTGCTAAAGGGGGAAGTATATACTAGAGATGATTTTTTATACAGAGTTAAGCTTTGTGTAAAAATCATATAAATATAAACTAAAAAAATATATATTATAATTTTTTACATTATAACATCTTAAGGAGAATGCAGTATGAAAAAAAATAAAATTTTAATAGTTGTTTTGCTTTGTTTTTTAATAGGTGGCAGTGTTTATTTTTTTGTAGGAGCTAAAGATAATAAGACACAGGTTAAAGAAAATAGCAAAAAAGATGAGCAAAAGATAAAAGAAGAGAAATATTCCAAGTTTTCAGGGCTAAACTTAAGTAAGGCGGATATTAGATTAAAATATAAAGATAAAATATTAAATTTAAAATTGCCAATATACATGGATAAAAACAGATATTACGTTCCAGTTAATAATGTTTTAGACCAAATTGGTGTGAATTATATAATAAAAGAGGGTAGGGTTCATACAGAAATCAATAATAAAAAGATAGATATTCATAAAAATTTGGCTAATATCTCTGGAAAAAAATATAAGCTTAGAAAAGATACAATTTTAAAAGAAGATATAATGTATATGTCTTTATTTGATTTTAATAGGATAATAGGATTAAAAGCAAACTGGAATGAAACTGAAAAAACAATAAGTTTATATAGAAATAAAGAACAAGAAAAAATAGAAAATAATAATAAGGATCCTAAGAAAAAGTCAGCTTTTGTAAGACTTGAGGATATAACATCTAATCAAAGATATAAAACTTCAGAGGCATTAGAAAAATTAAGAGTAATATCAGATCATCTATACTCTAAAAATATACCTTTTCATGTAGCATGGGTTCCAAGATATTTAGATCCTAAAAATAATATAGATGATGATGCATCTAGAGATTTTAATATACATAATGCTAACTTTGTATATACTTTAGATTATTTTATTGATAAAGGAGGCATTATAGGACTTCATGGATACACTCATCAATCAGGGACGGAAGTAAGTATAGATGGTATAGAATTTGATGAAACAAGAAATAACGATGAATCTATTATAAGAGAAAGAGTTCAAAAAGCTATTCAATGTGCGAAAGTTCTAGATATACCTGTAGGATTTTTTGAAAGTGCTCATTATTCAGCCACAAATGAAGAAGCTAAGATAATAGAGCAATATTTTAATTATATGTATGATCCACCTAAATTTGCATCTATGGGTAACATAGCTAAAAGAAAATCACAGGGTAGAACTGTTACTTATATACCAACACCATTAGATTATGTTGATGGTGTAAAACATGCAGATAAAGTTATAGAGAAGATTAATAACTTAGATGAAGGTACATTAGGTAGTTTTTTCTATCATCCTAGCATAGAATCCAATTTTATAAAATTTAAAACTAATAAAGATGGATCAGTAGAATATACTTATGAAGACAATTCACCTTTAAAGAAGATAATAGAAGCCTTTGAACAAAATAATTATGAGTTTAAGAAAATAACGGAGTTTTAAAGAAAATAAAAGAGATTTAGTTATAAAAAAGAGTTTCCTATTTGTAGATTTTTTCTATTATAGGAGATTCTTTTTTATTAATATAGTGTATTTTTTGATATACTATATGTTAAATGTATTTATTACAATGTTCAGTAGATTTAATATTTTATTTTTTTACAAAGATGTAGATAACAGTGGTAATTACTGAAAAATTCCACTAAATTTAAGAATTGATTAAAACAAGTGAAGGGAAGTTGTATAATATGATACTTATTAAAAAATTTAAATTTGATGCAGCACACAATTTAATACATTACCATGGAAAATGTGAAAGACTTCATGGACATACATATGGTCTAGTAATAAAGATTTCAGGAGAACCAGATAAGGAAGATATGGTAATAGACTTTACAGAGCTTAAAGCTATAGTAAAAGAAAATGTATTGGATATATTAGATCATGCTTATATAAACGAAATAATAAAGCAACCAACAGCAGAAAATATAGCAGTATGGATATGGAATAAACTTTATACAAAATTAAAAAGAGATAATTGCAGCTTATATGAAATAGAAGTTTGGGAAACAGAAACTAGCGGAGTGGTTTATAGCGGATAATAATAAAGAATTTATAAAATAATTATATTGTGTATGGAATAAATAAGATTAGCTATTAAAGATAAATAATATATTAAAAAAATTATTTGTCTTTAATAAGATTATATAATAAGGTAAATGAAGTTGGTAAACATATACAAACTTAATATTGGTTTACTTTGATATTTTACCAATTGTAAAGCGTTTTTATATAACATACTTTAAATTAAATATAATATTTTATTATAAAAAAGGGGGATTAAAAATGATTATAGAATTAAATAAAAATAGTTTCCCAGAAGAGCTTAGTAAAATAGAAGTACATGAAGGTAGTATAAATATATTTATGAATAAAAATAGCATTACTCCTTTAAAAATTTTTAATGTATTAGCTCCTGCAGCCAATATAATAAAACAGGAACTAATGGCTTTAGGTGGAGATTGTGCCATAAATAAATATTGTGTAAATTGCAAAGTGGAAACTTCAGATATAATTTTATTAGGAACAGATAGACAATACAAAAAATTATTAGCCAAACTTAAATATATGACTTTTTTTAGAATACAAGAAATAGCAGTGGAGTTAGAAAACTATATTAAAAATAATGGAGTTGTTAGAACAATTTTAAAAGATGGAAGAGAAATAAATTATGAAAATTTAAAGGTTATGGGAATTATAAATTGTACTCCAGATTCTTTTTATGAGGGTTCTAGAAAAAATTCTATAGAAGAAGCTTTAAAAACTGCAGAAAAGATGTTAAAAGAAGGTGCAGAAATTTTAGATATAGGTGGAGAATCCACAAGACCAGGTTCTGATCCTGTAAATGAAGAGGAAGAAATAAAAAGAGTAGTTCCTGTTATAAAAGAAATAAAAAATAAATTTAAGGATGCTATAATTTCTATAGATACCTACAGAGCTAATACAGCAAAAGCGGCAATAGAAGCAGGGGCGGATATAGTAAATGATATAAGTGCTATGAAGTATGATGAAAATATGGTTAAAGTAGTTAAAGAATACAATGTACCTGTAATACTTATGCATGTAAAAGGAAAACCAAAGGATATGCAAATAGATCCAGTCTATGAAAATTTAATGAAAGAAATTCATCTTTATTTTAATGAGAGAATAGAGTACTGCAAATCTCATGGGATAACAGAGGATAAAATAATATTAGATCCAGGCATAGGTTTTGGAAAAACTGTAGAGCATAATCTAAAAATAATGAATACAATAGAAGAATTAAAAAGCTTTAACCTTCCAGTACTTTTAGCAGCCTCAAGAAAAGCCACAATAGGAAAAGTTTTAGGAAACTTACCTACAGAAGAAAGATTAGAAGGAACTATAGCTTTATCTTGTTTAGCTGTAGATTCAGGACTTCAAATGGTGAGAGTACATGATGTAAAAGAAAATACAAGAGCTATAAGAATGCTAGAAGCTGTAAGAAAAATATAAATTATTTTATAAATATATAAATATATTTTTAGAATCTAAAAAATATATTAAGGATTAAATTATAATTTAAATCCTATATTTTAATTTTTAGGTCTGTAAGATAAATTTATACAATAAAAGAAAAAATTAGAATTTGCGAAACGGAAAAGGAGAATAACTATGCTTGAATACAGATTTGATACGCAGTTATTAATTGAAGGAGAAAATCTTTCAGAAGATAAAATAAATGAGTATATTACAAAAAATATTGAAGGCGATTGCTTACTTGCAGTTGGTGATGAGGAATTGATTAAAATTCATTTTCATACAAATACACCATGGAAAGTGCTTGAATATTGTGCTTCATTAGGTGATATTCATGATATTGTTGTAGAAAATATGGAACGACAATCTAATGGGTATCACGGTTAATAAATATAAATTTTTGTTTATTAAAAGGTTTCAAAAATCTGAGAGTGATATAAATAAGATATAGATATATATAATCCTTAAGGAGGTGATAATATATGCATACAGCTTATGTGGCCTTTGGAAGTAATATAGGTGAAAAAGAAAATTACATAAAAAGGGCCTTAGAAAAAATAGAGGAAAGAGAAATAAAAATAATTAAAGTATCTCCTATATATGAAACAGAACCCTATGGAGTATTAGATCAAGATAGTTTTTTAAATGGAGTAGTAAAAATAGAAACTAATCTAACTCCAGAAAATTTAATAGAAGTACTTTTAGATATAGAAAGACAGCTAGATAGAGTAAGAGAAAGAAGATGGGGACCTAGAACTATAGATTTAGATATTATTTTTTATGATGATTTAATAATAAATGAAAAAGATTTAGTTATTCCTCATAAGGATATGGAAAACAGAGAGTTTGTATTAAAACCTTTGTGTGATATAGATGAAAATTTTATACATCCGGTTTTAAAAAAATCAGTAAGAGAATTGTATGATAGGCTGAAGTAAATATTTCTAGTTTATTATTATTATATTCCTCTAATAATAATTATATAGTTTGATACTATATTAATGTTTAATATAAACAGAGTTCTTGGCTTCAGAGGGAGCTTTTACTCCCACTAAAGCTTATTAACAGAATTCTTAGGAGTTTTACTCCTTAGAAGTCGTTATCCTTTAGGGGAAATCGTTATCCAGGGACATAGCCGCTCTTTACTCCCACTTTGAAGAAAAGCAGAGAGTCCAAATCTTCGATTTGGTGCGAATCGCTTTCACAGAGTGCGATGGGAGTATTAGAGCAGGTAGTCATCGGATAAAAGGAACAAAACACCTAAATTAAACAAAGGAGGAATTTAATAATGTTTGAACTAATTCCTTTTAGAGAAGATGATTTAGCTAGACACGATGATTTTTTTTCACCATTTGTAAAAAATTTCTTTAATGATGGTTACTTTACAGAAATGAGTAATATCCATAAAAACTTTAATGTGGATTTAAAAGAAACAGATGAAAACTATTTAATAGAAGCGGATCTTCCAGGAACAAAAAAAGAGAATATATCCATAGATTTTCATAACAATTATTTAGTAATCAATGCAAAAAGACAAGAATCAGTAGAAGATGAAAAAGAAAACTATGTTAGGCGTGAAAGACATTATGGTGAATTTAAGAGAAACTTCTATATAGATAGTGCTGATGAAAATAAAATAGATGCTTCATTTAATAATGGGGTTTTAAAGATTACTATTCCTAAAACAAACAAAGATAACAACAAAAGAAAAAAGATTGAGATACATTAGAAATATAAATTAAAATATTAGTTATTAAAAATAGTAAAATTATTTAAATTTTAAAATAACTATTGCTCATTACCTTACGTCATGTGTTAATATAATATTATAAATTAGTGTAGGATATATATCCTACACTAATTTATTTTAGTAAAAAACAATTAAATATACTTATTCAGATGTGTAGCAAGCATTAGCTTCTGTCTTGATAGAAAGATAAAAGCTAAGCAATAGTAGTAATAGAAAAAATTTAAATTAAATATTGATATATTTATATGAGATGTAAAAACTAAGTATATAAGACTGTTGGAATAACAAAAGTTTCTAAAAACCATAATAAAGCATAATATTTAATCAAAAAAATTATTAATAATAATTCCTACACATGATATATTATTGCAGAGGTGATTAATATGAAAGATACCTCAAAAAAATTATTTACCACAGGAGAATTTGCTAAAAAAGCAGGGGTAACACTAAGGACTTTAAGATATTATGACAAAATAGATTTATTGGTTCCCAGTAGTCACAATGAATTAGGTCATAGATTATACAGCAAAGAGGATTTTGGTAAACTACAAAAGATACTAACTCTTAAATTTATAGGGCTTTCCCTAGAGGATATAGCTAATATAATGAAGTATGATTTGAATCATAAAGATTTTAAAAAGTCCTTAGAAATTCAAAAGGAAATAATGAAGAAAAAAATAAAGCATATACAATCTATTATAAAAGCTATAGATGAAGCAGCAGATACCATAGATTTTAATAAAGAAATGGATTGGGATAAGTTTATAAATATAATAAGTGTCATAAATTCTGATAAAAACTGGACTCAGCAATATGAAAATGCATCAAACCTAAGGGCAAGAATAGCTATTCATGAGCTTTTTAGTACAAATAAAGAAGGTTGGATGCCATGGTTTTTTAAAGAACTAAAGCAGGAATTGAGTATGATGAGTTCAAACTATAAAAATTATAATAAAAAAATAAGTAATGAGAATATATCAGGATTAAGTAACTTAGACTTAAAGCAGTCTAATATAAAAATATTAGAACTAGGCTGTGGTGATGCTAGTCTTTGGAATAAAAATTTTAACCATATACCCTCAAATTGGGAAATAACATTAACGGATTTTTCAGAGGGTATGCTAAAGGATGCTAAAAAAAATTTAGGAGAAAAAAGAAGTAGATTTAATTTTAAAATTGTAAATGCAGAAAGTATTCCTCTTGAAGATGAAAGTTTCAATGTAGTTATAGCAAATCATATGCTTTATCATGTACCCAATATAAATAAAGCTTTAAAAGAAATAAATAGGGTATTAAAAAGTGAGGGTATTTTATTTGCCTCAACTGTAGGTAAAAACCATATGAAAGAAATAAGAGAAATAATTTCTACATTTGATATATATAGTTTAACCAGTGAGAGCTGGGAGATTACAGATAGTTTTCAATTAGAAAATGGAGTAAAAATTATATCAGAATATTTTAATATGGTAGAATTGAAAAGATATAAAGATAATTTAAAGGTGACAGATCCTATATATATATTAGACTATATATTTTCTATGCCAGGAAACAATAAAGTGAATTTATCTTCAAAGGATTTAAAAAAGATTTATGATTATTTAGAAGATAATATAAAGGAAAAAGAAAATATTTATATAACAAAGGATACAGGATATTTTAAAGGTAATAAATAAATAAAAATTATTTTAAAATAAAAAATTAATTGTTAAATGAAGGGAAGGATTATAATGAAAAAGATACCATTTTCACCACCAGATATTACAGAAAGAGAGATAGATGCAGTAGTAGAGGTGTTAAAATCTGGTTGGATAACTTCAGGTCCTAAAACACAACAATTTGAAAATAATTTAGCAGAGTATTGTTATACAAATAAAGCTGTGGCAGTATCTAGTGCCTCAGCAGGATTAGAACTTGTATTAAAAGAGTTTGATATAAAAGAAGGAGATGAAGTGATAACTACTCCTTATACTTATACAGCTACAGCAAGTGTATGTTTGCATAGAGGTATAAAACCAAAATTTGTAGATGTAGCAAAAGATAGTTTTTTAATAGATATAGAAAAATTAGCAGATGCAATAACACCAAAAACTAAAGCTATATATACAGTAGATTTTGCAGGAGTGCCTGTAGATTATGATGCAATTAAGGAAGTTCTAAAGGCTAAAGATCGTGAAGATATAATTTTAGTATCAGATTCAGCACATTCTTTGGGTGCTATTTATAAGGGTAAAAAAGTTGGAGGTCAAGTGGATTTTCATGTATTCTCATTTCATGCAGTAAAAAACCTTACAACAGCAGAAGGTGGAGCAATAACTTTTGGAGATAATAATTTTAAAGGAAGAGAAGATTTACACAAAGATTTTAAATTACAATCTTTACATGGTCAATCAAAGGATGCTCTATCAAAGATGAAAGCTGGAGCTTGGGAATATGATATAGTAACAGATGGACATAAATGCAATATGACAGATATGGGATCAGCTATAGGTTTAGTTCAGCTTACAAGATACGAAGAAATGCTAAGAAAAAGAGAAGCTATATTTGATACTTATACAAAAGTGTTAGCTGAAAAAGAGTGGGCTATAATACCATTTAAAAAAGATGAAACTAAAGAAACTTCATATCATATATATCCACTAAGAATAAAAGGATTTAAAGAAGATGAAAGAAATGAAGTAATAAAAATATTAGCTGAAAAAGATATAGCAACAAATGTACACTTTAAACCACTACCAATGTTTACATTATATAAAAATTTAGGATACAATATAGAAGACTATCCAAATGCATATGCACAATATGCGAATGAGATTTCTCTACCAGTATATTCTACATTATCTTTAGAAGATGCAGAATATGTAGCTAAAGAACTTGTAGCTGCAGTAGAAAAAGTAATGAAATAATAGCTCATTGTAGCTAAAAATATTTATTAAATTATAAATAAGTAGAAATATTTACTTATAATTTAATGTAATGAAGTAAGCAAAGCTGAAATAGAAAAATTTTGACTATTAAATAAAAATAAAAAAGAAAGAGTGATATAAGTGAAGGTTAACTTTTATACATCTAAAAGAGAATATTTAGAAAAAAAAGCTGAATTTGATAAAGCTATATTTGATGTAGTAGAAAGTGGAAGTTTTATACTTGGACCACAAGTTAAAAATTTTGAAGAAGCTATAAAAGAATATACAGGAGCAAAACATGCTATAGGTGTAGCATCAGGTACAGATGCTTTAGTAATTGCCTCTCATATTTTAGGTTTTGAAAATGGAGCTGAAGTTATAACTTCACCATTTACATTCTTAGCATCTACATCTTGTATAGCTAAACATAGAGCTACACCTGTATTTGTAGATATAGACGAAGAAACTTTTGAAATGGATTTAAATCAAATAGAATCAAAAGTAAATTCTAAAACAAAGGGAATACTTCCAATTCATTTATTCTCACAAATGAATAACATGGATAAAATAATGGAAATAGCAAATAAAAATGATTTAAGAGTCTTAGAAGATGCAGCAGAAGCCTTTGGAATGAGATGGAAAGGTAATGGAGACAGCTATAGACATTCAGGAACTATAGGAGATATGGGTATATTTTCATTCTTCCCAACTAAAACATTAGGTGGATATGGTGACGGAGGTATGATAGTTACTAATAGTGATGAATTAGCAGAAAGAACTAGAATGTTTAGAGTACATGGAGCATCTAAAAAATATCACTATGATTATATAGGATATAATTCAAGACTAGATAGTATGCAAGCTGCTGTACTTTCAGTAAAATTAAAATATATAAATGATGCTATTAAAAATAGAGAAGAAATAGCTAATATGTATATGGAAAAATTACAGGATTGTGAATATATAAGATTCCCTAAAATAAAAGGAGATCAAAAACCAGTATACTATGTATTTAATATACGTGCTGAAAGAAGAGATGAACTAGTAGCTTACTTAAAAGAAAATGAAATAGGAAATAGTATTTACTATCCAATACCATTGCACATGCAAAAATGTTTCAGTTACTTAGGACATAAAGAAGGAGACTTCCCAGTAGCAGAAAAAGTATCAAAAGAAATATTAGCATTACCAATATATCCAGAATTAAAAGAAGAAGAAGTAGATTTTGTTTGTGAGACAATAAAGAAATTCTACAAAAAATAGGAATTTAAGACTAAACAGCTTTTAAAGGTTGAAAATTAAAACGAGAAATACTTTTGCTCAATAGATAGCTATAAAAATAAAGAATACTAATATTTGTGCCCTAATGTTTAAGCTAACGCTCTAATGCCACGTTCTGTGGCAACAGAGCTAGGTAAACGTCCTGTTTACTTTACGCTTAAATATTAGTTCACAAATAAAGTATTCTTATTATTTTTATAGATATTTACTTTCTCTAAAAGTATTTCTCGTTTTAATAACTTTAAATGCTGTTATAGTAATTTTAAAATATAGAGTAGAAAAAATAAGTATATACTACCCTTTATTTAAAAATGGAATATGTGGCGAGATCGGCAGCTCACGACCATAAGAAATTCTAATTTGTTTTTTCTTAAAATATATGGTTCTAAATTAAACTTAATGAACGCTCAAACAATAATTTGGAATATACATATATTTTGCAAAAATAAATAAGAATCTCTAATTTTGTTCAAATGCCTTTTACACCACATATCCACATTTTTTAAACCAAGGGAAGATAGTAGTATAACTCTTTAAATATTAAGTACTGAAACTTTCAAGCCTAAAGGCATGGGAGTTTCAGAATCGGGAACAATGTATGGATTGCAGGTAGTTCAGTTATTTTATCAGGTGTAGAAATAGGATTGTATATTGTACAGATACCCATATGTAATAATTAGGTTATTATGATATAATTTTCATAAGAGTTAAGTTAGATTTACGAAAAGTTATTATGTAATAGTACTGTAGAAAGGTGAATAAAATGAGAAGAATTCAAACATTGGAATTTAAGTTAAGTGTATTAATACTTATAATTATTTCCTTCATTGCACCAGCAAATATAATACAAAATGGAATTTTAATAGAATATAAATTTGGATTTCCTTGTGAGTATTTGTCAATATACCAAGAGAATAAAAGGAGTTGTCAACTCTTTAGTAATCTATTTGATGGAAATAAAGGAATACACATTGATATATTAGGCTTCTTTGCTAATGTTTTTATTATTTATGCCTTATTGGTGTTAATAAAGAAAATATATATGAAAGTCTCAAAATCATGTATTACCTGGTAATCACAGTGCTGAATATATACAGTCAAATATTGAAAAATACCTAAAATTTTATAGATGCTAATATATTAAGAATACCACTCATATGTGGTAGGTAACAGGTTATATTTAATATGATACTCTTTGAAAGCAGCGCGCAAAATATAAAAGAATCATTCTAAAACACCGCATTAGTCATGAATTGAATTTTGGGGTGTTTTTATGTCACAGTCTGATTAAAAGGTGAATTAAAATTGAAATATGTTCTTTGAAAATTGAATAATGCGGTGTTTATGGAATATGTTATAATTAGCTTATATGACATAATTCATTTAATATTATGGCTATGTTTTAAATTAATTTTGAAATTTGATATATTTTTGAGATATGATATAATTAATCCAGATTCATACATTAGGGGGTAAATATGATAATTATTTTAGGAATAATATGTATAACAATTGGCTTTATATTTAAGGCTTTTCCTCCCCAAAAGATCAATTCTATATGGGGTTATAGAACTATATTATCAATGAAAAATCAAGATACATGGAATGAGGCACATAAATATTCAGCCAATACTTTTATTGCTTTGGGTTTTGTTTTTGTTCCTTTACAATTTGTTTTAAGAGAATTAAATATTAGTTATGGTTATGAAAAAATAGTACTTTTAGTATGTTTTGTTATTATGATTATTCTTAACGAAGTGCACTTGAAAAAAGTTTTTAATAATGATGGCAGTAGAAAGCTGCCGTATAAATAAAAATTTCAATGCTATATTAAAATATAGCCAGTATCATGAATTAATAAAAATAAATAATAGATTAAAATACCACATTATTCATTAGAATAGGTGGTATTTTTTATTTTAAGTTATGTCGGTATACAAATATAGATTCATTGATTTAAAAGAGAGGTAAAGTAAATGAATAAGTTTGAAAAAATAGCATTACAATGTGCAAAAGATGATGTAAAGAAAGGCTATGGCTTTGTAACTTTAAAGAAGTCCAAGAAAGAATATACTGCTATTTTTAAACGAAATGGATATAGCATAGAAAAAGCCGTAGATTTTAAAAAATGGAATAAAGAACTAGATTGGTAATACGCAATTCAAAATACCAGAATTGAAAATATTACACAGTGAAAGAAGTGATAATTTGAAAAATAATATTTGGAAAGCAACGGTTATAAAAGGTGCTGAAAATTTATTTGAGCAATTATGTGAAAAAAATAATATAAAATATAGACCATATCCTAAACCATTTGAATGTATCTATGAAGTAGAATGTGAAAAGGAAAAGTTGTTGGAAATTGGATATTGTATATTAAAGTATACTAAAAAAGAAATAATTCAAAAGCCGATTGAAGCATTATTTAATAAAATTTAAGTTACTATAGAAAATCAAAATATAAAATTTGAAAATAAATAAAACGAAACTATAGTTTGAAATGTCTAATAGATGACAAGTTATTATCGGTAATAATATTATATCTTACTTGGAGGATTACTATATGAATACAGAGGAGTTGGCTATTAAAGCAAAAAGTGGAGATGAAAACGCTTTTTGTAAACTTATAAAAATTAATAAAGAGGTTCTATATAAAACAGCATTTTATTATACAAAGAACGAACATGATTCATTAGAAATATTAGATGATACAGTTTACAAAGCCTATAAATCAATTAAAAAATTAAAACAGGAAAAGTATTTTAATACTTGGCTAATGAGAATACTCATAAATAGCTGTATAACCTACATAAATAAAAGAAAAAGGTTGATATTCTTTAGCAAAAATATTGATATTACTGAAAAACATGAATCAGTTGATAACAGAGAAGGATTATTGGATTTATATAAAGCTATTGATACACTAGAGGACAAGTTTAAGATGATAATAATACTTAGGTACTTTAATGATTTAACTGTTCCTCAGATAGCTGATATTATGGACTACCCTATCGGGACAGTAAAGACTTATATCCATAAGGCTTTAAAACAACTAAGAATTGAATTGGAGGTATAGGAATATGGATTATGACAAGAAATCTTTTAAGGAAAAACTAGAATTAATAGAAGTTCCAGAGAAAGTTGATTTAGTTATAGATGAAGCTATTAAGAGAGCTAAAAATAGGCATAAAAATAATTTCTTAAAAGCTACAGGGGTTCTAGCAGTTATGTTTGCTTTATGTGTATTTTTAAATAAAACTTCACCTGTTTTTGCTGAGTATGTAAGTGATACATCACAAGGAGTAAAAAACTTAATTAGTCATTTTAGAGATAAAGGAATTGACAATGCTATTAAAAATGGATATGTTCAAGGAACTGATAAAAATAAGAATGACTTTTCTAAGTCAGCTGAGGATAAGGGGCTTACAGTAACCATAGATCAATTTGCTATAAGTGGAAATGAGATTCTTATTGGATATACTGTAAAAGCTGATAGTAAATATAATGATTGGGAGGATATAAGCTGTGATTCATTTCAAATGATAGATAACAAAGGGAGAATATTGGCTGATAAGAGAGACTGGGATGATATTGCAAAAGACCTATCTAAAAAAAATATTAATGCCAGAGATTATGCTGTATATAATTCTTTATATTATATGGATGTTGATAAGGGAAGTTTCAAAAAATCAAGAGTAAAGAAAGGAATTTTTCAATTTAGTGCCGACAAGACTAAAATAGCAGAAATACCTGACAGTATTACTATTAAATTTTACGATTTTTACGATAATACAATACAGCCTAACATGTATAAAAAAATGAAATTTTTCGATAAACTATTTCACAAAGCTCCTAAAGTTATTGATGGAAATTGGATATTGAATATAAAAGTTGATGATAAATTCAAAAACGCTAAGGAAATTAACTATATAAAAGATACCAATGTAGATGAAAATTCGAGTATAAATATAGAATATGTAAATTTATATCCTACTGTTGCAAATGCTAAATTTTTAGTGCCAATTAATATGAGTGTTAATGATGTATATCTTGAAGATGATAATGGAAACAAATACAAATGCGGAGCTAGGGGAAGTCGCGAGGTAGAGAATTCTAACTTTTGTGAAAAAACGTCTGTCTTTGAGAGCCCTTATTTTGAAAAAATCTCAAAGTTATATCTGGTGATTAAAGGTAAAGAAGATAACAAGGAAAAAGATTTTAAAATAGCACTTAAGAAAAAATAGTTAACTAAATACAAATAATTTAACTTTTAGTCGGAACATTCTTATTTAACGCCACAACTGAAAAAACGAATAATTACTCAAGCACCGCATTATTCACGAATTGAATTTTGGGGTGCTTTTATGTCACAGTCTGAAATAAATGCGACGTAACTACTGAAAGTGAAAATATGAACAATGTTCCTTGAAAATTGAATAATACAGTGTCAAAAAATAAAAATATTTTACTTATATTTCCAAAATGGCCATAGTAAATTGCGTAAATATGATATAATTACCATTAATTAAGTTAAAATAATACGATATTATATAATAAATAACTAGGAGGGGATTAGTAATGAGGGAAATAGACTATAATAACTATTTTTGGCAGCAAAACGTGGTGCGGTTGCGTGCTATGCAACCTGAAGATTGGAATGGACATTATTATAATAGATTTGATACTCTAGCACGCCGACTTTTAAATTATGAAGTTGAGTTGCCACCTACACTTGATGAGTCAAGAAAATTTGCAGATACTTTTACAGATTTTAAGTTAGAAATGGGCAGAGTAATGTTTATTATTGAAACATTAGATAGTATAAACGTTGGGATACTTAACCTTAATAGCATACATGAGAGAAATGGTACATTTAGCATAGGGATGCAAGTAGATAAAGATTATCGAGGAAAGGGATACGGAACTGAAGCAATGCGAATATTACTTCGGTATGCTTTTTTAGAACGCAGGCTAAATAAATTTAATGCAAGTGTCCTTGATGGAAATATTGGTTCAGCCACAATGTTGAAGAAGCTTGGATGTCAGCAAGAAGGTATACGCCGTCAAGTTGTGTACACTGATGGTCGGTATATGAATGAGATACTTTTTGGGTTAACAAAAGATGAGTTTATTGAAAATGAAAAGATTCTATCAAATTGCTTAAAATCCAATAAATTCTAGAGAAAGGCATATCATTTTTATTTAACATAATAACTGAAAAAACGAATGATTTACTAAAACACTGTATTATTCAAATATTATGCGTCACAATAGAGGATGCTATAAAGTTATTGTTTTATTACGGCTATGTTAAAGAATATCGCTATTTTCTTAATGTGACATTATTATCCACATATATGACAACAAATATAAAAGTCAAAAGGACTACCTCATGAGGATAGTCCTTATTTAATTATTTAGGTAGTATTTCTAAACCTGTTTTAAATAAAGTACCTACGGTTTTACCTAAATCATAATAATTTGAGTCCATCATAATTAGTGGGTTAATTTTTAATGGGTCAGGTTTGTCATCTGTCATACATTCCTCATTAATGTATACAGCTTCTATTTCTCCTAAAAACATTTGAAAATCAAAGACAGGAATGGTTTGGATAACTTTACATAGAAAATTCATCGTGCATTCTTCAGCCATTGGTGCTTTTCCAAGTTCATCATAAAATGATGTAAATAAATTAGACTTGTCTGTTTTATGCCCCGATACTATACCACAATAATCGGTCTTTTGAACCAAGTCCGCAGAAGGTATGTTGACACTAAAGTAACCATTTTCCTTAATACCTAAAGTTGTGTAGTGACTATCCTTAAGCGATACATATAACACTGGCTTAAGGCTTACTACTCCGCATGCACCTACAGTGACATAATTAGGCTTCCCATTCACATTCGCTCCTACAAGTATAGTAGGAAACGGGCCAAAAGGTCTGTTTTGTAATTTAATCTTTTTCAATTCGACACCTCCATTTCTTAATTCGCATGGTAAACAGCATTAATATTATAATGGTAATTCACAAAAAAGTATAGATTTTTCTTTTCAATGAATTATGCTACTGTAATAGTATGCCCTCAAGTCAATATGTTTATTGTCTTGCTTTTAATGTGTATAGTTCATAATATGAAATAAAGGCGGCGTAACTCTTGAAAATGCAGATACGGACAATGTTCTTTGAAAATAGAATAATGTGGTGTTAAAGATAAAGGAATTCTACATTTGTTCTAATACAATAAGAAATGAAGTAGGTATGATATAATTATCATAAGATAATGTAAATAATAAATTACTATTCATTAGCAATAATAATTTAGGGGGAATGATTTTGAAAAAATTGGATGTGATTAGAAAATTAAAAAAAATTAAAAAACTAAAATTAGTTGGCGTTATTATAATAATTGTTGCTTTTAGCGTTTTACATATTACCCCAAAAAGAGCGCTAAGAACTCACTTATTTATTACCGGCCATCCTATCATAGCATTTAAAACATCCATAACTGATGATGAATTCCATAATAAGATAAATAGTAAATTCCTTGAAGTTGAAAATGCTCATTGTTATACATTGACTATTCCTATCATAGAAAAAGAAACAGATAGTTATCTGGCTAATTATATAGTTAGAAAAAAAGGATTTTTGTATTTCGCAGATTATTATGGGGAGGCATAAATTTTTAATTAATTTGTAATATTTATATTTAATATAACTATTACAAAGCGAATAATTTACATTTCCACTACATTATTTAAAGTTGAATAATGTAGTGTTTTTACGTCGCAATACAAATATATTAAGTAGTAAAATTATATATTTTTTTATTTTATAAAAGGATAAGTGGGTTATGGGGAAAAGTTTATCAGAAATATAATGAATTCTAGGGACTATAATTATATGTTATAATTTCTGTAGTAGTTAAGTTATGATCGGAATTATATTTAGATGCTAAATAAGTAATAATAGAAAGGATATAATATATGAAAGTTTACAAAATATTGAGCATAACATTAGTAATATTTTTATTAATACCTTTTACCGCGGGATGTTCTTCTTTTAAGGCTACTAAAGGTATGATTCCTTCTTTAGGTTGTATGAAAGATGATATTAAACATAAATCAAGTAGCAATAGCGTAATAACATTTGATTTAAAAAAAGGTGATAAAGTAAAATTTATATATGATTCTAATGTAAAGGAAGGGGAGCTAAAAATTCAATTAATTCGTTCCAAAAATGAAGTAATTCAAAACTTTCCAATAAATAAGAGCGGTACTAAAGAATTAGTAATAGACAAAGATGGGGGCTACCGACTTTCAGCAAATTATGATAATTTTATAGGAAATTATAATATGAATGTAAATAAAGTAAAGTAATAAAATATTAAAACACCGTAGTATTCAAGTCTGAATTTTACGGTGTTTTTACGTTGCAATATAAATTAAGCCTATTGGTGAACAGTCAAGTTTTTCTTATATGCTAAATATACTATTCAAACCAGTACCTAAGATACCTGTCTTTTCCGTGTATTTCTTTTAAATGATATTTTTTCAGTATATTTGCTGGTATTCTTTAGTCACAAAACATAAAAATTAATTATGTGAAGAACAATAGATATTTAAATTAGTTTCTCAGGAACAAACTTAGAGGAAATCTTCTTTATCAATATATAATCAAGTATGAAGAGAACAGCACCCCCTATAAACATTACAACTTTGCTAAGCAAAAGCACACCTGTCATTTGAGCTACTAATATAAGAATCAATGGAATGACAAGAAGGCCGCTTACTTGCTGTGCTTCTTGGAAGGTTTCTGATTTTGCCGATACCATCACAGTAAATATTAAGGATAATAAATTGATTGCAGGTGAAATCCAAAGTATGATTATAAGCCAATTTACATCTGGAAAGATAAGTTCTCCAAAATAGATAAAACCACCTACATTAAATATGATGCCAAACACTATAAATGAAATTAAAGTCACCATGTAAGAGGGCACAAAAACACCTAAAATCTTGGCTCTAAGCAGTTGTTCCATGGATATTGGTGTGTAAAGCAGAGACTCCATAGTTTTATGTTCCTTTTCTCCCACAAAACTGCTGGCTCCAATAACTCCTGAACACATTATTGGAATTATAAGAAAGTATGATGGAAACATAAAGTTTAGCGTTACTTTTATTAAAAGTTGGGCTGGAGTATATGTTTTATATTCAGAAGGCAATTTTTTTATAAGAGGAGCTATCTGTGTAAACATACTTGAATCATTTCCAATAAAGCTTGCACCTATCAATATTGCTAGGGGTATGATTACAATCAAAACAATGGGTACAATAGTCATAGGAATAAGAACCCGTTTGGAACTTAGTATTTCATTTATATCTTTACGTATCAATGCTTTTTCATTTCTATTCATATTCTAACTACTCCTTAACTATAATTTCACATCATCAGATGCACCTTTTATATATTTAAAGTACAGTTGTTCCAAAGACCATTTTTGCTGTACAGCCTCATAAATTTCTCCGCCACTTGCCAGTATGTTTTGTATTAGAGTATTTACCTCTTTGTCTCCTGAAACAGATTTGTTATATATATCATTACCTTCATGGATAAATCCAAATTCTTTAGAAATATTTTTCCCTCTAATTTTTAATTTAAGGGCTGCATTTTTCCTTGAAGCAAGTTCATCAAATGTACCTAAACCAAGGATATTGCCCTTGTTTATAAAACCATATAGTGTACAAATATCTTCAGCATATTTTAATTGATGGGTACAAAGAAAGATTGTAACCTGATTTTCCTCTGCAAGTTCTTTTATAAGTCTTGTAACATTCAGTGCATTTTCTGGATCTAAGCCAGAAGTAGGTTCATCAAGAAATAAAATCTGAGGATCGTGAATTAATGCTATAGCTAAGGAAATTCTTTTTCTCATTCCTGTACTAAAAGATTTTACCTTTTTATCTTTTACATCTAGTAACTCTAGTCTTTTCAATATAAAATTAGTACGTTCATTAAGCAATTTTTCCTCAATCCCATGCATTTTTCCAAAGAATATTAGATTTTCTTTAGCAGTAAGATTTTCATAACAGGAGGAACTTTCGGTCATAACTCCACATAATCTATGGATTTCAAGATTATTTTTCCCAACAGGTATCCCTAAAATTTCAGCATATCCTGATGTTGCTGAAAGAACTCCATTAAGGATTCTAACTGTAGTGGTTTTTCCTGAACCATTAGGACCAAGAAAGCCAAATATCTCACCTTTTGGTATACTTAGACTTATATTGCTTAGCGCATTAGTTTGCCCATCATAGGATTTTTTAAGATTCTCTATATTTATTGCATTCACTTTTTTCACCTAACTTTTCTTTCAATTTTTTAACAAGGAAATTATATCGTTCATCTTCTCTTAAGGGTTCAAATGCAGGATTTCGAGCAACTGCATCAACAAAACTTTTCTTAATTGTTATCTCATCCACGGGAGTGTTTGCTCCAATAAAATTATTATCCTCAAGCCATTTGCCTACATGAGTAAAATATTCATTTTCTTTAAAACTCAATGGAAATTGGATACTACAAACAGTGTTAATATATCGCTCTAATGCATCTATTGCCTTTTCTTTATTTTCCGCTATCAAATACCCTTGTGCAGCAACGATATGAATTGCAAAAACATCATTTGTGAAAATCTCTTTTAACTGAAAAGAATCAATAATCTGAATGCCTTGAGAATAAATCTTTTCAAACAGAACTGGGTCCATCATGTTTAGGGAAAGATAATTGTTTAGAAGCGTTAATGTGTTTATTACATTGTTATAAAGTAGTATTTGATTCACTTTATTTGCTTGAGTAGTTTCCCCCTGCATCTGATAGGCATTAATCAGTATGACATCATCTCCTCTATAGGGATCTAATTTATTATCCAATAAACGAATAACTTTTTCGCTATTTCCCAGTGCTATCTCTGCCAATGCTTCCATAGTATTTGCATTTTTTATGTCAGAAATGTTTTCTGATTCCTCCTTTACTCTTCTACTTAGCAATATACAGTGCTGAAAAATTTCTTTTTTTATGGCATCATTTTTTATCAAATTCGAATAGTTTAATAATAATTGAATAATAGAAAGCAAAAAAGGAAAACAAGAATAGTATTTTTTTATTAATTTATTACACTGTTCCATTACTTCATCAAATGGCTTTACAGCAAATTCATGAGAGAGTTTACTATAAATTTTTTTAATATCTTCCTTTGTAAGTTGTGGAGAATATCCTAATAATTCATCCACTGAAATATTAAAATAAGTTGCAATCTCAGGAAGAAGCAAAATATCGGGATAACTTAATCCAGATTCCCATTTGGAAACAGATGCTTTAGAAACTCCAATGTAATCTGCCAACTGTTCCTGGGTTATTCCCTTTTCTTTTCTCTTATGAACAATGCAATTACCTATATTTAACCCTCTCAAATTTATCACCTCTAATAATATTCTATGTGTTGCTCTATTTCCTGTAAATAGATTTGTAGTTGATATTAGTAGAAAAAGTTAACTTGCAGGAAACTCGTTTTTATAATTAAAGCCCTTCTTTTTTTATTAAGAAAGGCTAATTTAAATAATCTTTAATTCACAATTTCTAAGGATCGTAACTCTATATAATGATTATTCCCAACTTAAATTAGACATATGTAGGGATTCTAATCTTTATAGTTCTATTTATTTATCAGTTAGAGTTATCAGGTGTTTAATATCGAAGGAGTGCCATATGGTATAATTACTATTGTTTAACTCAAAATAGTAAATTTAGATAAAGTAAATATTATTTTATATAACAGGAGGAATAAAGATGGACATTAAAAAAATGAAAGGGTATCGAAAAGAGTACAATATTAAACTCATTCAGGCTGATGAATTCTTTAAGGAATTTGGAGAATTGGATGATAAAACATATTTTGCTGGTGCCATTGATAAAAAACACAAAGAACTTATGGGATTAGCGATTTCAGTAGTTAGTCGTTGCAACGAGTGCATTTGTTATCACATGGAGGGGTGTATAAATGCTGGAGCAAGTGTAGATGAAATTATGGAAGCAATTAAGATTGGTGTTATTGGTGGCGGTTCTATTACTTATCCTAATGCAAGATTTGCTTTGAAGGTATTAGAAGAATTTACATCAGAAGAATAAAATATTTAATTCAGATTATTTTTAAAGTAAGTCAGATTGGTAAGATTCTGCATCACAACAATAAGAGGTAAGATATAATGTTCGATACTTTAAGTTATATCGATGAAAAACTTAATAGCTCAAATATAGTATGGGGAGTCGGTGCTTCTATTAGTTAAGTCACAGTAGAAAAATTTTGCGAAGTAAGGCATATATATATAGTTGATTTAGTCTTAATATAATGCTAAAATTAGTTTGTAATTTTAAACTTTTAAATCATAATTTAATTATATATTTAAGTTTTCTAGGGTTCCGCAGTTTGTAGCTGGCAGGTCCGAGAGAAAACACACAGTTGACTGTGTACACGGAGGGATAAAAGCCTGGGAGATATTTAATAATATTTCTATGGCTTTTTTATTTTTTATTGTTGAGGAGGTATATTTTAATGAAAAAATTTGTTACTGAAGATGACTTTTGGAATCTATTCCCCAATGCAAGGATTGGTGTTGTTGTTTGCCATGGCATAGATAACTCTATAAAAGATAAAGATAAAGATAAATATAAGGATATCATTTATAATTCAGAAAAGGAAGCCTTAAAATATTTGAAGAATGAACAATTCAGCAGTAACGAAGTTATAAAAGTATGGAGAGAGGCATTTCAAAAATTTAAAACAAAGAAAGGTGCAAGGTCATCCATTGAGGCATTACTAAAGCGAGTGTATAATGGAAACCATTTAGGAACTATTAATCCGCTAGTTGATATTTACAACTCTATTTCATTAAGATATGGATTGCCTTGCGGTGGTGAGGATATCGATACATTTGTTGGGGATATAAGATTGACTAAGGCAGTTGGAAATGAAAATTTTGTTACATTAGGAACGGATGAGAATGCACCACCATATGAAGGCGAAATAGTATATAAAGATAATGAAGGAGCAATTTGCAGGTGCTTTAATTGGCGCGAATCAGTAAGAACAATGCTCACTGAAAATACAAAAAATGCTTTTTTGTGCATTGAATTAATTGATGAAAGAAGATTAAAAGAGTTTGAGAATGCTTTAAAAGATTTAACAAAAACAGTACAGGATAATTTAGGTGGAACATGTAAGGTTTCAATTCTTGATATTAACAATAAAGAAGTATTAATAAAGTAATTTGAGGAGGATAAGGTGATGGGCGGTTTCAGTTATAAAGATATTTATATTGAAGATGGAATAAGGGTACTGGAAGTTAACATACTTCCAGAAAAGTATTGTAACTTTGACTGTATATTTTGTCCTATTGGAAGGTCGCAAAATAAGGTAGATACCCAAAAGTCATTTGATAAAATAGATAGTTCATTGATTGAACTAGAAAGCATGATAGAAAATACAAAAGCAGAATTAATCTTCATTAACTCAAAAGGAGAAGCCTTAGTAAATGATAAAATTGGTGATATTGTTGACCTTATCAAAGTCAAAGGGTTACCTGTAAGACTACTTTCTAATGGATATTTACTAGGTAGAAATGAATATGTAAAAATTGCTAATAAATGTGATGAGATTGTTGGAGAGATAAAAGTAATAACAGAAGAAGATTTTCAAAAAATTCAAAGACCAATTGAGGGGTATACGTTAGTAGAATATATTTCAAACATGGCTTCCTTTAATAAACAATACAAAGGGAAATTTATATTTGAAATTACTATCATTAAGGGCTATAACGATGATGAAGAATCAATTAAGAAGATAAAAAATATTATTAAGGAAATATCTCCTAACAAGATAATTATTGCAAGAATAGAAGATGAAAGATTTAAGAAAAAACTTGGTATAACTTATGAAAGATTTGATGAAATTTCAAATTCATTACTAAATATTTAGTAATGCTAATACATAATATTCTTATTTTAATGCAACAACCGAAAAAAGAACAATTTGCATGGGCACCACATTATTGAAAATTGAATTTTGTGGTGTTTTGCGTCGCAATACAAAGAAATGAAGAGCAAAAGCTATATTTTATAAAAACTTTTTATGCACTAGATTTGTAATTTAAACATTTTCCCAAAAAGTATGTGGGGGTTCCCTTCTCAACTAAAGTCGAAAATTTTTACACTCACATTCTTATGGATAATATAATTAAATTTAAGAAATTTGCACATAATATATGATAAATATATACGAATTATATAAAAATGAGAGATATAGTCTAGGTATAGATGTTGGATTAAAAGAATTTGCCATAATGAGTGATGGAAAAATTTTAAATAATCTTAAATGGAATGTAATAAAAGGTACATTGACTAGAGAGGTTGGAATAACCTTGATAGTATGAGTAAGCTCGTATCATTAGATATATTGAACACAAAGTTACCATCTTCTATAAGTGATGGTAGTTTATGTGAAAGTTTAGGAGATAACCATAATGGAAAATAAAAGTAATAATGTGTTAACTACAAACCAAACTATGGCCATAATAGTAGGATCTATGATAGGAATAGGAATATTATCTCTTCCAGGTGATTTAACTAAAATAGCTAAAAATGATGGATGGATTGGAGTAGTTATAGGAAGCTTATATCCTTTTTATATAGTACTTTGTGCTATATTAATATTCAAAGATAATTCTTACCACAACACTAATATAGTGGAAATAAGCAAGAACTATTTTGGGAAAATTTTAGGTAGTGTATTTTCTTTTGTATTTGCTTTACAATTTTTTATTTATATAATTATTACCACTGCTGGTATAAGTAATTTATTAAGAGTTCATTTAGTTTTATTTTTAGAGCAATATAAATTAGCCATCCCAATACTATTAATTTCAGTATATGCTGCCTCTAAAGGCATAAAAGCCTTAGGTATAATAAATGAAATTATTTTTTATGCAGCTATCCCATTAATTTTAATAACTTTTTTAGCAATAAAACAAGGGAATATTCTCAATATTCAACCTATATTAGGAGCTCCATTTTCCTCTATTTTAAAGGCTAGTATAGAGACTGTATATTCTTTTTTAGGTATAGAATTTATTTTTTTAATAGTTCCTTTAATGGAGGATAAAACTAAGATAAAAAGTTGCTTTTTAAAAAGTACATCAATTGTAGTTGTTGTGTATATATGGCTAAGTTTTATATCCATATATTATTTAGGTCCAGATGTAGCAAAAAATTTGTATTGGCCTACGTTATCTATTGCAGAAACAATTTATGTACCTGGTATAAGTAATTTTAAACTTGTGTTTATGTTTTTATGGAACAGTATAATATTTCAAACTATAGCTAATCAGAATTATTTTTTCTATTATTCATTGTCCAACATTTTAAAAAAAATAAATCCTAATATCTTATATAGTATAGTATTTATCTTCGCTGCTATAATTGTTAGTAGGTTAGATAGTTTTATAACTCTTACAAAGATTAGTAAATATATTAATATATTTTATTTAACATTTAATTTAATTTTTATAACCGGTATAACTATTATAAAAATTATAAAAAGCAGATGAAAAAGTCAACTAACTCGCGAATAAATTTGGGTTTCCTTGTGAGTATTTGTCAATATACCAAGGGAATAAAAGGGGCTGCCAACTCTTTAGTAATCTATTTAATGGAGATAAAGGAATGCACATTGATATATTGATACAACTGAAAAAACGAACAATTCATAAAAAACACCATATTATTCATTTGAATTCTATGGTGCTTTTACGTTACACTTCAAATATATTAAGCAATAAAATTATATGCTTTTCGTGAGAACTTAGTACAAGTTAAACTTATTGTAGCATACTAGATAAAGCTGTTTTACATTTATTGCAAAAACAATCCTCCATTATCATGTAAATGTGATATAATTACCATTATCTAAGCGGAAATAGTAAAATTATATGAAACGATATATATACATCCTGATTATGAAGGTATAGATGTTTTAAATTTGTCCTATTTTGAGTAACTAAATTATACATGTGGAGGTGAAAATAATGAACTTCAATGAAATGAATATTTTAACAGAAAGATTAACATTAAGGAGTGTTAGAATTTCTGATGCAGAGTCGATATTTAAATACCGCTCAAATCCACAAATATATAAATTTCAAAGCTGGAAACCACAAACGCTCGAAGAAGTAAAAGAATTTATTTGTGAGAAAACTGCTAAAACTCCCAACATACCAGATACATGGTATCAACTTGTAATTTTGATTAAGGAAACTGATGAGTTAGTAGGAGATATAGGAATTCATTTTATAGACTCAGATAACTTGCAGGCAGAGATAGGATTTACCTTATCTTTAGAGCATCAATGCAAAGGATATGCTACTGAAGCTATTATTAGCATAATAAATTACTTGTTTAATAATTTAAAAAAGCATAGAATAATTGCTTCAGTTGACCCCAGAAATATAAGGTCTATAGCATTGCTTGAAAGAATTCAAATGAGAAAAGAGGCACATTTTAAAAAAAGCTTTTGGTTTAACAATGAGTGGGCAGACGATGTAGTATATGCAATTTTAAAAGAAGAATGGGCTGATCAAAAAGCAAAGAATAACAAGGAATAATATGTAGATAAGACATACAATTGAAAGCGAAGTGTCGCTTTTATAAGTAAAGTATATTGTTTGCATAATTTCTATTGAAAGGAAGTTAATAAAGCTATGAGTATCATTAATCCACGAATTCCAGCAAATCTGATAAGGATAGAGGATTTTTCATCATATGCACAGCGATATTTATATGAGGAAATGCCAATAAATCAGATGAAGATTTACGGAGAGCATATTGAACATTTTGATTTTTTTAGAAGCGAAATTAATACAAGTATTTTCGAAAACTGTACATTCCTTGATTGCAGTTTTGAAGGAGCAAGCTTTGTTGATGTTGTATTCCAAAATTGTAATCTATCAAATAGTAATTTTACAGACGCATATTTTGAAAGGTGTCAGTTTATTGCCTGTAAATGTGTAGGAATGAATATGAGCGATACTATTTTCAAGCATACATCTATGCAAAGATCAAATTTTCAGTATTCCTATTTCGATAAAGCTAAGATGACAGATGTTGCTTTTGAAGATATAGATTTCACTGAGGTATCTATAAGTGAAGCTAAATTGAAGAGGTTCGAAGCAAAAAACTCTAACTTTATTAAAAACAACTTCTTTAAGACAATGCTAGCAGGTGTTGATTTTACAAAAAATGAGCTTGTTGCTCCAACGGTATCTTCATCACCCATTGAATTCCAAGGAGCTAAAATCAGTATGCCTCAGGCGGCTGACTTAATTGGTCTTTGGGGAATCATTGTTGAGCAGTAATTAAATATAATTTTCAAATTAGATAGCCGCACTCCAATTGAATATGAAAGTGCGGCTTAAAAATAGGCAGCTTTTTTAGATTGCTCATTTTCATATTGATTATTCAAATAGAATATATTGGTTTTTAAACTGGGTTTTTGGGAAAGTATATTTCTACAAAATATTCGTGTTCCATACTTTTATGAAGTAGCGCAAAGTTGTATTTTACTAATAGGGTAGAATGGTGTAAGTCAAAATGACGGCATAATTTATATAGATATTCCATTAAATCCTTTTTTACACCCCAGAACATAATATTGGCATAATAGCCTGTTACATGATGCTGTGCCACAATGTTATGTTCAGCTGCAGACATAAATTGCTTTTGAAGTATAGTTGTATTTATCGCACTGTCAGGAAATGAAAAACCAATTATCTCGTCATTCTCTACTATTGTTCCATTCGATTCGCTATGATAGAAAGCCCATTGCTCCAAAGATTCTATCCCTTCTGTTTGCTGTGATTTAGTATCTCCGTGCAGTAATGTTCCCAAATCTATTCTATAGATGGTAATATCAATTTCTTTATAAACTGAAGCAGTAGAAAATGTGTAATCGTTTTTAAATTTAGAAATAGTCGTAAGTAACTCTAGCATATCCTCAGCATATTGATCAAGTTGGTTTAATAACCTTTTTTCTTCGTTTATACGTTCCTTTTGTTCTTTTACCATTGATAAGTACCCATCGATACTTTCCGAATCTATTCTTTCTTTCATTTGCTCTAGGGGGATTTTTATATATTTTCCAACTAAAATCATTTCTAGGATATCCAGGTGTTCTAAGGAGTAGTAACGATAATCATTTTGAGGATCAATAATTGGCTTTAATAATCCTTTTCGGTCGTAGTGACGTAAAGTATCAAGTGATATGCCATACAATTTACTTACTTGTCCAATCCGTAGTAATCCTTGCATTTTATCCTCCTTAAAAAATTTAACAACACCAATTGACTCTTGAGTGGCTCAATGGTTTATTTTAATTATAGTACCTGAAAAAATTTAATTTGTAAAGGGGGGCAATATGCTGATGGAAAATATCTATATTGAGAAGTATAAAAATATCGATTTTAGAGATGTAATTGCTTTATTAGTACAATCTTTTAAAAGCAAGTTTTGCCAACACCAAAAGCTAAGTGATAATGATATAGAGAATATTTTATACGCTTCTTGGCATCTCAAAGCTGATGATCCCGCGTATCTTCATTTTGTAGCTAAACAAAATAAAAAGGTAGTTGGCGTAATTCTAATACGTTGCAGTAAAACAGAAAATACAAATGAAAACATCCCTATTATATCGCTATGTAGACGATATGGTGTTTACAATGTTATAATGATGTACACCAAAATGATAATGTTAGAAGAGCATAAACTAAATGAAAGGGAATGCTATATAGAACATATTGCGGTTGATGGAACATGCCGTGGAAAAGGAATTGGCATGCTACTTCTTCAACATGGAGAAAAGGCATTATTAGATAGAGGGTATACATCTTATACATTAGCAGTTGCTGGGGGTAATCCTGCAAAATACCTTTATTGCCGATTTGGCTTTGAGGATATAAAAAAGATAAAAAGTCCCTTTAAGGGATACTTTGTTGGAGAATCTCAATGGACTATAATGCAGAAGGTTTATAGCTGCCCAACAGAATGAGCATAATTTTATTTGAAAGTGAGTTGATTATTTTGAACTATAGATTACTTGAAAGGTCAGAACTTGCACTATTAGGTGAAATTGATAGAAAAGAAATTGTAAATGAAGCTTATTATTTTAGAGATAATAAACTTGAAATAGTAAATGAATTTTATAATATTGAGGGCTGGGACTTGAAAGAACTCCATGAATATATTGATAGATTAAAAGACATATATGATAGAAATGGAACTATATATGGGGCCTTTGACAATAAAACAATTGTAGGCTTAGGGGCTTTGGAAAGTAAATTTATTGGCAGAAATAATGACCAACTTAAACTTGATATGTTATATATAAGTAATAATTATCGTAAAAAAGGTATAGGTAAAAATCTAGTAAATTTGCTATCTAAAAAAGCAAAAGAATTAAATGCTAAAGGTATGTATATATCTGCTACACCCTTTAAAAATACAGTAGAATTTTATTTTGCTATGGGTGCAAAATTAACAAATGAGATAAATAAAGATTTATATGAATTAGAACCATATGATATACATATGGTTTTACAATTATAATAAATATATGCTTTTAAAATTTTAAAAGAAGAATGGGATGAAGCATTAAAACCAAAGGATGCTTGGGATAACAAAGGTGATATTGTAATTGGAAATGATGTGTGGATAGGATACGATGCTATAATTATGTTTTTTAGTATTATAGGTCCAATATCGTATTTCCATTTTGAAAACTGGAAGAAATAAGAAATTTTATTAAGATAAAAGTTTTCTAAACAATAATAATTGAATGAGTCGGTATTTAAGATGGAATATTCTTATTTAACATAACAACTGAAAAAATGAGACTGCATTATTCAAATTTGAATAATGCAGTGTTTTTACATCGTATCACAAATATATTAAGTAATAAAATTTAATATGCCTATTTAATGTGATTTGGATACTATTAATCTTGCTTATTCATTTCTAAAACTAAAACGTGGGAAGTTTCTTTTGATTTTATTAAAATATCTTCCTCAATTATTTCCATAGCATCTCTATCAACTAATTCAATATTGTTTATTATTGAATTTCCTTCTATCTGAATTAAATATGCCTTCCTTCCTTCCTTTACTGGAAAACCAATTTCTTTTCCTTTTTCAAGTTCTAAGGAATAAATATTCATATCTTGATTTATTTTTATTGGTGCATTTCCGTTTTTGCTTGAAACCATATGAAGCCATTTATTGTGTCTATCATCCCAATTAAATCTATAATCTCCATAGTTAGGTTTATACCCTTGTTTATCGGGGAAAATCCATATTTGTAAGAACCTTAATATTTCTTTCCCAAGGTTATGCTCACTATGATACACTCCTGTTCCTGCGCTCATGAACTGTACATGACCACGAGTTATAGTATTTTTGTTTCCCATACTATCTTCATGTGTAAGATCACCATTAACTACATAGGATATTATCTCCATATCTTTATGAGGATGAGTATCGAATCCAGTACCAGTTTCAACTAAATCATCATTTATTACTCTTAAAACTCCAAAGTTTATATTATCTGGATTGTAATATTCAGCAAAGGAAAAGTGGAATTTACTTCTTAACCATCCAAGATTGCTACTACCCATATTTTTACTTTCTATCTTTCTTAACATTCTACATCTCTCCTTTTAATTATCTTTTACCATCTTAATTTAAACTATAAATAAAATTTTCTATAAAAGTGGCTTTGTTAACTTTAAAATATATATTAACAATATTTAATTTAGTTAGTTACATTTAGTAAGTATCTTTAAATTAATTATTGCACATAAATTATAATTAGTAAAGAAAATTTTTAATAATTATTTAAAGTTACTTCAGATTTATGTTTTATGAACAAAAAATAAAAAACTCCCTAAATCAATAGGAAGCTCTTTATGTAATCTTATTTAGTTCCATTTTTCTGCCCATTTTTGAACTTCATCCATAACAGCTTGTAAGTCTGACCCTTTTTGTGTAAGTTCATACTCTATACGTACAGGAGTTTCTGGATAAACTTTTCTAATAATAATTCCTTCCAGCTCTAATTCCTTAAATCTTTCAGTAAGAATACGAGCACTCATATTGGGAATTGCTTCTGATATATCAGAAAAACGCTTTTGCCCACTTAATAATGTTCTTATAATTAATCCAGTCCATTTCTTTCCTAATAGTTCAAAAGCAGTTTCAAACTTTGGACACATATGATATTTTTCCATATTCAATCACCACCTATTACTAGTATATCATGTTTACTTGACAAAAGTAAGTTACTTACTATATTATACCAATATAAGGATTTGTTGTGGTTTTATTTATAAAAATTCAGAAATAGGGGGAATGGTTATGTCAGAATTAAAAAAAATTATTGAAGAAAGACGCTCTGCTAATAACTTTATAGAGGGGGTAAAAATTCCAGATAAAGATTTTACTGAAATATTTGAGCTATTAAAACTTGCTCCTTCATGCTTTAATATTCAACATTCAAATTATTTAGTTGTAACAGATGAAGAAAAAAAGGAGCAACTAAGAAAAGCAGCCTTTAATCAGTATAAAGTACATACTGCTTCTGCGGTTATATTAGTATTGGGAGATAAATTAGCATATAAAAATGCAGAAAATATTTATTCAGGAATGCTTAATTTAGGAATTATGAGTAAATTAGATTATGATAATATTGTTCGTGATATAAATAATCTCTATGAGGGCAGGGGTGAAGATTTTCAGCGTAGTGAAGCAATAAGAAATACTTCTCTATCAGCTATGATGTTTATGTTAATTGCTAAAGATAAAGGATGGGATACTTGTCCAATGATTGGCTTTAATCAAGAGGAAGTTAGACAAATCTTCAATATTCCTGAAAACTACGAAATAGCTCTTATGATAACTATGGGGAAAGAAGATAGTTCTAAGACAAGAATGAGGGGGTATAGGAAACCTGTAGGAGAGTTTGTAAGTTTTAATAGCTTTGAATAGGGATTTTAGAAGGATATAAATATTTATTAAATATTAAAAATGAATAAGTTTTTAAAATACCGTATTGTTCACAAGTGATATGCTACTTTTTTTAGCAACAGATTTTTATTTTTTAATCTGTCTACTTTAAGGAGAGCATATCAAATCTGAATTTTACGGTGTTTTTACGTTGTAATACAAATAACTAGGTTCCAATACTCGTAAATTATTGAATAATTTTTATAAAGTTAATTCATGGTATTTTAATATATGAATAATGTTATCTATGATATTCATGTCACTAAAGAACATTTATAGGTATCAACCTAGTATAAAAAATTAAAATAATTATTTCATTTCATCGATTCTTATCTAATTTACCCATATTTTTTCAGCATACAGCTAGCATTCATTATAGTTTAATTGTTTTTTAAAATTTTCTATATTTTATTAATTGGAAATAAATTCTTTAAAAGTCTTTATCCATGATAATAAAATGAAAATTATGAAAATATTGAAAAATATTTAAAATGCATATATAATTGTATATAATTATCAATTTTTCAAATGAAATGGAAGGAGGTGAAAGCAAATGATTTATTCAGTCATAATAGTTACTTAAAAATTAAATTAGGGGGTATGTAAAATGAAAAAAAATTTAACCAAAATAACAACTATTATTTTATTAGTATTTTCTATGACACTAACAAATTTTTCAATGATTGTAAGAGCAGATGAACCAAAGGCACAAGGAACACAGGAGGTGGAAGCATCTACTGTTAAAAAAGAAGTAAAAGATGCAGAGGAGACAATAAAATTACCTACATTAGAAGATATAGACAATTTAATAGACTTAGCAGAAGAAGTTAAAAGTGAAGAAGATATAAATAAAATGCCTCCATTAAAGTTTCCGGAAATTCCAGAAATTAATACTAGGAGTATTATAGGAGGAAATAATTATCCCATTATTTTAGTTCATGGCTTTATGGGTTTTGGAAGAGATGAATTGTTAGGATATAAATATTGGGGTGGAGTAGTTGATCTTCAAGAAAAGTTAAATGCCTCAGGGCATGAGACTTATACAGCAACAGTAGGACCAGTATCTAGTAATTGGGATAGAGCTTGTGAACTTTACGCTTACATAGTAGGTGGAACAGTAGATTATGGAGAAGCTCATGCAAAAAAATCTAAACATAATAGATATGGAAGGACATATCCAGGGATATATAAAGATATAAGCAATGAAAATAAAATACATTTAATAGGACATAGTATGGGTGGACAAACTATACGTACACTTACACAGCTTTTAAGTGAAGGCAGTAAAGAGGAAATAAATTGTGGACAAGAAAATATTTCACCATTATTTGAAGGTGGAAAGCATTGGGTTCATAGTGTTACTACTATATCTACACCTAATGATGGTACAACCTTATCAGATTTAATACCAGCAAAAGATTTATTAAGTTCTGCATTTGGTATATTAGGAACAATAACTGGTAAAAATAATTTATTCAGCTCAGTATATGATTTAAAATTAGATCAATGGGGATTAAAGAAACAAAGGGGAGAATCTCAACGTGATTATATTGGAAGGGTCTTAGAAAGCGATATTTGGAATAGGACAAAAGATATATCAACTTATGATCTATCCACAAAAGGTGCACAAGAACTTAATACATGGGTAAAAGCTCAGCCAGATGTATATTATTTTTCTTGGACAACCCAAGCAACTAAAGAATCTATACTTACAGGTCATTCTGTAGCACAAATTGGTCCAATGAATCCTCTATTTTATCCAACAGCAAACTTAATGGGTAAATATTCACGTAATAAAAAAGATCTTCCTATCATTGATAAGAAATGGTTCCCTAATGATGGTGTTGTAAATTGTATTAGTCAAGATGGGCCTAAATTGGGCTCTAATGATGTTATTGAACAATATATTGGCGGAGCTAAAATAGGACAATGGAATGTAATGCCTAGAATTGTAAATACAGATCATATGGATATAGTAGGTACATTTGGTAACGTTAAAGATTGGTATATTGATTATGGAAACTTTTTAAGTAAATTGCAAAGATAAATACATGAAATAATTAAGATAAAGAGGGTGTCTCAAAATAAAAATAGCCTTAATTTTAAAACCATAAATATAAATAATACATTCATAAAGCAATTCATTTTGCTGAGTAGTTCTAAATTTGACTACATTAAAAATTTTTTACCCAGTAGAGGCGCCATCCGTGGCTTCACTACTGGCTCCTCACGTCCTGTGAGGAATTACAAAAATTTTTAATTCCGTCAAATTAAGAACTACTAAAGCTCATTCATATGTTTACTACATATATTATTTATATTTACTATATTAAAATTAAGGCTATTTTGAGACATCCTCTTTTTATAATGAAATTTACTTATACTAATTCACGCCATTTATTTTCCATTAGAGGTGGCACATAGTTTTTCATTTGTTTGATTAATTCTGAAGGATTGTCTGAAACTGAAATAAGCTTAATATTTGATTCATTCATGAAACCTTCAGTACAAGTGTTTTTGATCATATGTAAAAGAGGATCAAAGAAGTTTGATATATTTAATATGCCAATAGGCTTTTTATGAATACCAAGCTGAGCCCAACTAAGTATTTCAAATAGTTCCTCAAAAGTACCCAGCCCACCAGGAAGTGCTATAAATCCATCAGAAAGCTCAGCCATAGTTTGTTTCCTTTCATGCATGTTTTCAACTTCAATAAGTTTAGTCAAATCTTTATGAACCATTTCACCTGCGAAAAGACCTTTAGGCATAACCCCAATAACTTTTCCGTTATTTCTTAAAACTTCACTTGATATCTCTCCCATAAGACCTATTCTTGAACCACCATATACTAATTCAATTTTGTTTTCAGCCAATATTTTACCTAGTAGTTTAGCACTTTCTTTATATTCAGAACGTAAACCTAGATTAGAGCCAGAATAAACACAAATTCTTTTCATAAAAATTACCTCCTATAATGATATTTTATTGATTAAGATTTAAATATAAATCTCTAATTAATGAGTTTGAATAATATAAACGCCTAAGACTAAGAAAATAATTCCTAGTGTTCTTAGTGGAGTTAATAAATGAATTTGGTTGCCTAATAATCCAAAATGGTCAAATATAATAGCAAGGAGTATTTGGCCGCATATTACAAGGCTAAACATATTTGCAAATCCAATTTTAGGCGATGCAAATATGGTTGTAAATATATAAAATGCTCCTAATAATCCACCTAGAAACATCCACCAACTTGTATTTTTGATATGAGTAGCAGTTGGCAATGTACTAGAACCATTTAATACAGTAAAGAAGAATACTAATGCAAGACCTAAAGTTCCTACACCGAAGCTAATAAGGGATGAAAGAATAGGGTCTCCTATTTTAGAACGAAGTACACCGTTTATACCAACCTGTAAGGTTAAGGCAAATCCAGATATTAATGATAGTAAGTAATAAATAAATACCACACTATAACCTCCAATGCTTTTAATTGTTGAATAACTTTTATAAAGCAATTATAATTAATATAATGATATAAGTAAAATTAATATCTAGTATAGGAGGTATACTAAATTTTTATATGTATATTAATCTTGAACTTTACAGAATTTTTTATATTACTGCCAAATTGGGTAGTATATCTAAAGCAGCAAAAGAACTTTTTACATCACAGCCAGCAGTTAGTCAATCTATAAAATTATTAGAGGGAAAATTAGGTGGGGAATTATTTCATAGAACTCCAAGAGGAGTTTCACTTACCTTAGAAGGTGAGGTATTATTCAAATATATAGAGCAAGGCTATGGTCTTATGATGACAGCAGAAAGAAAATTTTCGGAACTAAAAAATCTTAATTCAGGTCAGATAAGAATAGCTGTATGCAGTGCAGTATGCAAATACTATCTAATGAAATACATAGAAACTTATAATCTAAATTATCCACATATAAAAATTTATGTTAAGGATAAGTCAAGCTATGAAATAGCAAAAGCATTAGATTCAGGTGAGATAGATATAGGAATTTTAAATATGAATATAGACACAAGTAATTCTTTAAATGTCATTAAAAGATTTAAAATACAAGATTGCTTTGTGGTAGGAGAGAAGTACAAGGAAATTTGTGAAAAACAGATAACATTGAAGGATTTAGTGGATAGATATCCTATTATTTTACTAGAGAAAGGCGGCAATACAAGGGGTTATATAGATAATTATTTTAGTTCACATGGATTGAACATAATACCGCAAATAGAGTTAAGTAATGTAGAACTAATGATAGAATTTGCAAAAAGAGGCTTAGGGGTTTCTTGTGTTATAAAAGATTATATCAAAAAGGAATTAGAGCAGAAACAATTATATGAAATATCTATTAAAGAAAAAATCCCAGAGAGAATTATGGGCATAGCAACTAAAAAAGATATTCCTATGTCTACAGCAGCTGAGAGATTTATTGATCTTATTGAAGATTAGATTATTTATTTGAACTTTACCTTTAGAATATCATATGCTAGTTTTTTATAGTGATATAACTAAGATTAAAATTTAGCATTGCTATTAAATTGTTCAAGGTAGGTATTATCATGTTTTGTAAAATTAGATTAATTGATTTAGCTCCAAGCAAAAACTACAATAATATCAAGGCATAGCTTTGCAAGGGGCGATAAAAAAATAATTGATAAACTTCAGAAATGCCATTTAACTTATGATATTAAGTATAAAATATACTTAGGAGGAATTATTAAATGATAAAGATAGAAAATCTAAATAATATTAATAAAGATGATATGGATAATATACTAAATGTATGGGAGTCATCAGTAAGAGCAACTCACACATTTTTAAAAGAAGAAGATATAATATCAATAAAACCTCAAGTTAGAGAAGGTGTTGATTATGTTAGTAAACTTTTATGTGTAAGAGATGAAAAGGGTGCTATACAGGCATTTATGGGTGTACATCAAAGTAAAATTGAAATGTTATTTGTAGATTCAAACAGTAGAGGTAATGGTATAGGTAAAAAACTTATTAATTACGCAATAAATGTTCTAAATGCAAAGTTTGTAGATGTAAATGAACAAAATACACAAGGGGTAGGATTTTATAAACATATGGGGTTTGATACATTCAAAAGATCAGAATTTGATGACCACGGTAATCCATTTCCTATTCTTCATATGAAATTTTTATAATTAGTAATTTTCTTATTTTAAATATATATCATTTATAAATTTAGATAAGTTATATCTATAATAAGAAATTGAATGAACATAGAAAAGTATTTAAATATGTAGTAAAGTTTAGGATAATGAATAGTGATCCGTACCATAAGTAAATGAGGTTTTAATGCATGTGTTTATAATAGTAGATATGCAAATCCTAAATTATATATTAGTTAATATTTTAAAGCTTACAGAAATTATTAAGTATAGAATGCTTAGTTAGTTAGAGTAACGTGACTCTTTAATACAGTGATAGTAAGAGAGACTAAAGTGATGATTTTAAAGGAGATGAAAGGGATGGGCAGAAATATAGATACTAACGTTGAAAGAAGGATATATGCTGAATCTATGGGGAGATGTATGAATCCAGAATGTAAAGTAGAATTGTTCAAAGAAAGCGGCGACATAATGGAAAAGGCACATATAATTCCGTATTGTGATACTAAAGACAACTCGTATGAAAATTTAATTATTTTATGTCCAAATTGTCATACAAACTTTGATAAAAACGGTGCATTCAGTGTAGGGGATGTTAAAACATGGAAACAAATACGTAAGGATGAATTTGAGCGTTTTTTTAGTAAAGAGTATGATACATTTGAGGATTTAAAAAGTGAAGTAGTTCCATTGTTATTACATAATCAAGCAATTTTTGAAAACTATTATTTAGAGACTAAAAGGGAATTATGGGATATTTCTGAGGGAAAGATTCTTTCAAACAATAGAATACTTAGAAGTATTTTAAAACATAATGCTAAGTTGATTCAAAAACATTCTGATGAAAGCTACTCAAATTTAGCAATAGTACAAAAGTTTATGCTTCATATTGATGAGTTCGAAGCTACTCGATTAAGTAAAGAAAAAATAAGACATGTATTATTTCCGGCTAAGATTAACTCCTTGTTTGGAATAGAACCTTTAAAGGAAGACTTTATACCATCTGTAGAGTCTATTGAGAGTTTAATAGCAGTATTGCAGAGTAAGGGAGAATTTGAATCTATTGTTTTAGGTGCCGATAATCCATATATACAGGTTAGAAAAGACAGTACTTCTGAAAAAATTTATCTTAACGATACCCCTAGGTTAAGACAAATGTATTATGATAACAATTGTTTTAGGAAAGTGAATGTTCGATTTGAAAGCTTAAATTATGCTCTAAAAGCTATAAAGTCAAGAGGGTTAAATTTTAATTTTTTGAATATAAACAATCTAAAAGAAATTACAGTAAATGGTGTAAAGATAGTTTTTATTTATGAGTATTGCTTAAGTAAAGTTAAATTACTACAACTATCTCCAGAGGAAAAATGTGTGGTTTTAAACTTACATAATTGGAATGGTGAGAGTTGTATTTCAGCAGAAGCATACGAACTAGCAAAAGAAATGAAGGTTACGTTACTAACAATGGGTAAATTTTATGGATACATTAATAGCATTAAACACTAAAGATAGTGTCATTCAGAAAATTATATATCATATAGAATTGTTTGAGTCATTTGAAAATGTGTATTTATTTGGATCAATAATCAATGAGAAAAGAACTCCAAATGATATAGATTTATTGCTAATATACAAAGATTTTTCTAGTAGACTTTTAATTGATTTGGATAAGATAAGCACTATTTTTAATCAATTATATAGATTCTCCTTTGATTTAACTGTACTAAGTGAACATGAGGAAGAAGAGTCAAGTTTTATAATTAGATTAAACTCAAATTACTTAAGACTAAAATGACAAATCTTTATATCAATAAAATAAATGATTATTTTGCTTAAATGAATTTACTTTTATTATTTAGTAATAAAGCATTTATCAATATAATTTATGTTTAGTGAAAGACATAAAACTCTATTTATATAGATGGTTGAAATTTATCGCCTTTAGAAAACCTCCGTTGCAGTATGTACGGTGAACCGTATCATAAGTGAAGCTAGAAATAGAGTTTTTATAAGTAATATTAAAAATAAGCCAACGATATTTAAATATCATTGGCTTATTCAGTATACTATAAAGCTATAGCAGCGCTTTCAGTATAATCTAATGTAACAGTAGCTTCTTTAAAGTGAATTTCATAAAGAGATAGTTGATTTCCAACCTCATTTATTGTCATTTCATAATCAGGAATTTTTTTGATGAATTCATCTTTTAAATTAAATACTGTTAAATTACTTTTTTGGATGATTGCATTATTAACTCTAATATGTTCAGTTCCATTAGATGGGATAGTGGTAAATGCCACTATGTTGTTTTTAGCAAATTCTTCAATTTTTGGATTATCTGAGAATGTTGAAAAGTATACTACTCCTTTCTTTGAAATATCGTAGTAAAAATTAACAATTCGAACATTTGGAATATTATCTACACTTGTTGCTAAAGCTAACTCCTTTTGAGATAGCATAATCCTATTAAATTCTTGTGAAAAATTCATTTGTAATCCTCCTATATATTAGGTATATTATTTCTAACAGATTAAATATATCACAGTAAATCTGACCCCATTATGTCAAGGTTATAAAATAAATGTATACATGATTTCAAGGAGAGATATTATTGAAAATAGATAGATTGATATCCATTATTATGGTGTTACTAAATAATGAAAGAATAAGTGCAATAAAATTAGCTAAGATGTTTGAAGTTACACCTAGAACCATTTATAGGGATATAGATACAATATCTTTAGCAGGGATACCAATAATTACTCATACTGGGGTAAATGGCGGTGTTAGTATAATGCCTGAATATAAAGTTGATAAAAAGTTTTTTACTGCTTCAGATATATCAACACTTTTGATGGGGCTTTCTAGTGTTTCAACAACATTATCCAATAAAGAAGTTATAGGCACTTTAGAAAAGGTAAAGAGTTTACTTCCGAAAGACCAATTTAGAGATATTGAATTAAAGTCAAATCAAATAACTATTGACCTTACTACGTGGATGGGGAATAAGAGTTTTCAACCAAATCTTGAGAAAGTAAAAAGCGCTTTAAATGATAGTAAGTATTTATCATTTGAATATTATGGTGGTAATAGAAAAAAAGATAAACGCTGTATAGAACCATATAAATTAATATTGAAAGAAAATAACTGGTATTTACAAGGATATTGTACTTTAAGAGAAGATTTTAGAGTATTTAAATTATCTCGAATTTCAAACCTTGAAATATTAGAATCAATATTTGTACCAAGGGAGTTTAAATCAAAACCATTAGATGGAAGTGGGTGGATAGATAAAAGGCTTATTACAATTAAGCTTCTAGTTGATTGGTCTTTAAGAGAACAAATGGTTGAAAGATGTGGAGAAGAGAATGTAAAGGCTTATGGAGAGGATAAATTTATAGTTGAGTTTCCTTTTGTAGATGATGATTTAGGATATAATATATTAATGGGATTTGGAGATAAATGTGAATGTTTATCTCCAGAGAATGTACGCGTAGAACTTATTAAACGTATTAAAAAATTATTATACATTTATGAAAATTAATATTTACTTAGAAAAACCTCACTTGCAACTGATACGGAGAACCGTACAATAAGTAAGTGAGATTTTACTAAATTTGGATGAAGATATGGTGGTAAAGTGGATCTCACCACAAAAATGTTGAGATTTAGCCAGGTTAATTGGATAAATCTCTACATTTTTGTGTCTAAGATATTCACGTAGATCTAATCCTATTAAAGGATACTTTTACAAACAATACATTTTACAGTCTGAAAAGGCTGTATAAATTGATAACATTAACATGTTAATTTTGAATTTGAATTTTCTCGATGTTTTTTTAATAATGTAAAAAAATAAACTAAAATAACAGATACTGCAACAATACCAGCTACAATTCCTACAGTTATCATTACTGTTTCTAGTCCTTTTTGTATAAATATTTTCTTGTTTTTTTGAAGCATTGCCTCCATAGTATAATAAAGTGTTCCCCCAGGAAGAAGTGGAATAATTCCTGGTATCATAAAAATATTTGTTGGTGCTTTTAATTTTCTTGCCATTAATTCAGACCAAAGGCATACTATCATTGATGCAATCATATTACCTAAAAATATACTTTCTGTAATGTGGTAGATAACAAGATAAATTGTCCAAGAAAGAAGTCCTCCAAAAGTTGCTGCGGCCACATGTTTTTTGTTTACAGAAAAAA
Source organism: Clostridium sporogenes (assembly GCF_001889325.1). Classification (NCBI taxonomy): domain Bacteria; kingdom Bacillati; phylum Bacillota; class Clostridia; order Eubacteriales; family Clostridiaceae; genus Clostridium; species Clostridium sporogenes. The sequence goes on along the minus strand of NZ_CP013243.1, from coordinate 1,296,050 downwards.
ATAGTGTAAATCCCAGGGTGCCAACTCCAGCCATTAGCACTTGTATTATATTTTTCCACATTAAAGTATACCTCCTAATAACATCATTGAACCTACAAATCCTATTGCAATTGAAAGAGCAATCATAAATGCTTCAATTAGTCTATATAATCCAGGCATTATATCTTGATAGAATATTTCTTTTACACCATTTATTAAAATTAATGCTGGTATAAATATCATTATATCTCCAATCATAACTTTATCCACATTCATACAAAGTCCAAAATGGCCACATAATTGAGCAAGGCAGCCTGATAAAAAACAGGCAATTACTGTATATATTACACGATTTAATTTGCGAATTTGAAAAAAATGATCCATGCCAAATATTACAATTCCAATAATTGAAGATACAAGGCCATCTAAGAATGTACCACCAAAAAATACAGCAAATCCAGCGGCAGCTAGCATATATCCTATACACTTTTTAATATTACTTTCTTTACGCAACTTATTATTATCCAATGCAGAACCTATTTCAGAAATGGGGGGAACTTTACTGCATATTTCTCTAGCCATAGCATTTAATGCTTCTAACTGGCCTAAATCCGTTGCTGTAGAATTAATTCTAACTGACTGTGTATAATGTCTTCCTTCACTATCTTTCATTGTCATAACAATCAAAGTTGTAATGGCGTATACATTACAGACTTTAATGTCATATGCATTACAGATACGTATAATTGTATCTTCTACACGACGGACCTCAGAGCCACACATTACCATGCGTCGCCCAATTTCCAACACATACTCCTGAAATTTATCATATTTTGCCTGCATAATAAATAACCTCTCCATTAAAAATTGTTTTTTTCATATACATATTTCTTAATATAAATGTTTATTGTCAAACAAATTTAGACATATATAATTATATAATTATTTTTTATTTTATACTACATTTTTCCTTATTTTTTATATTTGAAGTGTGATATAAAAAACTACGAATTTATACAATAGCCAAGCATCATGCAAAGTGCTTTCTACTAAGTTTTATTATAATTATTTTGTAAAGTGTTGACCCTAACATCACGTCATAGTGTAATATAAAAATATAGCTTGAATATATTAACAAAAACTCATGGCCGGCTAAGCATTAGATAATATTTATAGCTGTAAAATCAAACTTTGAGGTGTAGCAATGAGAACAGTAAAACAAGTTTCGGATTTGACAGGAATAAGTGTGCGTGCGCTGCATTACTATGATGAAATAGGATTATTAAAACCAAGTGAAATTACAGAGGCAGGATATAGACTTTATGATGATAAGGCGCTTAAAACCTTGCAACAGATTTTATTTTTTAAGGAACTTGATATATCTTTAAAAGATGTTAAAGAGATAATGTCCAGTCCATACTTTGATAAAATGCAAGCACTAAAAAATCAAAAAAAGTTACTTTTGTTAAAACGCAAAAGATTGAATGGCTTAATAGAGCTTATAAATAAAACATTAAAAGGAGAAAGCACGATGAACTTTAAAGAATTTGATATGAGTGAATATTATAATGTATTGGAAGAATTTAAAACAGGACATGAAGATATAATAATTAAGGCTTATGGTAGTGTAGATAAATATAATGAACTTATTGAAAAATGTAAATCTAATGAAGATAAGATTGCTAAAATGGCCATAAAGCAATATGGAAGTATTGAAAAATACGCTAAAGCTGTAAAGAAAAATTTTAATAGTGATATGTTAACTTTAGCAGAGCGATATGATAAGTTTAAAAAAGATTGTTTGGAAGATAAGCATCCTAAATTAAAAGAACTATATAAAAAGCTTGTATCTGACTTAAGTAAAGATCCTTCTTCAAAGGAGATTCAACAAATTGCTGAAGAAATATCAGATACAGCAAAGAAAGATTATGAAATTTTCAAAATGGATAATGGAGATGATCATTGGTACTATATGGTGCAAATTTATTTGGTATATCCTGAATGGATAGAAGCAGTTGATAAGAAATATGGTCATGGTGCATCTAAATTTATCGGAGAAGCTCTAAAAAATTGTTCGAGAACTAAGCTGCCTAAATTAGAAGAACTATATAAAAAGCTTGTATCTGACTTAAGTAAAGATCCTTTTTCAAAAGAGGTTCAACAAATTGTTGAAGAAATATCAGATGAAAGTAAAAAAAGTCAGGAATTTTACAAAGTGGATGAGGGAGAGAATCATTGGGGTTATATGGCAGAACTCTATTTATCAGATTCTATTTTGAAAAAAGTAACTGATGAGAAATATAGCAGTGGTTCATCTAAATTTATTGGAGAAGCACTAAAATTTTATTCTGAAAATAGTAAGAATAGTAAGTCGTGAATTAAAAGCTATGAAGGATTTGACATACACAAGTATTAACTTAGATATTCAAAAAGGAACTGCAATTAAATAATTAGAAGTTAAAAATCGCGTAATTCAAGAAAGGAAATTATGCGATTTTTCGTAATACTACTAACGGATGTACTAAAACTGTTATCACTTGCTACTGACACGGTGAAGCGTACCACAAATAACGGTAAGAATTTATCAAAAGAGATGGACCGTGATAGATAATTCTATAACGGTCGTAGAAAATAGTGGTAGAGCTAAACCGAATCGCCTGTATTGGAATTAAAATGATACAAAGCGAGTAAAAGAGCAGACCTTATTAGTAAGTTTATTGTAATTTAACAGCCACTCTTATTCTTGTTTATGCGGAATGATTTCAAATCCTTTGCACGTTGTACAGCCAAAATTCCGTCTAAATGATCATACTCGTGCTGAAACAGTTCTGATAGATCACCTTCAAGATACATTTCACAATCTTCCCAGTTTAAATTCTTATAAGTTACTTTGCATTTCTTATGTCTTTCTACATAGACTTCAAGACATGGAAAACTCATGCAATTATCCCATAGGTGAAAGGTATCATCTCCAATAAATTCAAGAACTGGATTAATGAAATGATGAGTTTTATCGCCTAAATGCATGTATATTATTCTGGCAAATTCGCCAATCTGTGGTGCAGCGATGGCTCTACCAAATCCATATTGATTTTTAAAAGAAACAATCGTATCATGTAAGTCATTGATTATTTGCCCGGCTTTATCTAAATTTGATTTTTGTATCTTTTCAGAAATTCTGTAAAGCATTTTATCACCTAATAATAGAATTGATTTTGTTGGCATAATGTAACCTCCTTTTTTATAAACAGATATTAAACAACTGATATTATCATAAAATTGAAATACTCAGTATTTAGAAAGGGACTGGATATTCCATATCTTTAACTATTCTTTTGTATTGACTCTCGTCGGTATCACCTTCTGTACTGATGCATAGGATAACAGATTTACTATCCAATTCAAGTTCATCTTTAAGATTTGTGAACTGAGATTTTGTCATTAAGCTAAGAAAACCCACACCGACAGCTCCTTATTCTCCAGATATTTCTTTTAGGTTAAAGATACGCTGCGGATTGCATTGATACTTATCAGTTGATTTGCTATAATTATATAGCAGTATCAACCCTATAAAAAGGGATGGCTACTGAATATTTTATGGGGTTGATTTTGTGGAAATACAGATTACATTAAAAAGAAATATCAATGTTCCATTATACATTCAAATATATGAAGCATATCGAAGTGCAATACTTAGCAGTCATTTAGAGGCGAATTCAAAAATTCCTTCAATAATGCAACTAAAAGGATCCCTTTGTGTAAGTCGTAATACAATTGAGATGGCGTATTTGCAGCTTTTATCAGAAGGATTTATTTATAGTAAAAGCGGCAGCGGCTATTTTGTATCTGATTTGAATAATTATGAGTCATTAGATTATTCTAATGATCAATCTAGTTCCAAAGAAATTAGTATACCTCCAATAGAAAGTTTGCATTTAAACAGAGGTCATGCAAAGTACGATTTTAAGCCAGGGTCAGTTGAGCATGATCAATTTCCATTCAAAAAATGGAATAGAGTTGCTCAAAACATAATGAGCTTAGAGAATCAAGAAATTTTAACATACTCAGATCCAAGGGGAGAATTATTACTTCGTATGGAGATATCTAAATACCTTAAGTGCTCACGAGGAGTTAATTGCCATCCAGATCAGATTATTATAGGTGCAGGGACTCAAACTCTTATCAGTTTACTTTGTTTCATACTAGGTAAAAACAAGCCTTTAAAAATAGCTTTAGAAGATCCAGGATTCACAGCTGTTAGAAAAGTATTTGAATGGAATGGTTGTGATATCATACCAATTAGTTTAAATAACAATGTATTCGATATCTCAATGCTTAAAAGTAAATTATATTGTCCTTCTGCTATATATCTAACACCTTCAAATCAACATCCTATGGGTGGTCTCCTAAACGTTTCTGAGAGATTGAGCCTATTAAACTGGTCTAAGAACAAAGATACTTATATTATTGAAGATGATTATGATAGCGAATTCCGATATAACATCCATCCTGTTCCAACAATATTTAGTCTCGATCAATTTGATAAAGTAATATACCTAGGTACATTTTCTAAAACATTGTTTCCAGCTATGCATATTGGTTATATTGTTTTACCCAAGAATCTCGCAGAAGAATTTGTGGAAATAGGATGCTATTATAATCAAACCGCATCAAAAATTCATCAGCTTACCATAGCTGAATTTATAAAAAGTGGATATTTTGAACAACATATAAGAAAAATGAGAACTTTATATGCAAAAAAACATGAGAAGATTGTTGATTCCATAAAGAACGTTTTTGGTAGTCATGCTCATATCATTGGAGATCATGCTGGTGTGAATTTAGCTCTTCGAGTTAATAGACCTTACTCTGAAAGCGACCTTATCCAAAGAGCTAAAGAAGTTGGTGTTATTGTCTATCCAATTTCCTTCTATCATTCAAATCAAAAAAGTACAAATAAATATAATGATATCTTCCTTGGCTATGGGCACATGAAGCTTGAAGAAATTGAACATGGGATTACACTCTTGGGAAAAGCATGGTTATAAAGAAGCTGTTTCAAAATATATTTTATTCTGAGACAGCTTCTTGTTTTTTACTAGTAAGTATCTAATAAACTTTAATTTTAAAAATGATTATAAAAAACAGTTTGGGAAATATCTTTTCTTTTTTGGTGATTAGGATTTGGTTTTGCATCCTTACTTGGATAACCTACTGGCAAAAGGCATATTGGTTCAAGATTTGTTGGTATACTAAAAGCATTACGAATAGCACTTGGGTCAAAATGACCAACCCATGTTGTACCCAAGCCAAGTTGTACCCAAGCCAAGTTCAGCAGCTTGTAGCATCATATGTGTAGCAACAATACTTCCATCAATATCAGTATGGCTTTTCCCGTCATAACTGCGTTTCCAGGCTTCATCTTTATCCGCGCATATAAGTAAAGCCATAGGTGCATTGAAGTGATAAATTGTGCAAGTTTTTAGTTTTTCAAGGGACTCATCACTTTCAATTACTAAAATTCTTTGAGGCTGATAATTTACAGCAGTTGGAGCTAATTGTCCTGCTTTTAAAATTAAATCTAGTTTTTCTTGTTCAATCTTTTTGGTATCAAAATTTCTTACAGAATATCTTTTTTTAGCTAAGTCTATAAAATCCATATAAACATCTCCATTCTATATATTTATTTTACTGTCTCTTTCTATTATAATGATTACAAAACAGAAAAAGAAGTATGCACTTTTTAGTAGTATACTTACCATTAGGAGAGTGTAATTAAAATGGATACATTATGTCGTAGCAAACAAGCACCTTACGAATATACTGTTTCGGTCATTGATGGAAAATGGAATATAACAGATATTTGAATGTGACATGTATAGTTAATTTTTCTAACTTATAATCAAGGTTTTCTATAAAAAAAGGTACATGGTGTATTTACTACGCACTTTCCACATACTTCACTACCTACACTGTTTGGATGATCACCAGATTTATTGGTGTAAGAGCTTCCGAATTCTGTATATAATTCTGCATTTTTTCTTAGTATGACGTAACATTTATGTCTATCATATCCATCTAAAGTCAATGCACCTGATGGACAATGTTTTACACATATACCGCAGCTTCCATTCTTTTTATATAAGCAAAATTCATCTTCTAAAGGTGAATTCGGCTTAATATCTAGATTGGTTACAATGGTGCTATATCTTCCGCAGCATCCAATTTTAGTTATAAGCATATTATTGATACCAAAGGTTCCAAGACCAGCAACTTTTGCAAAATGTCGATGAGACCAATTGCTTTTTAATATCTTTTGGTCAAAAGTAGAAGCTTCTGGTGAAATACCTGCATGATATCCTATTTTTCGTAGTTCTGATATTATATATTCATTCAGCTTAACAAACATTGCATTGGTTTCTTCATAAGCCAGTGCCCACTCAGGAGAGGAAATATCTCCAGCAATTCGATTTGTATTAGCCAATTCTTTAGTAAATGGAACAAAATATGCTATTACAATAGATGCATCGGAAAGTACATCAGTAGGTAATTTATGAGTTTGTGTAATAAGTTTTTTCAAATTTAAAATGTAAGGATGATTAGCATCAGCAAATCCCACTAAAGGCTCACCCCATTTGGTTGAAATATCATTCTTTTGTTCGTATTCCTTAACAAAGTTTCGTATCATTTCAGTGATTTTTTCTTTCATACTAAAGCATATCCTTTCTCTTTATAAATTTGTTGGATTAAAAAAAGTTGTTATATTTTTCTAATAGCTATCTTTTACCAATATATTATTAATTCTAAGAGTTTAATTGTTTAAAGAAAAAAGACTTTTTTAAACAGCTTTTAAAATGTTATCTATATATTATTATATCTTTTAAATTAGATAAGTCTTTGCTGAATTATAGTTAGTTTTTAGTCTATTTTTTGATTTTTATTCTAAACTCTACAGGTTATATTTTTTCTAAATGTTTAAATACTTTGGTAAATGATAAATTTTGTTCATAACCTACCATCTGAGAAATTTGTAAAATTCATAGAAATAACCAATAAAAAATTTACAAATGAAACAATATCTAAATTTTACAATAAAAGACTGAGCAATTTATATTACAGATTAAGTGAATGTGTTAGTAATATTGAAGAAATAAAGAAGGGAAAGGCTATATGAAAGTTGAACCTTATAAAGAATTATTAGAAAATAATGTAGAAGAAACTTTTATAAGAGAAAATTAGTAATGTAAAATATTTTAGGTTTTATTGAAGCATACTAATATTATAAAGGAGAATGATAGACATGAAAGTAAAGATAGTATGCCAAAGAGATTATGAAACAAAAGAAGTAGAGCTACCTATGAATGAAGAATCATTATTAGAGGTTCAAGGGAGCGTACTTGAAAGAGATACATTAGGGTATATAGCAGGAGCAGATGTAAAATATTATGATGATGAGGGAAATGAAATAGAAAATGTATTTCTTCTCAATAAGCAGTTACAAAATTAGAGGTTTAAGAAGTAATTTAGGTAAAAAGTATAGCTATAATTTAATGTAACAAAAAATAGTAGCACCCAATTGAGAGTAGAGGCTACTATTTTTTTGAGATTTTTTCCATAGTAAGTATAATTTATTATTGTGACAGTATCTACAATTTTGAGGCTTTAATCAGTGGATTGAATTTGCTATGTTGAAAAGTAATACTGTTAATTATATAGATAGAAATCCAATAAGACATAAAATTGTTGTTATTATAGAAAATACTGAAACTATTTTGGTTTCATGCCAGCCATGTAACTCAAATGAGTGGTGAATAGGAGCCATTTTAAAAATACGTTTACCAAATAGTTTAAAAAATACTATTTGAATTAATGATGATAATGCTTCAATAACATAAATTCCTCCGACAATAATAACAATAAATGGGTTTTTGAGTATCATAGCTATCGTTGCAATAGCACCGCCAAGAGCTAAAGAGCCAGTATCCCCCATAATTATTTTAGCAGGATAACAATTATATCGTAAGAATCCTAATAAAGCCCCTGCTATACAACCGCAACTAATTGATAATGTATAATGACCCATTCCAAAAGATAGAAAAGTAAAAAATGTTACTACAAGTAGTGTTATAGAAGTAGCAAGTCCGTCTAAACCGTCTGTTAAGTTTAATGCATTAGTTGTTGATACGTAATAAAAAATAATAAAGGGTATGTATAAAATTCTTAAGTTAAATAGTTTTTTAGTAAATGGAAACATAATTATTGAACCAATTGAAGGATCATAGTATGAATAAATGGCAAAAATACTTGATACAAAAAGTAATAAAATCATTTTTCCTTTTGAAGTTAATCCTTCATTTTTTTTATGTATTTTCTTTAAAGTATCATCAATGAAACCTATCAGTCCAAAAGCAATAAGTGAAGATATTATAAGCAAGAGTTCTTTATTATAATTTTTTATCAATAATAACATTGTTATTATTGATGAAAAAATAAAAATAATACCACCAAATGTAGGAGTTCCAGCCTTTTTCTTATGGCTTATTGGAATTCCATTTTTAATGCTTTGTCCTAAATTTAATTTTTTAAATAATGGGATAAGAAACAAACTAGTAATTGTAGATAATAAAAAACTGAATAGTACAGCATAGATAACAGTACTCATAATAAATCCTTTCTAACTTAATATTTCTTAACATCTATTAAGTTTTTAATAATGTTGTAATTTCTATAGTGTAATTTGTTATAAATATATAGCTTCTAGTCCTTGTATAATACTAAAATATTAATTTCAAGTTTCATTGCTGCAGCACAGTTTTTAATATAATCATCAATAAATATTGCTTTGATTTTCGTCAATAACCCTCCTATCAATATGGAATTTTAAAAATTGGATTTGTTTTAGCTAACGTTAATTTTTTATAAGCAAAGGAGAAAATTTTATTTTAACTTCATAATTATGGTAATATAGTAATTGAGTTGTAACAATAGATATATATTAGTATCAAAATAAATTGAAAAGTATAAAATATTAAATTGAATATTATTCAAGTAACTTGATTATGAATATAATTTGGAGGGATAATTTTGAAGAATGAGTTATGTAAAATTAGAGAAATAGATGAAAAGGTAAAAGATAGATTAGAGTATATAAAATCTAATAATGATAGTATGATGTGTGATATTAATACAATAAAAGCTTTAAAAAATAACATATATGAAAAAACATCTAAAATATTTATATATAACTTAAAAAAGCTCATTCAGTTAGAAATAACACAAAAAAATCTTGCTAAGAAAATAGGTGTTTCAGAAGATTTACTTTCTAAATACAAATCAGCAGAAGCTTTTCCATCTATAGAAACCTTAATATATATTTGTGAAGTATATAATATAAGCATAGATAAACTTACTTCTATTCCACTAACAGCAGCTGATATGGAAAACTTAGAAAATAATATGGATATTAATACAGATATATTTGAAGATAAATATTATGTTTATTTTTTAGTTACTAATATATCTAGAGAAGGAGCTATACATGAAGGTATTGTTGAATTTTTCAATGATAATGTAGTATTTAAAATTCTTTCTAATGGCGAAGTTGTTAAGTTATTTAAAGGAGACTACAATACTTTTGATAAGCTTATATTCTTCAATTTACAAAGTGCTAGTGACGGCATTACATATATAAATATGGTTAAACCTAATGTAAATAAAAATAAATATGTGGGAGGTATAGCTTTGCTTATGTTACCTTCAGATGCAAATAGTAAACCTTGTGCTCAAAAAATTCTCTTCAGTAAAATAAGGGTAGATAGGGAATTACATTACGAAAGATTAAAAAAACTTTTAAGCTTTTCTTGTCAAGAAACAACTTTTGGACATATAAAATTATCTTCAGTTGAAGATGAGGATGCTTATAATTTTATTAGAAAGCTGATTTAATCCATCAATGGGATAAAGAATTAGTATTATTAAGGGAGAACCGTATTATAAGTAAATAAAGTTTGTAGCTTTAGGCTTTGATATAACTAGCCTAAGGTTATTTTTTAGATTTAAAAATAGTATCATAAGCAATAATATTTTGATATTGACAATAGATATAAGCAGGTATATTATAGATAAATACAGTCTGTAATATATGATTAGTTAAGGAGTATTAATATGAAATATACTAAAGCTACAAATTATGCACTACACATAGTTGCATATATAATTAAACATGATGATGGAAAACATATAAGCTTATATCCTTTAGCGAACTACTTTAATATTTCTCCAAGCTATTTATCTAAAATTTTAACAAAGTTAGTAAAAGCTGATATAATTCAATCAACTCCAGGTGTAAATGGAGGGTATATATTATATAAAAATAAAGAAGACATTTCACTTTTAGATGTAATTAAGGCAATAGAAGGAAATAGTAGCATATTTACTTGCGAAATGAATGAAAAAAGTGAGTGTAAAATTCAAAATGCTATATCAGAAGCAGAACACATAATGGAGACATATCTTAAAAATAAAAAAATATTTGAAATAATCTAAAGTGCCTAAAAAGATAAGCGCTTTTTTATACACATATTATAGACAATTTCAGTCTATAATATAATTAATTAAATATCGTTTAAGCAAATTAAAGAGTAAATTCAAAAAATACATTTTAAGGAGAATAAAATATGACGGAGTTTTGGGAAAAAAGCTTTACAGAAAAGCAAACAATGTGGGGATTTAAGCCATCAAAATCAGCTATTATAGCTAAAGATTTCTTTGTTAAAAATAATATAAAAGATATATTAATACCAGGTATTGGTTATGGTAGGAATGCAAAAATATTTATTGATAATAATATAAATGTTACAGGAATCGAAATCTCAAAAACAGCTATTGATTTGGCAAGACAATGTGGGATTAATATTAATATTTATCATGGTTCAGTTGGAGACATGCCTTTTGAAGATAAGCTTTATGAAGGGATGTTTAGCTATGCACTTATTCATTTATTAAATGAAAGTGAGAGAAAAAAATTTATTAGTGATTGTTATAAGCAATTAAAACAAGACGGATATATGATATTTACAGCTGTTTCAAAAAAAGCTCCTATGTTTGGAAAAGGCAAAAAACTTAATGAAAGCTATTATGAAACAATGGAAGGAGTAAAAATCTTTTTTTATGATTCTGAGTCAATAAAAAAGGAGTTTCAAGAATATGGACTTGTAGAATTTTCTGAGATTGATGAAATAGATAGTGATAATAAAGATAAACCTCCAATGAAGTTTTTATTGATAAAATGCAAAAAATAGTATAGTCATTATATTTATATTTATTAATTATAATAAATTCTAGTTAGTGAGATAGTTGAGATAAGATTTTAAAATTATAAATAATATATGAAATAGGATTTTAACATGATATCTTACTCTCTTCCTGAGATTAATGCCTTAGGTGAGAGTTATTTTATTATATATAAAATTTATTAAATACAATTTTAAATATTGCTATGCTGTAACAAATAGTTTATAATCAAACGTGTATAAAACATGTTTGAAAATGAGGTGATGAATTGGATAAATATAACAATACCAAAAATCAATTAATAGAATCAGTAATGGAATTATTGCAAGAGTGTGACGATGTTTCAGAAATAACATCAAGAAAGATAACAGAAAGAGCAAAAGTAAATTTATCAACAATAAATTATCATTTTACATCTAAAGATGAATTAATAAATATTGCAGCAAATAAATTAATACGAGATTTTGCCAATGCTTATTTTGAAGATATGAAAAATGATGTAAAGGCACCAAAAGATAAACTTAGATATTTTTTAACTCGTATTAGTGATATAGTTGTTCATTATAAAAAATATACAAAGGAAATGATGCCATATATTTTATTAAAGGGAGAATTTACTGAAACTATTGAAATACTTCCTTTAGTTAAAGAATACTTTCAAGGAAGTAAAAGTGATGAGGAGTGTAAAATTATTTCATATCAATTAATTTCATTTATGCAATTAGTATTTTACAGAGCAGATGAATTTAAATTCTTTAGTAATATTGATATTAATATTAAAGAAGAAAGAGATAAGCTTATTGATATTCAATTAGATTTATTTTTTAAATAAAGAGTTTTGGGGGGATAAATAATGAGTAAAGAATTTAATTTATCTGAATATATGAGTGAAGGTATTGAAAATATAGTAAAGAACGTTTTAAAATCATCTATAAAAAATCCAAAGGAAGCTGCATTTGTAATAAAGTATATGTTAGCAGTAAAGGATGCAAAAAATAAAAGGGATATGTTAGAAGGTAAAGGAGAGCATATCTCACCATTTTTAATGGTAAGTATTGCTACTAATTGTAATTTGCATTGTAAGGGTTGTTATGCAAGAGCTAATAAATCATGTGGAGATAACTTAAAAGCTAGTGAGATGTCAGAAGAAAGATGGGGAGAAATCTTTAATGAAGCAAAGGAAGTTGGAATTTCATTTTTATTATTATTAGGAGGAGAACCGTTGATGAGAAGAGGGGTTATTGAAAAAGCTTCTTCTGTTAAAGAAATAGTTTTTCCAATTTTCACAAATGGGACTATGCTAGATGAAAGTTATATAAATTTATTTGATAAAAATAGAAATCTTGTGCCAATGATAAGTATTGAAGGTGATAAGGATCAAACAGATGAAAGAAGAGGAGAAGGAACTTATAATTCAATAATGACTGCAATGAATAGCTTGAATAAAAAGGGGATTTTATTTGGAGGTTCCGTAACCATAACAACTGAAAATATAATAACTGTTACAAGTAAAGAGTTTGCACAGGAGCTTTATAATAAAGGGACAAGAGTATTAATATTTGTGGAGTACGTTCCAGTAACTAACTCTACTAAAAATCTTGCACCTACGGATAAAGAACGTTTAATATTAGAAGAAAAGATAGAAGAATTGAGGAAAGTATTTGAAAACATGGTGTTTTTATCATTCCCTGGTGATGAAAAATATTCAGGTGGATGTTTAGCTGCTGGAAGAGGTTTTTTTCATATAAATGCTAATGGTGGAGCAGAGCCATGTCCATTTTCACCATATTCAGATATTAATTTAAAAGAATGTAGTTTAAGAGAAGCTTTAAAATCACCATTATTTAAAAAGCTTAAAGATAATGAAATGTTACTTGGAGAACATGATGGTGGATGTTTATTATTTGAAAAAGAAGACCATGTTAAAGAGTTGTTAGGGATGTAACCGCTCTTTACTGCCACTTTAAAGAAGATGGGAGTGTTAGAAACCTTTTTGTTTAACGTCACAATTGAAAAATGTATAATTTACTAAAACACTGTATTATTCAAGTTAGAATTTTATGGTGTTTTTTTTGTCGCATTTCAAACATAAAGTCCAGAAATGAAATAAAGGGACATAACTACTGAAATTTAAAATAGGAACGATGGTCTTTGAAAGCAGAATAATGCGGTGTTAAAAATACCTATGTTTTCTGAGGGGTGATGAAAAAATATATATACTATGATATAATTCTCCATGCAAATTAAAAGATGGGAATTACCTGCTGCAGCAGCTCGGCTCATCGAATGGATACCAGAAAAGGAGAAAATAGATATATTAAGTTTTGTAACTAGAGAAATAGAGAATGTAACATAAAAGATTAAAAGTTAAGGAGAATATGGTTTCCCACTTCCTCCTTATAAATTCTGACAATTTATGTTATATAACTTTGCAGCATTCATTATTTCCATAGCAGCCTTTTTGAACTTATCCATTTCCATTGTGAGATTTTTAAATTGGCTATTAGTCTCAAAAGTATGGGTATTTTTTAGTATGTCAATGAATGATAAAGCTTTCATAAAATTATTAGACGCTGGAGTAACGAGATTCATTGTCCAATAACAGATACTTTCGGAGGAATAACTTTTAGTTACAACAAGGCATTCCATAAATCCATGACATCTAAAATGATAAAATCTACCGTTGCTAAAGTATGAAATAAAATTTGAGAGATCATTATTTCTATTTAAGGAATCATCTTTTAACAATTCATTTATAATGTTTTCTATAATCATTATTCGTTTACTAAAGTTTTGTAATAATTCTAAAGTATATGTTGAAATTCGGTCATAGTAGTGTAGTATACAAGGCATCGTCTGTCCTCCAATAGTTTATTATTCTATACATTATATGAAGGACATAGACTATTTGGTACTTCTGTATTATTTTCTATTTAACATACTCTTTTGATAGTTCCCAATTTATTATTTACTATGTTCAGAATAAAATTTCAAAGCTTCTCCAATAAATTTAGATGCATCTTTCCCATATCTTTTATCTACAGCATTCATACCTTTATTGGTATTTGATAAATAAATATCCGCCATAACAGAGAAAAATCCCTTATAGTCCAATCCCGTATTTCCTTTATAAAATTCATAATTCTTTTTAGTTGTATTTGCTATTTCAGAAACGATTTGCTGAATCTCCTTTGAAGAAGGATCTTTACTTAAGTCGGTTGTAAGTTTTTTATATAGCTCTTTTAATTTAGGATGCTTATCGTAAAGAAAATCATTTTTAAACTCATCATATTTTTCTTTTTTAGCTATTAATGTATCATTGTTTAACTCGTTCCTCACAGCTTCAGCACATTTCTTTATACTTCCATACTGCTTTATAATGTTTTTAGAAATTTTAGTTTCATTAGCTTTCATATTTTCAATCATTTCATCAAATTTATCTATACTTCCCCAATTCTTAATTACTCTATCCTTATTTTCCTCCTTAAATTCTTCCAATACATTATAATATTCAGTCATATCAAATTCTTTAAAACTCATTGTATTCGCTCCTTTTAAGGTTTTATTTATAAGCTCTATTAAGCCATCTAATCTTTTGCGTTTTAACATAAGCAGCTTTTTTTGATTTTCTAGTGCTTTCATTTTATCAAAGTATGGACTGGACATTATCTCTTTAACATCTTTTAAAGGTATATCAAGTTCTTTAAAAAATAAAATTTGCTGCAAGGTTTTAAGGGCTTCATCATCATAAAGTCTATATCCTGCTTCTGTAATTTCACTTGGTTTTAATAATCCTATTTCATCATTGTAATGTAGTGCGGGAACACTTATTCCTGTCAAATCCGAAACTTGTTTTACTGTTCTCATTTATACACCTCAAAGTTTGATTTTAGAGCTATCACTATTATCTAATACTGAGCCGGCTGCGAGTTTTTGTTAATATAGGTAAGCTCTACGTATATATTGCATTACGACGTGGCGTTAGAGTCAACACTTTTTCAAAAAAATTTAATCCTAAAAATCTTTAATATTGCTTAAATATTTATTTATAGCTATTATTGATATTTGGTATGCATAGTTTTTATTCAACTGAGGATCCTGATAATGAAGGTAGAACTCTTAATTTAGGAGAGACAGTTATTCTTCAAGAAGAAATAAATAGATTTATATTTATTTTAAGAAAAAAGGGAATATTAGTTACTGTACTTCATAATCAGTGGCTATTTGATGAACCAAGAATTATGTATATTTATTTTGAATCAATAGATAAGCCTTTAGATTTTTCTAGAAAAGTGGCAGAAGCACTTGAAGTATTAAGGGAGACAAGAGTTACTTTTTAAAAGAAAATGATAGTAATAATCCCTAACTAAACATTAGGAAATAAGATAAAAAACTATTTTACCGATCATGTATATGTATTAAAAAGGCACTTGGCTAATTCCAGGTGCCTTTTATAAAAAAGAATTAACGTATTGATAATTAGAATGATTAAAAACACTTTCGTAGTTAATACTAATTGTGGGGGTGTTAGCATGTCTGAGCTAGAGGATTTATTAAAAGATATAGAGATATTAAGAACGCAATTAGAGCGTTTAATAAATGAAAAACAAGGGAATTTAGTTGATCCTGAAGTAGTAACTTCTAGTAAGATATTAAATGCAGCATTAAATCAGTATAATAAGCTTATTGATGAAAAGTTAAAAGAGAAATGAGCCATTAATAGGGCTCAGTGTGTTGATTTTTAGTGATTTCAATATACATGAACTTTCCATATGGAATTTATGGCTTGTAGTATCATTTCTGCTGATGTTATTTTATGAAATTTGTTGGATTAGATATTTTAGGAACAAACATACTAAAGAAAATTTTTATAGTAGTCTTTATTGGATTACAATACCTCTTGCAAGTTTACCCGATATAGCTTTTTTATTATTAGATATTTAAAGGAAATTTTTTGCATTCGCAGAATATTAATATAATGGCTTCCCAATAAGTTAAACATAGATAGCCTTACTTAAAGAAAAGAACCCTAATAAATAGGGTTCTTTTTATATGGAATTTTCTATATATTGGTATATTATCTTGGTAAGTGCTATGTGTAACTTAAGATTAGAAATTGAAACTCTTAAATCATTGCTAACATGGGTAAGAACAGAACTTAAAAATACGTAATTTGAAATATTTGCGACACAAGCATTGAAAGTAAAAATGCGAACGATGTTCTTTGAAACTTGAATAATACAGCGTTAAAAAATCAAAGATGTTCTATAGTTATTGTAAAATTAACCATATAAAACTATGCAAATATGATATAATTACTATTAATTAATTTAAAATAGTAACTAAATGTGATACATTAGTAATTTAGTACAAATAAAAAATCCATGCAGAAATTTTAAGGAGAAATGTTTTATGAAGGTAAAAGCTTATACATTAAATTCATTTGCAAAATGCATAGAGGGAGGAAATCCTGCTGGAGTTGTGATTAATGCAGACGATCTATCAGAAGATAACATGAAAAAGGTTGCAGGTATAATTGGTTTTAGTGAGACTGCTTTTGTCATGAATTCAGACTTGGCAGACTTCAAGGTGAGATTTTTTACACCTAATGAAGAAGTTGATATTTGTGGTCATGCCACGATAGCAACCTTCAGTACACTCTTAAGCCAAGGACGCATTGAACCAGGTAAATACTTTCAAGAAACCAAGGCCGGAGTTTTAAGTGTGGAATTAAAGGAAGATTTATCAATTATGATGAATCAAAATACTCCAAGCTACTATGAAACAATATGTAAACAAGAAATTGCAGATTCGCTGAACATTACTACAGCTGAAATGAGTGAGGAGCTACCAATACAAATCGTATCTACAGGCCTTAGGGATATACTTATACCTATTAAAAATATAGATATGGTAAATGCTATAAAACCAAATTTTGAAAAGGTATCAAGAATTAGCAGTAAATATAATACAATTGGTTATCATATTTTCACACTTGAATCACTTAACGGCTCAAATGCCTACTGTAGGAATTTGGCACCCCTCTATGGAATTCCTGAAGAATCTGCAACTGGTACATCCAATGGTGCCCTTGCATGTTATCTATTTAAATATGGTAAAATTAAATCTGACAATACTAATCATATAGTTATAGAGCAAGGTTATTCAATGGAAAAGCCTTCAGAAATAATTGTTTCCTTGATAACTGAAGGCAAGGAAGTTATTGAAGTTAAGGTTGGTGGAAAAGCATTAAATTTGTCTGAAATAGAGGTTGAAATATAACATCTAATCTAAAAGTCACTAATGAAGTACAAAGTATAGGAAGAAAAGAAATCAATAGATTCACATTCTTCTTGTTTAATGAAATGATTGAAAAAACGAACGAGTTATCAAAACACTGTATTATTCAAATTTGAATTTTACAGTGTTTTTACGTCGTAATACAAAGATTATATGAAAATAGATTAAAGATAGCTAGAAAATTTAGCTTGAAAATTATTTAATATCAATAGGTCAAAAATAATGGAAGATTAGTAATGTAAAATATTTTAGGTCTTCTTGAAGAATACTAATACTATAAAGGAGAATGATAGACATGAAAGTAAAGATAGTGTGCCAAAGAGATAATGAAACAAAAGAAGTAGAGTTACCTATGAATGAAGAATCATTATTAAATGTTCAAGGGCATGTACTTGAAAGGGATACATTAGGGTATATAGCAGGAGCAGATGTAAAATATTATGATGACCAGGGAAACGAAATAGAAAATGTATTTCTTCTAAATCAGCAGCTACAAAATTAGAAGTTTAAGGAGTAATTTAGGTAAAAGATATAACTATAATTTAATGTAATAAAAAATAGTAGCACTCAATTGCGAATAGGAGCTATTATTTTTTTGTTTTTTCTACAAATAATATTAAAAGTGACAATGAAAATCTTTAACTCTACTATTGGAACTTTTAAAGAGTGTAAATATTAGTAGTGCAATTAATAATACACTTGATGTAAATGGTAACCATATGTAAGATCAAATGGAAAATATCACTTCTAATAGTTACGGAGAAGCGTACTATAAATAAATGGGGTCTTTACTAAGGTTCCTGTCACTATATAATAGATCTCTGATATATTTTAGACTATAATTTTATTATATAGGGGGGAATTATGGATCATAAGAAGAATAAAAAATTTTTTAATTTATTAATGTTAAAAAAATATTTGATATTTATTTTCATCATGATCGTCTATGTGGTAGGAATTAGACCGCATTTAAAGAATACATCAGCAATAGTTAATCTGGAATTATCTTTTACTGGAGTTGTTCTTCTGGTTTTAGCTTTATTCTTGCTAGCTTTAATAACATTGATAATTTATATATTATTTAAGAAAGGACAAACTTTTACTCCATGGATATTAAGATTAAAGTGGCTAGGAATATGGACCACAACCTTAGCAGTAACTTTTTTAATTATAGGTATAATATCACAAAAGATATGTTTTACACCGTCTATTTTTGATAGTAATGGTAATGTGCTAGAAGGAAGTATTGCTGAGCTTAAACAAATAGACAGCAATGGAAGTAAACAATGGATAACAATTAGAGGGAATAGCACTAATAAGCCTATACTGTTGCTATTAGCAGGAGGACCTGGTGGAAGTCAATTAGCTGCAACTAGAATAGAGTTAAAAGAATTAGAAAAACATTTTATTGTTGTTAATTGGGATCAGCCTGGTTCAGGTAAATCATTTAATGCTGTTTCTAAAAACGACTTAACAGTTAAACGTTATGTAAATGACGGAGTTGGAATTACTAAATATTTAAAAAAGAGATTTAATAAAGATAAAATATATATAGCAGGAGAGTCTTGGGGAAGTGCATTAGGTATACTTTTAGTTAAAGAATGTCCACAGCTATATTATGGGTTTATTGGAACAGGACAAATGATAAACTTTTTGGAAACTGAAAAAACAGATTATGAGCTGGCAAAGAAGTTAGCTAAGGATAGTGGAGATTTTGATGTTGTTCAAAAATTAGATAAACAAGGTCCGCCACCGTACTATGGAAATGACGTTACATGGAAGTCAGCTTCATATTTAATGTATTTAAGTAAGCAGATGTCTAAAAATTCTCAGATATTAAATAGAGGTTACAATACTCTTTCTGAGGTTGGTGCACCTGAATATGGAATTTATGATAAGGCTAATTACTTTAGAGGAATTGTTAATACCTTTAATCACGTATATCCTCAATTATATAATATAGATATTCGAAATGATGCAGTAAAAATAGATGTACCAGTATACTTTTTCATTGGAAGACATGATATTAATGCTCCTATTGCTTTAGTAGAAGATTATTATAATAAATTAAAGGCACCTGCAAAAGAGTTGATTTGGTTTGAACATTCAGGACATGATCCATGGAGAAATGAATCAGATAAATTTGTTCAATCAATAGTAGATATAAGTTTAAGGCAAAAGTAAACCTCGCATTTATCATTCAGCTCAGAAAATTAAAGTTATTTGATTTTTCTGGGCTATTTTAATTTCTATATATTTATAGAAAAATTGTTTATATACATACCCTATAAATAGCAGAAAATATCAGGAATACATTTTCTAAAAATGATAACTTTATATTACAAAATAAAGTTAAGGAGAAAAGTATTTATGAAAAACTTAAAAGCTTTTTATTATGAATTAGAAGGTACAAATTATGAAGTGGGTAAATTATTAGGAGAAAAAATGAAAGCCATGCCACAGTGTCTAGAGATGCAAAAAATCCAAAAGTCTTCTTTCTCAAAAGAGGAAGAAATACAAATTATAAGAATGTTTGATGAATATTGCCCAGGAATTAATGAAGAAATTCAAGGTTTTACAGATGTATTGGGACTTGATAAATTTCAAGCATTATATTATGTAATGTCATATCTTAAACCAGGCTGTAGTCAAATGGCTATATTGCCTCAAAAGACTAAAAATAATCATGTATTATTGGCCAGAAATTATGAGTTTAACGATGAGATGGAAGAACTTGTTTTATGTACTACTAAAATTAAAGGAAAATATGCTCATATAGGTACATCTATGATTCAATTTGGTAGAGGAGATGGTATGAATGAATATGGACTTGGCGTTAGTCAAACATCAACAGGTATACCAGTAGCTAATAATATTGAAGGGGCTAGGAAGCCTGCAATTGTGGGTCTACAATTTTGGGCAGTTATAAGATCAGTACTAGAAAATTGTAAGGATGTTAATGAAGCTATAAAATATGTTCAAAGTGTACCAATAGCATATAATATAAATCTTATGGTTGCTGATAAAATGGGAAATGCAGCTTTAATTGAAAGTTTAGATGGTAAAAAAGCAATTAAACGTATTTCAGCTAATACAAAAGAACAATTTATATGTTCTACAAATCATGTTCATTTAGAGGAACTGAAGAAATATGAGCCTAAAGGTATGAAAAACTCAGTAGTACGATATAATTTAATTAATAAATATTTAAATAATAAAGAGATAGTTACACAGGACAATCTTAAATCATTGTTATCTACCATGTATCCAGAAGGATTGTGTTGTCATTATTATGAAGATTTTTTTGGCACACTAAGAGGAATGGTATTTGATCTGAATGATGGAACTGTAGATGTATGTTTTGGATCTACAGCTTTAAATGACTGGCATACCTTTAAAATAGACAATGGGAAAAAATATTTAGAGTATCCAGCAAAAATTATAAAGGATAGAGCACCAAAAGATTTTTATGAATTAATATAAGAAGTTAAAAAAGGGGGCTAAGCTAGCCAGTGATGTGAAGTATATAATCAAGAAAGGATTTTGTGATGTATTATGGATTATATTAAATCATTAGAAAAAGCAATTATGTACATTGAGAAAAATTTAAATGAAGATTTAAAAACGGAAGATGTAGCAAAGTCTATTGGTTATTCTTACTATCATTTCACTCGTTTATTTGAAGGATTGTTAGGTGAAACTATTGGAAATTATATACGGAAAAGAAGAATTACAAAAGCAGCACAAGATTTAATATATACAGATAAAAAAATTATAGATATAGCATTAGACTTTCAATTTAAATCACCAGAAGCATTTGCAAGAGCATTTAAAAGAATATATGATATTAGTCCCACTGAATATAGAAAAAATAGAATTGATGTACTTAAGGGTAATAAGAAATATATAGATAATGAAAGATTAAAGCATATTTTGAATAATATTACCATTCAGCCAGCAATTAAAGTTATACCTGAAGTTAAAGTTATAGGTATAAAAGGAAAGACTTCACTTAGAAATAATTTATTGCCTGATTTATGGAATGCTTTTAATAAAAGTAGTTCAAAAATAATAAATAAGGCTGAACCACTTAAATATTATGGAATTTGTGAAAATGATAGGCCTAATAATGAATTTGGTGAAAATGTAGCATACAGTGAAATTGTTGGCACAGAAGTTACCTCCTTTGACTATATACCAGAGGGAATGATAGCTAAAGTTATTCCACAGGGGAAATATGTAGTATTTACTCATAAGGGAAGTATAGATAAATTACAGGAAACTTATGAGTATATTTGGGGAACATGGATTCCTTTTTCTAAGGTAGAGCTTGATATGAGAGATGATTTTGAATTATATGATGAACGGTTTAAAGGAGCAAATAATCATTTATCAGAGATTGATATTTATATTCCTATAAAATAGAGCATGATATTTGGAATAGAAGTCCCTCGGGGGATGTAAATAATAGATGATTTCTTAATAATATAGTTTATTTCAGACTAGATATAACTTTCTCCCCAATTTAATTATAATATACTTAAAATGTAAGATATAGACTATTCATTTTTATAAATTACCACTAAAATATAATAATCATAATCTTTTGTTATTTTTTAATAATAGAGGACGTTTTATAATAATCAGATTTATAGGAGGAATAGTATGAAGTCTAGAGAATGCTTAGGTTTTTAGATCTTGTGTATAATAAATATTTATCTTAGGCTAGGTGATAAGATGAAGTTATTACCAAATTGTATATCCTTTAGTAGAATAATTTTTTCTTTGATTTTAATTTATACCACGCCATTAAGTTTAGCTTTTTACGTAATATGAATTTTAAGCGACGTAATTTTTGAAAATTTACACGCGAATAATGTTCTTTGAAAATTGAATAATACAGTGTTAGGAAGTAAAAATATTATACATGTTACCAAAATAACCATTAATTAAGTCACAGTAGTAAGATTATACGAAGTGTAATGGGGGGATTATAGTGATAAAAACAAATAGATGTAAGATGGGGAAAGTACAAGATAGTGATTATGAAAAAATAAAAGAACTGTACACTGACGAAAAAGTAAGAAAATTTCTTGGTGGAATTGTTAGTAATGAAAAATTCAATAGTAGTTTCAATGATATGCTTACTTGTGATGATAATTCTTTCTATTGGGTTGTAAGACTCAAGGATAATAACGACGTTATTGGATTAGCATCCCTTGATAAACATCATGATGGTTTAAGCACGGAGGTATCCTATCAATTTATGCCTCAGTATTGGGGGTATGGTTATGCAGAAGAAGTTGTTAGAAGAATTATCGACTATGCTTTTGATGAGTTAATTATAAAAAAGATTGTTGCTGAAACACAATCTGCGAATAAGGCTTCATGCAAGCTTCTTAAAAAGGTTGGCATGAGTTTGGAACAAATAGTTTCAAGATTCGGAACTGAACAATACATATTTAGCATATCAAAGGATGCTGTCTAATTCGTAATTTTCTTATTTAACCAACAAATAATAAAATTGAATAGTTTTCTAGAACACCGCATTATTATTGTATGCCCCATATAGGCTTTGAGACAAAAATTCATGTTAAATCATATGGATCATATTTTCAGGTAAATGCATTGGATTCATGTGGTAAGATAATTGGTAAATCACGAATCGTTTATGTTAAGCAAGAATATGATGAAGATTAAAAAAAGAAGTTAAAATTTTAGCGCTGCATATATAAGATAATGTTAACTTAAATGTGGATTTAAAATATTATATATCATTTTTCAGTTTGTTTTACAAAACAACTAGTAAGTGCATCAGCAGAATACAAAATGTAGGTATAAGTAAAAGAGGGATAGTTTAATAAAACATCCCTCTTTTATATTATGGGGCTACTGGAATATTTCTTGTGTGACAATGAATTCCACCACCATATAGGTTAAGTGCTAATGTATTAACTTGTATAATCCGATGATTTGGAAAAGCAGTTTTTAAAACATTTAGTGCTTCTTCATCTTTTTCTTTGATTAACTCTGACATTCCTTCTTCGTAATACTTTTGAGCAATAACTACATTATTTGCAATTAAGAAGTTGCAATAGCTTAGTGATGGTAATACATTTATAGGATCATCTGGAAAGGGTGTTCCATTTAGCAACATACCATTCATATCTTCTTTTGCTTCACTCCAATGGTTATAGGCATCATCCTCTGAATATAGATCAACATATATTGGTTCAGGAACAGGCATTTTAAGGATTTTGAAAGGCTTTCCATCAGAGTTTTTGGCAGATTTCACAGCTTGAAAGCCTTTGTCTAATCGTTCTTTGTTTAGTGCATGAAGTTTACTATTTAAAGCTTCTTCATCAGAAACATATGCCATTAAAATTGTATCTTGGCTAACAAACCTACAAATTTCATCAATGTGTCCGTTAGCAGAAGCTGAACGAAAAGAGTTAAAGGTATTATCATAAGATGGAATTGGTCCATAATATGAGTATTCATCATCATAGGAGCATTGCGGAAGCCAGATAATTTGGTCTAAATTAAATACTTCTTTTAGCTCTTTTTCTACTTCAGCAACAGTTTTATTAGGATTACGTTTATCTACCTCAGTTTCTTGTATAGCCATCATAATGCCACGACCATTAAACTCATGATCTCCGCCCTCACTAATTAGATTACAGTATCTTGTATTTTTTATTCCAACACTTTCTGCATGGAATTTGCTAAAGCCATATAAAAGCTGAGAAAGCTCATCTTCTTCAGAATAATATCCATACATGTCAAAATGAAAATCAACTCTAGCACGATTTCCTTTGTTACTTATCATTATTTCAGCCCCAAAATCACGAGGATATACAATGCTTGAAGGGAATATTACAAATTTGATTAAGTTTGTATCAATACCTTCGATAGTTAGTACTTTTTGTGCACGATTTTGTACATCCATATCAAAGCAACAAATAATTACTTTTATTTCTTCAATGAGAGCCTGAACTATTTGAACACTTACAATATCATTATTTAGCTTGCTAGTTGCATAAGCACTTAGAGGCCATATAAGCATTACAGATTCTTGTTTTTCAAATTCTCCTACAGTTCTATATATTTCCATATTAATATCTCCTTTGTAATTTTATTATTGCAATCTATCTAATTAAGATGCATTATAAAGTATAGAGTTACTCAATAGTCAAGGAGGGGATTTATATAGATAGAAAAAATTTTAGAACTTTTACAACTGGTGAATTTGCAAAGAGATTTGGAGTTAAAAAAGATACACTATTCTATTATGATAAAATAGGTTTATTTAAACCAGCAGGAACAAGTGATAATGGATACCGCTACTATACAATACCGCAGTTTGATATTTTTTGGGTAATTCAGTCTTTAAGGGATCTTAATTTCCCTTTGAAATCATTAGACAATTATCTCAAAGCACCATCACCCCAGGATTTAATCGAATTATCAAAGAATCAGCTTAATAAAGTAGATGAGGAAATTGAAAAATTAATACAAATTCGTTCCATTCTTAATAGGATTGTTCTTCAATCAGAGGAAGCTTTAAATGCCCCTCTAGATAAAGTTATACTTATGGATCTTGAAGAAGAACCTATATTATACAGCGATAAAAATCCTTTGAAAAGTGATACGAGCAATGAAGAATGGTCTAGTTATTATGAAGAATTTTTTAAGAAAACAGAACTAAAGGGACCTGCATTTGTTGGCTCTGTTATTGATAAAAATGATCTGCTTTCAGGTAAGTTTGGTAGAATCGATAGGTTATTTGTTCGCATGGATAAACCAGATGCTACCATAAAACCGGCAGGGTTATATGCAGTAACTTATTATAAGGGCTCTTATGAATCAATAGTAGATTTTTATAAGGGATTTATGAGAAAAATTAAAGAACAAGGGCTTACCATATGTGGTGATGCTTATGAAGAATATTTACTTAATGTATTAGCGACACAAAATAGTAGGGATTTTGTAACAAAAATTAGTGTTGCAGTGAAGTAACAAAAATAAATAGGAAGAAGGAAATTTTAATGTGGGTATTATTTGCATTTGCTTCAGCATTTTTTGCTGGAATTACAGCTATTTTAGCTAAGATTGGAATAAGAAACACAGATTCTAATTTAGCAACTGCAATCCGGACTATTATTATATTAATTTTTTCATGGCTCATGGTTTTTATTGTTGGTTCTCAAAATTTTATTTATCAAATAAGTGGACAAAGCTTACTTTTTTTGATATTGTCAGGACTGGCAACAGGGGCTTCCTGGATTTGTTATTTCAAGGCTCTTCAGGTTGGGGATGTAAATAAAGTAACTCCAGTTGATAAATCAAGTATAGTATTGACTATGATTTTGGCTTTTGTGTTTTTAGGTGAAAAGATTACTTGGATAAAATTCATTGGGATGTGTGCAATAGGTATAGGGACATATATGATGATAACAAAAAAAGAAGTAGAAATTAAGGAAGCAAGTGATAACAGATGGTTATTTTACGCTGCATTGTCAGCAGTATTTGCAAGTCTTACTTCGATTCTTGGAAAAGTGGGAATCAGTGGAATTGAGTCAAATTTAGGAACTGCAATCAGAACCATTGTTGTATTGATTATGTCTTGGGTAGTAGTTCTTGTTTCGAAAAAACAAGGGGAAATTAAAAACATCGATAAAAAAAGTTGGTTATTTATTTGCCTTTCAGGCATTACAACAGGTTCTTCATGGCTTTGTTATTATAGGGCTTTGCAGATAGGCCCAGCAAGTGTAGTTGTGCCAATAGATAAATTAAGCATTGTTGTTTCAATTGCATTTTCATATTTTATCTTGAAAGAAAAACTTACGAAAAAGTCATTTTGGGGCTTGGCAATAATTGTTATAGGTACTTTATTACTTTTGGTAAAATAATTTTAGAAAATTACTAAGCTTAATATGTGAAGATAAGTATTTATTTAAGCGTCGCATTATTTATGAATTGAATTTTGAGGAGTTTTTATGCTGCACTTCAACTATATTAAGCAGTAAAATTATATATTTTTATGGTAATTTAATATAAATTAACCTATTTCAATATGTTATATAATAACATTAAATATCTTTATATATAGTAGTATAAGCATTTTTAAAATTTATAATTTAAGTAAAGAAATCTTAGATATTAAAATTGGAAATTAATATTTTCAAAATGGAATAATAGAGTATTTATATGTTGTAATTTACAAAAAGATTAAGTATATTTTATTTCGTAAAAGGAGAATTGAATGGTGGGGAAAAGTTTATCAGAAATGTCACTTGAGGAATTATGGATGTTGTTTCCAATAATATTGGAAGAACACAATCCCATGTGGAAAGAGTGGTATTTGGAAGAAGAAAAGTTAATTATTAGTATCATTGGAAATCATAAGATAGAACGAATAAATCATATCGGAAGTACTTCTGTTAATAGATTGATTGCAAAGCCAACAATAGATATATTGCTTGAAATAACAAGGGATTGTAATTTGAAGTTTTTAGTAAATGTGTTAGAGGAGAATGGATATATTTTTGAAAAGCAGCCACAAAAACCAGCACCACATATGATGTTTATGAAAGGTTATACAGAAAAAGGATTTGCTGAAAAGGTATTTCATCTTCATGTAAGATATTTGGGTGATTGGGATGAATTATATTTTAGAGATTATCTGCGATCACATACAGATATTTCTCAAGCGTATGGAGATTTAAAAATTACCCTTAAAGATAAATATGAACATAATAGAGATGGATATACTGAAGCAAAAACGGAGTTTATTAGAAAATATACTACTAGTGCAAAAATAGAATTTAAGAATAAATACAGCCCAAGAAAATGAAAAATAAATATTTACCCTCATTTAACTATATTAATTTGTGTTAACTGAGGGTAGTGTCTAGCACCCATAAATGCATAAGATTATACTATTGTAACTGTTGTACCTATAGGAACAAGGTTACTTAACTCAATAACTTGGTTATTAAACATTCTTATACACCCGTTAGAAACACTTTTACCAATTGAAGAAGGATTGTTTGTACCATGGATTCCATAGTCTCCATAAGGTATATTTAAGCCTAGCCACCTTGCACCAAAGGGACCACCTGGGTTTATAGCGCGACTAATTATTTTAAAGGTTCCTTTAGGAGTTGGGGTAGAAGGCTTTCCAACGGCAACTTTATAAGTTTTGTAAACAGTATTGTCTCTAAATAAAGTAAGAGCGTGAGCTTGCCTATTTATGACTATATGATATATGGCTCTGTAAGATTGAGCATATGGGTATAAATAATAAAACATCGATCATGTCTCCAAATATAACTATATAAACAGGATATTCCTAATTACGTTAATTTGTGAAAAAATTGAACAATAAATAGGATGAAAAATTGAAAGAAAATAGATGCAACTACAATAATTTTATAAGAACTGTAGCAGCATCTATTTTTTAATTAGCTAATATAATTTATATGTTTACCTCATCCACCATGGGCGCATAGAAGTATGGAAAAAATGATGGTGAATATGATGATGAATGTGATGGCGAGGACGGCGACGACGACGAGCACGAGGAGAACGCATTAATTCATAATCATCAAATTCGTCATCAGGATCATCATAATCATCATAATCATATTTTGCCATTGTAGGCATAGCTTGAGGAGTACACATTAAAGGATCATACATCATTGGGGAAAAGTTCATGCCTGGATAATCATATGCTTCATTATAAAAGTTTTCATCAAAATTTTTATTAGAAGACTCAACCCCATCCGTATTAATGTTTTGCTCATCATTTCTGTAGTACATATATATACCTCCATAAATTTTAATTGCACTAATATAATATGAATGTACAAGAAAAAGGTTACAAAATTGAAAAAATATTAAGTAGAGCAGAAATATATCAAAGAACTTCGAGGTTAGTCCAAGAGCTTTTTTATTTAAAAATGATATTAGATAGACATAAACAAAAGGATATTACAAAATATAATTATATAAAGACACCTCATATAAAAACATATAAAGTTGCCGTATAGTATACTAAATTAGTAGTCTTCAAATATAGGAGCTTAAATTAGTGTTGCAAAAATAAACTCATGTCTATGACTATCGTTAAGAGTTGTAACGCCAGATACAAAGTGTACATGTCTACCATTTCCTACAGCTATTGCAGGACTAGTAGTAACATTTATCATGTGAAAGTGATTGGAAAAGTCTGTATTTGTATTTATATTGTGCACATGACTATTACCTCTTCTTATAGCTTCACCAGAAACACCAGCAAAACGATGGTTATGAGGTTCAGTTTGAATTTCAGCTAATCCAGTGCTACCTAAAAATTCATGAACGTGGGTCTGTCTTTCTTCAAAGCGATACATATACTCACCTCCTTACCTCCAAATAGTATATAATATGCAGGGTGATTAACCCTTGGTACTGTGTTATTATATTAGAAAATATTAAATATAAGCAGGAAAGAATAAAAATATTATATAGAAAATTAATGGGATTTCAACCGGGTAGCTTGTAAAGTATATTTATTGATTCAGTGTCTTCAATTTTTTAATACTAAAAAGGATACTGTAAAGGGGAAGCACTTATTAGTACAACTACATGTATTAATTAAGTCGCAAGCATATTTTATAATAGATTTTAAATTGGTTTATTAGGAGATATGGATGAAAGTAAGATAATCTTTAAATCGATTTTATGTACATGATATTCATTATTCAGTAGAATATTATGAAAAGGTACTAAATGAAAGATGCAGTTTGAAATTTAAGTATTATCAAACAAATTTAGAATTAGCATAAGTAGGAACTACTTTAAATTATAATTGGTTCTGATGAAGCATTAAAATCAATTAAAGATATACGAGTAACATTTTTAATAGATTCCATCATTGAATTTAAAGAATGTTTATTAAATAATAGGGCTACAATTGTAAAATGTTTGGGACTATAATTGAATATGTTGAACATAAATAATTAGCTAAGGCAAAATTAATAATTTATAACATGACATTATTTTACTTATATGGGTTAAGCTCTATGAATTATTTATCGATGATAATTATATACTAAATAATCATGTTAGAGAGGTGTAAAAATGAGTTATAATATAAACAATGTTTGTAGTAGAAATCCTTATGATTCTTTTATAATGCCAAAACATCAAAGTAAGGAAAAAGATACACAGGAATCACAAAAAAAGAAACAAGTTGTATCAGAAAGACAAGGAAATTATTATTGTACTTATATGGTAGATGAGGAAGGAAAGAAAGTTTTAATAAATAAAGTTCCTGTTGAGGAAGCAGAAGAACAAAATGGATTACTAAGTTCAAATAAATCTGATAACAAAAAATCATTAAGCTATAATTCGGCAGAAAACACTAATACAGACTTTGGGTGCAAACAGCAAATGAACATGGAAGCCACATATAGAAAGAATCAACAAGAAATGATGAAGAATGTAGGTAGTCCAAGCAATTCAAATAAATATTATGGCTATTAATAGCACATATTT
The DNA here is from genome assembly GCF_001889325.1 of Clostridium sporogenes. Taxonomy (NCBI): domain Bacteria; kingdom Bacillati; phylum Bacillota; class Clostridia; order Eubacteriales; family Clostridiaceae; genus Clostridium; species Clostridium sporogenes. Next base: position 1,265,936 of record NZ_CP013243.1, on the reverse strand, counting down.
TTTTCGTAATAACTGAAAAAATAAACAATTTATAAAACACTGTAAAGTTTAAGTTTGAATAATATGGTGTTTTTATGTTAAACTAACTTATTATATTTATATAGTAAGCTAGTTTTTGTTATTTAAATAGAGAAATCCAATATCTCTGTGTAATTCTTTCACCTTTTGAAATTTCATTTTCAAGAACACCGCCATTGTAGATAATAGTTTCTGCTGATGCAATATTTTCTTTGCTACAAGTAATTAGTACTTTTTTGATATTCATATCTTTGCATTTTTCTAAAGCTAAGTGTAGCATTTCTTTTGCATATCCTTTTCTTCGTTGAGATTTTCTTACACTATATCCAATATGTCCACCAAATTGAAATAAATAATCATTTAATTTATGACGGATATCGATCATACCAATTAATTTATTATAAACAAGTCTTATTGCTAAATATGTAGATGATGGTACAAGTCCATCCATTACAGTTTCTTCTCTTGAGCTATCCATAACAATAGAAAGCCACTCATCAAAATTTTTAGATTTTTCTAATCTAGCAGTGCCATCCTTGCTATCATCATTTATTTCAAATTCATTTTTGTAATCTAAGATTTGTTCTTCATATTCTTTTGTAGAGAAAATTAATTTTAATGCCTCTCTAAAAACAATATGGAGTAATATTAAATATGAGGAATAATATGTATTAAATTCATTAAGTTGTATAAAGAAATAACGAAAATAATTTCAAGAAGCTTAGTTATATTATAAAAAGATGAAATAGGGGGACTAAGAATGAAAAAAATAAATACATTATTTATGAGTTTATGTCTTATATTATTTTTTAGCACTGCTGTTGCAGCAGCAGGTACTGTATTAGATGAGGTAGAGCCAAATAATTCACCGGAACAAGCTCAGATGATGGAAAAGAATAATGTTAATCCAAGCGGTGTCGTTAAGGGCGATTATACCGGACAATTTGTTGCAGCAGGAAAAATTTCAGATAAATCAGATGAAGATTGGTATAAGATATTATTAAGCGAAAGTGATAATATCTTACTTACAGTTTATAGCGCACAACTTAATGATACTGGTATATTTGATATTTATGATGAAAATATGAATAGTATTAAGAGTATAAAGCATCACCAAGACGTTATGGTGTTTGGAGAAAGTGCATATAAAGTTGTAATTCCTAAGACTGGCAATTATTATATTAAAGTAACTTCACCTTTACGCTCTGGAGAGTATAGATTTTCTATAGGTGGTCCAAATTACAAACGTGGAGATTATACTTACAAAGCTAAAAATTCTTGTACTTTAACTCCAAATAAAAAATCAGTACAAGCAACATATGATCTTAGTAGTATAAGTTCTATACCTAATGAAGCAATAGTTCACTATATTTCTATAAGTGGAAAAAAGGAAAATAGAGCTACTAGTGAATATAGAAGTATCAAGTTAGAAAGTGATCGTAACTGGACTTCTACAGCAATGTATAATTATTATGCAGATATTCCAGTTATAAGTAATAAAATTCTTAAGAATAAATGGATGTTTAAACTTGAAGGAAATGTATCAAAGTATACTGAATATTATAGTTTAACACCTGAAATTACATTTAAATATATATATCCTGTATTACCTAAATAAACATTAGAAAGGTTTAAGGTAATTAAAAAATATAACTAAGCTTTTTAACAATAAGTAAGGGGAATATTTACAAATAAAGGAGCGAAATAATGAGATTAAATAATTATATGAAAAATTATGCAGATCTGCTATTAAAATCAAATAGAAGTTTGTATTCTTCAGGATATAATAATTTAAATAATAGAAGGAATTCAAATATATATGCTGAAACTTCTGATTTTATAAAGAATGACATAGATTTTGATAGAGCAAAAGAGTTTTTATCTAATAGAGAATTACTTTCAAGATTAAAAAGTATTAATGGAAAAGAAATTAAACCAGTAAAGGCTGTTGATAATGTTTTGAACTTTGAAAAGGGAGTATATAATAAAATGAAAACAAAGTCAGGAATAACAGCTATATTTACTGCTGGAGATGGAGGCAATGTATATATGCCTTATGATGATATTAAAGATAATTTTTCTTTATGTCCTTCAGATTCTGGGGAAGTAGCTAGAGCAGGAAGATTATTTACATATCTTGCAAGCGATAAAACAGGATATTGTGCTTATTCTTCATTTAGTAAAGCTGAAATAAAAGAAACATTAGGAAGTGTTGGTATTAAACCAGGATGGTTTGAAGTTAAAAGTGGAAGTTATTCGAATAAATTTTATATGTTAGATGATGGTGATATTTATCCAGCATATCAAGTAGAAGCTGAAAGGAATGGAATTAATGATCGTGATTGGTTTGGAGATGGATATACTAAAGATTCTAAATTTATTTTAGATGGTAAGGAGTATAAATTGGATGATGAAGGCCACTTACATATACCGGAGGGTGAAGGGTGTGTCATGGAAAAACTAATAAGAATTAAATAGAAGTTCACTGAGTATATAAAAATATGCAAACAATTTGTTTTTAATTTCAATAAAAAATAATTGACACAGAAATTTTGAAGAGATATAAACTAGAGAAGGGACTTCTCATATTGCATCTTTATGCATTGTGAGATAGCCCCTTTTAATTATGAATTTATTGCTATAAATTTTCCTACTTTTTTATCTTAACATACTATATAAATCCTTAGGATTTTCTAATTTTGGTACAAGAATTTGTGGCTCTCCGATATTTTCTTCTTTAGCAATGTCATACATTAATCTTAGCATTGAAAAATCTTCTAAAGCAAAACCTACTGAATCGAAAATAGTGATTTCACCAGGCTTTCTATCTATAGGCTTTCCAGTTTTAATTACATTGCAAATTTCAGTTACTTTAAAGTCTTTGTCCATATGTTGAATTTCTCCTTCTATACGACTTTGAGGCTCAAATTCAACATATACATCACCCATATGAAGAACTTCTGAATCTAATTCAGTTTTTCCTGGGCAATCTCCGCCGACGCCATTTATGTGCATACCTGGTTCAACCATATCTGATGTGATAACTATAGCATTTCTCTTGTCTGCAGTAACAGTTGTTATAATGTCAACACCTTTGCACGCTTCTTTTGTGCTGTTACATTTTATTAATTTAAGATTTTTTACATTTTTTAGATTATCCATTAATTTGTCAGTAGCAGCTGGGTCTACATCGTAGCAATAAATTTCATCTATACCTAATATGTGATGAAAAGCAAGTGCTTGGAACTCACTTTGGCAACCATTTCCGATTAGTGCCATTTTCTTTGAATCAGGTCTAGCTAGATATTTTGCACCCATTACTGAATTAGCTGCTGTACGAAGGGCAGTTGTTAATGTCAATTCGCTTAAAAGCAATGGAAATCCAGTTGATACTTCTGCTAAAAGACCGATACCCATTACTGTTAAATAGTTATGTTTAGGATTTTCAGGATGTCCATTTACATATTTAAATGAATATTTTTCTGAATCACCTATAGGCATTAATTCAAGAACACCTATATCTGTGTGATGCGCTGTCCTCGGCATCTTTTGGAAATCCTCCCAGCGCTTGTAATCATCTTCCATATATGGGATAAGACGTTCCATAACAGTTTCTGGACCAACAGATTTTAAATATTTCGCCATAGTAGGCAAATCAATATATTTTGTTTTTAATATTTCCATATTTAGCACCCCGCATATAATTTTTTTAATATTAACTATTCGGCCGAAGAATTATAAAAATATAAACAATGATAAACGTTTACAATATGAAATTTTATTGAAAAAGTCTATCAATTACTTACAGCAATAATGTACCAAAATTTAAAACTTGTGTCAACATATATCAATCTTTTTTATTGAATTTGGTAGTTAACTATATTTAAAGTAAGAAAAATAAAGAAAAACATATTGTAATATGAAAAATTGAGGTTATAAGAATAAATTTGGCAAAATACTCAACGGAACTAATAATTATGCATAAAAGTAATAATTATTCATTGAATTAGTTGGGAAAATATGATATTTTTTTAACAATTTTTCTATTGTTGCGGAGTGATATATCCTATGCAGAATTATTAGCAGATTACAAATATATACTAAATAATAATTTAATTGTATACATTTGTAAAATTAGTTTCAAAATAATGTATATAATATGCTACTATAAAGATGAGTATTGCAGCTATGAGGAACCTGAATTTAAGGAAGTATTAAAAACAAAACCACATTATTCAAATTTGAATTTTGTGGTTTTGTTATGTAGTAATTAAATATATTATTAATTACTTAACTGTTTGTTTTTGCTGAAGTAAAAATAAGGCTAATCCCAATAAAATAAATGTCATACCTATACCTTGCTGTAAAGAAATAACTTCATCTAAAATAAAATAAGCAAGAATACAAGTCCCAATTGTCTCTCCTAGAATACTCATGGAGATTACTGAGGCACTTAACCACTTTAATAACCAATTAAAAATAGTTTGTCCTAGAATAGTTGCAATAAATGCTAGGCCAACAAAGGACCACCATGTCTGTAAAGGATAGTAAGTAAAAGACACTTGTCGACTATAAGCGTAAATACCCAAAAAAAATGCGCTGCTTGCATATCCAATCATTGAATAAGAAACAAGAGATAAATTTTTTCGAACATATTGACCAATGAAAAAATAAGCAGTAATAATACCTGCGGCGATAAAAGCAAGTAGATCACCGAACAGAGCTTGATTACTTATTTGAAAGTCTCTCCATCCTATAATGAAGCAACCCATAATTGCTATAAAGCAACCGATTATTGCCTCTTTGCTAAAGCGCTCTTTAAACAATATATATCCGCCAGCCATTGAAAAAATAGGTTGTAATGTGACAATAACTGTTGAACTTGCTACGGATGTGTAATTCAATGATTCAAACCATAAAATATAATGAATTGCTAGAAATAAGCCTGATAGTAGTATGAATTTCCATTGTTTTTTTGATAAGGAAAGTAGTTCCTGCAGATTTGACTTATTAAATAATAAAAATGGTAAAAGTATCAATGCTGCGAAAAACAGTCGATAAAATGCCGTAATAGAGGAAGGTGCATTTGCTAATTTTACAAAAATAGCAGAAGTTGATAGTGCAAATACTCCGAAAAATAAAGCTAAATAAGAAGTAATTGTTGATTTCATTTATATATGCCTTCTTTCCTTGTTTATTATAAAAGATATAGTATGTTATAATGTACAAAACAAGTATATAATATTTATATAATAAAAAATAGCTTTATTTTCTATATCCATTATGTTAGTACAAATTAGAGAAAAAACATATTATTATGGAAGGAAGATTATGTTATGAAAGATCATCGCATAGGCCAAACAGTATTAAGTTATCGTAGGAAAAACGGTATGACTATTCGGGAGTTTGCTAACTATTCAGGTATCAGTACATCACTTATTAGTCAGATTGAACGAGGAGAAGCAAATCCATCGCTAAGTGTATTGGAACTAATTGCAAAAGCATTAAATGTACCACTTTTTACGCTTTTTATTAATGAGATTGATACTGATTCACTGATCTCTAAAAAACAAGATCGTAAAAAGGTCTATCGTGAAAATAAAAATCATATTGTTTACGATGTGTTAACACCAGATTTTATGAAAGCACATATAGAACTTTTAATGATGGATTTAAATGCTCATACAAGTACTACAGAAGGTCACTATTTACACGTTGACAAAGAAGAAATTGCTGTGGTCATGAAAGGTGAAGCGTATGTTGAACTGGAAGGGACAGAATATTTTTTAGAAGAAGGAGATGTGGTCCGTATTCCTCCAAATATAAGGCACAGATTTTTGAACAAAGGTAACAAACCAACTCATATTTTATTTGTACTAACGCCTTCGCTTATTTGAGTTTTACTATAAATATTAATTACTTTTGGCACTTCAAATTTTGTGTGATTTAGTCTAATATGGAGTTCAAATATATTTTCGCATAAAAAGTGGTTCTTATTAATTAAAGTTTAATTAATAAGTTGCGAAAATAATTTTTAATAAGATAAATATTAGGATAAAGATTTATGTTAATAAAAGACTTTTCAAAAAAATAAATGTGAAAAGTTATATACATATTATTTAAAATTTTAGGGGGATTTTTATGAAGAAAAAAATATACTCGAGTTTCATAGTACTATCTTTAATTATTTCTATGGCACTAATTTATTTTTTAATGCCAGTTTTTTCAGTGAAATTTTATTCTTTTTATATTGTTTTTATAATAATTGCACTACTTTTAAGTATTAATGTAAGTTTAAATAAAGGTAAGGAAAGTTCCAAAATATATGGCATTCCTGTTATATTAATAGGATTATTTATTATAATGTTTATAATTAGTTTACCTATATTTAGAGCTAGTAGTTATAAGAAATTATTACCAACGCCTAAATATGAAGAATTTTCAAAGAATATAACTCCAATTGATATAAAGGAAATTCCAACAGTAAATCAAAAATATGCAGAATTATTGGCAGATAAAAAACTAGGGGAAGAAACTTCTTTAGGTAGTAAAGTGGAACTTGGTACTTTAACATTACAAAATGTGAATGGTAATCTTTTTTATGTGGCGCCTTTAGTACATTCTGGTTTTATGAAATGGCTTTTAAATGACAGCACACCAGGATATATAACAGTATCAGCAACAGATGATAAGGATGTAAAATTAGTGACAAAATTAAATGGTAAAGATATAAAAATAAGATATCAACCAAAGGGTTTTTTAAATGATGATTTAAAAAGACATATATACTTGAAAGGAACAATGAATAAAGGTATAACAGACTTAACTTTTGAATTAGATGATAAGGGAAATCCATATTATACAGCTACTATATATGAAAATAAGGTGGGAATGTCAGGACAAAAAGCAGTAGGAACAGCCATAGTTAATCCAGAAACAGGAGAAGTTAAAAAATATACTGTAGAAAATACTCCTAAATGGGTAGACAGAATACAGCCACAATCCTTTGTAGAGAATAATTTGAAAAAATGGGGAAAATACATCAAGGGATTTTTTAATTTTTCAGGGCAAGACAAGCTAAAAACCACAGAGGGTACAGGGGTAATATATAATAATGGTAAATGTTATTATTACACAGGATTAACTTCTGTAGGTAAGGATGAATCAAGCATAGGTTTTGCTTTAATAGATACAAGAACTCAACAGACAAGAATATTTAAAATAGCAGGAGCTACAGAAACAGCTTCTATGAAATCTGCAGAGGGTAAAGTGCAAAATTTAGGATATACATCTACTTTTCCTATATTAATAAATGTGGATAATATACCTACTTATTTTACAACTTTAAATGATAAAAATGATTTAACAAAAATGTTTGCTATGATTTCTGTAACAGACTACAATATCATAGGAACAGGAGAAAATATTACAGAATGTAAATCAAATTACATTAAAAACCTAGCAAGTAAAGGAAATTTAATAAATGTAGGTTCTACAGGAAAAGAAGAAAATATAACAGATATTATAGAAAGAATAAATTCTTATGTGGTAGGAAATTCTACAATATACACATTTATATTAAAAGATCATAAAGATAAAATATTTAATGCTGGTATATCTATATCTAATGAACTGCCTATAACTAAAGAAGGGGACAAGGTAAATATAAGATATGTAGATACAAAACAGGATACTATTAATATAACTAGCTTTGATAATATAGAGTTTAAGCAGCAAAGTATTAAATAAAATATATTAGAAGGAATATGTAGAAAATAAATTTAAAAAGAGGATGTCTCAAAATAGCCTTAATTTTAAAACCGTAAATATAAATAATACATTTATAAAGCAATTCATTTTGCTAAGCAGTTCTAAATTTGACTCCATTAAAAATTTTTTACCCAGTAGAGGCGCCTTCCTTGGCTTCACTACTGGCTCCTCACGTCCTGTGAGGAATCACAAAAATTTTTAATTCCGTCAAATTAAGAACTACTAAAGCTCATTCACATGTTTATTACATGTATTATTTATATTTACTATATTAAAATTAAGGCTATTTTTATTTTGAGACATCTTCTTTTATTTTTAAAATTTACTCACTTCTAAGAGCAATAACAGGATCTTTTTTAGCTGCCATTTTTGATGGTATTGCACCACCTATCATTGTAAGAACAATACTAGTTATAACCAATGCAATTGCATGCAATGGATTTAATTGAGCAACATTATTCAAGTCAGTAAATTTATATAAAATTGAATTTACTGGAATAGTTAATAAATATGTGATGGCAATACCTAGCCCACCTGAACAAAATCCGATGATAAAGGTTTCAGCATTAAATACTCGAGTTATATCTTTTTTTCTTGCTCCTAAAGCACGTAAAACACCTATTTCTTTGGTCCTTTCAAGTACAGAAATGTAGATAATAATACCTATCATAATCATAGAAACAACTAAAGAAATTCCAGCGAAAGCTACTAAAACAATGGTAATACCATCCATAATATTCCCAGTCAAACTAGTAATCATAGATGCCATATCAGTGTAGACAATTTGGTCCTCTTCCTTTAGTTCTTTATTCCAATCATCAAGATAAGTAGTAATATTATCTTTTGCCTCGAAATTGACAGGATAAATTGAAATAGATGTTGGAGAAGACGTAGCACCTAAAGATGCAAGTACATTATCTTTAGTTTCAACATTAGATGTAATATTGGTTGTCATGTTAGGTGCTGGATGAACTGCTGCAGTTGTTGTGCTAGTCTTTTCTGTTAGAAGGTTACCATTCATAACATTATATTTTGCTTCTTTTTGTGCAAGAACAATTTTAGAGTTTTTAGCATTCTCTATAAAGTCTTGGGCTAACTGGTCTGAATAAACTATACCTGTGGATAAATTAGACACATTAGCATCTTCCTTTATACGAATGATACCACTAATTTTTAATGTAACTGCATTTTTATTGTTATAAAGATTTTCTAAGTTTGTAGTATCTCCATTAACTGTAAAATACTTACCGGATTGAGTATAATAATCGTCATTATATATTAATTTATATTCTGTTCCTATCATAGAATCAAAATTTATATTTTTAGAATCTGCACTAAAACCTAATGCTTCAAGGATACTAGTATCAACTTGATTATATTTATCAACAACTAACACTAATTCTTTTTCATTTTTTGGATAACTACCTGCTAATACATCATAGTATGATTTTAAATAATCTGTTTCAAAACTATCACCTTTTGAAGGATATGTAGAGAATGCAGCAGCTGAAGTATTCATGCTTACTACTTTGCCATCTTGCTTTTTCAATATATTCATATTTACATTTCTTGTGTAAGAAATTCCATTAATTAAACTGGAATCTATTTTTTTGATGTAATCTACATATTCAGTTGAGATTGCATTAGCATGAACAGCAGCATTTTCACTTGAATCATATGGATAAATCATTGATTTATTAGAAAATTCAGTTTTTTCCTTGTCCTTGGATTTGGAAGATGGAGACATTCCAAGAGACATTGAATTCTGCTCAATACTTATTGGATAGTTGGAAAGAGAATCTTTTTCAAATTCATTTATTTGTTTATTAAATCCATTTGATAGAGATAAAACAAGGGCAACACCAATAATTCCTATACTGGATGCAAAGGCAGTAAGTGCTGTTCGCCATTTTTTAGTAACAATATTATTTCCAGATAGCTTAAGTGCTGTAAGGAAATTCATACTCGTTTTTTTAGGCTTATAATCGTTTGAGTTATTTTCTGATACAAAGGGATTGGTATCGGAAACAATTTTACCATCAGAAAAACTTACAATTCTATCAGCATATTCTTCTGCTAATTCAGGATTATGAGTTACCATAATCACAAGTTTATCTTTTGCGATTTCTTTAATTAAATCCATTATTTGTTCGCTTGTTTGAGTATCTAGAGCCCCTGTTGGTTCATCAGCAAGGATAATTTCAGGATCATTTGCTAATGCACGAGCAATGGCAACACGTTGCATTTGTCCCCCAGATAATTGATTAGGCTTTTTATGTATATGGTTGCCTAAACCAACTTTCTCTAAAACGTAAGTGGCCTTTTGTCTTTTTTCTGATTTTGGTACCCCAGAAAGGGTCATACCCATTTCTACATTATCTACAATACTTAAATGTGGGATGAGATTATAACTTTGAAAGATAAATCCTACACTATTATTACGATATGTATCCCAATCAGACTCACCAAATTTTTTTGTGGATAAGCCATTAATAATCATATTTCCCGAATCATATTGGTCTAAGCCTCCAAGCATATTTAATAAAGTTGTTTTACCTGAACCGCTTGGACCTAAAATAGCAACAAATTCACTTTGTCTAAAGTCAATGCTAACACCATCAAGTGCAGTTTGTTCAAATTCTCCTGTTGTATAAACTTTTTTTAAATCTTTTATTTGTAACATGCCTAATCTCCTTTCAATTTACTTTCATAGTATATATAAAGTTTTTAAACTGAATGTAAACTGGTAAGTTTATATGCAGTTTATATTTATTTGATAAACTGAGTTCTTGGCTTTAGTGGGAGTTTTTACTCCCACTAAAGCTTAGAAAATGGTTATCCAGGGACGTATCCGCTCTTTACTCCCACTTTGAAGAAAAGCAGAGAGTCCAAATCTTCGATTTGGTGCGAATCGCTTTCACAGAGTGCGATGGGAATATTAGAGCGGGTAGTCATCGGATAAATTTTTTAATAAGAATAAAAATGTGTTATAATTTAAAACCTATTAAAAAGGAGGTCAAGATAATGTTTAAAGTATTAGTAGTAGAAGATGACCCAGCTTTGCGCAAACTTTTTTGTACAGTACTTAATAAAAATGGATATAAATCCATTGAAGCTAAAGATGGAAACAGTGCATTAGATGTATTATATAAAGAATACATAGACTTAATTATTTCAGATATAATGATGCCGAATATGGATGGTTATACGCTCACAAAATTAATAAGAGAGTCAAATAATAATGTGCCTATATTAATGATTACTGCAAAAGAAACATTTTCTGATAAACAAGAAGGTTTTAGAGTAGGTACGGACGATTATATGGTCAAACCTATTGATGTGAATGAAATGATTTTACGTGTAGGTGCCTTGCTTAGACGATCACAAATAATCAATGAACGAAGAATTGTAATAGGTGAAACGATATTTTTATACGACTTTCTAAGTGTTAAATATAATAATAAGGAATTAGTATTACCCCAAAAAGAGTTTTATTTAATTTATAAACTTGTATCTACACCTAATAAGATTTTCACACGACAGCAATTAATGGATGAGATATGGGGCATAGAATCTGAAACAGATCCAAGAACAGTTGATGTTCATATAAATAGATTACGGGATCGGTTTAAAGACAATAAAGACTTCAATATTATTACAATTAGAGGATTAGGTTATAAGGTGGTTAAACAGTGATGAATAATAAAATATCCGTTAAAATGGTAGTTGCTTTTTCTTTAATAGTTTTTTTAATTGTTACTTTGGCCGTTGTTATTAGTAGCTTAGTCGTGGTATTTCTTTCCCGTTTTAATGTATTTACTCAACCTAAACCTTTAATTTTATTAGGATGGTTAGGTATCATCAGCATAATAGTAAGCACAGTAATTGCTCAAATTATAGGAAAAAAGGTACTATCCCCAATTTCTGATCTTAACAAAGCAACTAAAGAAGTTGCTAAGGGAAATTTTAGTACTAGACTTTCAGAAAGTAGCTGGACAGATGAAATAAGAGAAATGGCACATAGCTTTAATATAATGACTTATGAACTAGGTAATATTGAAACCTTAAGAGATGATTTCATTAGCAATGTTTCTCATGAATTTAAGACCCCTATTTCAGCTATTGAAGGCTATGCTACATTGCTACAAGATGATGAATTATCCGATGAAGAACGTAAGGAATATATTCATAAAATACTTATAAGTACAAAAAGATTATCTTCTCTTTCAGGGAATATTTTGCAAATAACAGAACTTGAAAATCAAAAGATTCTACCTTTAGAACAAAAATATTGTTTAGATGAACAAATCAGACAAACTATTTTATTATTTGAATATCAGTGGACAAAGAAAAATATAACTTTAGATATTAATCTAGACAATATTACTTACATTGGAAGCAAAGATTTGTTAGCTCAAGTATGGCAAAATATTTTAGGGAATGCCATTAAATTTTCTCACCAGAATGGAACAATACAGGTAACATTGACACAAACAAATAAGGAAGTTTTAATTAAAATAAAAGATAATGGTATAGGCATGTCTGAAGAGGTTAAGAACCGAGTGTTTGAAAAGTTTTATCAGGGAGATAGTTCACATTATTCAGAGGGGAATGGATTAGGTTTAGCACTTGTGAAAAGAATTATAGATATATGTGAAGGAACTATAGAAATCTCAAGCCATGAAGGAGTAGGTACAGACTTTATTGTCAAACTTCCTAAGTAGAATATTTTATTAAAATAAAAATCATTAATAGCATATATATTGTTAAACTAAATAAAAAAATAATAAACCATTTCCTGTGGATTCATAATAAATCAAAAGTAGGATAGTTTTTAATATTTTTTTAAAATTAGTTATTGATAATTTTAAACTTGTCTGGTTTATTTTTAAAATATTACCCTTTGTCATAAGAAACTCTAGTACGATAATCAATTCAATCTGTAAATTACCTAAAGATGTATTAATTGAAATAGAATTAATTTTAAGGAATTAAATTTTAAAAAAATGAGAATCATAAGAATAAATGTTAAATATAAAATGAATATTTATGAAAGATTTTAAATAAGGATACTAGGAATTATAGTTGTAGTAAAAGCCTTAGAAAAAATATTTTTAGTTTGGAGGTACTTTGAATGAATAAAGAAGTAAATATTGATTGGGGAAATCTGGGGTTTAATTATATAAATACAGATTTACGTTATACATCAAGATGGAAAGATGGAAAATGGGATGAAGGTCAATTAGTTGAAGATAATATGATTAGTATAAATGAATCTTCAACTGCTCTTCACTATGGGCAACAATGTTTTGAAGGATTAAAAGCTTATCGTACAAAAGATAATAAAATTCAACTTTTTAGACCAGATAGAAATGCAGAACGTATGCAAGACAGTTGTAAACGTATTTTAATGCCAGAAGTTCCAACTGAAAAATTTATAGACGCATGTATTAAAGTTGTTAAAGCAAATGAGCATTATGTGCCACCTTATGGTAGTGGAGCAACGTTATATCTTAGACCTTTTGTAATAGGTGTTGGAGATAATATTGGTGTTAAGCCGGCAGCAGAATATATATTTTCTATATTCTGTATACCAGTAGGACCTTATTTTAAAGGTGGCATGGTGCCAGTAAACTTTACAGTATCAGATTATGATAGAGCAGCTCCATACGGAACCGGTGCAGTAAAGGTTGGTGGTAACTATGCTGGAAGTCTTTATCCACATGAATTAGCTGTGAAAAAAGGATTTGCAGATTGTATTTATCTTGATCCAGCTACTCACACCAAAATAGAAGAGGTTGGAGCAGCTAACTTCTTTGGAATAACAAAGGATAATAAATTTATTACTCCAAAATCTCCATCAATTCTTCCAAGTATAACTAAGTATTCCCTTCTTCATATTGCAAAAGAATATTTAAAGATGGAAGTTGAAGAAAGAGATGTTTTAATTGATAATTTAGATGAATTTAAAGAAGCTGGTGCTTGTGGAACTGCTGCAGTAATAACTCCAATTGGTGGAATAGAATATAAAGGAAAATTACATGTATTCCATAGTGAAACAGAAGTAGGACCTATAACCAAAAAACTTTACGATACACTTTATGGAATTCAATTTGGAGAGGTAGAAGCTCCACAGGGATGGATTGTAGAAGTTAAATAATAGGTTGCAAAATTTCATAATTATAATTATTACTCTTGAATCTAATGTAATAATCATATCTGAGCTATCATTTATTAATAAATTTACTTTTCTTATGGTAAATTTATTATAGCAAAGTGATGGCTTAGCTATTTTTATAATTAAGATAAATCAAGTTTAAATAGCATTAAAATATAAATTAATTGTTATATGTATAAATTTTAGCTAAAATAAAGAAATAAAAGGCTATACTTTAATTGTTAACCATGAATAATAAAACAGTTGACGATGAATTGCTTTTATAATATACTATTAATAATAAATTTCGAATAAATGTAGGCATTTTGATAGTATTTATAGGAGTGATATAAAATATGAAGAAAAATTTAGAAACAAGAGATATGATATATTCAGCATTATTTGCAACTATTATAGGAGTTTCGAGTTACATTATTATTCCATTGCCCATAAGTCCAATACCCATAACAGCTCAAAGTTTAGCGGTTATGTTAGCAGGATGTGTTTTAACTCCAATTCAAGTAGTTCTTAGTATGCTAACTTTTCTATTAATGGGAGCTATAGGTATTCCAGTCTTTTCCGGAGGAACAGCAGGATTTGGGATTATTGTAGGAAAAACAGGAGGATATTTAATTGGATTCTTAATTGGAGCTATTATAATAAGTCTTTTAGTACGTAAAAATAAATCTTTAGTTAATATGATGATAGCGTGTTTTATCGGCGGAATTGTAGTAGTACACATTCTAGGTTCAGCATGGCTTGGACAAGTTACTTCTATAGGGATAAAGAAAGCTTTTTTATTAGGATCAGCACCTTTTATACCTGGGGATTTAATAAAAGCTATAGTAGCAGTTTTTATTGGAAGGAAACTAAGTAAATCAATGAAAGGAATTGGAATACAATAAAGGAAATGAAAAATATATAAAAATGTAAAGCTGTAAAAGTAACTTTAAAAATTGAATACAATATAATTTTATAAGCTATTAAGTGCTGTGTATACTTAGTGGTTTTTTTATTGTAAAATATAAAACGCTATGGATTTATTAATAACATAATTATTAAGTTATAATATAATAATTTTATAGGGAATATAATGATTTAATAGATAATATACTTAGAGGTGTTTAATTTGGATAGATTTAGTTTTTTAAAAATAGAATGGCCTGAAATATATCAAGCTATATGTAATGCAGAAGAAAAATCAAAGAAAGATTCTAATACAACATTAATTAAATTAGCACAGATAGTAGAACTAATAACAAAATACATATTAAAGGAAAATCATATTGAAACAAATACTGAATTATTGGATTCAATAAATTTATTAAAAGATTGTAACAATTTAAATTCTTATATGGTGGATTTATTTTATAAAATAATAGTTGTTTCCAATAAAGCCATTTATGAAGACTATTCTGATCAAATTATAGCAAAGTCGTTTTTAGATAAAATGTTTGAAATATTGGTATGGTTTGCAATAGAGTATGGAAAAAGGGACTATAGAAAAGTTGATTTAAGTAATATGATACCAAAAGATAAGGATATATTTAATAAATATATTAAAAGTAAATCATATAATGATACAGAAAAAAATATTGAAAATGAAACCATTATAAAACCATTTACTATAAACAATGAAGAATTTTTTAAAGAAGAAAATAACACTGATATTAATAGATATGAGCAGGATGTATTTGAAACAAAGGAAGAGTTTTATAAAAGAATAAAAAACGATGAGATATTTAGTTTAGGCAGAGTATTTATAGAGAAGTCTAATATTAATGAGACAGATAAGGTTGTTGCATTTCCATTTTCTATATATAAATCAATTCAAATTAAAATACCAATTATAGATATGTTATATATAGAAAAAGCTGAGTTTGAAAATTTATCCATTGAAGAAGAGGAGTATACTGTATTTTCAAAATTATATATTATAGATGATAAAATTTGCATTGATATTAATAATATTTATATTGAAGTGAATAATAATAAATGCAAAGTTCATGCTGTAGTATTAGATATATCCTGCTACGAAAGTTATGAAAAATATAGAAATATCATTTATTCTAAAAAACCTATTCCAATAGGGATGATTAAACTTAATAAAAATAAGTATGATATTAATAAAAATGAAATGCCCATTACAATTAATTATTATGATTGGATAAAAAAATATATTTTAAATACTAAGGCATATATAGAAATTGATAGATATAAGGCAAAAACTTTGTGTAAAGAAAATTTATATTATACTTTAAATGGAAGATTAGATATTTTTAATAAAAAACTTTTAATAAGAGATTATTACATTCAATCCAAAAGTTTAGATAAAAATTTCAAAATAAAGCTTTATAATTCAGATCCAATGAATAAATTAAGGTGTTTAGTAGACAAAGAAGAAATATTTGCTATGAATAGTATAGGTGAAATGTATTATAAGGAACAGAACTATAAAGAAGCAATGTATTGGTATAAAAAAGCATCAGATAAAGGTAATTCTACTTCTATGAGCAATATAGGTTTCATGTACTATAAGGGAAAAGGAGTAGAACAAGATTATAAAAAAGCAATGGAGTGGTATAGCAAAGCATCACAGGCAGGGAATTTTACTGCTATGGGTAATATAGGATTTATGTATTATAATGGACAGGGAGTAAAACAAGATTATAAAAAAGCGATGTATTGGTATAAAAAATCCTATAAAGAAGGTAGCTCTGGAGTTATGAGGAATATAGGAAGTATGTATTATGAGGGAAAAGGAGTAATAAAGGACTATAAAAAAGCAATGCAATGTTATAAAAAAGCATCACAGATAGATAATTTTAATTTTATAAAGAATATTAGTGATATGTATTATGAGGAAAAAGAGAGGAAATAAAAATTAGAGCAAGTATATTTTATTATTTTGTAATTGTAGAAATATATATAATAAAATTATACTTTGTTTTAACCTAGATAAAATTTTAAAGCTTAAAAATTATCCTAAGTATATATGTTTTAAATTAAGTAAGAAAATTAAATAGATTATGGATTGGTTACTAAGTATTTTATTCTTAGTAGCCTATATTTTTATCCCATGACTATATTGCTGTGATACTCCTATTTCTTTAAAATGGAATATAATATAATATTGTATTTAGTTGTCTTTGTGAATATAATTAGTATTAAATTAAAATATAAATTACGGGATAGGAGGATAAAAATGGGGAAAATAAAACAAACTAAATATAATATCAATGGTAAGGCAATTATTATAAGACATGCAGAAGTCCAAGATGCTGAGCAGTTGATTAATGTTATTAAAAAAGTAAATCAAGAAACAGACTTTTTGTTAAAGGATCCGGATGAAGTTTGTCTAACTATTAAAGAAGAGAAAGAATTTATCCAAAGTCAAATAGATTCACAAGTAGATTTATTAATTGTACCAGAAGTTGATGGGAAAATAGTTGGAGTATGCAGCTTGAATGGAAATACCAACAAAAAAATAAGACATTCTGCTCAATTTGGACTAGCAGTTGAGAAAGAATATTGTGGAATGGGTATAGGTAAAAATTTAATGAAATCAGGAATTGAATGGGCAAAAGAAAATGGTATATTCCGAATTACACTTGAAGTTGATATAAATAATTATAGAGCAATAAGCTTATATCTAAAATTGGGTTTTGAAATAGAAGGTACATTAAGAAATGACAAAATGCTATCAGATGGTTCTTATACAAGTGGTTATGTAATGGCATTGCTATTATAATAATTAAAATTTCGGCCAAAGTGTTATATATAATGGGTTTGAGGTGAAAAATGGGATAAGTAGGTGAAAAAATCAAACTAGAAAGTGGACAAAGTAGAATAGTTAAACTTCAACTATAAAAATTAAAAATCCGAAATCAAGAAGATTTTTGTTTATCTCCTGTTACAATTAAGTGGTAAATAAAAGGTGCCTTAATAAAATTCAATTTTAGATAGGAGGAAATATATTATGCCAAAAACATATTTTAATCCAGGCTGTGCTTTAAGTATATATAAGCCTGAAATAGAAAATAAAATTTTAAAGTTTTTGAATGAAAACTACGGGGAGGTTACATTGCACAAAATATGCTGTCACCATAATCCGCAACTTGAGGCAGGATCATTGATTATCAATGTATGTGCTGGCTGTGACAGGCGTTTCAGAAGCTTATACGAGGGAATATCAACAATTTCTTTATGGGAAGTACTTGATGAATTGGATGCATTTCAATATCCTGACTATAAAGGCTTGAAGTTGTCGGTACACGATGCCTGTCCTGTGCGTGAAAAGCCACAAGTGCATAAGGATGTACGCAATTTGCTTAAAAAGATGAACATTGATGTTGTAGAAACAAAGTTTTCTGGTACGAATTCAATATGCTGCGGAGATGATTTTTATCCTAAGCTCCCGATTAAAAAAGTTCACCAAAAAATGAAGGAACGAGCAGACTCTATGCCTTGCAACGAGGTTTGTGTATATTGTGTTTCCTGTATCAAATCAATGTATATTGGCGGCAAAACACCTAGACATTTGATTGATCTTCTAATAGAGCAAACAACTGAGCCACAGATATGGGATACAGTGAAGTGGCACGAACAATTACAAGACTATATTGATAAGCATTAAGGTATAATTTATTATAGACTATTAATTATAATTAGTAGTCTATTTTTTCCTTCAAAAATAAAATATTACATATAAAAGAGTGTTAAGATATATTTATAAACTATATATCAATAGTAACATAGTATAAACTAAAAATTGTTTATATTAGTTACTATAAATAAAGAGAGGTTTTATTATGAAGGTAATTGATTTAACACATACTATATCAAAAAATATGCCAGTTTATCCAGGCACAGAAAAACCAAAATTAGAAGTTAAAAGTACATATGATAAAGATGGTTTTAAAGAAACTTTATTAACTATGTTTTCGCATACAGGAACTCATATGGATTCACCTGCACATTTATTTCCTGAAAGAAGAAATTTAGATTCATTTTTACCAGAACAATTTATAGGAAAAGGATTGGTTATTGACTGTAGTGATTTAAAAGAAGGTGAAAAAATTGACATGAAATATATTGAATGTGTAAAAGAAAAAGCTAATAAGGCAGATTTTATTTTGTTTCATACTGGTTGGGATAGGTATTGGAGGACAGATTTTTATTTTGGAGATTATCCTTGTATTACAGAAGAGGTTGCCCAATACTTAATATATAATAAAAAAAAGGGCGTTGGAGTAGATGTTATAGGTATTGATCCTATTTCAGATGAAAATTTAACTATTCATCGAAAACTTTTTTTAAAAACTGATATAGTTGTTATTGAAAATCTAACTAGATTAGGGGAAGTTGGAAATGAGTTATTTACATTTTGTGCCCTTCCAATAAAATATGAAAATTCTGATGGAGCACCTATTCGTGCGGTAGCTATTTTACAAGATTAGTTGCTATAATAATTAAAGTAATATAATGGGTATAGTATTTTCCACGATAGTTTATTTTATGAAGTACTTAAAAGTAATATAGTTAAGTTATAACATACCAACAAATCCTTTATAAGCAAGTTTAAAAAAAATTGTTATTTGGTATAATGTATATAAGCGTAGTTACCAATTATTAATGAATGAATAATTTACTAGGTGCCTATGATAAAGATAGAAAATTAGGTAAAGAAGGAATAACAGCAGCAGGTCTTTTAATGTTCGGAGAAGAAAGCGCAATAACAGATGAATTTTCTAATTATTTTTTAGATTATAGAGAGAAAATATCAGAAGAAGTAAGATGGGATTACAGGCTTATATCATCAGATGGAACCTGGAGTGGAAATATTTTTGATTTCTATTTTAAGATTATAAATAAAATAACTGATAATTTGAAAGTAGTTAAAAAAATTCAGTTAAAATTGCCACTCTTAATTGTAAATTAAGTACTGATGATTGATCATTGAAAATTGTTCATTAAATATACGTTTGGGAGGTGAAAAAATGAAACTAGAAAGTGGACAAAATAGAATAGTTAAAAGTAAACATTTGGGATACGGATTATTAAGAGGATCATTAGGTACTGGAAAAACTACTGCAGCTATATACAGAGGTATTTATTTAAAAAATCAATATTGTATGTATGATAGAGATAAGGTATTAATTCTATCAAAACATGAAGAAAATTTAAACCATATTAAGAACATATATGAGGATGCAGAAAAAACAGGAGTTCAATACATTACTTTATTTTCATATATTGAGGACAAGCTATATTTTAGTAGTATATATAAAATTATAAACAAGTATTTTGGGGAGTATATAGAAAATAACAATCTACGATACGAATTAGTAAGTGAAAAAGAAAAATTATCTATAATAAAAGAATGTATAAATGATATAAAAAATGAATACAAAAGTTTAAAATATATAGATATAAAATATAGTAAATTCTTTTTAGAAGAAATACAATGGATGAAAGATTGTATGTATTATGATTTAGAGGAATATAAAAATGCAGATAGAATAGGTAGAAAAACAAAAAAAGGTGAAGGCCCTCAAAGAATTATAAAAAATTCAAAAATTAGAGAAGCAATATTTAAAATTATGCTTTTATATAATGAAAAATTAAAGAATAAAAATTTAGTAGATTATAGTGATGTGGTATCTATATCCTTAAAAGAAGCTTCTCAAAATAAAGAAAATAAATTTAATCACATAATAGTAGATGAGGCACAAAATTTTACTAAACTAGAATTAAAATTTATACAGGCTTTGGGCAGAAAAAATATATATTCAAGTATATTATTTGTTGTAGATAAAGAGGAAAGTTCAAATTCTAAGGGGTGGATAACTAAGGGACGGAAATTAAATAATCTTCAATTAGGGTTTGAATTTAAAAGATTTAATTTAAATAAAAAAATATCTATTAATGTTAAAGAAAAAGTAGAAACATATATAGATGATTGCAATCTTAAAGAGAAAGTTCCAAATATTAATATAAGAAATGAAGATATTTCTAATATAGATAACGCTAATTCAGAAGATAAGGCTTTAGATAAAAACATTAAAAATAAATGGCATAAAGATAAGGTAAGCTATGATATGGATAAGTTTGAATATGTAGATATAAAGCATAGAAGATCTTATGAATTTTTCAGAGATTTAGGTAGTAATGAAGAAATTATTGTGGAAGATCAAGGTAGTAAAGAAGAGTACAAAGAGGATGAATTAGCAAAGCTACCAGTATTTAATGATATAGCAGCAGGAGAACCTATACTTATGAACCCTTGTATAGAAGGAGAATTTAACATACCTAAATATTGGGTAAGGGGTATTAAAGATTGCTTCATATTAAAGGTAAAAGGTGATAGTATGATAGGTGCTAACATAGAAGATGGAGATCATGTGGTAATAAAGAGGCAACAAATGGCTGAAAATAAAGATATAGTAGCAGTTAACTTAGAGGGCAGTGCAACTCTTAAAAGGTTATTAATAAAAAAATCTGGAGCAGTACTTATGCCAGAAAATAAAAAATATAAACCTATAGAAATACTAGAAGAAGGTGCAAGCATCATAGGAGTAGCAGTGGGAATAATAAAAGGAAAATAGTAGTATATAATTTATTTATGTATTTTGTATGTAATATTCCAATTGAAATCTGTAAACTTTAATACAAAAATTATTAAGTATAAGAATAACTTCATAAGTTTATTAAACTGTTTTGTATTTGTTATAATAAATACAAGACAGTTTTTCTATTATAAATATCCTTTAAATGAAAATATAAAAATCAAATGATCGCTAAATATAACTAAATAGTTTTACATGAAAGATAAGCATTTGAAAAGTGATAAATATTTTTACATAAGTATTAGAATGGAGAAGTAAATATGAAGGAAAAAAATAAGATTGTATTAATAACAGGTGGCGTAAGAAGCGGTAAAAGTGAATTTGCAGAAAGCTTACTTCAAAATGAGCAAAGTGTTTTGTACATAGCTACGGCAAAGATTACAGATAAGGAAATGGAACATAGGGTAGAAAAGCATAGGGAAAGAAGAAATAGTATATGGAAAACCTATGAAGGATATAAGGATTTAGGAAAAATAATAAAAGATTATGATGAGGAAAACATTTTATTAGATTGTGTAACTGTAATGACAACAAACCTAATGTTTCATAAAGAAATAGATTATGAAAATATTAAAGAGGAAGAGTTAGATAGGATTTTAGAAAGTATTAAAAAAGAATTTTATGATTTAATAATATCAGTAAATGAAGAAAACAAAAATATAATATTAGTTACTAATGAGGTAGGTTATAGTATTGTGCCAGCTTATAAATTAGGTAGAATATTTAGAGATTTTCAAGGTATTATAAATAAATTTATAGCCTCTTTAAGTGATGAGGTTTATTTAGTAACCTGCGGAATACCATTAAAAATAAAATAAAATTAAAAAGGATGTAAATATAAATAAAATTAATCATGGATGGATTATTATGAGAATGAAAAAGACTAATAAATTTATTTTTATTGTATTCATTGTTATATTTATAGGTTTGGCATATAGACATTTTAGTAACACAGATAAAGCTAGAATGGAAATTTCATCATTATCAAGCATAGATGTTTTTAAGTTTAATAGCTTTTCTAAATTTAGTAATGACAAGATAGGTGTAATTTATGATGAAGAAAAATTATCAAAGTTCAAAGTGATTATGAATTCATTAGATACATCAGATGGAATTAAAAAAATAGAATTTCCTAAAGATGCCAGTATAGAATCCTTTGAATATTTTTATCATATAAAACCTAACCTAAAATATGTTGAAGATAGTAATGTGTATGATGGTTACTTTCTTTTGTACATTTTAGTAGGTGACTCAAAAGGAAAATCATACATAATTTTTTCTGGAACAGAATTGAGTTATGTGCTAGATGAAAACAATACAAATAGTTTAAAAGAAATATTTTCAAATGTGAAAAAATAACAATAAATTAAGACAAATCCAATTTGAAGCTTTTAAGATTTATCTTCATAATTTGGGTTTGCCTTTTTGTAAACTAATATATTATGATGATGACAAAAAATTAAATACTATGGAAGAATATTTACCTATAAAAATAAGTTTTGAATCTATATAGATACAGAAAGCTATAGTGAAATTAGAAAATTTTTAGGTATTACAATGATGCAAATAGTAAACTATTTTAGATTTTCATCCACTATATTATCACAATAAACATTAATAGCTTCCCTTAAAAATTTAGAAAGACCAACTTTATATTTATCTATATTATCCGTAAATCTTTCATCATTAACATAAATTTCTCCAAGACCTTTAAATATTTCAGGGGTACAGTCATAAAAGTTTTTTGAAATATGCTGTCTAAACTGGTGAATAGCTTCTTGAACTTCACTGCTAGCTGGAGCTTTATCCATAAGACTTGCTAGTTTTTTATAAATAATATCCCAATCCTTCATTATATTACTCCAATCTTCTTTTGTATATTTAGAGGTTTTTTCATTACTTTCTTTATAAGCAGAGGTGTTTCCATATTTCTCTTTTACTTCCTTTGAATATTTCTTTTGATGTTCTTCTATTTGGGTTATGTCAAATACTCCAAGCACTTCTTTTTTATCCATTTTTATTCCTCCTTCAATATTATCTATGGTTTTATCCACAGATTGTATAATTTTTTCAAGTCTTATTTTTTTCTCTAAAAGTAATTGTCTATGAGTTTTTAAAGCTTCTTTCCTATTGAAAGTTGGACTGTCCAAAATAATCTTTATTTCCTGTAAGGGGAAATTCAGCTCTTTAAAAAATAGAATTTGTTGCAATCTATCAAGATTTTCATTTGTATAGATTCTATAACCTGCAGAATTTATAGAATCAGGTTTAAGTAATCCTATTTTGTCATAATGGTGGAGCATACGAACGCTTATTCCAGCCATATCAGCAACTTCTTTTACTTTATAATGCAATGTTTATCACCTCTATTTTTATAATAAGCTATAACACAGTGTTAGGGTCAATGGTTATTTGAAATTTTTATAATTAATTTTTAAGTGTTATATAAACAAAATTTAGTAGTTCCTTTATTATAGTTTACAAAAAAATAAATAATATATAATTAAAGTAATAATAGATAAAGTTATAGAGGCTATTTCAAGAAATATAATAAATAAATTTTTAATGTAACTGGTATTCTAGAACCTAATAAAAAAGGGGGTAAAATGAAATGATAAAATTGGAGGGCAAAGGTAACACATAAGAAAGGTGTTGCTTTTGCCCTTATATAGAGAAAATCTAAGAACATTTTAGAATGGTTATAAAAAATCTATTAATATAGTTAGTAATAATAAATTATAATTTATTAGGATACTTTGTTTTTAGTTATAGTAGAGAAATTTTTCAAAATTTCATCTATTATTTTTTTGCTACCATTTTTTAATACATCTGTAGCAGGTATTTTGAATTGCTCTTCACAAGACTTAATAGCTTTGTCCGTTTCAATCTTAGATATATTTTCATGGTTTATAGTTATACCTATAACAGGTTTTTTTGATACATACTCTATAAGATCAATTTCACTTTTTAAAGAGGGCACTTCTAAAAAAGGGAAGTCCACTCTCTTTTCTCTTTTTGGTATATGTTGAATGATAAATGCATCTGGTTTTGCTCCCTTTATAATCCCATAAGATGATAAGTAAGCAGGATGACCTAAAGCACTTTGTCCTTCTACTAAAATTATATCAGGTTTTTCATTTTCATATGCTTTTACTACAGCAGATTCAATTTCTCCTACTACGTATTGAGAATTTATCACATCTATAGGTACTCCATATTTTGCTCCTTGTAATACTCCAGTTTGGCCAGTAGCTACAAAGGTAGTATTAATCTTCATTGATCTTAAGTCTTTCACTAATTGCATAAGAGTTGTCCGTTTTCCAACTGCACAATCTAGGCCTAAGATAGCTATTACAGGACATTTAACTTTGTCAATTTTTCCTGAAAATAATTTTAACTCATTTAATAATTTTGGTTTTCTAATATCTTGAATTTTAACATTATATTTTTCTGAATAGTTTTTTAGTTCATCAATATCATTAAAAAATACTGGAAGACCATTGACTATGTTCATGCCATTTTTAATTGCTTCTTTAACTGCTTTTGTTATATAATCAGGCAAATAAGATTCAGATGGTGCCAAACCTACAATAAAAAATTTAGGAACTGTGCCTAAAGTCTTTAAAGCTTCTTGTGTATTTTTAAAAATAGGTATATTATTTTTAACTCCATCTAATACTTCTCCAGCATCCATACCTGATTTTGTACTATCTATTACTGCTAATATTTTATATTTTTCAGAGTATCGTACAAGTCCGGTAGCTACTTTTCCATCAATTTCTCCAAATAAACCCTCACAATAAACTACAGCTGAATTTTTCATAAAAATATTACTCCTTTCAATAATTTAATATGAAATAATATTTGAATATAAATGATTGAAATATATTTCATTGTATAATAAAAAATCACTATATACTGCAATAGTTTAAATCCAATATCTCAAGGGATATTGGGTTTAAAAATACAGTTTATAGTAATTAAATTAGTATAAAATTAAATAAAGTATATGTAGAAAATATGTTTTTGATCTTAATTTAGAAATACATTTAGTTTATTAAAATTTATACCTTTTACCTTTCATTATAACATATTGGAAATTAATAGATACTCAAAATACATATAATTTATAAAATGTTAATATTTGCTTATTATCTAAAGTTAAACTACAATAGAGATTATGAAGTGTGAACATAATTTATTCTCTTGAAAAGGGGTGGATGTTTTGGATAAAACATGTCCTTATATAGAAATTAATTTAGAAAAAATAGCTCATAACACTAAAGAAATAATTAAACTATGTGAAAGAAAGAAATTAGAACCTGTAATAGTAACTAAAATATTTTGTGCAAATAATAGAATAACTGAAACTATAGTAAATCAAGGAATTAGAACTGTTGGAGATTCTAGAATTAAAAATCTTATGAGGATAAAAAATATTAATTGTAAAAAACTTCTTTTACGTATTCCTATGAAAAGTGAGGTTTCAAAAGTTATAGAATATGCAGATATAAGTTTAAATTCTGAATTAGAAGTGACAAAAGAACTTTCTTCATTTGCATCAATGAATAATAAAGTTCATGAAATAATACTTATGGTAGATTTAGGGGATTTAAGAGAAGGAGTACTTCCAAAGGATGTAATGCCTTTAGTAGAAGAAATAATGAAGCTTTCTAATATTAAACTAATAGGAATAGGTACTAATCTTACTTGTTATGGTGCTGTAATGCCTGACGAAAATAATTTAGGAAAACTGGTGTCTATAAAATATAAAATAGAGAAGGAATTTAAAATAAATGTGCCAATAGTTTCAGGTGGAAATTCTAGTAGCCTATACATGCTATTAAATAATTCTATGCCTAAGGGCATAAATCAACTAAGGATAGGTGAATCACTAGCTTTAGGCAGAGAAACTGCATTTGGAAAACATTTAAAAAATTTTTATAATGACTCATTCATATTGAAAGCAGAAATAATAGAGCTAAAAGAAAAACCTTCTTTTCCAGTAGGAAAAATAGGGGTAGATGCTTTTGGAAACAAACCTACTTTTGAAGATAAAGGGATTATGAGAAGGGCAATTGTAGCATTAGGAAAACAGGATATACTTTTAGACGGACTTACTCCAAGAGATAGTAAAATAGAAATACTAGGAGCAAGCAGTGATCATTTATTGTTAGATTTAACTAAATGCGATAAAAAATATAAAATTGGAAATATAATAGAATTTAATATGAACTATGGATGCTTACTGGCAGCTATGACATCGCCATATATAGAAAAATATTGTATAGATATATAGAAAATTTAAATTTACTTATAAGTAGAGAGTATTTAAAATTTCTTTTTTTTGATAATATTTTAGCCATAATATATTGGAAAATGTGTTATTAATAATTATAGTATAAAGTTTAGTGGCAAAATCCTTTTGGTATCAGTATAAAATAGAAGAGGCTTTAACTATAAATAAATATAATAACAACAAAGCTGTATATAAATAATTATTTATTGACAGTAAGCCATATTTGTTATAATCTTAAAGATGGTAATTTAATAAAAAATATTTAGGTGCCTTTACATAAAAGGTGAAAAGGGAATGTGGTAAAATCCACAGCAGCCCCCCGCTACTGTAATTGAGGACAAATCTTTCATAGACCACTCTTTATAAAGGGGAAGGGAAAGATGAGGAAGAATCATGAGCCAGGAGACCTGCCTAGATTTTTATTAGGTAAACTTTCGGAGGGAAAGATAACTGTGCAAAAGGAATATAATATAGGTAAACTATGCCTATTTTTAACTATGCATTGGCTATAAACTCTAAAGTTTATAGCCAATTTTTATATTAAAAAATAAATTGAAATTGGAGAGAAGTTTATGGCTAAAATAATGATTCAGGGAACAGCATCTTCTGTAGGAAAAAGTCTTATAGTGGCTGCCCTTTGTAGAATATTTAAGCAGGATGGGTATAGTGTTTGTCCTTTTAAATCACAAAATATGTCTTTAAATTCTTATATAACTCTAGATGGAAAAGAAATGGGAAGAGCTCAAGTACTTCAAGCCTATGCAGCTGGTTTAGAGCCAGAGGTTTATATGAATCCTATACTTTTAAAGCCTACTTCAGATAAAAAATGTCAAATAATAGTTAATGGCAAAGTGTACGGAAATAGTACAGCTATGGGATATCATAATTTAAAATTAAAGTTTAAAGATATGCTAAAAGAGCATTTTAATAAATTAGAAGAAGATTTTGATATAGTTGTTATGGAAGGAGCAGGAAGTCCCGCAGAAATAAATTTAAGAGATAGAGATATAGTAAATATGGGTATTGCAGAACTTGTGGATGCTCCTGTACTTTTAGTTGGAGATATAGATAAAGGAGGAGTTTTCGCATCTTTAGCTGGAACTATGCTTCTTTTAAAAGAGGGAGAAAAGGAAAGAGTAAAAGGAACTATAATAAACAAATTTAGAGGAGACGTAGAAATACTAAAACCAGGTTTAGATATGTTAGAGGATATAGTACATATACCTTGTTTAGGGGTAGTCCCTTACACTAGATTACAGTTAGAGGATGAGGATGGAGCGGTAGAATTTAACAAAAAAGCCTATGCACTAATTGATATAGCTGTAATAAAAATGCCTCATATATCAAATTTTACAGATTTGGATGCTTTAAAATCAGAAGAGGATGTATCTATAAGATTTATAACTTCAAAAGAGGAATTTAAAGAGCCGGATCTATTAATAATACCAGGAAGTAAAAATACCATAGAAGACTTACTTTATTTAAGACAATGTGGATTAGAAGAAAGTATAAAAGAATATAGTAGAGATGGAAAAATAATCGGTATCTGTGGAGGATATCAAGTATTAGGTAGTAAAATTAAAGATCCATACAAAATGGAGACAGATTTAGGAGAGATTGGTGGATTAAATCTTTTAGATATGGAAACTACCTTTGAAGAGGAAAAGGTTACAACACGGGTTTCTGCAAAACTTCTAAATGAAGAAATAGAAAATACTGTTTATGGCTATGAAATACATATGGGAATAAGTAAATATGGTAAAAATGTTACTCCATTATTTAAAATCTATGATAAAAATGGAGAAAAAGTAGATTATTTTGATGGAGCCATAAATGAAAAAGGAAACATAATGGGGGCCTATATCCATGGG
The DNA here is from genome assembly GCF_001889325.1 of Clostridium sporogenes. Lineage (NCBI taxonomy): Bacteria > Bacillati > Bacillota > Clostridia > Eubacteriales > Clostridiaceae > Clostridium > Clostridium sporogenes. Next base: position 1,237,193 of record NZ_CP013243.1, on the reverse strand, counting down.
GTTTTTGATGGAGTGGCTTTTAGAGAAAAAATAATAAATGAATTGAGAGATAAAAAAGGTTTAAAAAGAAAAAAATCACAAGTATATGAACATATGAGAGAAAAAGAATTAGATAAGCTTGCAGATATAGTACGACAAAGTTTAGACATGGAAAAAATTTATTCTATTATAGGCATTAAGTAATTTTTTATAAGATTTACTTGCTATAAGAATTTCTTATGCTTTAGCAAAAGGAATTGTTTAGGGGAGTAGTTCCTTTGATATAAGATTAAATATTGGGGATTTTAGACATATGATAAAAAAAGTAAGAATGTAAGGATGATAATGAGATGTATTTAAATGTAACTGCAAATTTTGTAGATATAATTATAGCGGTTTTTATAGATTGGATTATTGGAGATCCTCATTGGTTTCCCCATCCAGTTATATACATAGGGAGGCTTATTAATTTTTTAGAAAAAAAATTTAGAGCTAAAGTGAAAAATGAGGAAAATTTAAAGCTTTATGGTGAAGTAATTGTAATGATAGTGTGCTTTGCTAGTTTTTTAATCCCATTTATGCTTTTGCAAGCTTTTAAATTTAATTTTTATATTTATCATGGGCTAAATATTTTAATAATATGGACAACTTTAGCAGCTAAATGTCTCCATGAAGAAGCTATAAAGATATATCATGCTTTATATAAAGAAAATATAGAGGATGCAAGGTTAAAACTTTCTTATATAGTAGGAAGAGAAACTAAAGATTTAATTGAAAATGAAATAATAAGAGCAGATGTAGAAACAGTGGCAGAAAATGCATCCGATGGCATAATAGCACCGCTTTTTTATGCAATGATTGGTGGAGCCCCTTTAGCTATGATGTATAAAGGAATAAATACTATGGATTCTATGCTTGGATATTTAAATGATGAATATAAATATATAGGATTTTTTCCAGCTAAGGTAGATGATGTTTTTAATTTTATACCAGCAAGATTAACAGGAATATTAATGTGTATATCAGCGCCAGTAGTAGGGGGCAATCCATTTAAAAGTTTTAAAATAATGATAAGAGATAGAAAAAATCATAAAAGTCCTAATTGTGCCTATCCAGAAGGAGCTACAGCAGCAGCCTTAAAGATACAATTAGGAGGAACAAATGTATATTTTGGGCAAGTGGTAGAAAAACCTACTATAGGAGATAAAATAAAGGAATTAGCACCAATACACATAAAGGAAAGTATAAAACTTATGTATGCTAGTGAAGCATTAATGATAGTAATGTGCGCTATAATTTTTAAACTATATAGTTAGTTTTTTTATATTTAAAATTAATGATAAGTGATAATTAATTTAATTATAGGGACAGTTCTTTAATTTTAGTAATTAAATTAAAGTGAAAAGCGAGTAATTGATGGGAAAAATTTGGAAATTAAAAATCTATATAAATTTTTAAGAAGTTTTTAATGTAATGAAAAATTATAACCTTAACTCTTAATTCGCAATTGTTTAAAAGAAGGTGGTGTTTATATGCATGGTGGAGATATTTATACAGAAGGAATTTTAAAAGGAAAAGAACTTATAGATTTTAGTTCTAATATAAACCCTTTAGGATTGCCAGCTAGTTTTAAAGATAATTTACAGGAAGCTCTAAATTGGATACAAGTTTATCCTGATATTCAGTATAGAAATTTAAAAAGAAATTTAACAGACTATTTAAGTTTTTCTCTAGGTTATTTTTATAAAGAAAAAGTAGACAAACTTAATATAAAGGAAGAAAATTTGGTTCTAGGTAATGGAGCGGTAGAAATAATCGATTTAGCCATAAGTAATTTAAATAGTATATCTATTTTAGTGCCTTCCTTTGTGGAATATGAATTATGTGCGAAAAAATGGAATGTACAAATAGATTATTGCAATTTAAATGAGGATATGACATATAACTATGAAAATATAAAAAAATCCTTAGAAAAAACAGAAGGAATAATATTGGGAAATCCTAATAATCCTAATGGATCAGTAATAGATAAAGAAAAGTTTATATACATATTAGATTACTGTGAAAAAAATAATAAAATTGTAATTTTAGATGAAGCTTTTATAGAGTTTACAGGAAAGAATTCCTTTAGTTTTTTAAACTTATGTGAAAGATATAAATGCATTTTTATAATAAGGGCTTTAACTAAGTTTTTTTCTATGCCAGGCATAAGATTTGGTTATGGAATAAGTTTTAATAATGAATTTTTAAATAAAATAAGGGAAAAGCAAAACCCCTGGAATATAAATTGCTTTGCAGAAATTGCAGTTAAATATGTTTTAAAGGATGAAGATTTCATAGAAAAGTCCATAAATTATATAGAAAAAGAAAAAATATTTATGCATGAGAATCTAAAAAAATGTGATTTGTTTCATAGTGTATATAGTACTTACAGCAATTTTGTACTTTGTAAGTTAAAGGATATTACAGGAGATGAGCTTAAAAATAGGCTTTTAGAGAAAGGATTTGTTCTAAGGGTTTGCAAGGATTTTAAAAATTTAAATAATAATTATGTAAGATTTGCAATAAAAACTAGAGAACTTAATCAGGCTTTAGTAAATATTTTAAAGGAAATAAAGTAAAAGAAAATTTCATTTAAAGTGAAGAATTATTTCATAAAATGAGTAGTTAGTTTTAAAACTAAGAATCGTTGTATAAAATATATAACTGTTTTTAAAGCAAAGAATCATTTTATAAAAGAGATACATATTTTTAAAGTTTAAGAATTTTAATATTTCCCAGTTTCATAGAAGAGGGAGTATTGGCAATGGTAGCAGTGAGATAAAATAGATAACTATATTTTTAATATTATAAAAATATTATAGTTTAATTAATAAAAGTAGGAGGGGAAAAAATGAAAAAGAAGTATTTATTTTTATTAACGACCGCACTTGTACTAGCTTTGTCACAAAATGCATATGCCATGCATATTGCAGAAGGGTTTTTACCGCCTAAGTGGGCAGCACTATATTTTGTTTTAAGTGCACCCTTTATAGTAATAGGTGTAAAACACATAAGACAAAAAACCAGAAAGAATAAGGATCTAAAGATGTTATTAGCAGTAGTTGCAGCTTATGCCTTTATACTATCTGCTATGAAAATACCATCAGTTACAGGTAGTTGTTCACATCCAACAGGAACAGGTCTTGGGGCCATAATATTTGGACCCTTTGTAGCATCAGTGGTAGGATTAATAGTGCTTTTGTTTCAAGCCATATTATTAGCCCATGGTGGAATAACAACCCTTGGAGCTAATATTTTTTCTATGGGAATAGTAGGACCTATAGTATCTTATTTAATATATAAAGGATTGAAAAACAAAAATCAAAAATTAGCTGTGTTTTTGGCAGCAAGCTTAGGAGATTTAGCTACGTATACTGTTACATCATTACAGTTAGCACTATCTTTCCCAGCAAAAACAGGAGGAGTTATGGCTGCTTTTGCTAAATTTGCGACCATATTTTCTTTAACTCAAATACCACTAGCTATTATAGAAGGATTAATAACTATAATGATTTTTGAGTTTATGATGAAATACTCAAAAGAAGAATTAAAAACTTTAAGTGAGGTATAGTATATGAAAAAACAAAATATTATTATAACCATAGTATCTGTAGTAGTTATACTTGCTTCTTTGTTTATAGGAGGAGCAAGAGGTGGAGAATTTGCAGGAGCTGATGACCAAGCAGAAGGTGTTATAGAAGAAATGAATAAAGATTATGAACCTTGGTTTAATAGCCTTTGGGAGCCACCATCAGGAGAAATAGAAAGTTTATTATTTGCATCACAAGCGGCATTAGGAGCTGGAGTTATAGGATATTATATAGGTAAAAAGAAGAATGCTAAGAACAATAATGCTTCTATCAAAAACCAGTAAACTTTCTAATATACATCCTTTAGAAAAGACAGTTTTGAGCATAATCCCAATTGTAATTTTGGGATTTACTCAAAACTACATAATTGTTTTTTGCAATATTTTATTTTTCCTATTTATGAACCTCATTTCTAAAAATAATAAAAAAATATTTATAAAAATAACTCTAGAAGTAACAGCTTTTGCAGCAATATCTTCTATAACCTTTGTTTTTGATTATGGAATTGTATATACATTAACACTTATACTTAAAAGTGTAAGTGCAGGATTATGTCTTTCATTTTTTTCTCTTACAACACCTATAGATGATATGCTTTATTGCCTGGGCAAGAAAGAATATTTGAAAGATATCTGTGATATTGCCAAGGGAATGGAAAGATTCTTAGTAGTTATAAATGATGAATATAATATTTTATATAGTTCTATAAAATCTAGAGGTGGATTTGATAGCTTTAAACTTAAAATTAGAAATACAGGAAAAATGGCGGCCCTTCTTTTTATAAATACATTAAGTCGATGGAAAATAATAAAAGAAGGATTAGACAGTAGAGGATATGTAGGATATATGTCTTATTTAGATAGAAATTTTGATTTTTCTTATATAAGATTTTTTAGTATACTCACCTATATTATTTTAATACTATTATTAGTAATATTTTTTAAATAAAAACAACAATTTAAGAATTATAAAGGATTGAAAGCTGATTATATAAATAATAAAAATTAATATCTTACATAAGTAAAAAGTTATATTGTATATAAAAACATAATATTTTTAATTATATTTATAGAAGTATATAATTAGAATTAAGGAAAAACAACGGTTTAAGATTAATATAAATACTTTATATTATAATTCTTTAGTATATTAAATTTAAATTATAGAAGATGAAATTTTGGAGTGGATAAATTTGCAGGAAAAATATAATTTTATTGCTTTAAAGTCTAGAAGAATAAGAATATTAATAGTAGGAGGCGGAAGGGCAGCTTTTATAAAAGGGAAAGCTTTTTTAGATAGAGGATGTAGTTTATATATACTAGCTCCTAACTTTTCAAGGGGTATATTAAATTTAAAAACCTACGATAATGTAGAATTTATAAAAAATAATTATGATGAAAAATACATATTAGATAAGCATTTAGTTGTTATAGCTACAGAAGATGAAGAAGTAAATAATGAAATAAGAAATAATTGTGATGCATTGAGTAAACTATACATAGATTGTTCTGATAAAGATAAAAGCCTATGTTTTAACAGTTTTCAAAGGGAAAGTAAAACTATGGTGTTAGCTTTAAATAACAAAATAGGTTGTCCAAAAGCTACTTCTTTTATAGGAGAAAAAATAAAAAGAGACTTAGAAAAATATGATAATTATATAGAATATGTAACATATATAAGAAGCATCACAAAAAATAATCCTATGAAAGATGAAATTATAGATTTTATCTGCAGCAATGATTTTCACTTCTTTTTTGAAAAGGGGTATGGTAATCTAATCTTATCAATGTTTTTTCCTAGACTCAACAATTCTAATACTGATTTTTAAGTAGGAAACTTAAATCTTAAGCAGGGAACTCAAATCTATGATTTGATGTGAGTCGCTTACACAGAGTGCTGATTTGATGTGAATCGCTTACTCAGCTAAAAGATAAAGCCGAGTTTCCACTAAAAGATAAGTAAGAATTGTAAAGTTTCTGGATTAGTTCAACTAAAATTCAGATAGAGTAAAAGATCAATCTGAATTAAGTTTCACTTTATGGAGGTATGGATTTTGAATTTTGTAATAGCTACAAGAAGAAGTAAGCTTGCTCAGGTGCAAACAGAAATAATAATAGATTTATTAAATAAAAAGCATGATATAGAATGTGAAAAATTATTGATAGAAACCGTAGGAGATAAAATATTAGAAGTATCTTTAGATAAAATAGGTGGCAAAGGCCTATTTGTTAAAGACATAGAAGTAGCTATGTTAGAACAAAGGGCAGATGCAGCAGTACATAGTATGAAGGATGTACCCTATGAAATGCCTAAGGGCTTTGAAATAATAGCTATTCCTGAAAGAGAAGATGTAAGAGATGCCTTTATATCCTTAGATAATATAAAATTTAAGGATTTAAGAGAAGGTGCTAAAATCGGTACAAGTAGTAGGAGAAGAGAAGCCCAGCTAAAGCTTCTACGCCCAGATTTAGATATTGTTCCTATAAGAGGAAATGTTCAAACTAGGATAGAGAAAATAAAAAAAGAAAATCTAGATGGAATAATATTAGCAGTAGCAGGCCTTAAAAGGGTAAATTTAGATCATTTAATTACAGATTATTTTGATACAAAAGAAATGGTACCCGCAATCGGACAAGGTGCCTTAGGTATAGAAGTTATGGAAGAGCATCCTAAAAAGGAGTTATTTAAAGATTTAGATCATTATAATTCAAAAATATGTGTTTTAGCAGAGAGAGCCTTTATGAGAGAATTGGATGGAGATTGCCATTCAACTATAGGAGCCTATGCATCTATAAAAGATAATATAATGCATATAATAGGCATATTCGAAAGAAAAAATAAAATTATTAAAAAAGAAATTACAGGAACTAAAGATCAGTATGAAAAATTAGGCATAGCCCTAGCAGAGCATATACTAAAGGACTAAAAGTAGGCATTTTCATAGATTAGATAAGATATGTTCATTAAGTTATTCTTATACTAAAGTAAAGTTTGTTTATAGGAATTTTATAAAAGCTTATAAAGAGGATTATCAGTTACTATGCGAAGTATAGGAATTATAAATTTAGTATGAATAGTTATGTTTAATTAAGATATAAGGTAATTATTATGATTATAAATTAATAATACTCACTTTAATAGAATATGCGAGTATTATAAGTGGGATTAGTGGGGAAGAGTAATTTTAAATAAAAAGGTATCCCGCACTTTTATGTTTAGGAGGAAAGTATGAGTAAAGTATATTTAATTGGTGCAGGGCCAGGAGATGAAGAATTAATAACGTTAAAATCTATAAGAGCCCTAAAAAAATGTACTGCAGTTATGTATGATAGATTAGCAAATGGAGAATTGTTAAAATATTTAGCACCAAGTTGTGAAATTTATTATTGTGGAAAAGAACCAGGCTGTCATTATAAAAGCCAGGATGAAATAAATAAAATGCTAGTTAAATTAGCAAAAGAAGGTCATATTGTAGGAAGAATAAAAGGTGGAGATCCCTATGTATTTGGAAGAGGGGGAGAAGAAGCCTTAGATCTCTTGGAGGAAAATATAGAATTTGAAGTTATACCAGGAGTAACTTCTCCAGTGTCTGTACTAAATTATGCAGGAATTCCTATAACCCATAGAGGAATATCAAGGGGATTTCACATTTTTACAGCTATGACTAAGGATAAATTAGATATAGATTGGAAATCCGTAGTTAATATAGGGGGAACCTTAGTATTTTTAATGGGACTTGGAAGATTAGAATTAATAGTTAAAGGTCTTATAGAAAATGGAATGGATAAAAAAAGTAAGATAGCAGTAGTTATGAAAGGCACTACCTCAAAGCAAAAAAAAGTTATAGGTAACTTAGAAAATATAGTAGAAAAAGTAAAAGAAGCTAAACTAGAGTCACCAGTAATAATAGTAGTAGGAGAAGTAGTTAGTTTTTCAGATAAATTAAATTGGTATGAAAAAAAGCCATTATTCGGAAGAAATATATGTATAACCCGTACAAAGGAGCAAGCTAAGGAGTTAAAAGTTCAACTTTTAGATTTAGGGGCTGAGGTTACAGAAATAAATTCTATAGAAATAAAAAATACAGAGGAGAACCTAAATCCTTATTTAAATATATTAAAAGAATATGATTATATAGCTTTAACCAGTGTAAATGCAGTTAAAATATTTTTTGATTATTTAATTAAAGAAAATATAGATATTAGAAATATTAATGCTAAATTTGCAGCTATAGGACCAGCTACTAGTGAGGCAATAAGGATAAGAGGAATAATGCCAAGCATTAAGTCAAAGCATTTTGTAGCAGAGAGTCTTTTTGAAGAAATGAGAAAGCATATACAAAAGCGGGATAAGATACTTGTGCCTCGTTCAAAAGATGCAAGACCCTTTCTTGTGGATGCATTAAGAAAAGAAGGTTGTACTGTGGATGAAGTACATATATATGAAACCTTATGTGGACAATGTACATACACTGAAAGATTTGAAAATGCAGACACAGTATTATTTACAAGTCCATCTACTGTTAGAAATATGATTTCCATGGTGGGGATAGATAGTATAAAAGAAAAAAATATTATAGCAATAGGTCCTATTACAGCCAAAGAATTAGATAAAAATAATATAGAATGCAGTATTTGTGATGAATATTCTATAAATGGCATAATAGATAAACTTTTAAACCTTAATTAGATGTTAAAAATATAAGAGTAAATAAAGTCAACCATATTTTAAAGTCATTCGCTAGCAATAACAAAGCATATTGGTATAAATAAAGAGTACTTATGTTAAAACAATATAATTATTAATTATATTGTGGGTGGATGAAGTTTTATGGAAGATAATAAAAAGTGTCCAACCTGTGGATGTGAAGACATAGGTGAAGGTGAGCAACGTGGATATGGTGCCATGTGGCCCATTGGTGGAAGTTTGTTTAGTAGTTCTGAAGTTATAGCAGATATTTGTACAGAATGTGGCTATATTTTATCTATGAGAGTAAAAAATCCAGAAAAATTTAAAGACTAAACAATAATAGCCATCCATCATTGTTAATACTTTAAGATTTTATAAAAGTATAAGTTAAGGGACTGTATTCATTTAAATAAGCTTTTTTATGTTCAGATAGAAAAAAGTGAATATTATAAGGAAACTTAATTTTAATATAAAAATAGTTTAATAATGTATATTAAATAATAACAATTAAGTCGTTAAACTATAAAAGTTTTATAGTTTATATATAAATAAATTTAATTTGATTAGCGGTATGCTAGACAAGATATTAAAAGGAGACGAGAGTTATGTTTAGAAGACACAGAAGATTAAGAGAAAATGAAGCAATAAGAGCTATGGTAAGGGAAACAGTGATTAGAGAAGAGGATTTTATATATCCAATGTTTGTGGTAGAGGGAGAAAATATTAAAGAAGAAATATCCTCATTACCAGGAAATTATCATTATTCTATAGATAGATTAGAAGAATTAGTAGAGAATGTAAGAAAATCAGGCATAAAAGGTATAATGATATTTGGAGTACCAGATCATAAAGATGAATGCGGTTCCGCAGCTTTTGATGATAATGGAATAGTTCAAAAGGGTATAAGAAGATTAAAAGAATTAATGCCAGAATTATATATAGTTGCAGATGTATGTATGTGCCAATATACAAGTCATGGACATTGCGGAATAATTCATGGTCATAATGTAGATAATGATGAATCATTAAAATATTTAGCAAAAATATCTTTGTCTTATGCAAAAGCCGGTGCAGATATGATAGCTCCTTCAGATATGATGGATGGAAGGGTCTATGCTATAAGAAAAATATTAGATGAAAATAATTTTAAACATGTAGGTATAATGGCTTATAGTGCAAAATATTGTTCAGCTTTCTATGGCCCTTTCAGAGAAGCAGCTAATTCAGCACCACAATTTGGAGACAGAAAAACTTATCAAATGGATCCAGCAAACGGAAGAGAAGCAATGCTTGAAATAGAAGACGATATAAATGAAGGTGCAGATATAGTAATGGTAAAACCAGCTCTACCATACTTGGATGTTATAAGAATGGCAAAGGATAGATTTGAATTTCCATTAGCCGCGTACAATGTAAGTGGAGAATATGCTATGGTAAAATCAGCAGCAAAAGCAGGATTAATAGATGAAAGAAGAGTAGCCCTAGAAATGCTAACATCAATAAAAAGAGCAGGAGCAGATATAATAATAACTTATTATGCATTTGAAGCAAGTGCTTGGTTAAAAGAAGACAGAAAATAATACATAGAAGCTGTCTCAAGATAGATTTAATTTTAATACTACAAAGATAAGGAATATATTCATAAACCATCCATTTGGCTAAGTAGTTTTAAATATGGCTACATTAAAAATTTTTTACCTTTGCTATATTAAAATTAAATTTATATGAAATCAGTTAGTTTAAGGTTGAGAGTGGAGTTTTTTCATCTCATGAGAAAACTCCACTCTATACTCTGTACTCTGAATTAAAGAGGTGTTTTTATGAGAAGTATAATAATATCTTCCAATAGTAGTGGTGGAGGAAAAACTACAGTAACTTTAGGTCTTATGAAGGCTTTAATTAAAAAAGGTTATAAAGTTCAAGGATATAAAGTTGGTCCTGATTATATAGATCCTGCCTTTCATTCTTATGTAACAGAAAACAGTTCTAGAAATTTAGATTTGTTTTTAATGGGAGAAGATGGTGTTAAAGCATCCTATAGCAGGGGTAAAGGTGATTTAGCTGTAATAGAAGGGGTAATGGGATTATATGATGGAAAGGGTATAGATACAAAATATTCTACGGCTCATTTATCCAAAGTGTTAAATTTACCAGTAGTTTTAGTATTAACTCCAAAGGCTCAAAGTGCTACCTTATGTGCAGAAATTATGGGAATATTAAATTATGAAAAGATAAACATAGTTGGAGTAATTTTTAATAAAGTGAGTGAAAACTATTATAAATTACTTAAGAGATTAGTTGAAGAAAATTGTGGATTAAAGGTATTTGGATATGTACCAAAGGAAGAAAAATTAGAATTGAAAAGTAGACATTTAGGTCTTATACAAAGTAGTGAAATAAAAGATTTGGAAGAAAAAATAGATATATGTAGTGAATTAATTTTAAAATATGTAGATGTAGAAAATTTAATAAATCATTTTAAAGAAACAGAAAAATATAAAGATAATTTTTACTTAGAAAACAAAAATCTAAATATAGGCATACCTTATGATAAAGCTTTTAGTTTTTATTATAAGGAGAACATAGAACTATTAGAAAATGTAGGTAATATAGAATATTTTAGTCCTATGAAGGATGAAAAATTACCTGATGATTTAGATTTTTTATATATAGGCGGAGGATACCCAGAGGTTTTTATAAAGGAATTAAGAGAAAACAAATCTATGTTAAATAGTATAAATAAAGCATTAAATAATGGACACCCATGTTATGCAGAATGCGGAGGACTTATGTATTTAACAGAAGGTATAGAAGATTTAGATGGAGACTATAAAGAAGCAGTAGGATTTTTTAAGGGTAAATGCCATATGACTAAAAGACTTCAAAACTTTGGGTATGCTGAAATAGAAGTGGAAAAAGAAAATAAAATATTACCTAAAGGGTTAAAAATTAATTGTCATGAATTTCATAAATCCTATGTGGATTTAAAAGAGGATAAAATATATGAACTTACTAAAAATCTCTATGATGATTCCACAAAAAAATGGAGCTGTGGGTATATAAAAAATAATACATTGGCAGCATATGCTCATGTACATTTCTTCGGAAATATGGACTTTATAAAAAACTTAAGCAAAAGATAAAAATAGGAATTCGACAAGAAATGGAAGCGATATAATGGGATTGTTAATAGAAAGTATTGTTTTATGTTTAATTTTTTTTATGATTTGCTTTTTAGGAACTGGAAATGATGAAAAAAATATAAAAAGTTTTGAATCATATCCAGATGAAATACAAAGCATAATAATCAATAATGATAGATTAAAAAATAAAATTGTAACGAAAAGAGCGTATATGTCTTTTATATATAATGTTTTTATATTCTCTATAGTGTTGTTTTTATGTGGGTTTATTATAAGAACTAACAGCTGGAAACAAAATTTTTTTAATATTTTAATTCTAGGAGAGGTTCTTAACGCTTTTGATTTTTTCTTTATTGATATGATTTGGTGGAGAAATACAGAAAGAGTAAGGTTTAAAGGAACGGAAAAATTAGATAGTGTATATAAAAACCCTAAAAAGCACATTAGGTCATTTTTAAAAGGAATTGTTGTTTTTGTGATTGTTGCGTTAATTGATACAATAATTTTGTTTTTTATTTAAATAAGTTTTAATTTATATGATATTTATTTAATATGTTTAAGCCTTAGTGGCAGGAAGGTAGAGTTATGAAAGATTATATAAAAAAACCAATGGATATAGAAAAAAGAAGTTTTGAAATAATAGAAGAAGAGATGGGAGAACATAATTTTTCTCGTGAAGAATTAAAGATAGTAAAAAGAGTAATACATACTACAGCAGATTTTGAATATAAAGATTTAATTTATATAAAGGAAGGAGCCATAGAGGCAGCAAGAGAAATTCTTAAAAATGGTACAAAGATTTATACAGACACAAATATGGCTTTATCCGGTATAAATAAAAAGGCTTTAAAAGATTTAAATTCTACAGTTCAGTGTTTTGTATCTAAAGAAGATGTAGCTCTAATTGCAAAGGACAGAGGTATAACAAGATCCATGGCAGCAGTAGAACTAGCAGCAGAAGAAGGTATAGAATTTTTTGTCTTTGGAAATGCACCAACAGCACTATACAAGCTTATGGAGCTTATGAAAGAAGGAAAAGCAAACCCTAAATTTATAATAGGAGTACCAGTAGGCTTTGTAGGAGCAGCGGAATCAAAAAAAGAATTAGAAAAATTAGATATACCCTTTATAACTATAAGAGGAAGAAAAGGTGGAAGTAACGTAGCAGCTTCTATAGTAAATGCACTAATGTATATGTTAGTAAAAAGATAAAATTATTTATTCATAATATGAAATAAAGTTAACTTAAATTTTGAAAATGTAGATAGAGAAAATGTTCTTTGAAAATTTAATAAGACGGTGTTTTAAAACTATTCTGTTTCTGTATATATAAATTTATGGAAAATGTGGTATAATTTTAGTGTCGATAAATCGTAGTTATATTTTATGTTTAAATGATGATATTTTTATTAGGCCAGGAGGAAACATAGAGAATGAAAAATGAAATAACAACATTCAAAGCAATAAGTGCTATATTTGGGGGAATTTTTGTTTTGGTAATCTGCCAATCGCTAAGCCATCTAGCTTATATACTTCCATTGCCGAAGGTAATTACGAGTATGGTTTTTGGAATAACTTATATACTGCTTTCCTATCTTTTTCTATCAAATTTATGTAAAAATTTTTTTGTCATAGTTTATTAGAATGTGGTATTGGAAAACCAAAGATTAATTTTACATGGCTAGTAATTGGAATAATTTTACCAATTATGGTATCTGTATTATTAATTCTTACTCCAGGATACTTTGTTAATAATGGAAAATCAACAACTGAAATAATAAGTAAAATTATAATTTCTATTTTTACTGTAGGTTGTGCTGCAGTTGTTGAAGAAATGATTTTCAGAGGGTTTATTATGTATATATTGAAACAGCGATGGGGTAAAATGATATCTATATTTGTACCATCAATTGTTTTTGGATTACTTCATACAATGGGAGGAATGAATTTTAGTGATATTTTAATGTTATTTATCGCTGGGACAAGTGTTGGTATAATGTTTTCACTTATTACTTATGAAAGTAAAACAATTTGGTCAAGTGCTATAGTACATGCTATTTGGAATATCATTATTATTGGAGGCATATTAGACATAGGTGTCAAGCATAATGCTGAATGCATTTATTCATATGTTCTTAATTCAAAATCAATATTGTTAACTGGGGGACACTTTGGAATAGAAGCATCAGTAATTTCTATAATTGGATATATTGCAGTAATTAGCTTTACAATATTTAGAGTTCATAAAAAGAAAGATATTGCCATAGATATTTAGGTAATAATTGAGAAAACGAATAATTTACTAAAACACCGCATTATTCAAATATGAATTTTGGGGTGTTTTTCTATAATGCATCCCCTGGGGCATGTAAATACACATTAATTAAATAATAATCCTAAGTTAATATGAATTAAAATCTATTATTATATTGAATAAGGGAGTGGAAGAGATGAAAATATCCGTAATACATGGCAGTCAAAGAAATGGCAATACAGAAAAGACTATTGAGATAGTTAAATCAAAGTTGAATTCTCTTGGAAATAATGATTTTTTTGATTTTTATTTACCAAAAGACTTACCATTATTTTGTTGTGGATGTTTTCAATGTCTTGATAAAGGAAGTTTCGGTGGGGAATTTTGTCCTCATGCTAAATATACTCATCCTATTTTAGAAAAGATGAAACTTTCAGATGGTATCATTATAGCTTCCCCTGTTTATTCACTTGCTGAGAGTGGACAACTTAAAGTTTTTCTTGATCATTTTGGGTGTATTTTTATGAGTCACAGGCCATTACAAGAAATGTTTTCTAAGACTGCTTTTGTAATATCTACAACCGCTGGTACAGGTACAAAACATGTAATAAAGCCAATAGAAAGAAGTTTGAAATACTGGGGAATTCCAAAGGTGTATAAATGCGGTTTAACTCTTTGGGCAAAAAATTGGAGTGATATGCCACTGAAAAAGCAAAATAAATATGAGAAACGTTTGGCCAAGAAATCATATGCTTTTTATAATTCAATGAAAAATAAAAAAGTATATATCCCTCTAAAAACAAAAATATTGTTTAGTATATTTAGAAATCTTATGAATAGCTATTTAGACGGTCATCAAGACAAAGAATATTGGAGAGATAAAGGGTGGTTACAAGGGAAAAGACCTTGGTAAGATTATAAATATATAATCTATCTCCTGAGGTATGTAAATAAATTATGAACATAATTTGGCTTTATAAAAATATTATAATCTACTAAAAGTTAAATAGTAAATTTGAAGGGAGGACTTCAAATGAGCATCGCTCTTTGGATTGCAATAGGTACTGCTATTTTCTGTAGTATTATTGCCACTAATAAAAAAAATAACAAGAAATAAACTATTTTTGCATAATGTTCCTATTTTAACCCAATAATCTAAAAAGGATTTGCAGAGAAACCACGTTATTTAAAATTGAATTTTGCGTGTTTTAGAAGTGTTATTTTTTATATAATTATGTTCTAAATTATCTATTAGGGTGTTGAAAAGCTAATGAAAGGATTTAGTGATAAATGTTTGAAGATGAATATATTATAAGACTTATAAAAACTGGAGTAAAAGCAGCTGTTGCTCTTTTTGCAGGAAAAGATGCTATAAAAAGTGATATTGATATAGAGAATTATAATATGACCATTTCAGGAGATGAATTGCTAGAGTTTATGATAAAAAAATATATAAGTGAAGGTAAAATTAATGAAGCTGAAAATATTTTATTTGAAGTGATAGAATCTCAGAAAACTAAAAAAAATTTAGAAACTGCATTATCTTTCTATAAAGAACTTAGTAAGTGGCATGAGGCTAGACTTCTAAAATGTAATTTTTCAAAACTTGAGATTGAGCAAGGATTAAAAGATGTAAGAAAGCTATATGAAAAAGATTAGTTAATATAACTGAAAGTAATGGATTACTAAAAAATAATAGGTTTTAAACATTGTTTTATTATATGTGTGTCTTACTGGTATTACTGTAGTAACCAAAAATAAAATTATGGACTACAATTTTTATAGTTCAATAGGAACTACATATTCATATAGTGATATTTCTAAGGTTCAAGCTGGATTTAAAGGTAAAAAGTTTAAGATTTTTAAAAGTCATGCAGGAGATTTTTATTATATTGTAAATTTTAAAGATGGCAAAAAAATAAACTTTTATCAAGCCAATAGTGCATTTGAGGATACTTATTTAGAACTCGAAATATTTGATAAATTGGTTATGAACAATAGCAAAGTACAAAAGGAATCTTCAAAAGAAAACTATAAATTTTGTGATTTTGATAAAAGATATGTAGATAGATTTTTCAGAATAATTGAAAATCGCTAATCAAAATGGGGGTATAAAATGAATAAAAAAATGCTTATTGCAGTAATTTTAATTTGTTTATTTGTATTTGTAGGATATTTTAAAGAGAAACCATATAACGTGCAAAAACAATTTTTAGAACCTAAAAAAGTAGTAGAAAATTACTTTAAATATTACAATGAAAAAATAAAGAAAAAATTCTTACTACTTTAACAGAAGGACATGATGCCCCTAATGTTGTTTGGGGATTTGAAGATTTGAAATATAAAAAAATAAATACTATAAAAGAAGAAAAAGATCCAAAACATAAAAAAGCTTATATTAAATATGGTAGGGGAACTATAACTGGGGCAAAAGAAGAGAATATTATAATTTACAAAGTTAATTATGAAGTAAAGTATAAAAAAGATGCAGTTGTTCCACAGGATAGCGGTTCACATGAAACATGGTTTACTCTTATTAGAAAGGATAAAAATTCACCTTGGTTAATTGACGAAATAGGAGAAGGCTAAATATTTATAAATTTGGGGGCATAGATATGAATAATTACATTATTAGAGAAAGTAGTAGTGAGGAGGAAGCAGATTTAATTGTTGATAGGATAGTTGAATATAACTTATCAAAGGTTCCTGGTAAACAAGAAGTTCCTCTTTTATGTATAAATAGAGTTATTGAAGATACAAATGGAGAGATTATTGCAGGAATACTTAGTAAGATGTATTGTTGGAATTGTATATATATAGATGTTTTATGGATTAAAGAGGAATATAGAAAAGATGGTTTAGGTACGAAACTTTTAAAAGAACTTGAAAAGATTGCTAAAGAAAAAAATTGTCATTTAATTCATTTAGATACCTTTGATTTTCAAGCAAAGGATTTTTACATTAAACATGGATATGAAATTTTCGGCATATTAGATCAGTGCCCAGAGAATCATAAAAGATATTTTATGAAAAAAAATATATAGTTCATAAAATTACAATGGTTAATTTATGATATATTTAAAGTAACGTTTAGAAAATAATATATCCTAATATTGTTAATATTATATAATAAGGTTAAGTATGGGAAAGTATGAAATTTCAAAACTTATTAAAAAAGGTTATGGAATTATTAATATAATAAGTAGACTCATTCATGAAACAGAAAGTATTTATAGAAAATGAGGTAATGTAGAGGGATATATGTATTAGAAACAATAAATACAAGGAGTGGATTTAATTGGAGAAATTCATAGAAAATATAAAAACAGCTAAGGGTATAAAAAATTCAATTTATTATAAACTTAGACACGAATTTTTATATCATTCAAATAAAATAGAGGGAAGTACATTTACTACAGAATCCCTTGCATTATTACTTGATAAGAATGTTGTTGAAGGTAAGCATACATTAGATGATGTTCAGGAAACTGTGAATTCATCCTATGTGTTTGATTATATTATAGATACCATTGGTGAAAAGGTTGATATGAGATATATAAAATATTTACATAGTATGTTAAAGCATAATACAACAGATTATGAAAGAGGATTTTCAGGAGTATTTAAGAAAATACCTAACACTATTGTAGGTACAGATGTGCAATTGGCCCAGCCTTATGAGGTCGAGTATAAATTAGAAGAACTTATATCATGGTACTACCAAAATAAAATTGTGAATTTAGATATAATAGCAGAATTCCATTTTAGATTTGAAATGATTCATCCATTTCAAGACGGCAATGGTAGAATAGGTAGATTTCTAATGCTAAAACAATTGTTAGAGAATAATCTACCTTTATTTATAATATCTTGGGATACAGAGGATTTATATAGAAAATTACTAGCAAAATGTTCAATAGGAAATTATGCATCTTTAGTTGAATATTTAAAATCTCTTAATGATTTTAAAGAAGTAAATAAAGCTTTATGGGATTTTTAAATTTAATAAAATTGGAGGTAAATAAAATTATGTTAGATTTATTAAAACAAAGAAGAAGTATAAGAAAGTTTCAACAAAAACCAATAGAAAAAGAAAAGGTAGAAGCTCTAAAAAAGGCATTACTTTTAGCCCCATCCTCTAGAAATATAGAACCTTTAGAGTTTATATTTTTAGAAGATAAGGAAATTTTAAAGGATATTTCAAAATGTAAACCTCATGGAGGAACTTTTATAAAGGATGCAGCATTAGCAGTAGTTATATTAGGAGATGAAGATAAAAGTGATGTATGGGTAGAGGATGCCTCCATAGCCTCTATAATATTACAACTTGAAGCAGAATATTTAGGTTTAGGATCTTGCTGGTCACAAATAAGAAATAGAATCTATGATGAAAATAAAATGGCAGAGGATTATATAAAAGAAAAACTAAATATAAAAGAAAATTATAAAGTGGAATCTATAATAGCCATAGGTTACAAAGATGAAGTTAAGGAACCTATAAGTGAAGAAAAATTAGATTTTGATAAAATTCATATTAATAAATTTAATTAAAAAAAGAGTATATTAAACAATAATAGAATTGATCGGAGTTTATAGATATGAAGATATTACTACATTTTATAATTTTTATGATTGTAACTATCTGTGTTGAAAAAATAACTGAAAAGACTAATCTTCATGTTGTAGTAATAAATAGAATTAAAAGATACAAGCACTATAAAAAAATTTTATTTATAGGATTAATGATTGTGTGGTTTATGGTAGAAATGGGTAAACAATCATTAAATATAAGATTTGGCAAGCATAATACACCAAGTATTGTATTAGGTGCAATTATACTCGGTATATACTTAGAATTTTTACCTTATATTTTTTCGAAAAAAGAAATATCTTAGTATTTTACAATACATCCATACAGGTAATAAGAATAATTTTATATAAAATAACTAAAAGCAAGTATTAGATGGTTGTAGATAGAAGATATGTAAAGGAGTTTTAAAATATGAGTGAGGAAAAACAAGTTAGAATAATAGAAGTAGTTCCACACAACTCCAAATGGAGAATAGAATATGAAAAAGAATCAGAAAAAATATACAACATAATGAAGGATGAAATAGTCCAAATATATCATATTGGAAGTACAGCTATAGAAGGTATTTATGCAAAACCTATAATAGATATTTTAGTTGAAGTAGAAAATGTTAACAATGTGGATAATTATAATGAAGAAATGAAGTCTTTAGGATATATTCCTAAGGGAGAATACGGAATAAAAGGACGTAGATTTTTCTTAAAGGGATTATATGATAGAACTCACCATGTTCATATATTTGAAAAAGGTGATTCCGAAATAGAAAGGCATATAAATTTTAGAGATTACATGATAGAACATAAAGAAGAAGCTAAACAATATGAAGAGCTAAAGAAAGAATTAGCCTTAAAATTTAAATACGATATAGACTCTTATTGCGAAGGAAAAGATAGTTTTATTAAAAAAATAGATGAAAAAGCTAAGCTATGGATAAATAAAAAATAAACTTTTTAATATCTCTAATTATAGTAATACAGTTAAATAAAAATAAGAATGTTAGATGTTTTTTCAGTGAAAAGAAAAAAGGAACTCATAGCATTAATAAAATATAAGTTGGAGGATCTATGCTAGATTTATATGTAAATTGTGATGGGAAAAAATTAAGATGCGGATATACTACCGGTTCCTGTGCAGCTGCAGCAGCTAAGGCAGCTGCTATAACTCTTTTTTATAATAAAAAATTAAAAGAAATAAATATAGATACCCCTAAAGGTATAGAACTAACCATTCCTATTGAAAAAATAGTGGTAGATGACAACTTTGTAGAATGTGCAGTTATAAAGGATGGTGGGGATGATGTGGACATAACCCATGGCATAGAAATATGGGCTAGGGCAGAAAAAAAGTCTAGTGGATATACTTTAAAAGGCGGAAAAGGCGTTGGAGTAGTTTGTGGTGAGGGATTATATGTAAAAAAAGGAGAACCAGCAATAAATCCGATTCCACGTTCCATGATAGAAAAAGAGGTAAGATCGGTAATAGCAAAGGATTCTGGTGTGGAAATAACTATATTTGTTCCTAAGGGAGAAGAGATAGCTAAAAAAACCTTTAATCCAAGATTAAATATTATAGGGGGAATATCCATATTAGGAACAACAGGAATAGTAATGCCTATGTCTGAAGATGCTCTAAAAGCCTCTATAGAATTAGAAATAAATCAAAAAACCTGCCATGGTGAAAAAGAATTAATACTTTTATTTGGTAACATGGGAGAAAAAATGGCAAAAGATCTTAATTTAAAGGAAGACAATATGGTTATAATGTCCAACTATGTGGGGTTTGCTCTTAATTGCTGTATGGCAAGAAAACTAGAGAAAGTAACTATAGTAGGGCATATAGGAAAAATATCTAAAATAGCTTCCGGTTGTTTTAATACTCATAGCAGAATATGTGATACTAGATTAGAAACATTAGCTTTAGAATTAGCACTTATGGGATATGACAAAAATTTAGTAACTAAAATATATAACCAAAAAACCACAGAGGGTGCAGTGAATTTATTAGGAGAGGGTTATGAGAAACTCTATAAAAATCTAGGAGAGAAAATAATAAGAAAAATAGAACAATATACCTATGATTCTATAAAAGCAGATATTGTAATGTATTCCATGGAAAAAGGGATACTGTATTCTTCTATAGAATAAATGAAGCCGATATAGTTCTTAGATTTTAGTACATATTGTTTAATTTAGTTACTAAAAATTTTTATATAAAACTATCTACCGCTCAATAGTCAATATGAAAGAGGGGGGATTTTAATGAATGATATACATAATAATTTGCAATTTAAGAGAGTTTATATAGTAGGTTTAGGGCCAGGACACAAAGATTATATGCTTCAAGGTGCCATAAACAATTTAGAAAAAATAGATGTAATAATAGGTTTTAAAAGAGCAATAGAAAGTTTAGATTTTATAAAGAATAATAAAAAAATAGTAAATAAATTAAGTGAAATATTAGATTACATAAAAGAAAATAAGGATAAAAACATATCTATAGTAGCCTCTGGAGATCCTTGTTTTTATGGTATAAGCAATTATATTAAAAATAATTATGAAGGTAAGATAGAGATAATTCCGGGTATAAGTTCTTACCAATATATGATGGCAAAAATTAATGAAAGCTGGCAAAATAGTTTTTTAGGAAGTCTTCATGGTAGAGAAGAAGAGTTTATAGAAAAAGTTAAAAACTATGAAAAATCTATTTGGCTTACAGATAAAAATAATAGTCCAGATAAATTATGTAAAAGGTTAATAGAAAATAACATAAAAGCAGAGGTAATAGTAGGAGAAAACCTATCCTACAAAGATGAAAGAATAATTAAAGGTAAACCAGAAGAATTAGAAAATATGAGCTTTGGGGAGCTTACAGTAGTATATATAAAGGTTGATTTTTAAATAAATGTTTAAGATTTAATATAAGATGCACAATAGTAAAATATTGTGAACTATTGCATTCTTCTTATTTTTAATGTAAGTATTATTTTAAGAGGTAAGTATTTTTCATTGAGTATTTATCAACCAATGGAGAGGTAAAATGAAATATTGTATTCTTATGGGAAGCCCACGTAAAAATGGAAATACGTTTAAATTATTGAAGCCATTTATTGAAGAACTTGAAATTCAGCAAGTTCAGTATGATTTGATTTGGCTTTATGATAAACATATTGAGCCTTGTACTGCTTGTCGGAATTGTCAAAAAGACTGGACAATTTTTGGATGCCGATATTCCGATGATGTGCAGGAAATTTTTGATAAGGTATATGACAGTGATGTCATTATTTTGGCTACACCTATTTATTCATGGTACTGTACACCACCTATGAAATCACTGATAGACCGTTTGGTATATGGAATGAATAAGTATTATGGTGATGAAAAAGGACCTTCTCTTTGGAGTGGGAAAAAGTTAGCTATCATAACCACTTGTGGATATAGACCAGAAAATGGAGCTGATTTATTTGAGGAAGGTATCAAACGATATTGTAAGCACTCTCAATTAAAATATATTGGAATGCTTGCTGAAAGAGACCTTGGGTATAAATCTACCTTTATAACAGATGATAAAATTGAACATTCAAGGTCATTTGCACGAAAACTAATAAGTAATAAAGTATAATCTGATATGATTTTTGATTCATAATTTTCTTTTATTATAAAGTAATTTTTGAAATTAAATTAAAATAAAATCCATATAAAAGCTATATTAAATAAGGGTTATCTGATAAGTAAATATCTATTATAATATAAAACAAATTAGTTTTATTGATTGACTATAAAAATAGGGGGAAGACCATGAAATATATAAAAGATGAAGAATTTATAAGGGGAAGTTGTCCTATGACTAAAGAGGACATAAGAATTTTATCTATAGCTAAGATGAATTTAGAGGAAAATTCAAAGATTTTAGATGTAGGAGCAGGTACAGGAAGTATAAGTATACAAGCAGCAAAAATATGTGCAAAAGGACAAATTGTAGCTATAGAAAAAGATGAGGAAGCTTTAGATATTATAAAGAAAAATAAAGATAAATTTAATTGTGAAAATCTAAAGATAATAAAGGGAGAAGCCTTAGAAATAGAAGAACATATAAATGATAGTTTTAATAGCATATTCATAGGCGGTAGTGGCGGAAATCTAGAAGAAATAATAAGTAGATATGGGAACAAGCTTTTAAATAATGGCACAATGGTTTTAAATTTTATAACCATAAACAATTTAAATAGGGCGTTAGAAACATTAAAAAAATTAAATTATGAAACAGAATGTATTCAAGTTGCTATAAGTAAAGCTAAAGGAAAATCAAATATGCTTATAGCAAATAACCCTATATTTATAATAACAGCTACTAAAAATGGAGGGTATTTATAATGAGTAAGGGGAAAAAACTTATAATTGTAGGTGTCGTTATATGTTTACTAGGTGGTGTTGGAATATATAAATATCTAGATACAAATTATAAAAATGATTTTACAATAAGTGATGTTAAGTGGGATGGAGAAACAAGATGGTGGACGGAGAACTCTAGTGGTAATGAATATAATATTAAATTTAAGCACTTTAATGGCAAAGGTGTAAAGAAAATAACTTCTAAGAAATCTAGTTATGATATAAAAATTAATAGTAAAATTGAATCAGGAGATTTAAATATAAAGATATATGATGGTAAAAAAACATTATTTAATAAAAATGGTACATTAGATGAAACTATAAGAATCTCTAATACTGATAATAAAGATGTGAAAATTGAAATTACAGGTAAAGAAGCTAAAGGGGGCTATTTTAAACTTAAAGCAATGTAATTTTTGAAACTCTTACAACTAAGGAGGATACTAATATGAATTTGGAAGAATTAAGGCTAGATTGTTCAATTAAACAGAAAAAGGGATTACATTTTATTCTAGCTTCCATTATAATTTGGTGCGCAGTATTGGTGATTCACATAACATCATTACCTATACTTACAAAAAATTTATTTACATTTTGTTGTACTGCACCTCTTATGCCATTAGCTTATATGATTTCAAAAGCTATTAAAGTTGATTTTACGAATAAAGAAAACCCTTTAACTAATTTAGGAGTACTTTTTTCTGTAAATCAAATGTTGTACTTGCTTATTGCCATGTGGATTTATCAAGAAGTTCCAGAAAAAATGTTGATGGTTTTAGCAATGATTTTTGGTGCTCATCTAATGCCTTATGGATGGTTATATAAATCCAAAACTTATATAGGTATGTCTGTTTTTATTCCAATTGTTGTTTTGATAATTGGTTTAAATTTTAAACCACATATAATAGCAGTAATTATGATATTATTCGAAATTGTATTTAGTTTATTGTTAATGGTTGAGATAAAAAAATAAACTAATATACTAAATCATATTAGTTAATTATTTAGTATTTAGAAGTGATAAAAATATAAGGTCGGTGTAATTGTATGAAAAATAAACCATCCATTAAAATTATTGGGAATGTACTTGGTATTGTTTCCTTGAGTATAGCTCTAGTTATATTTTTTCTAATATTAAATCATTTTTTAAAAACAACATCATATCAAAGATTAGAATGGCTACCTTTGCTGGTAATATTTTTTATAATTCCCATAGGGTTTAGTCTTGGTTTTTTATCAATAAAAATATACTTTAATAAATTTGCAAGATGGGGAGTTATTATTAATGGAATACTATTTTTAGTATTATATATATTTTTGTTGATTAAAATTTTTATATCATTGTTTCATGTCATAGTTTAATATATTAAACACATTTTTATAATTTTTATTATTAACAAAGTTATAAGTTTATTAAATAAGGCTAAAAATTAAGAATGTTAAGATAATGGTGTGGTCTAAAGGGGAAAAGTTTTTATAAAATTATTTTATAATTGTTTATAAATAAGATACATTATTTTTATGGTATGGCACAAAGGTAAGATAATGTGCAATAAGTATTATTTATCCACTCAGGAAATGGAGGTTCTAATAGACTTTATTTTAAAAATAAAGATTATGAAAAGATAGTGGAATTTTTAAATAAAAATCTATCTAATAGTTCAATTACTATTGATTTATGATTAGGAAAAATAATATCATACTTATTTAAAGAATCAGAAAATGAAAGTGTATCTTTAGTCTTATAGAATTGACATAGATTTAAGGGAGGAATGAATGGTGAAATTTAAATCATGGATATTATGGTTGATTGGTGCAATTTGTCTTATAAGTGTAGGAATAATGAAGTTTACTGAAAAGAGATATTTAATTGGAGCTATGTTTATAATTTTAGGAGTAGCATATGTTATTTTTAGTATAGTTAGTTATAAAGGTATTAATAAAATTAATGGAAATACATTATCTGATGAAGAATTAAAAAATATGGATAATGAATTAAGAGAACTAATTACAGATGGAGAAAGGATTAAAGCAATTAAAAAATATAGAATGGTTACTGGTGCTGGATTAATTGAAGCCAAAGAATATGTTGATTCTTTAATAAAAGGAGAAACAAAATAGATAAGAAATTTTCTTAATAAATGGCACAACAGCAAGATATTCTGAAATAAAGATTAATTGTATTTTTTTATGAAAGGAAATAAGTATATGAGTAATATTGTTTTGTTGGTAGTAGATGTTCAAAATGCATTGATTAATGCACATCCTTATAATGAACAAAGAGTAATTGAAAATATTAAAAAACTTATTTTAACTGCAAGAGAGAATAAAAAAGAAGTTGTGTATGTACGTCATGATGATGGAAAGGGTACAGAACTTGAAAGTGGCACATATGGATGGCAGGTTTATGATAAAGTATCACCTAATAGTAATGAATTAATCTTTCAAAAACATTATAATAGTGCTTTTCACAAAACTGATTTAAAGAAATATTTAGATAGTAAGAATATAGATACAATAATATTGGTTGGGCTTCAAACAGAATATTGTATTGATGCTACTTGCAAAAGCGCTTTTGGTTATGAGTATAAAATAATTATTCCAGAAGAAACAAATACAACTTTTGCTAACGATTATTTATCAGGTGAAAAACTTTATGAGTTTTATAACTATAAAATTTGGAATAAACGTTTTGCAGATGTTACATCAGTTGAGGAAGTTATAAAAATTTTAGAAAATAATTTTTAAATTAGTTGTTGTGTTGGAATTTCATTATATTATTCCTTAACTTTGTTTGGAGGCTCTGTATGAAAAATAGTCTTGAAATATTAATTAAAAATTACAAAAGTGAGGAAGATAGTTTTATACATTCACTACATGAAAGAAATTAATTTATATAAAAAAGATAAATTACTAATACTAAGGAGTTAACACATGAAAGATATACATAATAATATAGAATTTGAAAATAGGGATCCAGATAAAAAATACGGAACCTTATATGGAATTGGAGTAGGTCCAGGAAATGAAGAATTATTAACTATAAAAGCTGTGAAAATTTTAGAAAGATGTGATGTAGTTATAGCACCAACAGCAAGAGAACAAGGGGAAAGCATAGCGTTAAATACAGCTAAAAATTTTATAAACTCTAAAGCAGAAATATATTTAAAATATTTTCCTATGAAAAAGGAAAAGAAAGCAGAGATATGTGAAAATTATAGATTCATGGAAAAATTATTATCAGAAGGCAAAAATGTAGTTTTTCTAACTATAGGAGACCCTTTTGTATATAGTACCTACATATATTTATTAGAATACATGAAAAATCATAATTTGAATATAGAAACAGTACCGGGAATAACTTCTTTTTGTGCAGCAGCAAGTTTAGCAGGAGAAACTTTAGTTATAGGAGATGAGCCTCTTTTAATATTGCCAGGGAATAGGTTAGATTCTATAAAAGATGAAAAATATTTAGTAATAATGAAATACTACAAAAATACAGAAGAAGTTTTGGATAAGCTAGAAGAAAAAGGCTTTAAATATGTATGTGTAAAAAGAGCTTATAGGGAAGGACAAGAAATATTAAGAACAAGAGAAGAAATTTTAAATTCTAAAGATTATATGTCAATTATAATAGCTAACAAGGAATAGAATATATTTATCAATCTTGTAAGAAAGTTCATCTCATTTTGAAGAAGATGGGAGTATTAGAGCGGATAGTCATCGTATAAACTTATCGAGAAAATAATAAAAAATTTAATGTGAATATTATAGAAGTTACTTTATTTTGAAGAAGATTGGAGATTTAAAATGGAAAGTAAGGTTTATTTTATAGGAGCAGGTCCTGGAGATCCAGATTTAATAACAGTAAAAGGAAGAGATATTTTAACTAAAGCAGATGTAGTTATATATGCAGGTTCTTTAGTAAGCAAAGAGCATTTAGACTATTGCAAAGAAGGTGTAGAGGTTTATAATTCAGCTTCTATGACTTTAAAGGAAGTTATAAAAGTTATAGAAAAGGCCCATAATGAAAATAAATCCATAGTAAGACTTCATACGGGAGATCCGTCTATATATGGAGCTATAAAAGAACAAATGGATGAATTAGATAAATTAAATATATGTTATGAGGTTGTACCAGGAGTAAGTTCTTTCACAGCGGCTGCAGCATCTATTAAAAAGGAATTCACATTGCCAGGAGTTAGTCAAACCCTAATACTTACAAGAGTAGAGGGGAGAACACCAGTACCAGAAAAAGAAGATTTGGAGGTTTTAGCAAGTAGAGGAGCATCCATGGCACTATTTTTATCAGTAGGTATGATTGATAAAGTAGCTTCAAAATTAAAAAAGGGATATGGAAGAAATGTTCCAATAGCAGTAATTCAAAGAGCTACTTGGCAGGATGAAAAAGTAGCTATAGGAACTTTAGATGATATAGCTAAAAAGGTTAAAGATGCTAATATAACAAAAACAGCTCAAATATTAGTAGGGGATTTTATAGATTGTAAATATGACAAAAGCCTACTATATGATGAGAAATTTACCCATGAATTTAGAAAAGGAATCTAAGATAATGAAAATATCTATAATTAATGTAACCAAGATGGGTAATGATATAGCCTATAAAATTAAAGAACATATGGATGCAGATTTATATTCAAAATATGTTACAAAAGAGTTAATAGCGGAAACTAGCTTGGAATATAAACATCAACATTGTAAAGATAGTAATTTAAATTTATTAAATGACAAGCATTATTTTAAAAAAGAAGATTTTAATTTTAAAGAAATAGTAAAGAAATCTTTTGAAGATTATGATGCCATAATATTTATAAGTTCTACAGGTATAGCAGTACGATCTATTGCATCATTTATACAAAGTAAAGATAAGGACCCAGCGGTTATTGTAATAGATAGTACAAGTAAATATGTTATAAGTCTTTTAAGTGGACATCTAGGTGGAGCTAATGAATTAACAGAAAAAATAGCTAAAACTATAGGTGCAGAACCTATAATAACCACAGCCACAGATAATTTAAATATAAAAGCTCCAGACATTATAGCTAAAGAGAATAATTTAGTAATAGAGGATTTGAAAAAGGCAAAAGATATAGCAGCATTACTTGTAAATGGAGAAAAAGTAGTTTTTTTAGATGAAGAAGGTTTAGTAAATTTCCCAAAAGGTTATGTTCATAATATAGAAGATGCTAAAGGATTAGTTGTTGTAACAAACAAATTACATATATATGAAGATTTACAAAATGAAAACTTAAATAAAAAGTGCATTCTAAAGTTAATAAGAAAAAATATAGTTTTAGGTATAGGTTGCAGAAAAAATTATGATGAGATAACTATGAAAGAAAATGTAATAAAGGTTTTAAAAGAAGAAAATATAGATTTAAGAAGCATAAATTCTATAGTTTCCGTGGAAATAAAAAAAGATGAGAATGCAATAAAGGAGCTTTCAAAATTTTTAGGATGCCCCTTTATAACTTATAGCATAGAAGAAATAAAAAAAGTAGAACATAAATTTAAAGGTAGTGATTTTGTAAGAAAAACTATAGGAGTAGGGTCAGTGTGTGAGCCATCTATAGAATTAAAAGGCGCGAAAATAATTAAAGAAAAACAGAAACTAACTGGAATGACTTTGGCAATTGGAAAACTATAAGTTTAAAAGTCTTCTCATAAATAAAAATTTTTAAAACTTGTGAACGTTAAGTAACCTATAAAAATCAAATGGTAATTTTAAATCAATGAAGAGCAGGACATAGATAAAAATGTTATATTTTTAAATTATGGAATTTTTAAAGTTATTCATATAATTAGAAATACATAAAAACTAAAACGAAAAGAGGTGAAAATTTAGTGAGGTTTGATACTTATAAAGCATATTTTCATTAAAGATGATTAATGAGAGCTTATTAATATAAATCTTACTAAATATAAACATGGGAAAACTTTATGTAGTTGGTATAGGACCAGGAAGTTTAGAACATATAACAGTAAAAGCTAAAAAGGTATTAGAAGAAAGTGATATAATAGTAGGCTATTTAAAATACATAGATTATGTAAAACCTCTTATAGAAGGAAAAGAAGTACATACTACAGGAATGAAAAAAGAAGAAGAAAGATGCCAAAGGGCATTAGATTTAAGTAAGGATAAGGTTGTTTCAGTAATAAGTACAGGTGATGCTGGAATCTATGGTATGGCAGGGCTTATATTAGAAATGAACAAAGACAAGGATTTAGAAATTGAAATAATTCCAGGGGTAACAGCCTCAACCTCAGCAGCTTCTATAATAGGGGCACCTCTTATGCATGATAATTGTAACATAAGTTTAAGTGATTTAATGACACCTTATGAACTTATAAAAAAGAGAGTTAAATTAGCGTCAGAAGGAGATTTTGTTATATCCTTGTACAATCCTAAAAGTAAAGGAAGACCATATTATTTAAAAGAATGTATAGATATAATAAAGGAATATAGAAGCAAGGATACTCCTGTTGCAGTGGTGAAAAATGCCCTAAGAGATGGCGAAGAAATACGTCTATATACTTTAGAAAATTTCACAGATGATTTTGCAGATATGCTATCTACAGTAATAATAGGTAACAGTAGTAGTTTTATTAAAGAAGGAAAGTTTATAACAAGAAGAGGTTATAAAGTATATAAAGATTAAAAAATATTATATATAAAATTTAGGAGATAAAAAATGATAGCTTTAATATTAGGTACTTCAGAGGGAAGAGAAATACTCTCTTTACTAAATAAGTTTACAGATAACATATTAATATCTACAGCTACAGCTTATGGTGGAGAAATTTTAAAAAACTATAAATACAAAAAATTAAATACAAAACCTTTAGATAAAGAAGAACTTTCAAATATACTAAAGGGAAACCAGGTAAATATATTAATTGATGCTTCTCATCCTTATGCTTTAGAAGTAACTAAAAATGCTAGAGAAGTATCAAAAGATTTAAATATAAAATATGTAAGGTATGAAAGACCATCCTCAGCAGAGAAATTTAAGGGAAATAAAAAAGTAGTATTTCTAGAGGATTATAAAGATTTAAATGAGGCCTTAAAAAATATAAAAGGTAATATATTAAATACTTCTGGTAGTAGAAATATGGATAAAATTTTAGATTTAAAACTAGAAAATAGAATTATCCATAGAGTGCTTCCAGCTGTAAAAGTTTTAGAAGATTGTTTTAATTTAGGGGTAAGAGTAGAGGATATTATGGCTATAAAGGGACCTATAAGTAAAGAATTAAATAAAGCCTTTATAAAGGATTATGATGCCAAGGCATTAATATTAAAAGATAGTGGACCTCAAGGTGGAACAAAGGAGAAAATATTAGCCTGTCTAGAATGTGATATATATGCTTTGGTAATAAGAAGAAAGAAGATAAATTATGAAAGAGAATTTAATAATATAGAAGATTTAGTTGAATACATAAGTTTAATGATTAATTAACAATGATTAAGTATTAATATTGTTTAAGTTGAAAATAATTTAATAGATTAAAAACTTAATATTGGAGGAAGAAAACAATATGAAAACTAAAAGATTAGTTATTATAGGATTATTTATAGCTTTAAGTTTTGTAGGAGCAAATATAAAAATAATGGGAAGTATAGCCTTTGATTCTATGCCAGCATTTTTAGGAACATTAATATTAGGACCTATTGTAGGGGCTATTATAGGGGCAGTAGCTCACTTTTTAAGTGCCTTAACTAGTGGATTTCCATTAAGTTTACCAGTGCATATGATAGTTATGGTAGATATGGCAGTTACTATGTTATTGTTTGGAATAGCTTATAATAAGTTAAAAAATAAAAATAATATTTTAGCAGCAATAGTTGCAACAATAGTAGCAGTTATTATAAATGGACCAGTATCTGTGTTTGCTATAATTCCTATAGCAGGCAAAGGAGTATTAGCTCTATTACCAATACTTTCTTTAGCAGCCTTAGCAAATGTAATAATAGCTATTATAATATATAGATTTATACCTGAAAAATATTTTAAGAGAAATAAATAAAATATTATATATTTAAATATTAAAGACTTTAAGATTATAAAAAATATATAAAGTATAAATTAAAAATATATTAAACAAAAAAATTATAAACTTAAATTGACACATATATTTAATGAAGTATTTGAGAAATATGTTAATTAAATAATATTATTAGGATAGATCAGGAGGATAAAGATGGATAAGAACAAAAGAGCTATACTAGTAGTGAGTTTTGGTACTAGTTATGAAGAATCATTAAAGGATTGTATAGAAAGCACAGAAAATTTTATAAAAGAAAGTTTTAAAGATTATGATATAAAAAGAGCTTTTACTTCTTATATGATAATAAATAAAATATTAAAAAGAGATAATATAAAAATAAATAATCCTATGGAAGCATTAGAAGAACTTAAACAGGAAGGTTATGAAGAAGTTATAATTCAACCTCTACATATAATGTTTGGAGAAGAATATGAAAAAATAGAAAAAGCTGTTCTTAAGTTTAAAGATGAATTTAAGATTTTAAAACTAGGAAAGCCTTTATTATTTAAAAATGAAGACTACAAAAGAGCTACAGAAGCTTTAAAAACTCAACTTCCTAAATTAAATAAAGAAGAAGCTATAATACTTATGGGACATGGAACAGAACATCCAGCTAATGCTGCTTATTTCCAATTTGATTATTATTTAAGAGAACACATAAATACTAATATATATCTTTGTAGTGTAGAAAGTGACCCATCTATAGAATCAGTAATACCTAAATTAAAGAAATCTGGAGTAAAAAATATTTTACTAATGCCTTTTATGTTAGTAGCAGGAGATCATGCCAACAATGATATGGCAGGAGAGGATGAAGAATCCTGGAAAAATGTTTTGGAAAAGGAAGGCTTTAAAGTTGATTTATATTTAAAGGGTTTAGGAGCAAATATAGAATTTCAAAAAATATATAGAGATCATATAAAAGAAGAAATCTAAGGAGAGTATTTCATGGAAGTTACAGCCAAATATCCAGGAAGTTTTGGAGAAATACTTCAAGGAAATCTAGGGGAAAAGCCTGTATTGGTTTCTTCCCCTATAAATTTATATACATACGTTAGATTATTTGAAAGTAAAAAAGAAAAAAATTTCTATAGAAATATTAAAGCAAATAAATTTATAAAAAATATACTTATAGATTGGGGTCATAAAGATTACATAAATAATATTCATATAGAAATAAATAGCAAAATTCCAAGAGGAAAAGGTTTAGCTAGTAGTACAGCAGATTTATGTGCTACTTATAAATGCTTAACCAAATTATTTGAAAAAAATTATTCCATAGAAGAATTGCAAAAACATTGTTTAACCATAGAACCTACAGACAGTATAATATTTAATGAATTTACATTGTTTGATTATAAAAAGGGAAGCTTTAAAGAAAAATTAGGGACCTATATAAAATTTTATATATTAGTTTTTGAGGGAAGTAGAATCATAAATACTCTAGATTTTAATAATGAAAATTTAAAAAAGATGAGTTCAATAGAAGATTTAATACCAGATTTAAAAGAGAGTATAGAAAAAAGAAATATAAAAAATATATCACAGATTTCAGAGGAAAGTATAAAAAGAAATTTTCATAGATTGACTTATGATTATTTTAATATAGTAGAGGAATATAAGAACAAAACTGGAGGACTAGGCATAATAGGATGCCATAGTGGTGATGCTTTAGGAATAGTATATGATAATAAAGAAGATTTACTAAAAGCAGAAAAAAATATTATAGATATAGGTAATTTTAAAAAATATACTTTAGAAACAGTATTAAATATTAAAGATATGTGAAGAAGTTTTAATTTTAACACCGCAAATATAAAAAATACATTCATAAACCAATTCATTTCGCAAAGAAGTTCTAAATATGGCTCCATTAAAAATTTTCTACCCAGTAGATGCAACCTCTTCTGGCTTCACCACTGGCTCCTCACGTCCTGTGAGGAATTACAAAAATTTTTAATTACGCCATATTAAGAACTACTAAAGTTTATTTATATGTTTATTAAATGTATTTTTTATATTTGCTATATTAAAATTAAATCTATTTTGAGATGCTTTTATCAATATAGATTTTGCCATAATAAGAGAGATATATTTTATTTTAACTAATACAGTTTTTCATTGTATTATACATTATTTAAACATGATAAGGTAGAGGTATTATAAAGAACATATAATGAAGAAGGTGGGTGTAATTATGAAAGAAGAAAAAGGATACATACAAGTTTATACAGGGAATGGTAAAGGTAAAACTACAGCAGCTTTAGGAATTTCTTTAAGGGCAATCTGTTCTGGAAAAAAAGTTTTTTTCGGACAATTTACAAAGGGGATGAAATATAGCGAACTAAAGGCTCAAACTATATTACCTAATTTTTCTATGGAGCAGTTTGGAAGAGATAAATTTATATTTGGAAATCCAGAAGAAGAAGATGTAAAATTAGCAAAAGAAGGACTAAAAAAGATAGAAGAAATATTAATTTCTGGTGATTATGATTTAGTTGTTATGGATGAAGTTAATATAGCTTTATATTATGGATTATTTACAGTAGAAGAAGTAATAGATGTATTAGATAAAAGAAATCCAAAGGTAGAGGTTATATTAACAGGAAGATATGCAAAAGAAGAGATAATAGAAAAAGCAGATTTAGTAACAGAAATGAAAGAAATAAAACATTACTACGAAAAAGGAGTACCTGCAAGAGTAGGGATAGAAAATTAAAAAAGAAAAAAATGCAAAAGCAGTGTATTTTCATAGAGCTTTGAAATACATTGCTTTTTGTTTTGAAATATATTATTTTCTATCACATTCTCCATATAAATCATTTCATTTGTCAGCATTTTTTTATCATATGGTAATATAGTGGAATTTTCAACAGTATATTCTTCTTAAAATCTATTATTTTCAAGTTTAACATAATATAGGATAAATTATATGTTAAAATATGTAGTTTAGTAGTATAATATAAGAAAGAATTTACAAAAAAATATAAAATATAAATACATTTACGGTATTGTGAAAGAATACAATGATAAAGGTTGAAAATGGGGGATTTTATATGAAAAAAATACCTGTAAAAGAAGCAGTAGGCTGCGTATTATGTCATGATATAACACAGATAATTCCAGGGAAAATAAAGGATAGAGCTTTTAAAAAGGGGCATATAATTAGAGAAGAAGATGTACCTGCATTGCTATCTTTAGGAAAAGACAATATATATATATGGGAGAAAAAAGAAGGATATTTACATGAAAATGAGGCGGCAGAAAGACTTAAAAATTTATCAGCAGGGGATGGACTAGACTTTTCAGAAGTGAAAGAGGGAAAAATAAATTTTATTGCAAATAGAGATGGAATTTTAAAAATAGATAAGGAACTTTTAATGAAATTAAATCTAATAGATGAAATTATGTTAGCTACAAGGCATAATAATATGCCAGTTGAAAAAGGGGACAAAGTAGCTGGCACAAGAGTAATTCCACTTGTTATTAATGAAAAGAAAATATTAGAAGCAGAAAAGTTAACTGAAGGTAAAAAAATAGTAAGCGTTAAACCATATGAAAAATTAAAGGTAGGATTAATTGTTACAGGAAATGAAGTTTATTATGGAAGGATAAAAGATGCTTTTTCACCAGTAATAGAAAAAAAGCTATCTAAATTTGACTGCCAAATAATAGACAAGATTATATTATCAGATAATCCAAAAATCATAACTGAAACTATAGAAAATTATATAGATAAAGGAGCAGATCTTATACTTTGCACAGGTGGTATGTCCGTAGATCCAGATGATACTACTCCAACAGCTATTAAAAATACTGGTGGAGAAATAATATCATATGGAGCACCAGTGCTTCCAGGGGCAATGTTTTTAGTTGCATATAAGAATGATATCCCTATTTTAGGATTACCTGGTTGTGTAATGTATGCTAAAACAACTATTTTTGATTTAATTCTCCCAAGAGTAATTGCTGGAGAAAGAGTAACAAAAAGAGAATTAGCAGCATATGGACATGGAGGATTTTGTGCAGAATGTGAAGTCTGTAGATATCCCAACTGCAGCTTTGGTAAAGGGTGGTAATATAGTTATTTTAAGATATGAAAATAAAGAAATAATTTTGCTATAATAGTATTTTTATTAAGTCACCATTAGAGGAAAAAATCTTCCTAAATATTATAATGTTTAGGAAGATTTATAATTATTGTTTAAGGTATATATACTTCTTTATTAAGTAGTTAAATTTTTCATTAATAATACTGCGATTATATTTAAAAAAATATAAAAGGGTGTATAAATTAATGCTGAAACATTAAGAAAAAATAACATTATAACAAGTAAACTTAAAAATAATAATATTAATTCGGCCAATAAATTAACTTTTAATATTCCAGATATAAAACCTAGAATAAGACATATTATTGGATATCCCAAAAAAAGTAGTGATAAAAGTGAAGAATTATTTGATTTACTATTTGAATTTAATATAATAGTTATTGGTAAAGTTAGAGAAATAAATGAGAGAATTAAAAATATACCATCCTTAGTTAAATTTTTTTTATTGATTTCAAAGCTCATTTAATGATTCCCCCCTCTAAAGTAAATGTTTTCATATAATAATTATACCATTTAATACATAATAAGGTAAGTAATAAGAAATATGGCGGAATTTTATTGTGATTCAGTTGCAAAATAATACAAATTATTACTATTTAATATGATAATATATAAATTGTAATAAAATACAATTAATTATGTGCACTAATTAATTTCAATATTTCATTATTATGAAGAATAAAAGGGGTTTTGATATGAATAAAAAAAATATTGGTATTATATTATTAGCAATTTCCATTTTTGCCATATCAAGCAGTAATGTTAAAGCTGCTGAAAGTAATATGGAAGGAAAGCAGAAATATACTATTGAAGAAAAACAAGTTATAGAAAAAAACAATAAAGAAATGAAAGAATTAATTAATAACTGGGATAAAATAACGGAAGCTACACCTGAAGAATTTATTAAAATAGAAAAAGAAAAGAAATCAAAGTTTAAACTTAACAATGTAAGATCCTTTAGTGCAGGAGATAATACTAATAGGACTCAAGAAGAATATCTTAGAGATTATGAAGATTTTTTAGGTGGATACGGAGATATTTTGATTACTCCTATGGGAAAATATGATAGTTTTACAGGACATGCTGGAATAGTGTGTGTTGATAATCAATATACTATTGAAGCTTACCCTATGGGAAAACAAGTAGAAGGAGTTCAACGAAGGGTAAATAATTGGAAAGATAGATATGACAAAGTTATACTTGCTGGTGTTAATGGGGCGGATGAGTCTCATTATAGAAATGCTATAAAATATGCAGAAGAAAGAATAGGACTTGGATATAATTATAATATATTAAATAAGTGGACAACAAACAGATTTTATTGCTCACAAATTGTTTGGAGAGCTTGGATGGAACAAGGATTTGATCTAGATAAAGATGGAGGAAGTGCTGTTCTTCCTAATGATTTAATAAGCGATAAATTACAAATATTAAAAGCATCTAAGTAAAAATAAATATTTTACTTATAATTTTTTATACTCATTTTTGTTATAAAAAGAGGATACCTCAAAATAGATTTGATTTTAATGTTGAAAAGAAAAAGATACATTTATAAACCAAAAATTCTAAAATTGGTTCTATTAAAATTTTATAACCAACATAAGGGGGATATGTTTTTGCCATAGATTCCTCTTCCCCTGTGAGGAATTAGGCTGATTTTTAGTTATGCCCAATTAAGAACCATTAAAGTTTATTAATATATTTCTTATATGTATTTTTTATCCTTCTCATATTAAAATTAAATTTATTTTGGACATCCTCTTTTTTAGTTAAATCTATAAAAAGTTTGCTAAATCAGCCTTTATAAATATCTTTCATAAAAAATTTTGTAGTTTAATATTAGTAAAGAATACATTAAAAAGAGGTGAAACATTATGAAAAAAAAGCAGATATACATATTAGTTTTATTAGGAATATTAATATTATTATCAAGTTTAGGAATACATTATTATACCAATAATAAAGCTTTTATTGGCATACTTTTTTCTGATGCATCAACTAAAGACAGTGAATTAAAAATTTTAAATGAGAATTTTCATAATAAAAAAAGTATCAAATTAAATGCTATGGACGCTCCTATGGTATCATATATTAATAATTCAGTGTATATTCCAACTTCTCTTGATGATAAATTGTTTTATATAGATAATAATTTAAAAGTATCTGAGCAAAAGGTAGATGATGGAGCAAGCTTTCTTAGAACTAAAGAAGATGGACAGCTTATATTATTCAATCTTCCAAGAAATAAAATTAATGGAGATAATAATAGAGTATATTTTTCTCACAATAATAAAAAGAATACACTTGATATTAAAAATTCCCTATTATTATGTGGAGATTTTGATAATAAATATATATATGTTATAGGTGCTAAATTTGATAGTGATACAGATACAGAAACATATCTATTTATTATAGATAGATCTAATTTTAAATTGGTA
The DNA here is from genome assembly GCF_001889325.1 of Clostridium sporogenes. Taxonomy (NCBI): domain Bacteria; kingdom Bacillati; phylum Bacillota; class Clostridia; order Eubacteriales; family Clostridiaceae; genus Clostridium; species Clostridium sporogenes. The sequence goes on along the minus strand of NZ_CP013243.1, from coordinate 1,199,894 downwards.
GAAGAAAAGAAAATGCCTACTAATGTGAGAGTAATTTCAACAGAATTAATAGATAATAAATTATTTATCAGTGTTGATACAAAAGTGGATTATTTTTTATATTATGATATTTTAGATAAAAAAATAAAAAAAATTAATTATAATAAATTAATTAAAAATAATTTAGATATAAGTAAAATAGTTTATGATGATAATAATATATTTTTAGTTTCCCTTACAGGAGATATTGTGAAATTAGATAGAAAGAAACTTCTTATAACTGATGTTAAAACTCTATATAACAGAAGAATAATAGGCGCGGATATAAAAGATAATAAACTATACTTATTAAATAAAGATGAGGAAAATAGAAAAATTGCTAGAGTAAATGTGCTTGAGGCAAGCACTTTAAAACAAATAAAAGAAATATCAGTAGGGCCTATAAGAAATACTATGCCTCAAGATATTTTTATTTATAAATAAGTATGTTCTTATTGTTTTTAAGGAAAAGGAAAATGATTTAAAGTGAATATAAATTTTTACATTAAAACCAAATCAATGAAATTTTAAAAGATAATAAGGTAATATTGATATTATCTTTTTTTCTTATTACTTTTAAAACATGGAATAAAAATTATACTTTTTAAAACTTAAACTAGCTTCCTTTGGTTTAAAACGTAGGGAGATGTGGAGTAAAAGGCATTGAATAAGAACCTCTTATTCAATGCCTTTATGACAATACATTCTTTTAAAAATCAGGGGCTGTACAATTTTTAAAAGTACTAATTATTTATTATATATTAGTATCAATTAAAATTTATCAGGGTAGAATTCTTTAGCTAATTTCTTTACAGTTTGAGGAACTCTTTCACCAGGATATAATTCAGTTAATTCAACTTTTATAAATTTATTGTTTTTTATAGCATTTACATCCTTTAAAGCAGGGTTTGCCTTAAGGGCTTTAACTTTGTTTTCGAAAGTTTCTCCGCCGTTCCCAACAGAATATTCTAAAATCATTATTACGTCAGGATTTTTCTTTATTACTTCTTCCATAGATACCTCTGGATAAGTTTTATCTATATTTCCAAATATGTTTTCTCCTTGAGCTAGTGAGATTATCTCATTACTTATACCTTTTCCAATTACTACAGCTTTATCTGTTCCCAAATCATATCCTAAAACCTTAACTTTTTTATCAATATCTTTAATTTTATCTGTAGTTTCTTTTAATTCTGATTTAATCTTATTATTTACTTCTTTTGCTTTGTCTTCTTTGCCAAAGATTATTCCAAGATTATTAAAGTCCTCATATATAGAATCTATTGTTGCATCTGCTTCTCCAGATCTTGGAATATAAGCTTTTATTTTATTCTCGTTTAACCAATCTATAGTACCAACACCTTTATCGTTAAAACTGCTACCCCAACTTATTATAAAATCCACACCATTTGATAGTAGTTGTTCTTTAGAGGGATGAGTTTTACTCATAACGGTCACCTTATCATAAGCAGGCTTTAAAGCTGGAAGTATATTGTTTTCAGCATAAGCTGTACCAGCCATTTGGTCTTCTAATCCCATAGATAGCATCATTTCTATCATGCAATTTGTTATAGCCAAAGCTTTTTTAGGTTTTTTATCATAAGTCATTGAGAATTTGCTAACACTGTCATCATGTCTGCTAGTTTGTACAAAATCTAGTTTTAGTGGTTTATTAGCAGATTGTTCATTTTTACTATTTTCTTTATTTGCGCTAGTACTTTTTGAATTAGAGCAGCCAGTAACACCTCCTACTAATATTAATGTCGATAATGTTATAGCGATTAACTTTTTGTTCATAAATAAATCCTCCTAAATTCTTTACTTTGTTTTACATTAACAATCAATTACAAAGTGTGCATAAAATATAGTTAATTGTTAACTAAGGAAAGAAATATCACATGACAATACCGATTCTAACATGCACTGTAAAAAAAGGCAAATCATTACTGATAAATAAAAGTGTTTTAGTGAAAATTTACTAAAAAAATATATAATTCATTCTTTTAGCGAATTGAGTCGTCTTTTTAACTACATAGCTATTTTTAAAACAAAGATAGGATAACTTACTTTAAAATTTTAATTTTTTATTTGTAAGGTTTATTTAAGATTACATTTAATAAGCTGTAAGTTAGTGAAACTATAATAATAATTGTTCCAAGGAAAAAGGATAAAAAATTATAAAATATAATGAACTTAATAAATTAGGAGGAAAAAGTATGATTGGTTGGGAGATAAAAAAAATAGCAAAATCAAAAATTGCTTTAATTGCAATAGCAATCTTTATTCTTTTAACATCCATAATGGCAATAGTAAAACCAACTTTGGAGGATGAAATAAAGCATGTAAATGAACAGCATGAAACAGTTGTAGATAAAAGATCACCTATTGTAATTGGTAAAGAAAATTTTAATAAAAAAATTGATGGGTTAGTAGAAGCCTCTAAATCTAATGGAAAAGATCCTATGGAAAAAAGGATGGCAGAGGATTCTAAAAAGAAAATAGAAAATATAAAAGATAATGAATATAAAGAGGTTAATTTTTGGAAGGTATTTAGTTATAGAAGCACTCATCCAGTTGCTAGTTTCTTTATGTTAATAATGATCATGTTGATTGTTAGTAATATTTATATTAATGAAAAGATATCATCCGTAGATAATTTGATTTTAGCATCTAAAAATAAATTTAAATGTTTATATTCAAAAATGTTTTTAGCTATATTAATACCTGTTATATTTTATTCAGTATACTTAGGATTGGAATTTTTAATAAGCATAATTCAATATGGTACGCCAGTAAATGGAAATTTGCAAGCCTTTAGAATAGTTGATAATTTTATTCTTCTAAAGGGTAATCCAACAATAGTAAATTATGTTTTATCAAAAATTTCTGTAATGTATTTAGTATTAATAAGTATATCTTTAGTTATATTCTTATTTTCATCTACATTAAATAATTCTTTAGCAGTAATAAGTGGTGGAGCTATATTTATTGTATTGGGTAAAGTATGTATGCTTATAAAGTTCTTACCTAAAAAGCTATTAATAATATTAGACAAAGTTAATTATATTGATATGCTTAGTTATTTTGATATAAATATAGGAATGAACTGGGGCAATATATCTATAATGGGTAATAATTTTGATCTTATAAATTTTTCAATAGGAATAATTGGTTTAATAATACTACTTAGTACTTTATTAATAATAATAAACTTTAAAAAATTTATAACTAATTAAAATATATGGAGGAATGAAAGATGAATAAATTAGAAATAAAAAATTTAAATAAAAGATTTGGAGTAAAAAAGGCTACTGATGATATAACAATAACTTTAGAAAATGGAGTTTATGGATTATTAGGACCTAATGGAGCAGGAAAAACAACTTTGATGAAACAAATAACAACTTTATTAACACCAGATAGCGGAGAAATAATTTTCAATGGGAAAAATGTTAAAGAAAATGAAGATGAATATAGAGGATATATAGGATACTTACCACAGGATTTTGAAGCATATAAGAATTTTTCAGCTAAAGAATTTTTAAGCTATATGGCCGCATTAAAGGGATTAGATAAGAGACAAGCCAAGGATAAAATTGATGAACTTTTACACTTAGTTGGATTATATGATGTTAGAAATAAAAAAGTAGGAAAATTTTCGGGAGGTATGAAAAGAAGAGTTGGAATTGCACAGGTTTTATTAAACGATCCAAAAATAATGGTATTAGATGAACCTACAGCAGGATTGGATCCACAAGAAAGAAGCAGATTTAGAAATCTTATAGCAGATATATCAAGAGATAAAATAATAATTTTATCTACTCACATAATTTCAGATATTGAATCTGTAGCTAAAGAAACAATAATGATAAAAAATGGTGCACTTTTAATGCAAGGAACTCATGAAGATATATTACGAGGTATGAAAAATAGGGTATATGTAATAAGAACTAAAGATGAAAGGGAAATTGCACAAATACAACAAAAATATAAAATAGTTAATTTCCAAAGAGGAATAGACCATACTGAAGTTAGAGTTGTATCAGAAACAATACCTAGTTTTAAGGATGTAGATATTGCTACTCCAAAATTTGAAGATGTATATATGTTTTACTTTGATTTAGAAGACACTAAGGAGGTTTAATTCATGGGGAGAATTATAAAATTTGAAATGAAAAAAATGTTATTAAGATTAGGAGTTATAATTCCTTGGATTTTAGTAGCCATGCTTTCAACAATTTTATTGGGTACTGCAGGAAATGATGTTGTTGAAATTTATGCAAGTGTATTTGATAAAAGTTATGGTATAGCTCCATTAATAGGGTTATTAACTTTTACAATTGTTTCAGGATCCTATACTAAAGAATATGATAATAATATGGTAGGACTTATAAATAGTACAGAGAATGGTAAGAGGAATATAGTAAAAGCTAAAGCAATAGCAGCTGGAATATCTACTTCTATAGTTAATCTATCCATTATTTTAATAATATATTTAAGCGCATTAAGAAAAACTGGTGGAAAGGGATTAGATTTTCCATTAAAATCATTATGGTATTTTGAGAAGAGCGGATCAAATATTAAAGTTTATCAAATGATGATTCTTATGATTTTAACTATAATAGTAGGATCCTTTATATTTGCACAAATTGGATTGTATCTATCATCAATAAGTAAATCAGCAGCTATACCATTTATATTTGGTGGATTAATAATGGGAATACCATACTTATTAGAAGGATTCCTTGTACGCGCAGGTAACAATGGTAGTATTTTACCTTATACACCACTTTGGGGAATGTATTCTTGTCAAATTGTAAGATATAAGGCTTCCATGGGCATGGCATTAGGAACTTTAGCAATAATATTTATAATTACTATGACAGTATTATCAAGAGCAAGTAATAAGACCTTTTCAAAATAAAAAGTTAAAAGGGTATGTTTTAGAAAAGATTTGATTTTAACACAGCAAAGATTAAAAATACACTAATAAACAGAATCGTTTTGCTAAGCAGTTCTAAATCTGATTTCATTAAAAATTTTCTACATGGTCAAGGCGCTATTTATGGCTTAATTTCTGGCCCCTCACATCCTGTGAGAAATCACAAAAATTTTTAATGCCTTCTCAGATTTATAACTACTAAAGCTTATTTTACATGTTTATTACGTGTATTTTTTTCTCTTTTCTTATATTAAAATTAAATCTATTTTAGTGTCACAGAGATTTAGAATTTTTATACTGGTGCAGATTTTATAAAAATATGTTGTTATGGTTTAATATAATTGATATAATGTTTAAAATTTTGTTATACTAAAAATAAGTTTGTTATAATAAATTTAAGCTAATAAAAATTTAAATTTATATTAAATTTAAAAGGAAAAAGAGGGAGTTATATGGATACAATATCTCTAAATAATAAAAAAATACTAATAATTGATGATGAAGAGGATATAGTTAGATTAATAAGAACAGTACTTAAAAAAGAAGGATTTCAAAATATATATTATGCTACTAACTTAGAAGATGGGTTAAAAGAGTTTAATAAAATAGAACCAGATATTTTAATTTTAGATGTTATGCTACCAGATGGGGAAGGGTATGAATTATGTAAAACCATAAGAGCTAGATCTAAGGTTCCTATATTATTTTTATCTGCTAAAGGTGAAGAAATAGATAAAATATTAGGATTTGCTATAGGGGGAGATGATTATATAACTAAGCCTTTCAGTACAAAGGAATTAGCCTATAGAGTAAAAGCCCATCTAAGAAGATATTCTTATGTAGATGAAGTTAAGGAAGAAAAAAATATTTTATCCTTTGGGCCCTTTGAGCTAAATATCAGTAAGGCAGAATTTAAAAAAGATGGTGAAATTATAGAATTAAAACCTAAAGAATTAGCACTAATAACTTTTTTTGCAAAACATCCAAATCAAATAATAAGTAAAGAAAAAATTTGTGATAATGTTTGGGGGGAAGATTATTATGGATTCGATAATACTATAATGGTTCACATTAGAAGACTTAGAGAAAAAATTGAAAAAGAACCATCAAGACCAGAGTATTTAATAAATGTTAAAGGCTTAGGATACAAATTGGTGATAAAAAATGAAAAATAATATGAAATGGAGAATCACAGGTAGGTTTTTAATAACAGTTATATGTGTAGTTATAACTGTAGTCATAATAAATATTGTATCTTTAATTGGACTCGCAATTTATAGAAATGTTAATGAGATTGGTTCTAAAGAATATAAAATTGAAGACTTAGTTAGAAATTTTTCTTCGAATATTAAAGAAGCAGATAATAAAATATATATTGATGATAAGGGCAAAGCTATATTAGATAGTAACAATGGTTGGATACAGATTATAGATGCTAACAATAATGAAGTTTATAGTTATAAAAAGCCTTCTTATATAAAAAATAAGCCTACTGCTGCAGAAATAGTAAATTTACATAAATATAAAACTTCTGATAAGCAAAGCGAACTATCTACTAATTTTGTATATGAAAAAAAAATAGGAAATAAAAGATTAACTTATATTATGGGACTTCAGAATAATGATATAAATAAATATGTAGTCACTACTAAAAACTCAGAAGTAATTCAACTTATAAAATCTGCTACAATAATAATTATTATTGTAGATGGAATTATAGCCTTAATTTTTGGATACCTTTTTATTAGAAAATTAACTAATCCTTTAGGTGAGATATTATTGGGGGTAAAAAAATTAGAAAATGAAGAATATAATTTATATTATGAACCTAAAGGAATGTATAATGATTTATATTATAGTTTAAATAATTTATCAGATAGATTACAAGAAAATAAAAGGAATAGAAAAAAGCTAGATAATATGAGAGAAGAATGGATTTCAAATATTTCTCATGATATAAAAACTCCATTAGCTTCTATTCAAGGTTATGCAGAAATAATAAAAGATGAAGACTATGATTTTACAAAAGAGGAAATAGGAGAGTACGCTGAAATCATAGAAAATAAATCTAAATATATTAAAGAATTAGTAGAAGATTTAAATTTATCTACTAGATTAAAAAATAATACGTTAACTTTAAATAAGGGAAAAATTAATTTAGCTAATTTAATAAAGGATATTATAATAGATATATTAAATGATACTAGATATGAAAATAGGGAAATAGATTTTCACTGTGAGAATGACAATATTGAAATAAATGGAGATAAAATTCTTATAAGAAGAGCTATAATTAATATTTTATTTAATGCCATTGTGCACAATAGTGAAGATGTAAAGATAAATGTCACACTAAAAAAACAGGATAAGATAAGTATAATTATTGAAGATAATGGTAGGGGAATAAAGGGGGAAGAGTTAAATAGAATTTTTGATAGATATTATAGAGGAACTAACACTGGAGAGAGACATAAAGGTTCTGGACTAGGAATGGCTATATCAAAAGAAACAATTGTTGCCCATGGAGGGGATATAACTATTGAAAGTGAACTAGGCAAAGGAACCAAAGTAAATATATTAATATAATTAAGAAAATAGATATCTAGAAAAATAATTAGAATACTTTATTTGTGAACTAATATTTAAGCGTGAAGTAAACAGGACGTTTAGTTAGCTCTGTTGCCACAGGACGTGGCATTAGAGCGTTAGCTTAAATATTAGTCCACAAGTATTAGTATTCTTTATTTTTATAGCTATTTATTGATTCAAAATACTTTTTATTTTAATTGTGTTAAGCCTTATTTACAACAAGTTAAATAGCTTACATTTAATTTGTTATTATATGGATTTCTATAGATATGAGCTTCTACTTCAAAAACTTCTCTAAACATTTCCTCTGTAAATACTTTTTCTACAGGGCCATGGGTAACTATTTTACCTTTCTTCATTACATATATATAGTCACAGAACGTAGCGGCTATATTCATATCATGAAGGGTTGTAAAAGTTGTAATGTCCAAATGTCTTAACATATGAATTATTTGAAGTTGATATTTTATATCTAAGTGGTTAGTAGGTTCATCTAAAACTATGAGTTCTGTATTTTGGCACAGAGCCATGGCTATCATAACCCTTTGTTTTTCACCACCAGATAAACTTAAAAAACTTCTATCCTCATATTCTTCAAGACCTACATTTTCGAGAGCTTTTTCTATAAATTTTTCATCTTCTTCATCTACACTGGCAAATCGATTGTTGGAAGAAAATCTTCCCATAGCTACTATTTCTTTTACACTAAAATCAAATTCTAATGAATGTTCTTGCATAACTACAGCCATAAGTTTAGAAAGTTCTTTATTTTTCATTCCATAGATATTTTTATCATCTATATACACAGATCCTTCTTTAGGAGTTAAATATCTATATATATTTTTTAATAATGTAGTTTTTCCGCAGCCATTTGGGCCTATTAATCCAACAAAATGGTTTTTCTCTACATTTAAGTTTATTCCACGTAAAAGTTCTTTCGAACCTATATCATATTTTATACCTTCTAATTTTAATTTCATTTACTTACCTCCAAATCTATAGGTGCTTTTTTGCATTAAATATAGGAAGAAAGGACCTCCTAGAAATGCAGTTATTACTCCTATAGGAACTTCCTGTGGAGATAATACGGTTCTAGCTATAGTATCTGTAATTACCATTAATATTGATCCAATAACAATACCAAAGGGTATTAATTTTTTATGAGAAGAACCTACCATTTGCCTTGCTATATGAGGAACTATAAGGCCTACAAATCCAATTACTCCTGTAAAAGCTACTATAGTACCTGTTAAAAGTGTAGAAGCTATCATTATAAATCTAATTATAAATTTAGTATTTATACCTATATTTTTTGCTACGGCTTCACCTAAAAGCATAGCATCTAAATCTTTATATAATAACATACTTAAAATGGCGGTTATAAGCATTATTACAAGAGAAAACTTTACTTGATTATAGTTTGCTCCTGCTAAACTACCAATAGTCCAAAATACTGCGCTTTTAACTAAGCTATCATTTTTGGCAAAGGTTATTATAAAGTTTGTTACTGCAGTAAATATAGAGGATACAGCAACTCCAGTTAGTATTAATTTAGTTTTAGAATACACTTTACTTACTCCGGATATTTTAAATACCATAATAGATGCAATCAAGGAACCTAAAAATGCTCCCAAGGCTATTCCAAGATGTCCAAAAGAACTTAAAACACCTAATACTATGGATAGGGTAGCCCCTGCAGATGCACCAGAGGATATACCTAATATGTATGGATCTGCCAGTGAGTTTCTAGTTAAAGTTTGCATTAAAATTCCCACAAGGGCTAAAGCACCACCAGAAACTATAGCTAGAAGCAATCTTGGAAGCCTTAATTTAAAAACTATATTATCAATATTATTTGGCCAATCTTTAGCAAAAATTTCTTTGTTTAATATGTTATTTATAAGGGATTTAAAGGTTACACCTACATCTATTTTTACAGAACCAAAGGTTATGCAAACTGTAGTTATTACAAACAAGGCTATAATTAATAGAATAAATTTTAAAGTGCAATTATTTTTGCACTTTAAAGTTTTTTTATTATTATTCATTTTTATCACCAACTAAAATTTATCTGGGTAGAATTCTTTAGCTAATTTATTTACAGTTTTAGGAACTCTTACACCAGGATATAATTCAGTTAATTCAATTTTTATAAACTTGTTGTTTTTTATAGCATTTACATCCTTTAAAGCAGGATTTGCTTTAAGAGCTTTAACCTTGTTTTCAAAGGTATCTCCACCGTTTCCAACAGAATACTCTAAAACCATTATTATATCTGGATTTCTTTTTATTATTTCTTCCATAGATACTTCAGGATAATCTTTTTTCATATCGCCGAAGACATTTTCACCCTGCGCAAGTTTAATTATTTCGTTGTTTATGCCTTTTCCAACAACTACAGCTTTATCTTTTCCAGAGTCATATCCTAAAACTTTTACTTTTTTATCAACGTTTTTAATTTTGTCTGTAGTTTCTTTTAGTTCTGATTTCATTTTTTCTGTTAATTCTTTAGCTTTATCTTCCTTGCCAAAGATCATTCCAAGATTTTTAAAATCTTCATAGATAGAATCAACTGTTGCATCTGGACTTACAGATCTTGGAATATAAGCTTTTATTTTATTTTCGTTCAACCAATCTATACTACCTACGCCTTTATCATTGAAGTCGCCACCCCAACCTATTATAAAGTCAACTCCATTTGATAGTATCTGTTCTTTAGATGGATAAGTTTTACTCATAACGGGTACCTTATCATAGGCAGGTTTTAAATCTGGTAGTATATTGTTTTCTGCGTATGCAGTACCAGCCATTTTGTCCTGTAATCCCATAGATAACATCATTTCGATCATACAATTTGTTACTGCTAAAGATTTTTCTGGTTTTTTATCATAAACCATTGAAAATTTGTTTGCACTATCATCATGTCTACTAGTTTGTACAAAATCTAGTTTTAGTGGCTTATTAGCAGATTGTTCAGTTTTAGTACTGTCACTACTTGTGCTAGTACTTTTATTAGAGCAACCAGTAATACCTCCTACCAATACTAATGTAGATAATGTGATAGCAATTAATTTTTTGTTCATAAAAATTCCTCCCAAAAACCTTTACTTTGTTTTTTGATTAACAATCAATCATAAAATGTGTGCATAAAATATAATTAATCGTCAATAAATGACAGGAATTTTACATTGCCAAAAATAATTTTATCATAGCAGATAAGAAGTATCAACCCATTGCTTTATCATAGGAAAGCAATGGGTTATTAAAATAATTTAATAAGTTATCCTAACTTATTTTAACTTAAATTTGTCATAGTGATAGTAAATAAAATATGAAATATTTTTAAATTAATTAGTAAAGTTATTGTTGAAAAATAACAGCTTGAAATAGTATAAATAAAAGGACCTCTAAGTTTCAGATAGAATTTTTACTTCCAGTAAAGCTTAGAAAATGATAGCCCACTTTAATACTTATACTTTTAAGAGGATGGAAGTATTAGAGTGACTAGTCATCAATCATTGGATAAATAAAATATTTTTAAAAAGGGTAAAAATAAAAACTCCAGTAAAAAATAAGATGTTTACTGGAGTTTTTAGGTTAAATTTTAAATTATAATAATTGTATGAGTTATTATAATATTAGAAGGCTTATTTTAATGAATTTGATATTTCTGTAAATATAACTCCTAATCCATAGGCACCTGCATCTGGGTAACCAATACTTCTTTCACCAACTGTACCTGCTCTGCCCATACGTGCTACTATTTCTTCAGTCATTTTTGCACCTTTAACTGCTGCAGCAGCACCTTTTTGGAAGGCCTCATGAATAGAAGTATTGTTATTAGCACTTTCACTCCATAAATCAGCACATGGAACTAATGCATCAATTAAAGTTTTATCTCCAACAACTGCTCCTCTTCCAAAAGAACGTTCTCCTGTAGCTTGAATTCCTTTTACAGCTGCTTGCATCATTTCAGCAAAATCTGAAATTGATAGTTCTTGTTTTTCTCCAACCTTTTTTCCTGCAGATCTAAAAGCTGAACCCCATATTGGACCTGATGCTCCACCACAATATTCCATAATTATTAAAGAGCATTCGTTTAAGAATTTACCAATAGTCATATTATCTTCTTTAAGAATATGTTTCCATTCTCTTTTTAATTGTTTAAAGCCTTTTGCTACACTCATACCAAAATCACCATCACCAGCATGAGAATCTAATTCACAGAAATGAACTTCATTTGCTATTATTACTTCACTCATTTTATCTATAATATAAATCATATTATCTAAAGTGATTTTTTCATCTTTAATTTCACTGTGACAATCACATGTTTCTAAATCAAAAGTAACTTCTTTTATAGCATCATTATTGTTTTCTAAAGCTATATATTCAACCGGTTCAACTGGTCCTGAAACTTTAAATGCAGGAGTGTCACTTTCTTTTGATAATAACTCTTTAAGCTCTTTATCTAGTTTCATAATAGATACTGAAGCACCTTCCATATCTATACTAGTCATATAGTTTCCTACAAATATTCTATTTATATTTATATTTCTCTTTGCAAGCTCAGCAGTAACTGAATTATTAAAAAGATATAATTCTTGTAGTGGAGTAGCACCAAAACCATTAATTAATAATGCTACTTCTTCATTATTTGATCCATCTATTTTCATGTCTTTTAATATGGAGTTAACAATTTTTTTAGCTAATTCATCTGCTGTAGCAATTTTTTCTCTTACTATTCCAGGTTCCCCATGGATTCCAACACCAAATTCCATTTCATCCTCTGCTAATTGAAAAGTTGGAGTTCTTTTAGCTGGAACTGTACAAGAAGAGAAAGCAAAACCTAAGCTTCTAACATTGGAAACAGCTTTTTCGGCAATTGATTTAACTTCTTCTAAGGATAAACCTAATTCGGCAGCTGCACCGGCTATTTTGTGCACTAGTACAGTACCGGCAACCCCTCTGCGTCCTACAGTATATAAACTATCCTCAACAGCTATATCGTCATCAACTTTAACATAGTCAACTTTAATACCATCCTCACTTGCTAAATGAGCGGCATTTTTAAAATTCATAATATCGCCACTATAATTTTTTATGATTAATAAAGTTCCTTTTTCACTAGCTGTGGCTTTTATAGCTTTATACACTTGAATTTGGGATGGAGAAGCAAACACATCTCCGCATACTGATGCATCTAGCATTCCTTTTCCAATAAATCCGGCATGAGCTGGTTCGTGACCACTTCCACCACCACTAATTAAGCTAACTTTATTTTTATTTATATTCTTTTTTTTCATTATTTTATATTTTCTAACAAACTCTAATTCTGGATGTGCCATAGCTATTCCATTACACATTTCCATAACTACAGTTTCAGGTTTATTTATTATTTTTTTCATATTTACACCTCTATTTATTTGATTTATATTTTTTACCTAATGTATCTGCTGTTATTATTGCTGCGGCCACTGCTTCTGGAGTTACCTTAAACGGCATAGAGTGCATTGATTCTTCTTCTATACAAGATTTTTTAGCTACTTCCATAAGTTCTTCATCAGTAATGCTGTCTACACCAATATCTTCTAAACAAACTGGAAGTCCAATTTCTAAGCAGAAGTTTATTACTTCGTCGATTTCTTCTTTTGGTGCATTTTCAAGAACTAATTGAGCAATTGTTCCAAAGGCAACTTTTTCTCCATGGAAGTATTTATGAGTTCCCTCTAGTATAGTTAATCCATCATGGATTGCATGAGCGGCTGCTAAACCAGCACTTTCAAAACCTAGTCCTGATAAAAGAATATTTGTTTCTATTATGTTTTCTAATGCTTGTGTTACTAAATTACAATCTGATGCTATTTTTGCTTTTACACCATCTTCTAGTAATGTTTTATAACAAGCTTTTGCAAGTGTTAATGCTGTGTTAGTTCCTTTTGCTGGTGGACATAATCCTTCTCTAACTCCACAAGGTAACCCTGCATTAACATTTGAAAAAGAATTTGAAGTTGCTCTTGCTTCGAAATATGTTGATAATGCATCACCCATTCCTGAAACTAAGAATCTTGTTGGAGCATTTGCAATAACTGTAGTATCTATTAAAATTACAGTTGGACTTTGCCAGAAATAAGCGTAATCATCAAAGGAACCGTCTGGTGTGTAAAGTACAGCAGAGTGACTAGTTGGGGCATCTGTAGCTGCTATTGTTGGAACAATTATTAGTGAATTACCTTTAGCAACACATTTTGCTGTATCGATAGCTTTACCACCACCAAGTCCTATAGTGCATGCACATTTATTATTTTTTGCAATTTCTTGTAATCTTGCAACTTCTTCTCTTGAACATTCTCCACAGAATTCACTTTCTACAAAAGTAATTCCAAATTTTTTAGCAGTTGAATCTAATTTATCTTTAACACGCTTTATATCATCTTTGTGAGCTATTAATAGAGCTGATTCCCCAAAGCTCTTTACAAAATAACCTAAGTTTAATAATTCATCTTCACCTTGAACATATTTAGTTGGACAAATAAATGCTTTTCTCATTATAATCTCCCCTTAATTTGTAAAAATATTTTTATTTTTTAACTTGTCTTTATTGTAATATCGTTTACATAAATATGCATTGGACTTACATGACAAAAAATTATGATTAAAAATCGTATTTTTTTGTGGTTGAGTAAATTTGTTGTAATTTTATATCTTTTCATTGCTTAAAATAGAATAAATGTAAAAATTTTAAAGGGTACAATTGAGAGGAAATATTGAGAATATATAAAAAGGGGAAAAAATAAAAAAGACTTAATTTTAAAGACAAAAAATACATTTATAAACTACTTTAGTTTGTTAAGAAATTCTAAATTAGTAGGTTCATTAAAAATTTTATACTAGCTGTAAATACCATTTAGGTATTTAGTATTAGTTTTTTACCTTGTATAAGTAATTATAAAAACTTTAAAATCACCAAGCTAAAAACTAGAAAATCTTATTTGTAGATTTATTAAATGCATTTTATATATTAAAATTGAATCTATTATAGGTAATGTATGAAGAATATTTTTTTGCTTTTTCAATGATATATATATATGGTATTTTAATACTTTTTAATTCTTATAGTAATTTGTATATAGAAAGTGTTACATATTAATATTTTTTAATTTTTCTTACAGTATTTTCTATATACAAAAGGGGTTACACCTTCATATTTTTTGAATATTTTTATAAAATAGCCTGTTTCGTTAAAGCCAAGCTCATCACTGATTTCATTTACATGCATATCTGTTTCTTCTAATAAGTTTTTTGCCCAATGGATTTTTAGATTAGAAACAAAACTTGAAAAACTTTTTCCTGTTTCTTTTGCAAATAGCCTACTAAAATAACTAGGACTTACATGACAAACCTCTGCCATTTTTTTTGCAGTAATATTTTCGCTTTTATGATTATAGATATACTCAATAGCAGGCTTTAATGTATTACTTACTGAAATATCTAAACTATCACTTGAAAGGTTTTCTTTTACATAAGAATTTAATAGTGCATTAGACATTTCCTTTTTTGCATGTTCAATATTTCTCATTGTATATCCTGTTAAGGTGTTTGAATCTATTTTTGATTCAGACGTTACAGTTTTTTGATATATTTCTGAAATTAAATTTTTATTTAAAGCTTCTTCTACTAAATAATTGCATAAAGAAAATAACATATTAGCTATTTCTTTCACTTCTTTTAATGATAAAACAGGAATTTCATCGTAATATTCTTTAAATTCTTCTAAGGCGTGTCTAGCTATAGAATTTTTAGGTGTTATAACTATTTGTTCTAAAAAATCTGAAGCATTATAATCAGATAGTTTTATTTGCCCAGCCATAATTGCTCCAATATATTTCCCATCTACAATTATTGGAATTGCTATATCCACTATATTATAATGACATAAATATATGTATGGTTTATTTAGACGAACTGCTTCTAATCCACCCCTTGAATCGCATTTTTGACAATACTTAACAAGATCTGGATTTGATCTTACTGCCTTGCAGAACTTATTGCACCCACTATGTTTTGTAACTGGATTTCCTTTATAATCAACGATTATTATAGCTGCCTTAGTAACTAATGATAAAGACTCCTGTAGTTTAATCCATTTTTTAAAATCTATGACCTTATCTAAATTCAAATTTTCCTTAATCAATTTTATTTGCTCCCATAAACTCATTATATATTAATAAATTAACTCTAGTTAATCATATAAAGTATTTATTTATAATTTATCATTGCATTATATTTTATCATAATATTATAAATCTTAACATTATATTTATATATCATGTGTGTTTAAATTATAGATTTATAGTTTAGAGTTAATTAATCTTAAAAATACTTAAAGTAATTAATTATGGATTAGATGCTTTTATAAGTAAATATATACATTATATTGAAGTTGATATCTATAATATGTACAATTAAACTATCATTTAAATATGAAAGGATGTGTTTTTTATTAAAAAGAAGAAAAAAATATGTTTGATTATACTTGTTTTAATAATACCTATATTTATATACTGTAATAAGGTTAATAATAGTAAAAAATATATAGATACCTACGATGTGGTAAAAGAAGCCTTTCTAACAGATGGAGGGTATTCTGATAAATTGTCCAAGCATATATCAAAGGAAGTATTTGAATATATAAGTATTCAAAGCATGTTAAATAAAAGAGGGGGGGAAGTAATTTATGGACACATGGTTTACAGTTAAACAAATTGATGAAGTCACTTATGTCATTAGTGAATATAAACATTGGGAAGAAACTCACTGTTATTTATTAAATGGAACAGATAAAAGTTTACTAATTGATACGGGTCTAGGGGTAGAAAATATTAAAAAAATAGTAGATCAGCTGACTAATAAGCCAGTCATTGTAATTGCAACCCATGTTCATTATGATCATATAGGGGGACATGGCTATTTTAAGGATTTCTATGTTCATAAAGATGAAGTAGAGTGGATTAATGGAAAGTTTCCATTGAGTTTAGATTATGTAAAGAAGCTTTTAGTTGAGGGACCTTGTGATTTTCCTACTAATTTCAATATTAATCAATATGAAATATTTAAGGGAAGACCAACGAAAATAATAAAAGATAATGATGTAATAGAGTTGGGAAATCGAAGTATTCAAGTTATTCATACTCCTGGCCATGCACCAGGACATATGTGCTTTTATGAAAAAAGTTCAGAGTATTTGTTTACAGGGGATTTAATCTATAGTGGAAAGCTAACTGCATTTTTCCCATCCACTGATCCAACTGCCTATATGGAATCTATTAAAAGAATTGCACCCTTACCAGTGAAAAAAATATTTCCAGGGCATAATGATTTAAATGTTCCTATATCTATTATTCAGGAGATTAAGAATTCATTTATTCAACTAAACAAAGATGGAAAGTTGAAACATGGAGCAGGAATATTTATATATAATAATTTTCAGATACATATTTAGAGAGTGGCGTACCCCATAATTAAAGAGATATGCGACTTATGGATTTGGATTGAGGGTTATTATTTTAAAAGAAACTGGTGAAATAATAGAGTGAATTTGGTTTGTAAGTAGAGAAATACGAAGATACAGAAGTAGGGTATCTGTTAGAAAAAGAGAAAGTTCATTAGCATAAAAGGTATGTTATTGAGGACTAAAATGATTGCAAACAATATGCTTTTCAAAAGGAAGGAGTAATTTATAATGAACATAAGAATGTATCAATCAGAAGATTGTAGAGAAATTGTAAAACTGTTTTATAATACTGTCCATTCAATAAATTCAAGGGATTATAGCCTTGAACAAATTGATGTGTGGGCACCTAAAGAAATTGATATTGTTCCATGGGATGAATCTCTCTTACAACATTATTCTGTTGTGGCTGAGGAAAACGGTGTTATCATAGGATTTGGAGATTTAGATGTAACTGGATATTTTGATAGACTATATGTTCATAAGAATTATCAAGGTATTGGTGTAGCAACTACAATTGCTAATAAGTTAGAAAGGTATGCACAGGAAAATCATATTAGTATTGTAACAACTAATGCATCTATCACAGCAAAACCTTTTTTCGAGAAACGATGTTATGAAGTTGTAAAAGAACAGTTTGTTGAACGAAATGGACAATTTTTAAAAAATTTTATTATGAAGAAGGTCTTAAGATAATGATCATAGTATAATAAAATTAGGATTTAGTACATATTTGTGTTTAATTATAAATATATTCATGAAGATAAAAATGGGCATTTATATAAAATAAATATAAACAAGATATTTTGAAAATGTGAATTTATGTATGGATGAAATAATTAGTTTTTTAGGCGATTAAGATATACTTGTAAAATAAAAAGAAGTAAAGTTTATTTACGTAATAGGGGGATACGATGGAATTTAAAATAATAAAAGAGAATAAAAGAAGTTTTTTAGATTTATTACTTTTAGCAGATGAACAAGAAAGTATGATTGATAAATATTTAAACCGTGGGGAAATGTTTGCTCTATATGATGGAGATTTAAAAAGTATTTGTGTAGTAACCAATGAAGAAGAATGCATATATGAGATAAAGAATATAGCAACATATGAAAAATATCAGGGACAAGGGTATGGAAGCCGATTAATTAAGTATGTATTTGAATATTATAAGGATAATTGTAAAACAATGCTTGTAGGGACTGGAGATAGCCCATTGACGATTCCCTTTTATAAGCATTGTGGATTTAAAATTTCTCATAGAGCTAAAAACTTTTTTATCGATAATTATGACCATCCTATTTATGAAAGTGGAGTTCAACTAATTGATATGGTTTATTTAAAAAAAGATTTCTAAAGATTTTGAGAATAATCATTATTTAATTTGTGTTTATTGTTCTTATTTTTATAATTATGGACAAAGTTATCACAATAGGCTATACACATAAAATAGTGTAAAAAGAAAGGAAGTGAGTATTTAGTAGGGATGTATACTTGTAATACACTCTCTAACTAAAGATAAATTATGTTTAGATTTAATACGAAAGAAGCCAAATGGTTTTTTGAGCCTAAGAATTATTTAATAAAAGAGGATAAGGTTGAAATAATAACAGAGCCTAACACTGACTTTTGGCAAAGAACTTATTATGAATTTAGAAATGATAATGCTCATGTTCTTTATGTTACAACAGATGAAAAATATTTTTCCTTTACAGTAAAGACAGATTTTAATAGCACAGCATTGTTTGATCAATGTGGACTTGCCATTTATCAAAATAGTGAAAATTGGGCAAAGGCATGCATTGAATTTCATGATAATAATACTTCATGGCTTGGAAGTGTTGTAACTAATCATGGATATTCTGATTGGGCAACCATGGATATTGGATCATCTGTAAAATCTATGTGGTATAGGTTAAGTAGGAGAGGAAGTGATTACTGTTTTGAAAATTCCTTTGATGGTGTAAATTTTAAGCAAATGAGAATTTTTCACTTATTTGAAGGAGCAAAAGAAATTAATTTTGGTTTGCTTGCATGTTCACCAAGCAAAAATTCTTTTAAGGCTACATTTACTGAAATGAAAGTAACAGATTGTCTATGGGAAGAACACAAAGCATAATTTTAGGAAGAGATGAATCTAGTGATTATATGAAGCGAATTTTTAATGATACTAAGCATTATCATGATGGTAAATGCTTATTAATAAGGATTCAAGATGATAAATATATAAATGAATTAATAGAAATTAAGAAAAAACCAAAGTGCATAAGTGAGAGTATGCTTTTGAAATAGAATTGTAGTATACAAACTAACTTATGCAAGCTATTAAGTTGTGTTAAGTAATTATGAAAAAATAGCTTTAAAAATCATACTTATAAGGAGTGATTTAATGCAAGATATAAAAAGTTATACAATTTTAAATAACGGAGTAAAAATGCCTTGGCTTGGATTTGGTACTTATAAAGCTGAAAATGGAAATACAGTTATTCAGTCAGTAAAAGAAGCACTTAGAATTGGATACCGTCATATAGATACTGCTTCTTATTATGGTAATGAAGAGGGAGTTGGCACCGCAATAAAAGAAAGTGGAATTCCTAGAGAAGAGATATTTTTAGTAAGTAAAGTTTGGAACTCAGATCAAGGTTATGAAAAAACTTTAAAATCCTTTGAAAACTCTATAAAAAAACTTGGCACAGACTATCTTGATCTATATTTAGTTCATTGGCCTCAGTCTTTGACTAAAGAAACATGGAAGGCTTTAGAAAAACTTTATAAAGAAGGACATGTAAAAGCCATTGGAGTAAGTAATTTTTTAGTTGATCACTTAAAGTGGTTACTAGAAGATGTTGAAATTATGCCAATGGTAAATCAAGTGGAATTTCATCCACAGCTTATTCAAAAGGAGTTAATGGAATTCTGCAGCAAAAATAATATACAATTAGAAGCATGGTCCCCATTAATGAGAGGTAAAGTATTTGAAATTGAACTTTTACAGGATCTTGCCCAAAAATACGGGAAAACAATATCTCAAATTGTACTAAGATGGGATTTACAAATGGGTGTAGTTACTATTCCTAAATCAGTAACCCCATCAAGAATAAAAGAGAATGCAGATATATTTGATTTTGAAATAAGTAAAGAAGATATGGATAGAATTCAACAATTAGACAAGGGATTAAGGGCAGGATCAGATCCTAATAAAGTTTTCCCATGTTCCAATATATCTAAATAAATATTGTATAAAATTAATATTTTTAGTTTATATAATGAATAAAAGTTGTACTATGAAAAAGTTTTAGATAATAGGGGGATGAATATGGCTTCGAATATAGAATTTGTAGAATACGTTTGTGATCAAATAGGTGCCGCTGGGAATATAACTTATAAGAAAATGTTTGGTGATTACGGAGTTTATTGTAATAACAAAATAATAGGATTAATATGCGATAATCAATTTTTCTTAAAGATAACAAAGGCAGGTAGAGATTTATTAAATGAAGTCATAGAAGCACCTGCTTATGAAGGTGCCAAGCCCTCATTTCTTATTGAATCCTTAGATAATAGAGAATATTTAAGTAAAATTGTGTTTGCAACTTATAAAGAACTGCCTATGCCAAGACCTAAAAAGAAAAGAATTAAAAATAGTTAAATTAAAATTTACAATTTAAACAATTAGAGTATTATTTAGCATAATTTCTTATCAATAATATAATATTTTATAATTATATATCTAAAGAGAATAGAGTCTGGATATAAAAGAATAATTATATATTGTCGGTACTTAAGGAAGAAATATTAAGAACCGTGTATATGTATAATAATTTTATATAGGAGAGAATAAGAAATGTTTAGTTATGATACGTTAGAAAATATAAGTATTGAAACATTGCATAAAACATTTTTAAATGCATTTTCTGATTATCAAGTAAAAATGGATTTGCCTCTTTTCAAGTTTGAATATATGCTTCAACGAAGAGGATATGTTGGTAAAGCCTCCATAGGGGCATTTAATGATGAGACATTAGTTGGATTCGTTTTAAATGGAGTTAGAAATTGGGATGGGAGACTAACTGTTTATGATACAGGAACAGGTGTTATAGAGACTTATAGAAAACAAGGTATAACAAGTAATATGCTACTAAATGTCAGACAATTATTACAACAAATGGGGATAGAGCAGTATTTACTTGAAGTAATTCAATCAAATACATCTGCACTTCAACTTTATAAAAAACAAGGATTTAAGATTTTAAGGGATTTTGAATGTTTTCATTTAGATAAAAATAAATATAATCCTATAACAACTTATAAGGTTGAACATGTTAATATGATTAATTCAAATGATTGGAGAGAACTAACAGAGTTTTGGGAGTTCGTACCATCTTGGCAGAATTCTATTGATTCCATTAACGCTGTATCAGATGCATTCATATATTCTATTGTACGGTTGGATGATAATATTGTTGGCTACGGAGTTATTGATAAGAAAACAGGAGATATTCCACAAATAGCAGTAAACAAAAATTACAGACGTAAAGGAATTGCAATGAGTATCCTTACAGATTTAATTAAAAATACAGAATCATATAATATTAACGTTATAAATGTAGATGGAAGATCTAAATCTATGAAAGATTTCTTACTGAAATTAGGATTTGAATGTGGAGTTAGTCAATATGAAATGATTTTAAAATTATAACTTTTATTAAGGTTTTTATTAAAAAGCTAAAAATAGCCTTTTCAAAGTGTACCGAGATTTTTATAAAATAGAGTAATAATTTATCAATACATTTATATTAGCTTTATGACGAAAAAGTCATAAAGCTTCTTTTATATTGACATATACAGTTAAACTGTATACTTGAAAAATATATAATTGGAGGAATTTATGAATAGAAATAAAAATTTACCATTAACAGAAACAACCTATTATATTCTTTTAGCATTATTAGAACCTGGTTATGGCTATATTATAATGGAGAAAGTTGAAGAATTAAGTAATTATCAAGTTAAAATAGCAGCGGGAACACTTTATGGAGCCATTGAAAATTTGTTGAAACAAAAACTAATAAAATTTGTAGGTACAGAAGATAATAGGCGAAAAGTTTATGTGATTACTGAAAAGGGAAAAGAAATTTTGCTTTTGGAGATTGAAAGAATGCATCATATGATTAACATAGCAGAAAGTAAATTTGGAGGGAATTAATATGAGGAAATTTAGGCTTTTTACTGATTATAATAAAGAAGAAAAATGGTTAAATGAAATGTATAAAAAGGGTTATGAATTAGAAAATATATCTTTTGGCTATAAATTTGGTTCTATAGAACCAGAAGATACCACAGTTAGAATTGATTATAGAATTTTTAATAACAAAGGAGATTCTATTGACTATTGTACTTTATTTGAAGATAGTGGTTGGAAACATCTAGCTGGCGATAAAAATTCAGGAGTTCAATATTTTAAAAAAATCAATAAAAATAGCGAAGAAGATATCTTTTCAGATGATATATCCAAAGCAGCAAGATATAAAAGATTATCTGATCATTCCATGATGTTTGCATTATGTTTTTTTGTATTGGCTGTATCCCTCATATCTAATGGCAGTATTAATGTTAATTTAATACTTAATCCTAAATTACTGTATTATACACCTGGATTATGGGAAAGAACTGGTGTACCATTTTGGGGAGGTTTGTTATTTGAAACACCCTTTGCACTTGGAAGAAGTGGTGTATTCTTAATTCCCCTAATAGTGGTTTTAAATTTTTATTTAGCAATTAAAGCTAGAATCTCATACAATAAATGGGAAAAATCCAATTAAAGATTAGAAAATTAATCATTTAGTAATACCTTTCATAACATTTTTATTAGTAAACATATAGATTATATTGAAATTAAAGGTAGTTATGTATATAATTAAGCTGTTAATTACAAGATATTACAATATTAGGGGGAATAGAAAATGAAAGATATTATCATAAGTTTAGGACTAATAATTGGTGTTGTTATACTTATTGCAGGTAAGAAAACAAAAAAATATAAGTACGTAAATTCTATAGGAAAAGTTATTATCTTAGTTTGTTTAGCAATGGCTGTTCCAGATTTTATAAGGGGTTTTATAGACGGAATGACAGCTGTACAATAAGTAGTGATTATAGTATTAGTTTTTATTAATTACTAAAAAGTAGAGGAATCTAATTATGAAGAAAAGCCTAAGAGTAATATTACTAGTGTTAGCATTAGTTTTAATTGATCAAAGTATAAAAATTTATATATATAATAATTTGATGAATAAAGAATTTTATATATTGGGTAGCATACTTGGATTTAAGCCAATTATTAATACAAAATATTCATACTTTAATTCTTTTAGTAATATGGGGATAAGTTTATTGACTCATATAGTTTTAAATATAGTAATACTATTACTTTTTATAGTAATCTTTGATTTTATTAAAGAAAGATATACTGCTCACAAAATAGTGTATTGTTTATTTGTTTTGGTATGTGCGGCAGCAATTTGTTCTTTAATTGATAAAGTTTTTTGGGGAGGAAGTTTAGATTTTATTTCCTTCAAAAATTTTTTTATATTTGATTTAAAAGATATTTATATTAGTGTTTTTCAGATTGCAGCAATGTTGTGTATCATATTAAATTATAAAAAATTAGAGGCTATTAATGAAAAGACTATTTATAATGATTTCAAATCATATATAAAACTCAAATGTTTTAAAAAATAAATTTAATTTTGAATAAGTAAAAGAAGGGAAAGAAAATGAAAAAAAGAACCAAGCTAATTATCTCTTGTCTAGTATTGATAATAATTGCAGGATCAAGATCAGTATATAAAAATTATTTTGTTAATATTGATTCGAATAATTATTTATCAACTAGAGATGAGTCTGAAAGAAATGTTTACAGTCTAGAAAATGATATAAGTAGCAAAGATGCCTACAGTTTTGATTTTAAGAAATTTGATGGCAAGTGGTCTGTAATGGAGATTAAATCCAATAAAGGTAATAAAATAAATATAAAGGATAATACAAAGATAACTAAGGGTAAACTTTTTATTGTAGTTCTAGATTCAGAATACAATATTATAACCAAGAAAGATGAAACAAATCAAAAAGGAGATATAAATTTTACTACACCTAAAGATGGAAAATATTTTATTAGAATCGTAGGTTTAAATGCAGGAGGAAAATTTGATATAAGCGTAAATTCTGCTAAAAATATAGATATTTCTCATATAGATTTTTTTAGTTAATTTAACTTGTTGTATTATTTAAATTTTATTAACAATTAAAATAAAAATAATATATTACATAATGACCTCAGTAAGTTTATATAAAATAAAACTTACTGAGGTTATTGGCTGTATTGTATTAAATTTGTTTGCTAACGCAAATAGATTTAAGTGTAAACTTAATTTATATAAACATTAAGAACAATATATTTTAAGAAAAAACAAATTAGAATCTCTTATTGAAGTGAGTTGCCTTTCTAACCACATATTCCTTTTTTAAACCAAGGGTAGCATAATTCCCTTTTAAGCCGTAATTTCCTTAAAATATGATTTAAGCAGTTGTTTTGTTTCAGAGGATGCAAAGGATGCCTCAACTGCATTCATATATAATGTTTTATAATCTTCTAAAGATAAACCACAAAACTTATTAAGCATTTCTAGTTCCTTTGTTATGGTAGTATTAGATACCGTCATATTATCTGTATTTATGGTAACCTTAATGCCATCCTTTAGAAAATCCATAAATGGATGGGTTTCATAGCTTTTAGAGGCTTTAGTATGAAGATTGCTTGTTGGGCACACTTCCAGTGGAATATTTTTTTCTTTTACAAGCTTATAAGCTTCAGGAGAATTTTTAATATATATTCCATGACCTATTCTTTCAGCATTTAAAAGATTTATAGCCTCTAAAACATTTTCCCCCACGCCAGCTTCACCGGCATGTATAGTTATTCTATATCCATATTCTTTTGCTAGTTTTAAAACCTCTACATATTTTCCTGGGAAATGAGGTTCTTCACCACCACAAAGATCTATAGCAACAACACCTTTTCCAATAAATTTAGCTCCTTTTTTTACAACTTCAAAGGCTGAAGGAATATCCATATTTCTCATACAGCCTAATATTAGATTACCTTTTATATCATAAAGTTTTTCAGCCTCTTTAATTCCTTCTAATATACTTTCTATAATTTCTTCAATAGTTAACCCTTTTTCAACATGTAAAAGAGGCGCAAATCTTACTTCTATATATTTTACATTATCTTTAGAGGCATCTTCTAATAACTCAAAGGCTATTCTTTTTAGATTTTCTTTTGTTTGCATAACTTTATTAGGGATAAAAAACTTATTTAAGTATTCATCTAAGGAATTACAATCATCCATTATAGAAACGTAATTTATAAGCTCTTCTCTATTATAACTAGGAAGAGGAATGTTATCTTTTTTAGCTATATCTAATATTGTATCTACTCTTAATGAACCATCTAGATGGCAATGTAACTCTATTTTAGGAAGTTTTTTTAGATTCAAATTAGTCACTCCTTACTATTACCTTTTGAGGTAATTTTTTATAATAAGTCTATTAAAATGTTAAGCTTAATTATAATTTATTATTGAAATTGTGTAAAGGATAGCTCTTCAAAATAAAATATATTTAATTTTATGCCTAATAGTATAAAAAATATACTTAATTAAATAACTCAGTTTTATAAGAAGTTTTAAATTTATCTCTGTTAAAAAACTAAATACTATTTATTATAATTTGCTAGGAATAAATAATCCATAAATAGTTATAATTTACATATAAGTAAACTATAATATAAAAAATATATAATTATAGGCATTTATTTTGAATTTAATCATATAAGTTAACAATAGGATGTTGAATAAAGAAAAAATATGTAATATTATAAAAAGATGATGCTATTGAAGCTGATATTTTATTAAAAAGAATAAAATATTATTTATTGTTTTAGAAAGCTTCGAGTGTAATAATACATGAAATCTAAAAAAATGCCAGCTATTAGGGTGTGATTAATAGTTTAATCAATTATATCATATTTCTGATATAATAATGAGTATTGAAGCCATCAAAAATAAAGTAAAGGTAATAATTTAAGGCTTAGAGTTTAGTACATACAAAATGGATGTGGAAGTATCATAAATTATTTTAAATATATAAATAAAATATTAGATACTATAAGCTAAGAAATGATAGAATATTTATGTAAGTACAGTAAGATTAAATCAAGGAACAATAATTAATTATATAAGAAAAAAGATTATTTTAAGAGTAAGGTTAATTAATCAGTCAATAAATGTGTGAACAAGCTATACGTTTCACGGTTGTTTATAACTTAAATATAAAATTTATTAACTATGATATATTCATCTACTTTGGCTTTTATAAAGAATTGGGAGGAAATAATTTGGAATGAATAGATTTAAAAACATAATTAAGGTATATAAGAGAGATATTAAAAGCTTAAATAAGAATTTTATTGCAATAATTATAATATTAGGAGTTTGTGTATTACCATCACTTTACGCTTGGGTCAATATTAAAGCTTGTTGGGATCCTTATGAAAATACAAGTACAGTACCTATAGCTGTAATTAATAATGATAAAGGTACGGATTTTGAAGGTAAAGAGCTAAATGTAGGAAATGAGATGGTGAAAAAACTTAAGAGTAATAATAAAATTGGGTGGAAGTTCACCAATAAAAGAGAAGCGGACATGGGAGTTATAGATGGTACATATTATGCCAGTATAGAAATACCAGAGGATTTTTCAGCGGATATAGTTAGTGTTTTATCAGATAATCCTAAACATCCAGAAATAACTTATAAAGTTGACACAAAAGAGAATCCTGTTGCAGCGAAAATAACTGGAATGGCTAAAAATACACTAATAAATGAGATAACTACTACTTTTATTACTACTGTAAATAAAACTGTATTTTCTTCTATAAATGGAATAGGTAAAAATCTTGAAAAAAACAAGAATGAAATAATAAAACTTAAAGAATCTATTATTTCAATGAATCAAAACATGGATTTAATTTTAGCAGGATTGGAAAGTGTAAATACTAATTCTAAAAATCTAAATGAATATTTAAGTGTAGTTAAAACTACTTTCCCAGAAATAACTAAGGGGCTAGAAAATATTAATTCTAAATCCTCAAATACAAATGAAACAATAAATCAAACTAATAATATATTTAATAATTCCTTGAATAATATAAATGTTATATTAAAGCAGGCTATGTCTACTAATAATCGTGTTCAATCAGTATTAGATAATTTAATAGTTTTGAATAATGAATCTTCAAGTAACGAAGCAAATAGCTCTATAGCAAATTTAATTATGGATATAGATAGTACAAATAAAAATATTGATTCTATGATAGAATTCCTTGAAAAAATAAACAACACAAAGCCAAATACTGAAGTGTCAAAATTTATAGTATCCCTTAATAATGTTAAAGGAGCTTTAAATGAAGAAAAACAAAAATTACTAAAGATACAAGAAATTGCTTCAAATTCTAGTAAAGTAAATGAAAATTCAATAAATGAATTGAAAAGAAATATATCTAATACAAATAAGCAAATTGAAAGTGTAATGAATATTTTTAATTCAAATATAAGACAGGAATTAGGTTCTATAATTAATAGTTTTAAAAATTCTATTCAAGATGCTAGTAAACTTATAAAGGCAGGTAACGGATTAAATACACAAATAGAAAATTTATTAACAACATCTGCAAAAGGAGCTGATTTATCAGCAAAGTTAAGTAAAGAATTAATTGATAAGTTAACAGAATATAAGGGTATAATAGGACAAATAAGTAAAAAGTTAGAGTTGGTTAACAATGATGATTTAATACAAATAATAAGTATACTTCAGAATAATCCTATGTTAATGTCACAGACAGCAGCATATCCTTTTAACATTAAGGAAGAAGCAGTATATACTATACCTAATTATGGTTCTGCAATGACTCCAGTATATAGTGTGTTAGCCCTTTGGGTTGGAACTTTAATACTGGTATCTTTGTTAAAAACAGAGGTGGTGGATTTTGAAGGTAGTGAGAATATAACTTTAAGACAAAAATACTTTGGTAAAATGCTTACATTTATAACTTTAGCTGCTATGCAAGGGTTTATAGTAGCTGTGGGAAATAAGGTTATACTAGGAGTTTATACAGTTAATTTTCCGCTTATGCTTGCGTTTTCTGTAGTGTCATCCATTATATTTGCTATAATAACTTATACTTTAGTGGCTATATTCGGTAAGTTTGGTAATGCTATAGCAATAGTATTTATGATATTACAATTAGCAGGTAGTGGTGGAACTTATCCAATACAGGTGGATCCGTTAATATTTAGAATACTGCAACCATTTTTCCCATTTACCTATAGTATAGGGGGGTTTAGAGAAGCAATAGGAGGACCTCTTGTATCTAGTGTAATATTAGATTTTATAATGCTTATATTAATGGGAAGCATATTTGTTTTAATAGGATTTTTCTTAAAATCTCCATTACATCATAAAATTAGTAAGTTTGACGAAGACTTTAAGGCTTCAGGAATATCAGAATAAATAGAGAAAATAAAGAGGTGAGCATATGAAAAAGGTATTTAGAATATTTTCAAGAGATTTAAAAAATATAGTTAAACATCCTGCAGCCATTATAGTAGTATTAGGATTATCTTTTATCCCTTCTTTGTATGCATGGATTAATATAGAGGCTTGTTGGGATCCCTATGCTAATACGGGAAATTTGCCTATAGCTATAGTTAATAAGGATGAAGGTATGATGTTTAGGGGGAAATATACAAATGTAGGAAATGGCATTGTTCAAAATTTAAAGGGCAATAAAAAAATGGGTTGGGTTTTTGTAGATGAGTGGCAAGCAAATTATGGACTTAATGAAGGTAAATATTATGCTCTTATAGAAATACCTTCTAATTTTACTAGTGGACTAGCAAGTTTAAAAACTACAGATCCCCAAAAACCCAATATTATATATAGAGTTAATGAGAAATCAAATGCCATAGCAACTAAAATAACCAATGCAGCAAAGGGAAGCTTGGCTAAAGAAATTCAAACCAATTTTGTTTATACAGTGAACAAAGAAGCTTTTAAGTTATTAAATAATACAGGCGGTCAATTAGAAAAGAACAAATCTAAGATACTTGGCATAAAATCTACCTTAGAGCTTGGAAATAAAAGTATCGGAGAAGTAAAAAATATAATAGATGATGCTAGTAAAGATTCAGAAAGCTTGAAGCAGTATTTTAACGATACAAAGGACAAGCTACCACTTATAACAGATAAAATAAATAATTTACAGAAGGCAACAGAAGCTAGCAAGAATCTAGTAAGTGATACGGAACGAGATTTAAATGGTATAGCAAAAAATATTAATAATGATATGATATATAGAGAAAGCACAAATAATAAAATTAATAGCATATTAACAAATTTAAAAGAGTATAACAATGTTAGTAATAATTCAGAAATGATTAAACTTGTAGATGAAGCATCAAAATTATGTGATTCTATAAATACTAATATAGATGGGACTATAAAATCATTAGAAGTAGTAAATATTTTAAAACCTAATAAAAAAATTGAGGAATTAATAAGTAGTTTAAAAAATTTAAAAGAAAAAGTTAATAGTGAAAAAAATAAATTAGGTGAACTAAAGAATAAAATTTCTACTTCAAACAATGATAAACAAAATATAAATCAGGTTGTAGAATCTATATTTCTATTAAATGATGAGATAAATAAAAATATGAGAAATACATCTAATATTTTTTATAATCAAACAACTATGATAATAGAAAATACTGCTAAAGGATTAAACAATAGATTAGATACAGCTAATGACATATTAGATACTACCAAATCAGTAATACCTCACTTGAAGGCTTTGGGGGATTTTGGGGTAGGAACTAGTGATGCAGCTTTAAAAGATGGGAAAAAAATAAATAATAAATTAGCAGAATTTAAAAAAACAATAAATAAACTACAGGAAAAAACATCTTCTTTAACTGAAGATAATTTAGATAAAATAATAAATTTAACTCAGAAAAATCCAGAACAAATGGCTTCATTTATATCTTCTCCAATAAATATTAAAGAAGAGGAGATATATAATACAGGCATATTTGGAGTAGGATTAACTCCATTTTATACAGTTTTAGCTATATGGGTAGGGGTTCTATTAATGAGTTCATTGATATCTGTAGAAGCAGAAGAATTTGAGGGAGAGAAAAAACTTACTCATCTCCAAGTATATTTTGGAAAATTGCTTTTATTTTTATCAATAGCCATAATACAAGGAATTATTGTAACTTTAGGTGATGTATTTATTTTAGGAATAAAACCAGCAAGTATGGGATTATTGATGGTATTTACTATAGTAACAGCTATAACTTTTACTTTTATAATATACACTTTAGTATCTATTTTTGGGAACCTTGGAAAGGCTATTGCAGTAGTTATAATGGTATTTCAAATAGCTGGTGCAGGGGGAATATATCCAATACAAACTAATCCTAAAATATTTGGTGTATTGCAGCCTTTATGGCCTTTTACTTATGCTATAGCAGGGTTTAGAGAAGCTATAGCAGGGCCTGTACGAGCTGCTGTAATTAGCAATTTAAGAGCCTTATTTATATTTTCTGCAGGATCATTATTATTAGTTGTTCTTAAAAAGCCATTACATAAAGTTACTGAATATATGAATGATAAATTTATAGAAACAGGATTATAAGGAAATTATGACTTAACAGTCTTTAAAGGTTGAAAATTAAAACAAGAAATACTTTTAGTCAATAGATAGCTATAAAAACAAAGAATACTAATATTTGTGCCTTAATATTTAAGCTAACGCCCTAATGCCACTTCCTACGGCAACAGGGATAAGTAAACGTCCTGTTTACTTTACGTTTAAATATTAGTTCACAAATAAAGTATTCTAATTATTTTTTTAGATATCTATTTTCACTAAAAGTATTTCTTGTTTTAATACCTTTAAAAGTTGTTATAATAATTTCTTACTGAAAAAACTCCAAAAAGATGATTTTGTTCCGCTTCTCTACAGAAAATCTTTAATCCTAATTAAATGTTTTTTATCTTACATATCTTTATTTTTTAAACCAAGGGAAGCTATCATAACTCCTTAAAGATAATTTCCAGTGGAGAAAGACAGGTGCAGAAGGAAGATTTTACTCTACTCTATTATGTAAATTTCATAATTAGTAATTAAGTATTAAGGCCCAAAAATCAAAACACCTAAAATCATATAGATAAAAGGTAATAGAAATAATAAAGTGTTAACAACAATACCTAGCTTACCCCATTTATTAGTTTCAATTCTTACTGATAATATTCCAAAAAGAAAGCCAAGAGGACTTATAAATATTGCAAAAAACAAAGGGAGGCCTTCCCATTTTTGCCATGGTGTTATTTTAAAAAGCCAATTTAATATTGGTAAAATAACAATTATAGACATAATTAAAGAAACAATCGCAAGTAGATTGGCAGAACTTTTAACTGAAGACTTTTTTCCCATATAATTATACTCCTTGTATTTATTAATTTACATTTGAATTATACATTATATATGGTTTGAAAATCCAGATTTTATTTTTATATTTTATAAAATTATATTTTTATGATGTGTTAAAATAGACTATATTTATAAAAGTTAAAAATTAATCCATTTAATAAAAAATAATTATAATATAGATATAAATTTTAGGAGGATAGAAATAATGCCCTTTACTTTTTCACACCCAGCAATGGTTTTATCCTTAGAAGAAAAATGCAATAAATATTTTAGTTTTACTGCCTTAATATTAGGTAGTATGAGTCCTGATTTTGAATATTTTATAAGATTTAAACCTATGGCTACTATAGGACATGGATTAATAGGTTTCTTTTTATATGATTTACCCTTATGTTTTATCATGGCTTATTTATTTCATAAAATAATAAAAAAACCATTAATAGCGCATATGCCAAAACCAATAGATAGTTGGTACTATAATACTTCATTAAAACCATGGAAAATAAATTCTTTAAGACAGGTTCTAGTATTTAGTTACTCCGCTACTATAGGTATGCTTACTCATGTGTTTTGGGATAGTTTTACCCACAAAGGTGGAAAATTTGTTATACTATTTGAAGGATTAAGAAAAAATATAGAAATTTTAAATTATGATATACCAGTATACAAAATACTTCAGCATGGAAGTACACTTTTAGGAGCAATATTTATAATTTTATATATTTATTCTAAAAGGAATAAGCATATAAATTGGAAAAGAATTAATAGAATTCCTACCACAAATAATAAAGAAAAGATATTTTATTTTACAACCATTTTTTGTACAGGCTTAATAGTTTTACTTGTATATATTTTTTTATTAAATGTTAGTTTTTCTATAAAGAATATAGGGTCTTTTGTAGTACCTTTTATAAATGGTCTGTTTATAGGAACCGTAATTGCATCTATAAAAAAAATAGATAGAAGATTTTAAAATGCTTTTTATAGAAATATTTAAAAAAAGTTGGGTATAATTTTAGACAAGTAAATCAATGTAAATTTCTTATTAGTAAAGTTATACTAAAATTATACTTTAGACTATGTTCCGATAGTGATTATATAAAATATAAGAATTCTAAACAATTAAAACTCAACATTTACAAGACTTCCGATTTTATGGAATATGGGAGTATTATAAATGAGATAATATATGAAATGGAAGTGAATTTATGTTAGAGGAAGCTAAAAATTTACTAAAAAAACATTTTGGATATAATGAATTTAGGAAGGCTCAAGAAAAAGTAATAGAAAGTATTTTGAAAAAGGAAGATACAGTAGCTATTATGCCTACGGGAGCAGGAAAATCTATATGTTATCAAATACCTGCATTAATTTTTGAAGGGGTAACGGTAGTAATATCTCCTCTTATTTCTCTTATGAAAGATCAAGTAGATTCCTTAAAAGAAGTTGGAATAGAAGCTACATATATAAATAGTTCTCTAAATAATTTAGAAATAGAAGAAAGAATATTTAATGCGAGGGAAGGACTTTATAAGCTTATTTATATAGCTCCAGAAAGATTAGAATCTGATAGTTTTGTAAGAAGTTTAAATAATTTAAATATAGCTTTGGTAGCGGTAGATGAGGCACATTGTGTATCTCAATGGGGACATGATTTTAGACCCAGCTATACGAAAATAAGTAATTTTATAAGAAAATTATCTAAAAGACCTATTGTAACAGCCTTTACAGCTACAGCCACAGAAACCGTTAGAAGAGATATATTAAATAGTTTAGAACTTCAAGAGCCTAAGGTATTTGTAACAGGCTTTGATAGGGAAAATTTAAGTTTTTCTGTTATAAAGGGAGAAGATAAAGAGAAATTTATATTTGATTATTTGGAAAATAATATAGGCAAGGTAGGTATAATATACACATCTACAAGAAAAGAGGCAGAAAGTTTATATAACAAAATAAATAAAAAAGGTTATAAAGTGGGAGTATATCATGCAGGATTAAATGATGAAGAAAGAAAAAGAACCCAAGAGGATTTTTCTTTTGATAATATAGAAATAATAGTAGCTACTAATGCATTTGGTATGGGTATAGACAAATCCAATGTAAGATTTGTTATACATCACAATATACCTAAAAATATGGAAGCCTATTATCAAGAAGCAGGTCGTGCTGGGAGGGATGGAGAAGAAAGTGAATGTATATTATTATTCTCTCCTAATGATATTCGACTTCAAAAATATTTTATAGATGAAAGCTTTTTATCTCCGGAAAGAAAAAATAATGAATATAATAAATTAAGAGCTATGGTGGATTATTGCTACACTTCAAAATGTTTAAGATCCTATATATTAGAATATTTTGGGGAAGAACCTTTAGAGCAAAAATGTAATAATTGTAGTACTTGCAATGATAATAGAGAAGAAAAGGATATAACCTTAGAAGCGCAAAAGATATTTTCCTGTGTTTATAGAATGAAGGAACGTTTTGGGGTAAATATGGTAGCGGATGTACTTAGAGGGTCAAAAAATAAAAAGCTTTTATCCTTAGATTTAGATGGTTTATCCACTTATGGTATTATGGAGGAATTTACTCAGAAGGATATAGTGGCTTTAATGAATAAACTAATAGCAGATGATTATATGGTAACTACAGATGATAAATTTCCCGTTGTAAGATTAAGACAAAAATCTTATGATGTGTTAAAAGGAAAAGAAACTGTAGCTATAAAGGTTAGTAAAATAGAGAAGAAAGTAAAAGCAGACAATGAGTTGTTAGATAGACTAAAGCAGTTAAGAAAAGCAATATCTCAAGAGGAATCCGTACCACCATTTATGATATTCCCAGATGCTACCTTAAAAGAGCTTAGTGAATACATGCCTACGAAAGAGGAAGATTTATTAAAAATTAAAGGTATAGGTGAAAGAAAAGCTGAGGTTTATGGAGAAAGGTTTATAAAAGCTATTATAGAATATATGGATGAAAAGGGAATAGATATTAATAATATGGATAATTATGAAGGTACTAAAAGTAATAAGGAGTCTAAAATAAAGACCCATGTATTAAGCTATAACCTATATAAAGAAGGAAAAAGCATAAAAGAAATTGCAGATGAGCGGAACCTAAAGGCTATAACTATACAAGAGCATTTATTTAAGTGTCTGTCAGAAGGTATGGAAGTTGATTTAGATAATTTTATAAAAAAAGATTATGAGAGGCTCATATTAGATACTATAAAAAAGGTTGGTGGAACAAAGCTAAAACCAGTAAAGGATGAATTGCCACCAGAAGTGGATTATATGTGTATAAAATCCGTATGGTATAAATATAAAGATATAATTTAAAGCAAAGTTTTTAAAATTAAATCTATTTTTATCACAGTATAAAATATAGAATAATTTTAGCTTCTTTTTCAAAAACTAGTAAAGGATTTGCTAACTAATATTTGATTATAAAGTAATTAGTAAATAAAGTTAAATGAGAAAGGGGTATTTTAATGGATGAATTAGACATAATAAATGAAAACCAATTAGGTATAGCTGCTCAAAATGAAAATATTAAAACTGATTTAGAAGGCCAATTTAGAGCTGAAACTGGGGAAGTTGGACTATATATGGCAATGGCAAGAGTAGCTCAAAGACAAGGTTTCCCAGAAATAGCGGAGGTATTAAAAGTAATTGCTATAGAAGAGGCAGAACATGCAGCGAGGTATGCAGAATTAAATGGAAAAATTTCTGACTGTACAAAAGAAAACTTACAAAAAATGCTACAGGGCGAGATAGGATCAAATAAAATGAAGAAATCTTTAGCTATAAAGGCTAAAGAAGAAAATATAGATGAAGTACATGATTTTATAGATGAAGCTTCTAGAGATGAAGCAAGACATGCAAAGATGTTAAAGGGATTATTAGATAGATATTTTAAATAAATTAAGAATAAAAAAGTATAATACTTATTAAAAAGGACTTTATCAAATTTATTTTTGAAAATTTGATAAGGTCCTTTTTCTAATATTAAGCAAATATAGTTAGATTAATTACTTATATTATTAAATATAAAATTTAATAATATAAGTAATTATTAAGAAAAAAATATAAATATTGACAATAATTGAATCATATTGTAAAGTTATAACTAAATAAAGGATTTTTGGATATATTAAGTAATTTTTCGATTTAATTACCAAAAAATAAAAATCATTCTTTTGGATAAAAATAATATTAGTCTTTTGTAAGAGTTTATTTGTTTAACCGTGTTTTGGTTAAAATTGTGTTTTAAAACAGAAAAATAATTTAGAAAAAAATACATTGTTTAGAGGGGCGAAAAAATGAGGGCTAAAAAGTTATTTTGGAATTTAACTCTAAAATTAGAGAGTATAACCTATGCAGTAGTTATGCCAGTAGCAATTATAGGAACTATGCATATAGGGAAATTTTATGGACAAAGATTTTGGTCAGGAGTCTTTTCTTTAATATCAGCTATAATTATTAATATACTTATAGGAATATATATAAGAAAAAAGACTTTATATAATAATTTGAAAGTTTTGTATGGAAAAAGAAATGTTACAGAGGAAGAATATGGGCAAATAAAAAAGGATTTATTAAAGTTCCCTTTAAAAGAGGGAATAACTATGTTTTTTAGATGGTTACTAGGGGTACCTAGCATAATGTTAATAGCTAATTTATTTATGAAAATAGATTTAGTTCAGTATTTTGTAGCTTTCTTAATAGGCTTGAGCTTATCTTTCACAGGTTTTATGACTAATTATTTAAATTCAGAAAAATTACTTATAAATATATTTATAGAAAAGAAATTAAATACATACAAAATAGATGAAAATAATTATATAAAATTTACTATTGGTAATAAAATATATGGTGCTATTTTTAGCATGTTAATATTGGTTAGTTTTTCATATTTATATACATCATACAACATATATATTAACACTATTAGAGTTAGTCCATTAGTTTATTATTGTGCTTGCTTAGCAATGATGATATATGTGGTAGCAGTATTTTCTTATATATTTTCAAATAATATAAGAACTAATATAAATCAAATGGAAAAAGCTATAAATAAAATATCAAATAAAGATTTATCTATAGAACTAGCAAGAATAACTTCAGATGAAATAGGAAATATAAATAGAGATGTGGATGTTATGAAAGAAAATCTTAAAGATTTTATAAAAAATATATTAACACAGTCAGAAGAAACAGTTAATTTTGTTCAGCATTTAACTAAAACTTCAGAAGAAAATACTAATGCCATGAATGAAATTTCAACTTCTGTAGAAGATTTAGCTAAAGGGGCTTCTATTCAAGCACAAGACTCATATCAGGCTGTAGAAAAATTGTCTACATTAGGACAAGAAATAGATAAAACAAGTGAAAATTCTAATAATGTAAGAAATTATATGAATGAAGTTAGACAAGCATCAAAAGGTGGTATAAGTGCTATAGATAACTTAGTAGGAAGGCTAAAGGAAAATATAGGGGTATCTAAATATATATCTAATAATATAAAAGATTTAGCTTTAAAATCTTCATCTATAGGTGATATAGTGGCTACTATAAATAATATAGCAAATGAAACAAATTTATTAGCTTTAAATGCAAGTATAGAAGCAGCTAGAGCAGGTGAAGCAGGTAAAGGTTTTTCTGTAGTTGCAGATCAAATAAAGAAATTAGCAGAACAGACAGAAGTAGCTACTAAAAATGTAAAAACTATAGTAGAAGAAATGCAAGGAGAAATATCAAAAGCAGAAGAAAATGAAGAAAAATCAGAAATAATAATAAAGAATACATCAGAAGCATCTAATGAAGCTATAAATTCATTTCAGGTAATAAATAAATCTGTAGATGAAATGATTAATGAAACTTATGTATTGATAGAAAGTATAAAGAATATAGATGAAGAAAAAAATAGTGTACATGCATTTGTGGAAAATATATCTAGTGTATCGGAAGAAACAGCATCCGCTACTGAGGAAGTAAGTGTTATAGTTGAACAAGAAACAGTTACTATAAATGATTTAGCTACAATGTCGGCAAAATTAGAAAGTTTAGCTAAAAACTTAAAGGATGAAGTAAATAAATTTAATTTAGATTAGTTTAAAAATATTAAAGGGGGATTTTTTATGGCATATTTTTTAGCAAATGATAATGTTAAAATTTTTTATGAAGTAAAAGGGGAAGGAAAACCAATAATATTTATACATGGTTGGACTTGTAATCACAGCTTTTTTAAAAAACAAGTAGAAACATTAAGTAAAAATTATAAAGTTATAACTTATGATCTAAGAGGTCATGGAGTATCAGAAAGACCTGAAAATGGTCTAACTATGGATAGAATGGCAAAGGATGTAAGAGATCTTATAGAACACTTAAATCTTTCTGATGTAACATTAGCAGGTTGGTCTATGGGAACAACCATAATACTTGAATATGTAAGACAATTTGCTTGTGATAAACTATCTAATATATGTTTTATAGATATGACACCAAAAGTTGTAGCAGAAGGAAATTGGCATATGGGGCTTTTCGGAGAGTTTAGCCATAAAGATAATTTAAATCATATAGCTAATGTAGCAGGAGATTGGCCAAAGGTTATAGAAAGTTTTGTTCCATCTTTATTTGCAACTTCAGGTTGTAGAATAAAAGAAGATATGGATTGGGTATTTGAAGAAGTAAGAAAAAATACTCCTCATGTAGTAGTAGATTGTTGGGTGTCCATGTCAAATAAAGATTATAGAGAAGAACTTTCAAAAATTACAGTACCTACGTTAATAACAAGAGGAGAAGAAAGTGCCTTTTGTACAAAGGAAACTTGTGAGTATATGGAAAAAGAAATTAAAAATGCAAAATGGATAGATTATTCAAAATGTGGTCACATATTGTTTATGGAAGAGACAGAAAAATTTAATAAGGATATAGTAGAATTTATTGAAAAGTAAAATTTTTTAAAATAAATTTTCCCTAAATTTAAAAAGCACTTCATTTAGGAATTTATATTAACGAAATCTCTTTAAAGATATCTCCTTCTAAGGTTTTTATTTTAAATAGGTTGTCATTAAGTATTCCATAGCAATGAGGTGTATTTTCCTTTGGAAATGTAATGGAACCAGGATTAATCATAAATATATTATTTGTTTCTTCGGCTAAAGGTATATGAGTATGACCATATATTAAAGCATCTCCATTACTTATATTAGGTATATTGTCTTTATTAAAAATATGACCATGAGTTAAAAATAATCTTTTACCATTATATAAAACTATAGAATAATCACTCA
This sequence comes from Clostridium sporogenes, assembly GCF_001889325.1. NCBI lineage: Bacteria > Bacillati > Bacillota > Clostridia > Eubacteriales > Clostridiaceae > Clostridium > Clostridium sporogenes. The sequence continues at coordinate 1,160,925 of NZ_CP013243.1, read as the reverse complement.
TAATAGGATACTTAAGAACCATTTGGTCTACTTCGCTTTCACAATTTCCTCTTACAGCTATAATTTTATCCTTATAGGAATTTAAAATTTCTGCTACCTTTTTAGGATCGTATCCTTTAGGAAGGGGATTTCTAGCACCATGATAAAGTTCATCACCCAATATAATTAGATAATCTGCTTTTTCTTCCTCAAATATATGTAAAACTTTTTCTAAATAATAGGCTGAACCATGGATATCAGATATAAAAAATAATTTCATATAAAGAACTCCTTTCTTAATAACAAAGTATAGATATAATTATATATTTTTTTTATTTTTATTAAAAGTAATTGTTGAAAAATTTTTATAATAAGAAAAAAAGTAGTAATTACTTATAAGAGAGTTTGTATTTAAAAATTATTATATTGTATAGCATAAGAAATATAATTTATTGTATTATATATATATCCAATAAAGAACATTATATCCAGTTCTTTGTCTGTTGAAAAATATAATAAAGTGGTTTATAATTAGAGTGTTATTTATTACATTAAAACCTAATAAAAGTCATAAAATAACAATTTATTACAAAAATACATAAATAAAATTTAAAGAATATTTTATAATAAAAAGAAAATAATTATATTAATATTAAATAAAAATTTACTTTAGTATGATTTTAAATTATGCTAATATTATAGGTATAAAGATATTAATAAGTTGTGATTTAAATTGTCAAATAATTTTTGCTTGTATTAAAATATTATATTTATTTCAAATAAAAAGGCAATTATTGCAACTTATTGTCTAAGCCATAATTATTAATATTTAGTACAATTTTAATCTAATATTGGTATCTTTATTTTATTGATTTGCAATGGTAGATGCTTATTAATAAGTAAGGGGGAGGTTATAAAAAATGAGTAGCTTACAAAAGAATATATTAGTTATTGATGATTCTGCAAGTATTAGAAGCTTTGTAAGAAATATTTTAGAAAAAGCAAATTACAAGGTTTATGAAGCTTGTGACGGTGAAGAAGGTATTGAGGTATATAAAAAATGTGGAAACATTGATTTAGTAATGACAGATATATATATGCCTAAAAAAAGTGGTTTAGAAGTTGTAGTAGAATTACAAAAAAAATATAAAGGTACCAAAATAATTGTTTTTTCTGATGGGGGAAAGGATAATTTTACTAATGAGTCAGGGGTATGTGAAGCTCTTGGAGCAGCTTATTTTATTAGAAAAGATTTAATTAGAGATAAGTTACTGGATTTAGTAAATATAATATTTTCAAAATAATTATTATTAAAGTTATAATTAAAATTATAGTATAATAACTAAATATAATAAGGTTATTTTAAGTAACCTATAATATACACCTTTCATATAATGCTGTTAAAAGCACTATATGAAAGGTGTATTATTTTGTTTGAAAGAAATTTGTTTAATATTATTAATAAGTACTTACCTATAGGTTCTGAAATAATAGTTGAAGAAGATAATAACAATGAGGCTTTAATAATAAGAGCTGATTTAAATGGATATGGATTAGGAGAAATAATTGTAGGTTATAGATGGCAAGGAGAAAATTATATTATGGTGCTAGAAAGGTACTATAATCACTGGTGTGTAATAGATAATATAAAGGGAAAGGGTTATGATATTTCTTATTTAAAAGTGGCACCTATAACAGATAATACAATAGATAATTTAATTATAGGATGGAGAAGAGGTGCTATATGGTCTGAGCTAGATATACTTCAGTGGACGCCCTATGGTTTTAAAAGAGTAATAGATGAGGGGATATATTATAGTAAAATTGAAGTGGAAAATATGAAAAGTGTAAAAGCTATGAATGATAAAAATGAAATAGCCTTATGGTTACATGATACAGCAGAGGCTTACAAAGTAGAAATATATAGATGGAGTTCGGGGAAATTAGTAAAAGCTGAAGATGTGTATCCTTATTATTTTAAGAAAGTAATTGATTTTTATAAAACAAAACTGCAGGAAGAGCCAGACCTCCCAGTATATTGGTATTACTTAGCAGATGCTCAGATTAAAGGGGAAATGTATGAGGATGCTTTGAAATCTATAGATAAAGCTTTAGAGCTTCCTAAAGCTTATCCTTCTAAGAAAGAGTTAATAAAATTAAAAGATTATATATTATCACATAAAAAATGTAAAAATGTAAATTTATATCCGGCACCGATGAATACTATTAAAGGAGTTAAATGGGGATATATAAATGAAAAGGGAGAATTTCTAATTAAGCCTTTATATAATTTAGCTTTAGAATTTCAGTGTAATGGACTTGCAGTCGTGGAAATAGATAATCTTTATGGAATTATAGATGAGAATCAGAATTATATAGTAAAGCATAAGTATGGCTTTATAAGTGATTTCTCAGAAGAAAGAGCTATAGTTATCGATAATGAAAGATTTAATATAATCAATGAAAAGGGAGAAGAATTGATCCCTAAAACTGAAAATTATAGTTATATAGGAAACTTTAAAGAAGGAAGAGCTCAATATGGTGTTATAGACTCTAATAAGGGATATCTTTATGGATACTTAGATAGAGAAGGAAAGGTAATTATACCAGCACAATATGAGTATGGAAATGATTTTTATGAAGGAAAAGCTGTGGTTAGAATAAAAGAAAATGAATATGCTCTAATAAATATAAAGGGAGAAATACTAAATAAATATGAATATGCTTCTGTAGGAAATTTAAGAGAGGGTCTTTTATCTTTTAAGAAGGATATGGGTGAAAAATATGGCTTCATAGATGAAGATGGAAATGTAGTTATAAAGCCACAATTCACATATGTTCAGGATTTTAGTGAAGGAAGATCTGTAGTAAATGTTTCAGGGAATATTATGAATAACTATGGTGTAATAGATAAAGAAGGGAATTATATAATAACGCCTAAGTATAATGACATAATTCTATTAGGTGAGGATAGAGTGGCTGTAGGAGTAGCTATAGATGAAACATCGCCCTTTATAGGATCCAAATATGCTATTGCAGATACAGAGGGAAACATATTAACAGATTTCATTTATTATGAAGTTTCAAATTATAAAAGTGGAATAGCTTCTGCTTATGATGATAAAAATACATTCTTTGTAGATAAAGAGGGTAACAAAATTGAGAACTTACCTATAGTAGAAGGTAGTGGAACTCTAACTGTAGAAAATGAATTAATAAAAGCCTATGTGGATTATAAAATTTCTTATTTCGATAAAGAAGGAAATTTAATATGGGAAGAAAATTCAGTTATTTCTTTAAATAATCAGTACAAAGTTATAGAAGAAAAATACAAACCTAATAAGGATTATCTAGTATATTATCCAAAGGTCCAGGGAATGGGAGATGAGACCTTAGAAAATGAGGTTAATAATAGGCTCAAAATTTTATCTGAAGTGAAACCTATAGAAGAAAATGTTCAATTAGAATATAATTATTTAGGAGATTTTAAAATAGAGTTCTTTAACAAAAATTTATTAGAATTAGAGCTTGATGGATATAACTTCCACTTTGGAGCAGCTCACGGTATGCCAAGTAAAATATATACAAAAATAGATTTAACTACGGGAGAACTTTATGAACTAAAGGATTTATTTAAAGAAGATAGTGATTATGTGAAAGTTTTAAGTGATATAATAGGAGAACAAATAAAAAATAATCCAGAATACTCCTATATATTCCCCGATACTTATAATGGAATAAAAGAAGATCAACCTTTTTATGTATCAGAGGATACATTGTATATTTACTTTTATCCTTATGAAATTGCACCTTATGCTGTAGGATTTCCTACCTTCAAAATACCTTATGAGGATATAATAGATATAATCAATGAAGCAGGTGAATTTTGGATGTCCTTTAATTAAAAATAAGAAAAATTTATTTTAGATAAAAATAAAAATGACTATAAAACAAACTACACAAATAAAATTATACTTGCTGGATATGGATCGGTAAGTGAAATAATAAAAGGTAGGATAGCATTTTATTAGAAGTGCTATTCTATCTTTTTTGTTTTAGAGGTCAATTTATATAATAAGATGGAAAACAAGAAAAGGAACTACGGAACAAGTACAATGTTTTCTAGAACTTTTATATTGTTGACTTTGTTAATTTCAACTAGCATTCCCATTATATCTACAATTTTCCCTAAAATATATTAAATTTATTTAAATATATTATATAATTTATTACCAAAATAGTATAACTTATAAATACTATGTAAGTTATGTAGAGGAATTTTAAGTAAATTGTTGAATATAACAATATAGGATTAAATTTAATTATTAACAATTGACATAGGAGGGAGAATTTTGACAAAACAAATAAAGCTTAGAATATATCCAGATGGAATTATTCAGGCAGAAGTAGAGGGTGTAAAGGGGAAGAAATGTACTAATTATATAAGTATAATCGAAAATCTCTTAGAGGCTAAGGTTGCTGATTCAGAATATACACCTGAATATTATGAAGAAGAAATTGTTGAAAGCTATGAAGAAGAAAATATAACACTAAAGGAGGGTAGATAAAATGGCTGTAACCCAAAAAGGAAATAAATGGGAAATGCAAAAATCACTATGGATACTATGTAGTTTTGTTGTTTTAGTAAATGGAATGGGCATGTATTTTGCGGGAAAAAAGGCAAAAGTAAAAAGATGGTATAATTATGGATTAATATATACAGCAATAGCATGGATAGGTTTAATTATGGGGGGAGAATTGACGGGCTTTCTACAAAGTATAGGTTCTATTATATTTTTCGTAGATTATATAGTTTGTATTATACATTCTTTTAAAATAAGAAAAGAATATTTAATTAGACGCGAAATTTTAGAAGATAAAAATGTAGAAGAGCAAAATAAGATAAACTTTATGAGAAATAAAATTGCTAAGGAATATGGGTTAGATGATATAAATTCAAATAATACAATCAAAGATAATACATCACAGAATGATTTAGCAAGAGAACAATCTAATATTAATGCAGAAGCTAAAATAGAAAATTTTGATATGAAAAATAAGGAAGAAAATATAAATAATATTTCACCAGTAATGCCAAAGGTAGAAAATACAGTAAACAATATTAAAAATAATGTAAATAATGAAGAACTTTTAGATATCAATTCATGTAGTGAATTAGAACTTTCAAAACTTCCAGGTATGGGGATTATACTAGCTAAAAAAGCAGTTAATTTAAGAAATAGCAGAAATGGTTTTGATTCGGTAGATGAATTTATTGAAACGGTAGGTGTCAAACCACATTTTGTAAATACAGTAAAGATTATGATATGTTGCAACCCAGTTAAAACTGTTGAAACTGTGAAAATGTCTGGAAGAAGGGTAGACTTTTAATGGAAATTAGAATACATAGAATTTTACCTAAAACTGAAGTAGAAGGTCCGGGCACCCGATGCTGTATATGGGTACAGGGGTGCCCTATTCATTGTAAAGGGTGCGGTGCTAAAGAAACCTGGGACTTCAAAGGAGGAGAACTTTTAGATACTAATGAGGTATTTGATATTATAAAAAATTCTAAGGAAATAGAAGGAGTAACCTTTTTAGGGGGAGAACCTTTTGCCCAAGCTTCAGCAGTATATGATATAGCATTAAGAGTTAAAAGTATAGGTTTAACGGTTTTAACTTTTACGGGATATACCTATGATCATATTTTAAAATCTAATAAAAAAGAGTGGAATGATCTTTTATCTGTTACAGATTTGCTCATAGATGGCCCTTTCGATGAGGATAAATTTGATATTTCAAGGCCTTGGGTAGGTTCTTCTAATCAAAATTATAGGTTTTTAACACCTTCTTATAAACATCTAGAAAATAACTTAACTTCTATAAAAAATAAAATAGAAGTTAGATTACATAAAGATGGAGCAATTTTTCTAAATGGTATGGGTGATTTCAATAGTATAAAAAATAAGCTTAAAAATTTGTAGGATGGTGAATAAAATGAGTATAGAAAATAGCAATAACACAGAAAGAACAAAAAAATACTTGGGAAATATGTTTAAAGCGAGATTTCCCTATGTTTATATATCTACATGGGAAGAGGAAAGAGCTATATCAGTTATAAGTTCGGTTGCAAAGGATGCTTCACTTATAAAGACGCCTAGAACAACTTATATATGGAGTCAAACAAATGGAATGGCTATAGAAAACCTTAAAGGAAAAGAAGAAACTAAACAACCATTAAAGGCACTGGAATTTATAGAAAAATGTGAAGAGCCAGCAGTTTTTATTTTAAAGGATTTTCATGTGTTTTTTGGAGTGCAAGGAAAAAATATAGACTATAATCTAATAAGAAAAGTTAGAGATTTGGTAACAGTACTTAAGGCAAGCCCTAATCCTAAAAGTGTAGTATTTATTTCACCTACAGTGATATTACCTAATGAACTTCAAAAAGATGTTACTATTTTAGATTTTGATTTGCCAACCATAGATGAAATTAAGGGTATGCTGGATGAAATGATTTATGTAAATGAGCAAAGTGGAAGAATTGAGATGGATCTTAATGAATCAGAAAAGGAAAAAATTTGTAAAGCTGCATTGGGACTTACTCTCCAGGAAGCGGAAAATGCCTTTGCAAGAGCCATGGTTGAGGATGGAAAGCTTAATATTGATGATATTGAAGTGGTTTTAGAAGAAAAATGTCAAGTAATTAAGAAGACAGGAATATTTGAATTTATGAAGAGTGACTTAAAAATGGAGGATGTAGGGGGACTTGAAAATCTAAAAAGATGGATTTTAAAGAGAAACAAGTCTTGGCTTGATTCTGCTCAAAAATATAATCTACCTGCGCCTAAAGGAGTATTAATAACAGGGGTACCAGGCTGTGGTAAGAGTTTAACTGCCAAAGCTATAAGTGCAATGTGGCAACTTCCACTTTTAAGATTGGATATGGGTAAGATATTTAGTGGTGTTGTAGGAAGTTCTGAAGAGAATATGAGAAAAGCAATAAAAACAGCAGAAGCAGTGTCACCATCTATACTTTGGATAGATGAAATAGAAAAAGGATTTGGTGGGGCTAGCTCCTCAGGAGATAGTGGAACTTCTATGAGAATTTTTGGAACTTTTCTTACTTGGATGCAAGAAAAGACTAAGCCTGTATTTGTTGTAGCAACAGCCAATAATATAAGTAATCTTCCTTCAGAACTTTTAAGAAAAGGAAGATTTGACGAGATATTTTTTGTAGACTTGCCTACAAAAAATGAAAGAAAGGATATATTTAGACTACATTTGAAAAAAAGACTTACCAATGAAGAAGTTTGTGAAGAAATTAGTATTACGGATGAATTATTATCTAATCTTGCAGATATAACAGAAGGATTTGTAGGGGCGGAAATAGAGCAAGCTGTAATAGCTGCACTTTTTGAGGCCTTTTCAGAAGATAGAGCTTTAAAAGTAACTGATTTGGAAAGAGTAATAAAAAATACAGTTCCACTTTCAGTAACACAAAGAGAGCAAATTATAAAGATTAGAGAATGGGCAAATGTAAGAGCAGTTGCCGCTACAGCAAAAGAGGATAGAAGCGAGTATTTAGAAGTAAATGAAGAAAAAAAAGATGAAAAAAAGGGAGAAGATGATATAAGAATATCTAGAGGTGGTAGAACTATAGATTTTTAAAGGAGGTATAAACTATGTCTATATCATTAGCATTAGTTCCTGCAGTTTTGACTCTTAAGGTTGTTATGAATGAAAAAGACCTTAATAACTGGGTAGAAGATTCTAAAATAAATATGCCAACAACATTAAAAAATGAGAAAGATATTATTAAAACTGTGAAGCAGGCTGGATATAAAATAAATAAACATGGAGATTCAATTAAGACAGAGATAAATGGAGAGAAAGAATTTATTACTTGGGAAAAGAAAAGAGGAATATGGAATGTTGTATTTTCAAAATATGATTCCAAAGAAATGATAGTTGATTTTATAATGAATTTAAATAATAAAGCAGGTAGAAAGGTTATATATAATTCAATTGAAGAGATGGAAAATAGAAATGAAAACTCAACAACAGTAGAAGAAATATTAGAACTTCCTAAGGTAGAGAAAGAAATCTTTCCTACAAATTTTCGAGATAAGGAGTTGCTTTTAAAAACTCTTAAGGAATGTGAAGCTTGTCCTAAAGAATTATCTGAGGAAGAGATTCAGTGTAATACTAAAGAGTGTCAATTAATTTTTCATAAAGAAGATGGTGGAAGTTATAATGTTGAAATTGAAGATACATCTTCATTAAAAAATGTTTATTATCATCTTAGTATAATAGATGAAGAATATAAACATAATGTACAAGAGTATACCTATAAAAAGGTAGTTGAAAAATTAAATGAAACAGATATGTATATAGATAATGAAGAAGTACTTGAAGACAATTCTATACTTTTAACTGTTAACATAGGAGAGTAAAACGTACAATAGGAGAATATATGACGAAATATATAATAAATTGAATATTATTTTTTATAAAAAGATGTGGGCAAAATTATTTTGTGTACATCTTTTTTGCTATTGCTAAAATGAGGGGATATAGTTAACTTAATACAATTTTAAAATATATTTTTAAATTATAAATCAATTAATAATGTTATAAATTGCGAATCGGATAGTTTTATATATAAATAAAGATGTGGTAGTACCATATTACAAATAGTAAAATATGAAAGTTAAGAAAATAACTTATTTCATTAATTTAGAAGAGTGAGGAGTAAAAATAAAAAAAAATTTTATATATAGCATTTTTGAAAACGTTATAATGAAAGGAAAAGGTCGCGTTTCAGGAAATCTTAACCAAAGTTAAGAAAATAACTATTATAGAAATCTTATGAAAAATGGAGTAAAATCAAAACAATAAGAGGTCGTACCATATTACCGTAAGGGGGAAACCTATATGAATATGTATCTAACGTGTTTCATTGCTTTGGTGCCTATAGCTTGGTTAATGGTTTCATTAGGAATTTTAAAAATGCCAGGTTATAAAACTTGTCCTGCAACATTGGTATTAACTGCAATTTTAGCAGCTATAGTATGGAAAATGCCAATTTTAGATGCAGCTTCTGCTGCTTTAGAAGGAACGGCATTGGCTTTATGGCCTATAATACTTGTAATCGTTGCCGCAGTATTTACCTATAATTTATCAATTCATACTAAAAGTATGGATACTATAAAAAAGATGATGACTTCAATAACTACAGATAAGAGAATTTTGGTTTTAATACTTGCTTGGGGATTTGGCGGATTTTTGGAGGCTATAGCAGGGTTTGGTACTGCAGTTGCTATTCCTGCAAGTATAATGGCAGCACTTGGATTTGATCCTGTTTTTGCAGCTATAATATGTCTTATAGCAAACACTACACCTACAGCTTTTGGAGGTATAGGAATTCCAGTAACAACTCTTGCTAAGGTAACTAACATAGATGTAATTCAACTTAGTTATGCAGTAGGGTTACAGTTATCAGTTCTAATAGTTATAATTCCAATAGTTTTAGTAATGTTAACAGGAAAAAGTGTGAAATCTATTAAGGGTGTCTTTGGAATAGCCCTAGCTTCAGGCCTTTCATTTGCAATACCAGAATTATTAATGGCTAAGTATATGGGGGCAGAATTACCAGCTATATTAGGATCAATAACATGTATGGTAGTGACTATAGCTATGGCAAAGATATTTTATAAAGATACTGCTTCTAAAAATGTAGAAAAAATACCTTTCAAAAAGGCAGTTATAGCATGGTTACCCTTCATATTAGTTTTTGTTTTCATAATTTTAACTAGTCCATTGTTCCCAGCAATAAATAAAGGATTATCTCAAATACAAACAACTCTTTACATTTATACAGGTGCTCATGCTAAGCCATTTACATTCTTGTGGCTTGCTACACCAGGAACGTTAATTATAATAGCTACTTTTATAGGAGGATTAATACAAGGGGCTAAGTTTTCTGAAATAGTTTCAGTATTAGTAAAAACTATAAAGCAAATGAGTAAATCTGCAATAACAATAATAGCGATAGTAGCTATGGCAAAGATTATGGGATATAGCGGAATGATAAAATCAATAGCAGTTGTGTTAGTAGCAGTTACGGGTAGTTACTATCCTTTAATATCACCTATAATCGGGGCTTTAGGAACTTTTGTAACAGGTAGTGATACTTCATCTAATGTATTATTTGGAGGACTTCAAGTTGAAGTAGCTAAGACTTTAGGATTAAATCCGTACTGGCTTGCAGCAGCTAATACTGGTGGTGCTACTGCTGGTAAGATGATATCACCACAAAGTATAGCAGTGGCTACAGCAGCTACTGGACTTGTTGGAGCAGAAGGTAAAATATTAAATGCAACTATAAAATTTTGTATAGTTTACGTAATCGTTTTAGGAATCATGGCTTATTTTATGGCACCTGTGTTTGGATTCTAATTGCTTAAACTAATGAGGAGGATGAAACATGGCAAAGATAAAAATACCATATCACAAGAAAATGATTGAAATAGAGATAGAAGATAAAAATTTAGAAGGGATTTTAGAATCAAAGGCAGACGAATATAAAAGAAATTTAAGTCAAGAAGAAATTGTTGAGGCTGCATTGGACAATCCTATACAATGCAAAAAATTAGAAGATTTGGTAAAGGGAAAGAAGAACATGGTTATAATAACCAGTGATCATACAAGACCAGTACCAAGTAAGGTAACAATGCCTATACTTTTAAGAAGAATAAGAAAGGTTAATCCTGATATAGATATAAAAATATTGATTGCCACAGGTTTTCATAGAGAATCAACAAAAGAAGAACTTATAAATAAATTTGGCGAAGAAATAGTTGGAAATGAAAATATAGTTATGCATGTATCAACTGATGACAGCACTTTAGTGAAGGTTGGAACATTACCATCTGGTGGAGAGCTTATATTAAATAAATTAGCAATAGAAACAGAACTTTTAATAGCAGAGGGATTTATAGAATCACATTTCTTTGCAGGATTTTCAGGTGGAAGAAAGAGTATATTACCTGGAATAGCTTCTGCAAAAACTATAATGGCAAATCACTGTGGTGAATTTATTGCTAGTCCTAATGCTAGAACTGGAATATTAAAAGATAATCCAGTACACAAAGACATGCTTTATGCCGCTGAAAAAGCTAACTTAGCTTTTATATTAAATGTGGTAATAGATAGTGAAAAGAAAGTTATAAATGCTTTTGCAGGACATAGACAATATGCCCATGAAACAGGATGTAAATTTGTACTTGAACTTTCAAAAGTTGAAAAGGTAAAAGCAGATATAGTAGTTTCAAGTAATGGAGGATATCCATTAGATCAAAATATATATCAATCAGTAAAAGGTATGACAGCTGCTGAGTCTACCTGCAGGGAAGGCGGAGTAATAATAATGGTAGCAGCTTGTAATGATGGACATGGAGGACAATCATTTTATGATAACTTAGCTAATAGTAAATCACCACGAGAACTTTTAGATAGAATAGCAAAAGTTCCTAGAGGTGAAACAGTTCCAGATCAATGGGAATTTCAAATATTAGCTAGGATGTTGGATAAATTTACAGTTATTTTGGTTACAGATATGTGTGACCCTAATATGATTAAAGCTATGCATATGGAGCATGCATATAATTTTGAAGAAGCTTTAAATAGAGCCTATAAGCTAAAGGGAAAAGATGCTAAGGTGGCTGTAATACCTGATGGCGTTTCTGTAATTGTAAGATAAAAATTTATTATTAAACATAAATAGATTTTGGAGGTAATTTATATGGATATTTTAGTATGTATAAAACAAGTTCCGGGGACATCAAAAGTAGAGGTGGATCCAGTAACAGGAGTATTAAAAAGAGATGGTGTAGATTCAAAGATGAATCCATATGACCTATATGCTTTAGAAACAGCATTAAGACTTAAAGAAAAATTTGGAGGAGTTGTAAAAGTAATAAGTATGGGACCTCCTCAAGCAGCAGAAGTTATAAAAGAAGCTTATATGATGGGAGCCGATGAAGGAGTACTTCTTTCAGATAGAAAGTTTGCAGGAGCGGATGTTTTATCAACAGCCTATACCATATCTCAAGGTGTAAGAAAAATGGGCCAATTTGATTTAATACTTTGTGGAAAACAAACTACAGATGGTGATACAGCTCAAGTTGGACCAGAGATGGCAGAATATCTAAATATAGCTCATATAGCAAATGTAATAAAAATAGAAGAAGTTAAAGATGGTTCTATAGTAGTGGAAATGGACATGCCAAATACAATAGAAGTGGCAGAAGTAAAATATCCATGTCTTTTAACAGTAGAAAAAGATATATGTGAGCCAAGACTTCCATCCTACAGAAAGAAACTAGAGACAAAGGATAGAAAAGTTAAAATATTAAGCTTAAAAGATTTTGAAGATAAAAATGAAAATATGTATGGACTAAATGGATCACCAACACAGGTAGAGAGAATATTTCCACCAGCGGTAAATACAGATAAAGAAATGTGGACAGGTACCGGAGAAGAATTAGGCCACAAGTTAGCAGAAAAACTTAAAGTAATGAAATTCGTATAGAATAAAGTAATACTAAGGAGGATTTTAATATGGGAAAATTAGTAGTAAATCAAGAAAAGTTAACTCCTTCAATTATAGAGGAATTAGTTAAAATATGTCCTTTTGGAGCACTAGGAGAAAATAGTGGGAAAATAGAAATTTCAGCAGCCTGTAAAATGTGTAAGCTATGTGTTAAAAAAGGGCCAGCTGGTGTTATGGAGTTTGTAGAAGAAGAAAAATCACATATAGATAAGAGTCTTTGGACAGGCATAGCTGTATATGTAGATCATGTAGATGGAGATATTCATCCAATAACTTACGAGCTTATAGGTAAAGCAAGAGAATTAGCGAATAAAATAAATCATCCAGTATATGCAGTATTTATTGGCCATGATATAAAGAAAAAGGCAGAAGAAATTCTTCACTATGGAGTAGATGAAGTATTTGTATATGATAATGAAGAATTAAAAGATTTTAGAATAGAACCATACACTAAAGCTATGGAAGATTTCATAAATAAAAATAAACCATCTACATTATTAGTAGGCGCAACAACAATAGGAAGATCTCTTGCACCAAGAGTAGCAGCTAGATTTAGAACAGGACTTACAGCAGATTGTACAATATTAGATATAAAGGAAAATACAGATTTAATACAAATAAGACCAGCTTTTGGTGGAAATATAATGGCACAAATAATAAATCCTAATAATAGACCTCAACTTGCAACAGTAAGATATAAGGTTATGGATGCACCAGAGCGAAGTAAAGAAAAAATCGGAAAAGTAACTCTTTGTAGCATAGACAAAGGCCAGTTAGACTCACAAATAAAAGTATTAAAAGTAACAAAGAAACAAGTAGAAGAAAGTATATCAGATGCAGATATAATAATTGCAGTCGGAAGAGGAATTAAAAAAGAAAAAGATTTAGATATGATAAATGAACTAGCAGAATTAATAGATGCTCAAATAGCTACAACAAGACCATTAATAGAATCAGGATGGGCAGATGCAAAACGTCAAATAGGGTTGAGCGGAAGAACGGTAAAACCTAAACTTATAATTACTTGTGGTATATCAGGCGCTGTACAATTTACAGCAGGAATGAATAATGCGGAGTGTATAGTAGCTATAAATAAAGATCCGAAGGCATCTATATTTAATGTAGCTCATTATGGAATAGTAGGAGATATTTATGAGGTAATACCAACACTTATAAATAATATAAAAGAAGGTAAAGGATTAACTGTATAATTGCTAGAATATTTAAGGACAAATTGACTAACTGATAATTCAATTTTGGAGGTAATTATTATGGAATATAAAAAATTAGATATTAAAGATATAGAGTTTTTAAAAAGTGTAGCAGGGCAGGATAGAGTATATATAGGTGAAGATATAAATGAAGACTATAGTCATGATGAACTTGGTGGAATAAGTAAAATCCCTGATGCTATGGTGGAAGTTTTAAGTACAGAAGAAGTATCAAAAATAATGGCTTATGCTTATAAGAATAATATTCCCGTAGTTGCAAGAGGATCAGGAACTGGACTTGTAGGGGCATCTGTTCCAATTCATGGTGGAATAATGATAAACATGACAAAGATGAATAGGATATTAGAAATAGATGAAGAAAATTTAACCCTTACTGTAGAGCCAGGAGTTCTCCTTATGGAGATTGGAAAATTTGTAGAAGAGCATGATCTTTTTTATCCGCCAGATCCAGGTGAAAAATCAGCAACTATAGGTGGAAATATAAGTACTAATGCTGGTGGGATGAGAGCAGTAAAATATGGGGTTACAAGAGATTATATAAGAGGATTAGAAATAGTTCTTCCAAATGGTAAAGTTCTTCAAATTGGTGGAAAGGTGGTTAAAAATAGTTCGGGATATAGCATAAAGGATTTAGTTTGTGGTGCAGAAGGAACTTTAGCTATAGTTACAAAAGCTATATTAAAATTATTACCATTGCCAAAGAAGGCTATAAGTTTGCTTATACCATTCCCAAACTTAGAAATGGCAATAAATACTGTGCCAAAAATAATAAAATCAAAAGCGATACCAACTGCTATAGAATTCATGCAAAGGGAAGTTATATTAGCAGCAGAAAAATTTTTAGGAAAGAAGTTTCCAGACAATTCTTCGGATGCGTATTTATTGCTAACCTTTGATGGAAATACTAAAGAAGACATAGAAAAAGATTATGAAAAGGTGGCAAATATTTGTTTAGAAGAAGGAGCACTTGATGTATATATTTCAGATACAGATGAAAGAAAAGAAGCAGTATGGTCAGCTAGAGGTGCATTCCTTGAAGCAGTTAAAGCATCTACTACAGAAATGGATGAATGTGATGTTGTAGTTCCAAGAAATAAAGTGGCAAGTTTTGTGAAATATACAGATGAACTTCAAGAACAATTTGATGTAAGAATAAGAAGTTTTGGTCATGCAGGAGATGGAAATTTACATGTATATGTATTAAGAGATAATTTAACTAAAGAACAATGGGACAAAAAGTTAAAGGATGTATTTGAATGTATGTACAAAAAATCTGTAGAATTAAATGGACTAGTTTCTGGAGAACATGGGATAGGCTTTGCTAAAAAACCTTATTTATTTGAGCAATATGGTGAAGAATACATGGAACTTATGAAAAATATTAAGTTAGCATTTGATCCTAAAAATATATTAAACCCAGGTAAAGTTTGTCAGTAAAATAATAGAGCTTTTTAAAGTAAAAAATGGAGAAACTCATGAATATTTTTCTAATTCGTGAGTTTCTTCATTTTTTATTTGTATGAAACATTAGTATTAGAATATATAATAGATGAATTTTTTTATGAGTATATGGATTATTGTGGAAAAAAACTCAAATATGTAGTAAAATTTACCATGGTGGATAGTAAACTTCATCGTAAATTTTAAAAATAAACTTTATTACTTTAATTTTACACAGACTAGGAGTATGGGGAGGGTGCGTTTATGTTTAAAGTAGCAATTTGCGATGATGAGCCCGTTATCTGTGGGGACATTGAGAATGTTTTGTTAAATTATCAAAAATATAATTTTGAAGAAATAGAAATTGAAGTGTTTTATTCTGGAGAAGAATTATGTAGATATATGGAAAAGGGACAATCTTTTGATTTAATATTTTTAGATATTGAAATGAAAGAGATGAATGGTGTTGAAGTAGGAAGAAAAATACGGCAAGAAATGGATGATTATCTTACCAAAATTGTTTATATTTCAGGTAAAGACAGCTATGATAGGCAATTATTTGATGTACAGCCTATGCACTTTTTATCCAAACCAATTAATAGGAAAAAGATTATTGCAGATTTAAATTTAGCAATGAAATTATTACAAAAACAAAGGCTTGTATTTAGCTATAAGAAAGGATATGAAATATTAAGGGTACCTATTAAAAACATTATTTATTTTGAGAGTCTCAACAGAAAAATAAAGATAGTTACAACAAGAGGAGAAGATATGTTTTATGGAGCTATAGATGAGATATTTAATAGGGTTGCTAGATATCAATTTATTCGCATACACAGGTCATATATCATAAATTATATTCATGTAAGCCGGTTTAAATATGAGGAAGTTATTATGTCTAGTTCCTCCTGTCTTCCTATAGGACAATCAAGAAGGAGCGAAGTAAGAAAACTCCAGATTGCTTTTGAAAATGAGGGTTAAATGATGAATATTAATATGTATGACTTTTTATATATTACAACTAATATTTTTGGAACATACATTATTTTTAAGTTTATGATGGTGTTTTTTTCGCGGGAAGATGCAAATAAAAAAATAGAAATATGTTCCTATGTGGGATATTTTTTTGCTATTTCTTTGGTTTACTTATTTATAAAAATTCCGATAGTTATGATGCTGTGTAATATTTTCTCTTTCTTTATAATATCCCTGAACTATAAATCTAACATGAAAAAAAGAATTTTTGTGGTTATGTTTATCTATTTAATTTTGATGTGTATTGAAATCATTGTGATTAATCTGCTTTCAGGATTGCAATTTGATATATTTGCAGAAAATAAATATTATTATGCTTACAGTTTAGTTGTATTAAAATTAGCTACATATATTATAGTTTTACTTTTAAATAAATATAAAAAGTCGAAGCAGGGAGAGCAAGTGCCACTTTCCTATTGGATATCCATTACACTTATTCCAATGGCATCTATGTATATTATATTATTACTTTTTCATTTGAATATTGCTAATATAACCTTTATGATTGTGGGGGTTATATTTATACTGATGATTAATTTTTCTACCTTCTATTTATATGAAGTAATTTCTTTAACCTGTGCAAAGCAAGCAGAAAAGCTATGGATTATTCAGCAAAATAAGTACTATGAGAGGCAGTTTAATTTGATGAAATCTTCCATGAAAGTAACGAAGGCTATAAAGCATGATCTAAAGAATCATCTATTAACAGTTTATTCTTTGTTGCAAAAGGAAAAAAGTGAAGAAGCATTAAAGCACATATCAGATATCATAGAAGTGTATAATAGCAAGGAAGAATATGTATATTCAGGCAACACCGCTATTGACAGCGTTCTTAATTTTAAACTTCAGGAAGCAAGACAGAAGAATATAAGTGCATATCTTAATTTAAATATACCTGAGAGTATAGAGATTCCATCATTTGATATGTCAATTATTCTTGGAAATTTGATGGACAATGCAATCTATGCAGTAGATAAACTAGAATGTAATAGATATATTAATTTTAAAATGAAATACACTAAGGGAAGATTGATTGTTAGAATTGATAATCCATTTAATGGAGAAATATTAATAAATGGTAACAAAATGCTTACCACTAAAGGGGATAGAAACAATCATGGTATAGGAATTGAGAGCATAAAAGTTATTTTACAAAAATATGATGGCTCTATGGAAATACAGCATGATGACAATGTATTTTCAGTGACTTTGTTACTTTATATTAATTAAAAAAATAGCAGTGGCAACGGAATTGTAAAAGATTCTGCTGCTATTTTGTGGATTTAAAATATAAGTTTTATAAAAATCTTAGTTCACTGCAAAAGAATATATATTTCGCTGCAAAAGTCTGCACAGAAAAATAAAAGTGGTTTAATAGAAGTATGAAATAATTCTAACAGAAATGGAGGCGTAGCAGTGAGAAGTTTTAAAATGAAGATGGGTAAAGTTTTAGCCAGTTTTGCACTGATGGTTACAGCCTATAATATAAACGCAGCTTGTATATTCCTTGTTCATCAACCTAAGATGCCAAAAGGCGCAGAAAAATTGCGAAAATTCTAATGGGATTTTCTATATCAGAAAAAGTTGTGGACAAACTCATTGATGGAAATATCATTGAGAGCGAGGATAAAGAGCTATATACATATGGATTCCATCAAGGATTTTTAATAATTTTTAATATCCTTACTGCCATAGCTATAGGCCTTTTATTTAAAATGGTATTGGAAAGTGTGGTTTTTTTTATGGCATATATCCCCCTAAGATCTTATGCTGGGGGATATCATGCAAAAACACCCTTAAGATGTTATATGTTTTCCATAATTATTATGATAGCGGTACTTTTAGGAATAAAGTTTATATATTGGAATAATTTTATTTGTAGTATTATAACCTTTTGTGCTACAAGTATAATATTTGCTCTTCAACCAGTAGAAGATAGTAATAAACCCCTAGATCAAAAGGAAATAGATGTTTATAAAAAAAGAACAAAAATTATATTACTTGTTTTGATTGGAATAGGATTGATATTTTGGTTTGTTGATAATAAACAAATCTCAATAACCATAATAATGGCATTATTGATAATAGCCTTTATGCTGATACTAGGAAAAATAAAAAATGCAATTATAGTAAAAAATTATTAGAATTCAAACTAGTTATGTTTTTGTTTTGAAGATAACTTTTTTTATAAGTGTGATAAATAAATTAGAAAAATAAGAAAGTAATAATAAAAATTGTACTAAGATAGAACTAATAACATGATTTTCAAAATTAAAGAAATATAAATCCATATAACAAGTTTAGGGGGATTGACTATGTTAATAAGAAAATTAGTAAGCCTATTACTGATTGGTACAATTGGAGTGTTATTAGGTGCATGTTCTACAAATAGAACCTTAAATGATTTTAAAAATGGAAAAGATAGAGATACACTTGAAGCTCCTATTGTGCATGATGTTTATAATTATAAGGGAAAACCAAATGTTGATGTGTTGTCTATTTTTAACTCTAATGGTGATGTTAGAATTAGCAAATCAGACACTAATGATTTGAAGGTTAAGGCAAAGTTGGTACAAACCAAGTCAATAAAAGATATAGATAAAAAGTTAAATAATCTTGTCATTAAACCTAAAATTGAAAAGGATATAATTTTTTGCGAACCCTTATATGTAAATAATAAAACTCGTAATTATTGGGATTGGGTTAAATCCAGTTCAAATGCAAATGGAATACAAATAAATTTTGATGTTCAAATTCCAAATACAATTAAAGAAGTACGTATTTACAGTGAATTAGGAAATATTGATTTACAAAATATTTCAGCAAAAATTCATGCTCAAACTAATATTGGTACTATCACTGGTGCAAATATAAATCCCTTGGACAGCGCAGTATTTAAAGTGAGTATACCTTCAGATGGAAAAAATGCATTAGACCTTGCATTATCTAGTATTGATAATGTAAATTCAATAACTGCAGGAGTCACATCAGGTAATATAATTTTAAATCTACCATCAGACTCAAAGTACAGTTACAACCAAATGGAGCCAGAGCAAATGCCTGTTACTTATCCTTATGATATGTATTCAAAAGAGCAATTTGAATATTGCAAAAAACATGGTTTAGCAATGTTCAAACCAATAAAAATTAAACAAGGAAAAACAGCTATAAAAACAGTTACAAATAAAGAAAGTTTACGTAAAGTTTCAATTAGACAACAATAATATTTATTACTATATATATAATTAGCCTTTGTATTTTTTATATTGATAGTTTTTTATTAGCTTTCTAATGAAATCCCAATTTATATTTTATTAAAATGGAAAAGAAAGCAATTTACAATTGTTTTGTTCATTATTCTTTTCTACTTATTTTGTAGTATATTTGTTTTTAAAAAAATCATTATATTTACTAGAGTTGAAAAGAGTAATGTTTAAATAACTTAACATATCCAATATAAATTAAAGGAGGTTTTATTATAAGATTTAAGGTCTTGGAAAATGGAATGCTTAATTTATATATAATATAATTTTTATTGATTTAACTGCTGCATTAATATAAATTAAGGATTATTATGAAATTTAGAATTTTATAAAAAGGAGAACTTAACTTTACAAAGCCCAATTTTTGATATTTGGCCAATTGTTTAGTAAGTTCTTTGTTGCATGTTTAATCATTCATTTCAATCTAAGAAAGTAAAAGTTGATAAAAAGCACAAATACTAAGATAAATCCCAATTAGTATATTCTTAGGGATGTATTTAAATTCAATTTATAAATTATTGATAAAAAGCTATTGGAATTATTATTCTTATAGCTTTTTTGTATTACATAAAAAGATGAGCATGTAATTTAATTATAAAATAAATTTAATTTTATAAAATTGTTGACATGGAAACAAAAATGTATTAACATTGTATCCAAGGAAACAAAAAACAATATTATTGTTTTGTTGAAAATAACAGGTAGGTGTTTGAAGTGGATAATATTAATAGTATTATGGAGAGTTTTAAAGAAATATATGAAAAGGAGGAAACTTTAGGAAGGATAGCATTTAGGGGTGAATATGAAAAGTATGGGGTTTCAGAAATACATTGTATAGATTTCATAGGCAAAATAGAAAATCCTAATGTTACTAAAATATCTGAAAGTATGAATATGACTAGAGGTGCTATAAGTAAAATTTGCAAAAAACTTTTAAATAATAACCTTATCCATAAATATAAAAAACCTGAGAATGATAAGGAGATATATTTTAAATTAACAAAATCAGGTGAAGAATTATATAAACGTCATGAAATAAAACATAGGGAGTGGGAAGAAAGAAATAATAACTTTTTTAAAAATATAGATAAAGAAGAAAAAGAAATTGTAGATACTTTTTTAAAAAAATTTAATAGCTATTTAGATAAAATAATAGAATCAAAAGGAGATATATAATATGAATTTA
Source organism: Clostridium sporogenes (assembly GCF_001889325.1). NCBI lineage: Bacteria > Bacillati > Bacillota > Clostridia > Eubacteriales > Clostridiaceae > Clostridium > Clostridium sporogenes. The sequence continues at coordinate 1,140,174 of NZ_CP013243.1, read as the reverse complement.
CATTTAAAGGAATTCAATATTCCAGAAAAAATATTAAAATGGGGAGATTCTCAACCAGCACATCAAAGACAACATATAGGAACTCATATAGATTGCTATAATCTATCAAAAATAGAGCTACTGTCAAAAATAGATGTTAAGGTAATAGATGCTAGAAAATTAGATATTATAGACATTAATATATTAGATAATATATCGATTAAAGAGGATTCTTTTGTAATATTTAGAACAGGATATTTAGAGAACTATGGATATGGAAGTGAAGAATATTTTAATTCTAAATCAAGTCCATATTTAACTAATGATCTTATAGATAAATTGTTAGATTTCAATGTAAAATTAATAGGAATTGATTTAAGTGGAATACAGCATGGAAAATATCACGTAGCCATAGATAAATATGTTGAAAATAAAGGAGCTTATGTGGTAGAAAATATATGTAATTTAGATAAAGTTGATTCAGAATTTAAGGCAGATTTAAAATGGTTTCAATTAGAAGATGCTACAGCCATAAAAGTTCAGATTGAAACTTTATAAATTCATTGTAATTTACTAAGATTTTAGTTAGTGATGATATGAGAGAGTAATATAATAAGAAAATAATTAGGTTAGATTTGAATAAATATAGATATTCTAAAGCCAATATGAAGTTTCAAATTGGGGAAAATCTACTAAAGGTGATTTATTATAGATGGTAAAATAGGAACTATATATATTCCAACTGGATAGAAAAAATTTACTAAATATAACTCATGATCTAAATTAATAATATTAAAAACCGCTAATTAACCCTTAATAGTTAATTAGCGGTTGTACTATTTTTATATAATTCTTATTTACTATTTATACTCTTTTGCAAGTTTTTCAAAAGCTGGCATAGAGTTCTTTATTTGTTCAGTTGTAACACAATAAGAGATTCTTACATAGCCTGGAGCTCCAAAATCATCAGCAGGAACTATTAATAATTCGTGTTTTTTAGCTTTTTCATAGAAAGCATAAGCATCTGGTTCCATTGATTTAACAAATAGATAAAATGCACCGTCTGGTTTTACACATGTATAACCTAATTCAGTTAGTCCATTATATAATATATCTCTATTTTTCTTATAAACTGAGATATCAGCAGTTTGGCCAACACATTTTGCAATTACTCTTTGGAATAAACTTGGAGCACATACATATCCTAATGATCTACCAGCTCCACATACTGCAGCATATACGTCTTGCCAGTTTTCCATTTCATTAGATACAACTATATATCCTATTCTTTCTCCTGGTAATGAAAGAGATTTACTAAATGAATAGCAAACAAATGTATTAGCGTAGTATTTTGTTAAATAAGGAACTTCAATATCATCATAAACTAATTCTCTATAAGGTTCATCTGAAATTAAATATATTGGATGACCATATTCATTTGATTTTTCTTCAAGTACCTTACAAAGTGATTTAATACTTTCCTCAGATATAATAACCCCAGAAGGATTATTAGGAGAATTAATAAGAACAGCTTTAGTTTTAGGCGTTATTGCTTCAATTAAATTATTTATATCAATTTGAAAATCATCTTCATTGGACTTAACTACAACAGGTGTTCCACCAGCATTTTGAATGAATACACGGTATTCAGGAAAAAATGGAGTGAAAACAATAAATTCATCCCCTGGAACAGCTAATGCCTTTAAAGATATACTAAGTGAAGCTGCTGCTCCAACTGTCATATATATGTTATCAGGGCTCAAGTTTGTAGAATATTTATTATTAATAGAATCTGAAATTGTTTTTCTAACACTAAGATCTCCTTGCGCTGATGTGTAGCTGTGCAAACGTATAGAATCTTCTTTTTCTAATAACTCTTTAATAGCTTCATTTACACAATCTGGTGCTGGAATACTAGGGTTTCCTAAGCTAAAATCGTATACATTTTCTGCGCCTAGTTCTTTTTTTCTAGTTGCTCCGTATTCAAAGATATCACGTATTATAGAGCGTTTTTTTCCAAGATTAAGCATTTCATTTGAAATCATTTTAATTTCCCCCTAAAAACAATATAGTTTGAACTTATTATCTTTAACATCTTTTATAAGATATTAGTTCCTTAAATTTTTAAATATTTTCATCATCTATTTATTTTAGTTTATAACACTTTTCTCTGGTATAGAATTTTTGAATTTTCTGACATTTAACAAAATATCCATACCTCTTCATATTTATGAAAGCTCCGTCCATTTTAAATATAATTTTTTATATTTAAAATAGACTTTGCTTTCATGTGTAGATATATATTGAGAAAGAGATAGATGATTTTTATACAAATTCTACATTTCTACATGTTTGTTATTATTATAACATATAAAATTGATTTTGACTAACTTTTTATTAGTTTTATGTTGAAATTTAACAATATATATATAAATATAATACTAATAATTTAATGGCTGGTAAAATACAAAGCTTTTTTCTCAGTAAATTTTAATAACTATAAGATAAATTGATTGAAGAGTTTATTTATTATTATATTAATATTAGAGTTATTTAATATTAATGTATATTTTCAAATATTATAATGAAATTGGCTTAAATGAGCCAATATTTGCAGGCATGGTTAACATTTATACATATGATTTAATAGAAGAATTTTAACAATTAAATATAATAAAGTATTTAAAATTTTTTTATGTAATTACAAATAGTTAATTATGATTAAAAAAAAGAAATATTCATAATATTATTAAATTATTATTTTATTTTTGTTAAAAGATTATTACAATAAACTATAAAATTATGTTTTCAACAGGGAAATTAATAAATTTATTCCATATAAGTAAACTTTTGAAAAGATACATAATGTATCTTTTATACTTATATTGGTTAGGTAGCAAGCTACTAAGCTTGCTACCTAGCCAATGGTTTTCTGATCCTAGAAGCTTTGATGTTATTCTTTTTAATCCAACGGCAAAGTTACCATGTTTAGGAAAGAATATCTAATATTTAGTTCACACAAAATTATTTATACAGTATTATATGTTTTTATAGTTCAGCTATAACTCTAGATGTAAGGCCCGTTACACCTTTTATATTAAGAGGAAAAGTGTACATGGTGAAAGAATTATTCTTAGCTTCTGACCATAATAGATCAAGATTATTCATATTTTCAATAATAAATACATTTCTATCTGCACAATACTGATCTATGTACCTATGCTCAGAACCTTTTTTTATTCCAGTTGTATCTATACCTATCATACTAATTTTTTTATTTATTAAATAATCAATTAATTCTTTAGAAAGCTCAGGATAATCTTTTAAGTATTCAGATGTTCCATATCCTGTTTCTTTTAAGTATCCAGTGTAAAAAATAATAAAGTCATTTTCTTCAATTTCATTTAAGTTTATATCATTTAAAGAAATCTCATTATTTCTTATGTGGCATACATTAAATATTTTTCCTCTTCTTTTTATATAATCAAGAGGAAATTCTTTATCCATAACATCAAAATGAGTTCCTAGATGTCCGATAGAACCGAATGAGTTATCTTCATTTATTGCTTTTTTTAGAGTTGAAGAAAGTAATTCCTTCCTAATTTTTAATGTTAAATCAATTTTCATTTTTAAAACCTCCATTAAATTCAATGTAGTTTCCTTGGAAACTATTTAATAGTATCACAAATTAGTTTCCTTGTAAACTAATTGAATATAATTGAATAAAAAATTTTTTCAATTATAATATATATGAGTAACTAAGAAACAAAAAGAGGAGCGTAATTTATGATAATAGAAGAGAAAGATAATAAATTAGTAGAATTATTTGAAAAAGTTATTTCTTTTATAAATCATTTAAGTGAAATAGAAAAAGATCAAGAGAAAAATTTAATTGAAGCAATTTTAAATATAAAGGAAGATAAAGAAGAAGGAGATAAGGAATTTAAAAAAATAACAGATAATGATATAAAAGAAATATCCTTATCTGAGTTCCACGTTATAGAATGTATAGGTAAAAATAATATGCCTAATAATATATTTATAGCAAAAGAGCTTAATATGACTAAAGGTGGTATATCAAAAATAAATTCAAAACTTCTTTCAAAGAATATTATTAAAGCAGATAAAATTGAAAATGATAAAAGAGAAATTTATTATAGTTTAACAGAAAAAGGTATAGTTTTGTTTAAACTACATGAGCATCTTCATAAAAAAGAACAAGAAAAATTAATGAAAATTTTAGATAACTATAAACAAGAAGAAATAACTACTATTTTAAAATTTTTAGATGATTTAAAAAAGGTTGTATAATCTAAACTATTTAGGTGACTAAAGGATTTTTTATCTTTTAATATAAAAACTATCTTTTTAATAATTAGGAGACAAATTAAATGAAAGATTTATTTACAATTGGAGAAATATCAAAATTATTTAATGTTAATATAGGGACATTAAGATATTATGATGAAATTGACTTATTTAAGCCAATATTTATAGATAGAACTAATAGTTATAGATATTATTCAACAGATCAATTTGAACAATTAAACACAATAAAGTATTTAAAAGCTCTTGGAATGCCATTAAACACAATAGATTATCATTTAAAGAAACGGAGTATTGATAATATTATTGAGTTATTTGAAAAACAGAAAAAAATTACTGAAGAAAAGATAAAAGAACTAGAATTTACAAAGCAAAAAATTCAAAATAGAATAAATCAAATTAACTATGCAAGGCAATACCATAACTTGGATGTGGTTCGAGAGATTGAATTTGAAGAGAGAAGTATTGTTTTATTAAAAGAAAAAATAAAATCCAATAATGATTTAGAATTATCCATTAGACATTTAGAGAATAAGACTAATAAAAATGCTTCTATTTTTAACGGGAAAGTAGGAGTATCAATCTCTATAGATAAATTAAAGAATAGAATACTTGATGAATATGATTATATTTTTTTATTTACAGAAGGGGAAAGATATAATAAAAATCTGATAAAAGTATTACCAGAAGGTACTTACATTAGTGTTCGTTTTACTGGAACTCACGAAAATTCTCCAGTATATTATGATAAGCTTTTAAAATACATTGAAGAAAAAGGATACACAATTATAGATGATTCAATAGAAATAACGTTAATTGATTTTGGATTAACTACTGAAAAATCAGAATTTGTAACGGAAATCCAAATATTAATAAATAAATCTTGACACTCTAGTAACTAGAGACTTTATAATTTATAAAATAGATAAATTGTTAATCTATAATAACAATAGTGAAATCTATTTAATTATTATACTTAGTATTTTAGTTGTAGTTTTTAAAGGATAATTAAACTTAAAAGATAATTATACATATTGATATTATTTTGTTTTTGTTAAATGTCATTACAATGAACTAAATTATATTTTAAGGGGGATAATTATGAAGTTTATAGTAGCAAAAGAAGTTTTTGAGAAACTAGATAATGTATGTTTCGGTGTTGTGGTAGCTAAGGGAATTAATAATAAAGAGAGCATCGAAGCTACTCAGCTTTTAAAAGATAGTATAGAATTAATTGAAACAAAATTTAAAGATAAAAATGTAAAAGAAATAGAAGAGATGGTGTATTATAGAGAAGCATTTTTGAAATTAGGTATTAATCCTAATAAATTTAAAAGCTCCATTGAAGCAATAACTACAAGAGTAGCAAAAAAGAAAGGATTCCCTAATATAAATCCAGTTGTGGATATAGGAAATGCAGTTTCATTAAAATATCTAGTTCCGCTAGGTGCTCATGATATAGATACTGCCAAAGAAGACATTTGTCTTAGATTTTCAAAAGAAGGAGATACATTCCTTCCTTTTGGTGAAAATGAATTGGAACTTTTAGGAGAGGATGAACTTATTTACTCTGTAGGTAACAAGGTAAAAACAAGAAGATGGATATGGAGACAAAGCGAACAAGGTAAAATTACTGAAGAGAGCAGGAATATATTTTTCCCTATAGATGGATTTAAAGATAAAAACTATAATAATGTAATTGATGCAAGAAATGAACTGGCAGAAATATTAAAAAAGAATTTTAATTGTGAAATAAAAGTAGGATTTGTAGATATAAATAATACTGAATTTGAATTTTAAATAATAAATATAAGGATTTAACTTTTAAATTTACGGCTGTTTTAAATTTATAGATATAAGTACAAGCATAAAGAGATTAGGGAAGATAATCCTAATCTCTTTATGTTATATTGGAGATGAATTTTATTTTCTTACTAAATTTTATATGAATTTTAGAGCTTTTATATTTATAATTACTTAGGGAGTAAATTATTAATGTTTCTCCATAAGATACTTATGAATAAATAAGATATTGAAATTTATAAAGAGCTAGGAAAATAATTGTGATAATAGAGTAACTTTAAGGAAGTAAACGAGTTCTATCTCTTGTAATTAATGCAGCTTCCCTAACATTTTCTAATCCTAAAAGCCTTGCTGTCAATCGCTCTAAGCCAATGGCAAGGCCACCATGCTCAGGCATGCCATACTTAAAAACAGATAAATAACTCTCATAATCCTTAGGATTAAATCCTTTAAATTTCATATTATCTACTAGCATGTTATAGTCATGAATCCTTTGACCACCTGTAGTAATCTCTATACCTCTAAATAACAGGTCAAAACTGTGAGTTCCATCTTCACCTAGAGGCATAGTATACATTGGTCTTTTTTCTCTAGGATAGTTAGTTAAAAATATGAAATCACTATTTAGCTTTTCCTTTGCATACTTACAGATGAGTTTTTCACCTTCTGGATCTAGGTCACAAGTTAAGTTATTTTTATTATATTCCCGACTTAATATATCTAATGCTTCCTTAAATGCAATTTTAGGTATTTCACCTTTGACACTTGGTAATTCTGAATCCAATAAATCAAAATACTCATTACATTCCTTATTAAGTTTTTCTAATATGAACTTTAATAACCTTTCTTCAATTTTCATAATATCTTTCTCATCTTCTATAAATCCAATTTCTAAGTCCATACTAATATATTCATTTAAATGTCTATTAGTATTATGCTCTTCTGCCCTATAGGCATGCCCTATTTCAAATACTCTTTCAAATCCAGCTCCTACCATCATCTGTTTGTAAAATTGAGGACTTTGAGCCAAATAAGCAGTATTTTCAAAGTATTTTACCTTAAATACTTCTGTACCACCTTCAGCCCCTTCCCATACAATTTTTGGAGTATAAATTTCTGTAAATCCTTCTTTATTTAAAAACTCTCTGAATCCATTTACTATTGAGTTTTGCACCTTAAATATTGAATTTACCTTAGGATGCCTTAGGCTTAATATCCTATTATTAAGCATAGTGTCTAAATTAATCTCTAGATTTTCTTTATTTATTTCTATTGGAAGTTTATCTAAAGCAGCATTTATAATTTCTAGATTTTCTACTTGTATTTCAAAAGGATTTAAACCATTAGTACTTTCTTTAACAGTTCCTGTTATTGACACGATGGATTCTATCTTTACTATTGATAAATCGAATTTATCGTTGTCTACAATACATTGAACTAAGCCTGATCTATCCCTTATGATTAAAAATGCTATATTTTTTAATTTCCTAATTTTATGAATCCATCCTTGGATATTTACTTTTTTATTTATAGAATTTTTTAATTCACTTATTAATGTTCTTTTCATATTTACTACCTCCTAAATAAAATAAGCCCCTTGAGTAAAAACCCAAGGGGCAAAATAGTTTGCGGTGCCACCCTTTTTAACAATATCTATACAAAATTAGTAGGTATCATAATATAGAATGAGCTCAAATTTCTATATAAAAAAGCTCTCACTCCTTGTAGGAGTGAAAGCTTATGTTCACGGTACCATCCTAATTTAACAACGTATTAATACTTTGTTATCTCTATTCCCTTTAACGGAGGAAAGCCGGCTTACTCTACTTAATATTTCTGTTCAAATAAGCATCTCCGGGATGTCTTTCAATACTATTTTTCTCATAGGCTCACACCAACCCTACTCGCTGTGGATAATTAATAAATATCTACTCTTCCCATCAAAGATTTTAATTGTTATATTACTCTTTAATATTTGTTTTGTCAATAGAAGTTATTCACAATATTAATTAATTTCATTGACAAATAAGTATAAATAATTATAGAATAATATTAAACGGTGTTTAATAACATTACAGTGTTTAATTATATTTGTAAATGGGAGGTGGAAAATGAAAAAAGGCTTTAAAATTATGAAAAGAATTTTTCTTAGCTTTATAGTGTTGTTAATTTCAGTAATGTTATTATTTTCTTGGTTTGTAAAAGGAAATAGTAAGGATTATGGTGAGAATTCTAAAGTATTGAAGTCAGATAAGGTAAGTAATAAAAAGGCTTTAGTAGTATATCAACCATCTAAAAGTAAGTTAACTAAAAAGATTGCGGAGCAAATTGCCCAGGGAATAAAGGACGAAGGCTATGAGGTTACTATTAATTATCCCGGAAAGCATATGACAGAGGATATTTCACAATATTCTATTATAGTTTTTGGATCGCCAGTTTATGTTGGAGAAACATCATCTACCTTAGTTAATTATATGAGGTCTATAAAAGATTTTTCTAATAAGAAAATACTTTTATTTGTTACTGGTGCTCAACTAGAGAATAATGAATTAGGCAAAATGGAGAAAAATCTTAGGAAGATAAAAGCTACAGAAAAAGTAGGGTTTAAAAACGGAATGGATGATGAAAGTAAAGCTTATGAAACAGGAAAGAGAATTGCAGGAGAATAGATTATGAAGATACCAAGATGTATACCGAATATTTTAACTGGATTGCGTATGGTATTAACTTTTATCTATTTATTGTTTTTGGATAATTTGAATCTTTATAGTAATAATAAATTATATTTTACATGCGGGATAATAGTATTTCTTTTAATATGTGTAACAGATTTTATAGATGGGAAAATTGCAAGAAAAATAAAGGCTGAATCTCTTTTAGGAAGTTTTTTAGATGTAACTGCAGATTTTATTTTTGTCATATCCTCGCTAGCTCTTTTAAATCTTAATAATAGGATTCCAATATGGTTTACAGTACTTACGCTAATTAAGTTTATAGAGTTTTTGGTTACATCTTACATTATTAAAAAGTACCACAATATTTCTAATAATTTTTTTTCATTTGATTATTTTGGCCGTGCTGCCGCAATTAACTTTTTTTTAATACCTGGAATAGTTTTATTAACTTATATAGGATTAGATATTCTCTATATAAATACGCTTATATTTATAACTTTAATATTGGTTATTATATCCTTTTTAGTAAGATGTACAAAAGTTATAAAGCACTTAAGTTAAGAAAAAGTAATGGTTTCTATCCAGGTGCATAGCTTAATTACCTTTTACTTTGATAGAAGATAAGATATCATAAATCTTAAGCAGAGAATCCAAATCTATGATTTGGAGTGAATCGCTTACACAGAGTGCTGATTTGGAGTGAGCCACTTATACAGAACGTTGGGTAGGTGTAGAATACTTATGTAGAGTGATAATGTGGTGTGAGTAAATGGCTCACATAAATTAGGATTGAAGTACTGGAAATAGTAGCAGTGATGAAAATAATTATAAAAAAGGATGAGTTTATGGGTATTACTGAAAGAAGAAAATTAGAAAAAGAAATTATAAGAAAAAAAATAATAGATACAGCAAGTCAAATATTAGTTGAGGAAGGATACGAAAATTTATCAATTAGAAAGATAGCAAATAAAATAGAGTATTCTCCAGGTATTATTTATCATTATTTTAAAGATAAATCTGAAATAGTAACTTTTGTTGTACAGCAGGGTTATGGCAGGATATTAAAAAGTATAAATGAAGTTCCAGTAGATACTCAAAATCCAGAAAAGACCATAGAGCAGGGATTAAGAAAATATATTGAACTTATGTTACAGTATCCGGAGCAATTTAGAACAGTTTTAATGAATGATATTAAATCTATACAAGAAAAAGTAAATATGCTTCATGAAGGTGTTTCAAAGGATAGAAAGAGTATACAACAGCTTTGTAGATTAGTAGAGCTAGGGATTGAAAAAGGCAAGTTTAGAGATATGGATATAGAGCTTACTGCACAAATAATATGGACTTCAACTCATGGACTTTTGTCTAGGTTGATATTAGAAAAAAATATATCAAAACAGCAAAGGGAAAGACTTATAGATCATCATTTTCAGATTCTTATAAGTGGATTGTTAAAATAGAGGGGAGAATAAAAAATGAAAACACTTATTGTTTATGGAACTAAGCATGGCACTACGGAAAAATGTAGTAAGTTTTTGAAGGATAAACTTTCAGGAGAAGTTGTAATTATAAATATAAAGAAGGAAAATATGCCAGATATAACTGAATTTAATAACATAATTATTGGTGGATCAATTTATATGGGACAGATTCAAAAGGGAGTAAAAAATTTTTGTATAGAAAATATTAATGTATTAAAAGAAAAAAGAGTAGGGATTTTTATATGTGGACTCAATGAGAAAGATATAGAGGCACAGTTAAACAATGCCTTCCCAAAAGAATTACTAACTAATGCCGTTGCAAAAGAATGTTTTGGTGGTGAATGTATACTTAAGAATATGAATTTCTTTGAAAGATTTATAATGAAGAAGGTTAGTAAGATTGATAAGGACACATCAAAAATTTCAGAAGAAAATATTAATAAGTTCACTCAGCTAATAAATGATGATTATAGGAGTAGGTAAGTATATTTTAAATATTCAGTTGATAATGTTAATAAAAATAATATAAAGATAGGGCTGTCTCAAAATAGCTTTAATCGTATTTTGAAACAGCGCCATTAATTTATATCTATTTTTCAAGTATATCCTTAAGTTCCATTAGATTAGAGATTTCATAAGTAGGTTTTATTTCTGTTTTATTTATAACTTTATTAGGATTGAACCAGCAGGTGTCTATACCAAAATTTATACCTCCTTGTATATCAGAGGTCAAGCTGTCCCCCACCATTAAAACATTTCTTTTATCTGTATGATTCATATTATTTAGAGAATATTCAAATATTTTAGGGTTTGGCTTTGATACTTGAACCTCTTCAGATATTACTATATCTTCAAAGTATTTTGCTATAATAGATTTTCTGATTCTATTATTTTGAACATCCTTAAGACCATTAGTAACTATAGAAAGTCTATAATTTTTATGTAAACTTTCTACAAGATTTATACTACCATCATATAAAAAGGATGCATGGGATAAATGTTTCATATATGATTTTGCAAAATCATATTCATTAAATTTAATATTTAATTTATGGGATAATCTTTTAAATCTCTCAACTTTTAATTCTTTTTGAGTGATAAGTCCATTTTCAAGCTCTTTCCATATAGCTTTATTTATATCCTTGTACACTTTTAAATGATGGTTTTCATCATATTTTATACCAAATTCCAGCATAGCATTTTTAAAAGCATCTCTTTCAGATTTTCTAAAATCAAATAAAGTTTCATCTGCATCAAATATTATAATCTTGTACTTCATAATAATCCTCCTGATATGGTTAATTTTCTAATTATAACATATAAATTTTTTATAAAAAATCTTAGGTTGTTGAATAAATTAATGCACTTGAACATCATCATATAATTTAAGATTTTTTGCCTGTACCTATATAAGGGCGTGTCATTCTTGCCAATATCTCTTTAAAAAAATAATTATGATAAGTATAGTGGCATTTATAAGAGATAAGTTTATATATAAATTACTCCTACGTTTTGGTTTACAATAGGTTATAAATAAATTACAATAATTATATAAATTTTAATATGACATATGTCATGTTACGGAGGACTTATGAAAAAAATTTTGGATAATGACCTTTTAAACCATTATATTGATAAGCATAATATAGAAAGCATATTTGACAAGGATATATTAAAATATGCACAACTTCATTTTTATGAAAAAGAGGAATACATATTAAAAGCAGAGTCTAATCTTGAATACTATTATTTGATTGTAGATGGGAAAATCAAAATTTCTTATCCCTTTGAAAATGGTAAATCAATGCTTTTAAAGTTTTATAAAGACTTTAATACTATAGGAGATTTAGAGTTTTTAAAAAACATTCCAATACTCTGCGACATTGATGCAGTAGGAGATACTTATTTGATAGCAATACCTTCAGATATACTTAGAAAAAAGTATTTAGATAATATAAAGTTTTTACACCATTTAATAGACTCTTTAAGCGAAAAACTTTATGCAACAATTAATAATAGCTCATATAATTTTGTATATCCGCTCATAAATAGATTATCTAGCTATCTAGTTGAACATATAGAAGACAAAAACTATATAATTTTAAATTCATCATTCTTAGAAATTGCTCAATTCCTCGGAACAACCTATAGGCATTTAAATAGAACTTTTAAAGAGCTTGAATCAAAATCAATTATAAAATGTGAGAATAAAACAATATATATATTAGATGAAAATAGACTTAGGGACCTATCTAAAAACTTTTATATAAAATCTCTATAATGTTAGGATATCGTAGTAAGTATAAGTAAAGGTGATCAATAGAATAATAGACGATGCTATTGAAATATGGAATTATAATCCAATAAAGAATTTCAATAATATTATTGAAATATGTTATAAAATAAATGACGAAGACTTTTTTATTATCAGCATTATAAGACTCCGGATTTATAGTAAAGTAATTATAGCTAACGTTATTAAGATAGACTTAATAAAATAGGACCCACCATAAAAAAGTAAGTCCTTGTTACGTCTTTTAAGAATATTGCTTTTGTTCTAATATAGTATATTTGGCACTTTATTATTTTGCTAAAACCCCATTAGTCTCTTAACATTAGCACAGTTTTCTTTAGAGGTGAGCAGCTCTAAAAGTTTAAAAGCTACATGGAAAGCAGTTGAAGGATTGTAGGAAGTAATTATATTTTTATCTATAACAATAGGTTTATCAGCAAGAACATTTGCACCAAATTCAGATAATTGATCTTGTCTTTTACCATTTCCTAAATTGTAAGTTGTGGCATTTCTATCAACTAGCACTCCACTTTTCCCAATAGGCAGCGCACCAACACAAATAGAAGCTATTGTTTTTCCTGCTTTATCAAATTCTCTGATTATATTTAAAAAATCTTCGCTATAAGCATCTTCATAAAATCCTGCTTCTTCAAATCCACCTGGTATTGCAAGTGCATCAAATTCATCAATAGTAACTTCACTGATATGCATTTCAGGAATTACTGTGAAATTAAAGGTACATTTTAATTTTTCTCTAATTCCAACAGTTATTAATTCTGCAGTACCATCACCTTCTAATTTATTCCATCCTATAACATCTGTAAAAACACTTGCTTCTACGGCTTCAAAACCATTGGCAAGAAGCAATAATACTTTTTTCATACTTTAATACCTCCTCTTAATTATATATTTCATATTTGCTTTTCTTAAGTATAATCCTATATATATCATCAGTAAAATTGAAATAAATGAAGTGAATAATCGAAATATATGATATTATAATGTCTATATGTTTAAAGTATCGAGGAGTGAGATTAATGGAGATTAGGCATTTGCAGACATTTATAACTATAGTTGAACTTGAAAGATTTACAAAAGCAGCAGATTATTTAGGATATGCTCAGTCTACTATAACAGCTCATATTCAAATTTTAGAAAATGAATTAGGGGAAGTTTTATTTGATCGTTTAGGCAAAAAAATTGTTTTAACTAATGTAGGTAAAGAATTGGTTCCATATGCTAAACAGATGTTACAAGTATATAAAGAAATTAAAAATATAACATCAAAAGAAAGAGAGGTATGTGGTGATTTAATTATTGGAGCAGGGGAATCTCTATCTATATATCGTTTAGGAAAAATTTTAAAAGAATACAAAAAGGAGTTTCCAAAGGTGAATATCATTTTAAAGAATTCAATTTGTAGTGATTTAAGAAGTAAATTACATAGTGGAGAGTTAGATATTATCTTTACTATTGAACCTGAGATTATGGATAGATATTTAATTGTTAAAAATTTAAAAGATGAAAATATGGTTATTGTTGGTGCACCAGATGCAGATTTAGAATTTTTATCAACGAATTATGAGGGTAAATTGGCAAAAGAAAGTATCATATTTAGTGAAAAAGGCTGTAGTTTTAGAATAGCATTTGAAAAATATCTAAAACAGAAAAAAATAAAATATGTAAATCCTTTAGAATTTTCAAGTATAGAGACCACTAAAAAGTGTGTAATGAATGGTTTAGGAATTTCACTTTTACCTTTTTACGCAGTTAGAAATGAGATAAAGGAAGGAAGTCTTAAGACAATAGAAGTAAAAGAACCATTTGATAAGTTTAGAACTCAACTTGTGTATCATAAAAATAAAAGTATATCCCTGCCAATGAGTAAATTAATAGAAATTGCATTAAGAAATTCTGCCAATTGGAAATAAATTAAAGAATAGATTTATAAATTTTACTAAAAATCATAGAAATGAGGTGAGCTAATGGATATTGAAAGAATTATAAATACATATGGGAGTTATGTTTTCAACTATGCTCTAAAATTATCTTGTAATCCCTCTGTTGCAGAGGATTTAACCCAAGAAACATTTATTAATGCATGGAAAAAAATTAATACTTTAGAAGATTCCAATGCAATTAAAGCATGGCTCAGAAAAATATGCTTTAATAATTTTCTAATGGATGAAAGAAAAAATAAAAATTATGTTGAACTACTTTATGATGATATTAACCTTCTTGAGAAGGAAGGACATTTATTAAAATATAATATTCCAAAACCTGAAGATGAAGTAATTGTAGAAGAAGCTATTAGTGAGCTACAAAATGGTTGTTTTCTAGCTATGGTAAGATATCTAACTTTACATCAACGAATAGCATTTTCACTAATTGATATGTTTGGACTATCTTTGGATGAAGCTTCAAACATAATTGGTATTTCAAAGAGTGCAACAAAGGGATTACTTTATCGAGCTCATATGAATTTGGACTCATTTTTTTATAAGCATTGTAATCTTTTAGATGTGAATAATCCTTGCAGCTGCAGAGCTTGGATTGAGTTTTCTAAAAAGAGAGATAATTTGCAAAAGAATTCTAATAAGCATAAATTAATTACAAAGTTGGATTATAAGGAATCAAACTATAAATTTAATGATGAAGTCCGTGGTAAGATAAATTTTTTATATAAAAATATGCCTGATAGGAAACCTTCGGAAAACTGGTATCAACAAGTTGTTCATATAATAAATGAAATGTATATTAATAAAAATTAGATAAAATTATTTATAAAACGTGACTTTCCTTTTTTTATTGCATCTATATAAGTGAAAGAAAAAATTTTTATGTTATAAGAGGAGGAATTACTATGAATAACTATGAAAAAGCTGTGAAGGATTTAGCTCCTTGTGGAAATGATTGCTCAAGATGTGCAAATTATGAGAATAGTAAAATAGTTCTATTGAGCAAAGAACTTAGTGAGAATTTAGTGAACTTTGAGAATATGGCTGAAAAAATAAAAGATTTTATGCCTATATTTAACCACTATGAAGAATTTTTAGAAATTTTAAATCATTTTTCAAAGGGAAACTGTAGAGGATGTCGTTTTAGTGAGAAGCCTACATGCCAATGCAGTATAAACATGTGCCATAAGAAAGAAAAAATAAATTTTTGTTTTGAGTGTTCTAAATATCCTTGTAATCCAACAACATATAATGAATCCCTTACTAAAGTATGGCAAGATAATAATGATGATATGAAAAAAAATGGGGTTGATAATTTCTATATTGCTCAAAAAGAAAAACCAAGATATTAATTGGGCAAAGGCTTAGTAAGCTTTTGTGCTAAAAGACATAATGAAGTAGAATCTTTAAATAATAGAGATTCTACTTTTTTAAAAAATTAAATGTTAGAGGAAATGTATTCATACAAATACCTTATGAAATTTATAAATTCATTTAAAGAAATGAATGGATTACGATTATTTTGATAAAGATTTTCAATACCTATTGAAATAATTCATCAATGGTGATATAATATCATTGCATTGGAGTTAGTATTGCTAACTTATTTATTTTGTACGGGCGTTAGCTTAAGCTAACATAGAAGAAAACTTCAAATTATAACACTTCAGGTGATAATTTAATACATTAACTTTTCAAGAGATGATGTTTTATAAAAATATATATACTAAAAAGATTAGTCATGAGTAACTATCTTAATAGGAGGTGATTGTTATGACATTAGCGATGGCAAGAGAAGGTGAAGTAAATCAAATAAAGAAAATAACGGGGCGAGATAACGTTCGGCAGTTTCTTGCAAAGCTGGGTTTTGTAGAAGGGGAAAGCATTACTGTCATATCAGAAATATCAGGAAACATGATAATAAATGTAAAAGATTCAAGAATAGCTATTGGTAAAAGTATGGCTAATAGAATTATTATTTAGAAGGGAGAAATTATTTATGATGACATTAAAAGATGTTGAGTGTGGTAAAAAAGTAACTGTAGTAAAGCTCCATGGAAAAGGAGTTGTAAAAAGAAGAATTATGGATATGGGAATAACTAAAGGGGTTGAAATTTTTGTTCGTAAATTGGCACCTTTAGGAGATCCAATAGAAGTAAATATTAGAAATTACGAATTAACACTTCGTAAAGCCGATGCGGAAATGATAGAAGTAAAGTAAAAAAATAAAATATATACCTTTTAGGAGGGGATTAAATGGAAAATATAAGAATTGCTCTTGTAGGAAACCCCAATTGTGGTAAAACTACAATGTTTAACTATCTAACCGGTAGTTCACAGTATGTAGGTAACTGGCCTGGAGTAACTGTAGAAAAAAAAGAAGGTAAATTAAAACAGCACAAAGATGCAAAAGTAATAGATTTGCCTGGAATATATTCACTTTCACCATATACTTTAGAAGAAGTTATAACAAGAAACTATCTTATTACAGAAAAACCAGAAGTTATTATAAATATAGTAGATGGTACAAACCTTGAAAGAAACTTATATCTATCAACTCAAGTGATGGAACTTGGAATTCCTGTTATAATAGCCTTAAATATGATGGATATTGTTGGAAAAAATGGAGATATCATAGATAAGGACAAGTTAGGTAAATCCATGGGGTGCACTGTAGTTGAAACATCTGCTTTAAAAGGTGATGGGTGTAAAGAATTAATTGATAAAGCAATAGAATTAGCTAAATCACATAAAGAAAATGTAATTGAACATGCTTTTTCAAATGATGTTGAAAAAGTGTTGTCTGATATTGAGAATGAAATTTGTAATCAAGTTAATAAAGAACATTTACGTTGGTTCGCTATAAAATTATTTGAAAATGATGAAAAAGCAATTGAACAAGGAAATATTTCAAAATCTTCAAAAGATAAAGTTGGAACAATTGTAACTAATTTTGAAGATAAATTAGACGATGATGGCGAAAGTATCATAACTAATGAGCGTTATAATTACATAAGTAAAATAATTACTAAATGTGTAGTTAGGAAAAACAAATCTAAGTTAACTACTTCTGATAAAATAGATAAAATAGTTACTAATAGAATTTTAGGACTACCTATATTTGCAGCTGTTATGTTTCTTGTTTATTATTTATCTATTTCAACAATAGGTACTGGAGCTACAGATTGGGTAAATGATGTTTTATTTGGTGATATTATACCTCCAGCGGTAGAAGGCTTCCTTACATCTATAGGAACTGCTGATTGGTTAAATTCTTTAATACTTGATGGTATTATTGCTGGTGTAGGAGCTGTACTTGGATTCTTACCACAAATGATGGTATTATTTTTATGTCTTGCGATTTTAGAAGATTGTGGTTATATGTCACGTATAGCTTTCATAATGGATAGAATATTCCGTAAGTTTGGTCTTTCAGGTAAGTCATTTATTCCAATGCTTATAGGAACAGGTTGTGGAGTTCCAGGAATTATGGCATCAAGAACTATTGAAAATGAATCAGATAGGAAAATGACTATAATTACTACTACGTTTATGCCTTGTTCTGCTAAATTACCAATAATAGCTTTAATTGCAGGAGCATTATTCCCAGGGGCAGCTTGGGTAGCACCTTCAGCATATTTTATTGGAATCGGAGCTATTATATGTTCTGGAATAATTTTAAAGAAAACAAAAGCTTTTGCAGGTGAGCCTGCTCCATTTGTTATGGAATTGCCAAAATATCATGTGCCTGGTGTAAAAGGTGTACTTATTCATATGTGGGATAGAGCAAAATCCTTTGTTAAAAAGGCAGGTACTATAATATTCCTTGCTTGTGGATTAATATGGTTCTTAGGTAGTTTCAATTGGTCATTAGCAATGGTAGAAACTCCAGATTCAATGTTAGCTTCAATGGGTAAAGCAATAGCTCCTATATTTAATCCATTAGGATGGGGAGATTGGAAAGCAGCAGTGGCAACTATTTCAGGATTAATTGCAAAAGAAAATGTAGTTGGTACATTTGGTATTTTATATGGAGCTGGAGAAGTAGCTGAAGATGGTGTGGAAATTTGGAAAACTCTACACGGATCATTTACACAACTATCTGCATACTCCTTCCTAATATTTAACTTATTATGTGCTCCATGTTTTGCAGCGATTGGTGCAATTAAACGTGAAATGGGTAATGCTAAATGGACTTGGATAGCTGTTGGATATCAAACTGCATTAGCCTATGGAGTAGCACTTACATTTTACCAATTAGGATCACTTTTCACAGGAAAAGGATTTGGAGTTGGAACTTTAGTTGCTTTAGTATTATTAGCAGGGTTCTTGTATATGTTGTTTAGACCATATAAGGATTTCTCTAATTCAACTAATATAACAGGAGATAAGGCAGAGAATATTAGCGTATAGCGCATAAGGAGATAATAATTATGTCTACATTTATAATTGGTACATTAGTAATAGGGTCATTTGTCTTTGTTGGACACAAAGTTTATAAAGACAAGAAAAATGGAAATTGTTGTAGCGGAAATTGTTGTGACTGTCACAGTTCATGTAAACCTACTAAATCAAAATAAAAAGGCATAAAAGAATCTATTTTCAAGTGCTTAGCTTTAGCAAATACTTGAAGATAGATTCTTCTTTATTGTTCTTAAGTAAAGATAGCGATGGTAAATTTAATGTAATTTTATTCAAATTGATTATAGTTGCCTAACAGTTATATAGGAGAACCTAAAAAGAGTAAATGAATATTTTTTAAGGGAAAGGTGAACATATAAATAGGAAAATGTTAACAGAAGGAGTATGCTATGTCAGGGAAAATTATGGAAGTAATTATTAGGAGCATTTTTACTTATATTATTCTATTAATCTTAGGAAGAATAATGGGAAGAAAATTAATATCAAATATAACATTTTATGATTTTATGATTGGTGTTTTAATTGGGTCCATTGGAGTAAGAATAGCATTAGGTCCACGAGAAACCCCACTTTTAGCTTTAATTTCAGCCATTGTTGTTACTATATTGGTTGTTATTACAGACTATTTAGATATCAAAAGTATTAATTTTAGAAAATTGATTGATGGTGACCCCATTGTATTAATAAGTAATGGTAAATTGTTAGATTATAATTTAAAAAAAGTAAAGATTACTATAAATACCTTAATGATGGAATTAAGAAAAAAAGACATATTTAATGTTGATGATGTAGCCTTTGCAGTCATAGAGACCGATGGAGAATTAAGTGTATTACCAAAAGCAAATAAACAACCAATAACAACTGGTGATTTAAATATTTCAACAAATACTAATGGATTAATGAGAGACATAATTATTGATGGAAAAATAATGTATGATAATTTGGAACTTACTAATTATGATGAACAATGGGTTAGGGGACAATTGAAGAATAATAATATTTATAATGTAGAGGAAGTTTTCTATGCTGGCTTAAATTCAACAGGAATTTTATATATTTCAACAAAAACAAAACAATAAGAATCACTAAAGAGAAATAGTGACATTTCAATTTATGATGATTCTTATATTTTGATTAATATATAATTTAAGCTATGTAATCAGATCTGTTTACCCATCAAAACCATTTCATTATATGATTGCAAACCTTTTTTCTTATAAAATCCTTCCGTACGGTCGTCCCTTGATGTAAGTAAGATAATTTCAGTTACTCCCTTATTTTTCAAACGATTTTCAAATTCTTGAAAAATTTTTGTACCAAAACCTTTACTGCGCACATCATTTCTTACACAAAATTCCTTAATATTGAACATTATACCATTATAATACTGTTCTTCACTGCCTAAAATCATTCCACAAATTGATTTATCTTCATATGCTACAAGTCCATAGGAAGATTCACAGTTTATCATTTGATATAAGCGTTTTGAGGCAGTTTCAATTGTCCATTCATCATTCCAAGGTGAAGAATTAAATGTATTAACATACATATCTGCAAGTTCTTTTATATCTGATATTGTTATCTCCTTAAAATTCACAGTTAGTCCTCCTTTAGGTCACTTTTAAATTATATTGTTTTTTACCTTTTTATTATGTTAATTTAACTAATGGTAATTATATCATATTCATATGATTACAGATGATTATTTTAAGAAAAACAATTTGTATTCATAAATTGTTAATATCCATTTATTTGTTTATTTAGAAATATTTTTATGGTTTTGTGTTATAATTTTATAAGAACTTTATCTTTTTCTTTGTTTTATTTTTGTTTAAGAAGTAATTTTAAAATTAAATGAGAATAAAATCTAGTAATATCAGATCTTAATGTAGTTACTTGCTAAATTTACATCAAAGATATTTATTTTGAAAAATTGTATATAAGGTTTGCTATAAATTTGAAGATTAAATTTTTAAAGGTTGCTAATTAGTTTAAGTTTACTAATAATGCAATCTTTATTGCTATATTAGAAAGTTTAACAACTATGAAACAAGTAATAAAAATTTTAAAAACTTTTCTATAATAAAATTAATTAGATCATAGGGGGATATACATGAGAAATAGGAGACAGAAAAAACGAATATTAAGAAGAGTTAATTTTATAATAACTATAGTTATAATTTTATGTACTATACAGATATTATCAAATAAATATAACAGAAGCATAGAATCTAAAAGAGTACAAGCTATTAGTGAAAATAATAAACAACAAACTATTAAAAAAAAGGAAACTAATAGTAAAGACAATAAACAGCAAGCTTTAAAACAAAGCTTATTATTAGTAAATAGAGATAATAAGCTAGATGAAAGTTATCTACCTAATGATCTTACTGTACCTAATATAAGATTTTTAGGAAATAGGAATTTTGAAGTAAGAAGACTAAGGAGAGTGGCTAGTGAAGCTTTAGAAAATCTTTTCCAGGAAGCTAAGAAGGAGAACATAATATTATTAGGAGTATCAGGATATAGAAATTATCATTATCAGGTAAATGTTTATAATAATTCGGTTTATAGAAATGGACAACATCATGCGGATAAGTATGTTGCACACCCAGGAACAAGTGAGCATCAAACAGGTTTAGCTATGGACATAGTTTCAACTGAGTATACTAACTTAGATGAAAATTTTGTTAATACTAGAGCATATAAATGGCTTAAAGAAAATTGTTATAAGTATGGATTTATAATTAGATATCCAAAGGAAAAAGAAAATATTACTGGTTATAATTTTGAGCCTTGGCATATAAGGTATGTAGGGATAGAGGCGGCTACAGAAATTATGAATAAGGGTATTACTTTAGAGGAATATTTACAGGCGAGTAATTACAATAAATGAAAAGATTAGTATTTATAAAGAAAATTTAATAGTTTTATTTTTATAATAGTTATTATTAGAACTTTATGTTTTATAGAGGGCTCAGCAGATATATAATATGTAAATATCATAACAAAATCTAAAAAATAGACATGCTGTTCAGCCAAAAAAGGTTAGAATTGTAGATAAAAAAAGAAAGTTTATTAGTAAATAGATTAGATTAAAGTTATCAATCTTATTGCATAACAAAATATATTTCTAGCCATAATAAAAAATAAGTACAATAAAATAAAGGAGATAGATATGATGAAAAATAAACCAGATGATAGAAGAGATAATGTAGATAAAATTCAATATAATATTACTAAGACTATTCAAAATTGTGAGCTTGCAGATGAAATGATTGCAAAAACAGATGATGAAAAAACGAAAAAAACTCTAATAGAAAAAAATCAAAGAAGAAGAGAAGCACTTGATGGTATGAGAGAAGAAATTAAAGATGAAGCAAGAGATAAGAAAAATGGATATATGTAATTTTTTATAATAAAAATTAGTAGCTTTTTACTTACAGTAGGGCTACTATTTTTTATTTATAAAAAATAAAATCCTATATTAGATGTTATAAAGATTTATATATCAATGTTATAAGATTTGCAGATTTTATATTTATACTTTCTTCTATTTCATAATGTTCATTGTGGTTAACTAATAATATATCAAATCTAGAACTTATCAGTTTTATTTTTAAGTCCATCTATTATAAATTTAAAATAATTAATAATTTCATTCTTCAAATCAAATTTATTATAAGAAAGGAGCCATTCAAATATTATTCCTCGAATGCTAATCATTAATTGTCTTGTAATATACTCAACATTAAGTGAAGCTTTAAATTCTTTTTGCTCAATTCCTTTTAAAATGATTTTAGTATAAATTTGTGGAAGGCTTCTATTGTAATTTAATATAATATTTGAATCAATTTCTTGAGATAACATACTTTTATAAATATTTTTTAGTATATCGTATCCTATATCATTTATAAGAACTTCAGCTGTTTTTTCAGTAACTAAAAGAAGCATAGAAGAAGCTGAAGTATTTTCAGGTATACTTTTAAAATATTCTTCATAGTTTAAGTCTAAAGAATTAACATATTCTTTAATTAGTTCAAATTTTGATTCGTAATGAACATAAAAAGAACCCTTTGCAATTCCAACTTCTTTAACTATATCATTTATACTTATATTATCAATTCCATGAGCTTCAAATAAATGTATGGCAGCTTTATAAATTTTTTGTTTGGTTTTCATTCCTTTTGTGATTTTTAGATTTTTTTCTGTAGATTTCAAAATATCACTCCCTTTTTTTATTATATACAACTTTCTTGTAAATACAAGGTTACATGTATTAATTTGTAATATATAAGGAAAAATTTTTATTATTTATAAAATAATAAAATTGACATTGCTATAAAAGAGTATTATACTAGACAAAAATGACCGGGGTCATAAATGTTTGTGATATGAAAAGGAGAGAGGATAATGAATAAAAAATTTACTTTGGAACTTACAAATAGAATAAAACACTTACAATCAAATTTAGTAAAAGAAAAGCTGGATGCATATATTTTAACAGCGGAAGAAAGTTTACTTTATTTTACAGGAATGTCATATAAACCGGAGGAAAGAGTGTTTTTTATGATTATTCCTGCAAAGGGATGTCCAATATTCCTAACTCCTAAGCTAGAAGAAAAACATCTAAGCAAAATTGAAGTTGAATGTAAAATAATATCTTATTGGGAGGCTACATCTTGTCCAGGAGAAAACTGGTATGATATTTTGAAAGATATAATGAAACCATATAAAAGAGTTGGAATAGAGAATACAACTAGTTATAATATTCTTAGTAATATTGATGTAAATGAAATGGTAATATTGGATTTAGTAAATGAAATGCGTAAGATTAAAACACCATATGAAATTGAAATGATTAGAAAAACAGCTAAATTTTCAGATATAGGAATGGAAAGAATACTAAAGAATGCTTATATAGATGCTACAGTATTAGAAATGTTTAGCCTTTCTAATAAAATTCAACAACAATTAATAAAGGAGAAGGATTATGATCCAATTGTAACATCATTAACTTCTTGTGTTTGGCCATCTCCGAATAGTTCAATGCCACATAGTATTCCAAATTTAGCAGATAAATTAGTAGAAGGATCTAATGTGGCAATGTGTTACTACAAAATTAATGGATATGCATCAGAATGTGAGAGGACCTTTTTCTTAAAGGAGCCTAAAAATGGAGAAATTGAGCATTTTAATAATATGATGAATGCAAGAGACATAGCTTTAAAACTTATAAAACCAGGGGTTAAATGTTCAGAAATTGATATAAAAGTGCGAGAATATCTTTTTAAAACAAGATATAGTGATAGTTTATTACATAGAACTGGTCATGGAATCGGTTTAAGTAATCATGAATTACCATTTATTTCTGTTGGTGATGATGAAATATTAAAAGAAAATATGGTTATAAGTATTGAACCAGGGATATATATTGATGGAGTAGGTGGGTATAGGCATTCAGATACAATTTTAATTACAAAAGATGGTTATGAATTACTTACTAAATTTCCAATAGATATAAATTCCCTTACTATTAAGAATAATAATACAGAATCAAAGATAAAGGGAAAATTTATAAGAAGGGCTCTAAAAATTGATTAAACTAATATTTATTTAAGAGTATAAATAAATTTACATTATTGAATGTAGTAAAAAAATATACAATAGGCGATTGTCTATTTCTTTAGATACCATTAGCAGAAAATAAAAATATCTTTATGTTAATTCATGCTATTTATAATATTGTTTTAAAAATATGAATTATACAAGTGTTTCGCCCGGACTAAATGAAAATTTTGGAATAATATCAGAAGAAAATATTATCCCTTATATTAAAATAATTATAATATATAAAATACTTATAAAGTGTTAAAAATAGGACATATAATTTAAAAATAAGATGCAACTATGACCACTATAGATGTTTAAAGAAATAAAATCTGCATCTTTTATTTTCAACTAAATTAATAGAAAATAACTATTCTAAATATATTAGGACAAACCTTCATATTATCTTCAAATTAAATTGATATAATATCTTTAAAATAAACAGTAAATTAATAAGTTTAGTATAATTTTAAGATAAGAATTATGTTAGATAAGAGGTGAAATATATGAGTAGTATTTTAATAATTGAAGACGAAAAAAGAGTTTCTGAAGTTTTAAAAGCTTATTTAGAGAAAGAAGGATATAAAGTATATTGCACTACAAAAGGATTAGAAGGTATAGAAATATTCAAATCAATTGATATACAATTAATAATTCTAGATTTAATGCTGCCGGATATCAGTGGGGAAGAAGTGTGTAAAATAATACGACAAGGTTCAGATGTGCATATTTTTATGTTAACAGCAAAAGGAGCTTTAGATGATAGAATAGAGGGCTTAAATATTGGTGCAGATGAATATTTGATTAAGCCATTTAGTCCTAGAGAACTTACAGCGAGGGTCAATGCTCTTTTTAGAAGGTTAAGTGCAGATAATAGTACTTCAAATTTAATTTTTGATGATGGAAAGTTAAGCATTGATTATGATAAAAGGATTGTAAAAGTTAATGGGAAAGAAGTTTCAATTACTCCAAATGAGTTTGATATACTGTATGCCCTTGTTTCAAACAAGGGAAAAGTGTTATCAAGAGAACAACTCATAGATAAAATATTTGGTATTGATTTTGAAGGGTATGATAGAACTATTGATGTTCATATAAAGAATATTCGTAAAAAGATAGAAGAAGATACTAAGAATCCTAAATATATTGTTACAGTTATGAAGGTAGGTTATAAATTTGGTGGTGAGAATTAAGTGCATACAATAAGAAAAAGATTAAGTATTTTATTTGTTATTTGCTCAGTAGCAGGAATATTGCTTGTTACATTGTTTGTAAATGCAACTATAAATAACAAATTTGATGCATATATGGTGGATGTCCAAGATAAAAGATACCAGAGAATAGTATCTTACTTTGAAGAAGTATATAAAACACAAGGAAAGTGGACTAAAAATTCTGGTATTGAGTTAATGCATGAAGCTCATATGGGAAATTATTGTTTGACACTTCTAGATATTAATAAAAAAACTATATGGGGTATGAAACCAGAGGATATAAGATTAAATACAATGCCTGTAAAAGATAGAGGGGTTTATAACACTAAGACTTTTGAAATTAAATCAGAAGGCAAGGTAGTTGGACATGTGGATATTGGACAGTATTCTTCTTTATTGTTATCTGAAGAAGATATAAGCTTTAAGACATCTATAAATAAGAGTATTGTTGCTAGTGGAATTCTAACTCTTGTTATTATAATTATCATAAGTCTTTATTTTTCTAAACAATTTTCAATTCCAATTAAGGAAGTAGCTAATTTGTCCGTAAATTTGTCAAAAGGAAATTTTGATGCGAAATCAAGCATTGAAAGTAATATTGAAGAGCTAGAAAATTTGAGAAGAAGTGTTAATATATTAGCTGAAAAATTAAAGCATCAAGATTCTCTAAGAAGAAGATTAGTTTCTGACATATCTCATGAAATTAGAACTCCACTAAATGTATTGCAAAATAACCTAGAGGCAATGATAGATGGAGTTTTACCTGTTACAGAAGAAAGATTAAATTATTTAAATGAGGAAGTAGTTAGATTTGGTAAATTATTAAATAACTTAAATATGCTAAAAGAGTTTGAGTCTGAAAGTATTAAGCTTAATTTTCAAACAATATTTTTAGATGAATTAATTGCAGATATATGTAGTGATTTTTATGTAGCAGCGGAAAACAAGAATATTAAACTACAATACCATATAGAAAATTATGAGGATTATAGTATAACTGGAGATAAAGATAAATTAAAACAAGCATTTATAAATTTACTTTCTAATGCTCTTAAATTTACAGAAGATGGGGGAAAGGTAATAATTAAATTATATACAAGTGATAAAAATATTGTTGTAGAAGTTAAGGATAATGGTGTAGGAATTAAGGAGAAAGATTTGCCTTTTATATTTGAGAGACTTTATAGAGGAGACAAGAGTAGGCACCAATTTGAAGGAAATGGTATAGGCTTAACTATTGTGAAGAATATATTTCAGATTCATTATGCAAGCATAGATATTGAAAGTGAAGAAGGTAAAGGAACTACTTTTAAGGTTTATTTTCATAGAATGTAAATAACTAATAAAAGTACAGATAAATTTTAAAAGTATTATGGAGAAATGAGAGATCCTTAAATTATAAAGTATTATTCAAAAACAAGTTTTGGGGAGGCATCATATGTTTAAGTTTTTAAAGATTTTTCTAAAAAAATTAGAACAGCAAAATAGTAAATCTTTTGGCAATAATAAGCTTGACTGTTGTGATTTAAATAAGTCAAATAATAATAGAAAAACTGATAATAAGAGTAAGTAGAGAAAAAGTGAGAAAAGAATCTTAAGATAGAAGTCATTACTTGTGCAACCTGGAATAAGATAGTTGAAAAAGTTTATTATCTTAGCAATATTCACACTGTGAATAATTTTTTAGTATGGTGGGGAATGTAAAATATGAAATAGGCTTTATTAAGTGTGAAGACTTTGCAAAAATAAAAAATAAGAAGATTACTATTTTTATTTTTGTTGAGGTATCTATTCTTATGTATAAAGAAGATATATTTTATTAATTTATATAGTATATGTTAATTTTACAATAAGAAAAGAAGGAGAAGATAAGTGTATGTTAATAGAGGAACATATTCCAAAGGATAAAGGCCTTGACAACACTTTCGCATTGTTACAGGAGGGATATTTATTTATCAAAAATAGGGCCGACAGGTATCAGTCTAACTTGTTTGAAACTCACTTATTTGGACAAAAGGTAATATGCATGACTGGGGAGAAAGCGGCAAAGTTATTTTACAATAAGGAACTGTTTCAACGAAATGGTGCAGCACCTAAACGGGTACAAAAAACCTTATTTGGCGAAAATGCAATTCAGACTATGGATGATGAAGAACATATTCATAGAAAGCACCTTTTTATGTCATTGATGAATCCACCATCTCAAAAAATATTAGCTGAACTTGTAATGGAGAAATGGAAATCTTCTATTGATAAATGGGAGAATGGCAAGGAGATTGTACTTTTTAATGAGGCAAAAGAAACTTTATGCCAGATATCATGCAAATGGGCAGGAGTTCCATTACATAAATCAGAAATAAAAAATCGGGCAGAGGATTTTAATTTAATGGTTAATGCTTTAGGGGCAATTGGACCACAGTATTGGAAAGGGAAAATGGCTAGATCCAGAGCGGAAAAGTGGATAAGAGGGATCATCCAAGATGTTCGTTCTGGTAGGCTGGATGCAGAAGAAGGTTCACCACTATATGCTATGGCTTTTCATAGGGATCTTGATGGCAATCAAATGGATACCTCAATGGCAGCCATAGAACTTATTAATGTACTGCGTCCTATTGTTGCTATTTCAACCTTCATTACCTTTGCAGCTTTAGGCCTATATGAACATCCAGAATGTAAAGAAAAATTAATTTCAGGTGGCGACAGCTATGTTGAAATGTTTGCACAGGAAGTTCGCAGATACTATCCTTTCGCTCCTTTTCTTGGTGCAAGAGTGAGAAAGGATTTTATATTGAATGAATGTGAATTTAAAAAGGGAATGTTGGTGTTACTTGATATGTATGGTACGAACCATGATTTACAGATATGGAAAAAGCCTAATGAGTTCTATCCAGAGAGGTTTAGAGAATGGAAAGGGAGCTTATTTGATTTTATTCCTCAGGGTGGAGGTGATCCTGTCAAGACACACCGTTGTCCAGGAGAGGGCATTACCATGGAAATTATGAAAGTAAGCTTAGATTTTCTTGTTAACAAGATTGGATTCCAAGTCCCTAAGCAGGATTTAAGTTATAGTTTAATAAAAATACCTGCATTACCTAAAAGTGGATTTATCATGAACAATATTAAAAGAAAATTTTAAAGTGATAATAATTTAGGAGGAATTAATTTATAAAAGGAAGTAAAAATTTATCAGTGTTTGTTTTGTCTTTAAGGGCTGTTATACTAATGATGTTACAGTCTATGTATAATAAATATATGATAGAGATTAGTAATCTAGAAGTACGTCAGCTTTTTACTCAATCAAGAGATTCAAAAATGAAAAATATCTCTCATCTGCAGCAAGAAATTAAAACCACGATGGAGCAAGGAAAAGCTTAATTTCAAAGTAGTATATTTGCTATAAAAATAAATTGAAATAGCTATAGTAAGATAGATAAGAAAAAAGAGAAGGGATGATATTAAATTTATAATATCCTTCTCTTTTTAAATTTTAAAAATATTTTTGTTTACTCAATATGTTTTTCTCGTATTTTTTCCATATCAGCGGATTGTAAATCATCAACTACTTCAATTATTCCTAAAATAATATTATCTTTTAATATTCCATAACTACCAGATTTTTTAGGGCTAAACTCTACTTCATTTACACTTCTTTTTGCAGTAAATGAAAAGACCTCATTACGAGTTTCTAAATCTAAGATTAGGTATTTACCTTCAGCATTATCAAAATCATTTAAATTAAAGGTTAATTTAGTTTTTGAACTATTACCTGTAACAGCTATTAATGGCTGTAATTCAGAACCAATACCTTTAAATGTTGCACTTTGGTATTCACCAGATGGTATAGCTTTATTAATTAATTTTTCAGTTGGCACTAGAGCCATATTGTTGCCATAAATGCTAGATTGCTCTGATTGAGAAGATTCATCTACTGGTACAGCACAGCAGCTAGGACCTGTGCTTACAGGAGGTAATGATGGATCAGTTTTTGATGTATCTACGGCGTCAAGGTTATCTACAACCTTAATTACACCACTTATCATTCCCATCCAACAGCTAAAATTTATATCTTTGTCACCAGGGGTAAATTCTATAATATTCTCTCCTTTTTTTATCTTAAATTCTTTTTCCATTATAGATTGTGCTATAAGGGCATTATTACATGAATTAAGTTGTTCTCCATTAATTATCCATTTAACAGGTATGCCTTTTTGTACATAAAAAGCATTAGGTGTATAACCATTGTTATTAGCAGTCATTTTAATAACTTGAACACCGTCCTCTAAAGTTGCCTTAGCAACGTTTTTATTAGAAAAGTCACCTGAATTATTAGTATTGCTAGCAAGAGCAGTTATAGGATTAATATTTATACCAGCAAGAGTAAGACCTCTGTTACCCATTATAAGTCCAAGAACTATAATAAGGACACCACTAAATTTAAGTAATTTTTTAGTATGACATTTACTTAAAAGACCTGATAATACACCAAAGGTTAGCATAAGTGGCACCGTTCCTAAAGAAAACATAAACATTGATAAAGCACCTTTTAATGCACTTCCTGTACCTAGAGCGAAAAGCTGCATAGTTTGAAGAGGTCCACAGGGCATAAATCCATTTAAAAGTCCAACAATAAATGGAGAGTTAGATTTAGTTTTAACTTTACATGCAAAGTGGGGTAACTTAATATGGAATTTTTTAAATATATTAAATCCAGCCATATTAAAACCCATCATGATCATAAATATACCAGCAAATATTTGTAGGGCTGCTTTTGTAGTAACAGAAATTGAAAATACTGAACCAAGAGTACCAATT
Source organism: Clostridium sporogenes (assembly GCF_001889325.1). NCBI lineage: Bacteria > Bacillati > Bacillota > Clostridia > Eubacteriales > Clostridiaceae > Clostridium > Clostridium sporogenes. The sequence continues at coordinate 1,109,601 of NZ_CP013243.1, read as the reverse complement.
ATTCCACCAAGTAAAGTGTAAGATACAACTCTCCCTAAATTATATAAGACTGCTGGCTTCATGGCTTCAGACTTATTTTTACTTTCACTAGATAAACTTTGTGAAAGCATAATTCCACCACACATACCTACACAGTGAATTGATGTGAGGACTCCTACTACAAAAAGAACTATATAGGAAGCATTAGTTAGCTTTTCTTCCATATCAAAACCACTAGTCTTTAAACCCAGCATTATAATAGCTGCAACAACTATAAAAATTCCCATAAATTTATAGTCATTAGAATTTTGTGTGCTGTATCCAGCATTTTTTATAGAGGATTTAATTTTATTTTGGTTGCATAATTTATCATCATATTCAACTTCAACAAACTCTCTTATGTAAGAAGCTTTTGCATGTAATACTCCCTCTAAGTTTTTAATGGCTTTTTCAATTCGATTTTCACAAGAGGTACATGTCATATCATATACTTTAATTCTTTCTTTTTTAATACTCATAGAATTCCTCCTAATATGTACTTATAAGATAAAGTAATTTTATACTTTATCTATCATAATAAAAGGTTAGATGATTTTTATTTTTAAAGTAAAATACTAACAATAAATTTACATTTTTAGAAACTAAACTTTTATTATAAATAAGAGTATATAAAAAAGATATGTTGATTATATGAAGAAAGTTAAGTAGAAAGTAAATAATATAATTATAACTCTATCAAAACGAAATATTACTAATACACTATTAAATACTTCATAATTGCTCCATAATTTAATCTTATAATAAATACATACACAAGGATAAAAAATATAATTAAAAATTAGATTAATAATATTCATAGAAAATGATGATGTTTTCTATAAGATATTATAAATATATTATAGGAGGATGAGAAAAAATGTTTAGATGTGGATTTGGTAGATCAGCCTTTACAGGTGGATGGTCAACATGGATGATTGTACCTATGATATTTAAACTTTTAATAATTATAGGTATAATATATGCAGTAGTAAAGCTATTTAAGAGTCATATGGTTAATAAGAATAATGCTATAAAAATACTTAATGAAAAATATGCTACAGGAGAAATTAGCGAAGAAGAATATTTAAAAAGAAAAAATATAATGTCTAAATAGTAAAATTATATACTTAAATAGCTAGAGGTTAATCTCTAGCTATTTTGATATAATAAAGGTGAGAGTTAACTAATGTTTTGTGTGCTAAAGATCATTATTCTTTAGTTAAATAATTTATCAAATTGTGTGATAGTTCTTGTACATAGTATAAGAATTTTGAAGCTCTCAAGCTGAAGAGTTCTAATATATACTAAGCTTATAAACATTAGGAATATTAGCAATGGGAAATGGGATAGAATTTAAATATAGATGGTTAGGAGAGAAGATATGAAGAAACTCTTTAAAATATTAGTTGTAGATGATGAAGAAAGGATATTAGATGTGGTAAAAGCTTATTTAGAAAAAGAAGGTTATGAAGTAATAACTGCAATGGATGGTGAAGAAGCAATTAAGTTATTTAAAGAAATATCATTTCATTTAGTTATATTGGATTTAATGCTACCAAAGATATCTGGTGAAGAGGTCTGTTCAAAAATAAGAGAATTTTCTAATGTTCCAATTATTATGCTTACAGCAAAGGTAGAGGAAGAGGATAAGCTAGAAGGTCTTTCTATAGGAGCAGATGATTATCTTACAAAACCTTTTAGTGTAAGGGAGCTTGTGGCAAGAGTAAAGGCTCTTATTAGAAGGGCATATAGAGGAAAGTATCCATTGGCAGAGCATCTAATACTTAATGATGGAGACTTAGAAGTTGACATAAGAAAAATGAAAGTATTAAAAAATGGAAAAGTGGTTACATTAACACCTTATGAGTTTAAGGTGCTTGTTTCATTATTAAATAATCCAGGGCAGGTTTTTACTAGAGAACAGTTAGTTGAACAAGCTTTTGGATATAATTATGAAAGTTTTGATAGGACTGTAGATACTTATATAAAAAATATAAGACAAAAGATAGAAGATAATCCTAAAGCACCTAACTATATTACTACTGTGTATGGAGTTGGATACAGATTTGGAGGAAAAAATTAATGAAAATGTCTTTAAAGAAAAAACTTTCTTTAGGATTTTTAATTGCGGTTATAGGTTCAATAATAATTGCTAGTTCCATATCTAATTATATGATAAATAACAGATTCAATGAATATTTGGTTCAAGAACATAAAAATAAAATAAACAAAATTATAGTGGCAATTGAAGATATGTATAAAGAAGATAAAGGCTTTCAAGCATTAAAGTATGATGAAATAAAAAGATATGCAGTTTTAAATGAACTTTATATAGAGATAAAAGATAAAAAGGGTAGCAAGATATTTACCTCTGGGGATGACCATCTTAAACATAGAAGTATGATGAATTCTATGATGGGGCATGGAATGGGTAATATGATGGGAAAAATGAAAAATTTAGATTTAGGGGATTATAAAGAAGAAGAACAATGGCTTAAAAAGAACAATGTGACTTTTGGAAAGATAACTATTGGATATTTTGGTACTTCATATTTAAGCAATGGAGCATTAACATTTAAAAGAACTTTAAATCATTCTTTTATTGTATCTATGGTCATAACCTTTATTTTAGGACTTATACTGAGCTGGATTTTATCAAAACAACTTTCAAAACCCTTGGTTAAAATAAAAGAAATAGCTAATACAATGAGAATGGGCAATTTAAATATAAGGTCTAATATAAAAAGTAATACAACAGAAATTCAGGAATTATCAAATTCTATAAATTATTTAGCAGAAACACTACAACAACAGGAGGCTCTTCGTAAAAGATTGACTTCAGATATGGCTCATGAAATAAGAACTCCAATTACGACTTTAAAAACTCATGTTGAGGCAATAATAGATGGTATATGGGAGCCTACAGAGGAAAGATTGCAGGTTTTTTATGAGGAATTAGACCGACTAACGAATCTTGTGAATAATTTAAGAAATATTTCTAAATTAGAAAAAGCTGAAACAGTTGTAAATAAAACTAACTTAAATATTACAAAGGAAATAGAAAGGGTTGTGGAAACATTTAATCCCTTATATGAAAAAAGCGGCTTTAAAATAGTTACTAAACTGGAGAAGGATGTATATGGTTTTATAGATAAGGATAAATTAAAGCAAATTATGCATAATCTTTTATCTAATTCACATAAATATTTAAATGAAGATGGATTAGTAAAGGTTTCATTATCAAAGGAAGAGGATAAGATATTTATAAAGGTTGAAGATAATGGAGAGGGGATTCCAAAGGAGGATTTACCTCATATATTTGAAAGATTTTATAGAAGTGATGTATCAAGGAATAAAACTACAGGAGGTACAGGTCTTGGTCTTACCATAACAAAAACTTTAGTAGAAGCACATGGTGGGCATATTAGGGTAGAAAGTGAGCTTGGAGTTGGAACCAAGTTTATTATAGAGATAAAAACTACTCTTTAGATTCAAGTTTATTGTAAAAATATTTTTATGATTATATCTTACAATGGCAGTAGATAATCTTTCTTTTAGTGTAAAAGAAGAAGAATTTTTTGGGCTACTTGGGCATAATGGAGCGGGACAATCAACAACTATTGATTGTATTCTAGGCTTAAAATCCTTTGAACATGGAAAAACAACAATACTAGACATGGATCCAGTAAAAAATGGAAAAAACTAATGGAGGAAAATGGATTTGAGCTAACTGATTATCCTAGGGAATCTTATATTGACGGAATGTGGAATAAAGATTCTGTAGAAGAATGGTTAACTGAGATACAATTCCCAGTAAGAAAAATATAATTAAATTACTTATACAGTTTATAAGAAAATATTACTGGGAATTTTTGTACCCAGTAATATTTTTATTGAAGTATGAGGTTTTCATTTCTAAATTCAATAGGGGTTTTATTATTAAATTTTTTAAAGGTTGAACTAAAATAATTTTGATTATTAAATCCAACAGAAAGAGCAATTTCTAATATAGATAAATCATTTTTTGTTAGAAGCTCTTTACTTTTTTCTATTCTAATTTCATTTACAAGCTGGGAAAAAGTTTTCCCAGTTTCTTTTTTTAATATAGAACAAAAATAAGATTTATTTATTTTTAAATGTCGAGATATATCATCTAAAGATATATCATCACTATAATTCGCATCTAAAAGATCCATAGCCTTTCTAATATGGAGACTATTAGGCATTTTACGTGTAAGAACTTTTTCTTTAATGTACCTACTATCTAAAGCTATATTTCTTAAAAGAGAAATCAAATGAGGAATACAGCAAAGAGGCTTATAGGGTATACCCTTGTTATTTCCTTTAGACGAAGAATATGGTCCTATGATATATACACCTTTATGAACAGTTTTAGGGCAAATATAAAAAGCTGTAAAATTAACTTTATTTAAACCATTAGTACTTATAGTGTAGTAGCCATTCTTAGTCATAGAATCCTTATCTAATTTTTCATAGATGTCATTATTATCAAATAAATCTTGAAACATGTAATTATATCCTCTGGAATCTATTAAGTCGCCTTTGTAACTAAAAGACTTTATTGGTATATTTGTACACAAAAAGAATTTTTCAGCAATAGAACATATATGTTTATTTGCATCAGACAAGTATATCTCACTCCTTTAAAATTATCTAAATATAGTTATAAAAATCTAAATATAATTAAAGTTAAACAATAAATAAGGTTGTACAATGTTATTGATAATGAATATCAAAAACAATTATATATGTGAATGATTATATCAATGAGCATTGGAGGTGTCAAATATAATGTTGTTTGCATATAAGGCATGTTAAAAATAGGAAATTATACCATAAGATGTTTTTTGAATGTTCCTAAAGGAGATGAAGAATGAAAAAGAGATATTTAATTTTGACATTAATTATTTTATCTATTTGTTCAATATTTATTGGAGTAAAAGATATTAGCTTTGTAGATATATTTAATTCAGATGATGTAAAGCTTAAGGTATTATTAATCAGTAGAATTCCAAGACTTATAAGTATTATTGTAGTAGGAGGGAGTATGAGTATAGCAGGACTTATTATGCAACAAATAAGTCGGAATAAATTTGTATCACCAGATACAGCTTCAACTGTAGATAGTGCAAAACTTGGGATTTTAGTTGCTTTAATGATATTTCCTTCCGCAACTCTCACTGAAAAAATGATAGTTTCTTTTATATTTTCTTTATTAGGCACATTCTTATTTATGAAAATTTTAAAGAAAATAAAAGTTAAAAATTCTATATTTATACCACTTGTAGGTATAATGCTTGGGAATATAATAGATTCAATAACTACGTTTTTTGCATATAAATATAATCTTATTCAAAGTATTGCATCTTGGCTTCAAGGAGATTTTTCTTTAATTATTAAAGGAAATTATGAGCTTATATATCTGAGTCTACCTATTGTAGTCATAGCTTTTATTTATGCTAATAAATTTACAGTAGCAGGTATGGGAGAGGATTTCTCTAAGAATTTAGGGGTTAATTATAACAAAATCATAAATATAGGACTTGTAATAGTAGCATTAATATCTTCACTGGTAGTTATTACTGTGGGAAAAATACCATTTTTAGGTCTTATAGTACCTAATATAGTTACTCTTTATAAAGGAGATAATTTAAAAAATAGTCTTTATAGTACAGCATTGCTTGGAGCAGTATTTCTCTTAGGCTGTGACATACTAGGTAGGTTAATTATTTATCCTTATGAAATATCTATAGGACTTGTAGTTGGGGTTATAGGAAGTACAGTATTCCTTTATCTCTTGTTTAGGAGGAATGGCAATGAAGTGTAGAAGACGAGTAGTTTTATTAGGTGTTTTTTCTATAGTTCTTATAGTATTATTCATATTTACAGGAATAAGTAAAGGCAATTATGATTATGTCCTGCCAAGGAGATTTCTAAAGGTATTAGCTATATCTTTAACTGCAGGATCTATAGCTTTTTCTTCAATGATATTTCAAACTATAACTAATAACAGAATATTAACTCCTAGCGTATTAGGCTTAGATTCCTTATATATGTTTATACAAACTTTTGTAGTATTTATCTTTGGAGCTAATAGTATGGTTGTTATGAGTAGCAATTTTAATTTTCTTATATCCATCAGCCTTATGGTGGTGTTTTCAATGATTTTGTACAAGTTCTTATTTAAAAGAGAAGATAAAAATATTTTCTTTTTACTTTTAACAGGATTAATATTTGGAACACTATTTCAAAGTTTAGCAGCTTTTATGCAGACAATAATTGATCCTAATGCATTTTTGGTAATTCAAGATAAGATGTTTGCAAGTTTTAATAAGGTAAATACTGATGTTATCCTTATATCTATTATAGTAATTTTACTTGTTATAGCCTATATATATGATTATGTGAAAGTTTTAGATGTAATGCTTTTAGGAAGGGAACAGGCAATAAATTTAGGTGTTTCCTACGATAAAGTTGTTAAAAAAATGCTTATAGTTGTTTCAATATTAGTATCTATATCTACAGCACTAGTAGGACCTATAACTTTTTTAGGGTTACTTTCTGTAAATCTTACCTATGAGTTTATAAATACCTATAAGCATAAGTATTTAATTATAGGTTCTGTATTTATAAGTATTATAGCTTTAGTAGGAGGACAATTTATTGTTGAAAGATTTTTAAATTTTGGTACAACCTTAAGCGTAATCATAAACTTCATTGGAGGAATTTATTTCATGTATTTACTGTTAAAGGAGAGTAAACTATGATAGAAATAAAAAATGTAACAAAGAAATATGGACATAAGAAAGTTATAGATGATGTGTCTTTAAATATAGAAAAAGGAAAAATAACTTCTTTTATTGGTCCTAATGGAGCTGGAAAGAGCACTTTACTTTCTATAATAAGCCGTCTTATCACCAAAGATGGAGGAGAGGTGTTTATAGATGGAACAGAAGTTTCTAAATGGGATAATAAAAGCTTAGCAAAGAAAATATCTATATTAAAGCAATCTAATCATACAAATATAAGGTTAACAATTAAAGAATTAGTGAGTTTTGGAAGGTTTCCTTATTGTAATGGTAATCTTTCATCAGAGGACTTAAAATATGTTAATGATGCTATATCTTATTTAGAACTTAAGGATATAGAAAATAAATATTTAGATGAGCTAAGTGGAGGTCAAAGGCAAAGAGCATATATAGCCATGATAGTTGCTCAAAACACAGAATATATACTTTTAGATGAGCCTTTAAACAATTTAGATATGAAACATTCAGTGCAGATTATGAAAATTTTAAGGAGGTTGGTTAAGGAGCGAAATAAAACAGTTATTTTAGTCATACATGATATTAACTTTGCATCTTGCTATTCAGATTATATAGTTGCTCTAAAAAATGGAGTTGTAGCAAGTGAAGGCAATACTCATGATATTATAGATAAAAATATTTTAAGTAATATATATGAAATGGATTTTAATATAAAAGATATAGAGGACCAAAGAATTTGTATATATTTCTAATTCAGTTATTTATATACTATCTTAATTAGTTAGAACTAATAATTAAAATAAATTATTGAGGTGAATTAAATGAATAAAAAAGTATGGACAATAGTAGGAATTTTAATAGTATTTATTGTGGGTGGAACTTTGTTTTTTAAACCTAAGGAAAATAAAAAACAGGAAGCAAGTAGTGTAGATATCAAGATTACTCATAAGCTTGGAGAGGCAACTTTAAAAAAGAATCCTAAAAAGGTAGTAGTTTTTGATTATGGTACTCTAGATTCTTTGGATAAAATGGGAATAGAAATAAAAGGACTTCCAAAGTCAAATATACCAAGTTATTTATCAAAATATAAAGATGATAAGTATGTAGATGTAGGTACTTTATTTGAACCTAATTTTGAAAAGTTAAATGAGATTAAGCCAGATGTAATATTTATATCAGCAAGACAGTCTAAGGTATATGAAGAACTTAATAAAATAGCTCCTACAATACAGCTTAATACAGAGAATGGGAAATATATGGAGTCAGTTAAAAGTAATTTAGAAAAATTAGGAAAGATATTTGATAAAGAAGATTTTGTAAAAGATGAAATTAAGAAACTTGATGATTCAGTAAAATATATAAATAAGAAGTCTAATGAAAGTGGGAAAAAGGCTTTAGTGATTTTAGCTAACGATGGGGCATTAAGTGCTTATGGAAAAGGATCAAGATTTGGGATTATACATGAAGAACTTGGATTCCCACTTTCAGATGAACATATAGACACAGCAGTTCATGGTCAAAAGATATCATTTGAATATGTTGTAGAAAAAAATCCAGATTATATTTTTGTTGTGGATAGAGGTGCTGTTGTTCAAGGGGGACATAAGTCAGTGAATAAAATATTAGAAAATGATCTAATAAAAACTACAAAGGCATATAAAAATAACAAGATTATTTCATTAAATCCAGAACTTTGGTATATATCATCAGGTGGTATAATATCTACTACTGAAATGTTAAAGGAAATAAAAGATTCTATCAAGTAGTGAAAGCTTATAGATATAAGTGTAATACATTAGAAGTATTTTATATAAACTAGAGATTGACAAATAACCATTATGGATCTATAATTGAAAATAAATTTCAGTATCATAGTTGCTTGGATAAAATATTAGTAGAAAATTTTGTTATAATATTTTTATCTAGTAAAGAAATTTGGATATAGCAATTGAAAAGGGAGTAATGGGGATGGAATTGTGTACAGCTAAACAATACGAAATAAAAAGTTCAAAAGCTAATGATTGTTGCATTTGTGATGGCTTTAATAAAATTTACAATAAAGGCTGTGGACAATATAGTTACCAAATTCCCCAGGAGCTAGGAAGTGGACATTTAAAACAATTATTAAGTTGTGAAAATGCTCGTATTATGGAATTTGACATGAATTTGGTAAAACAAGTGGAGCTTAATGGTACTTCGGGAGTGCCTCACATAGATATGCTCTTTTGTCTTGGTGATGATCTACAGTGGGAGTTACCCCAAACCGGTAAAAGATTTGAGATGCTGTCCGGTGAAAGCTATATGGGTACTAGTGAAGAAACTGTGAAAAGATGCATTTATCCTGCAAAGTGTGATGTAAAATTGATTGAAATTAAAATGCCTTTGAAGAAAATGAAAGATAATATTGATAAAATTTGTAAAGACTCTGGTTTTTATAATTATTTTTCAGAAAAAGTATGGTGTGATAATTTGAAAATAACACCTTCTATCAATGCAATTTTACATCAGATGTTAAAATGTCCTTATGAAGAATCCTTAAGATATTTATATATGGAAGGAAAACTTATGGAACTTGTGGCTGTATATTTAAATGAGGTTATGTATCAGAGTAAAGGAATTTCAAAGAGTATAAGTTTATCTAAAGATGATGTTAAAAGCATTTATAAAGCAAAGGACATACTAGATAGAAGCATTGCTCAGAAAATAACATTAAGTTATCTTTCCAAGGAAGTTTGTCTTAATGAATTTAAACTAAAAAAAGGATTTAAGGAATTGTTTGGAATGCCCGTGTACACTTATCTTTTAGATAAAAGATTAGAACTTGCTAAGCTTTTTTTAGAGGAGAAAAAATTCCGTGTTAGTGATGTAGCTAATCTTGTTGGATATGGTAACATGAGTCATTTTGCAGTAGCTTTCAGAAAAAAATATGGGGTAAATCCTAGTGAATATGTAAAAGATATTTCAAAATAAATTATTAATTTTTACTGCATACATGCTATTGTATTGCAGTATTTTTTTGTGAAAATCCTAATTTGATCGAATATAATACCGATTTGAGTAGAGATGAGATAAATAAAACCCTATAATTGATAATGGAAATCAATTATAGGGTTTTTACTTTTTATAAATTATTTCATAAAGAAGATTATTAATTTTGGAGGAAGTTTTAACTCAAATTTAGGATTAGAAATCCTTATCTAAGGACTTAGCAGATTTTATACACAGTATAAGAATTCTAAGAGACCTAAGCTGAAGAATTCTAGTATATCTAACTTTTTATAAGATAGGAGTATTAGGTTAGACAGTACAGGGATAAGTGAATAATTAATTTATAGAAAAGAGGAAATAAAAATGGACAAGAAAAAGAAAGGCATTCCAAGACTATTAGAAATAGCTGGAGAAAAGCGAGGGCTACTTATTGGTTCATCAATATTTTCAGCTATCAGTGCAATTTTGATGTTATTACCATATATAGCCGTTTATTTTATAATGGCGGAACTTTTAAAAAATGCTGCCAATCCTAGAAATGTTGATTCTACACAAATGCTACATTGGGGCACTATTGCTCTTGTAGGATTGGTGGGGGGAATTGTTTTAATGTATATATCTGGGTTAATGTCTCATACAGCAGCATACAGAATATTATATAGCTTAAGGATGCGTATGTCAGAGCATATTGGTAAATTACCTCTAGGCTATTTAAGTAATACATCAACGGGGATAGTAAAGAAAACCTTTGAACAAAACGTAGAAAAGATTGAAGCATTTGTTGCTCACCAGTTACCAGATATGGTAAATGTATTTGTAACAATGATTATTACAATAATTATGATGCTAACTTTAAATCCATGGCTTACATTAGCAGCTATGATACCACTTGTTTTAGGCTTCTTAATACAGATGAGAAAAAGAAGTGGTAAGGCCGCAGAGGAAAGTGCAAAAAAATACTATAATGCCTTAGAGAGAATCAACTCATCAACTATTCAATATGTAAAGGGAGTTCCTGCTGTAAAGATATTTGGTAGAAATGTATATTCTTTTCGTAGATTCTATGATGATATGATATCTTACAGGGATTATTGTGTAAAGTATACAGATCAGTATCAAAATACTTATATAAGTTCAAAGGTATTATTAAATTCAACTTTAACATTTATATTGCCAGTGGGTATCCTTTTAATGAGAGGAAGATCAGGAGATCTTTCCTTTGCACAAACTATTTTATTTTTTATTATTTTAGCACCAGGAGTTGCGTCACCTATGTTACGTTTTATGACTTTTGCATCTTCATTAGGAGATATTTCTGAGGGAGTTCAGCGTATTGATAAGATCTTGGCTGAGAAAACTATTTGTGAGGCAAAGAACCCTAGGATACCTTCCTCTTATGATATTGAGTTTGATAATGTGTCCTTTTCTTATGAGTCTGAGGACACATCCACTAGGAAAGAAGCATTATCAAAAGTAAGTTTTAAGGCGAAAAAAGGTTCATGTACAGCACTTGTAGGACCTTCAGGTTCTGGAAAATCTACAGTGGCTAATCTTATTCCACGTTTTTGGGATATTCAAAAAGGTCATATTAGAATCGGTGGAATAGATATTAAAGAAATCTCTACAGAGAATTTGATGGATTTAGTTTCCTTTGTTTTTCAAGATACATTTTTATTTCATGATACCTTATATGAAAATATCCGTGTAGGCAGACCAGATGCCACAAAGGAAGAAATATTTAAGGCTGCAAAAGCTGCTCAGTGTCATGAGTTTATTACAGGACTTGAAAAAGGTTATGACACTATCGTTGGCGAAGGAGGCACTCATCTTTCAGGTGGTGAAGAACAAAGAGTATGTGTGGCAAGAGCAATTTTGAAAAATTCTCCTATACTAGTTTTAGATGAGGCTACTGCTTTTTCAGATCCAGAAAATGAGCATCACATGCAGCTAGCTCTAAGGGAGCTTATGAAAAATAAAACTGTTATCATGATTGCACATAGATTAACAACTATTAAAGATGCTGAAAATATAGTAGTTATGAAAGATGGAACTATTGTAGAGGCGGGCACTCATGATGCTCTTGTAAATAAAGATGGATTATATAAAAAGCTTTGGAATTCATATACAGTGGCGTCTAAGTGGGGTATGAACAAAGGAGGGGATTTAGCATGAAAATTTTCACAAATATTACAGCAGGACATCCAGAAAAACTTGTAAAACCTGTTATTTATACAATTTTAGCAAATATCATAGGTATGTTGCCTTTCGGCTTTGCAATAGGCGCTATTCAAATAATTTTTCAGCCCTTTGTAACGCCAAGAGTACCTCTTGATATAGGAAAGTTATGGATAGTTGTAGGAGGCCTTGTTTTATCCATGGTAATTATATTTTTAGCAGAAATCCCTGCTTATAGACATGCCTATAGGGACGCATACATGACAGCTGCTGAGGGGAGAGCAAATCTTGCAGAGCATATGAGGAAGTTACCACTAGGCTATCTATTTTGTAAGGATGCTGGAATGCTTGGAAACATGATGATGGGCGATTTTACTATGGTAGAGAATGGTATGAGTCATGTTGTTCCAAAATTAATGGGTGCCTTAGTGACACCAGTATTAGCTTTTATAGGCCTTGCTTTTATGGATTGGCGTATGTCCCTTTCTATGTTTGCTGCAATGCCAGTAGCATTGCTTATTATCATAGGTACTTCCAAATTGCAGAAAGTATTGGGTAGTGAATTAACAGAGGCAAAGGTAGATGCATCTAATCGTCTACAGGAGTATTTAACAGGTATTCGTGTCATTAAGTCCTGTAACATGACGGGAGAACATTTTCAGCATCTAGAGGATTCTTTTTACAACTTAATGAAGAAGAGTATGAAAATGGAGGGGCTTTTGCAATCTATTGTGTTAACAGTAACTCCTTTACTTAGGGCAGGACTTACAGTGATGGTTTACGTAGGTAGTTATCTTTTAATGGGAGGCACTCTTACTATTATGACATTAGCAACATTTTTAGTTATAGGTACAAGAATATTTGAACCTCTTTCCGAAGCTATTGTAAACTTAGCGGAGCTTCGATATGATGCTCAAGCTGGTGAGAGAATTATAAAATTTATGGAAGAACCCGTTATGTCAGGAGAAAAAAATCAACCACTTTCCAATGATATTGAGTTACAGCATGTTGATTTTAGTTATGATAATGTAAAGGTACTAAAGGATGTATCAATTAAGATGAAAGAGGGTACATTAACAGCTTTAGTAGGACCCTCTGGTAGTGGAAAAAGTACTGTGTTAAAATTGGTTGCTAGATTCTATGATCCACAACAGGGAAAAGTACTTTTGGGTAAAGAGAATATGAAAGGTATGGATCCAGAAAGTTTACTTAAAAGGATTTCCATGGTCTTTCAGGATGTATACTTGTTTCAGGATACCATAGGAAATAATATTCGCTTTGGTCGCGAGGATGCAACTCAAAAAGAAGTAGAAGAGGCTGCAAAAAAAGCTTGTTGCCACGATTTCATCATGAAGTTACCACAGGGGTATGATACCCCAGTTGGAGAGGGGGGCTGTACTTTATCCGGTGGTGAAAAGCAGCGCGTTTCTATTGCAAGAGCCATGCTTAAAGATGCCCCGGTAGTATTGCTAGATGAAGCCACTGCATCTTTAGATCCGGAAAATGAAATGGATGTACAAAAGGCTATAAATCAATTAATTAAAGGAAGAACTGTAATTGTTATTGCTCATAAATTAAAGACTATACGCTCTGCAGATAACATTATTGTATTAGATGATGGCAAGGTAGTAGAGAAGGGGAAACATGAAGAACTAATTAAGCTAAAGGGACTTTATGCTCGGTTGTGGAAACTTCAGCAGGTATCTGAAGATTAAAATAATTTTATTTTGAAATTTTATAAGCATATAAAATGAAATAGTGTTATAAAATAAAAGCCCATTGAAAGGCAAATATTAATTTTAGTCTTTTAGTGGGCTTTTATTTTTTATGTAGTTTTTTATATAAAAGTGATAATTATTATATGATTTTTAAGGAATATATATATGAATTTTATATAAGCCATTATATGTTATTATTATTTTATTTTAAGCATAATATTAATAATAAATTTATGTTTTTCTTCTAGTATATCAACTATGCCATTATATTTTTTTGCAACAGTTTTTATGTTAGAAATTCCTATACCATGATTAGCTTTATCAGTTTTTGTGCTGATAAGTTTATTTTCAACATATTGAATTTTATCTGTAGTACTGTTAGAAACTTCAATTATTAGATATATATTTTTTATGTAAGATTTTATACATATTTTCTTTAGAATATTACTATCTGTAATTCTCATACAAGCTTCAAGGGCATTGTCTAATGCATTACTTAAAATAACACATAAATCTACAGGCTCTAATAAGGTTTCTTTGGGTAATAGAAAATCACATATAAACTTTATTTCATTAGCCTTAGCAATGTTATACTTTTGATTTATAACTGCATCAGATATAGAATTACCTGTTTTTATTTTAAAATCAAGTTTGCTTATGGTTTCATTAATATTTATAAGATACTTTTTTATATCTTCAATGTTATTAGTAGCAGCTAAATTTTTTAAACAGGAAACATGATTATTCATATCGTGGATTATGCCCCGTATCCCTTTATAAAGCATTTCTATGTTGTTGCTATGAGTAAGCTGTAGCTTAAATTGTTGTTCCATGAGAAGGTTTTTTTTCTCTTCTAATTGGCCTTCAAGCATTTTTTTAAAGGTATAGGCCATAATTAATAATGATACTAATAAAGCAAAACTTATAAAGGGGAGAGTATAATAAATTTTAGGAAAAATATAAGGTAAATAGTATCTTTTATTATCAATATCAATAGGCTGAATGATATAAAAAATAAGTCCTAAACTATAAATTGATAAACAAGGAATCAGTAAAAATAAGCTTTCATATAATTTTATTGATTTCTCTTTTAAATTTAGAAATTTACAAATGTTTTTTAAAAATACAAACAATATAGTATAACGTATAAGATCATTAATAATGTTGGTCATAAAACTAATAATTATATGTTTATTAAGAGATACATTAATGTTATGAATAACAGGCAAAATTGTAAAATCAAAGGTTAAAAAAGTTAGGTTAATAAGTAGCAATGCTGCTTCTTCAAGAATAACAGCATAAAATTTTATTAGGAAATTACCATTACATAAAAAATATATAATTAGTAGCCAAATTATATTATTTACAATTATACTCCATAGTAGGGACATTGATTTGATCATATAAAAATCAATAACTGTTACTAATAATGCACATAAAGTAAAATGCCAAACTTTACTTTTAAATCCTAAAAAATTTTTATAGAAATAGTATTTGATTGTATATAGAAAAAGCATTGTTAAATATCCTGATAAAAATCGAGAAATCTCTAATATTTGTTGTTTTTCCATAATTACTGAACCTCATTTTTTAAATAATACATAAAGGCTTTTGAAAAATCATCTAGTCTATATCTTGAAACATATATTTTTTCAGAGTTTATTAGGGTTATAAATACATTATCATAGCTTTCAACATACTTTAAATTTACAATATAACTTTTATGACATCTAAAAAAATTACATCCATAAAGTTCTTTTTCAATATCAGATATTTTATGGTAATATTCAATAATGTTGTTTTTAGTATGGATTCTTAACTTTCTATGTTGTGATTCTATATACATTATATCTTTAAGAAAAATTTTAGTAGCTTGGCTAATTGTTTTAGCAATAATAAACTCATCTTTTTTATCAAACTGAAATAAAGCTGAATATAAAACATCTTTAAGTTTATTTTCATCGATGGGTTTTAAGATGTAGTGAAAAGCATTTACGTCAAATGCATCGAAAACATAATCTTTAAGTCCTGTTATAAATATAATAATTGCTTCTTTATTTATAAGTCTAATTTTTTTTGCAACTTCTAGACCTGTTAATTTATCCATTTTTATATCTAAAAAATATATATCAAAGTCATTCGTTGAGGATATCAAATCTTCTCCATTATCAAACTGAAATATTTTATACTGTTTATTTTTTAAACGTAAAGCTTCAACAATAATACCTACTATTTCTTCTCTTTGATATTTTTCATCATCACAAATAGCTAACTTTAGCATTGAATCACCTCCAAAGTAAGTATACCATCTAACTAAGTCTATAAATAAAATTTTTATCCGATGACTACCCGCTCTAATATTCCCATCTTATTCAAAGTGAGAGTAAAGAGCGGTTACGTCTCTGGATAGCGATTTCTCCTAAAGGATAACGACTTCTTAGGAGTAAAACTCCTAAGAAGTCTGTCAATAAGCTTTAGAGGGAGTAAAAACTCCCTCTAAAGCCAAGAAATCTGTTTATAGGCTAAAACTAGATGGTAATAAAATGAATTTTAAGCTATTATATTAATTTGTTCTTTATTATCTTTAGCTTTATTAGGAAGGTTGTCCTCATAATGCTTAATATTTTGTGCAATTTGTTGTTGCCTTATAGCTAATTCATTTGAGCTTTTTGAGGCAGAACTAGAATTTACATCTTTACTTTGTTCATTATTATTAGGAGTGTTATTTTCTATATTATTATTGTTTATATTTTTTAAGTTGTTACCCAGTTCTTTATTAATACTTTCAAGACCATTTTTTATTTTATCAAGTTGCTTTTTTTTATTAACAGGATCTAGTCCTCTTTTTTCATCTGTTTTTATTTCACAATCTAAAACCCTTGCTGTACCTAACATTAAAGCCTTTTGAGATGATAAGGATTTAGCCTTTGATAGATCATTAGAAATGCTCAAAAGATTGTCCATAGATTCATTTGTTTTCATATCCTTTTCAGAATATGTATTTGATGTTTTTTTAGAATTTTGGGTTTTCTTATCTTTATCTTTATTTTCAATTCCCATTGAATTACGTTGCTCTTCTAATTGAAGATCATTTATTTGTTTATCAATTTCTTTAATTTGTTTATCAATGCTTTCAAGTTTTTCTTTTATAGTTAAAGGATCATTATCTTTTTTTAATCCTCTTTCCATAGTGGAATTTTTCATTTCCATCAAATTCGACTTTTGTTCCATTAAGTTTTTTAATACATCATTTTTTCGCGAATTTCCTTTAAATGATGTGGATATATTACCTTTGTTAATAAGATCCTGCTTTTGAGAGTTTCTATTGTTAATAAAAGTTTTAGCATTAGATGGATAAATTAAATTTATTGAACCCATCTGATGTTTGGGTGAAAAAGATATATTCATAAATATGCCTCCTTTAATAGAATTTTTGAAGTTTTGTATGGTTTTTACACCTATTATATCGTAGAGTATGGAATTAATTTCATTAGTTTGTAGCAACAAGTCTTTAAAATGTATTGAATAGATTTTATAAGTATACTAGTAGTTATTTCAAAGTATTATAAAATGAAACCTAATTCACATATTTTACTATATGTGAATTTTAATTTAACAGATATAGGGAGTTTACAATGTTTATCTAGCTCTTATAGAATAGGGGGGATTAGAATTGTTAGTCATGGAATAAAATATAATTTAAATTAAATTTAGTGAAGATATTATGACTATAAAAATAATTAAAAAATTAGATAGATAAAGAGTGGAAATATATAAAGACAAGAGAGCACATTTTCGCTTATTCTTATATATAGGGCTAAGTACCTGATTCATAAAATGTCATATTTAACATAACATTAGTAGGGTAAAAATCCTCATTTCTTATTTGTAATATATAATTAGTATCATATTGTAATATTTTTGGGGAAAACGTAGATTCTATAGGGGTTCCATCCTGACTAAAAGGGAATCTTGGTATAAGCTTTTCTTCTAATATTATACTATCTTGTATGTTAGAAGCATTGTAATAAAAGGATGTATCTGCTTTTATTTTAGATCTATCATCTAGATTTATTACAGGAATTTCTTTGTTGCCAGGAGTAAAATTAGGGCTTTTAATTAGCTTAATGCATAATTATTCACCTTGGCTTATAATTCTTTGCTATTTTATGTGCGTAATAGTATTTTTCCCTGTAGATATATGTTGCCAATGTAATTACTTCTCTTGATCCAGAAATGATTATAATAGGTGGTGAGGCTTCAAAGGGAAAAATCTAATATTTGTAAAGATAAGTAAAATAGCAAAAGAAAGATGTTTTAAACATATGAGTGAAAATACTAAAATAGTTCCAGCTGTTTTGAGCAATGATGCAGGGAGAAAGGATCTATTGCCTTGGTAATAACGAAAAGTAAATTTTAATGAATTTACTTTAATCACAAATCATAAATTATAATCATATTATGATTTATAGGGGAAAAATTTTATATGAAATTTACAAATGGTTAACTACAATAAAGGAGTGGATTTTATGGCCTTTGTAGGAAATTCAAGAAAAATTCCCCAAGCTGATTTGTATGTTGCAAAGCTTTATCCCAATACTAATTTTAATGGTCAACCTTTACTAGGTTGTGGTAGATACTATACTCAAGATAATATATACAGAACACTAATGTACTTTGATATTTCTAGTCTTCCATCGAATATATTTATTGATAAAGCTATATTAAGACTTTATGTGAAGATAAACATTGTTAATAATTTTACAAAACCGATAACAATCCACAATTTGCTTCAACCCTTTGATAAATATACTGTCACTTACTCAAATCAACCATCATTTGAGGACAACCCTTATGCAACATTAAATATAAATTCAGAGATTAATCAATTTGTTGAAGTCGATATAAAGAATTTGTTAATAAAGTGGTACAATTCACCTACCCTTAATTATGGTATGCTAATGAAAGGGTTAGAAACTCAGGCTAGCTTTGTCGGTTTTTCGAGCACATTTGATAATGATGGTACTAAATTTCCTAATTTAGAAATATACTACGGATATCATGAAGGCTTGAGTGAGTACCCTACTGAAACGGTTGAACTATTATCAGCAGATGATTTTGCTAATTCTTCGGCCATTCCTCTTGGTCCTAATATAGGTACTTTTGCAATAGAAAATCATGGGCTTGGAGCTATTAGTGTAAGGATTCAGCTTAGTTCTGATAATATAAATTGGATAGATAATAAACCTCCTTATACTAGTGATTATATTCTTTTGAAAGATGACAATATAATATTAACTACAACTGCATATATGTCTTATGCTAGAATTTTAATTACTCATGCTGAAAGTTATCCTGTTGAGGATGCTACAGTCACAATATATAAAACAATTAAGGTTTAAATATGTTTTATATTTGAAATAAAAATAAAATTATATATTAAAAAGTATTTTATTAGTGGTTTTCTTCAAATCAAAAGGAACTATCTCAAAATGAGATAGTTCCTTTTGATTTGAAGTTTATATTTGCATTTGAGCAATTATTTTTAAATTTGTTCCTAAATCTGATTTATATGCTATTCTAACATATCTTGAAAAAATCATAGGCACCAACGTAACTATTTTTCCTGGATTTACATCTATAGTGACAAGACTATCATCAGTATATCCATAATCTGCTTCATTTTCTTTAGGACTTATTTGTAATTTAACTTTTGCACTATTTGAACCGATATTTTTTACGAAAAAAGTAACTAGAGATTGTTGCATTGTTTCAAAGGGTGGAGTATATTGATAACTACTTAGAGCAGTAACATCTAAACTATATTCAGTAAATTTTTTCCCAACTAGAGTTACATTACTTGATAATGGCGGTGGACTATAGGTTTCAAGCCAGTTTAAAATATCTCCGGTTACTTCTGTAAGCTCTTCATCCTTAGTAAATATTTTAGTAGGTTCAGTAAGCATTTTCATCACTCCCAATTATAGAAGATTTTATAGAATATCTTCTCCTACTTTTACAAATTTTTTATCTTTAGTAAATATTCTTAGTAGTTTAAACTATTATAGAAGATTTTTTAATATATTTGCTCCTTCTTGGTCAATAACTTCAAACATTTTTATTGATCGAATAATCTCTTTTTTAGCTATATCTTTATAACCGTATTTAAAATACAATTTACCTAAATTTAGCAATACGGACTGATCGCTTATTAAATTTAATAAATTTAAGATTTTTTCGAATTTATTAAACTCCTTGTTTATAAGCATAACTTCACATATTTGTAGAACAACTGGAGTAAAATCTAGCATAGTTTTATCTTCTGATAAGACATTAGTATTTTTGTTTGTAAATGAATTAATCATTTCTTTATATACTTTTAAAGTAGTTTTGTTGTATTCGGATAAATTACTTTTATTGAACTGATTTATCGCAACACTGGCTAGATCATATTTATCTCTTATGATAAAACATAGAGATTTATACATCATTATTTGAAAGTAATATAAATTTTTTTCATCTATATCGTCAATATATTTTATACATTCATCAATTTTACATGAGTATAATAAAGATTTAACTTTAAATATTTTTAGATTTTCTGAAAGAACTCCAGATTCTTCACTTTTGTTTATATACTCCAAAGCTGTTTCATAGTATCCTTCCATATAAAATAAATCTGCAATTATAGGATATTCCCTTGGAAAGTCAGTGAAGAAATTTTCTAAAATTTTTTTCATTTCTTCTATATTAATTTTTTTCTCTTTTAATATATGACATATATTATAAAGGGGTACTAAAAAATCCGGTTTTGCTTTAATAGTATCAACAGAGTACTTATATGCAGTATCATAATCTTTTAAATCCATATAAATTTTTGATAATTCGTATTTGGGTCTAAATCCACCTACCCCATAAATGGATTTTAAAACTGACGGTGGTTCTCCAATTTCTATACATTTTTCAAAGGCCTTTATTGCTAAAAGGGGGCTATTTTGTTCTTGTAATATAATTCCTTTTAAATAATATAGATCAGTAAAGTCTGGATAATATTTTGTTCCAATTTGAATGAATTCCAAAGCCTTGTCATAATTTTTTAAAGTATAGTTTGATATGACTATTCTCTCTATTAATCTTGATGCATATCCTGTTCCTGGATCAAAATCAGTATAAGATTTATAATAATTATCTAAAGCTGATTTTTTATCCTCTAAAGCAAAATACTCATTACCTAAATTAAAATATGCAAATTTAATATCTTCTCCTTTTTTTATTTGTTCTCTTAAAAGCGCAATATTTCTATTCCTTTTATCTTTAGATACAATATTTTTATTTAAATAACCATAGTGATATATTCTTATATCATAAGTTTTGCCTTTTACATCATTTTCATAGTTAATTAACTGATTATGAACTTCTCCCTCATAATGAAACCCATAATTGTTTTTAAATAGTCTTGGATTCAAATTTATGCTTATATCGGTGGTGGTTATACTGTATCCAGAGTAATTTAATGTTTCAAAAAAGTATATTGTATTTTCATTCAAATCTTTTTCTATAAGATTTTTGAATTTTTCTTTATCTTCACTGCAAAACTCATCATCGCCATCCATTATCAAAATCCAATCTTTTGAGGCATATTTTAAAGACTCATTTCTAGCAGCACTAAAATCATTGCACCATTCAAAATAATGAATTTTTGCACCATATTGTTCTGCTATTTCCACAGTTTTATCTGTAGAACCAGTATCTACCACTATTATTTCATCTACTAAATCTTTTATACTTTCTAAACATCTTCCTAAGTTTTCTTCTTCATTCTTAACAATCATGCATAAACTTATATCATGACTCATTATATATAATCACCTCTATTTCAAAGAAACCAAGAAGTATCAAGAGGTACTTCTTGGCTAAATTATTAATACCTACCGTTAAAGAAGACTTGTACACTTTGGTTTGTAGTTGCAGCACTTGTACAATAAACTTTTGTATAATGCATATAATAAGAACTGCTCAAGGCCTTAGCACTTCCAACTGCTCCAACAGTAGCTGTTTCGCCAACTAGAACATAGGTTCCGTTTTGCTCCGGACATACTGCTACACTAATTGTTACTGGCATAGTGCCACCAGCAACTTTCTTAACATACCAGGTAATATCCTGCATTTTTGAAGTGTCTACTGGAGTACTATATTGTGGTGTAGCCAATGCTATAGAAGAAACTGTTTCAGAAGTTTGTTCAAAATATCTATTATTAATGTTTACATTAATTGTTCCGTTAGTAACTGAACTTACGTTAGCGATTGTACCGCTAGCTAACGAATCTACCTTAGCGATTGTACCACTTGTCAATGAATTTAATTGCGTTACATTTACAGTACCGCCTGTAATTGAACTTACTTTAGCGATTGTACCATTAGCTAATGAATCTACTTTAGCAATTGTACCACTTGTTAATGAATTTACTTTAGTAACATTTACAGTGCCGCCTGTAATTGAACTTACTTTAGCGATTGTACCGCTAGCTAATGAGTCTACTTTAGCGATTGTACCACTTGTTAATGAGTTTAATTGTGTTACATTTACCGTACCGCTTGTCAATGAATTAACTTGAGTTACATCAACAGTACCATTAGTGATAGAACTTACTTTAGTAATAGTACCATTTGTTAATGAACTAAGTTGAGTTACATCAACAGTTCCGTTAGTGATAGAATCTACTTTAGTAATGGTTCCATTAGTGATAGAACTTACTTTAGCAATTGTACCGCTTGTCAATGAATTTAATTGTGTTACATTTACTGTACCGCTAGTTAATGAGTTTAACTGAGTTACATCAACAGTACCATTAGTGATAGAACTTACTTTAGTAATAGTACCATTTGTTAATGAACTTAATTGAGTTACATCAACAGTTCCGTTAGTGATAGAATCTACTTTAGTAATGGTTCCATTAGTGATAGAACTTACTTTAGCAATTGTACCGCTTGTCAATGAATTTAATTGTGTTACATTTACTGTACCGCTAGTTAATGAATTTAACTGAGTTACATCAACAGTACCATTAGTGATAGAGCTTACTTTAGTAATAGTACCATTTGTTAATGAACTTAGTTGAGTAACATCAACAGTACCGTTAGTGATAGAATCTACTTTAGCGATAGTACCACTTGTCAATGAACTTAATTGAGTTACATCAACAGTTCCGTTAGTGATAGAATCTACTTTAGTAATGGTTCCATTAGTGATAGAACCTACTTTAGCAATTGTACCGCTTGTCAATGAATTTAACTGAGTTACATCAACAGTACCATTAGTGATAGAGCTTACTTTAGTAATAGTACCATTTGTTAATGAACTTAATTGAGTTACATCAACAGTTCCGTTGGTGATAGAATCTACTTTAGTAATGGTTCCATTAGTGATAGAACTTACTTTAGCAATTGTACCGCTTGTCAATGAATTTAATTGTGTTACATCAACAGTACCGTTAGTGATAGAGCTTACTTTAGTAATGGTTCCATTAGTGATAGAACCTACCTTAGCAATTGTACCGCTTGTCAATGAATTTAACTGAGTTACATCAACAGTACCATTAGTGATAGAACTTACTTTAGTAATAGTACCATTTGTCAATGAATTAACTTGAGTAACATCGATGGTACCATTAGTTATAGAATCTATTTTACTTATTGTTCCTACATTAACATCTAATTCACCATATTGATTTACTTTAAGAGGTAAATAATTACTACCGTCATACCCAAAAACGGAGGTTTTTAATTCCTCAGCTGAATTCGAGAAAACTATACTGTTAGCCATATAAAAATCACTTCCTCTATAAAAAATGAAGCCTTCAAAAGCTTCAATACATACTATGCAGTTTTCATAGTAAATGCTACAATAAAAAAATAAAATTGTTTTAAAAAATAGAGCTCAAGCTATTAAATAAAAATTTAAAGCCTAAACCCCATTTTTATAACTAAGAAAAATAATCTATTATATTTTTTTCAAAATCTTCTTCTGGTAATTTTAATTTTTTTAAATAGTATTCTAGTTTATGATTAGAAGGAGAGTATTTAATAATAGGATCTTCTACGGTTAATTCATATTTTAGATTGGTGTTGGATGTAATAATGTATAACATTTCCTTTAATTTGATTTTTTTTGAAGGTGTTAAATTTATAATTTCTTCTTCTGGAAAAACATTGATATTTTTAGCCGACTCAATCATAACTTTAGATATAAATTCAGCAGATAGTGGATTAAAATAATTATTATAGCCATTAACTTTTAAAACTTTATTTTCTTTAATACACCTGTCAATTAAGGACATTAATCTATTATCTCTTTCAAACTTTCCATAACCATAAGTAAGTCTATATATAATCAATTTTTTATTCTTTACATCTTTCATTATATATTTTATAGCCATCTCAGCGTTATATTTACATATTCCATATAGACTATTAGGATATATATATTGGTTTTCTTTAACACAGCTACAGTTTCCGTCATATACAGCTGCACTAGAGAGAAATACAATATTACATTTTATTTTATCTTTCATTTCAAATATATAATTGGTGTCCTTTTTTATAAATTCATAGAAATTATTTGTATTAATATTTGTGTTGCTATTTCCACAAGTAACTATTAAGGTATCAACTTCATCCATAAGTTTTTCATTTTTTATAAAGTTATCAAAACTTATTTTATTAAATCCCTGTAATATATTATTTGATCTGTTAAAGTATATCATTAATATATCTTTATATTCTTCTTCATAGTTTTTCCTTAAGATACTTTGAATATTTTGTCCTATAAATCCACTAGCTCCTAAAACTGCTATCATTTTATATTCTCTTCTTTAACTTGTTTATACCAATCAATCATTTGTTTTATACCTTCTTCAATATTTACTTTTGGAATAAATCCTAGATTTTCTAATTTATCTGTATTAAAATATTTGCTTTGAGATTTAAATTTACCATTAAATATTTGCTTTTTTATTAAACTAGGATCTGCAGATAATTCCTTTCTGATAAATTCTGCACTTTCTTCTATAGTTTTATATTCTTTATTATTTCCTATATTGTATGCATGGTATTCATGGCTATCAAAATTATGATTTTTAGCTATTAACAATATTCCTTCTATAAAATCATCTATATGACACCAAGAACGAACACAATTTTCATCAACATTAATTTCTTCGCCATTTAAAAGCTTCCATGTAAAAATATCTAATGCAGATTTATACTTTGAAGAGTATACTCCTGGTCCATATACCATAAAAGGTCTTATACCAACTGCCTTTAATTCATAATTTTTAACATAATGTCTAACTAAACTTTCACCAAATAATTTACTTATAGCGTAAACATTATTTAAAGTTAAAGGGCTTACATTTAGCATATCATCTTCGATAACTTCTTTATCGTCAAAAATATCTCCATAAACCTCTGAGGTGCTAAAATATACAAATTTAGCATCATACTCTAATGCAATATTTATTAAATTCAAAGTTCCTTTTACTGCAGAGTCAATCATTTTCCAAGGATGCTCTTCACCATTTATTCTACCAACCTCACTTGCAGCATGAATTATATATTTTATATTCCCATCTATTCTTTTTACATTAGTATAGATTTCACCAAAATCAGTAATATCTGACCTTATATAATCATCATAATCTCTAATATATTGATCTAAAACAACTATCTTGTAATCCTTATATTCTAATTTTAATTTCTCAACTAATTTTTTCCCTATAAATCCTAATCCTCCTGTAACTAATATAATATCTTTCAATTCTTTACATCCCCTTTATAAGATTAATATTTTTATAAAATTCACTAAAGGATTCACTATCCATTAGTTCTATTGATTTTTCAAAAATATTTTGTAAATCTTTTTTGTAAAATGTATTTTCCATTTTATATGCAAAATTATTTCCTATATCTTTAAGAGTATCTTTATTTAATTTAATTAGATGATAACTAAATATAGGACGTATATTTAAACAGCTATCATTAAGCCAATTAAATTCTTTTATAAATTTTAAAAAGTCTTTCATATTTCCATATTTTTTTAATAAATTTAAAATTCTTAGTCTAGTTATATTTGAACCTACTATCATTTTTATTGTACTTTTAGAAGTTTGATTTGGATGAGAAGTATTAAAAACAGCTTTATCATCGTGGATAAATTTCAGATTTAATAAAATAGCTTTGCTTAGTAAATCCCAATCACCATCCACACTAACTAAGCTTGTATCAAAACCTCCACATTTTTTATATGCTTCCTTTGAAAAAATAAGGCTACTTCCATTTATAGGATTACTGTATGATAAATATGCTAATTTTTTCATTGTATTATCTGATTGCATCAAGCTCAGAATATTATTATCCATATTATATAATGCTCCATGTGTAATATTAGTTCCAAGAATCATTTTATTTGAGAAAACAATATCATAATTTTTATTCTTTAATAGATATAGATCTTGTTCTAATTTATCTGCATCTACATATAAATCATCTACGCTTATCCATCCTATATAATTGGTTTCAGCCATATTAAACCCAAATTTAAGAGCATATATTGCTCCGGAATTTTTATCCAAAGAATAAATTTTTATATTTCCTATTTTGTCTTTATTTTTTTCTGCTAAAGATACACATTTATTTAGGCTGTTATCTGTAGATTTATCATCTACTAATATCCATTCCACTTTATTTTTAATAGTTTGACTTCCTATACTATTAAAAATATTTTCTAGAAAAATTTCTCCATTATAAATAGGTGTAACTATAGTGATTTCTTTTTCTCCATTGCTATGACTGTATACTAGTTTCCCTTGAGTATTTATAATCTTATTATTATATAAAGATATTTCAGAATTAAGTTTTATTAAATTATGGTTTTGTTGTGTTTTTGTGTCTTTTCCTTCTATAATTTCACTTATAATTTTATGGTTTGTATCTGATATTGAATAATTTTTTTCTATAAAATTTCTATATTCTATAGAGGAATATTCTTCATCAGAAAGCATATTTACGATATCATCTAAAGAGCTCCATACGTATTTTTCAGGATAAACTTCTTTAGCTCCTACAAAATTATGAATAAGAGGCCTGATTCCTTTTGACATAGCCTCCATAATCCCAAGACCTTGGCTCTCTAGTACACTGGTACAAATGAGATAATTTTTATCTTCTAACCATTTATTTATATCCTTTTGCCAGCCGTAAAATATAATATTTTTTTCTAATCCAAATTCTTTAATCATTTGATTAAAATATAATCTATATCGTTCTTCATCAAAAGTTCCAGCAATATGAAGTTTATATCTATTGTCTGTATCAAAAATCTTTTTAAAAGCATGCAAAAGGAGCATAGGTCCTTTTTTAAAATTTATATATCCAACATAGGCTATATTAAATCCTTTTTTTCTTTCCTTGAATTCTTGTTTATTTAAATCAATACCATTAGGAATAACATAAACTTTATTCTGAGGTATAAAAATCTTACTTAAAACAAATCTTTTTATATGCTCTGCTACAAATATAACTCTATCAACATTGCCCCAATTAACTTCATATATATAACTAGTAAAAGCTTCATAACTATGAAGTCTGCATATTATTTTTTTATCTTTTGCAACTTCAAGCTTACTTCCATAAGCTACAAGAGGGTCACACCATTCAAACCAACAAATATCTGCATTTTTCATTTCTTCGTCAATTTGATCATAATGATTTACAATTACTTTTTTTGTATCATACTCTTGCGATAGATATTCAATAATATCATCAATAAAGCTATCCAATCCTGGTAAAATAAAGAATACTATTTTTTTCTTAGCTTCCACGATATCAACTCCTTTTAAGCTATCAAAAAACATATAGAGAATCAATTTTAAATTTAAAATTAGATCCATATTTATATAATATGATTATGTTCTTGTAATGCTTTTAAAAGAGGATAAAAGTTAAAAAATAGTTTATTTTCAAAATGGAGAATGAGAAAATGTTAATAAATATTATTACGGCATTTATCATAAATTTAAACTTTATTTGAGTAGTACAAATCCAATTAGTTTATATATCACCCAGATAAGTAAAATGAATACTATATAATTAGGCACATTTTTTAGACTACTAATGTATGTTGTAATCAAAGAATTAGGAATTTATAGTAGTAGGAAATGTAACTAATGAAATTGAGATATCTAAAAATCAGGTTTCAAAGTAATATGAGATAAGTAACTATTACTTATTAAAGTAGTTATTATTTAAAATAATTATAAGGAGTGAGCATATATGGCAACAATATCAGGTAGAGTTGTATTCGACCGAGATAGAAGTGCTACAATTAATGCTGGAGATTCAGGTATAGCTAATGTACCCGTGGTATTACAAGATATCGCTTCAGGTCTTAGACTTGTAGTTCTTACAGATGCTAATGGGAATTATTCATTTATAAATGTCCCAAATGGTGATTATAGAATTGTGCAATCCTTTGGAACACCTGGAGGCGTTCCAACACCAGGAAATTTTAATAACGCAGTAGTTGGGCCTGTTCCAGTTGGAACAAATCCTCCAATAAGCTTTGCAACGAATCCTCCACCAGGCTCAACTAATTTAGATTCTCTAACTCCAGATACACTTTTAGTAACTGTTACAGGAGCAGATTTAACGAATGAAAATTTCCTTGATGGTCCAGTTATATATACACCTATACAAAATATACTAGATCCATGTGTGTCAGTTTCAAATGTAAATCTTATTAATGTTGCTGATAATGGAACATTTGGTTTTTTCCCTCCAGGTACTCCTGCTAATACGGGTGCTCCAGTTGAACCTTACCCAGGTGTAACCCCAGATTTTACCTATGTATTACCGGATCCAACTAAGTTTACACCTATTGGTGGTGAATATACAGTACAAAACATTATGACTAATGCAATGAGTAATGAAATAGGTGCTTGGTGGCGTATTGCAGACCATACTACAGGTAATGAAACAGGAAGAATGATGGTGGTAAATGGTTTTAATCCAGGGGCTGTTTTTTTTAGAGATGTAGTTTCAGTACAGCCTAATACAAACTATTTATTTAGTTCTTGGATTTTAAATTTATTTAAAGTAATAGGATATCCAAATCCTGAGCTGGGTGTACGAATACTTGCTTCAAATGGTGATGTACTATATAGTGCAACATTGGGGGCTCAGATTCCCGTTAATACAAATGCTCCAGAATGGAAACAAATAGGTACTGTAATCAATTCACAAAATAACACAAGCTTAACAGTAGAATTTTTAAGTGAAGGGCCAGAGGTTATTGGAAATGATTATGCTATAGATGATGTAGCATTAAACGAAGTTCAGGTTCCTCTATTTATACCTGTAAAAACTATTAGTACACCTGTTGCAAATGTTGGGGAAACAGTAACCTATACAGTAACATTAGAAAATACTTGTACTAGTCCTTTAACAAATGTATTTTTTAAAGATAACGTACCAAATGGATTATTATTTGTGGCTGGTAGCGTAACAGTTAATGGAGTATCAGAGGAATCATTCGATCCTAATGTTGGATTTACTGTACCGAATATTCCAGGAGGCTCTACTGCTACTATAACTTTTGATGCTGTAGTTAACGCTGTTCCAACCCCTAATCCAACTCTTAATACAGCAACAATAAACTATTCTTATACACCTGTAGAAGGAGGAATAGAAAATAATTTTACTGTTGATTCTAATACTGTACCACTTGAAGTTAGGGCTCCTGTAGTAGCAGATATTTCAGTTATAAAAACAGGAAGTCCAAACCCAGTAACGTCAGGAGAGACTTTGACCTATACAATTGATGTATCAAATCTTGGGCCATCAGATGCCCAAAATGTTGTTTTAACGGATGCTATTCCACCTGAAATAACAGGAGCAGAATTCTCAACAGATGGAGGAGTAACCTTTAGTCCATGGCCAGGAAGTCTTAATATAGGAACATTATTAAATCAGGAAACAAGAACTATTTTAATAAGAGGGACAGTAGCTCCAGTAGCTGCAGGTTTCATAACTAATACTGCAGAGGTAACATCAACAACACCAGATCCTAATCCAAGTAATAACACATCAACATCAGTTATAGAAGTTAACGAATCTACTCAAGAAGCAGATGTTGGAGTTTTTAAATCAGTAGGGCTGAATCCGGTACCTGCAGGAGAGGTGGTAGTTTTTCCGATTAGAGTATCAAATTTTGGACCAGCAGATGCCCAAAATGTTGTTTTGACGGATACTATTCCACCTGAAATAACAGGAGCAGAATTCTCAATAGATGGAGGATCAACCTTTAGTCCATGGACAGGAAGTCTTGATATAGGAACATTATTAAATGGTGAAACAAGAAATATTTTAATAAGAGGAACAGTGTCACCAACAGCTACAGGAATTATAAGTAATACTGCAGAAGTAACATCAACAACGCCAGATCCTAATCCAAGCAATAACACATCTACAGTAGATGTGCAAGTTAATGCTCCTGTAGTAGCAGATGTTTCAGTTGCAAAAACAGCAAGTCCAAATCCAGTAATGGCAGGAGAGACTTTGACCTATACAATTGTAGTAGCCAATGCAGGACCAGCAGATGCCCAAAATGTTGTTTTAACGGATACTATTCCACCTGAAATAACAGGAGCAGAATTCTCAACAGATGGAGGAGTAACCTTTAGTCCATGGCCAGGAAGTCTTAATATAGGAACATTACCAGCTGGTGAAACAAGAACTATTTTAATAAGAGGAACAGTGTCACCATCAGCTACAGGAGTTATAGCTAATACTGCAACTGTAACATCAACAACACCAGATCCTAATCCAGACAATAACACATCTACAGTAGATGTGGAAGTTATCCCGGTTGTAGGAGAAGCAGATGTTTCAGTTGCAAAAACAGCAAGTCCAAACCCAGTAATGGCAGGAGAGACTTTGACCTATACAATTGTAGTAGCCAATGCAGGACCAGCAGATGCTCAAAATGTTGTTTTAACGGATACTATTTCACCTGAAATAGCAGGAGCAGAATTCTCAACAGATGGAGGAGTAACCTTTAATCCATGGCCAGGAAGTCTTAATATAGGAACATTACCAGCTGGTGAAACAAGAACTATTTTAATAAGAGGAACAGTGTCACCATCAGCTACAGGAGTTATAGCTAATACTGCAACTGTAACATCAACAACACCAGATCCTAATCCAGACAATAACACATCTACAGTAGATGTGGAAGTTATCCCGATTGTTGAAGTAGAAGCAGATGTTTCAGTTGCAAAAACAGCAAGTCCAAACCCAGTAATGGCAGGAGGGGTTTTGACCTATACAATTGTAGTAGCCAATGCAGGACCAGCAGATGCTCAAAATGTTGTTTTAACTGATAGTATTCCAGCTAGTATTATAGGACCAGAATTCTCAACAAATGGAGGAGTAACCTTTAATCCATGGCCAGGAACTCTTAATATAGGAACATTATTAAATGGTGAAGCAAGAACTATTTTAATAAGAGGAACAGTGTCACTATCAGCTACAGGAGTTATAGCCAATACTGCAACTGTAACTTCAACAACACCAGATCCTAATCCAGGCAATAACACATCTACAGTAGATGTGGAAGTTATCCCAGTTGTAGTAGAAGCAGATGTTTCAGTTGTAAAAACAGCAATCACAAAGCGAGTAAGGCCAGGAGATACGGTAGTTTATACAATTGTAGTATCAAATGCAGGACCAGCAGATGCCCAAAATGTTGTTTTAACAGATACTATTCCACCTGAAATTATAAGACCAGAATTTTCAATAGATGGAGGATTAACATTTAATCCATGGCCAGGAAGTCTTGATATAGGAACATTACCAGCTGGAGCTTCAAGAACTATAATAATAAGAGGTAAAGTAGTATCATCAAGCACAAAATGTAAATGTAAATGTATAACTACTATAACTAATACCGCAAAAGTAACTTCAACAACACCAGATCCAAACCTAAATAATAACACATCAACTGTTACTATAAAGGTTTGCAGATGTTTCATAGTTTGTTGTAAATGTTGTTGCTGTAATAAGTGTAAACCTGAGTGTAAACCTGATTGTAATGATGAAGATTAAAAATAATAGTATTAAAGTATAAATAATATAATTTTTAAATTAAGTAGTAAATAATCACTAATAATGATTCTATTAATATATGTAAAAATAATTAAAAATTTAAAAATTGTTAATATAAAATAAAGTGCGTCTTTTATAAAAGGACGTACTTTATTTGTTTAAAATGTTTATTATATGTATTCTTTTATATTAGCAATTTATGAATAATCAGGCCTTTATAGGGGGAAACTATACAAAAATAAAAAGAAGGAAGGGAACAAGGTGTTGGAAAATGTGGGTAAAAAAACCAGTAGATTAATTAAAGAAAAGTCCCCATATCTTCTTTAACACGCTCATAATCCAGTAGATTGGTATCCTTGGGGGGAAGAAGCCTTTAAAAAAGCAAAGATAGAGGATAAGCCTGTATTTTTAAATATAGGTTATTCTATCTGTCATTGGTGTCATGTTCACTGACGATACTACGCATTAAGTCCATAAAGAACGCATTTAAAATTGTCAAAGAAAGTAATTTTAAAAGAAGTTAGTATTATCACATATTTACTGGAAATGAATTAACAGATGCAAGACAGTATAATATTTGTTTGGATACAGGAAAATTTGGTGTTAATGAGAGGGTGGAACTTATTTTAAAATATGTTGATCAAAAATTTGAAAGGGTTTAAGCGTCAACATAGTTGTTATACTTCTAATATAAACTATTAGTAGAATATATTAGAAGTAACTATATGAAATATTGAATTTTTCACAATTTACCAGTTAAGGGGATATAGTCTGGCAATAATTATCTTTGGATATCTATAATAGAATGTAAGAATTTAACATATCCATGATATGCCAAAACTTTTCTCACCAGTGTGTACACTTATTACGGGAGAGAGTTCTTCAATGGTGACTATATGTTCAGGATAGATTTCTAATACCTTTTCTTTTAATTTTAAGGCACAATCGTAACCATTTGCATGTGCTATAATGATTTTTGAATTTGAAGATAACTTTTCATTTGCAATAAGTTCAATTAAATTATTATATACTTTATTCATGGTTCTTACTTTCTTTTTTGCTAATATTTCACCTTTCTCAAAAGATAAAATCGGTTTTATGTTTATTAATTTCCCAAATGATGAGGTACATAAGGAGATTCTTCCAGTTCGATGCAAATGTTTTAAATCATCTACTACTAAATATATTTTTGAATTTGATTTTATATATTTAAGATTTTTAATGATATTTTCAATAGAACTTCCCATTTTTATTAAATCTAAGGCTTTAATTGCCATCTGCTTTTGAATAGTTGATGTAAAAGTGGAATCAAAAACAATTATTTTATCCTTTGAAAGTTGATTTTTAACTAACATTCCTGTTTGGAATGTACCACTCAATTTAGAGCTAATTGTAATATATATAATGTAATCATATTGCTCTATTAGTTCTTCAAAAAGTTTAAAAACATCTCCAACAGGTGGTTGAGAAGTAGTTGGCAGATGTAAAGATTGATTCATTTTAAAACAAAATTCATTTGGAGTTATATCCAATCCATCCCTAAAAGATTTGCCATCAATTATTAGATGTAGAGGTAGTGAATATAAATTGTTATTACTTTTAAATAATTCAGTATCAATTACAGCAGTACTATCAACAACAACAGCTATTTTATCCATCTAGTTCACCTCGTAAAATGTAATTTATGCTACAAATGATACACTTGTAACATTTATATATTTATCATATAATACTGTAAAGTATGAAGTCAATGAAATAAAATAAATGATACAAATAAGGAGAATGGTTACAAATGAGTCAAAGTAAAGAAAAAGTTAATCCTATAACTTTGAGGTCAAAAAATTGGATTGTAAACTCATTAATTGAATTAATGGATAAAAAACCTTATAGTAAGATTACTTTAAAAGAGATTTCCCAGAATGCAGATCTAACTAGACAGACACTTTATAGAAACTTTCCTACAAAGGAAGCTATATTAGAATATTATGTTGATGGATTTTATAGTAATTTTATAAAAATAATTTCAGCTAAAGATCATATAGCATTATACGATTTACTTATTACATATTTTGAATATTGGTATAAAAAT
This sequence comes from Clostridium sporogenes, assembly GCF_001889325.1. NCBI lineage: Bacteria > Bacillati > Bacillota > Clostridia > Eubacteriales > Clostridiaceae > Clostridium > Clostridium sporogenes. Next base: position 1,075,666 of record NZ_CP013243.1, on the reverse strand, counting down.
AGAGAGTTTGTAAAAAAGCTTATAGATAATAATGTATATTCAACATTGCTTGATTTACATTTAAAATATATAAGTTCTATGGCAACAGATAAAAAATTTGAAAAATTAACTTTTATATCAAATAATGATTATTTTAATCACTTTTCAGCGGGAGGATTATGGTTTGCATTAAAAAAGTGGATTCAGGATGGTACAGAAAAAACTCCAGAAGAAATGACAAATATTATTTTAAACTTTTATTATATTAAAGGTGTGAATACAGAAAATATAAAGAATGAAATATAAAATTGATGAAATAAATATTTTTTAAAAAAGGAAACACTTAACTCAAAACCAGATGAAATGTTTCGTTGTAGTATTTATGTATAAAGCTAGGCAGTAAAGCAAAAACTAAATCTATGAAAATATGAAAGAGGGTGATTTTATGCACAAAAGCGATGTAGCCAATAGAAAAACTAATAGACTTATCAACGAGAAAAGTCCATATTTATTACAACACGCTTACAATCCTGTAGATTGGTACGCGTGGGGTCAAGAGGCATTCGATAAGGCTAAGCAGGAGAATAAATTAATTTTCTTATCTATTGGTTATTCCTAGTGTAATTGTATAACCACTTGTCATTGGTGTCATGTTATGGAAAGGGAATCCTTTGAGGATGAAGAAGTTGGGGAAATTTTAAATAAGAACTTTATTTCTATAAAGGTAGATAGAGAAGAAAGACCAGATGTAGATAATATTTATATGAGCTTTTGCCAAGCATATACAGGCAGTGGAGGATGGCCTTTAACTATACTTATGACTCCAGATAAAAAGCCTTTCTTTGCAGGAACTTATTTTCCAAAATGGGGAAAATATAATATACCTGGAATTATGGATATTTTAAAATCCATAGATAAGCTTTGGCGTGAAGATAAAAATAAAGTATTAGAATCTAGTAATAGAATATTAGAACAAATAGAAAGATTTCAAGATAATCATGGAGAAGATGAACTTGAAGAATATATTATTGAAGAAGCCGCTCAAACTCTACTAGATAATTTTGATAGCAAATATGGTGGCTTTGGTGCAAAGCCTAAATTTCCTACAGCTCATTATATACTATTCTTATTAAGATACTATTATTTTAAAAAGGATGAAAAAATATTAAATGTTATAAATAAAACCTTAACTAGTATGTACAAAGGTGGAATTTTTGATCATATAGGCTTTGGATTTTCAAGATATTCTACAGATAATAAGTGGCTTGTACCTCACTTTGAAAAAATGCTTTATGATAATGCACTTTTATCTATGGCTTATACAGAAGCTTATGAAGCTACAAAGAATCCACTGTTTAAAGATATAACAGAAAAAATATTAAACTATGTAAAAAAATCCATGACTAGTGAAGAGGGGGGGTTTTACTCTGCAGAGGATGCAGACTCTGAGGGGGTAGAAGGCAAATTTTATTTATGGACTAAAAAAGAAATAATAGATATTTTAGGAGAAGAGGACGGAGAGCTTTACTGTAAAATTTATGATATAACCTCTAAGGGAAACTTTGAAAATAAAAATATATCTAATCTTATACACACTGACTTAAAGGATGTTGATAATAATAAAGATAAACTAGAAAAAATTAGAAAAAAATTATTTGAGTATAGAGAAAAAAGAGTACATCCTCATAAGGACGACAAAATATTAACTTCATGGAATGCTTTAATGATAATAGCTTTTTGTAGGGCGGGTAGAAGTTTTAAAAATGATAATTATATAGACATAGCAAAAAAATCAGTAGATTTTATAATAAAAAACTTAATGGATGAAAAGGGTAGATTATATGCAAGGATTAGAGAGGGAGAAAGAGGAAATGAAGGATTTATAGATGATTACGCTTTCTTTTTATGGGCACTTATAGAATTATACGAAGCAAGTTTTGATATTTATTATTTAGAAAAATCTATAGAAGTTGCTGATAGCATGATAGATTTATTCTGGCATAAAGAAAAGGGTGGATTTTACTTATACAGCAAGAATAGTGAAAAGCTCATAGTAAGACCGAAGGAAATCTATGATGGGGCTATGCCGTCAGGGAACGCTGTGGCATCTTTAGCATTGAGTTTACTTTACTATATTACAGGAGAAGATAAATATAAAGATCTAGTGGATAAACAATTTAAATTTTTTGCAGCAAATATAAAAAGTGGGCCAATGTATCATTTATTTTCTGTAATAGCTTATATGTATAATGTATCACCTATAAAGGAAATAACATTAGCTTATAATGAAAAAGATGAAGCTTTATATAAATTTATAAATGAACTGAATAATAGATATATGCCTTTTTCAATAGTAACCCTAAATGATAAAAGTAATGAAATAGAAAAAATAAATAAAAATATTAAAGATAAAACTCCTGTAAAAGATAAAACCACAGTTTATATATGCCAAAACTATGCTTGTAGAGAACCTATAACAGATTTAGAAGCATTTAAATCTGTATTATCTGATTCTTAGGGATAGTAAAGAAATATTTACAAAGTATATATTTGAGTCATTGAAGTATATAGTTATGATATAAATAAATATAAGAAATATATAAAGTAATATATAAAGTAATATATAAATATATTATTTTTTGTGAAAAATAAATGAAATATTTAATATAAGCCTTCGTTATAGTTTAATAGCGAAGGCTTAAAAAAATTTAAGATAACTAATAAAATTATTATTTTTTAATTTTAATATTTATAATATAATAAATTAAATGAGAGGCATTTTCAAATATCTAAGGGTTAATTAATATATAAAAGGAGTAAATATGAAATATGAAATTTATTGGTTATAGAACATTAAAAACAGCAATTGGAGCTACAATTGCTATGAGTATTGCAGGCGCTTTAGGACTGAAGTATTCAGTATCTGCAGGAATAATTACCATTTTAAGTATTCAAAATACAAAAAGAAAATCATTAAGTGTAGCTATTCAAAGGATGATAGCTTGTTTATTAGCTTTATCTATATCCTCAGTTTTATTTACTATGCTAGGTCATAATGCTATAGTTTTTGGATTATTTTTGCTTGTATTTATACCTTTAGCAGTTAAATTTAATTTACAGGAAGGAATTGTAGTAAATTCTGTATTAGCAACCCATATATTAGCAGAAAAATATGTAAGTATAAATCTATTTATAAATGAAATTTTATTAATGTTTATAGGAGCAGGTGTTGCATTATTACTTAATTTATATATGCCGAGTATAGAAAGAGAAATAAGGGAGGATCAATTTTATATAGAAGAAAAGATGAAAGAAATACTTATTCAAATGTCCATAGCTTTAAGAGAGCTTTCTGTTTCACTTAAAGAGGATAAATTATTTAATGATTTAGAAGAAAGGCTTTTTAAGGCAAAAAAAAGAGCCTATATTAATTTAAATAATTATTTCCTTTTAGATGTAAGTTATTATGCAGATTATATGGAAATGAGAATACAACAGTTTGAAACTTTAAAGAAAATGAGGCAACACTTTCACAAATTTTTTATGACCTATGAACAGACAGAAATGATAGCAGATTTTACAAGAAAAGTAGCAGATTCTCTGCATGAAGAAAATACTGGAGATGATTTACTTTTAGATTTAGAAGATTTAAGAGGAAGTTTTAAAAAGATGAATTTACCAAGCACTAGAGAAGAATTTGAAAATAGAGCCTTGCTTTTTCAATTTTTAAATGATATGGAACAATTTTTAATTATTAAAAATGAATTTAAAAAGACCATAGACAAATTAGATTACGAAATGAAGGATTATAAAATCAAAAATTAAACTTATTATCTATACTAAAAGAACTTAAAAAATATTATATTAAAATAATTTTTAAAGTTATAAATAATAACACAGTAGTGTTAAAGGTCAAATAGGAACTTTAGCACTATTTTATATTATACTCATATAATGGCTATAAAGAGATTAATATATAAGAGGGAGTTATGGAGAAACAAGAATATTATATAGATCTGAATAATAAAGCAGAAAAGATGCTTAGAAAAGGTGAATTTTTAGGTAGCGGTCACAATGGTATAGTATATTTATTACCAGACAAAAAAGCAATCAAAATCTTTAAAGAAGAAAAGGTATGTAAAAAAGAAAGAGAAATTTTACAAAAAACTAATAATAGTAAATACTTTCCAAAAGTATATGATTATGGGGACTACTTTATATTAAGGGAGTACATAAGGGGAGAAAGATTAGATCACTATATAAAACAAAATGGGATTAACAAAAGATTAACTTATAATATAATTAAACTTATAAAAGAGTTTGAAAGATTAAAATTTAAAAAATTAGATATAAGATGCAAAGATATTTATGTGGATAAGAAATGCAAGCTAAGAATAATAGACCCTAAAAATAATTATTCTAAAACTGTTATATATCCAAGACATTTAATGAAAGGATTAAATAAACTTAAAGTATTAGATGAATTTTTGCTTCAGGTTAAAAAGGAAGATCAAAAATATTATGATTTGTGGAGTATCAGAATGCAAGGTTACTTAGAAAAAGGAATAAAATAAGGAAATTGTGACTTAAAAGGAAGTTATGCTATCCTTGGTTTAAAAAAGTGATATGCGGTTAGAAAGGTAACTCACTTTTATAAGAGATTCTAATTTGTTTTTTCTTAAAATATATGGTTCCAAATCATAACTCGCTGAACGCTCAAACAATAATTTGGAACATACATATATTTTGCAAAAACAAATAAGAATCTCTAATTTTGTTCAAATGCCTTTTACACCACATATCCCTATTTTTTAAACCAAGGGAAGCTAGTATAACTTTTTAAAGATAATTTCATGTAGAACGCGAGGTACCAAAGGAAGATTTTACTCCACTCTGTTTTGTAAAATCCACAATTATTTTTTTTATAAAGTTATTTAGATATTTTAAAAATTTTTAGTTATTTATATTCTTTTAAGTGAGGGTTCCAAAAAAATTCTATAAGAAATTAATATATAGTATGTCAAAAACTGTATTTAATAATATTTATATGAATTTAAATTACACTTAAGGCTGTTTGCGTCAGCAAACCAATTTAATACAATAAATCAATTAATTTAGTTAATACCTTACAAATTACAGTTGTTATAACTCAAAATATTCCAAATAAAATAAATCCTATTACATTAATTGCAAAGTTAGCAAACATATGTACCATCCAGGAGGAGTATATATCTTCATTTTTCTCATTTAAAAAGTTAAATATAATTCCACCTACTACTAGTCCCATCATTACCAACACAAAGGTAACTATAGAGAACCATCCAATCATCATTGCAACGTGATATAAGGCAAAAGCTATGGAACTGATACTGTATGCCAAAGATTGTGAAGTGAATTTTTTCAGCGACAAAAAAGCGAAACCACGAAAAAAGAATTCTTCAAGGAGCGAATTAACAAAGGAGATATATAAGGAGACAAACACGAAGTTATTTTTACTAACACCTATATTACTTTGCAGAGCAATTGTAATTCCAGACAAATCCAATACATTTCTTAAGGAAAAATATGCACCCATTATAACAATAAAAACTCCCATGCCAAGGAACAATGACATAAAAAAGCTTTGTTTTTTAAAACAAAACAATTTTTTTAAGGATAACTGCTTGGTCAGATGAGAATATACCAAGGGACACCCTAAAAATAAAATGATTTTAATTGCAGATTTCACAGCATAGCTGGGTTTAATTATAGCATCCACGATACCCATAATGATACAGCACATCAGGACAATAGAAGTAATTATAGTTAATTGTACAGATTTGTTTTTTATTATTGGTATATCTATATTCATACCATTCTATCCTCCATAAAATATAAATAATTTCTATTTTATTATATCTCCAATTAAGAAGTAAGATCCATTTCTTCCTTTGTTTCATCTGCTTTTTTTTATTGATATAATGATATTACCAATTCAGTTCTAATCCTACTCCAACTTCTTTTAAAGGCAAAGTTTTGTGTATTTCTGCTCTAACAGAAAATGAAGTACAATGGCAAGGATATAATTCTTTTACGTTGTTCTGTTTTAAATAATCTATAGTTCTATTAACTTGTTCATTCACCTCAAATAGATGAAATCCTCCTATAACTCCTAGTACTCTATTATCTTTGCATACTCTTTTTGCATATTCAATTATATTGCATATCCCACTGTGAGAACATCCTGTAATAATATAAATGCCATTTTCACTTTTATATACAAGAGCTGTATCATCTATTACGTAATCATCAATTGAATTTTCACCAATAATCTGCTTACCAATAGGTTTTATATTCTCAAAGCCATTTAATTCAGGTATTTCTCCTAAAAAAGTTATATGTTTGCTAATTTTTTTAGGTTCTTTAGAAAGAATTAGATTACATTTTTCTTTTAGTTCTTTCTCCAAAATAGGAGAGCAAATTTTTAAATTGCCTATCATTTTTTCTTTAAATGCATTCGGATGAGCAATGATAGAAATATTTTCTTTATAATTTTGTTCAAAATAGTATTTTAATCCTCTTGTGTGATCATCATGACCATGTGAAATAATAATAGAACTTATATTTTGTAAATCTATCCCTAGTGCATTTGAGTTTCTAATAAATAAATCAGAATACCCTACATCAAATAGAAAACTAGTATCTTCATCTTCAATGTAGTATGAAACAGCAGGTTCACCACAATAATATTGGTCAATGTATGTATTATTATCTACTAAGACTTTTAATTTCATATTTTTAACTCCTTTATGTAATGCAAATAAATTTTTCTATAAATTATACATTTATACTAAATCATAGTCTAATTGTATACATTACTAATATTAATTTCAACATAATGTATACAGCAACTGATGGAAATTATCTTTAAAAAGTATGCTATCTTCCCGTGATTTAAAAATAAGGATATGTGCTGTAAAAGGCATTTGAACAAGATTAGAGATTCTTAGTTGTTTTTTCTTAAAATATATAGCTCAAAATTATAACTTGCTAATCCGCTCAAACAATAATTTTGAACATACATATATTTTGAAAAAAAACAAATTAGAATCTCTTATTGAAGTGAGTTGCCTTTATAAGCACATATCCGTTTTTTAAACCACGGGTAGCATAACTTACTTACACAGTTTTTTTATTTCCCTCTATTTCCTGTGCTAGATTTTCTAAGTATTCTTGTCTTTCCATTTTAAATAATAGTTCTTCCTCAACTTTATCCTTTTCTTTTAAAAGATCTTCAAGTTTCATAAAGTCAGAGGCATTTATTTCTACTTCCTCTTCTAGTTTAGATAATTTTTCTTCTAACTTTTCTATTTCTTTATCTATATTTTCATATTCAAGTTTTTCTTTATAAGAAAATTTTAATTTTGGTGTTTTTTCCTTTTGGTTATTAGCTTCTTTTGAAGCTTTATTTGCTTTTTCTTCCTTTGAAGTCATATTTGAGATTTCTTTTTTCTTATCTATAAAGTCTGAATAGTTTCCTATGTACTCAGAAATCTTTCCGTTGCCTTCAAAGTGAAAGATTTTATTACAGGTTCTATCTAAAAAGTATCTATCATGGGATACGGATATAACGGGACCATTAAATTCATCAATATAGTTTTCTAAAACTTTTAATGTGTCAATATCTAGATCATTAGTTGGTTCATCTAATATAAGTACGTTAGGAGCAGTCATTAAGATTTTTAAAAGATATAATCTCCTTTTTTCTCCACCGGATAGTTTTGAAATATAGCACCATTGCATATCATCTGTGAAAAGAAATCTTTCCATCATTTGAGAGGCGCTTATTTTAGTTCCATCTGCTGTGGTTATAAATTCTGCTGTTTCTCTTATATATTCTATAGCTCTTAAATTTAGATTCATATCCTCTGAATGCTGTGAGAAATATGCAATATTTACTGTAGTACCTATATCAATGGAACCACTATCTGGATTTATTTTATTTGTAATAATATTTAAAAGGGTAGATTTACCTATACCGTTGTTTCCTACTATACCAATACGATCATTTCTAAGTAAAATATAACTAAAATCTTTTATTAAAGTTTTCTTTTCAAATTTTTTAGTTAAGTGTTCTATGTTAATTATTTTTTTGCCTAATCTTGAATGAGCTACAGATATGTCTATATCATCACTATTATGACTGTAGTTACTTTCCCCTAGTTCTTCAAATCTTTTTATTCTTGCCTTTTGTTTGGTTCCTCTTGCTTGAACTCCAGCTCTAATCCATTCTAATTCTTTTTTATAAAGACTTTGTCTTTTTTCTTCTAAGGAATTTTCTAATGCTATTCTTTCAGCTTTCTTTTCCACAAACTGTGAATAATTGCAATTATAAGTGTACATAGTTCCATAATCTAGTTCTAAAGTTTTATTAACAACTCTATCTAAAAAATATCTATCATGGGTTACCATTAAAAGGGCACCTTTTCTAGTTTGAAGATAATTTTCAAGCCAATCTATAGTGTCATTATCCATGTGGTTTGTTGGTTCATCTAATATAAGAAGATTACATGGAGATATTAAAGAGGAGCATAGAGCAACTCTTTTCTTTTGGCCACCAGAGAGTTCTTTTATTTTTTTATCAAAGTTTGTTACATTAAGTTTTGTAAGAACGGTTTTAATTTTGCTTTCAAGATCCCAAGCATCTAAAGAATCCATTTCACTAGTTAATGTTAACAAATGATTTTGGAGTTTTTCATCCTCAGGATTTTTAGAAATTAGGTCTAAAGTCTTTTCATATTCACCTATTACAGACATTACTTTAGAATTACTTTTAAATACTTGTTCTAGTATTGTAGCATTAGGATCTAAATCTGGATTTTGATCTAAATATTCAATGGTAACTCCTTTGGGAATAGTAATGTTACCACTGTCAGGGCTGTCTTCACCAGTAACAATTTTTAAAAGAGAAGACTTTCCTGTACCGTTAACTCCTATTAAGCCTATTTTATCTTCATCACTTATGGTGAAAGAAACATCTTTAAATAAAGTTTTTTCACCATAGCTTTTACATATATTTTCAACAGTTACTATAATCATTAAAATCATCCTTTTGTTAATTTAATTTATACTCTATGATGTATATTCTATTATAAAAAACATTTATAGTAAAACATAAATATTACAAAATAGATTGTATAAATATTTATAGATTTATTTTATTCTATTTTAAGAAATTAAACTTGCAAAATTTTTATAATTTAATTTTTTTTATTTAAATAGTTTGATAAACTACTTTAAGATGTAAAAGTAATTGTATAAAAAATAACAAAATCATAAGAGAAATAACAAAGATATTTTTTTGAAAACATATAAAATATAGACTTGAAAAGGACTATATTTTATACAACTATATCTATTATTTGATTTATATAAATAATTTGTAAAATTATGAATTATGTGTTAATATATATGTGTGGAAAATTTAGCTAAAAATAGTTAAAATTTTATCATATTTATATTAAGCTGAATACATATATAATACAAAATATTATCTAAATTTTCTAAAAATTGAAACTTATCTTTAAAAACAGATTTTATGTTAAAATATAAAAAACTACTATTAAGTTAACTGTTTTATTTAAAATTGATTAATATACTTAAAAAATTTATAAAAATACTTAAATTTTTATAAAAATTTAAATTTTATATAAAATCTAGGAGGGACGATTTTATGTCAGATTCAAATACTATAACAGAACAAGAAATTGAAATTAAGGAGGTGGAAAAGAAAAATCTTAGACCTGTAATAGGAAAAGAAGGATTTATATGTTTAGCTTTGTTCTTAGGATTCTTCATTATTTTAGGTACTAAAATGGGAACAGTAAACATGTTTAATACATTAATGAAAACAGGATATCAACTACTTATGGAAACAGTTTTTTATATTATGGCTATAGCTGTTTTAGCTGGAGCTATATCAGGATTGTTATCTGAATTTGGAGTTATTTCTTTAATAAATAAAGCTTTGTCTCCATTAATGAAACCTTTATACAAGTTGCCAGGGGCTTCAGCATTAGGAGTAGTTACAACTTATTTATCAGACAACCCTGCAATTATAAGTTTGGCTAAGGATAAAGGATTTTTAAAGTATTTTAAAAAATATCAAGTGCCAGCATTAACTAATTTAGGAACTTCTTTTGGAATGGGATTAATTCTAACCACATTCATGATTGCACAAAAATCTCCTGCGGGGGAAAATTTTGTGACAGCCGCTATAATAGGCGACATAGGTGCTGTTATTGGTAGTATTGTAAGTGTTAGATTAATGGTTAGACATACTAGAAAATTCTATGGAGAACATGCAGATGATATGGTTTATGAAAATGATGATGATGGTTATGATTCCTTAAAATATAGGGAGGTTAGAGAAGGCGGCGTAGGTGCAAGATTACTTGAATCTTTACTAGAAGGCGGTAAAACAGGTGTTGAACTTGGACTAGCTATAATTCCAGGGGTAGTTATAATTTGTACTTTAGTATTAATGTTAACTAATGGGCCATCACCAAAGGGATATACTGGAGCTGCATATGAAGGTATATCATTCTTTCCTTGGGTAGGAGAAAAATTAAGTTTTATTTTAAATCCATTATTTGGTTTTAAACATCCAGAAGCAATAGCATTTCCAATAACCTCTTTAGGAGCCGTTGGTGCAGCTATGAGTTTAGTTCCTCAATTTTTATCAAAAAATTTGATTGGTGCTAATGAAATAGCAGTATTTACTGCTATGGGTATGTGCTGGAGTGGATACTTAAGTACTCATATAGCTATGATGGATAGCCTAAACTGTAGAAAATTAACAGGTAAAGCTATACTAAGCCATACTTTTGGAGGATTAGTAGCAGGAATATCAGCTCATATCATTTATATGTTAGTCAGTGTATTTTAGTGATATAATAAAGAATGTAAAAATAGAGATATAGGATTTTAAAATTCTATATCTCTATTTTTATTCAAAAGTAAAAACTAAGTTTAAAATATTACTTATATAGTCAGACATATTACGCTGTGCTTAATCATGTTAAATATTGTTAATATATTATTATGTATAACTTAAAGATTAAAGTTATAAAGTCTATGATAATTCTAATATATAGTAGTTCTAACAAATAAAAATATAAAATTATATTATGAAGATATATTATAATTGTGTATGTATAAAATAAGCAAATATGAGCTGTACATCATATGATATAGTAGATATTTAAAGGAGATAAGTAAAAATGAACATTCAAATATTTGGAATAAAAAAATGTTTTGATACAAAAAAAGCTGAGAGATATTTTAAAGAGAGAAAAATAAAGTACCAATTTATAGATTTAAATATAAAGGGATTAAGTAAGGGGGAACTTCAAAGCATAAAATCTACGATAGGATTAAATGAGTTAATAAATAAAGATAGTAGGGAATATAAAAAAACTAATATAGGAAGTATTAGAACAGACAGTGTAAAAGAAGATTTGCTTTTAAATAATCCTAAATTATATAAAACTCCTATAGTACGTAATGGAAAAAAAGCAACAGTAGGATATGAGCCTGAAATTTGGAAGGAATGGGATTAAATGATCTTTAGAAAGGGTAGCAATAGGAGAAGTTTGTATTTTTTATAGATAGCATGTATTATAAGTGGTAGTTCAAAGGTATCAAGTAATTTTTAAGTTTTCGGGAAGCTTGGTTAGAATGATTAGTTTTTCATATGAATATTAGTAACAATACTAGTAATGGAATAAAGTATATAAGATTGGAGTATGAATTAGTGAAAAGATTTAAAAAATTTTATATTGAGATTACAAATGTATGTAATCTTGCCTGTGATTTTTGTCCTGAGACAAAAAGAAAACCACAATTTATGTCAATAGAAATCTTTGATAAAATATTAGATCAAATAAAACCTTATACAGATTATATATATTTTCATGTAAAGGGAGAGCCTCTTCTTCATCCAGATATAGATAAATTCTTAGATTTAAGCTACAAAAAAGGTTTTAAGGTTAATATAACTACAAACGGAACTTTAATAAATAAGGTTAAAGATAAAATTATAATTAAGAAAGCATTAAGACAGGTTAACTTTTCTCTACATAGCTTTGATGGAAATGAAGAATCTAAAAACAAGGATAAATATATTAATGATATTCTTTCCTTTATAAGAGATACAATTGAAAATAATAATATTTTTATATCTTTAAGGTTATGGAATCTAGATAAGGATAATATAACAAATCTTAAGAAGAAGAGAAATGCTGAGTTGCTCCAGATAATAGAGAAGGAATTTAAATTACCTTATAAGATTGAAGAAAAAATAACTCCAGGTAAAGGGATCAAAGTCTACAATAGAATATATATAAATCAGGATCATGAATTTCAATGGCCAGATTTAAAAGCAGAAGAGGATGATGGAAAAGGCTTTTGTTATGGGCTTAGAAATCAAGTAGCTATATTAGTAGATGGAACAGTAGTACCCTGTTGTTTAGATGGGGAAGGGGTAATTAATCTTGGAAATATAAATGAGATTGATTTTTCTAGGATAATAGATAGTGAAAGAGCTAACAATATTTTAGATGGCTTTTCAAGGAGAGAAGCAGTAGAAGAATTGTGTAGAAAATGTGGATATAGGAAGAAATTTAGTATTTAAATAATAATATATACAGTAATTATTGTTAAAAAATTAATTATATAAAAAAAACTTGAAAATTTGAAAACGATATGATATTATATGAGTGTAATTTAATTATAAAATTTAATTATTTTAGGCAGAGATATTGAGAGCCTTAATTTAAAACGGGATTATTATACCCATTTTAAATTAAGGCTCTTTTGATTTATAAGGAGGAGTAAGTAATATGTTTGATGTTACAATTATAGGTTCAGGGGTTACAGGAGCTGCTGTGGCTAGAGAGTTATCTAAATATAATTTAAAAACTTGTGTAGTGGAAAAAGCGATAGATGTAGCTAGTGGTACAAGTAAAGCTAATAGTGGTATTGTACATGCTGGTGAAGACCCAATTCCAGGAACTCTAAAGGCTAAGATGAATGTTAGAGGAAATGAAATGTTCGACAAATTACAAGAAGAAATAGATTTCCCATTTAAAAGAAATGAATCCTTTGTTTTATGCTTTGATGAAAAAGATATTGAAAAGCTAGAAGAACTAAGACAAAGAGGGTTAAAAAATGGTCTTCCAGATACAATGGAAATACTAAATAGAGAAGAAGCTTCAAAGTTAGAACCTAATTTATCAGAATATGTAGTGGCTGCTCTTAGACTTCCTACAGGAGGAATAGTATCTCCTTATGAATTTAATATAGCTCTTGCAGAATCAGCAGCTATGAATGGTGTAGAGTTTAAACTTGAAACAGAAATAATTGATATAGAGAGAAAACAAGATAAATATATATTAAAAACTAATAAAGGTGATATAGAAACTAAAGTTGTAGTAAATGCAGCTGGAGTTTTTGGAGATAAAATAAACAACATGGTAAGTGAAAAAAAATACCATATAATTGCAAGAAAAGGTGAATATTTATTATTTGATAAAACTGTAGGTGATATGGTTCAAAGAACAATATTCCAACTTCCAACAAAGATGGGTAAAGGGGTATTAGTTACTCCAACAGCAGATGGAAACTTACTTTTAGGACCAACTTCTGTAGATGTAGAAGAAAAAGATGATTTTGAAACTACAAGAGAAGGTCTAGATACTGTAGCAGAGAAAGCTAAATTAAGTATAAAAGAAATACCAATGAGACAGGTTATAACATCCTTTGCAGGACTTAGAGCTCATGAAGAAAATAGTGATTTTATAATAGAAGAGGCAGAAGATGCTGAAAACTTCATAAATGCTATAGGAATAGAATCACCTGGTTTAACTAGTGCACCAGCTATAGGTGAGTATATAAGAGAGATGATAGTTGAAAAATTAAAACCAGAAGAAAATAAAGAGTTTAATCCAATTAGAAAAGATATACCTAAATTTAGAGAAATGACAAATGAAGAAAGAAAAGAAATGATAAAAGAAAATTCTGCTTACGGAAAAATAGTTTGTAGATGTGAAGTGGTAACTGAAGGAGAAATAAGAGATGCTATAAGAAGACCTTTAGGAGCTAAAACTGTGGATGGAATAAAAAGAAGAACAAGAGCAGGAATGGGAAGATGCCAATCAGGGTTCTGTTCAAACAGAATAGTTGAAATACTAGCAGAAGAGTTAGGTATAAAAAGGAATGAAGTTACTAAGTTTGGTGGAAATTCAAAAATATTATATTAGAAAAACTAATTTAAATTAATGAGGTAATTTTAAGTAAATGCATTGGAGGGCGTAGTATGCAACAATATGATGTAGTTATAATTGGTGGAGGCCCAGCAGGTCTTGCCGCTGCTATAAAAGCCAAAGAAGAAGGCGTAGACAGTATATTAATATTAGAGAGAGATAAAAGATTAGGTGGAATATTAAATCAATGTATTCATAATGGATTCGGACTTCATACTTTTAAGGAAGAACTTACAGGACCGGAATATGCTCAAAGATTTGTAGATAAAGTAGAAGAAATGAAAATACCATACAAATTAAATACTATGGTAATTGATATGAACAAAGATAAGATAATAACAGCAGTTAATGAAGAAGACGGATTAATAGAAGTGCAAGCTAAATCTATAGTACTAGCTATGGGTTGTAGAGAAAGATCAAGAGGAGCTATAAATATTCCAGGTACAAGATGTTCAGGGATATATTCAGCAGGAACAGCGCAAAAATTTGTAAATATAGAAGGTGAAATGCCAGGCAGGGAAGTGGTTATTTTAGGTTCTGGAGATATAGGACTTATAATGGCTAGAAGAATGACTTTAGAAGGGGCTAAAGTAAAGGCAGTAGTAGAACTTATGCCTTATTCTGGAGGATTAAAAAGAAATATAGTTCAATGTTTGGATGATTTCGGTATTCCTTTAAAATTAGCTCATACTATAACTAAAATAGAAGGAAAAGAAAGATTAGAAGCTGTTACCATAGCAAAGGTAGACGAAAAATTAAAACCTATAAAAGGAACAGAAGAATATATAAAATGTGATACATTACTTTTATCAGTTGGATTACTTCCAGAAAATGATCTATCAGCAAAAGCAGATGTTAAGTTAGGGGTAACTGGTGGTCCAGAAGTAGATGAAACAATGCAAACTAATATAGACGGAGTGTTTGCTTGTGGTAATGTTCTTCACGTACATGATCTAGTAGACTTTGTAACAGCGGAAAGTTATAATGCAGGTAAAAATGCTGCAGACTATGTAAAGGGTAAAAAAGTAGAAGGTGAAAAAATAGAATTAGTTGCAGAAAATGGTGTAGGATATACTGTACCAAAATCAATACACAAAAACAATATAGAAAATACAGTAGATGTTAGATTTAGAGTAAGAAATGTGTTTAAAGATAGTTTCATATCTGTATATTTTGATGATGAAAGAGTAGTTCATAGAAAGAAAAAAGTTATAGCTCCAGGTGAGATGGAAACAGTAAAATTAACTAAAGATATGTTTGAAAAACATTTAGATTGCAAAAAAATTACTGTTAAAGTGGAAGGTGAATAATTATGGCTATAAGAGAATTAATATGTATAGGATGTCCATTGGGATGTAATTTAGAAGTAGAAATTGAAGATAAAGAAGTAAAATCAGTTAAGGGCAATACTTGCCCTAGAGGTAAAATATATGCAGAAAAAGAATGCACAAATCCTACAAGAATATTAACTATATCTGTTAATGTGAAAAATGGAGAAGAAGATGTGGTTTGTGTTAAAACAGAAAAAGATATTCCAAAGGGAAAACTAATGGAATGTGTAAAAATATTAAAGGATATAACTGTACAAGCACCTCTAAAAATAGGTGATGTAATAGTAGAAAATATAGCAGATACAGGAGTAAATGTTATAGCTACAAAATGCCTAAGGGCTAAGAATTAAAATATTTGAAAATTAATTAAAAGTTGTAGACAGATTGTTTCTAAGTTCAGATAGTATTTTGTATAAAACAAAGTGGTAGTTATGATCGATAACTACCACTTTTAAAAAATATATATTTTTTTATTTATTTAAAATGCTAAATTTTAGCATGTATTTTTATATTTACTAAAATATTATAAATATGGAGTTTTCAATTTTAATTAAAACAATCATTTATATAAATATATAGTAACAAAACTTTTAAACATTATTCTTCTTTTAAAAAGAAAAACTCTCTAACTTGAAATAAAGTGCTACGTTCCTTATTTAATCTAATTTTGTCTTTAGAAACATCTACTTTAGGTTTTCTTCTATCTATTCCACTGTGTAACATATTGTAAACTCTCATGTTTATTTCTGTAATAAATGATAAAATATCATAATTGCAGCAGTTAGTTTTTGACTGTAATGAAGTATTAGTTGTAATACTATAAAGGTTGTTATTAGCCGCTGAAACAATACTTGAGCTTGAATATTTAGAAGTATTACTACAACTTGTAAGTGGATAAGCTAGGAAAATTAACATAATTAATAATATAATCAAACTTTTTTTCATAATAAAAACTCCTTAATAATATGTGAGGTTTTTTAAACTTGTATACTTATTATTGCATAGTGATATTTCAAAGTTAATTAAAAGTTGTAAAAAAGTTGTTTCAAAATTAAAAAATAATACATAAAATTTTATTTTTTAGTAAAAAGATCATGCCATATTGTAATTTAATATCCATATAAGAAAAACATGGAACAAATATAGTCTTATATTTAGAATATATTTTTAAAACTTGACAAAAATAATAAATAATGCATATAATAGATTATAATTTTGAAAATAGAATACCTACATTCATTGAAGGGAAAAGTACTTTTTAGTGAGGTTTAAAGCGAGCAGGGTTTGGTGTAAGCCTGTAACTTAATTAAAATGGAAGAGAGTCTCAGAGAAGCTTACCAAGAAAGGAATATTATTATATTCCAAAAGTAAGTCGTTAACTGCGTTAAGGTTTTAAGAGGACTTAATAGTATCAATATATTATAGCCAGTATAATTTAACAATTACTTTATAATAATGTTAAAAAATATTTCAAGTGCTATTTAGTCAACTAGAGTGGTACCGCGGATAATCCGTCTCTGTTTTAGCAGAGAGGGGTTTTTTTATTTTATAAATAATGATTTTACAATATAAAATAATGTATAGTAAATGATTATATAAAAGATAAACAATATTAAAAAATTAATTTTAAATATTATAATCCTATAATAAAACTTAAATATAAAAACTTGGAGGTAGATTAAATCATGGATTACAAAAATATAGTAGCTGAAAGAATAAAAGAAAATACAGAATTAGAAGTTGATTTAATAGAAAAACTTATAGAGATTCCACCAAAACAAGAAATGGGAGATTATGCTTTCCCATGCTTCCAATTAGCTAAAACTTTTAGAAAAGCACCAAATTTAATAGCAGAAGAATTAAAAGAAAAAATAAATAAAGAAGGTTTTGAAAAGGTAGTAACTGTAGGACCTTATTTAAATTTCTTTGTAGATAAAACTGTATTAATAAAAGACGTATTAGAAAAAGTTTTAAGTGAAAAAGAAAAATACGGTTCTTCTAAGGCAGGAGAAGGAAAGAATGTAGTAGTTGAATATTCATCACCAAATATTGCAAAACCCTTTCATATAGGTCATTTATTTACTACAGCTATAGGTAATGCACTATATAAAATATTATCCTTTGAAGGTTATAATTGTATAGGAATCAACCATCTAGGAGATTGGGGAACACAATTTGGTAAACTTATTTCTGCATATAGAAGATGGGTAGATGAAGAAGCACTAGAAAAGGATGCTATAGGAGAACTTTTAAGAATATATGTTAAATTCCATGAGGAAGCAGAAAAAGACCCTGAACTTGAAAAAGAAGCTAGATTAAACTTTAAAAATCTAGAAGATGGTTCAGAGGAAGAAACTGAGTTATGGAATAGATTTAAAGATCTAAGCTTAAAAGAATTCAACAAGGTTTATGACATGTTAGGAATAAAATTTGATTCTCTTGCAGGAGAAAGTTTCTATAGTGATAAAATGGATGCAGTAGTTCAAGAAATAGATGATAAAGGATTATTAGTAGATAGTAATGGTGCAAAGGTAGTTATGCTTGATGAATACAATATACCACCTTGCATGATTAAAAAATCTGATGGAGCAACTATTTATGCTACTCGTGATTTAGCAGCAGCTATATACAGAAAGAAAACTTATGATTTTTACAAATGTATATATGTAGTTGGAACTCCTCAAGCCCTACATTTTAAACAAGTATTTACTACTTTAAAACTTATGGGACATGATTGGGCAGATGATTGTAAACATGTAGGCTTTGGTCTTGTTAAATTAGCAAATAAAAAGCTATCTACAAGAAATGGAGATGTTGTATTCTTAGAGGATTTATTAAACCAATCTGTAGAAGAAACATTAAAAATTATAAATGAAAAGAATCCTAATTTGAAAAACAAAGAAGATACAGCTAAAAAACTTGGTATAGGTGCAGTTGTATTCACATACCTAAAAAATAATAGAGAAAGAGATATTGTATTTGACTGGAAGGAAATACTATCCTTTGATGGAGAAACAGGTCCTTATGTAGAATATAGCTATGCAAGAGGAAAAAGCGTATTAAGAAAGGCAGGAGAATTAACTGGAGAAGTAAATTATTCTAAATTAGAATCTAAAGAAGAGTTTGAATTAGCGAAACTTCTTGGAGGATTTAATGATGCCATAATGAACGCTATAAATAAATTAGAACCAGCTATGGTAACTAGATATGTAATTGAAGTAGCAAAAGCTTTCAATAAATTTTATAATGCTCATGGTATATTAAATGCAGAAGATAATGATGTAAAATTAGCAAGGGTAAAACTTGTAGAAGCTACTTGCCAAGTAATCAAGAATGCTCTTAACCTATTAGGTATAGATGTAGTTGAAGAAATGTAAAAAATAAAGTAAATAATTTTATTCATTGAAGAGGGTGTCTTAAAAATATAATAGATTTAATTTTAACACCACAAAGATGGAAAATACACTTATAAATCAATTCATTTCGCTAAGAAGTTCTAAATCTTACTACATTAAAAATTTTCTACCCGGTAGAGGCGCCTTCCTTGGCTTCACTCCCGGCTCCTCACGTCCTGTGAGGAATTACGTAAATTTTTAATTGCGTCAGATTAAGAACTACTAAAGCTTATTTATATGTTTATTACATGTATTTTTTATCTTTGCTATATTAAAATTAAATCTATTTCTAAGACACCCTCTTCTAAATTAGTTAATATAAACAAATATACAAAATTTGGGATTTGTTAAATGATAAATAAGGAATCTCAAGTAATTTTAAGTTAGATGTAAATGACCATGACAAGGGGGCTAGTGGACCTTGTAAACTATATATTGGGGAAAGGAAGATGTTAAATGAAAATTAAAACTTTTAAAGTAGAGCAGTGGATGAATCAATATGAAAACGATGCAATATATAATCTGGCAGAAACTTGTATAGATTCATTAACATTGAGAGAATTATTAAATTTAGCTGGAAAGAATTTTGAGGAATATATGATAAGTCTTGGGGATATTCGTATGACATATAGCCATATCTATGGATCTCCGAATCTTTTAAAAGGAATAGCTTCTCTTTTTCAGGATGTGAAGGCAGAACAAATTATACCAACCCATGGAGCTATCGGTGCTAATTACCAGGTGCTTATAACTCTTTTAGAGCCAGGAAATAGCATGGTATCTGTGGCCCCTACATATCAGCAACATTATTCTATTCCAGAGTCTATGGGTACAGAGGTTAATATTCTTAAGCTTTTACCTGAAAATAATTTTTTGCCAGACTTACAAGAGCTAAAAAAAATGGTGAATTCAAATACAAAGCTTATTACAATCAATAATCCTAATAACCCATCAGGATCTTTAATTCCTATAGAGTTGCTTAAACAAATCGTTGATATTGCAAAGAGTGTGGATGCTTATGTGCTTAGTGATGAGGTCTATAGGGGTATTAGTGAGGATGGAAGTTATATGCCTTCAATTGTAGATCTCTATGAAAAAGGTATTAGTGTAGGAAGCATGTCCAAGACATTTTCTCTTGCAGGACTACGTCTTGGGTGGATCGTTTCAAAAGACGAGAAAATAATTAATTTGTGCAAGGAAAGAAGAGATTACGATACTATAAGTTGTGGTGTATTGGATGATATTCTTGCTTCTTTGGCCTTAGAAAATAAGGAAGCAATTTTAGAAAGAAACCGAAAAATTGTTATGACAAATAGAGAGTTACTCCATCAGTGGGTGAGCTCAGAACCACGAGTATCATATGTAAAGCCAGTTGCTGGTAATACAGCATTAATTTATTACGATGCGGACATGCATTCCTATGAATTTTGTGAGAAGCTTTTAAAGGAAACGGGAGTATTTTATACCCCAGGAGAATGTTTTGACTTAGATTATTGTTTCCGTATTGGTTATGCTTTTGACTCTAAAACCTTAATGGAAGGTTTAGAGAAAACTAGTGAATTCATGTCTAATCTTCCAAGAAGATAAGAGAAAGAAAAAATCAATAAAAAATTTACAAGTGAGCTATTGTTACTTTAAACAATATTATCTGGTAAGCTGTATTCATATTTCAAATGATTGAAATAAATTATACTTTAATCAATAAAAATATTAAGTAGTGGATATTTTCATAGATAATTCCCTGGGAGAAAATTTTATACCCATATAATTTTAAATATATAATATATATCAAATATGTGTTATCATTAAACTATGATTATTAATTATAGAATTTTCACAAAACTATTTTTATATGTAAATATATGATTTCATGGAGGAGATTAATATGGTTTGTGATATTATGAATACACATGTTATTGTTCTTAATCCTAAAGATAGTATAAAAAAAGCATTAAATCTTATGAGTGAAAACAATATAAATGGAGCACCTGTAGCTAATGAAGAGGGCAATTTAATAGGAATGATAGTAAAGGCGGATATTTATAGATTTTTGATGGAAGAGGGACATTATGATACTTGTCCTGTAGAGTGGGTTATGACTAAAGAAGTTTTTACTGCATTAGAGGAAGAGGACGTTATATCTATAGCTAAGAAAATTTTAGATAAGGATATAATAGCCATGCCAATAGTAAATTCTTCAAAAAAACTTTTGGGAATAGTATCCATTGAGGATATATTAAAAAGTTTAATATATAAATTAAAATAAATAAAGGTCAGTTATAACATACTAAAATAAATATTCTTATAAATATAATGAACGTTTAAATAATTAAAGAAAGAAAAGCTATGAATTTAGAGATTATATTCTAAATTCATAGCTTTTAAATTTAAAAATTAAACTTGTATTTTATAAAGTTTAATGCATAGCTATTCTTATTTATCTTAAACTTTGTTTTTATTTATTTGTTCTTTTTCTTTTTTATTGCTACAGGAACAACCTGTTGGACATGATGAACAATCACATTGTCCAGAGGTTTTCTTTTTAATATTTTTAGCTAGTATATATATGGCTAAAAGTATTATAACTATAGCTATAATTATTTCCATGGTATTTAATCACCTTCTTTTTAAATTATATGATTAAAGCACCTACGTTGTATATTAAGAAAGATATAATCCATGCTAATATAATCTGATAAGTAACAGAAAATAAAGCCATTTTAGAGCCATATTCTTTTCTCATAGTAGCTACTACAGATACACAAGGAGTATATAATAAAACAAAAACTAAGAAAGAATAAGCAGATAATGGACTAAAATGATTTAAAAGAGTAACTTTTAAATCTCCACCATATATAACGCCCATAGTTCCAACAATAACTTCTTTAGCCATAAGACCTGTTAACAAGGAGACGGAAGTTTGCCATCCTGAAAAACCTAATGGTTTAAAGATAGGTGATAAAACTCTACCTAGTGAGGCTAAAAAGCTTTCATTTATGTCTACCATTCCAGAAAAATTAAAATTAGAAAGTAACCAAACAATAACTGAAATTGAGAATATTATAGTTCCAGCTTTTTTCAAAAATCCTTTACCCTTATCCCATGTATGAAGCATTAAATTTTTAAATTCAGGCATTTTATATTCGGGAAGTTCTATTATAAAAGGTTCTTCATCTTTTTTAAATAAAGTGTTTTTAAATAGAAGTCCTATTATAAATGCTAATAGTATTCCCAAAATATATAAAGAAAAAACTATAGAAGTTTCATGGCCTGAAAAAAATACAGAAGCAAATAGAGCGTAAACAGGCAATCTAGCATTACAGGACATTAAAGGAACCAATAATGCGGTAAGTTTTCTATCTCTCTCACTTTCTAAGGTTCTAGCAGACATTATTCCAGGTACAGAACAACCAAAACCAACTACCATAGGTATAAAGGCTTTACCGGAAAGTCCCATTTTTCTCATTAGCTTGTCCATTATAAAGGCTGCCCTTGCCATATATCCACTATCTTCTAAAAAGGATATACCCAAAAACAAAGTAAGTATTACAGGTAGAAATACTATTACAGAGCCAACCCCAGCTACTATACCATCTAATAATAAAGATTTAAACCAAGGAGCTGTGCTTGCTAATAAAGTACCTAGGTAAGGTATTAAACTATCATTTAATAAGGCATCTATATGGTCTGCTAAAGGTGTACCTACCCAGTTAAAGGTGAATTTAAATATAAGATATAATATTCCTAAAAATAAGGGATAGGCAAGTATTGGATTAAGAACTATTTTATCAATTTTATCCGTATTAGAAATAGTCTTTTTTTCTTCTAAAGTAACTGCTTTTTCAAAAATGTTACCAATGAATTTATAAGCATCTCTTTCATTTTCAAAATTATAATCATTGTTATCTTTGTAACTTAAAAAAGTTTTATTTTCTAAAGTTTCTATTAGTTTATCAATTCCTATACCTTTTGAGGCTATTATAGGAATAACTTTAACATTAAGTTCTTTAGATAAAATATCATAATTTATTTTTATGCCTTTATTTTCTGCTACATCTATCATGTTAAGTACTAAAATAATAGGTTTATTAAATTGTTTTAGTTGGGTAGTTAAGTATAGATTTCTATCCAAATTTGAAGCATCTACAATATCAATTATTACGTCAACATTTCCATTGATGAGAAAATTTTTAGACACTTTTTCCTCATTAGAAAAGGTATCCATGGCATATATGCCAGGTAAATCCACAATTTTAATAGAATCATTAACAAAACCTTCCTTTTTTTCTACTGTTACACCTGCCCAGTTTCCAACATATTGATTAGAGCCGGTAAGTTGATTAAAAAGGGAGGTTTTACCTACATTAGGATTACCAAGTAATGCGGTTGTTATCATATTTGTCCTCCAGTCTATTTATCTACAGATATAAATTTAGCATCTTTTTTTCTTATAGCTAAATCAAATCCTCTTAAATTTATTAGTATGGGGTCTCCTAAAGGGGCCCTTTTTTTTAAGGATATTTCTGTGCCTTCGATACAGCCTAATGCCATTAGTCTTTTGACTAATTTTTCGTTGCCAGAAATACTAGAAATCTTAGCAGTTTGGCCAGGTAATAATTCACAGATACTCATAATATTCACTCCTTGTTGAAAATAGTTATCAATATTTATAATAATATTTTAGCATCAAGAATAATGAAAGTCAATTTAATTTATAACAATAATATTAGGTTTTGAGTAGAATAAATATTGGAGATTTATAGAAAAAGTATTAAATTATAATATGAAAATAAAATTTATATTTGATTTTTATAAAAACTGAAAATTCTGTAAAAAATAACAAATAGATGTTTGGTTTTATTAAGTGATATAATAATTATATAATATGTTTAATATAATTTTAATTATTTAAGCTGTATGCTAAAGTTTAAGGGGCTAAATTATAGAGGTGAAATAAGTTGAGAAAAAAACAAAATATATATAAAAGCAGTGAATATATTTATATAAAAGAAGATGAAAAGAGAAAAGCTAAAAGAAAAGAATGCAATATATATATATACTATCCTAGAGTAAATAATAAAAGTATATATGAGAATTATGGTGAAGATTTAGCCAAAATGGAAGTTGTAGATATATCTAAATTTGGAGTTAAATTAAAAACTAAAATGGAGCTAAAGGAAGATGATTTTATAAACTTTTCTTTAAGGTTATCAGAAAAACCTTCCTTCTGGTGTATGGCTATAGTAAGAAGGATAGAAACCTATGAAGGTTATTTTATAGTAGGATGTGAGTTTTTATCTTTAACATTAGAACAAATGAGAGATATAGAAAAATATGTATTATCTATCAAGTAACTCTTAGATTAAGGTAGAGTTTCATTAGAAAAATTCCATTGTTGTAACTAAGAGTTTTTAAGAGTTTTATTGTTGTAAGTAATTGGATGAGTTAATTTAAATAAAAGAAAAAGGCTTAACCCCTTTTTCTTTTTTTATATAAAGCATATAATAGATAAAAACTAATAATTATATTCAACAATATTTAAAGTAAATTTTTATTGAGCATTAAGTAATTAAGGAGGTTTATTATGAACATTGCAGCATTTTTTGATATTGATGGAACTTTATACAGAGAAGGACTTATAACAGAGGTTTTTAAAAAATTAGTAAAATATGAGATTATAGAGCCAGAAAGATGGTATAACGAAGTAAGACCAGAATATATTAAATGGGATAAAAGACAGGGTAATTATGATAATTATCTTTTAAAAATGGCAGATATATATATAGAAGCTATTAAAGGATTGCATAAATCCCAAATAGAATTCATTGCAAAGAAAGTAGTAGAACAAAAGGGAGATAGAGTATATACCTTTACTAGAGATAGTATTAAATGGCATAAACAGCAAGGTCATAAAATAATAACCATATCAGGAAGCCCCTATGAACTAGTAAGAGAAATGGCATCTAAGCATGGATTTGATGATTTTAGAGGGGCTCAATATGTACTTAATAAAGAAAGTATTTATACAGGAGATGTTATTCCTATGTGGGATAGTGATAGTAAGAGAAAGGCTATAAATGAATTGGTAGAAAAATACGATATAGATTTGAAGAAAAGTTATGCTTATGGAGATACTTCTGGAGATTTTTCTATGTTTAAAATGGTAGAAAATCCTGTTTGTGTTAATCCTACAAAGGAATTAATTCAGAAGGTAGTAGAGGATAAAAAGGTAAAAGAAAAGACAAAAATAATAGTAGAAAGAAAAGATATGGTATATAAATTAACACCGGAATCTATTAACTTATGGTAATAAAAAGAGATCAGTTAAGCGTAAGTAAATTCATATAAATTTTAATATTAAAATTTATAAATGTTTTTATAAAATTAGAGCGATTACACAATTTTAAAATTAAAATTGTGTAATCGCTCTAATTTTTTTAAAAAGTAAGGAATTGTTATAACAATAGATGATTTTTATTAAAGATATGTTAGAAGTCTGGACGAAAGGTAGTTTTCAACTACTTAAATAAATATTATAGGAGACTTTATTATCATTTATGTCTTAACTATCATAAGATATAATAATTGGCCATAATAGGTTATTTGTTTATTTTTATAGTGAATTTTTCATATTTTAAGTAGTAAGCATGCTAATATATTAATTAATAGTATAAAAAATATTGATGTTTAATTTAAATTTAAAATTAATTATAAAATTCATTAAAGTTTGTATAAAATTTAACGAACTTATTAGTATAGGTTAAATGGTTTAAATAACCAATAAAGATATATTAAGGTTATTAAGGTTATATTATTTATTATTTTAACAATATGGGGGTATGTATTATGAAATCACGAAAACTTACTGCACTTATCTTATCAGTATTAGTAGCTTCAGGAGCTACTGCGTCAGTTTTTACAGGGAAAAATATAGTCCAAGCTAAAGAGGTAGGAATCAACAGTTTACAGTCTAAAATAGCTACTAATATAGGAGTAGGACAAGAATTCTGGGGAACTACTGTTTTCGCACCTTATGTAGATGCTTGTTCATATCCTGTGTTTTCACTTACTGAATATGCAAAGACAACAGGAACTAAACATTTTATATTAGGATTTGTAGTTGATAAAAATGGACAACCTTCCTGGGGAACTTATTATGATATGGAAGAAGGACCTACAGATTATCAAGGAGGAGGATTATTAAAAGAAATTAAAGCTTTAAGACAAATGGGTGGAGATGTAATGGTTTCCTTTGGAGGAGAAGCTAATACTCCATTAGCAGCATCAATTAAAGATGTTAATAAATTAAAAGATGCATATAAGAAAATAATTAAAGATTATGGATTAACTCATGTAGATTTTGACATTGAAGGAGCTTGGACAGCTGATACCGCTTCTATAGAAAGGCGTTCACAGGCTATTGCGTTACTTCAAAAGGAACTTAAAGCTGAAAATCATCCACTTGAAATATGGTATACATTACCTGTATTGCCTTCAGGGATGACTAATGGTGTGGATGTAGTAAAGAGTGCTGTTAAAAATGGTGTCCAGCTAAGTGGAGTAAATGTAATGACTATGTGTTTTGGACAGAAGGCTCCAGATGGAACTATGGGAGATTTAGTTATTGAATCAGCTAAAAGCGTTCATAAACAATTAAAGAATATATACACACAAGCTAATATACAAAAGTCTGATAAAGAAATTTGGAAAATGATAGGAGTAACTCCTATGAATGGTTTAGATTATAGTGGAAGTATACTTGATCAAAATGAAGCAAGAGAGGTTGTGAGCTTTGGTAAAACTGTAGGAATGAGATTAATAGGTATGTGGTCTGTCAACAGAGATTATCAAAATCCTAAAGGAGCAACAGATTATGTATCTATAACTGATAGTTCTATAGTACAAGAAAAATTTGAATTTGGTAAAATACTTTCAAAATATGATTCAAATGATGGTACAGAAATAATAGAAAAGCCAGGTACGACTGACCCAGAAGATCCAGGCGATGGTGAAGATGGAGGAGAGACAGGGGAAATTGCTGCATATAATACTAATACAGAATATTGGGCAGGAGATAAAGTTAGCTATAAAGGAAAGGTTTATCAAGCTAAATGGTGGACAAAAGGTTTTGTTCCAGATACAAAAGTAGAAAATTCATGGGATACTCCTTGGAAACTAGCAGAATAAGATAAAGTATTGATAAACTTAAATATATAAATTATATTGAGTTAGAGGTGTATTTTTCTCTAACTCAATATTTTATTATAAGAAATATAAAAAACACTTTATATAAGGGTTTTAGCAGAAAAATTATAAAAATGAGTAAATATATTTTAAAATTACTATTGACAAGTTGTCAAATATGGTTTATCATGCTAAATAATAAGTTAATAAAACTGAATATATTCGTTCTTATCAAGAGCGGTGGAGGGACTGGCCCTATGAAACCCGGCAACCAGTATATATTTTATACATGGTGCTAAATCCTGCAGATTTAACTGGAAGATGAGAAAATTTCGCTTATTAAAGCTAGAGATTTTTCTCTAGCTTATTTTTTTTATTTTATTCTATTTGGCCAAATAGATATAGATATGTAATTTTACTGGAGGGATAAAAATTGATAGAGGTTTCTAATTTAAAGAAAATAATAAAAAACAAAGTAATATTAGAAGATATAAATTTATCTATAAAAGAAGGAGAAGTTTTTGGGATAGTAGGGCATAGTGGTGCTGGAAAATCTACATTGTTAAGATGCCTAAATGGATTAGAATCCTATGAGGAAGGGGGCATAAAAATAAATGGTGAAAAAATAGATGAATTAAGTAAAAAACGATTAAGAATCTTAAGAAAAGATTTAGGTATGATTTTCCAAAGCTTTAACTTATTAAAAAGAAAAAATGTTTTTCAAAATATTGCGTTACCTTTAGAAATATGGGGAATGAGCAAAAATGAAATAAACAATAGAGTTAAGAAGCTTTTAAAACTTGTAGACCTTGAGGACAAGGCCTATGTAAAACCTCATAATTTAAGTGGTGGACAAAAGCAAAGAGTAGCTATAGCTAGAGCATTAGCTTTAGAACCTAAAATACTTTTATGTGATGAAGCTACATCTGCTCTAGATCCTAAAACAACTAAAGATATACTAAATTTATTAAAAGATATAAATGGAAAGTTAGGTATAACAATAGTTATAGTAACTCATCAAATGGAAGTTATAAAAGAAATATGTGAAAGAGTAGCCATTATGGATAAAGGAAAAATAAAAAGTTTAGGATTTTCAGAGGAATTGTTTTTAAGCCCCGACAAACATCTAAAAAAATTATTAGGAGAAAACGAAGTATTGCCTAAAGAAGGGGTAAATATAAAAATATTTTTTACAAAGGAATTAAGCAATGAAAGTATTATTACTACTATGGCAAGAGAATTAGATATAGACATATCTATAGTCTGGGGTAAGCTAGAAAAGTTTAGAGAAAATGTTCTTGGAAATTTAGTAATTAATGTATCAAAGGAAAATAAAGAAAAAATTTGTGATTATTTATCTTTAAAATCTATAGTTTGGGAGGTGCAATAAAATGTTGCAAGATATGTTATTTAAGGCTCTAAAGGAAACTCTATATATGGTTTCTATATCTACTATTTTATCTATATTATTAGGATTTATACCATCTATAATTCTTATAATTACAGACGAAAAAGGATTAAAACCTAATAAAGTAATATATAAATCTTTAGACTTTGTTGTTAATTTATTAAGATCCTTTCCTTTTATAATTCTTATGGTGGCGATCCTTCCTTTTACAAAGGCTATAGTAGGGAAAACCATTGGAACTACAGCAGCTATAGTGCCTCTTACAATAGCCGCAATACCTTTTGCAACTAGAGTATTGGAATCTGCAATGAAGGAAGTAGATGAGGGAGTAATTGAAGCAGCTAAGTCTTTGGGTGCTAGTGATATTCAAATAATATTCAAAGTAATAATAAAAGAATCTATGCCTTCTATGATTGTGGCTATAACTTTAACTATAATTTCAGTCGTAGCATATTCAGCTATGGCAGGAGCTATAGGTGGAGGTGGACTAGGAGATGTAGCTATTAAGTACGGATACTATAGATTTAAAACAGATATCATGATATATACAGTAGTTATATTAATAATTTTGGTTCAGGTAATACAAAGTTTAGGAAATGTACTTTACAAAAGATTAAATAAATAAGCATCATATAGAAATTTAAAAAAATATTATTTTAAATTTTAGGAGGAACTAATTATGAATAAAAAAAGATTATTAGGAATAGTATTATCAGTTTTCTTAACATTAGGAGTGGTAGGTTGCTCTTCAAAAGAAAGTAAAGAAACAGTTAATGATAAAAAAACTATTGTAGTTGGTGCAACTCCAGTACCAGCAGGAGAAATTTTAAAAGTGGCTCAACCTTTATTAGAGAAAAAAGGCTATAAATTAGAAATAAAAGAGTTTACTGATTATGTTACCCCAAATACTGCTTTAAATGATGGAGAAATAGATGCAAACTTTTTTCAACATACACCTTATTTAGATAACTTTAATGTAGAAAAGAAAACAGAGTTAGAAGCTGTAAAAAAGGTTTATATATCACCTTTAGCTTTATATTCAAATAAAACAAAAAAATTAGGGGAATTAAAAAATGGAGCTACCATTGCAGTTCCTAATGATCCTACTAATGAAACAAGAGCACTGAGATTGTTAGAAAAATCAGGACTTATAAAACTTAAAAAAGGAGATATTTTAACTAAGGGTGATATAGTTGAAAATAAAAAGAATATAAAAATAGAGGAAATAGATGCACCACAATTACCAAGAATATTAAATGATGTAGATGCTGCGGTAATAAATACAAACTATGCTATAGAGGCAAAATTAAATCCTACAAAGGATTCTATATTAATTGAAGATAAAGATTCTCCTTATGCAAATGTAATAGCCGTTAGAAAAGGAGATAAGGATAAAGCTCACATAAAAGCACTTTCAGAGACTTTAACATCTAAAGAAGTAAAGGACTTTATAAATGAAAAATACAAAGGTGTTGTAATTCCAACATTTTAGTATTTAATTGTATTAAAATCTTTTGAAGTATCTAAGAAAAATTTTAGTTTAATTATTTTATATCACTAGCTTTCAGTGATTAGAAAATATTTTATATTGACATTTAAAAAAATATTAGTCTATTAAGAAATATTTCAAATATAGGATTAATCTTAACAGAACTTATAAAATAATAAGGGGGAATTATTAATGAAAAAGAAAGTATTATCTATTGCTATAGCAACAACTTTAATTTTAGGATTAGTAACATTAACAGGGTGTGGAAGTAGTAAAGAAGAGGCAAAAGAAAAGAAAACAATTGTAGTTGGAGCAACGCCGGAACCTCATGCAGAAATTTTAAAAAAAGTTAAACCTATTTTAGAAAAAAAAGGATACACTTTAGAAATAAAAGAGTTTACGGATTATGTTACTCCAAACACTGCATTGCAAGATGGTGAAATAGATGCTAACTTTTATCAACACATACCATATTTAGAAGAGTTTAATAAAGAGAAGAAAACTGATTTATCATACACAGTTAAAGTTCATTTAGAACCTATGGGTGTATATTCTAAGACTATAAAGGATTTAAAAGAGTTAAAAAATGGAGCAACTATATCAATACCAAGTGATCCAACTAACGGATCAAGGGCATTAAAATTATTAGAAAAAGAAGGTATTATTAAACTAAAAGAAGGAGAACTTGTATCAAAGATGGATATTACAAAAAACCCTAAAAATATAAAAGTAGAAGAATTAGATGCAGCTCAACTTCCAAGAACTTTAGGTGATGTGGATGCAGCAGTTATAAATACTAATTATGCTGTTCCAGCAAATTTAAATCCATTAAAAGATGCTCTTGCTATTGAATCAAAGGATTCACCATATGCCAATGTTATTGTAGTTAAGACTGAAAATAAAAATGCAGAGTATATAAAAGCTTTAGATGAGGCTATTAATTCAGAAGAAATAAAAAAATATATTGAAGAACAATATAAAGGAGCTATACTTCCAGCTTTTTAAAAATTAGATTATAAAACATAAATAATAACTTGAGCAAATTGCATAATTAATAAGTTTCAAATTCACATACAACATCGTGTTTTAAAAAATATATTAGAGCAATATATTGATATAATTATATTTCAAAATGAATTATGCAATTTTCTCACTTAAATGAATAAAGTTTTTATAATAAAATAAGTCTACTTAGCTATAAGCTACATAAGACATAGATAATAGGTGATAATTATGGATATTATAAATAAAATAGCAGATGAATATGAGAATTATGTAATAGATTTAAGGAGGTACTTTCATTCTTATCCAGAATGCAGCTGGGATGAAAAGAATACATCTAAAAAAATTAAGAGTGAATTAAATAAATTTGGTATACCTTTTGAAAGTATAGCTAATACAGGGATTTTAGTAAATATAAAAGGAAAAGAGACAGGTAAAACTGTTTTATTAAGAGCAGATATGGATGCTATTCAGGTTAATGAATGTAATAATTTTGATTATGCATCTAGAAATAAGGAGATAATGCATGCTTGTGGTCATGATGGCCACATGGCAATGCTTTTAGGAGCTGCAATAGTTTTAAATAATATAAAGGAGAAAATTAAAGGAAATATAAAGTTATTATTTCAACCTGCAGAAGAAGTTGGAGAAGGAGCAGCAATGTGTATAAAAGAAGGTGTATTAGATTCAGTAGATAATGCTTTTGCTATTCATCTTTGGAGTAATGTTCCCTATGGTATGATAGCTATTGAAGAAGGACCAATTATGTCTTCGGCGGATGTGTTTAAAATAAAAATAAAAGGTAAGGGTGGTCATGGAGCAATGCCTCATGAGACCATAGATTCTGTATTAGCAGCTTCTTCCTTTGTAATGAGTTTGCAGAGTATAGTAAGCAGAGAAGTAGATCCTATAGAACCTTTAGTAATTTCTATAGGTAAATTACAGGCAGGGAGTAGATTTAATGTTATAGCTAATGAAGCTATTATTGAAGGAACATCTAGGTGTTTTAATAGGTCACTTAGAGAAAAACTACCTAATATAATTGAAAGAATATTAAAAAATTCTACTGGTGTTTATAATGCTAAGGGAGAATTAAGCTATAAATTTGCAACTCCTGTAACTATAAATGATGAAAAATCTGTTTATAGAGCAAAACAGGTTATAAATAAAATTTTAGGGAAAGATAGAATATATAAAATGAATAAAAATATGGTTACAGAGGACTTTGGATATTATCTAGAAAAAGTGCCTGGAGCCTTAGCATTTTTAGGCGTGGGAAATGAAACTTTAGGCTCTAATTATCCTCAGCATCATGAGAAATATAACATAGATGAAAGGGCTTTAAAAATAGGGGTAAAACTTTATTGTGAATATGCATTAGATTTTTTAAATTGTTAGTTATATTAAAAATCAAGTAATTTTAATAAAGCATAATAGAATAGAGTTCAAAATAGGTTTAATTTTAATATAGAGAATATAAAAAATACATGTAATAAACATAGGAATAAGCTTTAGGAGTTCTTAATCTTTGAAATTAAAAATTTTCACAACTTCTTACAGGACCTAAGGAAAGTAGTGTTGAATTTAAGTATGTTACTTTTCTAGGATAGAAAATTTTTAATGAAAGTAAGTTTAGAACTTCTTAGCGAAATGACTTGATTTATGAAGTGTATTTTTTTATATTTGTGCCTTTAAAATTAAATCCATTTAAAGAGTACTTTCATATGTGCAAAATAGCTTTTAAAAAAATAACAAAAGATGAGATAATTTAATAAGAAAGATGTTATAATTGAATGAGAATAATATATTAAAGGAAAATAAAAAAATATTATAATTAGTATACTTATTTTTAAAGCAAGTATATAAATTATTAAAACTTCATAAATGACAGATAAAGTTTATGGAAATAATATATACTAATTTACGCTGAATAGAAAGAGTGATAAGGTGATAACACGACGAAATGAAATGAAGTTATGTAATTTTTCAGATAAGAATGAATTAATTTTTAATGAGAACAAAGAATTGTATAAAAAAGCTATATTTTTTGATTTAGAGCACTATGTATATAGAAAACCAGTATGTGTAGGTGTCTTTGGCTGTTGTTACTATGATAGTATAAAAAATGCTATAGAGGTTACTCAGTATATGATAGAAGGAAAAAAGGATGTAAAAAACATATTGGAATTAGCCAAAGAATATTTTGAAAATGCATATAGAACTGGAGAAAAAAAATATATAATTACTTTTTCAGGAAATAATGATTTTACAGTTATAAATTATCTTTTTGAAAAGTATGATATAGATTTTGATATAAAGGAATATTTTCAATCTATAGATTTACAAAGAGAATACGAAAAAGAGAAAAAATCTTCCATAGGTCTTAAAAATTTAGAAAAAGAATTCAATATAATAAGGAAAGAAAAGGAACTAATAAGTGGTCAGAATCTAGCTAAAACCTTCAGTAAAATAATAAAAGATGATGACTATATAAATAGAATGCCGGAATATAAAAAGAAAAAAATATTGTTGTATAATGAACAGGATGTAGTAAGTTTATTTCATATATATACAACCTGGAACAAATTTATAAACTAAGGAAAGTGTAGAGTCCTTTCCTTAGTTTATAAATTTAGAAGCAAATATAGCTCCTCAAAGGATATATATTTGCTTTGGTTTAAACAGACAAAATTATATATTATAAATTGAGCTAATTTATTAGAATCCAGTGGATTTACTATAGTACCTCTTTGTTTTTCATAGTCTATAAGCTTGCTTATTTCACTATATATTTTAGGATGATTAGATGGTCCACTCCCTTTTTTAAATGACAAAACATAAAATGTAGATATATATTTATTTATAAATTTATCAAGTTCAATATATAAATTATAAATCTTTTCTTTTAAAGTAGCATCAGACAATCTTATTTTTTCAATAATTTTAATAGATTTTTCCCAATCTGATGCAAAGATTTCACGAACTAAATGATCTTTACTTGAAAAATAATTATAGAATGTACCTATAGCAATATTACAGTTTTTACACACATCTCTTATATTTAATTCCTCATAGTTTTTTTCTAATAAAATTTTTCTACCCTCTATCAGTAGTTTTTCTCTAATGTTTTTTAATATTTTAGGCATAATATAAATCCCTCCTAAATGTCATGATTATATTATAAGGTTCATTATATTTAAAATCTACAATTTTTATTTCCTTTTTCATATGTTGTAAATAATGTGGTATACTAAAGTTGTATATTTAACTATATAATTTTTATAAAGAAAGGGATTATATAATGTTTATGCCAATAAAAAATGCTAAAGTATATGAGCAAGTAATAGAACAAATAAAAACAATGATTATATCTGGAAACTTACAAAAAGGGGATAAGCTACCTTCTGAAAGAGAACTTGTGGATCAACTAAAGGTTAGTAGAACATCTATAAGAGAGGCTTTAAGAGCTTTAGAAATAGTTGGACTAATTAAGTGTAAGCAGGGAGAAGGAAATTTTATTAGGGACAATTTTGATAACAGCTTATTTGAACCTTTGTCTTTAGTTTTTATGCTAGAAAGGAGCAATAAAGAGGACATAATTGAAGTAAGAAGAATAATAGAAGTTGAGGCAGCAGCATTAGCAGCTAAAAGAATTACTAAAGACCAGTTAAAAAAGTTAGAATACATAATATATGAAATTAAAAATAGTGAGGATGAAAAGATTCTTGTAAATTTAGATAAGAATTTTCATTATGAAATAGCTCAAGCATCTAATAATTTTATACTTTTAAATATAATCAATTCTTGTTCAACTCTTATAGATTCTTTAATAAAAGATGCTAGGTATAAAATTATGAAAAATGTTGAAAACAAAAAAGAACTAGTAGATCAACATGAAAAAATATATTTAGCTTTAAAGGAAAAGGATAGTGAATTAGCTTCCAAATTAATGAAAGAACACTTGGAGTTTAGTGGCAAATTTTTGGAAGTATAAAAAATAAAATTATATAAAATATAGGAGAAGTTAATATTAGTTTTTAAGTTTAAAATAAAATTAATATTAGCTTTTTATAAGTTATTATTAATATGGGTTAATTAAGTTAATTATTACTGATATAATAATTTTAAAAATATAAATGGTATAGTGCATAGTATTT
Organism: Clostridium sporogenes; assembly: GCF_001889325.1. Taxonomy (NCBI): domain Bacteria; kingdom Bacillati; phylum Bacillota; class Clostridia; order Eubacteriales; family Clostridiaceae; genus Clostridium; species Clostridium sporogenes. The sequence goes on along the minus strand of NZ_CP013243.1, from coordinate 1,040,418 downwards.
ATATTAAAAAACGTAGTTACATTTATATAGTATATACAATAAAATAAATCTTTAATATATGAGAGCAGGGGGAGTAAAATTATGGGCTTTAAAGCATTAGATAAGTATATTATTAAAGATATAGTAATGGTTATTATAGGATCACTCATAGCAGCTTTAGGTATTAATATGTTTCTAATTCATGCTAATTTATTAAGTGGTGGACTTTCAGGTATAACTTTAATTATTCAATATGTTACAGGTTTTCCTGCGGCTTACTCACTTTTAATTTTAAATATACCTTTATTCTTTTTAAGTTATAAGAAAGTAAATAAAAAATTCACATTTTTATCCTTAATTGGAACTATAGCTCTTTCAGTAGGACTTATACTAACGGAACCTTTGAAGAATACAATACAAGTAAATGATATACTTTTGCTGGGATTGTATGGAGGTGTTTTAAATGGTATAGGTGTTGGAATTGTATTTAGCAATCATGGTTCTACTGGTGGTTTAGATATAGTATCTGCGCTTATAAAAAAGAAATACGGAAATTTTGATATAGGAACTATAACATTTATAGTTAACCTTATAATAGTTTCTATATCTGCATGTATATTTGGCTTAACTAGCGCGTTGTATACTTTGGTATCTATGTATATAGCTTCTTATTTAGTAGATAAAGTTATAAAAGGATTTAATAGACAAAAGCTTATACTTATAATAACTGAAAAAGAAGAGGATGTAAGTAAAGCTTTAATGAATGAATTAAATAGAGGAGTAACTTTTTTATATGCTAAGGGAGCTTACACAAAAAAGGACAAAAAGGTTTTATATTGTGTAGTATCTTTATCTCAATTACCAAAATTAAAACTAATAGTTAAAGATATAGATGAAGGTGCCTTTATATCTATATTGGATGCTTCAGAAGTAGAGGGTAGAGGATTTAAAAAAGCTCTCTTATAATATTTTGAAATATTTGTTAAAAAATTGTATTATTTTCTTATTATAATTAAATTAATACTATCAATAATTAAAGAAAACCTTAACTATTAATACACATATATTGATTAAAAGTTAATAGTTAATTACTAGTACAATTTTTAACTAGCTTTCACCTAGTTACATAATATAATATTGTTTTAAAAGAGCCATAATAAACTTAAGAGGTGATATTATGAGCTCACTAAAACTTATAAGTTCATTTTTAATAACTATTATGTTATTAATACCATTTACCAATAAATGTTTAAATCAAAATAAAATAGTTAAAAATAAAAGTAATTTAGTATTAATAGAAGAAAAAGAAGATGGATCAAACAAAATTAAAAAAAGAGTAAAATTAAGACCAGAAAAAGAAGTTAATAATATATATATAAACAAAATTTAAAAAGAAACATTTTTTAATATTATATAGTATTTCAAATTTATATATATATAAACAAAATTTCAAAAATAATATTCTTAATATTATATAGTATTTCAAATTTAAGTTTAAATATTTATAAAAAATGAAAAAAATATAAAAAAATAAAATCTCAGCTATAATTAGCTGAGATTTTTCTTAATGTATTTATTACAATTTTTAAATATAAAACATAATTTTATTGTAAAGCTTTAAGCTTTTCTATTCCTATTTTTATTCTTTTTATAGTTTCTTCTTTACCTAATATATCAGCTATTTCAAAAGCTCCGCCAGGAGTGAATTGTTTTCCAGAAACTGCTGTTCTTATAGGCCATAAAACTACACCATTTTTAACTTCAAGTTCTTTAACTAAATTCATACATACTTCTTTAATATTTTCAAAAGTCCAGTCTTCTAAGCCTTCTAATTTAGGAAGAACTTCTTCTAAGCTTTTTAATGAATTTTCATAAGTTGTTTTCATTTTTTTATGAATATACATTTCTTCTGAGTATTCAAGAAGATCATTAAAGAAATCTAGTTGTTCAGGAATTTCATTTAAAACCTCTACTCTAGTATGTAAAAGTTCACTTATTTTTTTAGCATCTAAGTCTTTAGTTAAAGCTTCTTTATAATAAGGAAGAGCCATTTCATGGAATTTATCTAAAGATAAAGCTCTTATATATTCTCCATTCATCCATTTTAATTTTTTTGTATCAAAAACTGCTGGAGCTTTATTTATATTTCTATAATTAAAGGCTTCTATTAATTCTTCCATAGAAAATACTTCTTTTTCTCCACCTGGGTTCCATCCCAGTAAAGCTATATAGTTTAGGATAGCTTCTTTTAAGTAACCTTTAGCCATTAAATCTTCGAAAGAAGCATCTCCATTTCTCTTACTTAATTTGTGATGTTCATCTTTCATTATTGGTGGGCAATGAACGTATATTGGAACATCCCAGCCAAAAGCTTCATATAGTCTATTATATTTAGGAGAAGATGATAAATATTCACTTCCACGTACTACGTGAGTTATTCCCATAAGATGGTCATCTACTACATTAGCGAAATTATATGTTGGAAGTCCATCAGATTTTATTAAAATCATATCATCTAATTCAGAATTATCTACGGAAATATCTCCATAAATTTCATCATGGAAAGAAGTTGATCCAGTAGTTGGATTTTTTTGTCTTATGACATATGGAATACCTTCAGCTATTTTTTTGTCAATTTCTTCTTTAGAAAGATCTATGCAGTGTTTGTCATATCTGAAAGGTCTTTTTAAAGCTTCTGAATTAGCTCTTAGCATATCTAATCTGTCTTTTGAACAGAAACAGTAGTATGCTTCTCCCTTTTCTATTAGCTTTTCAGCATATTCTATGTATATATTTCTTCTTTCGCTTTGAACATATGGACCAACAGGGCCGCCAATATCTGGACCTTCATCGTGGCTAAGACCAGTAATTTTTAGAGTATTATATATAACATCTAAAGCACCTTCTACTAATCTTTCTTGATCTGTATCCTCAATCCTTAATATAAAATCACCATTATCGTGCTTTGCTATTAAATAAGCATATAAAGCAGTTCTTAAGTTACCAACATGCATATAACCTGTTGGACTTGGTGCGAATCTTGTTCTGACTTTGTTTGTCATTGCTTTCACTCCTATTTAAAAAATATTTATAAATAAAACCTTTCATCACTAGGACGAAAGGTAAAAATTCATTTTATAAGTAAATTTTATAACAAGGCCTATTTAATGTCAAGAATTATGTACATTATATATAGTTATGAAAGGACATATTTATAGGATTTATAAAAAATAAAGAAAAATAAAGAAAAAAAGAGATATTATAAAATATATTAAGGATACATTGTATAGGTTTTCATATTAATGTGTTGACTTATATCTATAAAATTGTTATAAATAATATAGCACATATAATTAAATAATACATACAAATAATATATGATAAGAAATTATACAACATATATATTAATTTAATGAATTATAAATAAAGTATTTTAAAGATTATTTAAATAATATATTAATAGGGGGAAAAAACAATGGGTATAAAAGTTGGACTAAATGGTTTTGGAAGAATAGGAAGAGCAGTATTAAGAATAGCACAGGATAAATTCCCAGAAGATGTAGAAATAGTAGCATTAAATGCAAGAGCAACTACTGAAACATTAGTACATCTATTTAAATACGACTCCTGCTACGGAAGATTTAATGGAGAAGTAGAAATAATTTCTAATGATAAAATGAAAGTAAATGGAAAAGAAATAAAAATATTTAGAGAAAATGATCCCGAAAATTTACCTTGGAAAGAACTTGGAGTAGATATAGTTATAGAATCTACAGGAATATTTAAAGATAGGGAAAAAGCTATGAAGCATATAGAAGCTGGAGCTAAAAAAGTTATAATCACAGCACCAGGCAAAAATGAAGATATAACTATAGTTTTAGGAGTAAATGAAAATGAATATAATCCAGAAGAGCATAATATAATTTCAAATGCATCTTGTACTACAAATTGTTTAGCTCCTTTTGCTAAAGTACTTGACGATAATTTTGGTATAGTTAGAGGTTTAATGACAACAGTACATTCTTATACAAATGACCAAAGAATATTAGATAAAACTCATAAAGATTTAAGAAGAGCAAGAGCTGCAGCAGAATCAATAATACCAACTACTACAGGAGCTGCAAAGGCAGTAGCTAAAGTTTTACCGAGTCTTAAAGGTAAATTAAATGGATTTGCTTTAAGAGTTCCAACACCAACAGTATCTTTAACAGATTTAGTTTGTGAATTAAAAACTAAAGTAACTGCTGAAGAGATTAATGCAGCATTTAAAAAAGCAGCAGAGGGTGAAATGAAGGGCGTTTTAGGATATTCAGAAGAACCACTAGTTTCAGTAGACTACAAAGGAGATCCTAGATCTTCTATCGTAGATGGATTATCTACTATGGTTTTAGAAGACGACATGGTTAAAGTTGTATCTTGGTATGATAATGAATGGGGATATTCCTGTAGAACTGTAGATTTAGTTAATTATGTAGCTAAATTTATGAAATAAAAATAACTAATTAGCTTATATAAATTAATTTTTTATATATAAGTACCTCTTTTATAAAGTAATTATTTATATTTATAATAACATTATGTTATTTAACTTCTTATATTTATATAATGTAAAAATAAGATTAAAGGAGACTATCTCAAAATAAATTTAAATTTGTTTTGAGACAGCCTCTTTCTTTTTAATATTTTTTAATATATAGGTAGTTTTAAAATTTAATGGATATAATGGTTTTGTTTTTAATATATTTCTTTTTTAATCAAGTTTAATAAATCTTCTTTATTTAATGAGTCTATATCTTCTATAGAAGATAATAAATTAGTTATTTTATTTTTAATTTCACTTTTCCTTTGACCTTTAAATTTGCTTGAATATATATCACCTATATTAGGACAAAAAGTATTGTAGTTTTTTTCAATTAATAGATTTCTAAAGTAGTCTCTTGAATCTTTTTCACCGTGGATTAGTATAACTTCCTTAGGTCTTTCTTTAAAGTTTTCTAACCAATTTAATAGACCGTTTTTGTCAGCATGACCAGATAATGATGGTAGATTATATATTTCAGCATTTACAGCAATTTCTTCACCAAATAATTTCACTTTTTTAGAACCACTTAATATTTTTTGTCCTAAAGTCCCCTCAGCTTGATAGCCTACAAATACTATAGAACACTCTTTTCTCCAAAGATTATGTTTGAGGTGATGACGAATTCTACCAGCTTCACACATACCGCTAGCAGATATTATAATAGCACCGGTTTTTATTTTATTTAATTCCATAGATTCTTGAGGAGAATTAGTAAAGTAAAGACCATTAAATTCTAGAGGATTATCACCTTTGTTTAATAATTTTTGAGCATCTTCATCAAAGTCAATGGTGTATTCATTAAATATCTTAGTAGCTTCTGAAGCTAAAGGGCTATCTACGTAGACTTTGATATTTCTTAATATATTACTTTCCACATATTTATTTAATGCGTATATTACCTCTTGAGTTCTACCCACAGCAAAGGAAGGAATAATAACATTACCTCCTCTTTTAAAGGTATCCTTTATAATATGAATTAATTGCTTTAATTGAGAATTTATGTTATCATGAACTCTATTTCCATAGGTTGTTTCCATTAGCAGATAGTCTGCATAATCTACTTGAACAGGATCTTTTAGTATAGGCAAATTTGTATTGCCTAGATCACCGGAATAAACAATTTTAAATTCCTTATCATTTTCAGTTATATATAATTCAGTTATAGCAGAGCCTAAAAGATGACCAGAATCTAAAAATCTTATTTTAAGGTTAGAGAATATTTCTATATATTCATTGTAATTGTAACCTTCAAAAAGAGATGTACTCATTTGAGCTATTTTTAAAGTATATAAAGGCTCTATAGGGTCTAGACCACTACGAATTCTTTTTCTATTTTTCCATTCAACTTCTGATTCTAATATATGGCCGCTGTCAGGAAGCATAATGGAACATAGGTCTGCAGTAGCTTTAGTAGAGATAACTTTCCCTCTATAGCCTAGTTTATATAAAAGAGGAATTCGTCCACTGTGATCTATATGAGCATGAGAGAGTATTACACAGTCTATATCTTTAACATCAAATTTAAAAGAATAATTTCTATCTCCTTCATCGTCTTTGCCTTGATAAGTACCACAATCTAAAAGAATATTTTTATCCTTTATTTTTAATAAGTGGCAGGAACCTGTTACACAAGAAGCTGCTCCTAAGAATTTTATTTCCATATAACCCCTCCTGTTCCAATGATTAATTAATACTTGTAAGAATATTTTAATAATATTTTAATACTATTTTATTGAAAAATATATATGTATTTAAAAATAATATAAATAATTATTCATATTATTTTATTTCATAGCATATATATATTGGGTTAAAGAAAAATTTTTAATATAAAAATATTTTTTTATTTAATACTATCTTTATATAAACATAACAATGATAAAATTCTTATCCAGAAATTAAATATTTTTAACTGATTTGCTTATGATTAATATACCTCTTCAATTCTTTTTTATAAAGTATTTTAAGAGTATTAGAATAGCGATTTGTTGGATAAAATATATGTTTTTACAGATAGTAAAATATATAGGGTTTAAGGGAGTGATTAATATGTTTCAATTTATAAAATATAAATTGAGGAAGGCTTTAGATGAAAAATTTGTTTTAAGTGCCTACCTGTTAACTATAGTATTTTTATTTATAATTACTTTAGTCTATGATTTAGGGAAAAAAATAGGAGGATTTATAATGGTACTCTAAATAAATTAAATGAATGTATTATAAAATATAAGGGGAAAATAGTTAATGTAATTTAAAATAAAAGTTATAAATTAATTAACAGGATATAAGGTTAAATTTTAATGAAAACTTAAAGGATAAGTGTAAGTATAGGAGGAATTTATGAATACTAGAGATGAAATTAATAAAGATATACAGAAGGTATTTAAAGATATAGATGAGCATATTTTAAGGGATGAAAAACCTTCTGATTATATAAATAAATTATATGAAGAAGGAAAATTAGAAGGATATCCTTTTGATATGCTTACAACCTTAAAAAAAATAGATCAGTCACCTAAGTATCATCCAGAGGGAAGTGTTTGGAATCATATTATGATGGTTTTAGATAATGGAGCCAAGGAAAGAGCGAAAAGTGAAAATAAAAGAATATTTATGTGGGCATGTCTTCTGCATGATATAGGTAAGGGAACTACTACAAAAATTAGAAAGGGAAGAATAACTTCCTATAATCATGATAAGGAAGGTGAGGGATTAAGTATAAAATTTTTAAAATGCTTTACAGAGGATGAGGAATTTATAAAGGAAGTTTCTAAATTAGTAAGATGGCATATGCAACCTCTTTTTGTTAATAAGAATTTGCCTTTTAAGGATATAGAAACTATGGTGAAAGAAGTTTCTATTAAAGAAATAGCTCTAATTTCTTTATGTGATAGATTGGGAAGAGGAGGTATGTCAGAAGGAAAAAAAGAAGAGGAAATTAAAGCAATAGATTTATTTATAGAGAAATGCTCCAATTATATGTAATAATATTTCCATTTGCATTATAATAGTATATATAATGTAAAGAAGGGAAATAGATATGGAAAGTATAAGAGATATATTGGAAAAACAGAAGAGTTTTTTTGATAAGGGATATACAAAGGATATAAACTTTAGAATAGAGGCTTTAAAAAAATTAAAACATAATATAAAAATCAATGAAAACAATATATTTAAAGCTTTAAAGATAGATTTAAATAAATCAGAATTTGAAACATTTATAACAGAAATAGGTATTGTGTATGATGAAATAAATGGAGCAATTAAAAATATAAAAAAATGGTCAAAGCCTAAAAAAGTAAAAACTCCAATTACTAATTTTTTAGCTAGTAGTTATATATACAATGAGCCTTACGGTGTAGCTTTAATAATGGCTCCCTGGAACTACCCATTTCAACTTATTATGGCTCCTTTAGTGGGAGCTATAAGTGCTGGTAATTGTGTTTTGTTAAAGCCTTCTGAACTAGCAGTAGAAACAGAAAAAATAATAGTTAAAATAATAAAAGAGACATTTTCTGATGAATATATAGGGGTTGTTACTGGTGGAGTAAAGGAAAGTGAAGCTTTGCTTAAAGAAAAATTCGATTATATATTTTATACGGGTGGAATAAATGTAGGTAAAATAGTTATGAGAGCAGCTGCAGAGCATTTGATCCCCATAACCTTAGAATTAGGAGGGAAAAGTCCCTGCATTGTTGACAAGGATGCTAACATAGATTTGGCTGCCAGAAGAATAGCTTGGGGAAAATTTTTAAATGCTGGACAAACCTGTGTAGCACCAGATTATTTAGTAGTGCATAGAAACATAAAAGAAAAATTAATAAGTTCAATAGAAAATTATATAGTTGAGTTTTTCGGAGAAAATACCTTTGAAAGTGAAGATTATCCTAGAATAATAAATGAAAGACACTTTAAAAGATTAGAAGGATATTTAAAGGAAGGAAAAATAGTTTCAGGAGGAAATACAGATATAAATAATTTATATATAGAGCCAACCATTATAGAAGGAATAAATTTTGAAAATAGAATAATGGAGGAAGAAATATTTGGTCCTATTTTTCCAGTTATAGAATTCGAAAACATAGATAAAGTTATAGACATAGTAAGAAATAATCCTAAACCACTAGCACTATATTATTTTTCTGAAGATAAAGAAAAACAGGAATTTATTATTAAAAATATATCTTTTGGTGGAGGATGTATAAATGATACTATAATGCATTTGTCTACTTCTACATTACCCTTTGGTGGTGTAGGAAGTAGTGGAATGGGAAGCTACCATGGGAGAGCTAGTTTTGAAACCTTTTCTCATAAAAAAAGTATACTTAAGAAGAGTAATTTAGTAGATATAAAAATAAGATATGCACCTTTTAAAGGAAAAATAAATTTAGCGAGAAAATTATTTAAGTAAAAAATAACATAAATAAATAAGAGGGGCTCTCAAAATAAAATCTATTTTGAGATAGCCCCTCATTTGTTATTTAGCAAGCTTTTTCATTATTTTTATTGTTCATTTTTTTCCCTGCTGGTGGATAATATTTTGGATCAGAGAAGAAGGCTACTTTTAATTCTTTAACTTCTTTTCTCATAGCAAGTACACCAATCATATTTGGTATAATAACTAGAGCTAAAAGAATATCAAGAATTGCAAATAAATTTTCTAGATTTCCAAAAGATCCATATATTATAGCACCTAGACAAATAAATCTTATTATTTTACTGAAAGTTGGGTTAAATAAAGCTTCTGCTTGTTTTTCACAGTAGAAAACTATAACTATTATAGTTGATAAAACAAATAACAATAAACTGAAAGAAACTATTGCACCACCAACACTTTTGCCAAATACTGATTGGAATGCTAATGCAGGCATAGAAGCTGCTTGGGATGCAGGTAGTTTTTGCCATATTCCAGTAGTTAAAATAACAAGAGCTGTCATAGTACAAATTAATATAGTATCAACTATAACCTCAAATACTCCCCAGAAACCTTGACGAACAGGGTGATCTGTAACTGCAGCTGAGTGAGCTATAGGAGCACTTCCCATACCAGCTTCATTTGAGTAAGCACCTCTTGCGATACCACGGCTAATACTTTGTGCAATAACAGAACCACCAAAACCACCGGCGGCTGCCATAGGAGTAAAGGCTCCTTTAAATATTAATGCAAAAGCATATGGTAATTGTTTTATATTAATAAATACTATTGCAAGAGAGCAACATATAAATGCTAAAGCCATTAAAGGAACTAATTTTTCAGTAACTTGTCCTATTCTTTGAATACCACCATATACAACTAGAGCTACAAGAATTGTAACTATAATACCAGTTGTTAATTTTGGTATTCCTATAGTTTCGGCAGATTCACATAGAGAAAGGGATTGTGTTGCAATTGAAGGAATAATTTCTAGCATAAATGCGAAGGAGCACATAGTAGCTAGAAAAGGTGATTTTAAACCTTTTTTTAAGTAATAAACAGGTCCTCCAACGAATTCTCCATTTTCATTTTTTTCTCTATACTTTATTCCTAACACTATTTCAGAGAATTTAGTAGCTTGTCCTATAATTGCTGTTACCCACATCCAGAATATAGCGCCTGGGCCACCAAAGGCAATAGCAACAGGAACACCTATGATGTTAGCAGCACCAACTGATGAAGCTAGAGCGGAGCTAACAGCTTGGAAAGGTGTTATTGTACCTTCACCTTCAGGTTTATCAAATATTCTACCAAAGGTCTGTTTTAATATGAAAGGTAAGTATCTAAATTGAACAAAACCTAATGTTAAAGTTAGTATGATTCCGCCACCTACAAGTAAAATCATCATAGGCGGGCCCCAGATCCAACCAGAGATCTTTGAGATAATGTCTAAAAACGTTTGCATGATTAACCTCCTTGAATATAAGTAGTTAGTTTTATGTTATAATTATGAATTTTATGTATATTTAAACGATAACATAAAAAAAAATGTTTTTCAATAGAAGATGGTTAATTTATTATTTAAAATGATATTAAAAACAGCATTAAAAATTTAAAAATATTGTTTTTTGTATAAATAAAAATACATAAAAAGATATGGTAAATTATATATAGGAATAAACATTATCTTTTATTATCTTAATAATTTGATATTTTACTCCTTTTTAAGGATGCGTGTAATTTAATGTAATATTATGTATAAAATTTAATAAAAACCATATTAAAACAAAGATATCAGTATAAAATTTAATAAATCTTTGTTAAATAATAAATATTTAGAAAAACAAATGTATAAATATTTATAGTTTTTATACATTAATTAATATAAATATATATGTTTATTTGTTTATTAATAAGGAATATATATATTATTATTAATGAATTGCAAAAAACATAAAAAATTCTCTTTAGAGAATTTTTTATGTTTAGATTTAAGAAACCCCTATGCAGATGCATAGGGGTTATATTATTAAGAATCAGATTTTGAAGTTTTTGCTCCTGGATAATATTTTGGGTCTGAGAAAAATTCTTCTTTCAATTCTTTTATTTCATTTCTCATAGCTATTAAACCAATCATATTTGGTATGACAACTAGAGCTAAAAGAATATCAAGTAATGCGAATAAGAATTCTAATTTACCAACGGCGCCGTATATTATAGCCGCTAGACAAACAACTCTTATAATTTTTGAGAATGCGAGTCCAAATAAAGCTTCGGCTTGTTTTTCGCAGTAGTAAACTATAACTATAATAGTTGATAGAACAAATAATAATAAGCTGATTGATACTATAGCACCACCAAAAGCTTTACCAAATACATTTTGGAAAGCCATTGAAGGCATAGAAGCTGCTTGAGAACCTGGAACAGTATTCCACATTCCTGTAGTTATAACAACAAGAGCTGTTAAAGTACAAATTATTATTGTATCTACCATTATTTCAAATATACCCCAGAAAGCTTGGCGAACAGGGTGATCTGTAACTGCAGCAGAGTGAGCTATAGGAGCACTTCCCATACCTGCTTCATTTGAGTAAGTACCTCTAGCAGTACCCCATCTTAATGCTTGAGCAAGTGTAGCTCCACCAAATCCACCCACAGCAGCTTGAGGTGTAAAAGCACCTTTAAATATCAATGCAAAAGCATTTGGTAATTTTGTGATATTGAATAATAATATTATTACTGAACAAATAATGAATATTAAAGCCATTATAGGAACCATCTTTTCAGTAACTTGCCCTATTCTTTGAATACCACCATAAACAACTAAGGCAACTAAAACGGTTACAACTATAGCAGTAACTATCTTTGGTAATCCTATAGTTTCAGCAGTTTGACAAACTGATAATGATTGTGTAGAAATAGATGGTATGATTTCGATCATAAAGCAGAAAGAACACATTGTAGCAAGGAACGGTGATTTTAAACCTTTTTTTAAGTAGTAAACAGGTCCTCCTACATAGTTTCCTTCTTCATTCTTTTCTCTGTACTTTATACCAAGAATTATTTCAGAGAACTTAGTAGCTTGTCCTAAAATTGCTACTACCCACATCCAGAAAACAGCTCCAGGACCTCCAAAAGCTATTGCAACAGGAACTCCTATAATATTGGCAGCACCCACAGTTGATGCTAATGCTGAACAAGCAGCTTGAAAGGGTGTAATTGTACCTTCCCCTTCAGCAGGTTTACTGAACATTTTACCAAAAGTTTCTTTCATTATATAAGGAAAATATTTAATTTGAAAAAATTTTAATGTAAAAGTTAAAATAATTCCTCCACCAACTAATAATATTAACATAGGTGGACCCCATATCCAGTTGGAGATTTTACTAATAAAACTCATAAATGCTTCCATTATACCCCTCCTAATATATTAATAAAAATAAGATTTATGTTAAAATTATATCATTTATTGTCAAAACTTTCAACCTATAAAAATAAATATATAATATTATTAAAATAACAATAAATATATAGTAAAAAGGTTGAAAAATAACGGCTTTTATTAAGAAAAAGATAGCTAGTGTATATGTATAATTTATCAAATAATTTGCATAAATAATGATATATTATTAAATAAGAGGGTATTACCAACTATTTTAAAAGTTAAAATATAACTTTTATCGTTATATATTTAACAATATTTTATGATATAAAAATATAAATTTAAGGTTATTTGTTAATTTTAAAAGAGATAAAGGAAAATATTTGAATAATAGTTGCAAATACAACTAATTTGTGATATATTAAGTTGTATTTGCAACTATTATAAATTTAATGGAGGAGTACAAAATTGGGTAAAAATACGCAGTGCGTAGGTAGGTATATATCTATGTTATATAGAGCAGGCAATTGTTATATAAATAAGGAACTTTGTAAATATGGTATAGGTAGTGGACAATATATTTTTTTATTATATCTATCTAATAATGATGGATGTAATCAAGAAGAAATAAGTAGTGCTTTAAATATAGACAAAGGGACTACAGCTAGAGCATTACAAAAATTGGAGAAAGAAGGCTATATAAATAAAGAAATTGATAAAAATGATAGAAGAATTAATCATATAATAGTTACTAAAAAGGGTTTTGAAATAAAACATATTATAATAAAAATTTTAAATGCTTGGGACAAAATGTTGTATTCAGATTTTACAGAAAAAGAAAAAAAGGAGCTTTTGAAATTATTGGAAAAAGCTTCTTTGAATTGTCACAATCATAAAGTTAAATAATAGATTGGAGGAATAAAATGGATAGACAAAAACAATTAGGAGAAGAAAGTGTAAAAAAATTATTGTTAAAATTTTCTGCACCAGCCATTATGGGAATGATAGTTAATGCTTTATATAATATTATAGATAGAATGTATATAGGACATATAAAGGATGTAGGATCCTTAGCAATTACAGGAGTAGGCTTAACATTACCTATAATGACTGTGTTAATGGCCTTTAGCATGTTAATAGGTATAGGTTCAGCCTCTATTATATCTATAAGATTAGGACAGCAAAGAAAAGATGATGCAGAAAAAATATTAGGAAATGCTTTTACTTTACTCTGTATTATTATGATTTCTATAACTATAATAGGACTAATATTTATAGATCCTCTTTTAAATATATTTGGAGCTAGCACTAAAACATTTTATTATGCCAAAGAATATGTGGTTATTATTTTAATAGGTTCTATAACCAATGCTTTGGGATTCGGTTTAAATAATACAATTAGGGCCGAAGGAAATCCTAAAATGGCGATGGTAACTATGCTTTTAGGAGCTGTATTAAACTTAATTTTAGATCCTATATTTATATTTGGATTTAATATGGGGATAAAGGGAGCAGCTATAGCTACCGTTATATCACAGACGGCTAATACTATATGGGTACTTAGATATTTTACTGGTAAAAAAAGTACTTTAAAGCTCAAAAAAGAAAATTTTAAAGTTGAAAAAACTATATTTTTAGAAATAATATCTATAGGTATGGCTCCTTTTGCATTACAATTGGCAGCTAGTATAATAACAGTTATTTCAAATAATGCATTAAAAAATACAGGAGGAGATTTAGCAATAGGGGCAATGACTGTTGTAAATAGTGTATCTTTAATGGTTTTAATGCCTATATTCGGTATAAACCAAGGTGCTCAACCTATAATAGGTTATAATTATGGAGCAGAGCAATATAAAAGAGTTAAAGACACTTTAAAAATAGCAATATTTTCTGCAACTATAGTAGTTACAGTAGGGTTTTTACTTGTACAGATATTCCCACAATATATTATAAAAATATTTAATAATGATGCTAAACTTATGGAAATAGGAATTAGTGGTTTAAGGATAGTTTTATGTATGCTACCTGTAATTGGATTTCAAATTGTTAGTTCAAATTACTTCCAAGCTATAGGAAAAGCTAAAATATCTGTATTTTTAAGTTTATTAAGACAAGTAATAATTTTAATACCATTACTTTTAATACTGCCAAAGCATTTTGGACTTACAGGAGTTTGGATGTGTGCACCTATATCAGATGGAATTTCTTCTGTAGTTACAGCTATATTTATTTACAGGGAAATGAGTAATTTAGGTAGAGAAAAATCTTATAAGATTAAGTGTTCTTATAAATAAAGTTAAATTTAATTAACAATTGCTTCATATTAAGGTTATAAATTTTTATAACTTATAATTAAAGCTTAGAAATAATTTTATTTAGTTATTTCTAAGCTTTTTATAAATTTAAAGGGAATATATACTAAGAAGAATTTTAGATAGCATCAACAAATTTATTTAGAACTGTAGTATAATTAAAATGTGTATATTTTGTAAATATATTTTGACCATATATATGGAGGTAAATAATGAATTTTAATAAGAAAAAATATTTTGTAATATTTTTTATTTTAGGATTAGTTTTGATGATTGTATCATTCATTAGTTATAATTATGGTAAAAATGTTGTAATAAACAATCTTATTAAATCAGGAGATGCATATATAAATAAAAAAGAATATATTAAATCTATAGCAGTATATGAGGAAGTAGTAAAATATGATAAAAATGATACTGATAAAAACATGTTAAAATTAGCAATGTCTATGGAGAATTCTAGAAAATCCTATCATGATGGAATGATATACTACAATAGAAAGCGATACTTAAAGGCTTTAAAATGTTTTAGACAAGTTATGGAAAATGATACTATAACCTTTAATAAAGCACAGGAAAAAATTAAAGAATGTACAGAAAAATATATAGAAGACAATTTAAAAAATGCAGAAAATTCTATACATAATTCAAAATATAAGGAGGCTAATGAGTATTTAAATAATATTTTTAAATTAGATAAAGATAATGAAGAAGGCAAAAAATTAAAGAGCATATTAAATAAAAAATATTTTAATTAAAGTAAATAAAATATTTTCTAAAGGATAAGAATAATAAGTAAAAGCTATGGTAGAAATCATAGCTTTTATAAATTTACATTAAATGAGGTATGGATATTATGAGCAAACCTATTATAGAAACATATATAAATAGATTTGAAAATAAAGAAAAAATATTTAGATATAATTTGGATTTGTATCAATGTAAAAGTATAAATAAGCTATATTATTATACTAGCATAAGTACTTTAGAAAATATAATAAGTAAGGAAAATATTTGGCTATCTAATAGTAAGTATCTTAATGATAGTACAGAAATAAATTACACTAACAATTTGATTTATGATATATGTGAAAAATATCTAAATGAGAATGAAGAATTTGATAAATTTTTCAAAGAAAATATAGAAATTTTGTTGCGTACAATAGATATAGAATTAGGGGATACTTACATATTGTCTCTTACAGAAAATAAAGATTCTTTAGCTCTTTGGTCTAATTATTCTAATTATGATGGATATAATTTAGCATTTAATTGTGATTATTTTCAAAATATATTTACAGGAAAAAATTACAGGTTTATAGATAAAAATAAAAATTCTATCTTTTTAAATGAGGGAGAAGACTTTGTATGGTATTTTGGAGAGGTTATATATAATAAGGAATATCAGCAAAATATAATAAAGGAAAGAGTAGAATTTCTATATAAGTTATATAAAAATTTTTATGAATTTAAAGAAGACGATGATTTTAAATCTTTAATAGTATATGTGCTTTATAATATAGCTTATATAGCTACTTTTTTTAAAGATGAGAGTTTTAAGGAAGAACAGGAACATAGATTAGTATTTAGAGTTATTAATAAAAATATAAAAAAGAAAATAGTAAAACATAGAATTTCAAATAGAGTTTTTATTCCTTACATAGAATTAGGTCTTAACCCAAATACAAAAGAAGGGAATTTACCTATAGAAAAAATAACTATAGGTCCTAAAAATAATTTAGATATTGCAGAAATGGGATTGAGATCTTTTTTAGAAAGTGAAGGATATTACAAAATAACTATAAAGAAATCTAAGATACCTTTAAGATATTAAAATGTATAAAGATTGTGGTATAAGATCTAAATAAATATAAATTAAAAACGGAGATATAATAAGTGTAGGATTATAAGTTTGAAGTTATAAATGGTAGTCTGTAATGGATAAGTAAACTTATTAAAAGTAAATAGATTAAAAGTAAATAGCTGATTTAAATTACAATAATTTAAATCAGCTATTTAAGTAGATTTTAAAAGAAATGAATTTTCATCTAATTGTATTATTTGAATTTTTTCATCCTCCTTTCATTTATAATTAAGAATTAATTTTAGTAAAGAATATTCTGTAACCAAATTTAAATAATTTTGATTCAGAATCTATCCTTACTAAAAAAATAGCATATAATAGATTTTTACTAAAGTCCCAATAACAAAGTTAGTTATTAAGGTACCTTGTATGGAGGGGAGTAAATTCACTATTAATTTACAATATCTAATTTAGAGATATTATAACTGCTCATTAATTATATGGTGTTTTTACCTCTCTTTATATGATCTATTATGATTAAATTATACAATATTCAGATAATTTTGTCAAATGTAATTTTTAGAATATTATATATTTCATTAGTATATTAAATATTGTTAAATTTGGATTGTTATAAGTAGCCTTATATATAATTTATTAATATTATCTTCAATATCAAGTGGTTTGTTATAAATCATAATATGCAAGAAGCTAAAAATATAATATGAAATATTAAAAAAGAGCAGTAGGGATTTATAAACTTTAAATAGGTAAATTTATGGGAGAATAAGGCTAAATATGCTATAATGTGTATTGGCATATATAGTTATTTTTAAAAGGAGGATAAAAATGAAAAAATTTATAAGCATTATAATTACTTTTACAATGTTTTTTTCTTTAGTAGCTTGTGGTAATAAAAAAGAAAGTAAAAATGAAGCAGATTTAAAAACTAAAGATTGGAATTCTATAGTTGAAAAAAGTAAAGGAACTACTGTAACATTTTACGGATGGGGTGGTAGTGAACTTACAAACAAATGGATAGATGACCATCTAGCAAAAGAATTAAAAGAAAAATATAATATAACATTAAAAAGAGTACCAATGGATATTGATGATATATTAAATAAAATGCTTGGTGAAAAGCAAGCAGGAAATGATAAAGGAACCATAGATGTAGTTTGGATAAATGGAGAAAATTTTTATACAGCAAAGAAAAATAATCTTCTTTATGGACCTTTTTCAGAGAACCTTCCTAATTATAAAAAATACATAGATAAGGATTCAAATGACGTAAAATACGATTTTGGAAAGCCAGTAGAGGCTTTTGAAGCTCCTTATGGAAAAGCACAATTTGTTATGGTATATGATGAAAAAAGTGTAAAAAAAGTACCAAAAGATCATAAAGAATTATTAGAATTTGTAAAAGCTAATCCAGGGAAATTTACATATGCTGCACCACCAGATTTTACTGGAAGTGCTTTTGTAAGAAATATAATATACGATATAGTAGGCTTTGAAAAACTTATGAAAATAAAACCAGAAAAAGAATTAGTAGAAAAAGAAATAAAACCAGCTATAGATTACTTAAAAGAAATAAAACCTTATCTTTGGAATAAGGGTAAAACTTATCCTGCTAATATAGCTATGCTAGATAACATGTATGCAGATAAACAAGTTATAAATACTATGAGCTATAATCCAAACTCAGTAACAGAGAAAATAGATAACGGGACATTTCCTAAAAAAACACAAGTGTCATTATTTAAAAATGGAACTATAGGAAACACACATTTTGTAGCGATACCATTTAACTCACCTAATAAAGAGGGTGCTATGGTTACTATTAATAGCATATTAAGTTTCGAAATGCAAAAATCTAAATATGATCCTAAAGTATGGGGAGATTTACCTATATTTGATAATAAAAAATTAAGTGAAGAGGAAAAGAAAGAAATAGAAAAAATCAAAGTAGGTTCTGGTTCCCTTCCACAAAGTGAATTATTACCACATAGGCTACCAGAGCTGCCAGCAGAATTAGTACCAATTATAGAAAAAATATGGCAGGAAAATATACCAGGAGATAAATAAAGTGAAAGAAAAGATGAAACCTTATATATTATTATCGCCAGTTATAATAATAATAGTTTCTATATTAGGAGTAGGAATAATAAATTGCCTAAGTCAAAGCTTAGGCTATTTTCCTACAGTGGGATTAAATGAAATTACACTTAAATACTATAAAAAAGTATTAATTTCTAAGGAATTTATAGAATCTTTAAAATTTAGTTTGTTTACTTGTACTATATCTTCTTTAATAGCTGAATTTATTGGGGTTATTTTAGCTTATATTATATTTATGCATAAGAAGAGGAGTAAAATTTTAGATGTTATATATAAGATGCCTATAATAATACCTCATACTGTTGCAGTTTTACTTATCATCAACATGTTATCCCAAAATGGAATATTGGCTAGAATATTATACAATTTAGGGCTAATAAGTTCTAGAAATGTTTTTCCAGCACTTATAATGGATAGATTAGGTATAGGTATAATTATAACTTATGTATGGAAGGAGATACCTTTTATTATACTGGTTATTTATGCTGTGCTAACTAATATAGATGAAAAAATGTGGCATCTTTCAAGAACACTGGGAGCTAGTAGAACACAAACTTTTTTTTATGTTATATTTCCTATACTTATGCCTTCTATTTTATCTTCTTTTATAATTATTTTTGCTTTTTCTTTTGGAGCTTTTGAGGTACCTTATTTGTTAGGTCCAACTACTCCAAAATCACTTCCGGTTAAAGCTTACATAGAATATTCTAATCCAGATTTGACTAATAGGCCTTATGCTATGGTGATAAATACTATACTCATAATTATATCAACCTCTTTAATAGTTTTATATAAAAAATCTTTAGATATTTTTAAAAAGAGAAATTTAGATAATAAATAGGGAAGGAAAATATTATAAATGAAAAATAAAAAAGTAATTTTTAATATAATAATATATGGTTTCGCATTTTTCTTCCTATTTCCTGTAATAATATTGTGTCTATGGAGTTTTGCAAAAAATTGGAGTTGGCCGCTAGTTATACCAAAGGAATTTGGATTAAGGGGATTAAAATATACCTTGGATCCTAAATCTCAAAATTTTAATATTTTATTTAAAAGCATAGGCATATCAACAATAGTAACCTTTGTAACTATAATAATAAGTATTCCAGCAGCTAAGGCTTTAGGAATATATAATTTTAAGGGTAAGAATTTTATAAAGATATTAATATTTTCCCCTATAATAGTACCTGGTGTTTCTGTGGCATTAGGAATTCATATATCTTTTTTAAAACTAGGGCTAGCTAACACTATATTAGGGGTAATAATAATACATTTGATACCTTGTATTCCCTATGCAGTGTTTATGCTTACAGATGTTTTTGAAATAATTGGAGATAAAATGGAGAAGCAAGCTAAGGTTTTAGGAGCCAATAGATATCAATGCTTTTTTTATGTAACATTACCATTGATTTCTTCAGGGATAATGTCTACTGTATTTATGACTTTTATAATATCCTTCAGTCAATATTTTTTAACTTTTTTGATAGGGGGAGGACAGGTTATTACATATCCTATAGTAATGTTTCCCTTTATACAAAGTGGGGATAGAACTATAGCTTCTAGTTTTAGTCTTATTTTTATTATTACATCTTTAATTTATTTATTAATTATAAATAAATGTATTAAGTCTTATTACAAAACAGATAAATTTTTAAATGTATAGAGGTATATATAATGAAGGAAATAGAAGTAAAAGGAATAAAGAAAATATTTAATAATAAAAATGTATTGGATAATATAAGTTTTTCAGTGGAAAAGGGAGAATTAATGTGTCTTTTAGGACCTTCTGGTTGTGGTAAAAGTACTACATTAAATATAATAGCAGGCTTATTACAAGAGGATGGAGGAGAAATTTTTATAAGTGGTAAAAATATAAAAAATACACCTGTAGAGAAAAGAGAAATAGTAATAGTATTTCAAGAATATATGTTATTTCCACATCTAAATGTATATAATAATATAGCCTTTGGACTTAATATGAGAAAAGAAAATAAAAACAGAATAAAAGAAAAAGTAAATAAAATATTAGAAATGCTAAGTTTACAAGGATTGGAACATAAATATCCAAAGGAACTTTCAGGGGGGCAAAAGCAAAGAGTAGCTATAGGAAGAGCACTAGCAATAGAGCCCAAAGTTTTGCTTTTGGATGAACCCTTTACCAGTTTGGATATTAATATTAGAAATTCCATAAGGGAATTAGTTTTAAAAATACAAAAAAAATTAGGAATAACTACTATATTAGTTACTCATGATAGGGAAGAAGCTTTAATGATGTCGGATCATATATCTTTAATGATTGATGGTAAAATAATGCAACAGGGAACTCCAAAGGAAATATATGAAACCCCCAATTCTAAAGAAGTGGCTAATTTTTTTGGAGAAAGAAACTATTTTAAAGGAAAAATTATTGAAAATAAGTTTTACTGTGATTTTGTAGAATTTGAAGTAAAGGATAAAAAACAAGGTGATTCAGAAATAATGATAAACCCAGAAAATATAAAAATATATAAGGATTTAGAGAATAAAAATTGTATAGGGGAAGTAGTATCCTCTAAGTACGCTGGAGATAGAATTTATTATGTTGTAAAATATAAGGATAAAGATATAAAAATAATAGATTATAGTAATAATTTATTACAAATGGGAGAAAAAGTATCCTTTAGTATTGATTTTTCGAAAGGGTTATTAATTTAGTTGTTATACTAACATTATTTGATTTTAAGCATAAAATTTATTATAATTAAAAAATATTATTTATCCTATGGCTACCATCCGTAATACTCTTATCATTTTTAGGTGGGAGATAACGGTTGATACGCCCCTAGATAAGTTTTTCTAAGACTCAGATGGAAAGGGGTATTTCTCATAAGCAAAATCCACTTGAGCCTAAGAATCACTTGATTCTAGAATTTATAACTTAGTTAGAAGTAAAGATTTCATCTGAATTGAGTTTTACTTTAGATTACCTAATCTTTAAAAGAATATAAATTCATATAGATAAGGTTGCAAAAAATTAGTAATGAAAGTATAATATAAATAGATAACCCTTCTTATTCAATAATAAATATTCGAAGGGTTATTTTTTTAATATTAAAGTAGAGTAAGTTACTAGGGAATAAATATATTATTAAAAGAGGGGATAGTGTGTTAAATTTTAAAAGATTAACTATTAATGATAAAAAATTATTTGAAAGCTATATAAAACCATATGATTTTTTAAATTGCGAGTATTCTTTTACAACTTTATATATTTGGAGAAAGGCTTTAGATATAAAGTATGCTATATATAAAGAAACTCTTATTATTAAAAAGAAGGATTTTAATGATGAATATCATTTTATGCAACCTTTAGGATATAAAAAAGAAAATTTAAAGGATATAATAGAAACTTTAATGGATTATAAAAAAGAGAAATGCATTAAATATCTCTTTAAAGATTTAAGATATGATTTTGTTAAAGAATTAAAAAATCTATACAAAGATGAAGAAATTTATAGTAATATAATGGTAGAAGAGGATAGAGATAACTTTGATTATTTATATGAGAGTAAAAAACTTATAACTTTATCAGGTAAAAAGCTTCATGGTAAAAAGAATCACTATAACTATTTTATAAAAAATTATAACTATGATATAAAGGATTTTACAGAAGAAGGAGTTATAGAAGATAGTTTAAGAATTGCTGAGCTATGGTATGAAAAAAATGATACAAAGGATAAACATTTACTTTATGAGCTTCAAAGCATAAGAGATATGTGTTGTAACATGGATGTTTTAGGATTAGAAGGCATGGCGTTATATATAAACGGAGAAATTGCAGGGTTTAGTATAGGAGAAAAATTTAGTGATAACATGGCTATTATACACATAGAAAAAGCTAATAAGGATCTTAGAGGGGCTTATACCTTTGTAAATAAAGCTTTCGTTGAAAATTATTTTAGTGATATACCTATAATAAATAGAGAACAAGATTTAGGTATAGAAGGACTAAGAAAAGCTAAATTGTCCTATTCACCCTTAGATTTTGAAAAAAAATATATGGTGGATATATGCTGTAACTGCGGATGTAGTAGTAGGGAAGAAAGAGAAAGACAGATTATATAAAGGTAGATACTACATTTTGTTTGTAGGTAGTGTATGTATAAAATATTTAAAAGAAAACTGTGCATAAGGTAATATATATAATATTAAGGAAAGGAATGAGATTTATGTCTATAGATTCTCTTTTAGTAGGAAAAAATTTAAAGCTTACAGCTGTTGAAAAAGACGATATAGAAACTATAGCTTCCTGGTATAGAGATGTAAATTTTTTAAGACATTACGATATAATATCAGCATTCCCTAAAAATAAAGAGCAAGTAGAGGAAATTATAAATAGTTCCTATAAATCACAGTATGGTTATGTATTTGCCATAAGAAATATAAAAGATAACAAGATTATAGGTCTAACAGGTCTTGAAGATATAGTATGGAATAATGGAACAGCTATCTTTTATATAGGTTTTGGAGAGGAAGAAGCTAGGGGAAAAGGTTATGGAACCCAGGTTACAGAATTAGTTTTAAACTTTGCATTTAAAGAGCTAAATCTTCACAGAATTCATTTAACGGTGTTAGAATATAATCATAGAGCTATAAAACTTTATGAAAAAGTAGGGTTTAAAAAGGAAGGAACCTATAGAGAATTTATTCATAGAGATGGAAAAAGATATGATCTTTATATGTATGGCATTTTAAGAAGAGAATGGGAAAGCTTGAGGTAGCAGATTATTATGGAGGAAATAAAGAATATAGATTATGTAGAAAATATAATAAAATACAATTCTATGGTGTTAATATATTTTTCATCAAATGAAAAGTGTAATGTCTGTACTATCCTTAAAGATAAAATAAATGTTATTGGAGAAAAACATAATATAAAAGTTTTCAATGTAAATATAGATAATTTTAAGGAGGCATCCGGAAGATATAATATATTTACGGTTCCAACTACCCTATTTTATATAGAGGGGAAAGAAATATTAAGAGAAGGTAGATATATAAGTCTTATAGAATTTGAAGAAAAAATAAAAAGATATTGTGATTTATATGGGG
This sequence comes from Clostridium sporogenes, assembly GCF_001889325.1. Classification (NCBI taxonomy): domain Bacteria; kingdom Bacillati; phylum Bacillota; class Clostridia; order Eubacteriales; family Clostridiaceae; genus Clostridium; species Clostridium sporogenes. The sequence goes on along the minus strand of NZ_CP013243.1, from coordinate 1,016,727 downwards.
ATGTTTCAAAATAAAATATATTTAATTTTAACAACAAAAAATATAAAAATAAAATATATTTTGAGATATTCCCTTTTAGGGGGTATTTTATGTGGGCTATATTATTGTTTTTATTTTTAGGAATGTTAATAGGGTATTTTAAAAAGTTTTCTAAAAAGGGTAAAAAGATAAATGGGGTTTTGCAGCAAATAGGGGTATTTGTGCTATTATTTTTTATGGGAGCTTCCATAGGAGCAAATAAATCTGTAATAAAAGATATAAAAAATATAGGACAGGTTTCTATAGTATTTGCAATAACTACAACTATATTTAGTGTAATAATACTTTATATAGTTTCTAGGAGTTTTCTGGAAAAGGGGGAGGAATAGTTGACTTTATTTATGTTTTTATCTGTATTGCTAGGTGCTTTATGCGGATATTTTTTTATTGCAGAAAGCTTTATTCCTAATATAGAATTTATAAGCACTGTAGCTTTAAACTTACTTATTCTGTTTGTAGGTATTGATGTGGGAAGTAACAAAAATCTAATAAAGGACTTAAAAAGAAATGGATTAAAAGTACTTTTAATACCACTCTCAATAATAATAGGCAGTCTTACTGGTGGAATAATAACTGCAATGTTTTTCGAATTATCTATAAAATCAGCTTTGTCTATAGCAGCGGGATTTGGATGGTATAGTTTATCTGCGGTTATGCTTACTAGCTTAGAAAGTGCCCAAATAGGCACCATAGCATTTTTAACAAATGTATTTAGAGAAATAATAGCAGTAATTACAATACCATTTCTAGCAAAAAAATTAAATCATTTTACAGCCATAGCTCCAGCAGGAGCCACATCTATGGACACCACATTACCTATAATATCAAAAAATACATCCCCAGAGGTAGCTATAGCATCCTTTATAAATGGGGTAATACTAAGTTCTTTAGTACCAATACTAATATCCTTCATATACACCATGTAATAAAAATATAACATAACAACTTTTCGTTGCGATTATGGCAGTAACATATATGTAAGAGAGAATTTTTTTGCAAATTATGATTGTATTATATTAGATGTTTGTAAAGTTACTATAGGAGATAATTGTATGTTAGCTCCAAGAGTGTGTATATATACTGCAACCCATCCATTAGATGCAGAAATAAGAATATCAGGCTTAGAGTATGGTAAACCTGTAGTCATTGGTGATAATGCTTGGATTAGAGGAAACTCCGTTATAGTACCAGGGGTCACTATTGGGAACAATGTAGTAGTTGCTGCTGGATCCATAGTTGTGAATGATATTCCAGATAATGTAGTGGTAGCGGGAAATCCAGCAAAAATTATAAAGCATTTAACATAGAGTATTAATATAAGGAAAGTGCGTCGCACTTTCCTTATATGTATCCATTCAGTCCTCTTACAGATATTTCTCCAGAGATTAGTGGTTTTATTTCTTCATTTTCAAATTGAATTAAAAGTTCACCATTAGAATTTAAACCCACAGCTTTTCCAAAACGTTCTTTATTTCTGTTTATTATTCTAACTTCTTTGCCAATTAGTATAGAATTTTTTTTGCATATTTCTATAGAAGTATCTATATTGTTATATTCTATAAGTTCTGTATATAGTTTTTCAAAATTATTTAATATGTCTGCAACTAAAATATTTCTTTTAAATTCTTTGTTTTCTTCTATTTTTAAAGATGTTGCCTTTGAAAGTAAATCCTTTGGTATATCTTCTTCTTCACAATTTACATTTATGCCCATACCCACTACTACATAATTTACTTTGTTTATCTCTCCGCTCATTTCCGTTAAAATACCACATACCTTTTTATTATTTACTATAATATCATTAGGCCATTTTATATAAGCTTTAATATTATTATTAAGTAAAGTTGTTATTACAGCAGCAGCGGCTACTTGAGTTATTTTGGGTACATCCATAGTGTTTATATCAGGTTTTAGTATGATGGACATATAGACACCTTTAAATTTAGAGGAGGACCAAGTTCTACCTAATCGACCCTTTCCTAGAGTTTGTTCCTCAGATATTATTACTGTACCGTCATTTTCAGAAGAGGCTATTTTTTTTGCTTTGTCATTAGTAGAATTAATAGAATCAAAATGAATAATATTTTGACCTAAAAATTTAGTTTTTAATAAACTTACAATTTCTTCAAAGGTTAAAATATCAGGACAAGAAATTAATCTATATCCTTTTTTAGATGCAGATTCTATATTATAACCTTCTTTTTTTAGCCCATTTATATATTTCCAAATGGCTGTTCTTGAAACACCTAATTTATCACTAATATATTGTCCAGATATAAATGTATGAGAACTATTTTTTAATATATTTATTATGGCTTCTTTCAAACTATTTGCCTCCTTAGTTTATAGCTAAAAGTTTCTTTACTATATTATACTACATAAAAATATTTATAATATAATATTTTAAACTTAAATTGTTTTATTATAAATATTTTCAATGATAAAGAAAATAATAAACATATAGAATCAAAAAGAAAGGGGAATTTTTATGAATAACTTACATTTAAATGTATCAGGAATGGCAAATAATGAAAGTAAAACTAGATTATTAAATGCTTTAGACAGGGTTAAGGGTGTTCAAGAAGTTGCTATAGATTTAGCTAGAGGTACTGTGGAGGTAGGCTATAATAAGCCTGCAAATGAAATGGATATAAAAAATTGTATAGAACATACTGGATATAAAATAATATAGAGGAGACTGTCCTAAAATTAAATATATTTTAAGATATAGATACTCAAAATTATATGTTATATAATAAAGGTAAAATATTAAGTTACTATAATTTAGCACGAAGTATATAAATGTAAATGATAAATATATATTTATTAAATTTTAATGAATATAATATTATTATATAGGATTTTTTTATTATATATAGAAATATATATAATGGTTTGATTTTTACAAGTTTAAAGGGGGGAATATATTTCTTATATAAAACTAAATTATAGGAAGGAATATATATGAATATAGCGTTTTTTCTTACACCTAAGTTAGAAGTGATTTATGAAAATGAAAATAGTACAATGAGGCAGGCACTAGAGAGAATGGAATATCATAGGTATACAGCTATTCCACTTATAGATGATAATGGTAAATATGTAGGCACTTTAACTGAAGGAGATATGTTATGGAAAATTAAAAACACTCCATATATAAGTTTTAATGACACAAATAAAATAAGTTTAAAAGATGTGCCAAGGCATACATATAATAAGCCTGTTCATATTAATGCTGAAATAGAGGATTTAATATCTTTATCAATAAATCAAAATTTTGTTCCTGTGGTAGATGATAATCACATATTCATAGGAATAATAAAAAGAAGTCAAATTATAAATTATTGTTATGATTGTATTAAAGAAAAAAAAGATATTATAATAAAGGAAGGCAAGAGTTAAAATACTCTTGCCTTTCTTTATTTTTAGATAATAAATAAATTAGAAACAAAATGTTAATTTATTTTAAATTTTAAAACGAATAAAAGGAAAATAATAGAAAAAGTTGAATTATTTATATATAAAGTAAAAATATGCATATATTAAAAGGGGAGTGGGGAAATGGAAAATATAAGTACTGTAATTATTAAAGAACAACAGGAAGTTATAAAGAAATTTTTACCCATAAGATTTATATTAATTAACGTGGTAATTGTTTTTATTTATGTAAGTCATGTTAAATCAGATTTAGAATATTTTTGTATTTTTAATATTGCAATGGTAGAGGGAATAATAGCTAATAATATGTTGTATGGATTTTCTAGTAGAGATATGAAAAATTTTAAAAATAAATTTAACAGTAAGTATAGTAATAAAACAAAAATATATAAAAATTTTATTAATAATATTATTTCGCCTATAATAATATTAAAAGATGAAAAAATTTATTTTATGAATGATGAAGCTAAAAAATATATAAAAATTAAAAAGAACATAAATTTTAATAATATAAATATATATGATTATTTGGAAGAAAAATTTTATAAAGAAGGATTATTAAAGATAGATAATATAAAAAATTCTACAGGTGTTACTTATTTAAATGAAAAAATTATTTTAAAAAGTGGAGAAATATTAAAGGTGGATTTAAGATGCTTTGTTTCAAACTTAAATGACGAAGAATTTGTAAGTGTATCTATTAAGAACAATGTCTTATTACAAGAAAATAAAAAATTATATGAAGAGTTAGAAAAAAACAAAGTAGAACATAGACAAAGAGCTGAATTTTATGCTAATATATCCCATGATTTAAAGACACCTATAAATATTATATATTCTGCTATTCAGGTTATGAATATGGCTTTAGACAATAAAAAAATAGATACTATTGAAAAATATATTGGAGTAATAAAACAAAATTGTTACAGACTTTTAAGACTTGTAAATAATATAGTTAATACCAATAAAATTGAATCCGGATGTTGCAAAATTAAATTAAATAATAATAATATAGTTAGTTTAGTTGAAGATATAGTTACATCTGTTTCTACATATGTTGAGAATAATGATATGGATATAATATTTGATACAGATACAGAAGAAAAAATTATAGCTTGTGATAAGGATATGATAGAAAGAGTTGTATTAAATCTTATATCAAACTCTGTTAAATATAAACAAAGTGGAAGAGGATGTATACAAGTCACTGTACAGGATAAAGAAGATAGAGTTATTATTTCTGTTAAAGATAATGGTATAGGCATACCTAAAAATATGCAAAAGAATGTGTTTAATAGATTTGTACAATCTAATAGAAAAGAATATGATTTAACAACTTGTAGTAGTGGTATAGGTCTTGCTTTAGTTAAATCTATAATTGACATGCATGAAGGAAATATTCAGATAAATAGTAAAGAAAATAAAGGTACAGAAATAATATTTGATCTTCCTTCTGGAAGAGTTAAAGAAACTGATAAATGTAAGGAAATATATACTAAAAATATAGGCCAGAATGTAAAAATTGAATTCCCAGAAATATATGATAGCGCTATTTGAATAAAAACCTTTATATTTGCCTTTAGTAATAAAGAGGGCGTTTCAAAATTAAATATATTTTGAAACACCTTCCTTTTATTATTTTATTAGGCAGATTGATTTTAAAAATTTATTTGCTTTTATTCTTATTTTTATTAGTTATTTTATTTTTTCCTTCTTCGGAAATTATGGGGGTCTGATAATTACACTTTTCCATTCTAGCTTTTTTATTATCAGGTTGACTATCTTTAGGCATGAAACATCTCTCCTTATTGTAAATTATTAAGTTCTTTTAGAATTAGAGTTATTTTATTAAAAAGTATTTTTAGCTTTTTTAATATTGAAAGAACTTATATATGTGATAAACTTATTTTTTACATAAAGACTGTTTTATATTACTTAAAATATTAAAATTTTGTACGAAAAAGTATATGAACGAATATAATATATCTTTAGAGTGTAATAATAAAAATTAATTTATTTATTGATTTTTATAGGAGGATAAAAATGGTGAAAAAGAATAATAGATTTAATGTTATATTTTTAGTTATGAGCTTAATTATAGTGTTTTTTACTATGTTAAAAGTACATATAAATATAAAATAAAATTATGCAATTGAAACAAGGTTTGTCTGTAAATAAATTTAAATTTATTTTATTTATAGACAGATCTTGTTAATGTTAAAAGATAAACATAGAATGATAAAAATTTATTAATATTTAAATGAATATTAAGATAAATAAGATATAATTAAGCTAAATGATGTTATTTTTATAACAATTTTTGTTTTTATATTTTAAAATTTGTGGTAATATATATTTATAGATTATTTATTTAAAGGTTTACAATGAAGGATAGTATAAATTTAGAGGTGAATTATATGGAAAAAGATTTTGCAATAGCTTTTATAGGAAATAATATTTTTTATCATTTAGGTGTAGTTAAAGCTATAGAAGAATATAATATGTATAATAAATTTAAGGCAGTATCAGGAACTGGGTTAGGATCATTAAGTGCTATAATGTTTGGGAAAAAAGATTGTAATTCATTTAAATATATATGTACTTTAATGAGTAATATAAAAAGAATACATATTAAAGAAGATGAAATTTATCAAATTTTGAATATGCATACTATAAATAAGAGTTTAAATGAAAAAATACATATATGGAGCAGAAAGATTTCTAAGGAAGGCATGATAAATTGGAGCGATATGCTAAAAATTATAAGTAATAAATATACAAATGTAGGAAAGAATGATTTTAAAATGGATTGTTATTTAGGGTGCTATGAGTTGCCTTTTATGAGAAAATCAGTATTTAAATTAAACAATCATGATAGTAATTATATGGAGAAAGTTATATTAAATTCAGTGGCAGAACCTAGTATATTTAATAATAGAGTTAAGAGTAAATCTTTTATTACAGGAGATATAAATTGTGAATTGCCTATAGAAATATTAAGAGATAATAATTATAAAAATATACTAATAGTTGATTCAAATAATATGAAAATAAAATATAAATATGAAGGGCTAGAAAAATTTAATGGGAAAGATTTAGAGAATAAGATTAAATATGATGAACCAGAAAAATACATACAAAAAGCATATGAGGACACAATAAATGTTATAAAAAACAATTTAAAAAATATAGCTTAAATAAAAATTTTATTAGGTTTAAGAAAAGTTGCTGATGATTATTAAAGTATCTTTAGCAACTTTTTTATTTATAGATACTGTTAACCAAAATATAAATGTAGCATAAGAATAAATTAAGGGAGTTTTATTATATTTAAAATAAAAATATTCTTAAATTATAGAATATAAGATTTTTGTGTTATAATGTATGAGTTAAAGAAATAAGTGTTAGGCGAATAATATTTTGATAAGAAAGGTTGGTGGTAGTTGTGGAATCTGGACCTTATGAACCCAAATCGGAACTTAATACAATAAATAGCAAGTACCACAGTTACAAAGCCTTTCTATTTAGTTTAGGCCTAAATTTCATAAGTAAACTATAAATTCATGTATAAATATTATATTTATATTTGAAAATTTGATTTAGTTATATAATGCTTATTAATGAAAACTGTACTCTAAAAACTAAAATTAATTTAATATAAAAGGTTTTGTTTGTGGTGCCTAAAGGAGGAACCACAATGGAAAAAATACTAGAACTTATAAACGGGAAAAAATATTCAGAAGCTAGAGAAGAACTTTTGAAACTAAATAGTGTAGATATAGCTACTTTATTAGAAGAAGTAGATAATAAAAAAAATATGCTAGTTTTGTTTAGATTATTACCTAAAGATATAGAAATAGATGTATTTTCCTATATGTCCAATGATATGCAACAATATATAATACAATCTATAACCCATGAGGAAATGACTACTATAATAGATCAATTATATTTTGATGATGTTATTGATTTATTAGAAGAAATGCCTGCTAATATAGTTAAAAAGATTTTACTAAATACAGATGATAAAAAAAGAAAGCTTATAAACCAGTTCTTAAAATATGAAGAAGATTCAGCTGGAAGCATAATGACTATAGAGTTTGTAGACTTGAAAAAAGAAATGACTGTAGAACAGGCTATAGAACGTATAAGAAAAACTGGTGTGGATAAGCAAACTATAAATACTTGCTACGTTATTGATAAAAACAGAAAATTAGAAGGAATTATTTCTATAAGAAGACTTATATTAAGTAATAAAGACGTATTAATAAAAGATATTATGAAAGAAAATTATGTTTCTATAAATACCTTCGATGATCAGGAATATGTTGCTAATCAATTTAAAAAATATGATTTAGTTTCTATGCCAGTAGTTGATAAAGAACATAGATTAGTTGGTATTATAACTATAGATGATATAGTTGATATAATAGATCAAGAAAACACAGAGGATTTTCATAAGATGGCAGCTATGGAGCCTTCAGAAGAGGAGTATTTAAAAACAGGAGTTTTTGAATTAGCAAAACATAGGATAATTTGGCTTTTGGTAATTATGATATCAGCCACATTTACAGGCAACATTATTAGAAAATCTGAAGATGTACTTCAATCCGTAGTTATACTTGCATCTTTTATACCAATGTTAATGGATACCGGTGGAAACTCAGGTTCACAATCTTCAACTTTAGTTATAAGAGGATTAGCTTTAGGAGAAATAAAGCTTAAAGACATATTTAAAGTTATGTGGAAAGAGTTTAGGGTAAGTGTAGTTGTAGGTATAGTTTTATCAATAGTTAATTTTTTAAGAGTATACTTTATAGAAAAAGTAAGCTTTATGGTATCTATAACAGTATGTATAAGTTTATTTTTTACAGTAGTGTTAGCAAAGGTTGTAGGGGGTATATTACCTATAGTAGCTAAGAAGTTAAAGCTAGATCCAGCTATAATGGCTAGCCCATTAATTACGACTATAGTAGATGCAGTAGCACTTTTAATTTATTTTGGTATAGCTAAAATGTTACTTGGAATATAATAAAAGAAATTAATAATAATTTTTCTTAGAAAAATATAATTATACAAATGAATATTGGAAGAAATAAGCATAGGTATGTTTAAAACACTTAAACATACCTATGCTTATTTAAATATATATTTATCTATAGGAATTTATAAAATTTCTCATTTGTGTAGAAGTTCTATAATATTTTTTGTATAGAGCCATATAATATTTTAAAATTAATTAATAAATATATTAATAACATGTAATAAGGGCTTAGTTAGATGATTTGGTATTTGTAGCAGGATATGATTTTGTTATTTAAGAATAATTTTATATAGTATACTATATAAAATTATAATATATTATGGATTTATAAAATTTTATAAAAAATTATAAAATCTTATCGTTGACAGTTCATAAAATAAAATTTATAATAGAGAAAAATGAAGGTTCAACACATTTAAAAATTCATATTAGCCCATGATGAGAATAGTAGCTTAAATATAGGTTAAAGAGAGTCAGTGGTTGGTGAAAACTGATACTGTTATTTTAGTGAATCCACCTCGGAGGTAATTGCGATGAGCAATACGGTTAAAACCGTTATATTTTTGAGAGAATCATATAATCTTTTATATGATTAATAAGGGTGGCAACGCGAGTCAATCGTCCCTACCAAGGGATGGTAGACTCTTTTTGTATTCGGAAAAAAATAAGGTCTCTATATATTTTTCTTAGGATTTCACTTTAATAATGCATAACTTTAAAATAAAATATAAAAAACAAATTAAGTAGTATGAAGTATATTATTGAATAAGTACTTTAATAGTAAAAGAAAAATATACTATAAATTCATAGTTCAGAATATTGAAAAAATATTCAAAAATATAGTTCAAATTAAGAGGAGGATATTTATTATGCATAAAAGATTATTTATTCCAGGACCGGTAGAAGTAGAAAGAGATGTATTAGAAAAAATGAGTATGGCTATGATAGGTCATAGAACAAAGGAAGCTTCAGTTCTTCAGAAAGACATTAGTGATAAATTGAGAAAAGTTTTTAATACAAAAGAGGAGATTTTACTATCTACATCTTCTGGTAGTGGACTTATGGAAGGTGCTATAAGATGTACTACAGTTAAAAGGGCAGCGGTATTTGCTATAGGTGCCTTTGGTAAGAGATGGTATGAAATGGCTGTGGCAAATAATGTACCAGCAGATTTATATGAAGTGCCATGGGGAGAAGCTGTAAAACCAGAATTAGTAGATGAGGTGTTAGCTACAGGAAAATATGATTCTATTTTTATAACTCATAATGAAACCTCTACAGGCATTATGAATGCAGTAGAAGAAATAAGCAAAGTAATAAAAAAATATCCAGAAGTAATATGGTCATTAGATTGTGTTAGCTCTATGGCAGGAACAAAAATAGAAGTAGATAAGCTAGGGGTAGATGTATGTATAACCTCTACTCAAAAGGCATTAGCATTACCACCAGGAATGGCTATCTGCTCATTCTCTCAAAGGGCTGTAGAAAGAGCAGAAAAAGTTACTAACAGAGGATATTATTTAGATTTACTTTCTCTTTATAAATATATACAAAAGAAAAACTATCAATATCCATCTACACCTTCTTTATCTCATATGTTTGCTATGGATTATAGACTAGATAAAATATTGGAAGAAGGCCTTGAAAATAGATACGAAAGACATATAGAAATGGCAGAGTATGTAAGAGCTTGGGCTAGAAAATACTTTAAAATCTATGGAGATGAAAAATATTTATCAAATACCCTAACTAATATAGAAAATATAAGAAATATAGATATTAAAAAATTAAATGAAGAATTAGGTAAAAGAGGTTTTCAAATATCTAATGGTTATGGAAAATTAAAAGATAAAGGATTTAGAATAGCTCACATGGGACAATGCACACTAAAAGATATAAAAGAATTATTAGAAAATATAAATGATATCTTAGGATTAGAATAGAGTTATAATTTCTAATTTAAAAAATAATAAAATTATAATTATATATATAAGGAATTAAAATAAGTTATTGATTTATAAGTTAAATAATAATGCAGTTATACTTCAAAATATGAAGAATTATAAAATGAATTAATTATATTTATAAAATAAGAAAAATAAAAAAGATTAATGGGATTACCCATATATATTTGAGAGGATGAACTTTATGATAAAAATATTAGTTTCTGATGGAATGGAGCAGAATGCTTTAAATAAATTAAATGAGCAGGGATTTGTGGTATTAGATAAACATTTTGAAAAAGAGGAGCTTAAAGATAAAATAAAAGATTTTGATGCTATTATAATAAGATCAGCTACTAAAGTAGATAAGGAAATAATAGATGCAGGTATAAAAGGAAATCTAAAATTGGTTGTAAGAGCAGGTGTTGGTCTTGATAATGTGGATTTAGAATATGCTAAAGAAAAAGGAGTTAAGGTTTTTAATACACCTAAAGCTAGTAGTGTATCTGTGGCAGAATTAACACTAGGACACATGTTTTGTATAAGCAGATTTATAAATACAGCAAATGTTACTATGCTTCAAGGAAAGTGGGAAAAGAAAAAGTATAAAGGAACAGAAATATATGGAAAAACATTAGGCTTAATAGGATTTGGAAGAATAGCTAGAGAAGTTGCTAAAAGAGCTAATGCTTTAGGGATGAATGTAATTTATTATGATATAGCAGGCAAGTGTGAAGAATATGAAGAATTTAAATGCTGTACTTTAGAGTATTTATTAAACAATTCAGATTTTATATCTGTTCATATACCTTTCAATAAAGATAGAGGAGCTTTATTAAAGGAAGAAGAATTTAATATAATGAAAGATGGAGTTTATATAATAAATTGTGCTAGAGGTGGAGTAATAGAAGAAGAAGCTCTTTTAAAAGCCCTTAATAACGGAAAAGTAACAGCAGCAGCTTTAGATGTATTTGAAAATGAACCAAAACCAAAAAAAGAACTTATAAGTCATGAAAGAGTAAGTGTAACACCTCATATAGGAGCATCTACTAAAGAAGCTCAGATGAGAATAGGAGAAGAAATAGTAGATATAGTAGATAATTTTTTTAATATAGGAGGAGAAAAGCATGACCATATTAAAGTCATTTAGAGCAATAAGACCGAATAAAGGATTTGAACGTAAAATAGCAGCATTACCTTATGATGTAGTAAACACTGAGGAAGCTAAGGAAATAGGGGACAAAAACCCCTATTCTTTCCTACATATAGATAGAGCAGAAATAGATCTAAATAAAGATATTAACCCTTATAACCAAAAAGTTTATGATAAGACAAGAGAAAACTTGAATAACATGATAAATAAAGAACTATTTATAAAAGAAGAAAAACCAATGTTATATATTTATAGTCTTAATATGAATGGAAATGTCCAAACAGGTATGGTAGGTTGTTTATCTATTGATGATTATATGAATAATGTAATAAAAAAACATGAGCACACTAGAGAAGAAAAAGAACTAGATAGGATAAAACATGTAGATACTTGCAGTGCTCATACAGGACCTATATTTTTAACTTATAAATATGAAGAAAAATTGAATACTATAATAGAAAACTGTACTGAAAATAAGGCTTTATATGATTTTGTAGCAGAGGATGGGGTTAGACACACAGTATGGCAAATAGATGATGAAAATACTACAAAAGAAATATGCCATATATTTAAAACTATCCCTTCAGTCTATATAGCAGATGGCCATCATAGAGCAGCTTCAGCAGTAAAAGTAGGGTTAAAAAGAAGGGAAGAAAATAAAAGCTACACAGGAGAAGAAGAATTTAATTATTTTTTAGGTGTACTTTTCCCACATAAGGAATTAAAAATAATGGATTATAATAGAGTGGTAAAAGATACATTATACTATACAGAGGAAGAATTTATAAATAAAATAGAAGAAAAATTTATAGTAAGAGAGTACAATTCTAAATTAGAAAATAAAAAAACTATAAAAAATTGTGAAGTAGAGCATGAGTTGCAAAGTGAACAACTAGAAAAAGTATTTTCGGAAGAGTTACAATATAGACCTAAAGAAAAATATAATTTTGGTATGTATTATAAAAATAAATGGTATGTGTTAACCGCAAAACCAAATACATTTAATGCTGAGGATGAAGTGGAATCACTAGATGCTGCTATATTACAAAATAATTTATTAGAACCAATACTTAAAATAAAAGATCCAAGAAAGGACAATAGAATAGATTTTGTAGGTGGTATAAGAGGACTAAAAATATTAGAAGAATTAGTGGATAAAACAGAAAATGGGGTAGCCTTTTCTATGTATCCTACAGCCATAGAAGAAATAATAAAAATAGCAGACAATAATAAAGTTATGCCACCAAAATCTACTTGGTTTGAACCAAAATTAAGAAGTGGATTATTTATACATGAAATATAATGAAGTGATAAATGGAAAGTAGTAGGATGTTGAAAATATAAATACTAGAGGTAGCCTATTAACAAACACCAAATTTTTAACTAAGAATAAAAACATTGAAGAAGTTAGGAAAAAAGGAGTAAGAAAGGTAAGATAAAATTCAAGTGAACTAGTAAAAAAGGAAGCATTAAAGATAGAAAAAATGGAATATAAGGAATAAGGTGAAGTATTAATTTTCAAAGCTTGACAAAGTATTGAAGAAAAATATTGAAAAACCTTATTCCTTTTTACTTTTCTCATTTATCTGATTTTATTCTTATATCCATCTAGCGAATTTTTTCTGATTTTTTTATCCAATATCTTTATGCTTGTTCAAGTAATAATTCTAAATACTCTTGGTATTTTCATATTTCCCATGATGTATGTTTAGATAAAATTTAATAATTTTAATAAATAAGTCTAATATAAAAAATAATTTTTAAATGATATAAATAGTTTTTTTAGACAAAATAAGGATATACTAACTATATTGTTCTTAAGGATGCTTGTAAAAAATTTGAGGTAACATATAAAAAATTAGTAGAGTTAGAGCAAAAGAGTTAGAACAAAATATAAACCTTGAAAATAATAGATTATTTTAAAATATACAATCAGGAAGGACGATGATTATGGCATTTAAAATCAATGATATGGTTACTTGGGTTGGAAAAATAGATTGGGAATTAAGAAGTTTCCATGGTGAAGAATATTCTACATATAAAGGGTCATCTTATAATTCATATTTAATAAAAGATGAAAAAAATGTACTTATAGATACTGTTTGGCAACCATTTGCAAAGGAATTTGTTTCTAATTTAAAAAAGGAAATAGATTTAGATAAAATTGATTATATTATTGTAAATCATTCAGAAATTGATCATAGTGGAGCATTACCTGAACTCATGAAAGAAATTCCAAAGACTCCTATATATTGTACTAAAAATGGAGCAAAGTTATTAAAAGCTCATTATCATGAAGATTGGAATTTTGTTGAGGTTAAAACAGGGGATACTTTAGAAATAGGAAAAAATAAGTTGACATTTATTGAAGCAAGAATGCTTCATTGGCCAGATAGTATGTTTACTTATTTAAGCGGTAAAAATATGTTGTTTAGTAATGATGCTTTTGGACAGCATTATGCATCAGAACTTATGTACAATGATAAAGTTGATAGTTCAGAATTATTACAAGAGGCAATAAAATATTATGCAAATATTTTAACACCTTTTAGTCCATTAGTAATAAAGAAAATAGAGGAAATATTAAGTTTTAATCTACCAGTTGATATGATTTGTCCTAGTCATGGTATTGTTTGGAGAGGAAATCCTCTTCAAATTGTAGATGAATATATGAAATGGGCTAAAAATTATAAAGAAAATCAAGTTACTATAATATATGATACTATGTGGAATAGTACAAGAAGAATGGCAGAGACTATAGCGGAGGGGATAAAGGAAGAAAATAAAGATGTCGCAATAAAAATTTATAATTCTTCAAAAAATGATAAAAACGATATTATAACAGAAGTATTTAAATCAAAAGTAATTCTTGTTGGATCTTCAACAATAAACAGGGGAATGTTATCATCAACAGCAGCAATATTAGAAATGATAAAAGGACTTGGATTTAAAGAAAAAAAGGCTGCAGCATTTGGAAGTTATGGGTGGGGCGGAGAATCTGTTAAACTCATTACAGAAGAATTAAATAAAGCAGGATTTGAAATAATAAATGATGGAATAAGAGAAATGTGGAATCCTGATAATGAAGCACTAGATAGATGTAGAAGTTTTGGAGAGAATATAGGAAAAAGCATTAAATAATAATATATAAATATCTATAAAAAGGAGTAGGTTAGGATTAAATATTTATAACCTCTCTTTTTTATGCTTTAAAATTAAGTATATTATGCATTAAAAAGGGAAGAATTACAAAATAGTGTTTACATATTAATTATGATAATAATAATTGGTATTGAGGGGAGAAGTTTATGAAAAAAATATTATATTTAGGGATTGATATAGGGTCAACCACTATTAAGCTTGTATTATTAGATGCGAAGAACAACATCATTTATAGTAAATATGAAAGGCACTACTCTAATATAAAGGAAGCTGTAGTTGTCTTTATAAAAGAAGTTTTTAAGAAATATAAAGATTATGATATTACAGTAATGATAACAGGTTCTAGTGGATTATCATTGTCAAAGCTTTTAGGAGTATCCTTTATTCAAGAAGTTATTGCTTGCACAGAAGCGGTTGAAACATTTATGAATAATACGGATGTGGCAATAGAATTAGGTGGAGAGGACGCAAAAATAACATATTTTGAAGATAGTTTAGAGCAACGTATGAATGGAGTATGTGCTGGTGGCACAGGGGCTTTTATAGATCAGATGGCTACATTACTTGAAACAGATGCTAAAGGACTAAATGGATTAGCTAAAAATTATAAAATAATTTATCCAATTGCTGCAAGGTGTGGAGTTTTTGCGAAAACTGATATACAATCTCTTATAAATGAAGGAGCTACTAAGGAAGATATAGCTGCATCTATATTTCAGGCTGTTGTAAACCAGACTATAAGTGGGCTTGCTTGTGGAAAACCAATAAAAGGAAATGTTGCATTCCTAGGAGGACCTTTATACTTTTTATCAGAGCTTAGGCAAAGATTTATTGATACTTTAAAATTAAAGCAGGAGGAAATATTATTTCCACAAAATTCTCAATTGTTTGTAGCTATTGGTGCAGCTATTGAATCTAAAAAAGAAAAAGTTATAACTTTTGAAGACCTGTTAAAAGCTGTTGACAGCTTAAATAACAGTAATAATATAGCTACTTCATATACATTAGAGCCATTATTTCAAAATGAGAAGGAATTACAAAATTTTAGACAAAGGCATTATGGCTGCAAAGCCAAGAAGAGAGATATAACTACATATGAAGGGGAAGCTTTTTTAGGTATAGATGCTGGTTCTACAACTACTAAAGCTATATTGATAGATAATGAAGGGGCCATTTTGTATTCTTTTTATGGTAGTAATAAAGGTAATCCTATGGAAATTACTATAAACATATTAAAGGATATATATAGTAAAATTAATGAAAAAATAAAAATTGCTAAAGTCACTGTTACTGGATATGGGGAAGCACTTATAAAGTCAGCTTTAAATATTGATATTGGAGAAGTTGAAACTGTTGCACACTATAGAGCAGCAAAGCATTTTTTAAAAGATGTAGACTTTATTCTTGATATAGGAGGTCAAGATATGAAGTGCATCAAGATAAAAGATGGAGTAATAAACTCTATTCAATTAAATGAGGCCTGTTCATCAGGTTGTGGTTCTTTTCTCGATATGTTTGCACAATCTCTAAATATGAACATTGAAGACTTTTCAAAAAAAGGATTATTATCAAAAAATCCAGTGGATTTAGGATCAAGATGTACTGTGTTTATGAATTCTAAAGTTAAGCAAGTTCAAAAGGAAGGTGCTGATATTGGAGCTATATCTTCTGGATTATCCTACTCTGTTATAAAAAATGCCCTTTACAAAGTTATAAAAATAAAAAGACCAGAGTGTCTTGGAGAAAAAATTATAGTTCAAGGAGGAACTTTTTATAATGAAGCTGTTTTAAGAGCCTTTGAAAAAATCACTGGTAAAGAAGTTATAAGACCTGATATTGCGGGCCTCATGGGAGCCTTTGGAGCTGCTCTTATTGCAAAAGATAAATACAATGAAAATGAGATTTCTAATGTTTTAGGAGAATCTGAGCTTAAGAATTTTAAAATGTCAAATGAATTTAGACATTGTGGATTATGTAGTAATAATTGTTTACTTACTGTAAGCAAATTTTCTGACGGCAGAAAGTTTATTTCTGGTAATAGATGTGAAAGATGTACAGGAGCTAATAAGAATGGGAAAAAAGCAGCAAATTTATTTGATTACAAATATAAAAGAATTTTTGAATACCAACCTCTTCCCATAGAAAAAGCAACAAGAGGGGAAGTAGGTATACCAAGAGTTTTAAATATGTATGAAAATTATCCTTTTTGGTATACTTTTTTTACAGAACTAGGCTTTAGGGTAGTATTATCTCCTAATTCTACAAAGAAAATTTATAATGAAGGTATTGATACTATACCATCAGAATCTATTTGTTATCCTGCTAAAATTGCTCATGGACATATAGCAAGTCTTATAAAAAAAGGCTTGAAATTTATATTTTATCCATGTATTTCTTATGAGAGATTAGAGGATAAAAGGGCAGATAATCATTATAATTGTGCTATAGTAATTTCTTATCCAGAGGTTGTTAAAAATAATATTATATCTTTGAGAAGTAAAGATATAATATATAAAAACCCATTCTTAAATTTTAATGATATAAAGTCAATGAAGAAAAACTTATATGAGGAGCTAAAAGTATTTGATATAAGTCAAAAGGAAATAAGCTTTGCAATTGATAAAGCCTATGAAGAAATTGATAAGGTTAAAGAAGATATAAAAAATAAAGCATTAGAAATATTAGAGGATTTAGATAAAAATAATGGAAAAGGTATTGTACTAAGTGGCAGACCCTATCACTTAGATTTAGAAATAAATCATGGGATAGCAAATATGATATCAGAAGAAGGATTGGCAGTTTTTACAGAGGATTCTGTATATGATTTAGTTGAAATTCCAAGACCATTAAGAGTATTGGATCAATGGACTTATCATTCAAGAGCATATAGGGCAGCACAGTTTGTAGGTACTAGAAAAAATTTAGAGTTAATTCAATTAAATTCTTTTGGATGTGGACTAGATGCCATTGCTACAGATCAAGTACAAGAAATATTGGAGAGCTTTGGTAAGATATATACACTTTTAAAAATAGATGAGGTTAATAATTTAGGCGCAGCTAGAATTAGAATTCGTTCTCTTAAAGCTGCTATGGATAATATGAATAAATCCCCAATTTCCAATTCAAAAAATATTAAATCAATTAAACCCTATGATAAAACTATATTTACAAAAGAAATGAGAGAAAAACATACAATACTTTGTCCTCAATTTTCACCAATACATTTTGAACTATTAGAAGTTGCTTTTAAAAGTTCCGGATATAATTTGAAAGTATTACCTACAGTTAATCCACATATTATAGAAGAAGGATTAAAATATGTAAACAATGATACTTGCTATCCTGGCATTGTAGTAGTAGGTCAAATTATAAGTGCACTTAAGTCCGGGAAGTATGATTTAAATAATACTTCTGTAGTGATTTCTCAAACAGGAGGTACTTGTAGAGCATCTAACTATATTGCCCTTATAAGAAAAGCATTAAAAGATGCGGGATATGAAAAAATACCAGTTATATCTATAAGTGCTCAAGGAATAGAGAATAATCCGGGATTCAAAATAACATTACCAATGATTAATAAAGCATTAATGGCATTATCTTATGGAGATATGCTTTTAAAAATGACAAATAGAGTAAGACCTTATGAAAAAATAAAAAATTCAACAAAATTACTTTATTTGAAATGGTTATATAGATGTAAAAATAATATATGTAATGGAAGTTTTAAGGAGTTTAAAAATATTACAAAAGAAATGATAAATGATTTTGATAGTTTGGAAATTAAAAATGTAATTAAGCCAAAGGTAGCAGTAGTTGGAGAAATTTTCTTGAAGTATAACAGTTTAGCAAATAATAATATTATGGGAATATTAGAAGAAGAAGGAGCAGAAGTAATAATACCAGATTTAATGTATTTTCTATTATATTGCTCCTATAATCAGAAATTTAAATATGAGAATCTAGGTGGAAACTTAAAAGATTTCTTAGGTGGTAGATTGGCTATTAAATATATAAAACTTTATTCAATAGAAATGAAGAGAGCACTAAGGAATAGTAAAAGATTTATGGCACCACAAGGAATTGAAAAATTAGCTAAAGGAACGGATGATATTTTATCTCTTGGGAATCAAGCTGGAGAAGGATGGTTATTAACAGCAGAGATCGTTAAATTATTAGAATCTGGAGTTAGTAATATGATTTGCATACAGCCTTTTGCATGTTTACCAAACCATGTAATAGGCAAAGGCATGATTAGGGAAATTAAAAGAAGATATCCTTATTTAAATATTACTCCAATAGATTATGATCCTGGGGCTAGTGAAGTAAATCAATTAAATAGGATAAAGCTTATGCTTTCCACTGCGATTAAAAATCTAGAAAAATTAGAAAAGAACAAAAAAGATAAAGTGGAAATAAAAAATAAGAGATTTAGCTAATAAAATTTGAAATAAGTAAATTAAATAGTAAGGGAGGACATTAACATAAAAGAAGCCTCCCTTACTATTATTAATTATATTACCTTTTCAATTTCTTTATTATTGGAAAGAGAAGGTGCTTTTATAAATTCAGTTTTTAAACTTTTCCTTAGAGATATCATTGCAATTATCATTATAAAAGCAAAGGGAAAGGCTGCTATTACAGAAACTGTTTGAATCATGTCTAACCCTCCAGCTATTAGAAAAACAACAGTTAAAGAAGCCTGAAGTATTCCCCAAATGAATTTTTTAGAGGTTTTAGGATTTAAGTCTCCATTAGAGGAAAGCATACCTAATACAAAAGTTGCAGAGTCCGCTGAAGTTACAAAGAAAGTTCCTAAAAGCATTATAGCTATTAAGGAAATGATATATCCAAAATGATATTCATTCATAACAACAAAAAAAGCTGTTTCGGCTCTTTTAATTGCAGTAAGTGCAACAGTGTGACTTACATTAAAGCCCATAGTTCCAAATACTGCAAACCATATGAAACATATTATTGATGGGACAAACAATACTCCTAGTAAAAACTCTTTTATAGTTCTTCCTTTAGAAATTCTAGCTATAAATATTCCTACAGGAGGAGCCCAAGCTATCCACCAACCCCAATAAAATATAGTCCATTTTTTATACCAATCACCGGTAACAAATATGTTATTATTATCTATTAGTAGTTCTTTTGCATAAACCCCTAAGCCTTTAAATAAATTTTTATTTATATCTAAAGTAGGACCTATTAATATTACAAATATTAATAAAACTGCTGCCAATAGCATATTTAGATTAGATAAAGTTTGAATTCCTTTATTAAGACCTGAAGAGGCGGAAGCTATAAAGCATATAGTAACTAAAATTATTATAATAAGTTGAACCGTAATGTTTTCAGGGATATTAAATAAATAGTTTAAACCCGCATTAATTTGAAGTGCACCAAGTCCAAGAGAAGTAATTACTCCTGCTACAGTTGCAAATATAGTAAAAATATCTATTGTATTTCCAATCCATCCGGAAGCTTTTTTTTCACCAATTAAAGGTATTAGTAAACTACTCATTAAAGCTGGTTTACCTTTTCTAAACTGAAAATAAGTTAATGCTAGAGCTAGGACAGCATAACAAGACCATGCTGAAATGCCCCAATGTAGAAATGATTTTGTCATAGCAAAGGTTTTTGCTTTTTCCGTAAATCCTTGCAAATTAAATGGATAAATATAATGATTTAAAGGTTCTGCAACTCCCCAAAAGATTAAGCCTATGCCCATACCAGCACTAAAAAGCATTGTAAACCAAGAAATCAAGCTATATTCCGGTTTTTCATTATCTTTTCCTAATTTTAATTTTCCATATTTACTAAAGGATGCCCACATGCAAAAAATAAAAAAAGATAGCATAACCAGTATATAAAACCAAGAAAACCTATCCAATAAGAAATTCAATATATTTTTAGTGGATTTTGCAAAAGCATCAATATTAAAAAAAGCCAATGACAATAGAAGTAATAAGCTTATAATTGATACATAAAAAACCTTTTCTTTTTTAAATTTTTGAATCATATAAATCCTCCTATAACTGACAACTTATAAAATATATAAGTATGTCAGATTGTGATTCCCATTATAGCATACAAGCTTAAAATTGTAAAATTTACTAAATTTATTTTTAAAATCTTTAAAATTTTGAGTTTATATGAAATCAATGTATAATTATAGTAGCATCTGTTATTTAATTGGCTTTAGCTGGAGTTTTTTAGGAAATTAAATTACTTCTGATGAAGGTTAGAAGAACTCAGCCAGGATCATGCTGACTTTTACTCTATCTTATAGAGAATGGAGCTTATAGATAGCAGGTGAATTTTTTAATATAATTTAAATAATAGGAACATAAGGAGAAGGATTATGGAAAATACAGAT
Source organism: Clostridium sporogenes (assembly GCF_001889325.1). Classification (NCBI taxonomy): domain Bacteria; kingdom Bacillati; phylum Bacillota; class Clostridia; order Eubacteriales; family Clostridiaceae; genus Clostridium; species Clostridium sporogenes. The sequence continues at coordinate 995,566 of NZ_CP013243.1, read as the reverse complement.
ACTCCCAAATATATGAAAATAGCAATAGATATAGCTCAAAAGATTTATAATAATGAATTTAAGGTAGGGGAAAAAGTTAGAGGAAGATCCACGCTTTCGAGCAAATATAATGTATCTCCAGAAACTATAAGAAGAGCTGTTTCATTGCTTAAGGATATGCAGGTAGTAGAGGTTACAGAAAAGAGTGGCATATATATTAAATCTGTTGAAAATGCATATTTATTTATACATAGATTTAATGCTAAAAACAATGTTAAAGAACTTAGACAAAGAATAAAATCTCTCCAAAAGGAAAAAAATAAAATTGAAAAAGAAATAGATAAATATATGGATTTAATTTTGGAAAATTCTATTCAATTTGAAAATATAAATTTAGAAGATGCTTATGAAATAGTTATATATTCAAATTCTTATATAGTAAATAAAACTATTTCTGATACAGAGTTTTGGAAACATACTAATGGAACTATAATATCTGTAAAGAGAAAGGATAAGATGTATATATCCCCAGGTCCTTATTTTAGATTTGAAGCAGGGGATATTGTAAGAGTCATATGTAGTGAAGATGATTTAAATAGAGCCAAAAATTATATACAGCATGGAATAAACTAAGACTATTTTTAAGTATTCAATTTGACTTTAAAGTATAAATTGATTTTATAGTGATATATAATATAAAATAGTAAGTAAAAAATATTTATAGGATTCTAGGAGGTATATTATGTCAGTAAATTTTACATTAAATTTAGAAGAATCTATGGAGCATTTACATAAAAAAGGTGCTTTTTTAACAGGTAGTGTAAATGGTAAAGTAAATACAATGACTATATCTTGGGGGAACATAGGATTTCAGTGGAGAAAACCTGTTTTTATAGCTTTAGTTAGAGAAAGTAGATATACTAAAGAATTTATAGACAAAAGTAATGAATTTACAGTAACAATCCCTTTTGATGATACTATGAAGGAAGCATTAGCCTTTTGTGGGTCAAAGTCAGGAAAAGAATTTGATAAGATAAAGGAATGTAATTTAAAATTAAGAGATGGTGATAAAGTAGATACTCCAGTTATACAAGGTAATGGAATGCACTATGAATGTAAGGTTATCTATAAACAACCATTAGATTTAAAAGCTATGGATAAAGAATTAGTAGATACATTTTATAATGATGGAAATAATCATGTTTTATACTATGGCGAAATTTTAAATTGCTATAAATTATAATATATAAATCAGTAATATATTATTTTTCTTAAGCTGTTGATAAACATATTTTGTCAACGGCTTTTGTTTTTTATTTAAAGAGTTAAAAATAATTTTATACTATACAATAGAATATATTGAAATTTTTAAATTTTGGTTAATTTATATATATAGTACTTAAATAGGTATAATAATAATTATATAATTATTATTGATTAACATATATTCTTAAGAATTCATTAAAGTATAAGAATTCTATAATATTTTAAAGATAATTATATGAAAATTAAAATTTTAGTTAAAGAAAGGGAATAGTTATGTTTAAATCAATACTTATAATAGACTGCCAAAATGATTTCATATCAGGTTCACTGGTTTGTGATAATGGAGAGATAGCTGTTAAAAACATTATAAATTTATTAAATATAAATAAAGATTTAAAAGTATTTTACTCTTTAGATTGGCATAGTGAAAATAATAAATCTTTTAAAATAAATGGTGGTATATGGCCAGTACATTGCGTAGCCGATAGATTTGGTGCTAAATTAGAGGAGAGTTTTTATAAAGAATTACAACATAAAAGTCATTCACCTAATAATAAAAAAATATTGTTTTTAAAAGGAAAAAATGATTATATAGAAGAATATTCAGCCTATGAAGGAAAAAACATTTTAGGTAATAAGATTAATGAAGTATTAGATAAGGATGTAATTGTATGTGGTATAGCTTCTGAGTTTTGTGTTAAAGAAACGGTAGAGGACTTAATTAGAAATGGATTTAATGTAGAATTATATGTAGATGGGGTAGGTTATGTAAATAAAAAAGAACATGAAAAAACTTTAAATAATTTAAGAAAGCAGGGAGCTAAATTTATTTAAAGTATAATTTTTAAAACTTAGGCTAAAAATTTGACTAAGAGGATATTATAAAAGTATCATTAATATTTATAGAGCTTTCCCCAATTTAATTTAAATTAATATAATAGCAATATATAAATACAAAAAAATAATACTATAGAAAGAAGATGAATTTTAAATGTATATTAATACAATAACACCAGAAGAAGCTAAGAAAATGATAGATGAAAGAGAAGATATAACAATTTTAGATGTAAGAGGCGAAAGTGAATATAGAGAAGGACATATAAAAGGTAGTAAATTAATACCACTAGAATTTTTAGAAACAAATGTTGAAGATGAAGTGCCAGATAAAAATTCTACAATTTTTATATATTGTAGAAGTGGAAAAAAAGCTAAAATTGGATGTGAATATTTAAAGGAGTTAGGTTATGACAATGTATATGATATGGGCGGAATAATGGATTGGCCCTATGAAATAGAAAGCTAGTTTTTTAGATTTATTTATAATGAGTAGTGGGTATATACAAAAATATATACTAAAGTTTAGGGAGGACATAATTTAATGGCATACACAATAATAGATATAATAGATAATTTAATAGATATTGAGAAAAAAGGCTTTAGTATATTTAGAGAAATAAGTAATAACTGTAAGGATCCTAGAGTTTCAATAGTTTCTAAAACTATTTCTAATCAAGAAAAGAAGCACACACAATATTATGAAAATCTTAAAAAAGATATAGATGCATTAGATAAAGAAGATATAGATTTTTCTGTATATGATAAAATATCCTCTAGAATGCAACAATTTAAAACATCCAGGACTGTACCTGTAGTAACAGATATAAAAGAGTTAATAAATTTCGCTAGAGATTTTTCAAAAGAAAATTTAGCATTATTGCTAGATATACAAGGACAATTAATAAGAAAAGAAATAGATACTAATATGCTAGCTTATAATATTATAGGAAAAATAATAAAAGAACAAGAAAAACATTTAGAATTACCAAAGCCATTTTATAAGTAGTTTTAAAATACAAATGTGGTATAATATTGTTTATATATTTTAATTTAAATATATGTTATAAACGATAGATAGTAATTAAAAAAGGAAGCCCCCTAAAAGTAGGATAATTATTTTTGAACCTATGATTAGGAGGCTATTTTTTATAATATAGCAACTAACTTATCAACAATGTTTATAAATATCAGAAAGAATGTTTAATATTAATAACAATAGCCATAATTATTAATAAATAGTTTTTAAAATCTATTAAAAAAGATAGCATAGGAGGAGTTTGTTTATGATTATTGATAAAGACCAAATAAAAAATATGAATCCATACATATTACTGAGTTTAGTGAATACTAAATTAAGAGATGAATTTGAAAATTTAAAGGATTTTTGTAAAACCTATGATGTTAAAGAAGATGAAGTTATAACTAAAATGAAAACTATAGACTATAAATATGATAGTGAAATAAATCAGTTTACAAGCATTTGAAATAAAAAATAAAATTTTAATATCTTATTTTTTATAAGTTTATTGAGAGATTAAAAATAAAATTTTTAGCGTTTATTAAATGTTTTACAGTTTATAAAATCATATAAGATCTAATATTATTAGGATTTTTTGATTTTATATATTTCATATTATAAAATATAGTTAATGTATGCTTTAGAAGGAGTAAAAATATGCAATTATACAAAATAAATAATTACAAAGTAATAGCTAAAAATTTTTATAGAGAAAGAAATATAGTCAAAACTTTAGAATTCTATAATAAAGCTTATAATGCTCCAATGGGTTCAAGGGATGTAGAACTATTATTGGATATGGCTCTAGTATATGATGAATTAGAGGAGTATGAAGAAGCCGAAAAAAAGTATAAAGAAATATTAAAAGTTGATCCAAAAGATTCTAGAGCTTTCTATGGATTAGCTATAATCTATGATAATAAAGAAGAATATAGGAAAGCTATAAAACTATATGAGAAGGCTATAGAATATGATAAAAATTATAATAGGGCCTACTTTTTCTTAGCAGGAGCTTATGATAACATAGGAGAAAAAGAAAAGGCTATAAAATGTTATGAAAAAGTAATATCCTTGGATGAAAAGGACTTTTGGAGTTATGTAAATTTGAGCTCTATATATGAAGAAATAGGTTCCTTAGAAAAAGCCTTATATATGGCAGATAAAGCTTTGGAATTGTATCCTAATCATTATATGCCTTTATTTAATAAGGGAGTTGTTTATAAAAAACTAAATAAATTGGAAGAATCTATATCAAATTATAAATTATCTATAGAAGATAATGAAAATTACTCTTATAGCTATTTGAATTTAGCTGTTATATATAAAGAATTAAAGGATTATAAAAAAGCTATAGATATAATAAGTAAAGGGATATTAAACAATACAGAGGAAGGATTTCTATACTATAATAGAGCTTGTTATTATACTTATTTAAAACAATATGAAAAAGCCGTAAAGGACTTATACAAGTCAGTAGAATTATATCCTGGATTTGTTAAATATATAAAAGAAGATGAAGAATTACATATATTAAAAGATAGAAAAGACTTTATGAATTTAATTAAATAAAATTAACTTACTAAGGCTTAATTAAAAATTGGCAAATATAAAGAAAGAACTTATATAAATTTAAGTAAGAAGAATTTAAGATACTATGATTGTAATTACAATAGTATAATAATTATATTTAATACAGTATATTTTATGTAGAAAGGGAAGGAATAAATATTTATGAAATTACTAGAAGATAAAATATTAAAAGAGGGTACATTATTAGAAGAAAATATACTTAAAGTAGATAGTTTTTTAAATCATCAAATGGATGTAAAATTATTTAATGAAATAGGGAAGGAATTTAAAAGAAGGTTTGAAGGATATAATATAAATAAAATATTAACTATTGAAGCCTCAGGAATAGGTATTGCTACTATAGTGTCTCAATATTTTGATTTTTGTCCTGTAGTTTTTGCTAAAAAGGTAGATGCAGCAAATATGGACAAAGATACCTATGAATCAAAGGTACATTCTTTTACTAAAAATAAAACTTATAATGTAAGAGTATCTAAAAAATACATAAATGAAGGAGATAAAATACTTCTAATAGATGATTTTTTAGCCAATGGTTGTGCAGCTTTAGGACTGATAGATATAGTAAAGCAAGGAGGAGCAGAACTTGCAGGAGTAGGAATTGCTATAGAAAAAGGATTTCAAAAGGGTAGAAAAGAACTAGAAAAAGTGGGGGCTAAAGTAGAATCTTTAGCTATATTAGATAAAATAGAAAATGGTAAGGTATATTTTAAATAAATATTAACTTATTATATCCTAAAAATCATATTTAAATATATGTTAAAAATAAATATGAATTTTAATTAATATGTTAAGAAAATGATAAATATGCTCTAATATTATTTAATATAAGCTTTATTAGTGATAGAATATATTTATATGTATATATTATTATAGTAAGCTAAAAAAATTTAAAGTTATAATTATTATTAAATAATTATAACTTTAAATTTAAATTGGGAATTAGTATAAAATCTAAGTTAAAAGCTGAAATCTTAAAATAAATGTAATTTATATATTCTAGAAAGGAAGAAAAAAATGAGTGAAATTATAAATTTTAATGATTTAAAAAATAAAGCAACAGACAAAGATCTAGATAAACTTGAGCAATATATGTATAGTTTGTATAGTTCAGTAGTACAAGGCACATTAACTATGTCTGACTTTATGGAAAAGATACAAGAATATATGGGAAAAAACAATATATCTCAAGAAAAGTTCGTAAACATACAAAAAAAATTAATGGAAAAATATACTGAAGCCTATGGCATAAATTTTAAAGACGTAGAAAAACAGATGAAAGATCTAGGCGTAGATGTAAAAGGCTTAGGATTAAATGTAGAAAATTTTAGCTATGACAATGTTAAAAAAAATATAAGCTTTCATGAAAAATACAATGCAAAACCAGTAATGAAGCAAGTTACAGAATATCATATTAAAAATGATAAAAATGATGTTAAAGTAGAATTAATAGGAGAGAATGTATTTCTTAAAAGTAGTAAAAAAATAGATTTAAAGGATACTGAATTAAATGAATTTTTATGTTCTTACAAAAAACTTTTTGATGATAAACAATTATTTATAACTGTTTGTGAAAGTATAACTAGTTATAATTATTAGTATAAAAAACGTATTATTAGTTTGGTATAATAATAGGTAGACAGGTAACAAATGGAAAACTAATAGTTTTATAATATTAAAAACAAATTTAATAATATAAAAGTAACACTATGAATTTCATTGATTTTGATGAACTTTCATAGTGTTTTTAATTAAATAAATTAAAATATATTTCAACTTATAAATTTTAGTTATAGTTGGCAATCTAACTATAATTATTTTTTATTTTAAAATATAAACTAAATATCGTAAAATGTAAAATATAATAAATACAAAATTGAAAATTATACATGAAAAAGGGGTGTAAAAGTGAAAAAAAATTTTAAAGGAATAGTGTTATTGCTATTCGGTATTATGATGTTTACATTAATAGGTTGTACTAGTAATCAAAAAACAGAGAAGAAGGAAGAGAGTACTTCTTTAGTAAAGGAAATTAAAACAGATGAATTAAAGAAAAATATAACATCCAAGGAATGGGTAGTATTAGATACTAGATCTAATGATGCTTTTAATGGTTGGAAATTAGATGGAGTAAAAAGAGGTGGACATATAAAAGGTGCTACTGATTTTTCAGCAAATTGGCTAAAAGTAGAAGATACTGAAAAGAATAAAGAAAAAAGATTAGAAGAGGCCTTAGAAAATAAAGGTATCACAAAGGATAAAAATGTAGTTTTATATGATGCTAATGGAAAAGATGCAGAAGAAGTAGCAAAATATTTAAATAAGAAAGGAATAACTAAATTATATAAATATGATGTTAAAGAATGGGCAGAAGATGATAAACTTGCAATGGAAAGTTATCCTAATTATGAAATGTTAGTACCAGCTAGTTGGGTTAATGATTTAATAAATAATAAAAAACCAGAAACTTTTAAAGGAGATAAATATAAGGTTTTTGAAGTGAGCTGGGGAGATGAATCTAAAGCAGAAGATTACAAAAAAGGACATATTAAAAGTGCTGTACATATAAATACAGATGAAGTTGAAAAAGGACCAGTATGGAATCGTCTACCAGATAAGGATTTAGAAAAGTTTGCTAAAAACAATGGTATTACAGCAGATACAACAGTAGTGTTATATGGAGCAGATTCTATGCCTTCATTTAGAGTAGCAGCAATATTAAAATATATGGGTGTTAAAGATGTAAGAGTTTTAAATGGTGGTACAGCTGCTTGGGCTAGTGCTGGATATGAGCTAGATACAACATCAAATAAGAAAACTCCAGTAGATTCTTTTGGAGTAAAGGTACCTCTAAATAAAGGATATATAGTAGATTTACCTGAAGCTAAAGAAATATTAAAGGATAAAGAAGGAAGTAAACTTGTTGATATAAGAAGTTGGGATGAATTTATTGGAAAAATTTCAGGCTATGATTATATAAAAGCAAAAGGTCGTCCAGCTGGGTCCGTATGGGGACACGCAGGATCAGACAGTTCACATTTAGAAGATTTTAGAAATGTAGATAATACTATGAGAAATCCATCAGAAATATTAGCCATGTGGGAAAAAGAAGGCATAAAACCAGATCAGAAATTATCTTTCTATTGTGGGACTGGTTGGAGAGCAGCCGAAGTTTTAATATACGCTGATGTTATGGGATTAAAAAATATATCTTTATATGATGGTGGATGGAATGAATGGAGCGCAAATAAAAATAATCCAATAGAGGTAGGAGAACCATCTAAAAAATAGTAACTATGTATCTATAATAATTTTAATTAGTAAAAGAGTGTGTCTTAGAATAAATAGAGATTTAATTTTTATGAAATATATTTTATTAGAGCGGTTTATTTTGTTACTAATCTTTAAACCTAGCTCAATTAAAATTAAATCTACTTTAGACACTCTCTTTTGTTATATCTATAAAATATAAAGCAGGAGACATAAAGAATGAAGAAAAAATATAATATTTTCAACCTAATTTTAAGTATAATTCAAATTATATTTATTTTACCAGCTTTAATTTTAGAAAACTTATCTAAAAAGAAAATGGGGGTTATAAGATACCTTGTTTTTAAAAAAGAAGAGTTTTCAGCAGGAATTTTTAATGCAAATAATTTAATAATATATAAATGGATATTATTGTTTATTTCAATAATTATAATTATAATTTTTATAGTAAATATGAAAAAGAAATTAAAATATAAAATGAATTTTTTTATAATAATATTGCTTAATATAAGTTTATTTCTATTTGTAAGTTATGAAGAGATATTTAAGTTAGAAGCATATCATTTTTTTATAATAGAAATATTTATAATAATGATTATAGAATATATTAAACTTTTTATAAATATCTTTACCAATAGATAGATGTATTTATGAAGATGTTAATAATTTAATGAATAAGCCAATAGACTTTTTTACTATTGGTTTATTTATTTTATAAGATTTATTTAAGTTAATTATTTAAAATTATTTTTAAAATATTTTATTATAGTAAATAACGCTATTAATAGTATTATTTGTGTTAAAATAAAGTTAAACATATAAATAGTAGAAAAATCATTCTAATAATAGAACAATTAAGCTAGTCTATATTAGATTTCTCTATAATACCATGATTAACAAAAAGTTTATAAACATAAATATAAAACCATGATAAAATTTAATATATTGTAATGAACAATAATTATTTTAGTATATTTAGGAGGCAAAATAATTGATTAAAGATAAAAAAATTAAGTATCTAGATATAATAATACCTATAGTTTCTTCTTTAGTAATATCTTTTATATTAATTCAAATATTAAAAAATTATAATAATGTTTTTTCAGGAATAGGAAAAGTTTTTAAAATATTATCTCCATTCATTATTGCTTTTATAATAGCCTACATATTAAATCCATTAGTTAAGTTTTTTGAAAGAAGGTTTAAAATTAAAAGGAACCTAAGTATACTTATATGTTATGTTATAACTTTGGGGATTGTAGCTCTAGTTTTAAGTATGATTGTACCTAAAGTTTTTCAAAGCATAATGGACATATTTCAAAATATCCCTTACTTTACAAATAAAGGATATGAAATGGTGAATAATTTATTGGCTAATGAGGAGATTTCTAATATAATAAATTCTTCTAATGTTTTTAAAGGGAATTATAAGGATTTAATAGACAAAATTGCTGGTTTTACTAGTGTGGGATTAAATACTATTTTAAATCAGACTATATCCTTTACTACCTTCATGGTTAATTTAGTTTTTGGGTTAATTATAGCTATATATGTTTTAAATGATAGAGAAAAATTTGCATATAATGGCAAAAGGGTTGTTTTTTTAATATTCAGAGAAAAGTATGGTGAAAAAATCATAGAGTTTTTTAGAACTGTAAATTCAATGATAAAGTTATATATAGGTATCAAAGCTTTAGATTCTTTAATAATAGGGCTTTTAGCTTTAATAGGGTTAATAATATTAAAATCACCTTATGCTCTTTTAATAGCTTTAATAGTTTGTGTAACAAATATGATACCTTACTTTGGACCATTTATAGGAATGATTCCAGCGGTGGTAATAAATTTATTTTATGTACCAGTTAAGGCTTTATGGGTACTAATATTTTTATTTTTACTGCAACAATTTGATGCATGGTATTTAGAACCCAAATTAGTTGGAGATAAGGTAGGATTAAGTCCATTTTTAATAATTTTAGGAATAACCATAGGTGGAAGTTTATTTGGTGTATGGGGAATGCTTTTGGCATCACCAGCTATGGCAGTAATTAAAATATATACTACAAAATTAGCAGAAAAATATAATATATAGTGTATATTATTGAAATAATTATTAATTGGGGGTGGAGTTATTATGAATAGGAAGACTACTATAAAGGATAAGCTAACCAAAAATATGATGGTTATAGTTTTCTGTGTATTTTTAATAATAGCTGCATGTACTTACATATTTATTAGCAAAGCTATAAAAAATATAGCAGTAAGCGCGGGGCCAGGACTTTCTACCATAGTGTCTCGTGAGTTGGAAGGGAAGGATTTAACGGAGTTAGTAAGGGAAAAGGAAAATAGTGAAATATATAAGAAAATAGATGAAGCTATGACAGTTCTTGTGTCCAAGGCTCAAGGAATAATAGATGATGCAACTTTATTAATAAATACAAATGAAGATAAATGGTATTATGTTATAGATAAAAATAAGGACAACCAATCTAAATTAGGCAGTGAGTATTCAGATAAAGAAAAACTAGAAGGGATTAAAAAAGCATTAGAACTTAATACTACACAAGTTAATAATTCAAGTACAGATTTAGAAATATTTATACCTGTTAAAGCTAATAATGGAATAAATTTAGCTATATGTATAGGTGTAAACAATTCTGTTATAGCAAAAGCAAAATATATATTGTTAGGTATTTTGTTAATAATTATGGTAGTTTCATTAATAATTGTAAGACTTATAATAGGTGGTATAGCTAGAAAACAAACAAAATCCATAACAGTACTTGTAAATAAAATGAAAGAGATGTCTAAATTAGAAGGGGATTTAACTAAGAGAATAGATATTGAAAGTAATGATGAAATTGGAGAATTGGCACGGTATACAAATGAAATGTTAGATACTATTCAACAAATATTAATAGATGTAAAGGATGTATCAGATAGATTAACTAGTGATAATAAAGAATTTAATAATGCCTTTAATAGATCAGCAGAGCAATTTCAAGATACTACAATGCTCACTAAAAATATAAATGAAAAAATACACAATCAAAGTCTATGGTTGGTGGACATATCTAACAGTGTAATAAAGTTCAATGATACTGTAAAAGGTGTGACCCTTAGTACAAAGGAAGTAGCGGTACAATCTGTAAATACTACTAATAGTGCCAATGAAGGAAATGAGTATATAAAAAAATTAGAGGCTCATTCCAATGATATTTCAAAGGTCGTAAATAAAACTTCAACTTTAGTTAATAGTTTAGGAAACAAATCAGAACAAATAAATGGTATAGCAGATACTATAGGAGCCATAGCAGACCAAACTAATCTTTTAGCTCTTAATGCTTCTATAGAAGCTATGCATGCAGGAGAGAGAGGCAAAGGGTTTGCAGTAGTTGCAGAGGAAGTTGGTAAATTAGCTTTTGAATCTTCAAAATCCTCAGAAGAAATATTTAATTTAATTCAGGAAGTAAGACAGGGTATAAAAAGTGCAGAAATTTCAATGCAAGAAGTTTCTAAAAAAACAATAGAGCAGGAAGATTTTATAAAAAATGTATCAGATAAATTTAAAGATATAGTGTATTCTATAGATAAGGTTTCAAAAAAAGTGGAGGAAGTATCCGAGGCTTCTGATAATATGGCTCTTAATTTATCAGATATAAAAAATCAAATAGAAAATTTAACTGGAGTATCAGAGGAAAATAGTAGATCTACTAACCAAATTGCATTAAATATAGAAGAACAAATTTCATCAATAAAACAATTATCGAATAGAACAGAGGAATTAGATACTGTATCTAGGGTATTAATGGACAAACTGGAAAAATTGAAATTAAATTAAAAATAAAATATAAGATCAATAAAAAATATGTCCTAGGAAATATAATTAATTGATAGGATATATTTTTTTATTAGCTAATATTATAATTTAGCATTTATATAAAAAAATTATGTTATTATGTTATGGCAGTAGAATTTAAATTTATGGAGGTAGTTATATGAATTTTAAAGATTATGAAAAAGAAATGAAAAGAACCGCAGGAGAATTTATAAAATTAGATAAAAATGGACTGAGTTTAGGGGCTATGGGAATATCTGGAGAAGCAGGAGAGGTAACTGACTATATTAAAAAGGTTTTATTTCATGGACATGAATTATGTGAGGATAAATTAATAGAAGAATTGGGAGATGTGCTTTGGTATATTACATATTTATCTAAGGTTATAGGGGCAGATTTAGAAACTATAGCAAATAAAAATATTGAAAAACTAAAAAAAAGATATCCAGAAGGATGGGATCCAGATAGAAGTATACATAGAGAATAATAATTAAAAATTTTATAAACTTTTTTGCAAAATGAATAATAAATCCTATATAAATTTCAAAAAAATATGATATAATAGAACTTAATTATTTAAAATGCAAGAAAACTTAAATTCATGTTGCATATTTGGAGGTAGTAGAATGAAAAAAGAATTTTCTCTAAGTACAGGAAAAGCTATGATAAATTTTACAGCAAAATATTGTGATACTGCAGAAGCTTTGTTTAATAGTTATGGTTTTAAAAGGGTTTTACAAGCTTATATGAAAAAAATAAAAAAAAGAGAAACTAATGTATATAAGTACATAGAAAGTACTATGAATATAGATGATAGTGATATATTTTCAGAAGATGTTACTAATATATTTAAATTACTTATGGTTTTAAAAGCAGAGGAAATAAGAAATTTAGAAGATAAATATGAAAAAGTGTTAGAAGATAAAGATAAATTTATTTTATTTGTAGAAGACCTATATAATTTTTGGAGAAAACTTGAAAGATATACTATAGTTCAAAATAGCAAAATTGGAGATGGGCTTCAAAATGTTAGCTTTATAGATGCAAACAATAATTTCTCTAATCTTATATTAAAAACTTATAGAAAAATTGAAGAAAATGTTTTAGGAGAAAAGCCAAGAATATACAGACAATTGCCAGCAGGGGGCAATGCGGGCTTAATACTAAATAATTCTAGCTGGGATATGCCTAAAAATTATGAAATTTTAAAAGATATACCTTTTATAGAGTCTATATTATTAGACCCACCTTTTATAACTTATCCTAAAAAGAATACAAGAGATGGTATGTTTGAAGAAACTTTTCAAAATCCATTAAAAAATTGCAGAATAAATTTAGACCACTGGTTTTGCTATCCTGCAAAGGTAGGAACACTTTTAGCATATATATATTTCCACAGAGACTATATGGCTCATGGAGTAACTTTATGTAACTTATTTGAAATAGCTACAGAGGAAGAATATAGAGGTAAAAAACCAGATATAGTGTATGTTCTTGGAGCAAGGGATGACAATGAAAAAATACAAACAGTTTTCTATGATGACAAAGAAAATGATATTATGTTAGGTTATGTAAATTATAATGAAGCTATAGATTACTTTGGTTATATGAAAAAAATGACACTAACTCTTCATAATTTAATAATGATAAAAAGAGGATACTTACCAATACACGGTGCCATGGTTAATATAGTAACTAAAAATGATAAGACTGCTAATGTAATAATAATGGGAGATAGTGGAGCAGGAAAGTCTGAAAGTTTAGAAGCCTTTAGGGAACTAAGCGAAGATTATATAAGTGATATGACTATAATATTTGATGATATGGGTGTAGTTAAACTAAATAAAGATGAAAAACCAGTAGGATCAGGAACAGAAATAGGAGCCTTTGTAAGATTAGACGATTTAGATACTGGATATGCCTTTAAACAAATAGATAGAAGTATATTTATGAATCCAGATAAGGTAAATGCTAGATTAGTTATACCTGTGGCAAGTTATAAAGAAATAACTACAGAGTATCCAATAGATTTATTCTTATATGCTAATAACTATGAAGCAGATGGAGAAAATTTAGAATTCTTTAAAGATGTAAATGTGTCATTAGATACCTTTAGAGATGGTGCAAGAATGGCTAAAGGAACCACTACTGAAAAGGGATTAGTAAAAACTTATTTTGCGAATCCTTTTGGACCAGCACAAAAAATGGAAGATACAGAAAAATTATTAGTAGAATACTTCAATAAATTTTTCCAATCAGGAGTGAAAGTTGGACAATTAAGAACTAGATTGGGTATAAGTGGTATGGAAAAGGACGGACCTAAAAAAGCGGCTATAAGTTTACTAGAAGAAATAAAAAATATATAGTTTGTTAATTATAATAAACCAAAGATAAAAAACATTAATGAACCATTCATGTTTTTAACAAGTTTTAAATTTTATTTATTAAAAATTTTCTATCCAGGAGGGGAATCATTTTTAAAATTCACTCCTGGATTTTTACGTTCTAGGGGTGGAGCTAGGTGAATTTTTAATTCTGCCACATTAAGAATTACCAAAGCTTATTCATATGGTTTATTACATATATTTTTTATCTTTGCTATATTAAAATCAAATCTGTTTTGAAATAGCCTTTTCTATATATAAGTATTTTAACTAGAGAGACTATACATATTTATTACAACATTCGCAAATATGTATTTCTTTAAACATAATAAGATTATTCATATTGGCACAAAGGGTACATCAAGGATGATATTTTTAAATTTTAGTAAATATCCACCAATTTAAGTTTAAATACTTAATAATTTTTTTATATATAGGTTTGAAGGTATATTAAAACATATTCTAAAGTAAAAATACCCTAAAATAAAAATAAAAGGATACTTAATAATAAAAGTATATAAAAGGAGAAAAGTTAAAAACTATAAGTAGAATATAAAAAGAGGAGGAAAAAATTCATGAAAGATGGATCATCAGCAAAGGCAAGAGCAAAGGAATTGCTTTTAGAAGGAAAAAGTAAAGAATATATAATGGATGAAACTAGATTAAGATTAAAGGATATTAAAAGAATAGAAAGAGAAATAACAGAGAAGCTTTAAAATAAAAATAAACATTCATAACTAAATATGATGTTGTGAATGTTTATTTTTATTTTACTATATATTAATAATAAGTTAAGTTAATATTTAAATTTATTTAATTTATTAGTTTTAAAATAGAGTTATATTCAAATAAATAAATGTCTATCAAAATATTATAAATTTGAAAGGAATAGATTTAATGGATATACTTCAATTAATAAATGAGGTAAATAATAAAAGTAATGAAAAGAATGATAAAATAGCTCCCGTAGAAATATTAAAACAATTTAAATCTGGAAGATCTAAAGCATTAGTGTTTTTAGTAGAATATGGAGAAGACAATAAAGTAGGAATTATGAAATTTACTGATTGTAAAGAAGCCAAAGTATTTAATGAAGCCTATAAAGTGGCTACCAATAATAATATGCAAAAGTATATAGCAGAATTAATATGTAGCTATAACATAACCTATAATAATAAATTGATAAGTGCTAATTTATATGACTTAGCTGGTGATAATATATATAATATTGAAACTTTCTTAGATAAGGTTTTAAGTGAACAAGAATTAAAGAAAAATGTTATATCAAAAATAGGTAAGTTTTGTTTTACTTGGAATAAGGAGCATAAGAAAAAATATTTAACTCCTATGGAAATAGTAAAAAATGAGATGTCCTATAGGTATATGGATAAAAAGTATAAAGAAGCTTTTAAGAGCATAGGTGTTTCAAAGGATATTCAATGGGTATCCATAGATGGTACTGAAGAAATATTGCCTAATCCCTATTATTATTTTAATGATGAAAATTTTTGGGGAGATTTAAAAATAACCTGTTTAACTTCCTATGCACATGGAGATTTTCAAGGAGATAACGTAATAATAACAGAAGAAAAACCTATTATAATAGATTTTTCTGATTTGCTTAAGGATTGTAATGTATTTCATGATTTAAGATGTTTAGAAGCTATAACATTAGGAGACTATCTAGACATATATGAAGTAAAACATAGACAGCAATGGCTTAAAGTATGTAAAAGTGTAAGCCAAGATATATTAAAAGTAGATATACCAGATGGAAAAGGAATGAGTCTTTTAAGAGAGCTTATGCCACTTTTAAGGGAAAATTTAAAAATAATAGTTTCAGATATGCGTAATGTGTCTTATAATCCTAGTTTTTTTGTTGCAGGGGTTGCAGCAGGGCTAATAAACATGAGGAAGTTTATGGATATAGATAAGAAAAGAGCAGCCTTTATTTATGCAGCTTATAATTTAAAAAGTATGCTAAAGGATAAAATGGTTAATATGTACAATCCATCCCTAGATTCTTGTATGGTATTTAATTGGGTAAAAGGAAATAAAGCTAATAAATTAATAGATTTAAAAGAATTAATTGCTTAATGAAGTGAAACTAATATCTAGTAAAATTTGCATTAAGGGGAATATCTTATTTCATATAAAATTTATAGTAAGTTATTTAAAGAATAATTATATAATAAAGAAGATTTATAGTATTAAAAGCACCCTATAAAACAGTCATGTTTTATAGGGTGCTTTTAATTATATGAATTTTAAAGAATATTATACAATGGTTGATATATATTACATAATAAGCTAAAATTAATTTAAAATAATATAAATGTAAAATTATGATGTAAAAAGCGAAAATGGTAAAAATATAAAAATTAGCTGAGCTGCAATAAGTACATTGTTATTCTCCTTACATGAGAAGGAAAGTTGTTTATAAACCTATTTTATTCTCTAGGTTCGAGAAGAACAATGCTTATATAACTTAACAGAACTACTTAATTTAAGAGGAGGGGGAAAATGAAAAAATTAAAGTCAATAGTTTCTGTATTTTTAATAGGAATTTTAACCTTAGGATTAGTTGCTTGTGGTTCTAAAAAAGAGGAAGCTAAAAATACAGAGGATAAAAAAGATTTAAAAGGAAGCACTATAAAAATAGTTGCTACATCAGAAGACTATAAGCCAGTATTTGAAAAGTTCACAAAAGAAACTGGTATAAAAGTTGAATTTTTATCTATGTCTTCTGGAGAAGTTATATCAAGAATTAAAGCTGAAGGTGGAAAGCCTATGGCAGATGTATGGTTTGGTGGTGGATTAGATGCATTTATGGATGCAAAAGATTCAGGATTATTAGAAAAGTACATACCAGAAGAATCTAAAGATATAAAAGAAGAATACAAAGATAAAGAAGGATATTGGATGGGAAAGGGTCTAACAATAGTAGGGTTTCTAGCTAATAAAGATGTGCTTAAAGAAAAAAATCTACAGATTCCTAAAACCTGGGATGATTTAGCTAAACCGGAATATAAAAATGAAATATTAATGTCTAATCCAGCAGTATCTGGTACAAACTATGCAGTGGTAAATGCTTTATTGCAACAGAAAGGCAAAGATGCAGGTTGGAAGTACTTTGAAAATTTAAATAAAAATATATCTTACTACTCAAAAAGGGGTAAAGATCCAAAACTAAAGACTACAGCAGGAGAGGTAGCCATAGGTATAACATATATAGATAATTCTATAGTAAAATTAGAAAAAGAAAAAAATATGCAGGTTATATATCCAGAGGATGGAATACCATGGGTTGTAGAAGGGATGGCTATATTTAAAAATGCTAGCAACTTAGAAGGTGTTAAAGTATTTGAAAACTGGGTGCTAAAGAAGGAAACCCAAGAAGAACTAGCTAAAATAGACGGAAAAGATGGAGCAATGCTTGTTAAACCAGGAGTTAAAGGCATAGATTTAAAAGTACCGAAGGATAAATTGATGAAAGAGGATTTATCTTCTTTTGGTAAGGATAGAAAAGAAATACTTGACAAATGGAAGGCTATGGCAGGTAACAAGTAATATGAACAGGAAAAAATCAAGGGTATCTAATAAATTAGATACCCAATTTTATAATATTTTAGATAAAACTCTAATAATACTAATAATATTATTAGTACTTTTATTTATATTTTGGCCAATTATATGTGTCATAAAAGAAAGTTTTTTTAAAGATGGCAATTTTACATTAACACTATATAAGGATATATTTAAAAACAATAAAAAACTTATATATAATAGTATATTTGTAGCCTTCATGTGCACAATATTTACTACTTTAATATCTATATCTATTGCTCTTTATGCTAGCTTTTCATCAGGTGGAATAAGGAAAATAATCACAATTGCTTTAATGCTCACAATGATATCACCACCCTTTGTATCTTCCCTAGCTTACATAAATTTATTTGGGAGAAGAGGTTTTATAACTCATGGAATTTTAAAATTAACTCTTAATACATATGGTTGGCAGGGCATTGTTATAATGGAAACCTTAGGTTTGGTATCTATGTCGTCCTTATTATTAATAGGTATAATGGGGGGAGTAGATAAAAATTTCATAGATGCTTCTTTAGATTTAGGAGGAGGGTTTAATTATACTTTAATAAGAATAGTTTTACCAATTATAAAACCAGGTATAATAGTTGTTGCACTGTTAGCTTTTGTAAGAAGTTTATCAGATTTTGGAACACCAATGATTATAGGAGGTTCTTTTCAAGTCTTAGCTACAGAAGTTTATATGAATATAATAGCTAATGGAAATTTGGCTATGGCTGCAGCAATGAGTGTACTTATATTAATACCTTCTTTAATAGCTTTTTTAATATATAGATTTTACATAAATAAATTTGAAGTGTTTTCTAAAGATAGTAAAAAACTTTTTTCTGAAGGATATGAATATAAAATAAAGGGGAATTTTGCTATTATTTTAAAAGGAATTACTTATTTATTTTTATTAGTAATGGTTCTGCAATATACATCAATATTTTTAAGTGCTATAACCAAATATAATTTTAATAAGATGTATTTTACTTTAGATAATATAAGAAGGGTTTATGAGTATAATTTAAGTAGCTTTGGAAGAAGCATAATATATTCATTAATTACTGGATTAATAGGTAGTTTAATAGGGATTTTTATATGTTATTATGTGGATAGAAGAAAGGTTATAGGTGGAGAATTTATAGATTTTATATCTACATTACCCTATATAATTCCTGGAACATTTTTTGGAATAGGATATATATTTGCATTTAATAAATATCCTTTGGAATTTACAGGCACAGCTTTCATAGTAATTGCAAATTGTATATTTAAACAAATTCCTATGACTACTAAGGTATCTTCAGCAGTTTTATCTGGAATAGATTCACAAATAGAAGAAGCGGCAAAGGATTTAGGAGCACCTAATATATTTATAATTAAGGATATAATATTGCCTATGTTAAAACCGGCTTTTTTAGTTGGTTTTATAAATAATTTTACATCTACTATGACCACTATAGGAGCAATAATATTTTTAATATATCCAGGGCAAAAGGTAGCTACGGTGGAAATGTTTGATGCTATACAAAGTGGTGAGTATGGTGTAGGCTCTGTTATGGCATCATTAATAATTATAATTACACTTATTATAAATATATTGTTTACAAAGTTTATTATAGGAGGAAAAGATGTATCTAAGGATAAAAAATTTAGGTAAAGCTTTTAATAATATAAAAGTAGTGGATAATATTAATTTAGAATTGGAAAAGGGTAAATTATTATGCCTTTTAGGTCCAAGTGGCTGTGGTAAAACTACTACTCTTAAAATCATAGGTGGATTTCTAAAACAGGACAAGGGTAATATTATAATAGAAAATCAAGATATTTCAAATATTCCACCAGAAAGTAGACCTGTTTCTACAGTTTTTCAATCCTATGCCCTTTTCCCTCATATGAATGTAATTGAAAATATAATTTATGGATTAAAGTTTAAAGGATATAGTAAAAAAGAAGCTTTAAAAGAAGGAGAAGAATATTTAAAAATAATAGGATTATCTGAATTTAAAAATAAAAAAATATCTCAATTAAGTGGAGGACAGCAACAAAGAGTAGCGTTAGCAAGATCATTAATACTTAATCCTAAAGTGCTCTTATTAGATGAACCTTTAAGTAATTTAGACGCTAAGCTTAGGGTGAAAATGAGAAAGGAAATAAAGGAAATTCAAAGTAAGTTTAATATGACTATGATATTTGTAACTCATGATCAGGAAGAAGCTTTGAGCATTGCAGATTATTTAGCAGTAATGAATGAAGGAAAATTAATTCAAGTAGGAACTCCAGAGGATATATATATAAATCCTAAAAATGAATTTGTAGCATCTTTTATAGGGCATATAAATAAAGTCAATATAAACAATAAAACTGAACTTATAAGACCCGAACAAATAACAATTAATAAAAATCATGGAGATAAAGAAGGTAGGATTAAATATAAACAATTTTTAGGATCTTATGTAAATTATTTTGTAGAAACTAAAGATGAAAACATAATAGTACAATATTCTAATAATAAAAGTAAAATTTTTAAAGAAGGGGAAATTGTATATCTCAATTTTTTCAATAGTTAAAAAGGATTTATTGCTAAGGAAGATTTTTATACTTAGCAGTAAATCCTCTGTTTTTATATGAATTTTAAATAATATTATTTTTTATTGCCATAAGATAGAATTCCATTATAGACTTAAATACAAAATAATATGATAAGTTCATAGCTACAATATAAGAAAATGAGAATATGTAAGGAGTTTTAGAGTCATCTTCCATTATATTTTTAAAACCATTATATAATACAACTATAACAAGTATATGTCCTAAAGAGTATACAAACATAGAAAGTATGAAACTTAAAAATGCTACTATAACTGCCAATACTGTAAAAGTTGAATATATTACAAGAGATATTAAAGAAACCTTTAAATAACTTTCAAACTTAATTTGTTTTTTCATTATTAAAGAAACTATTACATACATAATTAACATTATTAATCCGTAGAATAGTACAATACCTAAAACATACCAAAACAATAGTTTTGAAACAGGTATCATTTTGGATATCATTGCTTGAATTTCTGTAGATAGTGCTGCTCGCTCATGAAAGGATAAAGCATTATCTACAAAACTTGAAAAGAAAGTTATGAATCCAGATATAAACTTCTTTGTTGAAAAAGAGGTTATAAGTCCAGATATTAATGTAAGAATTGCAAAGTACAAAGAAGTTATAGAAAGATTCATATTTTTTATAGATTCATTAAATCTATCTACAGGATTTTTTAAAGAATTAATGAAAAAATTTAAAAAATTAGTAAATTCATTTTTAGCTTTTCCATCTTTAAAATTTGTTGGTTTATTACCTGCTACAGGAGAACCACAGTTTGTACAAAACTGAGCATCTTCTGGAAGCTTGTTTCCACAATTAGAACAAAACATAAAATCACCTCTTTAGTATTAATAGTATTAAAAAAAAGTTAACAAATAATGCTACTAAATTATAACATAAAGGATAATCTTTTAAAATAAAATGTATAAAATAATGGGATATGTATGAGTTTATGATATAATATGCATATAATTTTTAAAAAATAGAAATAAATTATGAACAAGTTATAAGCTAAAAAAGGAGGAGATGCATAAAGTTTTGTCCTAAATGTGGTTTAAGATTAGATGGTAAAGATATATATATATATATATGAAGCTAATATTACATAAGATTTTTTAGTACTAGAAATACTAAGCTTTATCTTCGATACTAATGAAGGTACAGTTGCAACTAAAGAAATATATGATATAACTAAAGGATATGGAAATACTAGCACAAAGGATTTTAAAAATACTTATAAATTTATAAGAAAACCAGATGGGCAATTAATGCTAACAGTAATAGTAGAGTAAAATGGAGGGAAATATGATTTACTGTGAAAAGTGTGGAACAAAGTTAGAGAACAAAGATAAGTTTTGTAAAAAATGTGGTACAAAGGTAATTAAAGAACATCCAAAGGAAAAAATCTTAGAAGAAATAACTTTGGAAAAAGAAAATACATCTGAAGAAATGAACAAACCAAAAGAGAAAAATAATATAGATGAATCTACTATAGTAATTAATTCAGAGGATGTTCACAATGAGTTAGAAAAAACTTATGAAACTATGGTCAAAGAAAAAAACAAAAAAAGTTTTTCTAAAGAGAACTATGATGAAATGGAAGATGTTGATTTTGAAGATGATGATGAAGACTATGGTAATAAAAATAAGAAGATTTTAGTTTTTGCATCCATTTTCATTGTAGTAATATGCTTTATAACAGCATTTTTATTTAAAGATAATATAATGTGCAATCACTATATAAAAAAGGCAAATAAGGAAATGTCCGAAACAGAAAAAATACATAATTATAATAAAGCATTAGGATATAAATACAAAGATGAAATAGTAAATGAAATTTATGAAACTGTTAAAAATACAGACGATTTTGAGGAAAAACTCTCCGGAGTTTATAAATTAAAAGAAGGAGATAGAAAGAAAATCCTTAATAAAGTATTTATTTATAAAGCTAATGATAGTTTTCAAAAAGAAAACTATGAAGAATGTGCTAAGTTACTAGAAAAAGCAAAGAAAAATGGCTACAATATTAAAGAGTTTGCCAAATATAATGAATTATTAACTAAACTTAATACAGAAGATAAAAAACAGTTTGAAGACAATTCTTCAAGCGAATATACTTATAAAAATTCAAATCCTACAATAGGAGAAAGTTATGTAAATAGTCTAGGCGATGTTTATTATAAGAATCATAATGAATATAATAATCTTCAAGGATATATTGTCCCTCAAAGTAATCAAAGATACTTAACAGAGGATGAATTAAAAAATTATGATAAATATACATTGGATCTAATTAGAAATGAAATATATGCAAGATACGGATATGCCTTTAAGGAAGAACCGTTTAAAAGCTATTTTAGTAATAAAAATTGGTATGTTAAAGATGAAAGCTTTAAAGGTGCAGATTCAGAATTAAATAATTATGAGTTGAAAAATATTAAACTTTTACTAGAGTTGTCTAGTAAAAAATAATATAAGTATTATAATCATTTAAATATAAAAGATTTAGTGAAATAATTAAAAGTATAGTCATTTTATTTATTAATTTGACTATACTTTTTTATTTTAGATAAAAATAACATATAATTTTTACCCATAAGGAAGATTATATCACTTTAAGATTTAATGTGTTGAAGAAAGATGAAGGAACTTGGTTAAGGAATGATTTAAATGATTATAAAGAGAGGTAATATTGGTAGAAGAGCTTTAATTATTGTATAGCCAGATTATTTAATTATTTACTAAAATGTACGTTTAAAGCATATACTATTTTTATATATGTATATACTTTAAATTATGGTAAAATTATATTAATTGTATTAGTATAAAAAGAAAAGTAAGGGGTTGTTTTTTTATGTCAGAAGAAATAACAATGAAGGATATGATGGAAGAAATAAATTCTTCAATGAAAAGAATTCACAAAGGAGAACTATTAAAAGGAAAAGTAATTTCAGTTTCGGATAAAGAAGCCGTATTAAACATAGGATACATATCTGATGGAATATTACCTAAAAAAGAAGTTGTAGATAATGAAGATGTAAATCTTAAAGACATAATAAGTAAAGATGATGTAATTTCTGTTTGTGTATTAGAAGTAAATGATGGTGAAGGAAATGTACTTTTGTCTAAGAAAAAAGCAGAAATTATAGAAGCATGGTCAAATTTAGAAAAAGCCTTTAAAAAGGAAGAAATACTAGAAATCAAAGTAGAAGAGATAATAAAAGGTGGAGCTATAGGCCATATAGAAGGCATAAGAGTATTTATACCAGCTTCTCAAATAGATAATAAATATGTTAAAGATTTAAATGTATTTAAAGGTGAAACAGTAAAGGGAAGATTAATAGAATTAGATAAGCAAAAGGGAAAAGTAGTTTTATCTAGTAGGGTAGTAAAAGAAGAAGAAGATGCTAAAAGAAAAGAAGGATTATGGAATAGTTTGGAAAAGGGACAAAAGATAGATGGGGTTGTAAGAAGACTAGAAAAATTTGGAGCTTTTGTAGATATAGGTGGGATGGATGGATTAGTTCATAATTCTCAGCTATCCTGGGGAAGAGTAAACCATCCTTCAGAAGTGGTATCTATAGGAGACAAAGTAGAAGTTTATGTTTTAGATTTTGATAAGGATACTAAAAAAATAGCTCTATCTTTAAAAGATGTTAAGAAGGATCCTTGGAATACAGCAAAGGATAAATATGCTGTGGGTAGTGTAGTAGAAGGAACAGTAATTAAATTATTGAACTTTGGAGCCTTTGTAGAAGTGGAAAAGGGTATAGAGGGGTTGGTTCATATATCAGAAATAACTGATGAAAATATAGCTAAACCGTCAGAGAATTTAAATATAGGTGACAGGGTTAAAGTAAAAGTATTAGAAGTAAACTCAGATGAAAAGAGAATGTCACTAAGTATAAAAGAAGCAACAGATAAACCAAAGGAAGATTTTTCAAAGTATGATGATTCTAAAAAAGATGATGTAACTTTAGGAGATTTATTTGGAGATAAGTTTAAAGATTTATTTTAATATATAAATAAATTATCACTTCAACTTAAGAAATATGCATTACTAGAACATCTATATAGTATGTTTTAGTAATGCTATTTATATAGTTACTTAATGAATGCCATCTAGTATACTGCTATTTTTTAGAGTGTTATAATTTTAGAATAACTTAGGAATAAAATATTAAATTACTAAAGGAGAATAATATGTATATTAATAGAACAGAAACAACAGTTAGATATGTAGAAACAGATCAAATGGGAGTAGTACATCATTCTAATTATTATCCATGGTTTGAAATGGGAAGAACAGAATTTACAAAGGCTACAGGTATGAAATATACAGACATAGAAAACATAGGAGTTATGATGCCTTTAACAGAGAGCTATTGTAAATATATAAAGCCAGCAAAATATGAAGATGAAATTACTATAGAAACTTCCATAGAAAAATTGACACCAGTAAAGATAATATTTAGTTATAAAATTATAAAAAAAGAAAATAATGAATTATTAGCGAAGGGTAATACTACTCAAGCTTTTGTAGATAAGAAGAATTTTAGAGTAATGAATTTAAAACAATGTAATGAAGAATTATGGAATAAGTTGATGGAATTATATAAATAAATTATCATTAAAAAATGATCTATGATAAATTTCATTTTAAAAATATATTGATAATGGTATAATTTATGTACATAATATAATTGAATTACAATTTTATATTTTTATAGAAATTACCTAAAAATTTACCTGATTAATATAATAAAAACTAAAGTTTATATAAAAATCCTATAATAGGGGGTATTATTTTGAAAATACAAAGTGAAAAAGTAGCTAAGGCTTCAGTTAAAATGGCAATTTCCTCAAGAGAGGAAGAAAAGATATTAATAGAAAAATTTAAGGCAAAAGATATCTTAGCTACAGCAGTGGATGTAGGCGGTAATATAAATTCATCTATGACAAAAATAATAGAAAGAGCATTGGTAGCATCTAAGAGATGTGGACTTATAAAGGATTGTCATGTAGATGATGGAGCCGTAGTTGGAGCTACAAGAGAAGCTTTACTTCAAATTATGGAAAAGGCTAATGGATTAAATGTAGGTGGCAAAATAGGAATAGCAAGGTCAGAAGAACATATAAGTGTATGTATATTTATGAGCATAGGTCTTTTACATCTAAACGAAGTAGTTATAGGATTAGGACATAGATCAATTCCTAATATTTAATATGAATTTAAATGCTTTTTAGATAATTTATGAATAAATATATAACTATAATATTATAAAATAATTAAATAATTTTACAGTTTAATAAAAAGCATTCATATCTATAGACCTATTTCTAAAATTTTGGGTAGTATATTTTAAAATATAAATAAGTGCACTATTGAAGGGTTTTTATCTATTGGAAAAATTGTTTGATTAAAAATACACTATTATGGCTTATATATAAATATTGACAAGTGTATATTATTTATGTTATTATTCTTAACTATAAGATTAAGGCATCATAAATCTTTAATCTATAATATTTAAATTGGTAAGTAACAAAAATTAAAAAATATAATTATATTATATTTTAAAACTTAAAAGTATATAGACTAATATTATAAAGAGTTACAAGGCTAGTCATAGTTAAGTAGTATGGTAGAGTAGGATTATTAAATATAAGATTTATTAAAATAAGCTTATATTCGTAGGAAGTATTATTAGAGTAGTATAGTATGTTGAATTAAAAATATTATATAGATTTTTAATTTAACAAATGAGGAATAAAAATTAATAAGTAAATTGTAGTATTTAGGTATAGAAAGTAGTATTTAAATAATAAAAAATTCATATATAAAGTAGTATGGAAGTAAGAAATATTAAAAAGTATTGTTGTGTGACAATATAATTTAAAAACAGTAGTATGGTAGTTTACGGTAGGAGATATTGTAGTCTTTAAATTAAAGGCTTTATTTGGGTACTCTTCTGCTGGAAGGGTTTTTTTATTTATGCAAATAAAATCTTTGCTGCTTATTGTTTTTCATTATATTTTGCAAAATAAAAATATATAAATTAAAATTTTGGAGGATGGTAGTATGGTAGTAAAAAGAAAAATTTCAATTCTATTGGCACTGATTCTTTCAGTTGTTATCTTTGGAGGTTGCTCAAAAATCTCCAGTGCAAAAACACTAAAGGATAAAAAGGTTATAAACATAGGTATAGCTCAAATTATAGAGCATCCAGCTTTAGATCTAACTAAAAAAGGATTTGTAGATAGGTTAGCAGAAAAAGGATTTAAGGATGGAGAAAATATAAAAATAGATTTTCAAAATGCCCAGGGTGATATGGCTACAATTCAAACTATAACTCAAAATTTTGTAGCTCAAAAAAATGACATTATATATGCAATAGCAACTCCTTCAGTACAGGCAGCCTTTAATGCCACTAAAAAAATACCTATAGTTATGACAGCTATTACAGATCCTGTAGAATCAGGAGTTGTAAAATCTTTAGACAAATCAGGCACTAATGTGGCTGGGACTTCAGATAAAATATCCATAGAGGAAAATTTTAAGTTAATAAAAGATATATTACCTGGGAAAAAGACCATAGGAATATTATATAATACTAGCGAAAAAAATTCTGAAATACAGGTTAGGCAAGCAGAAGAAAAGGCTAAAAAATTTGGATTTAAAATTGTTAAAAAGGGTATAACCAATGTTAATGATATTCATCAATCCTTAGCTTCTATATTAAATGAAATTGATATTATGTTCATTCCTACAGATAATACAGTGGCTTCTTCTATGCCATTTATAAGTAATGAATGCAATAGGAAAAATATACCAATAATAGGATCAGAAAAAGCCCATGTTGAAGGGGGCGCATTAGCTACATCAGGTATAGATTACTACAAATTAGGGAAAGAATCCGCAGATGTGGCTATAGAAATTATAAATGGGAAAAACCCTAAAGATATGAAAGTAAGATTTATGAAAGAAACTAAATTATCAATAAACCCAGAAGTGGCTAAAAAATTAAATATAGAAATACCACAGGATATAGAAGATAAAGCTGAAAAAATTAAAGGAGGAAAAAAATAATGGATATTTTATTAGCAGTATTAGAGCAAGGATTTATATTTTCCATTGTTTGCTTTGGAGTATATATAACATATAAAATATTAGATTTCCCAGACCTTTCTGTAGATGGAACATTTCCTTTAGGAGCAGCTGTTGCAGCAGCTTTTCTAGTAAAGGGATATAGTCCAGTTTTAAGTTCTTTAATAGCTTTAATAGCAGGGGCTATAGCAGGAGGAATAACAGGTATATTACATGTTAAGTTTAAAATAACTAATTTACTTTCAGGAATATTAGTTATGGTTGGGTTATATTCTATTAATTTAAGAGTAATGGGAAAATCAAATATACCTTTGTTTAATAAAACACATTTATTTTCAGATACTATGAACCCTATAATTATAATTACAGTGTTTCTTTTAATATGTAAAATTGCTTTAGATTTATTTTTAAAAACAAAGACAGGATTTATATTAAAGGCTACAGGAGATAATGAACAGTTAGTACTTTCTCTTGGTGTAAATAAGGATTTAATAAAAATAATGGGACTAATGTTATCTAATGCATTAGTAGCATTAGGAGGAGCCTTAATGGCTCAATATCAAGGGTTTTCAGATGTAGGGATGGGCACAGGTATAGTAGTTATGGGCCTTGCATCTGTAATAATAGGGGAATCTTTATTTGGAAGAATAAAAGCTTTAAATGCAACTACAAGAGTATTATTAGGAGCTTTAGTATATAAGTTAGCAGTGTCAATGGCATTAACTGTAGGGTTAGCTCCTACGGATCTAAAACTTGTAACAGCAGTAATTGTGGTAATAGCCTTAAGCTTGAACAAGAGCCCTTTAAAAATAATGAAAAAACAAAAAACTAAAGAGGGAGGGATTTTAAATGCTTCAAATACAAAATCTGCACAAAGTGTTCAATAAAGACACTGTAAATGAAAATAATTTATTTAATGATCTAAATTTAGATGTAAAAGAAGGAGATTTTATAACTATAATAGGAAGTAATGGAGCAGGAAAATCTACTCTTCTAAATATAATATCAGGAAGTATAAAACCGGATGAGGGCAAAATAAATTTAGAAGATAAAGATATAACTAGTAGTAAGGAATATGAAGTCTCAAAGTATATAGGTCGAGTATTTCAAGATCCATCTAAGGGAACGGCACCTTCTATGACCATATTAGAAAATATGTCTATGGCAGAAAATAAAGGAAAAAGATTTGGTCTTACATTAGGCATAAATAAAAAGAAAACTTCTAATTTTATAGATATGTTAAAGGAACTAAATTTAGGATTAGAGGATAAATTAAATGTAACTGTAGGAGCATTATCAGGAGGCCAAAGGCAGGCACTATCATTAATTATGACAGCTATGAATAAACCTAAGGTGTTGCTTTTAGATGAACATACAGCGGCACTAGATCCTAAAACTTCTAAAAGAATAATAGAAATAACAGAAAAAATAATAGAAGAAGAAAAGATTACAGCTTTAATGGTAACTCATGATTTAAATCAAGCTATAAATGTAGGAAATAGATTAATAATGATGCATAAAGGTAAGGTAGTTTTGGATATAAAAGGGGAAGAAAAAAAATCTTTAACTAAAGAAAAATTACTAAAATGCTTCGAAAATCTTAATATAGAAGATGGAGTAAGTGATAGGACTTTATTTTCATAGTTATAACTTTAATGTAATATTGAATAAAATAAAAATGACAATTTAATACACCAATTTATTAATTTATAATATGCAGCTCTTAGGGGCTGCTTTATTATTACTAAATTAAAAAAGCTTTTATATAAGTTTTGCAACTCATGATTTTTACTTTTGAGATCTAAAAGTACTATTAGTTTATGAAATAATCATATAAATCTTTTATATATGAATAACTAGTATATAATTTTAATAAAAGTGAAAAATCATTTTAAAGATTATACTTATGTTTCCAATTTGATGATATAATTAATATAGCTAATAATCTAATTATCTAATTATCGTTAGGGAGGATTGGCATGCTTAGATTAATATACATAACTGTTTATGCGGGAATGTGCTTATTTATGCTATATTGTGCATATAGTTCTATAGTAAAAAAGAAAATAAAAATTTATGTTGGAGAACATAGGAAGATAACAGATAAAGAGAAGCTTTCTAAGGCTTTAGGGATAAATTATTTATTTCTTTCTATATGCTTTTTTATTTATGCTGTACTATTATTTTTAAATAAAACACCTAAATATCCTATATTCACCATGGCGTTTATAGTTCTTTTTATGACACCTTTTATATTAGTAAATAAATATACTAAAAATTAAAAATATAATTTATATTAAAAGTGCTGATTTATGTAAATAAACCAGCACTTTTAAGTTTTTACAAATTTACCACATTAATAAGACATTTCAATAATTTCTTTATTAAATAACATAATTAACCTATAAAGTTTGTTTTTCTATAACATTAAATTAATTTATTTTTATAATTTAATAATTAATAATAATTTACATGCTTTGACATAGAAATTTGCCATAATTATAATTATATATAATGAAGTTATAATTTCTTTGTAGATATTTCATTGCAATAAATAATTTATATAACAGATAATTTATACAATAATCTTTATTACAATATATTACTAGTATATGTTTTTCATAAGAATAGTTTTTATAACATTGGATAACATAATTTAATAAAATACTTTTATTGTAATTGGCAGTTGTATTTGTAGAGGGAGGAATTTTTTAATGGATAATCCTAATATTCAACGTATAGAATTAGAACATATTTATGGTAAAATTAGTCCTTTTGAGCTTAAAGATAGATTAATTAGTCTTGCTAAAGAAAGTCAGATAGAAAAAAGTGCCCATGCTCTTTTAGATGCAGGAAGAGGAAATCCAAATTGGACAGCAGCAGCTCCTAGAGAGGCATTTTTTGCTTTTGGTCAATTTGCAGTAGAAGAAACCCGTAGAATATGGAGCGATGGTGCTTTAGCAGGCATGCCAAAAAAAGAAGGCATTTATAAAAGATTTAAAGAATACATAGAGAAACATAAAGGGGAGCCGGGAATAGAACTTTTAAATAATATAATTCATTATGGTATAGATTTTAAAGGATTTGATAAAGATTGTTTTGTATATGAACTAGCGGATGGAATTATTGGAGACAACTATCCAGTTCCAGATAGAATGTTAATTCATATTGAAAAATTAGTACAGGACTATCTTATGCAAGAAATGTGTTATAATAAACCGTTAAAAGGTAAATTTAATTTGTTTGCAGTAGAAGGAGCTACTGCAGCTATGTGTTATATATTCGATTCTTTAATTGCTAATGAGTTGTTACAAAGAGGAGATAGAATAGCTCTTATGACACCAATATTTACTCCTTATCTTGAAATACCACTAATACCTCGTTATAATTTTGAAGTAGTTAAAATTAGTGCAACAGAGACAAAAGAAGATGGAACCCATACTTGGCAATATCCTGATGAGGAATTAGAAAAATTAAGAGATTCAAGTATTAAGGCGCTATTTGTAGTTAATCCTAGCAATCCACCTTCTGTAGCCATAGAATCAGATTCTATAAATAAAATAGTTCAAATCGTTAATGAGAGCAATCCAAATTTAATGATAATTTCTGATGATGTATATGGAACTTTTGTAGACGAATTTCGTTCTTTAGTAGCGGATTTAGCTTTCAATACTATAGGCGTTTATTCTTTTTCAAAATATTTTGGAGTAACAGGATGGAGACTTGGAACTATTGCGCTTTATGAAGAAAATGTATTTGATAAATTAATAAGAGAATTACCAGAGGATAAAAAAGAAGCCTTGAGAAAGAGATATGGAGCTCTTTCTACTAACCCAGAGGAAATTCTTTTTATTGATAGGATAGTGGCAGACAGTCGTCAAGTAGCTCTTAATCATACAGCAGGATTATCTACTCCACAACAAGTTCAAATGGCCTTTTTTTCCGTGTTTGCAATATTAGATAAGGAAAATAAATATAAACAATTGACACAGCAAATATGTAGACGTCGTCAAAAAATATTATACGAGGGCTTAGGCATAAAATTTGAGAGAGAAGAAAATGATGCTTCTTATTACACAGAGTTTGATTTGCTTCAGTGGGCACACTGCAATTATGGAGAGGATTTTAGTGCTTATTTAGAAAAAAATTATAAACCTGTAGATATACTATTACGCTTAGCAGAAAAATCTTCTATAGTATTATTAGGTGGAGGAGGATTCCACGGACCAGAGTGGTCCATTAGAATATCCCTTGCCAATTTAAATGATGAGGCTTACTCTAAAATAGGTAAAGTTCTTCATAATGTATTAGATGAGTATGTTAAGGAATGGAAATGTTATAGAGATTTACAAAAATAAATTATTATTTTAAATATAAATTTTAGTATAAAAGATATCAAAATAGATTTGATTTTAAGAACTGAAATATAAAAAATACACTTATAAAGCACTCGGTTTGCTAAGAAGTTCTAAACTTTCTGCATTAAAAATTTTTTACCCAGTGGAGGAGTCTTCCTTGGCTTCACTACTGGATACTCATATCCTATGAGGAATTACGTAAATTTTTAATTCTAAAAGAATTAAGAACTATTGAAGCTTATTCATATGTTTATTACGTGTATTTTTTATATTTGCCATATTAAAATTAAATCTATTTTATTTTAATAGGCCTTTTACTAATATATGATTTTGTTTTGTTAATTAGATTTTTGACATATATAAACTCCTGCAACTATTAAAGCTGTTGATAAAATTGTTATTATAGTTATTTTTTCACCTAATATTATAGCTGATAGAACTATAGAAGATATAGGGACTAAATTTACAAAAATAGAGGTTTTGGAAGGCCCTATTTGTTTTATGGATATTTGTTGAACTAAATAGCCTATAACAGAAGCAAAGATGCTCATGTATAAAATTGCTATATATGAATAATAGGGAACCTTATTTATTAAAGATAAAGGTTTCTCATATATGACAAAAGGAATTAAAAATAAAGTACAAAATAAAAAACTGTAAAAGGTTAAAGTCATTGGAGAATATTTTGGCATTACCTTTTTGCTAAAAACCCCATAAGAAGCCCAACATAATACAGCTATTATCATCAAAATGTCACCCTTATTAAAATTAATATTAAAAATATTAGCTATAGCACCATTAGTTATGGTTAAGAGAACTCCAGTAAAGGAAAGAATAATTCCTATAATTCCTTTTGAACTTAGTTTATCTTTAAGAAATATAACACTTAATATGCAGGTTATAATAGGGTTAGATGCAGCTATTAAAGATGAATTTGTAGCTGTAGTGTATGTAGAAGCCTTAAAAAAGAAAATATGATAGCCAACCATTCCTACTATTCCTGTAAATAAAAATACTGGAATATCTTTTTTCTTTAGTTTATATATGTTTTTTTCTTTAATAATAATTATGAAAAAGAGCACTAATGTAGCTATTAAAAATCTTAAAAAGGTCAATGTGAAAGGTGGAATAAAAGGTGCAGAAAGTTTTGCAGCAATAAAAGCTCCACCCCAAAATAAAGTAGATAAAATCATTAAGAAATATATTTTAGAATCCTTCATAAGTAATCCCCCTTGTTATACTGATAAGTTAAAATAATAGTGATAGTCCTTATTAAAAATTACATTTTAGTTATAAAGTAAATTCATATTTATTTAATATTAGTATAAATATTATAGTGTTAATATCCATTACTAATAAATATTATATAAATATGAATTTTTAAGCACATAGTTTAAATTATACTAAAAAATTCGGTAATTATATAGTCTATAAAGCTATTTTGAAGTTTAATATAGAGTTTTTAATGGAGTTCTAAAAAGCTTTATTTATTTAGTATAAAAGTATTTAATAATAAAATATAAGTGAGAAAAAATAAATATTGAAAAGATAAAAAATATATGATATCATTTACTTAAACAAATGCTTATCTTATAAGCTTTTGTTTAAGTAAGTGGTTTTTGAGGGGATAAATATGACAAATAGAGAAAAAGAAATTTTAGAATTAATAAAAGAGAATCCAATGATATCCCAAAAGGACTTAGCAGAGAAACTAGGCATAACAAGATCTTCTGCAGCAGTGCATATAACTAATCTTTTGAAAAAAGGATATCTTTTAGGGAAAGGTTATATAGTTTCAAAGGATGA
The DNA here is from genome assembly GCF_001889325.1 of Clostridium sporogenes. Lineage (NCBI taxonomy): Bacteria > Bacillati > Bacillota > Clostridia > Eubacteriales > Clostridiaceae > Clostridium > Clostridium sporogenes. Next base: position 961,925 of record NZ_CP013243.1, on the reverse strand, counting down.
AGAGTATGTTTCTATAATTGGTGGAGCAAATATGGATATACAAGGTTTCCCTAATGATAAATTAATATACAAAGATTCTAATCCAGGGAAGAGTAAAATATCCTTAGGGGGAGTAGGTAGAAACATAGGAGAGAATTTAACTAAATTAGGTATAAATACAAAACTTATAACTGCTTTAGGAGAAGATATATATGGAAATAAAATATTAGAAGAAGCAAAAACTATAGGCATGGATATGGAACATTCTATAATAATGCAGGAAAATACAACTTCTACATATCTTTCAATTTTAGATGAAGCAGGGGATATGATAGTTGCTATAGCTCACATGGATATATTTGATAAAGTGCCTTTAGATTTTATCAAAAGTAAAAAAACTGTCATAGAAAACTCAGGTGTATGTATAATTGATACCAATATACCACAGGAAATTATAGAATATATAGTCAACGATCATCAAAATGTAAAATTCTTTTTAGATACAGTATCTACTACTAAGGCTAAAAAGGTAAAAAATATTATAGGAAAGTTCCATACTATTAAATTAAATAGGATTGAGGCAGAGATATTGTCTGGAATTCCTATAAAAAAGGAAGAGGATTTAGAAAAATCCGCTGAGTTTTTTTTAGAAAAGGGAGTTAAAAGGGTGTTTATAACTTTAGGTGAAGAAGGGGTTTATTACAATGATGGAAAAAATAAAAATAAAATACCTAATCCTAAGGTTAGAGTTATAAACGCAACAGGAGCAGGGGATGCTTTTATGGCAGCTATGGTCTATTGTTATTTAAAAGATTTTTCTGTAGAAGAAACTATTAAGTTTTCAATGACAGCTTCCATACTAGCCTTATCCCATGAAGATACTATAAATCCAAATATGTCAGTTTGGAGTATAAATAATAAGATGAAGGAGATAGGAATATGTTAGAAAAATATTTAGAAATTAGTAAAGAAGTATCAGAAGCCTTAAAGGAAAATAAACCTGTAGTAGCTTTAGAATCTACTATAATATCTCATGGGATGCCATATCCTAAAAATGCAGAAACTGCATTAAATGTAGAAAAAATAATAAGAGATAAAGGAGCAGTACCTGCTACTATAGCCATATTAAATGGTAAATTAAAAGTTGGACTAACAAAGGACGAAATAGAATACTTAGGTAAAAAAGGAAAAGAAGTAGTTAAAACTAGTAGAAGGGATATACCATTTATATTAGCTAAAAAACTTGATGGAGCAACTACAGTAGCATCTACTATGATTGTAGCTAACTTGGCAGGAATAAAAGTCTTTGGAACTGGCGGAATAGGTGGAGTTCATAGAGGAGCACAGGAAAGCTTTGATATATCAGCAGACCTTCAAGAATTAGCCAATACTAATGTGGCAGTAGTTTGTGCTGGAGCTAAATCTATATTAGATATAGGCTTAACATTAGAGTATTTAGAAACTCAAGGGGTACCAGTAGTAGGTTTTGGAACAGAAGAGCTACCAGCATTTTATACAAGAAAAAGTGGATTTAAAGTAGATTATAAAGTAGATACAGCAAAAGAACTAGCAGAAGCTTTAAAAGCTAAGTGGGATTTAGGATTAAAAGGTGGAATGGTAGTAGGAAACCCAATACCAGAAGAATACCAAATGGATTACGATACTATAACAAAGGCTATAAATGATGCAGTTAAAGAGGCAGAAGAAAAAGGCATAAGAGGGAAAGAAAGCACACCATTTTTATTAGCTAAGGTAAAGGATATAACTAAAGGTAAAAGTTTAGAAGCTAATATACAATTAGTTTATAATAATGTAGCTGTAGCTTCAGATTTAGCTATAGAATTAAGTAAACTTAATAAATAAATTCAAATAGTTTTTTGATAGTATTTCAAAATAAGATAGATTTAATTTATATGTCTATTACGTGTATTTTTATATTTGCTAAATTAAAATTAAATCCATTTTAGGATACCCTCTAAAGTATATTTTAAATAATCAAGTTATATTTTATATAAAGTAATTATAAATTTAAAAAAATTAGGCCTAAGGTAGTAAGGGTCTAATTTTTTATGCTTTTATTACCATATAGTGATATAATTTATAAAAAGATTAAAATTTTAACCTAAGGTATAGTTTGTTTAGCATAATTATTTTTATTCATTTCAGTACTATTAATGGGAGAATGGTATAAGATTATTACAAATGGGATAAAAAATTAATAAATTTGGGGGAGAGAATATGAAAATTGCTATAGTAGGTTCCGGAGCTATGGGATCCTTATATGGGGCTTATTTACATAAAAGTGGAGAGGAAGTTTATTTAATTAATAAATGGGAAGAACATATAAATACTATAAATAAAGAGGGATTAGTAATAGATACAAGAGATAAAAAATTAAAGTTTTATCCAAAGGCTGTTACAAATTCTAAGGATATAGGTATAGTAGATTTAGCAATAGTATTTGTAAAATCCACAAAAACAGAGGAAGCAATTTTAGAAAATAAAAATATAATAGGAGAAAACACCTATGTTTTAACTCTTCAAAATGGATATGGTAATGGAGAAAAAATAGAAAAATATATAAATAAGAATAGAATAATAGTAGGAACTACTGGTGAAGGATGTACTACTATAAAGGCAGGGTATATAAAACATGCAGGTTCAGGGGATACTTATATAGGCATGTTTTCTGGAAAAGAAGATAATATTTTAAAAAGGTTAGAAAATATTTTGAATCATAGTGGTTTTAATGTACATATATGTAAGGATCCTAGAGAACTTATCTGGAATAAACTTATTATAAATGTTGGAATTAATGCTATAACAGCTATTTTAGGTATAAGAAATGGTGAAATTTTAAAAGAAATGGCTACAAAAAAAATTATGAAAGATGCAGTTATAGAGGCGGTAAAGGTAGCTAATGCTAAGGGTTTTAATTTTAATGAGGAAGAAATGATAAAAAAAGTAGAAAATGTAGCCTTAAAAACAGCAGAGAATAAATCCTCTATGTTACAAGATGTTTTAAATAATAAGAAAACAGAAATAGAGACTATAAATGGGTCTATTGTAAAAGAAGGAAGTAAATTAAATATAGAGACACCTATAAATGAAACTCTGACAAACTTAATAATTTCCTTAGAAAAGAAATAAGATTCTAACACCGCAAAGATAAAGAATACGCTCATAAACCAATTCATTTCCTTAATAAGTTTTAAATCTGACTTCATTAAAATTATATTAAAGTTAAATTTATTTTGAGCTAATTTTATATATAAATCTTAGAAAATGAAAAGTAGTTAAATATAAATTTTTCAATATTAATAAAACCTTAAATCATATAATAATATAATATAAAAATAATGTATAATATATATTAGTATTATAGGAAGTATAATTAATTTATTATAGTATTTACTATAATAAGAATAAATTAATAAGGTAGGTGGATTTTTGTGTTAGATAAAAGTTGTAAAGAATTTATAGATATTTTATCCTCTAAGGAACCTGTGCCAGGTGGAGGCGGTGCTTGTGCTTATGTAGGAGCTTTAGGTATGGCATTAGGTAATATGGTAGCAAATCTTACTATAGGGAAGAAAAAATATAAAGATGTAGAAGAGGATGTAAAGGAAATATTAAAAGAAGGAGAAGTCTTAATAGAAAAATTAGAAGCATTAGTAAATAAAGATGCTGAGGTATTTTATCCATTATCTAAAGCTTATGGATTACCTAAAAATACAGAAGAGGAAAAAGATTATAAAGATAAAATTATGGAAGAGGCTTTATATAAAGCTAGTTTAGTACCATTAGAAATAGCTAAATGTGCAGCAGAGACCATAGATCTTCATTATAAATTAGCTAAAAAGGGAACTAGAATTGCTATAAGCGATGTAGGTGTAGGAGTTTTGTTTTGCAAAACAGCATTAGAAGCTTCTAAGCTAAATGTATATATAAATACTGGTATGATGAAAAATAATGATATAAAAAATTCTTTAGAAGAAAAAATCAACACATTAGTTTCTAAATATTCAACTAAGGCAGATAAAGTTTATAGTTATGTAGAAAATTTAATAAGGGGAAATGAATAATGACTAAAATATTATATGGAAATGAAGTAGCTTTAAAAATAAAGGAAGATTTAAAATTAAGAATAGATAAATTAAAAGAAAAAAATATAATACCTAAGTTAGCAATTTTACGTATGGGGAATAAACAGGACGATATAGCTTATGAAAGAAGTATAATAAAAAGTTGTGAAAAATTAAATATAGAAACTAAGGTAGAAGAATTAAAGGAAGATATATTAGAGGAAGATTTCTTGAAACTAATGGAAGGATTAAATAATGAAAAGGATATTCATGGTATATTAGTTTTTAGACCTTATCCTAAACATTTAAATGAAAATATAATAAACTCTTCTATATCATTAAATAAAGATGTGGATTGTATGCATCCTTTAAATTTAGAAAGGATATTTGAAGGAGATTTAGATGGATTTATGCCTTGTACTCCAGAGGCTGTAATAGAAATGTTAAAATATTATAATATAGATTTAAAAGGAAAGAATATAGTTATTATAAACAGAAGTATGGTAGTGGGTAAACCATTGAGTATGATGTCCTTAGCTCATAATGCCACAGTTACTGTATGTCATTCAAAAACTATAGATTTACAATCCATAACTAAAAAGGCAGATATAGTAGTAACAGCTATAGGAAAAGCTAAACTAATAAAAGAGGAATATTTTAATGAAGATTCTATAGTTATAGATGTAAGTATTAATGTAGATGAAAATGGGAAACTATGTGGAGATGTAGATTTTGAAAATGTAAAAGAAAAAGTAGGAGCTATAACTCCGGTTCCAAAAGGAGTGGGAAGTGTTACAACTACCTTGTTATTAAAACATATAGTAGAAGCAGCAGAGAGAAATAGCTAAATATAAACATTAAGAATTAAAGCCTGTACCCTATGTTAGTTTATATAGGATGCAGGCTTATTTTTCTTATAATAAATAATATATAAGATTTTATAGGCTCTATTTTATTATTTTTACTTTTATTGAGATTTCTTTATTTATATGTATTATTAGTTAGAGTTTCATATTTATTAATTTACAATATGAAAGTATATAAGCTTTAATTAAACAAATATTTTAGTTGTGATATAATAGGGAAGTAGAAAAAACATATTTTTTAAATATAGAAATCATATGGGATTTTCAGATATAAAATTACCATAAAACATAGGAGGAAAAAGATGATAAAATTTATAGCGACAGATTTAGATGGAACATTAGTAAATAGTGAAGGAAAAATATATAATAAGGTGTTTAATTTAATAAACGATTTACATAAAAATGGTGTAAGGTTTGCAGCAGCTAGTGGAAGGTTCTATTCTCAATTAAATGAAAATTTCAATAGTGTAAAAGAAGATATGATACTTATAGCTCATAATGGAGCTCTTATAAAATATAGTAAAAACGGACAAACTCTTTATGCTAATTATATAGACAAAGAGTATATAAAATCAGTAGAAAAATTAAAAAGAAATTTTGGAGAAGAATTAATTTTAGGAGGAGAAAATGAAGCTTTTGTTGTAAATCCTTCTGAAAGTATTAAAAAAGAGTTTAGTTTTTATAATGTACCTTATATAGAATATAAATCCTTTGATGAAGTAGACAAGCCTGTTCAAAAGATAAGTTATTATGTTAAAGATGGTATTAAAGCATCTATGCTAGATTATTTAAAAGAAAATTTAAATAAGAATCTTCAATTTGTTGCTTCAGGAGATAAATGGATAGATATGATGAATAAAGAAGTAAGTAAAGGACATGCTATAAAAATACTTCAGAAAAAATTTAATATAGAAAAAGATAATACTATGGTTTTTGGAGATTATTATAATGATATAACCATGTTTAAGCAAGCTTATTATAGTTATGCTATGGAAAATGCTCCAGAGGATGTAAAAGAAAAGGCTAATTTCATAGCTGGTAACAATAACGAAAATGCAGTTTATAAAACTATAAGTAAACATATGGGTTTTATTTAATATAAAAAACTGTTTTAAAATATATTTTTGTTATAGAATAATCTACTGATAAAATTTAATAACTATGAAAAACACTATCAAAATTTATTAGAAATGATAGTGTTTTTTTTATTTTAATCTAATTTTAATATTCTTTTTTAAGATTAAACTTTAGATATAGGTTAAAAATTATATGCTATGTTAAATATGTTTGAAATATAATTTATAAACTTAATTTATATAATAATTCGTAATTTATTCCTTCATAAATTTCCGAGTAAACATCTTCATAAAGTTTTTTGTTTATCCATATTTTTTCGCCCGTATATTTAAAGCCTAAAGATTCATAAAGTTTTTTTGCTCTTATATTTTTGGGATGAAAATTAAGATAAATTTCATTACAATCTTTATTATTTTTTAATTCTTCTATAATTTTTTTTAATGCAGCCTTCCCAAAACCTTTTCCTTGAAATTTATGATCTATTAAAATGGTCCAAATCTTATAGTGTTTTTCCATCTTGCAGTATCCATATAAAGTAAATCCTATCATATCCTCTTCTACGAATATAATTTTAGGTTTAAGCTTAGGTTCCACTTTTGATATGGCTATAGAAAATGCTACTGAATCAACAAACTCTTCAAATACATAATGATTGCCATTATCATTAGTACTTAGTAGTATACAGTCATAAAAATTATCAATAGTTATGTCTTTAAAAAACAAGTTCATTATATCCCTCAATTCTTTATATATTGTATAAATTATAACATTTAACCATATAAATAAATATATAAAATAAAGAATATTTAAAAAATTTTAAATATAATTGAAAAAATTGTAATAAAATCATTTTAAAATAATATAAAGTTATTTTGAGAATAATATATAGTGAATTTCAATAATATATAAGGATGTGATTTTGTGAGCAAGGATTTAGATATAAAGTCTAAAAATCAAAGTGCTATAACTAACAGTGAAAATAGCAGAAACTCTACTACAGGATATATGGATAGAGGAAATGCTAGCAAAATAGCGGCAAAACAGGGAACTAGAAATAAAAATTAAATGAAAAATAATTAACCTGCTGACTTGTTGTCAGTGGGTTTTATTTAGCATATATAATATTAAAGTCAAATTAAATGTTAAGAATATAAGTATTGTTAAAAAGTATGGGGGTGAAAAAGGTGAATACAAGGAATATTAAGAATAATATCACTAAAATATTAGTAGGTTTAAATTTAATAATTTATTTATTTATATTAAGTGTAGACTTTTTAAAAATTAAAAATCTATATAAATATTCTACAAATATAAAGTTTATTAGTATAGTTGTATGTTTTGCTATTACTTTATCTATAGGAGCAAATATATATGATAAAAAAGATTTATTTATTTTAAGGTTAGCTTTATTTTTTACGGTTTTAGCAGATTTTAATATGCTTGTTCTAGAAAAATTTAAATTAGGTATTTTATTTTTTATAATTGTTCAAAGTTTATATATATTACGACATGGCAGGTTTAAGGATGTAAATGGAAAAGTGAGATTTAAGTATAGAGATATCTATCTGTTTGTATTCTGTTTATTTCTATTTATAATTTTAAAAAGACTAAATTTATTTTCAAAGGAAAGCACTTTACTATCCATGGCTTTTATATATGCTTTATTGCTTATTCACAGCTTAATAAGAGCCTATGGAACATTTAATAATAATTTTTTTGAAAAGAAAACCTGTAAAATTATAAGCATAGGTATTACTTTATTCTTTTTATGTGACTTAAATGTGGCCTTTTCTAATATTAGTTTTTATTTATTGAGTATAAAGCATGTGGAAAATTTAGAAAATATATTTTTACCTTTAATTTGGTTTTTTTATCTTCCAAGCCAGATATTACTTAGTTTGAGCGGAAAAAAACAATTATAAGAAAAGTAAAAGTAAATATTGATTATATTAATAGTACGTGATAAAATCAAAATAAGAAATTATCAAGTAATAATTATTATTGTTTATTTAGAACTAGAAAGAAGGGATAGTATGACTTGGTTTAAAGAATTGAATCCCATTATGCAGGCTCTTTTAGCTACCTTATTTACTTGGGCAGTTACAGCTTTAGGAGCAGCATTAGTGTTTTTCTTTAAAAATATAAATAAAAAAGTATTAAATGCTATGTTAGGTTTTGCAGCAGGAGTAATGATTGCAGCTAGCTATTGGTCACTTTTAGCACCGGCTATAGAAATGGCAGAATCCCAGGGCAAAATTGCATGGATACCGGCAGCAGTAGGTTTTTTAGCAGGAGGAATATTTTTAAGAATAGTAGATAGAATTCTTCCACACCTTCATTTAGGTAAAGATAGAGATGAGGCGGAAGGAATTAAAACTAGTTGGCAAAAGAGCATATTATTAGTTTTAGCTATAACCCTTCATAACATACCAGAAGGATTAGCTGTAGGAGTAGCCTTTGGAGCAGTAGGAGCAAATATAGAGTCTGCATCTTTGGCAGGAGCTATGGCTTTAGCATTAGGTATAGGAATTCAAAACTTTCCTGAAGGAGCAGCAGTATCTATACCACTAAGAAGAGAAGGAAATAGTAGATTAAAAAGTTTTTGGTATGGGCAAGCTTCTGGTATAGTTGAACCTATAGCAGGTGTTATAGGGGCAGCAGCAGTATTATTTATAAGAAATTTATTACCTTATGCCTTATCCTTTGCAGCTGGGGCAATGATATTTGTTGTGGTAGAGGAACTAATTCCTGAAGCTCAAATGGGAAATGATACAGATGTATCCTCTATAGGAGTATTAATTGGATTTACTGTAATGATGATATTAGATGTAGCCTTAGGCTAAACAGAGTTCTTGGCTTCAGAGGGAGTTTTTACTCACTCTGAAGCTTATTAACAGACTTCTAAGGAGTTTTACTCCTTAGAAGTCGTTATCCAGGGGCGTAGCCGTTCTTTACTCCCACTTTGAAGAAAAGCAGAGAGTCCAAATCTTCGATTTGGTGCGAATCGCTTTCACAGAGTGCGATGGGAGTATTAGAGCGAGTAGTTATCGGATAAATATATTTATTTAATAAGAAAATACTATGATATAATAGATAGTTTCATAGTATTTTTTTTATTTAAAAAATTAATAATTGGGTTTTATAAAAAATTATTAGATATATATGAAAGTTTAATAATGTTATAGATTAGGAACAAATTACAACTTAAAAGAAAATATCTCTCTAATTTATAGTAAATAAATGAGTAAGGAGGGTTTCCTAGACTTAATGTTAGTAGGAGGTTTAAATCTAGAAAAATATTTACTATAAATCAAAGAGATTTTCGTGTGGTTTCAATTAATTATATGTGTTTGTTTCTTATAATACTAAGTATACAGCAAATGAAAATCAATTTCAACATAAAAATGAAAAATTTTTTAAAAAATATTGACATAAATTAATTAAAAGAATATAATCATAGTAAATAGATAGGAATACTATGAAAGAGGAGATTTTATGAAGATATCAACTAAAGGAAAATATGGCATAAAGGCTATAATAGACTTAGCTATAAATTCTACAGAAGAAGCAGTTACTTTAAAAAGTATTTCTGAAAGACAAAACATATCCGAGGGATATTTAGAACAAATATTTTCCTTATTAAGAAAGAACAATTTAATAAAAGGAATAAAAGGGGCCCAAGGGGGCTATATATTAGAAAAGGATTCAGCGCATATAACTGCAGGTGAAATACTAAGAGCTCTTGAAGGAGATCTATCTGTAGTAGAACTTAATGATGATTATTTAAATAATAGAATGGAAAAATCTATTAAGACAAATTTATGGGATAGAATTAATGAAAGCATAGAAAGAGTAGTAGATTCTATAACTTTAGAAGATTTAGTAGAGGCATACAAAAAATCAGATAACCAAAACATAATGTACTACATATAATGTTGTAGTACAGTTTATTTAAAATGAATACCTAGTAAACCAATAAGAATAATTAGATATGCCTTGATAATTAAAATATAGAGTAAAGTTAATGCTATAGTAGATAAAGTAAATTTAATATTTTATAAATAAAATTTTTATTTTACTTAAAGTAGCTATACTAATAGATATTTAGGCACTGAACGAAAAGGGGATGGTTTAATGTGTAGTCAATGTATATTTTACAAGATACCAGTAGAAATTAAAAATGAAATTTTAATTTAAAGCCTAGTAAACAAATAGGTAAACTCGTACCATCTTAAGAATATTTAATGTTGAAAGGAGAAAATAATTATGAAAAAAATATATAAAAATATAACAGAATTAATAGGAAATACACCCTTATTAGAGTTAGGAAAATTAAAAGAAGAAAATAAATTAAAAGCTAATATACTAGCTAAAGTAGAATATTTTAATCCAGCAAACAGTGTAAAAGATAGAATAGCCTTTGCCATGATAGAGGAAGCAGAAAAAGAAGGACTAATAAATAAAGATACAGTAATAATAGAACCTACTAGTGGTAATACAGGTGTAGGACTTGCCTTTGTAGCAGCAGCTAAAGGTTATAAACTTATACTAACTATGCCAGAAACTATGAGTATGGAAAGAAGACTTATATTAAAAGCTTATGGTGGAGAGTTAGTTTTAACACCCGGAAAGGATGGAATGAAGGGGGCTATAGAAAGGGCAACAGAATTATCAAAGGAATATAAAAACTCTTTTGTTCTACAGCAATTTGAAAATAAATTTAATCCAGCTATGCATAAGAAGACCACAGCGGTAGAAATTTGGAATGATACAGAAGGAGAAGTAGATATATTTATAGCAGGAGTAGGTACAGGTGGAACAATTACAGGAGTAGGAGAATACCTAAAAGAAAAAAATAAGGATATAAAAATAATAGCAGTAGAACCAGAAGATTCACCAGTTTTATCAGGAGGCAACCCAGGTCCACATAAAATTCAAGGAATAGGAGCCGGATTTGTACCAAGTACTTTAAACACAGAGGTTTTAGATGAAATATTTAAAGTATCTAATGAAAAAGCTTTTGAAGTAACAAAGAGTATAGCAAAAACAGAAGGACTTTTAGTTGGAATATCTTCAGGAGCAGCAATTTATGCGGCTATGAAAATAGCTGAAAGACCAGAAAATGAAGGGAAAAATATAGTAGTATTACTTCCAGATACAGGACAAAGATATTTATCTACAGGAGTATTTGAGTAATAAAAAAATAATTAATGAGGAAACCATAGATAGGAGGAAAAATTGTGGAAATTTTCGATGTAAAATATTTAGTACAATCATTAGTAGTTCTTTTAAAGTATGCTCATATAACTTTGTCTATAGCCATTTTATCCATGATTATAGCTGTTCTATTGGGGGTTATATTAGCAGTAATAAGAATGTATAAAGTTAAAATTTTTCATAGGATAAGTGAAATTTATATATCTTTCTTTAGAGGAACACCTATTTTGATACAGCTTTTTCTGTTCTACTATGGTCTGCCTCAAATTATTCCGTCTTTTAAAGAGATCCCAGCATATATGGCAGTAGTCATTGCTTTGAGTATGAATGGTTCAGCTTATATGGCAGAAATAATAAGAGGTGCAATAATGTCTATAGATAAAGGACAGATGGAGGCTTCATTATCTTTAGGCATGACTGAATTCCAAGCTATGAAAAGAATAATTTTACCTCAGGCTGCTAGAGTTGCAATTCCTTCTTTAGGTAATAGTTTTATTGATCTTTTAAAAAGCTCATCTTTAGCATTTACTGTAGGGGTTGCAGAAATACTATCTAAGGCACAGATGAATGCAGCATCTAGTTATAGATTTTTTGAAAGTTATTTAGCAGTAGCTTTAATATATTGGGTAATGGTAGAGTTATTTAATTTTATGCAAAAATTATTAGAAAGAAAAATAGGAAAAGCTTATTAAAATTTAATATTAATAGTATTAGGAGGATATAGAATTGAATATAAAAAAGTTTAAAAAAATAATTTTAAGTATGTCATTAGTTGTAACTTTAGGAGTAGGATTAACAGCGTGTGCTCAAAAGAATAAAGAAATAAATGAAAATAAAAATACAATAAAAATAGGAACTTCAGGACAGTACTATCCATTTACTTTTATAGATAAAGATAGTAATAAAGTTCAAGGCTTTGAAATAGATATTTGGCAAGAAATAGGTAAAAGAACAGGTTATAAACCAGAATTTAAGGTAGCAGATTGGACAGGCATTATGGGAATGCTAGATACAGGTAAAATAGATACTGTAGCCAATGAGATAACTGTAACAGATAAGAAAAAAGAAAAATATTATTTTTCAAAACCTTATGTTTATTCAGGAGTACAGTTAGCTACTAAAAAAGGAAATAATAATATAAAATCTTTAAAGGATTTAGAGGGCAAAACTGTAGCTACTCAGGTAGGAACTAATTATTCTAAATCCATAGAAGATTATAATAATAAGAATAAAGGGGAAGATATAAAAACAAAACAATATAATAGTTTTTCAGGTATGTTCCAAGATGTGGATTTGGGTAGAGTTGATGCTTTAATAGAGGACAAATTAGCCTGCCTTGTAAATATAAAAAAATCAGGATTAAATTTACAGTTAGCCGGTGAACCTATAGAAGAGATGGAAAATGCATATCCTTTTGTAAAGAAGGATGAAAATAAAGAAAAAATAGAAAAAATAAATAAAGCTTTAGATGATATGAAAAAGGATGGAACTTTACAAAATATATCTAAAAAATGGTTTGGAGAAAATGTTACAGAAAAGAGTAAAAAATAAGTTGTTCATTTGATTAAATTTAAATATTTTTTATATAAAACTTTAAAGATATTAATATAAAATATATAGTTACAAATAATAAAATAAAAAACAGTGGTGATTATATGAGAAATAAGATATACATGGATTATGCAGCTACTACTTATATAGAGGAAGAAGTAATGGATGCTATGATTCCTTACTTAACAAAATATTATACAAACCCCTCTTCTGTATATAATATGGCTAATAATTTAAGAATTGCTATAGATGAAGCTAAAGAAGAAATTGCAGATTTTATAGGAGGAGAGCCAGAGGAAATATTTTTTACCTCTGGTGGTACAGAAGGGGATAATTGGGCTATAAAAGGGATAGCTTATGCAAATGCAAACAAAGGAAAACACATAATAACTTCTTCTATAGAACACCCAGCAATTTTAAATAGTTGTAAATATTTAAGAGAAAAAGGTTTTGAAATAACATTTTTGCCTGTAGATAATTACGGGAAAATAGATTTAAAAAAATTAGAAGAAAATATAAGAAAAGATACTATATTAGTTTCTATTATGACTGCTAATAATGAGATAGGCACTATACAAGATATAAAATTCATAGGAGAAATTTGTAAGGCACATAAAGTTTTATTTCATACAGATGCAGTTCAAGCTTTAGGGCAAATACCTATAAATGTGAAAGAAATGAACATAGATCTAATGACTATAACTGCACATAAAATATATGGTCCTAAAGGGATTGGGGCATTATATATAAAGAAAGGCACAAAAATAGATAATCTTTTACATGGTGGTAGCCAAGAAAGAGGAAAAAGAGCAGGAACAGAAAATCCAGCTGCCATAGTTGGTTTTAAAAAGGCGGTTTCATTACTTAAAGAAAAGGGTCAAGAGGAAAACAAAAGAATAGAAAAACTTAGAGATAAATTTATAAATGGACTTTTACAGATAGAAGGAACTAAAATAAATGGAGCTTTGGGAAAAGAGAGATTAAAAGGAAATATAAATGTTAGTTTTAAAAATGCAGATAGGGAGTTATTACTTATGCTTTTAGATAGTGAAGGTATATGTGCTTCAGCAGGAAGTGCCTGTTCAGCAGGAGCAGTAGATGCATCCCATGTACTTTTAGCCTTAGGATTAGATAAGGAATTTTTAAAAGGAACTATAAGATTTACTTTAGGTGCTAAAAATACAGAAGAAGAAATAGATTTTGTATTAGAAAAATTAAAGGAAATAGTAAAGTAATCTTTAAATTAAGATGATTTGTATTATTATAAATATATCTATACAGCTTAATTTTATATTAACTTACAAAAATGTATACAAATATTTGATTTTTATAGTAGATGGAAATATTAACAAGCATAATAATAGGATAAAAATATAAGATGGGGATGGTATAAAATGAATTATAAATATAATAATCTCATTAACTATTTAAAGGATTTAGGTAGTGTAGCAGTAGCTTTTTCTGGAGGTGTAGATAGTACGCTATTATTAAAAGCAGCCAAGGAAGCTTTAGGAGATAATGCTATTTCTATTACAGTAGTATCACCTTATATTCCAAAGTGGGAAATAGAAGAAGCCAAAGAATTAGCAAATAACATAGGAATAAAATCATATTTTTTGGAAGTTCCAATGCTTGAAGAAATAAGATTTAATCCAGAAGATAGATGTTATATATGTAAAAAGGGTGTATTTAGTAAAATAAAGGAGTTGGCAAAGGAAAAGGGTGTCAAATATATAGTGGATGGAACTAATTTAGATGATACCAAAGATTATAGACCAGGTATGAGAGCATTAAAAGAATTAGATGTAAAAAGTCCTCTTTTAGAAAACTCTATAAATAAAGAGGAAATAAGAACTTTATCTAAATGTCTAGGCTTAGAAACCTGGAATAAACCTGCCTATGCCTGTCTTTTATCTAGAATCCCTTATAATCAAGAAATAAAAGAAGAAGACTTATCTAGAATAGAAAAAGCAGAAGTGTATATGATGGAGTTAGGGTTTAGAGCAGTAAGAGTAAGAAGTCATGGTGATTTAGCTAGAATAGAAGTACCTAAAAATGAAAGAGCGAAGTTGTTTAATGAGGATATTTTAGATAAGGTATCAGAAAAACTAAAAAAAGTAGGATTTAAATATGTTACTGTAGATACAGAAGGGTATAAGATGGGCAGTTTAAATATTGGAATAAATAAAAATTAGTTTAATATAGCTTAAAGAAAATAATTAGCAAAGTAAAATAAATTTAATATTTTGCTAATATATTAAAACTCACAATATATGGGGAGCAGACAAAACTTGAAAAAGTTTTAGGATGAGGTCCATTTATATTAAAAATAAATCTGTAAGGTGATAATATGAACATACTTAATAGATTAATAAAAAAATTAGAAAAAGCTAATGAGAAAGAATTTGAAAATAAAAAATTAGATTGTTGTGACTTAAACAAAACTAATATGGTTAATAATAAGCCTAAGAGTAAGTAATTTTAAAATTGCAGTAGATAAGAATAATTTTGTAAAACAAAAATTATTTATTACGTATTAAAAAAGAATACAATAAGTAAATAGATATTTTAATAATTTAGTGAGGAGGTGAATATTTTGAAAAAGAAAGTTTTAGTTGGTATGAGTGGAGGAGTAGACAGCTCAGTAGCGGCCTATCTTTTAAAAGAGCAGGGTTATGAGGTTATAGGAGTAACCATGCAAATTTGGCAAGATGATGAGGAATTTACAGAAAAAGAAGGTGGATGTTGCTCTTTAAGTGCAGTAGCGGATGCGCGAAGAGTAGCAAATAAAATAGGCATTCCTTTTTATGTTATGAATTTTAAAGATGCCTTTAAAAGAAATGTTATTGATTATTTTGTAGATGAATATATGGAAGGAAGAACACCAAACCCTTGTATAGCCTGCAATAAATTTATAAAGTTTTCTTCATTCCTAGATAAAGCAATGGCTATGGGCATAGATTATGTGGCTACAGGTCATTATGCTATTATAGAAAAGCAAAAGGATAGATATATAATAAGGAAATCAGAGGATGATAAAAAAGATCAAACCTACGCTCTTTATAATCTTACACAATTTCAATTGGAAAGAACATTAATGCCCTGTGGACAGTATAAAAAAAGTCAAATTAGAGAAATAGCTAAAGACATAGGACTTAGAGTTTATAATAAAAAAGATAGTGAAGAAATATGCTTTATACCAGATAATGATCATGGAAGATATATTAAAAATAGATTCCCTAATAAGGTTAGAGAGGGTAACTTTGTAGACAAACAAGGGAATGTTTTAGGTAAACATAAAGGAATAGTATATTATACTATAGGTCAAAGAAAAGGATTAGGTATAGCTTTTGGAAAACCTATGTATGTAGTGGATATAAATCCTTTTAAAAATGAAGTAGTTTTAGGAAGTATAGAAGATCTTTTAAATACAGAACTTGTAGCAAAGGATATAAATTACATACCCTTTGATACTTTAAAAGAGCCTATGGAAGTAGAAGCTAAAATAAGATATTCTCAAATTCCTTCAAAGGCAATAATAACTCCTATAGATGATGGCAGAGTGAGGGTGAATTTCCATGAAAAACAAAGAGCCATAACTAAAGGTCAATCTGTGGTTTTCTATAAAGATGATTTATTAATAGGTGGAGGAATAATTGAAAAGTAAATAAATAAAAGAAGTTCTCAAAATAGATATTATCTTGAGAACTTCTTTTTATTTAAATATATTTTCAAGTTCAATTTTTATATCTGCATAAATTGCAATTTTATAAATATCTTTACAACAAAATATTTTATAAGGCTGATGATTTCTATTGACTAGAGTATATTAAGCTATTGAAGCACTTGGCTCAATTATATTATATATATTCTTGTTAGTTAGAAATTTCTAATATAAGTAAATGAAATTTATAATATTTGAAAGTTATATAAGTTTATTATTTTAGTATGAATTTTCTTATTATCATATAAATATTATATGATACAAGTTATTTACAGTACAAAATATAAATGATATGATAAATATGAAAAGTATGAATAATATGAATGGAGTTGGAGTAAATGTCAAAAATAAAAGATGGAAAATATATATTTGGTACAGTAAAAGTAGGGAAAAGAGGACAAATTGTTATCCCAAAAGAAGCAAGAAAAAAATTTAATATAAATGCTGGAGATAACCTTATAGTGCTAGGAGATGAAAAAAAGGGAATAGCTATAGCCAAAATGGATATAATGAAGAGTTTTGCTGTAAAATTTTTAGAGGAATTTGGTATGGCTGAAAAAGAGAAAGATACTGACGAAGAGTAAAGAAATATAATCATAGGATAGTTTAAAGGAGATATAAGAAATGGGTTCTATAAAAATATGGGGATTAGAATTAAATTGGCTTATATTAATTATGGGAGCATTTTTAGAATTTATAGTCCCATATATATTGGCTATTTTTTATCCTAAATATAGTCATAGCAGGGAAGTTTTAAGTGCTCTTGGAGGAAAGGATAGCCCTGTTTCTAAGTATTATAACCTATGGCTTATAATTTGGGGAATTATAATGAGTTTCACATCAATTACCTTTTATAAAGCATACTCAGAAGTTTCAAATATGCTTGCAGCTATAGGAGCAATAGCATTTATATTATTTGGAGTAGGAGCATGTATATTATCAGCAATGTTTAGTGTGGAGGATAGAAAAAGTATAGAATCTATGGAAGGTAAGATTCATGGGATAGGTTCGGGTATAGGATTTATTGCATTAGCATTTATGCCCTTAATAATTAGTAAATTAGCTTATATGAAAAGTGAAAGTTTATTAGGCATGATTTTTATTATATTTTTTATTATTAATATAATAATTTTTACACTTTTTGTTATGAGTGAAAAGGATCACTTTTCTAACACAGTTATTGGATTAAGTGGACTATGGCAAAGACTGTTACTAGCAAGTTTTTATATGCCTTTAGTTATATTAGCAATAAAAAATATAAAGTAGGCAGTAATTTTTTATATTTATTACAGCAAAGTAGTTTTAAAGAAATAGAGTGGGATAGGATTAATAAGAATACCTATATGATTACTGGATCAAAATAAAAAATAGATTTTCAATAAAATAATATGGCAAAAATAGTAAGATAATTAATAAAAAGAACCTATAAATATAGAACATGTTCTTATTGGCTATATTTATAGGTTTATTTTATGATATATTAATTTTTATTATTTTTTTTGTAAGGCAAAAAATTGTATCTATAATTATTTGTCCTAATACGCTCATCTTTTTAAAATATAGGAGATATGAGGAGTTTTTATTTCAGCCGTTTAGAATTTTTATACTATATATAATCGTATGTACGTCACTAGATAAATTATCTTAATATTTAGGTGGACTGAGGTTGAAATATTCCTCATAAGCAAACTATATTTAAATCTAAAAGTTACTTGATGAATAAATATTTTTAATTTGTTCTCTACAGGATTGTATAAATTTTTCCCTATCCTTTTCATAGAATCTTTCCAGCTGTAGGTTATTTCCCTGTAAAACCTTATAAGTATTTGCAAGGTTATCTGCAATTTCTTGTCCTTCTTTTTTTGTATTTGCAAAGAGTAAGAAGGCTCTATCCTCAAAATATAAAATTAATTCATGAGAAGTTTTAGCCTTAGATCTTGGTTTTATAACTAAATCACTGATGGTTACTGGATTAAATACTACTAATAATAATTTGCTTGGATCAAACACATTGAATTCACTGTTTACAGGTAGCCCATAGGTGATTATAAAAGATTCTGTCCCCATTATTTTGCTTTTTTTAAAGTTAAATAGTAAATTATTATTAACTTCTTTAGTTACACTTCTGTCAAATTTTTCAAACTCAGGTATATTATTTAAGTTATGTATTTCTGAAATTCTCTTATATACTGGACATTTTGTAAAGTCACTTAAGTATAGTTTAGTTTTTATTAACTTAGTTAAGGAGTAAATTATAAAAGGGCACATAATTATTACAAAAAATAATGCAGGTCTAATAAAAAACTCTGGATCACTAATATAACTTATATAAAAATCAAAGACTATGAATCCTATAAATATAAAAAGTAACATAGAATATGCGAATACAAGTCTTTTATTAATACTTTCAATATTTTCTCTAATGCCACCTTCATTTAAATTGATAATTTTAGACATCTTTATCCCTCCGTTGAATGTTCTATAAATGTAAATAGATAATTAATGTTTAAACTTACCTATGCTACTTATTATTTTTTATTTCATCATTATATGTAATTTTAGATTTCATTTCGCTAGCAATAGAATTTATCATTGCCTCAGAATCTGTAGTTTTATAAAATACAGCCCTATATATTTCTTTTTTTGCATAATATATAGATAAAACTAGATAGACTAGATGATATCCTAAAAATAAGTCTTTAGTAAGTTGTAAATCATCATAAATCATAATGTTATTAAAAAATGTATTAATTATATAAGTGTTGATTGGTAAACTCTTTATAACTTCAAAATAGCTAACTCCATTACTTAACGAAAGATTTAGTATTGCTATGAAATAATAAAATACATATCTTAATAAGATGTTTAAAAATACTACTAGTATAATAGACAAAAAATTTTCATTGCCTGTGCAAAATTTGGAATATACTGTAGCTGAAATAAAAAGGAAAGCAACTATAGAAAAAATAAAATAGGCCTCCCAATAATTTAGAAATGTAAAATGTAGTGCAAGTTCTTGAAGAATTAAAATCCCTAAAGTAGATAATAAGGAAAAAATTAATCCCTTAATTGATAAATAATTATTATTAATATTATTACTTTTTAAATGTTCTTTCATAAAATATTTCCTAACATTAAAAGATTTTCATTAATGCATTAATAAATTAGTTCTTATCTGTGAAAATTTTCAATCCTCAATAATATATCATGTTATTATATTCATGTAAATAATTGAAATTATCTTATTTACCATTATTTTGTCCACTATATTCCTTTTAAAGGAAATAACTAATTATATAATTGCTAAAAATTATCAGCAGTGATTTTTAGTCAGAATGGTTTTTGTTTTTTATAAAATTACAAAAAATATATTAATATATTTAGATTAAAATTTAAATTTTTACTTTATATAAAAATTTGTTAAAATATAAATAAAGAAAACTTTTTATGGGAAAAAATATCATTAAAGTATTTATTTTATTATATATAAGATTTATTTTTTATCTATCTTTAGTTATGGAACAACAGGTAAGCTTTTTTCATTCTATTTCAGTTATAGATGAATTTAAACTAATATTTATTTGTAGATAAAAATACTAACTTTTATATCATTAGTATTTTTCATATTTATATATGAATATGAAAAAGTTTTATATAAAGTAAGGAGAAAAAGTAATGCTAAGAGTAATGATTTGTGAGGATAATGAAGTACATAGATATAAAATGAAGCAAATTGTAGAAAATACCATCTTAAGAGAAAAATTAGATTTAGATATAGCACTAGCTACAGAAAATCCCCAGGAAATGATAAGTCATATAAAAGAAAACAGGAACACTGGTATTTATCTTTTGGATGTAGATTTAAAAAATGATATAAATGGTATAAAGCTGGGGGAAAAAATTAGAGAATTAGATCCATTAGGATATATAATATTTACTACTACTCATTTAGAAATGAGTTATTTAGCATTTAAATATAAAGTAGAAGCTATGGATTATGTAATTAAGGATGATGATGATTTTAAAGAAAGAGTAAATAGTTGTATTATAAAGGCTTATAATAGGTACCATAAACAAGAACATGAAGAAGAATATATCTCAATAGATACAGATACACGAATAATAAATATTAGACCTAATGATATTCTATTCATTGAAACTACAGGAACTCCTCATAAAATAAGAATTCATGAAGAAACTAGACAGATTGAATTGTATGCAAGCTTAAAGGATATGCAAAAAAAACTTCCTTCAAATTTTTATAGATGTCATAAATCATATATTGTCAACAAAGACAAAATTGAAGAGATAGACAAGAAGCATAGTAAGATAATAATGGAAAATCAGGAAGAGTGTTATGTTTCATTTAGATATATGAGGGGACTATTGGTATGACTTTTACTAAGTTTATAAATATGATTTTATGCTATATGATAATACCATCTGTATTAATGAGTATTTTATGTTCCATTTCAATATATATTTTATTTGAAAATACAATAAATATAAGTAATATTAAAAAATATTTTATTATTTCATTTGTAACAGGAATGGTGCTTACTACTGGTTCATATACCTTAATACTTCCTATACTTTCAATTATAACTATTGTTCAATTAAGAAATAATGAAAATGAAAGTAAAATAAAAACATTGATTACTATTTATAGTGTGTATTTGGCAAATACAATATATGCTTTTATATATGCATTTTGGGGTGCAAGATTAGATAATGTATCACTAAATTATATATTAATTCAATTTATAGTGATGTTACCTATTATAGTGTTCGCATCTTTAATAATAAAAAGAACTGGATCAAAGAAAAGGAGAAATAAAGAAATTTCATCATCCCAAATAAGATTCAGAATGATTTTAATGATAAGCACATTATTAACTGTAATGATAGCATCAATTTATATATTTACATGCACCTCTATAATAAATAATGAAAAGATAGATTTTATTATGGGCAATTTTGTTCCAGAAGCTTTGCCACTAATATCAATTATACTTACAAGTATTATAGTTTATTATTATGATAAAAGTGTTGAATATAGGGTCAAATTGACAAGGGAAATTGAAGAAAAAAATGAAATAGAAGAATATGCCCATATTATAGAAGAGATGTATAGTGAAACAAGAAGATTCAAACATGATTATATAAATATGCTTTCACCTCTTAAGGAATATATAGATAATGAAGATATAGAAGGACTTAGTGAGTTTTTTTATAATAATGTTATTGATATGGACAATAATATAAGATGGAGTAATAGCAATATAGATAAACTTAAATATATTAAAGTTCCGGGACTAAAAGCAATATTATCAACAAAACTTATAAAAGCTTCATCAATGAATATAGATATAAATGTTCATATTGTAGAAGATATTGATTATATATATATTAATATAATGGATTTGTGTAGAATAATAGGAATACTTATGGACAATGCCATTGAAGCAGCAGGAGAATGTGAAGCACCTAAGATATGTATTGCTATTGCAAATAAAAATGATTATGTGGTTATAGCAGTACATAATAATTTTTTTGAAGACAAGCCTTTGATTCATAAAATATATAAAGAAGGATTTTCTACAAAAGGCAGAGGAAGAGGGTTAGGCTTATATACTGTAAAAAATATTATAGATACAAAATATGAAAATGTATTTTTAAATACATCTATTGAAGAGAATATGTTTATTCAGGAAATATGGATAAAATATATAGAAAATATATAGAAAAGGCATCTTAATTGAATTGCATCTCCAAGTGTTAGATTTTTTGTCTAACATTTGGGGGCAGTTTAAAGAAGGATGTCTTTTTTTCTTAACCGTAAAGTTTTATTTCATAACCGTAAAAATAAAGCTTTTTATGAATAGCTAAAGTTCACTTAGGAAGAAATGAAAAAATAGGGTATAAAACTTTGTTAGTATATAATCATCAAGTTAAAACAAGTAATGTGTGTTGATATGCACCAGATATTAAGAGGAGTTGATTATATATGAAAAAAAAATGTTTATTAAGTACTCATAATCTTATTAAAGAATATAAAAACCAAAAAGCAGTAAATAATCTTAATATTACTGTATATGAAGGAGATGTTTATGGATTTTTAGGACCAAATGGAGCAGGAAAAAGTACAACCATAAAGAGTATTATGGGACTTATAAAACCTACTTCAGGTAAGGTTATTATTAATGGATATGATGTAGAAAAAGATAGTGAAAAGGCTATTGAGAAAATAGGGGCTATGGTAGAAGCACCAAGCTTTTATGGAGGATTATCAGGATATAAAAATCTTATCCTTATGGCTAATCTATATGGTGCTTCTAAAGAAAGAGTGGATGAAGTACTCCAAATGGTGAGATTAACTGATTCAGCTCATAAAAATGTGTCTAAATATTCTCTAGGAATGAAACAAAGGCTTGGAATTGCAAGAGCTTTTTTGAATAATCCCAATATAGTTATATTAGATGAACCAACTAATGGATTGGATCCTCAAGGAATAAAAGATATAAGACAACTTATACAAGATTTATCCAAAGAATATCATGTAACATTTCTTATATCATCACATATATTAAGCGAAATTAAAGCAGTATGTAATAGAATAGGAATTATAGAAAAGGGGAGTCTTAAAGTTCAAGGTTATGTGGAGGAGCTTTTAAATAAAGATGAGGAAGTAATAGAAATTTATACAAGGGAAAAAGAAAAAACTTCTCGTTTATTAAAGAATATGAATACTTCATCAAAAATTGAATGTTTTGAAGGTGGTATAAGAATTAAGATAAAGAAAGGTAATTTTCAAAATATAAATAAGCTTTTAATTTCTAATGATGTTAATGTTGAAAATCTACATTGCAGTGAAACTTCATTGGAGGATTATTTTTTCGATGTAATGGAAGGAGATAAAAAATATGATTAAGGTTTTAAAAAATGAAATTATAAAAATGTTTAGTGGTAAAAAGTTTTATGTATTATCAGCGATTTTGATTATAAGTATAGTTATTATGGCTGTTTTGGGAAAAGCTCATCCACAGGATGGAATGAATGCAAATAATTTTGTTATTGAAACTCTTTTTGGAATGCTAATGAAACCAATAGTTCCAATGTTTATGGTGTTAGTAATAGCTGAAACATTAACAGAAGATTATATTCATGGAACTATGAAATTTTCTTTAATGACACCAATTAAAAGAAGTGATTTTATAATTGGAAAATTTTTATTTATAGCTTTATATGCGTTAATATTTTTAATTGTGGGTTTTGTTGGAAGTTATATTGTTGGGGCTATTGCTTTTGGTTTGGGGAATAATGGAGATAACTTGAATTTGTTTATTAATAATATAAAAGTTTATGCCAGTATAACATTACCTTTATTATCCTTTAGTGCAGTTATAAGTTTTATTGCAGTGATTATTAATAATAGTGGTGCAATGATAGGATTGGGAATTGGAATTGATGTTATCATGATGATGATAGATTCTCAGGTTAAAAATATAATGTACTATACATTTTCAGGAGGAATGTATGCCTATAGGATTGTTCAAAATTTAAATTTCCATAATATCCTAATACTTTCACTTACTGCGTGTATATATATAACCGTTTTCTTAGTACTTAGTATAGTTGTGGTCAAAAGGAAGGATATAGTGTTATAAAGTTCAATAGGAAATATATTTTGGTTTAGAGCTATTGGTTTTTAATGAAATATGTTAACAAGAAAAAGTGCTAATCTTGTGAGGATGGAGCACTTTTTTCTTTACTTTTAATTTCTATATCAATTATTTATAAAAAACATATTTAAAAACAATGAAATGGTTGTTATTATATAAGAAAAACATAATAATGTATGTTAATTTTAGCGGTATTTATTGTAGCTAAATTGAAAAAGAAAATGTAAAGGGGACAGATCAATGACAACGAGAATGGAGACAAGGCATAGTAAACCGATATCCACATTAAAGATGATAAGAAAAAATTTCACCTATTTTAGAAAGAGTTTTTTTATAAATATTGGATTTGAATCGATATACAAAGTGTTGACAAGCTTTATATTTCTCCCATTTATTACAATGGTGCTAAATTATTTTATGCATCTAAGAGGGATGAAGATGATGGCAAATAACCAAATATTAAGTTTTGTAGGAAGTATTCCAGGAATTTTGACAATTTTAATTTTGGGAATTCTTAGCTTTCTTTTTATTTTTATAGAATATGCAGGGCTTATTGTAATATCACAGGAAACATATTTTGATAAAAAGATTTCAGCAAAAGCATCTTTTTTTACAGCAATGAAAAGTATTAGAGGTATTATAAAAATAGGCTCTATTCCAATTGTAATATATGTTCTTTTTATTATTCCTTTTGTAGCTAGTTCAATGGGGTTGTCTTCAAGTTTACTTCCGAAGATTGAAATACCAGCCTTTATTATGGATGTAGTGTACAAAACACCAAAATGGATAAGTTTATATGCAATTGTATTTTTTATACTATTATATTTTTTAATTAGATGGATTTTTTCATTACACGTTGTAGTATTGGAAGGAAAGGATTTCTTAAGTGCATTAAAGAGGAGTTCACAGCTTGTAAAAGGATCTTTTCTTAAAATTTGGACTACTATGTTTTTGTGGAACTTAAGTATTTTTGCTATTGTAGCAGTAGTAGTGATTTTAGTGGGAATTGGTATGGTGCTTTTAAATGAAGCACTAAAAGGAAATGTGAAACTATTTGTAACTATTCTTTCCTTTGTTACAACAATGGGTGGAATATTAGTCATGATAGCCACTTTATTTATTTCTCCACTTACTATTATGTTGATTACTCAATTGTATTATAGACAAGCCAAAATGAAAGATGGTGTAGAACCAACCCCTATGATTATTACAGTAACACCAAGCAAAATAAACTGGCAAAATTTATTTAATCGACATAAGAAAAAATTAATAGCAATTAGTGTGCTAGGAATAATGATATTTACATGGCTTTCCTATATTTATTTTATTACTTATGAATTCGATGCTAATAACAACTTGGTTACTGTTACCGCTCACAGGGGAGATGCTGTTAATGCACCAGATAATACTATGAGTTCACTTTTAGGTGCTATTGCAAACAAAGCAGATTATAGTGAGCTAGACGTACAGGAAACAAAGGATGGAGTGGTGGTTTTAACCCACGATACCAATTTAAAGAACAATATAGGGGTAAACAAAAATATTTGGGAATTGACCTTTGATGAAGTAGAAAAATTAGATGTGGGAAGTCATTTTTCACCTAAGTTTACTGGCGAGAAAATTCCAACCTTGGACAGCATTATGAAAGCAGCCAATAAAAATATAAAGCTGAATATAGAAATTAAACTGAATGGACATGATCAAAAGCTAGAAGAAAGGGTAGTAAAGCTTATAGAGGACAATAATTTTGTAAATCAATGTGTAGTTACGTCCTTAGATTATAATGTTCTGCAAAAGGTAAAAAATTTAAATCCTAGAATCAAAGTGGGATATATTGTATTTGCAGGTATGGGAGATGTTACTGCATTGAATGTGGACATCTTAAGTGTAGAAGAAGCCGTTGCAACGCCAGAATTTATTGAGAAAGTGCATAAGAATAATAAGAGGATTCATGTTTGGACAATAAATGATGCCGAAAAAATGGAAAAGTTTATAGATTTGCAAGTAGATAGTATTATTACAGATAACTCTAAAGAAGTAATAAAGTTAATTCAGGAGAAAAAAGATAAGCAGCTTAGAAATGAAATAGATTATATTTACAAAATTGTAGCATTATTTAATGACTAGATAAAGTTTTAAAACTCTTGAACTATTTGTTATATAAGAAAAAAGGAGATAAGTGTTAATGAAAAGTCACGCTGAACTTATTCAGTCCTTAGAAAGAAATTTAGTCATGTGGTTGAATTTCGGATGGAAGTATGAGTGCATACAAATTATAAAATAAGCAATGAAGTAAATGAAGTAATTGTTAATTGTTGAAAAAATTGGATGTGGATTAGAAGATTTTGCATATAATTTGGCTTGGAATTTACAATGATATTATAAGACTTAAATTTTAAAATATATAATAGATTTAGATTAATGTAAATCTATTTAGGGAATACTAAAATAAACTAAAGATATAATTGAAGGGTGCGATAGTAGTGGATAAAAACAATAATAAGGAAAGTTTTATGGCAATGCCTATAGAAAAGCATGATACTGCTGCGTGGGCAAATATCGAGAGTATGAAACCTATTTGTAATGTATCTATCCCAAGTGAAGTTGAAGTGAGAAATGCCAAAGAATGGGTAGATACTAATCAAAAATAGAAGGGAAATTATAACTTCCCTTCTATTTTTGATTTATACTATTTATCTGCTAAATGCCTATAGTTGTCGTATCTTTCACGAGCATGTTGTTCAGCCATATCCGACATTCTTTCAGCAATATCAGGGAATACATTCATTAGAGAAGAATATCGAACTTCTCCTTGAATAAATTCTTTAAAAGGTTTTGTTGGTTCTCTTGAATCTAAGATGAATGGATTCTTACCTTCTTCTTTTAACATTGGATTATATCTATAAAGATGCCAATAACCTGATTGTACTGCTTTTTTCTCTTCTGCTATACTTGTTCCCATGCCTGTTTTTATTCCATGACTAATACAAGGAGCATATGCAATTATTAATGAAGGCCCTTTATATGACTCTGCTTCCGCAATTGTTTTAATAGTATGGTTCATATTTGCACCCATAGCTATTTGAGCTACATATACATATCCATAACTCATTGCCATTAATCCAAGATCTTTTTTCTTGATTTTTTTACCAGCAGCAGCAAATTTAGCTATGGCACCAGTTTGAGTAGACTTGGAGCATTGACCACCAGTATTAGAATAGATCTCTGTATCCATTACAAATACATTAACATCATCTCCAGAAGCTAACACGTGATCTAAGCCGCCAAAACCTATATCATATGCCCAACCATCTCCACCTATCATCCAGTGAGATTTTTTTATAAGATAATCTTTTTTCTCCATTATTTCATTTAAGATAGGATTATTTTGATAATTTTCATTTGATATAGTTTCTAGTATTTTTGCTGTAGCAGTTTTTGAGCCTTCACCATCATCCATTGAATCCAACCATTGTTTAAAAGCATCCTTAAGATCCTGGTTAATTTCCATATTTAATGCTTCTTGCATTAAATTAGCCAATCTTTCTCTAGCCTGTTTTACAGCAAGGTACATTCCATAACCATATTCAGCATTATCTTCAAATAGAGAATTACCCCAAGAAGGTCCTTTGCCTTGTGAATTTGTAGTATATGGAATTGATGGAGCACTACCTCCCCAAATAGATGAACATCCAGTAGCATTGGCAATCATCATTCTATCGCCAAAGAGTTGTGTTAGGAGCTTAATATATGGAGTTTCTCCGCATCCAGGACAAGCTCCATGAAACTCTAATAATGGGCGTATAAACTGACTACCTTTTAATGTTTTTGGATCCATTAAATTTTCTTTAGTATTAATATTAAGACCAAATTCCCAGTTTTCAGATTGCATTTCAATTTGTTCTTCGGCGTTTTTCATAATTAAGGCTTTACCTGGTGCTGGACAAACATCTGCACAATTACCACATCCTGTACAATCTAATGAACTTATTTGAATACGATATTCTAAATCTTCTAATCCTTTTCCAGCAGCTTTTTTTGTTTCAAATGTATCAGGTGCCTTTTCTTTTTCATCTTTATCTAATAAGTAAGCTCTTATTACTGAATGAGGACAAATATAAGAGCACTGATTACATTGAATGCATTTATCAATTTGCCATTCTGGAATCATAACAGCAATACCACGTTTTTCGTAAGAAGTGGTTCCTAATGGAAAAGTGCCATCTTCCATTCCATTAAAAGCGCTAACAGGAAGTTCATCTCCTTCATGTCTAGATATAGGTCTTTGAATTTTTTTTATGAAGTCAGGTTCTTCTTTTATTGAAGCTAGTTCAGTTTCAGCATTTTTCCATGAAGATGGAATATTAACCTTGTGTACTGCATCAATACCTGCATCAATAGCTGCTTTGTTCATTTCTACAATCTTTTCACCTTTTTTACCATAGGTTTTTTCAACTGAATTCTTTAAAAGCTCTACAGCTTCATTTACAGGTATAACATTAGCCAATTTAAAGAACGCAGATTGCATTATCATATTAATTCGACCGCCTAAACCTATGTTTTGTGCAATAGATATACCATCAATAATATAAAAATTTATATTATTTTCTGCTATATATTTTTTCATAGAAGCTGGTAGTTTTTCTTCTAGTTCTGCTTCATCCCAAGGACAATTTAATACAAATGTGCCATTTTTCTTTAATCCCTTTAGAACATCAAAATTGTATATAAAGGATTTGTTATGGCAAGCAATATAATCTGCATTATAAATTAAATAAGGTGATTTTATTTTATGCTTTCCAAATCTTAGATGGGAAATGGTGCTACCGCCAGATTTTTTACTGTCATAAGAAAAGTATGCCTGAGCGTATAAATCTGTATTATCTCCAATAATTTTTACAGCAGTTTTATTTGCACCTACTGTTCCATCAGAACCTAATCCCCAGAACTTACAACTTATAGTACCCTCAGGAGTTGTGTCAACTACATCCTTTTCAGGTAATGATGTATTGGTAACATCATCAGTAATTCCTATTGTGAATCCATCCTTAGGGTTATCTTGATTTAAATTATCAAATACTGAAATAATTTGAGAAGGTCTTGTATCTTTAGATCCTAAACCATATCTACCACCTACAATAATAGGTTTATCCTTTGTATTATAGAATACTTTACATACATCAAGATATATAGGCTCTCCTATAGAACCAGGCTCTTTTGTACGGTCAAGAACAGCAATTTTTTTTACAGTTTTAGGTAGAGATTTCATAAAATATGTTGGACAGAATGGGCGATATAAGTGAATTTTTATAACTCCTACCTTTTGTCCTTTATTTATTAAATAATCTACTGTTTCTTCTATAGTATCACATACGGAACCCATAGCAACTATAATATTTTCTGCATCAGGATCTCCATAATAATCAAAAGGATGATAAGATCGTCCTGTAATTTTTTCTATTTCTCGCATGTAGTTTTCAACAATATTAGGTACTTCTTTATAGAACTTATTTGAGGCTTCTCTTCCTTGAAAATAAATATCTGGATTTTGGGCTGTGCCTTTAAGCGTTGGATGTTCTGGATTTAATGCCCTAGATTTAAATTCTTTTAGAGCTGTATAATCTACTAATTTAGCTACATCATCATAATTAATAGTTTCAATTTTTTGATATTCGTGAGAAGTTCTAAAGCCATCAAAAAAGTGTAAGAACGGAACTCTAGATTTAATAGCGGATAGATGTGCTATGTTTGCTAAGTCCATTACTTCTTGAACATTTGAAGCAGCTAAAAGTGCTACACCAGTCTGTCTTGTAGCCATTACGTCTTGATGATCACCAAAAATTGATAGAGCATGAGTGGCTAGGGCTCTAGCAGATACATGAAATACACCAGGTAATAGTTCCCCAGCTATTTTATATAGGTTAGGAATCATTAACAACAAACCTTGAGAAGCAGTGTATGTAGTTGTAAGTGCACCAGCGGCTAATGATCCATGAACAGTTCCGGAAGCTCCAGCTTCAGATTGCATTTCAACAACTTTTACAGACTGACCAAATATATTTTTCTTTCCATGAGCGGACCACTCGTCTACACCTTCTGCCATAGGGGTGGAAGGTGTAATTGGATAGATAGCTGCAACTTCAGTAAAAGCATAGGATGCCTCAGCAGCTGCTTGGTTTCCATCCATTGTTTTCATAATTTTCGACATAAAAAATTTCTCCTTCCTAAGCTTTTAATTTAATAAGACATATCTATTATTTACTAGCAAAGTATTATAAATACATATAACATAAATATAGATAGGAAGTAAGAGAAAAATAATTAATTCTCCTTTAACTCTAATGTTTAATTGCTTATAAAGTTTTTTATTCTTGCCATCTTTTTTTATAATACGAGCGAAGAGTGTTTGTTGGGAATTTAAATAAATGAAATATTAGGAAACAAGCTAATGATATTAAATGTGCTATTGATTTATGCTATAATCTGATTAAAAAGAATGCGTTAGTAATAAGTAACATAATTTTAAATAATATATATTATATTTATAAAGAAATGTATCACTTTTACATAGGAGGATTAAAACTTATATGAAAACTTATACTTTCGAAGCAGAGATAAAAAAAATTGAAGGAAAAGATGCTACATATGTAGAGATACCTTTCGATGTTGAAAAGGAGTTTGCAGCAAAAAGAGTTAAGGTATTAGTAAAATTCGAAAATGAAGAATATAGAGGTTCAATTGTAAATATGGGATTATCTTGTTATATAATTGGAATCACTAAGGCGATAAGAAATAAGATTGATAAAACTTATGGAGATATTATAAAAGTTGAACTACAAGAGGATGAGGAAGAACGTATAGTTATTGTACCGGAAGAATTTAAAGTTAGGCTTTCTAATAATAAGGTAGCAAATGATTTTTATGAATCTTTATCATATTCTCAAAAACGTAAATATATTCAATGGATAACATCAGCTAAAAAAGAAGAGACTAAAGTAAAAAGAATGAAAGAAGCTATAGTTAAATTAGAGAATAAAATTAAAATGTAAATTTGACTTATAACCCAATATAGGTAGTAACATTAGATTTATTAAGAAAGATGATAATTTGTAAATTGGATAAATAACTAGTAAAGCCAAATGTGTTTTACTAGTTTATTTTTTTACAAAATAATAACATTTAATTTATTGACTATATGGTTTGTTTTTGATAAAGTTAATACAGACCTAGTGGTCTATATTTGTTTGGAGGAGGATATAATGAAACAAAAAGAAAAAAATAAAATTAGCAGAGATAAAATATTAAATGCAGCTATTATAGAATTTGGCACTAAAGATTATGGGAATGCATCTTTAAATAACATTTGCAATGATAATAATATTTCAAAAGGTCTTATCTATCACTATTACAAAAATAAGGATGATTTATTTTTAAGTTGCGTAAAGTATTGTTTCGATCAATTTGTAGATTATATTCAAAGTGAGAAGTTTGATGAAAATGATTTTCAAAATATTATTCAAAAACATTTAGATTTAAGATATCGTTTTTTTAAAGAGAATATTTATCTAAGACATATATTTTTTAATGCAGTTTTACAGGCACCTATGCATTTAAAACAACAAATTAAAGATATAAGAAAGAATTTTGATAATGTTAATATAAGTAATTATCGATTTGCTTTAAGTAAAATAACACTAAGAGAAGGTATAACAGAAGAAGAAGCAATAGAATATTTTTGGATTTTTCAAGAAATGTTCAATGGATATTTTGAAAGCAAAACATATCAAAACTGCGAGTTTAATGGTCTAATAAAAGAACATGAAATCAAACTTGGAAAAATATTGAATATTATGCTTTATGGCATTGTAAAGGAGGATTGAGAGTAATGGTACTTTTAATATTAAGATTATTATTAGCAGTTACAGTTGCTTTTTTCCTGGGTAAATTAATTTCAAAAGTCAAACTACCTGCTATTTTAGGTTGGTTAATTGCAGGTATGATATTAGGTCCCCATGCAGTAGGGCTTGTAAATGAAACTACTTTAAATGCTGAATGGTACAAAACTATTGTAAATATTTTGGAGTGTGCAGTAGGGCTTTTAATTGGAACAGAACTAGTTTGGAATAAAATTAAAAAATCAGGTAAACAACTCATAATAACAACTTTAACACAATCCTTAGGAACATTTTTTGTAGTTAGTGTAGTATTTGCAGTTGTATTTTACTTTACAGGTATTCCATTATATCTTGCTTTAATTTTCGGAGGCATTGCTCTTGCAACAGCACCAGCACCTGCTTTATCCGTTGTAAGAGAATTTAAAACAGATGGTCCTGTAACTAGAACATTAATTCCTATGGCAGCCCTTGATGATATGGTAGGAGTTATTGTATTCTTTTCTATTATTTCAATTATATCTGCTAAAATTTCAGAACAAAAGCTGCCTCCATATATGATTTTATTAATTGTGTTACTACCAATTATCATTGGAATTGGTACAGGGTTGTTAGCAGGACTTTTACTTAAAAAAGAAAATACACCACAAAAAACTATAGTACTTTTAATTACAATTATATTAATATCTTCAGGTGTAGGATTTATATTTAATAAGGTAATTTTACCTGAGCCAGTATTAAACTTTATGTTAATTGGAATGGCTTTTTCAGCTACGTTTGCTAATATGATTTCAAAGAATAGACTAGAGGAAATAATGAGTGCATTTAATCCTATTTTGGATATATCAATGATTGTAGTAATATTAAATTTAGGCACACCACTTGATTATCATTTAATTTTAGGTGCAGGATTTTTTACTGCAATTTATATTATATCAAGAGCAGTAGGAAAGTATAGTGGAGCATTCTTTGGAGCAGCTATTACTCATTCACCACAAGCAGTAAAGAAATATTTAGGACTTACATTACTACCACATTCAGGAGTATCATTAGTATTTACAGGAATAGCAGTTTCTGTTTTAAAAGGTCCAGCTCCAGAATGCGCAAAAATTATACAGGGTACAATTGCAGCAGCAGCAGTAATAAATGAGGTTATTGCAGTAATTGTTGCTAAAAAAGCTTTTGAATGGGCAGGAGAATTCCATAACAAATATGATATTGAACTTTCCAAAAGTAATTAAAATAATTATTATACAAAAAAAGAGCAAATGAACTTAGAGGGCACTGATATAGTGCTCTCAAGTAGTTTATCTTAATTTTGAGTTTTATGAAAGAAGAACTAGCAGAAAGTAAAAATATAATATAAATTCATAGATTAAGTTATTAAAGAGTTAGGAGATAAAGGGAAATATAGCGGGAATAATAAATTCTTAGAAGTATAAACTAAAAAGAGTTAAGTTATTACAGAAGTTTATATCTGAAAACTCATAGAAACTATGAGTTTTATTTCATGTAAAAAACCTATATAAAAAATAAAAGAAGAAAAGGAGATACAATGGAAGAAAGAAAAGTAATAATAAAAACAGGCTTGAATTTAGAAAATAGCTATACTAGCCTTCCAGAAATATTCTTTACTAGACAAAACCCAAACTGTGTACCTTCACCCAAATTAGCTGTATTGAATTACCCATTAATAACATCCTTGGGACTAAATGCCCAAGGATTACAAAGTACTGATGGAGTAGATATACTTGCAGGAAACAAGACTCCAGAAGAGGCTATACCTATATCTCAAGCATATGCAGGACATCAATTTGGTCATTTTACCATGTTGGGTGATGGAAGAGCTATTCTTTTAGGGGAACATATCACTCCACAAGGTGAGAGATTTGATATTCAGTTTAAGGGTTCAGGTAAAACTCCATATTCGCGAGGAGGAGATGGAAAAGCAGCGCTAGGTCCAATGTTAAGAGAATATATTATAAGTGAGGCAATGAATGCATTGGGAATTCCAACCACTCGTAGTCTAGCCGTGGTCACAACAGGTGAGTCAATAATTAGGGAAACTGAACTCCCTGGTGCAATACTAACTCGTGTAGCTGCCAGTCATATACGTGTTGGTACGTTTGAATACGTTTCAAGATGGGGGACAGTTGAAGAGCTTAGAGCCCTAGCTGATTATACTTTGCAAAGACATTTTAAAAAAAGGAATGATAAAGAGAACTCTTATCTTTTTTTGCTTCAGGAGGTAATCAAGAAACAGGCTGAGCTTATTGCAAAATGGCAACTGGTTGGTTTTGTTCATGGAGTAATGAATACCGATAATATGACAATTAGTGGAGAAACAATTGATTATGGTCCTTGTGCATTCATGGATGTATATGATCCTAAAACTGTATTTAGTTCCATTGATATTTATGGTAGATATGCCTACGGTAATCAACCTAATATTGCTGCATGGAATCTCGCAAGGCTTGCTGAAACTCTGTTACCATTGTTGCATATTAATCCAAATGAGGCCATAAAGATAGCAGAGAACGCGGTTTCAGATTTTACTAAGTTGTATAAGAATAATTGGCTTTCTGGAATGAAGGCAAAACTTGGGATATTTAACGAAGAGCTCGAGGATGAATATCTAATTGAAGATCTTCTAAGTATAATGCATAAGTATGGTGCAGATTATACCAATACATTCCGCGCATTGACTTTTGACAATATAGAGGATACAGTACTGGGCGGTAAAGTGGAATTTGATAAGTGGTATAAGCTATGGCAGGAGAGACTAACGAGACAAGAAGAATCAAGACTTTCTTCAAAGCAGCTTATGAAAAGTAGTAATCCATCAGTAATTCCGCGCAACCACAGAGTAGAAGAAGCACTAGAGGCTGCAGTAAAAGAAGGAGACTATAGTGTGATGGAGAAACTTTTAGATGCTCTTTCAAAACCCTATGCTCATTCTAAAGAACAGGATTATTACTCTACACTCCCTGAGCCATCAACTTGTTCGTATCAAACCTATTGTGGAACCTAATACAAAATGAGCTAGTAAAATATATTAAGTTTTACTAGCTCATTTTATATAAAAATATAATTGTTGGATGCTTTCATTTACATTTAGGCAAAATATACTTATATGAATAAGTAATTTATAAAATGGTTAATTGTATAAAAAATGGTATAAAATTCAATATTCATATAGATAGAATATGCCTCGTTGTTTATAGTAAATTTCATATTTTTTCATTTGTGTAAGATTACCCCATCTTCAGTATTACTTTTATATCCAATATAAAATGGTATACTTTCATCAGCTCTAAGTGTGGCATTACATCCAATAAACACTTCATTACAGATTTTTACATAACCTATAATATTAGAAAAAGGGCCTATAAAAACAGTTTTAGTAATAGTTACATTGACAATATGATAACATAAAAAAATCGTATTTAGAATACTATTAAATAATGAATACTAATCTTAATTTTTTATAGATTATAAATGCTGAAATAGAAAGACATATATATTTTTAGTATAAAAGGCTTAATATTATATCTAATATAAGATTAATATTAACAATGTTATTGATGTTAAGGCTAACTTAAGGGGGGAACTATTTGGAGATAAATGAGTTTATACAGCCTAATAATCCAACTTATGAGGAAAGAGATAATATGCTAAAGTCAGCATTAGAAGAAGTGGGGAGAATAGAAGATTACAATAATATAAAAGAATTACTTGGCCCTCAAGAAGATATTACAAATATTATTCCTCCAGGTAGAGGTAAGGGAATCAAGGTTGGGATAATAGGTGGAGGTGTTGCAGGATTATCCTCTGCCTTTGAACTTAGAAAACTTGGTTTTAATATAACGATTTTTGAAGAACAAAAAGAACGTGTTGGAGGTAGGATATATACGTATTATTTTGATAAAGATAAAAAAATGTATGGTGAACTTGGAGCTATGCGTATACCTGTAAGTCATGGAGCAACTTGGCACTATATAGATACTTTTGGGCTAGAAACTAGACCCTTTGTTCAGGAAAATGAAAATGGAATTATATATATCAGAAATAAACGTGCAAGGAATGATCCAGAGGGCAGAAGTGTAATGAAGAACATATATCCAGAATTTAATTTATCTACCTCTGAAAAAAATATATCATGGCAAGAAATTTTGAGTTATGCATTAGAAAGCGAATTGTATAAGTTAGATACTAGTACAAAAAAAGAATTATTACAGATAAAAAAAGAGTACTCTCCAAAGATAAAGGAATTAGGAGCTATAAGTACAAGAAAGGTTATGGCAGGTAAAGGTTTAAGTGAAGGAGCTATAGAATTATTATCCTATCTTGCCCCACTTATAGGTTATCTTTACTATGGTAGTTATATTGAAGACTTACAAGACCAATATATTGTAAATGATTATTATAGATATTATATAAAGGGAGGATTATCTAAATTACCTATATCTTT
Organism: Clostridium sporogenes; assembly: GCF_001889325.1. Classification (NCBI taxonomy): domain Bacteria; kingdom Bacillati; phylum Bacillota; class Clostridia; order Eubacteriales; family Clostridiaceae; genus Clostridium; species Clostridium sporogenes. Next base: position 925,381 of record NZ_CP013243.1, on the reverse strand, counting down.
TTATAACTCGTTAATATCTAAAAATCCTAAAGAGTATATAAGCATATCAAATTCTAATTTAGGAAAAGTAAAATGGATGAATGGACGAACAGTAACTGGGATTTATAAGATTGATGAAAAAAATAAGATTAGAATTAAATATAGAGAAGGAAAATCTTTAGAAACATATTGTGAAGATTTTGATTATATAATTTGTGCAATACCATTTTCAAGTCTTCGAGGTGTAGAAATATATCCTATGTTTACTCCAGAAAAAATGCAAGCAATTAAAGAATTAGGCTATGAAGCAGCTCAAAAAACATTATTTCTATGTAATAATAGTTTTTGGGAAGAAGGAAATAAAAATGAGAGAATAATAGGTGGCAGTTCTAGGACAGATTTAATAATCTCAGGTATATGGTATCCCAATAATCACCTTAGCAAAAATATAGAGATTAGTAAAAATAAAAAGAAGCATAAAAAACATAAAAATTATAAATCATGGAGTAATCCAGGAGTGCTTTTAGCATCTTATAATTTAAATCTTGATGCTGTACGGTTAGGTAATATAGATGAAAAGATAGGGGTAGAATTAATAAAGAGACAGGTTGAGAAGGTACATGGTTTACCTAAAGGATATCTTAATTCAATAGTGGAGTCCTATAAAACAATAGAATGGGATCACGAACAAGGTTTTTATGGAGGAATTAGTCATTATAGGGAAGAACAACAGAATCTTTTTGCATATGCATCAGAACAGCCAGAGTATGATGAAAGAGTATATTTTGCAGGTGAGCATATATCACAAACACATGCATGGGCTCAAGGGGCTTTAAGTACTGGTATGAAAGCAGCTAATAGAATAGCAGAACACTATAAATATAAAGTTTAGGAATAAAGAAGTATATTTTATTTAATATGCTTCTTTATTTATGCTTATATTTAGTGATAATATGCCTTTATATTAAAAATATCTTTTAGATATAAAAATGAATAAGTTCCCATTTTTCTTACTTACACATTGTAAAGAAGGCATCTATTGTAGGAGAAATCCATTTATATTTATATCGAACAACTTGGATAATTAAATCTAAATTCTTACCTGCTTATTTAAGCTTTTTTAATTAGCAAGCATATTATTTTTTTATTTGTAAGACATTTCTAAACTCATAGGGGCTGATTCCACTCCATAATTTAAATTGGCGACTGAAATGAGAAACATTTCTATAGCCTATACGTTCACTTATTTCAGATAGACTAATATTAGGTTGACCTAAAAGTATTTTGGCTTCATTAAACTTTAGTTGATTAAGATAGCTCTTAGGTGAAATATTATAAACAGACTTAAAGTTAACTAATAAATACCCGGTGCTTATGTTTAGTTGATTAGCTATATATTTAATCGTTAGTGTTTCCAACTTATCTTCAGATGGATTAAGAGAAAATTCACGGAAGTTTTGTCTGATTTTTTCAGATATACAACGAGCATAATAAAGTCTATTATCATTACTTTCGACATCTAATACTTTTTTTGTTTCACAATATTTAAGCAGTTCTGTGATCAATTCAATTAGTATAATTTCGGTTTGTAATTTGGCAAGAATAGAAGAAGTATCAGCATTTAATAAGTTAATCCATTTAATTAAAATATTCTTTAAATGCGGATGCATTTCAGTTTCTTCTGTAAATATAAAATTACAATAGCATATTAAATCATGATGAATTTGCGGCTCATCTATATCAAAATGAGCGCAGAAATAGGTCATACCTTCTTTAGAAATACAGGTATTTGTATGTCTATATCCTGGTGGTATTAAGATGATTTCATTCTTATTAATTATATATTCATGTTGATTAGCTTTTGTTAGCTGCTTACCATCTAGAACTATCAAAACTTCAAATGCATAATGATATTCCTCTGAAACTGACCAACCTTTTTCAACACTATGCTTATGTCCCCCAAAAAATCTAATATTTGAATCAACAGAGGGTAATTTCTTGACTTCATCTAGCCAGGTTTTGTTCATAATTTTCACTCCAATACATTTAAAAATGGTATAAATCCATTCATTTATGATATAGATTTTATCATAAGTTGATTATAAAATTAAAGTGCAATAAAGATAACACTTACTGTTAACGTTAATATAGTATTTTAAAAATAAATTTTGTGGCTATCTTTGTGCAAAATAAAATGATTTATAAATTAAAGGAGGAGGGATATAGGTGAACATAGCAAATTATAAAGTTAATAATAATCCCAATAAAGAAATCATTAATTTTTCTGAGAAACTTGGATATGGATTAGGAGATTTTGCATGTAATTTGGTTTGGAATTCACTCAGTATGTTTATATTATATTTCTATACTGATGTTATGGGAATGAAGGCAGCGATAATAAGTACACTGATGTTAGTAGTTCGTATAATTGCAGGGTTTATGGATATTGCTTCAGGGATTGTAGTTGATAAAACGAAAACAAAGTATGGTAAAGCTAGACCATGGATTTTATGGATGGCAATTCCTTTTGGAATAAGTACAATATTACTTTTTTCTATTCCTAATATAGGGGAAAGTGGTAAGTTAGTTTATGTTGTTATAACCTATGTATTATTAAATGTAATTTACACAGCAATAAATATTCCATATGGTGTATTAAATTCTTTAATGACCCAAGATCAAAATGAAAGGTCAGAAATTAATATTTATAGAATGTTTTGCTCAACTGCTGGATCACTTTGTGTCAGTGTTTTAGTTTTACCTCTTGTATCTTTATTTGGAGGAGAACAAAGTGCATGGATCATAACCTTTGCTATATTTGGTATAGTTGCGACATTTATGTTCTTTCTTACATTTAAGACAACAAAAGAAAGAGTTACAGCAGTGAATGAAGAAAAATCGCAAAATATTTCCTTTAAAGATGGAATGGGAGCTTTAATTCAAAATAAATATTGGATAATTATAGTCTTATTATTAGTTGTACTTTTTATGAATATGGGAATTATGGGTGGAAGTATGATTTATTACGCTCAGTATATACTGAATGATAAGAAGTTAGTCGCAGGATTATCAATAGCACAAAATATTCCTACACTGATTGTTATGCTGACTATTGCGATGCCATTAATAAAAAAGTATGGTAAAAGGAATACTGCAATTTTAGGTTCTATTATTTTTATTTTAGGTTCATTGTTTGCTCTAATAGATTTAACAAGCGTTAAGTTAATTTATATTTCTATCATTGTAAAAGGAACTGGAAACGCGTTAATTTCTGCTACTATTTTTGCTTTATTAGCAGATACAATTGAATATGGCGAATGGAAAACAAATGTTAGAACAGAAGGGCTAGTTTATAGTGCAGGAAACTTTGGATTAAAAATTGGAATTGGATTGGGTACAGCAATTGTAGGATGGTTATTAGCATTTAGTAATTATAATGGATCATCTAAAGTTCAAACAGATACAGCTATAAATGCTATTAACATTTTATTTATATGGTTACCAATGATTTTATCAGGTGTACAAATTATTTTACTTAAATTTTATAAGTTAGATAAAATATACCCAAATATTATTAGCGATTTAGAAAAGAGAAAGATATAGAAGGGGGAAGAATATGAAATTTATACATTATAAAACTACTAAAAAAGATAAATTTTTAAAAAATGAAATTAATAATATTACGAATGGAAGACCAACATTGCACGTTTCACAAATTGAAAATAGGGTTATAGAGGGATTTGGAAGTTGTTTTAACGAGTTAGGAATGAAAGCATTAAATCACTTAGACAAAGATGAAAGAAATAAAGTACTTGATCAACTATTTTCTACTAAAGGTGATTGTCGTTTTAATCTTTGCAGAATGCCTATTGGAGCAAGTGATTATGCAACAGAATGGTATAGCTATAACGAAAATGAAAACGATTTTGATATGGAGAAATTTAGTATTGAAAAAGATAAAAGACTTCTTATACCTTATATAAAAGAAGCATTAAAAAGAAATCCTAATATAATTCTAACAGCTTCTCCATGGAGTCCTCCAACTTGGATGAAAACACAGAAGGCTTACAATTTTGGAACTCTGCACTTTGAAGAGAAAGTTTTAAAAGCATATGCTCTTTATTTTGTTAAATTTGTACAAGCATATGAGGAAGAAGGAATAACAATTCATCAAGTTCATGTTCAGAATGAAGTTGTTGCAGATCAAAAATTTCCATCTTGTAGATGGACAGGAGAGCAATTAAGGGATTTTATTAAAAATTATTTAGGACCAGCCTTTGAAAAGCATAATATTAAGAGTGAAATTTGGTTAGGGACAATTAATGCGCCAGAACCCTATGTTGAATGGCTAGAAGATTATACACAAGATTTTGATGTTTATGCTGGCTTAGTATTGAGAGATCCAAAAGCATGTAAGTATGTTAAAGGGGTAGGATATCAATGGGCAGGAAAAAATGCTATTCAGCGTTCAGTTGAAGCATTTCCAGAAAAAAGATTTATCCAAACTGAAAATGAGTGCGGTAATGGTAAAAATACATGGATATATGCAGAATATGTTTTTAATTTATTCAGACATTATATTGTAAATGGTGTAAATGGATATATGTATTGGAATGCTGTTTTAGAACCAAAAGGAATGAGTACTTGGGGATGGGAACAGAATTCTATGATAACTGTAAATCCAGAAACTAAAGAAGTTATGTATAATCCAGAGTTCTATGTAATGAAACATTTTTCTTATTTTGTTCAAAAAGGGGCAAAAAGATTAACTACTTCAGGTATAGATTCTGTTGATACAGTAGCTTTCAAGAATCCAGATGAATCTATAATTATTGTAATTTCAAATAAAAATGATGATTCTAGAATTGCTAATATTGAATTTGCAGGTGAAATATTTGAAGTTGAATTAGAAGGACATTCATTTAACACTATTGTTTTAGAATAATTATTAAGAGGATGCCCGGGTAAGGGCTTCCTTTTTCAAATAAGCTAAAAGAGGGAAAATAATATGGATAATAAGCATTATTTAAGTATAGATATTGGAGGAACTTTTATTAAATATGGAGTTTTGGATCATTCAGGTAATATTATTTCTAAGAATAAAAAAAGAACTTCAAGAAATATAGATGATTTACTATTCGATTTATCAGAAATAGTAGAAAAGCAATCTAAACATATAAGTGGTATTGGTATTAGTGCCCCAGGGAAAGTAGATACAAGGGAAGGAGTAATTTATGGAGGAGGTAATTTAACTTTTCTAGATAATTGCCCCATAGTGTCAATTCTACAGGATAAATATAAAATTCCTATAGCAGTAGAAAATGATGGGAAGTCAGCAGCTCTTGCAGAGATGTGGTTAGGAAATTTACAAGATGTTGATGATGGTGCTGCAATTATACTTGGTACGGGAATTGGAGGTGGAATAGTACTAAATAAAAAGCTAAGGAAAGGAAAGCATTATTCCGCAGGGGAGATTAGTTTTATGATAAATAAATCAGAAGAAAAAAGTGATTTAAAGTTTCATGGATTTAATGCTTCAGCGGTAAGAATGGTAAAGACAATCGGAGAATATTTAGGCTTATCAGATCCTTTAGATGGAGAAGCAGTGTTTAAATCTATTATTTCAGGCAATGATTTTGCAAATCAAGTATTTATAAATTATTGCGATAGTATTGCTGAACTTATTAATAATATTCAATGTATTTTGGAATTAGAGAAGTACGTAATAGGTGGAGGAATTAGCACAAATAAAATATTAATTGAAGAAATTGAAAATTCATTTAATAGATTGAGAATGAGGGAGCCGTTATTGCAAAAATCAATACATAGTCCAATTATTAAAGCTACAAAATTTAATAATGATGCTAACCTTTATGGAGCTTTGTATAATCTATTATTAGATGAAGAAACTATTGATATAATAAAAAATAATGAAAATATGGGGGATTAATTATGAAAACAAATTTTCCAGAAAATTTTTTGTGGGGTGGTGCAGTTGCAGCTAACCAATGTGAAGGAGCTTATAATATTGATGGTAAAGGATTAAGCGTTCAAGATATAGCGCCAAAGGGAATAAAAGCTGATCCTACATTAGAGCCTACACAAGATAATATGAAACTTATAGGTATAGATTTTTATCATAGATATAAAGAAGATATTAAGCTTTTTGCAGAAATGGGGTTTAAGGTTTTTAGGTTATCAATTGCGTGGTCAAGAATATTTCCAATGGGGGATGAAAAAGAAGCAAATGAGAAGGGACTACAATTTTATGATGATGTTTTTGATGAGTGCTTAAAGTATGGAATACAGCCAATAGTAACATTATCCCATTATGAAACACCATTGCATTTGTCTAAAGCTTACGATGGATGGAAAAGTCGTGAGATGATTGGATTTTTTAATAAGTATGTTTGTACAGTTTTTGATCGATATAAAAATAAAGTAAAATATTGGTTAACCTTTAATGAAATTAATTCAATTACTCATGCACCATTTTTAAGTGGTGGAATTTATACACCAATAGAAAAATTAAGAAAGCAAGAGATTTATCAAGCTATTCATCATGAATTAGTAGCAAGTGCAATGGCAGTAAAAGCGTGTCATGAAATTATTCCTGATGCTAAAATAGGATGTATGATTTTGGGGATGCCTGTATATCCATTGAAACCATCACCAGAAGATATGTGGGAGACTCTTAATAAAGAAAGAGAGAATTTTTTCTTTTCAGATATTCAAGTTCGTGGTTATTATCCCTCATATTCAAAAAGATTCTTTAAAGAAAATAATATTAAGTTAGATATTACAAATAAAGATATAGAAATATTAAGAAATACTGTAGATTTTATTTCATTTAGCTATTATATGAGTATTTGTGAATCTAGCGATAAATCTATTGGGGCAGGTGAGGGAAATATTATTGGAGGGATACCTAATCCTTATTTAAAAGCAAGTGAATGGGGATGGCAAATTGATCCTAAGGGACTAAGGTATTATCTTAATATATTGTATGATCGTTATCAAAAGCCATTATTTATAGTTGAAAATGGATTAGGAGCTGTAGATGAATTAGTTGAACTAGAGGATGGAACAAAAACAGTATTAGATGACTATAGAATTTCATATTTAAGAGATCATTTAATTCAAGTATCAGAAGCAATCGAGGATGGAGTGGACTTAATGGGATATACTTCTTGGGGGTGCATTGATTTGGTTAGTTTTACTACTTCTCAATTAAAAAAACGTTATGGATTTATTTATGTAGATCGTAATGATGATGGAACAGGGACATTAGAACGTTATAAGAAAAAAAGCTTTTATTGGTATAAAGAAGTAATTTTAAGTAATGGAGATATAGAAGCACTATGCTCAAATATTAGTGTTAAAAAAAATAAAATATAAATAGGTTATCCTGCCTAATAATTAGGCAGGATAACCTATTTATAACATAAGTATCATATTCTTTTGCTCAAGTAATGATATATAAAGCACTTTTAACCCTTTAGCTATTTTCCATAAAGTATTTATAGTAGGATTAGTATCACCTTTTTCAATTTGAGATAGCATGACTTTACTGATATCAGATAATTTAGCAAGTTGACCTAAATTTAGATTTCTTTCAGTACGAAGTGTTTTCAGATTTTCTGCAATAATAGAATTTATATTATCAATTTCTTTGTTTAAAGCAGCCTTCATTTGCTGGAGACTTTCAACTTCTTTATCAATTTTCCTTTGTTCTGCTTCTATGTTTTTGTGCAATTTTTACCGGTATTTTCATAACTTGTTTTAAAATTGGAGCAGAAGAAGTTGAATTAATTTTCATTTAAAGCATCTCCTTTTTACAGTTGGCATATAAGGAATCACTAAGCTTTTTTACTTTAAGCATAAGATTTAAAACGAATTTATTTTTTCTTCTATTTTTTGTTACAGGTCTTGAAATGTAATGGAAAGTTTCAAATATATATTTCTTAAGACATTTATAAATATATAGGTAACTATAGAAAAAATAAATTAATAGAATAAAATACTTTAAATTTTCATACTTTATTATGGCAACTAAGGAGAGGTGAGAAGATGAAAAAACCGAATTTTCTTATTATACTTGTAGATGAACAGCGATATCCACCTATTTATGAGAATGAACAAATTAGAACATGGAGAAAAAACAATTTGCTTTCAGAAAACTTTTTAAGGAAACATGGTTTAGCATTTTATAATCATTATGTAGGTAGTACAGCTTGTTCCCCAAGCAGGGGTACGTTATATACAGGAATCCATCACTTCATGGTGTAAGTCAGACACCAGGAATTGCTAAGAGAGATTTTGATTCAGATATGTTTTGGTTAGATTCTAATACAGTTCCAACTATTGGGAATTACCTAAGGGCTAATGGTTACAACACTTACTGGAGAGGGAAGTGGCATGCATCCCAACCAGATATTATTATTCCTAATACTCATGATTCGTTATTAAGCTATAACAAGTTAACGGGAGTTCCTGATATTAATAATACAGATATCTACAAAAACGCTGATAAATTGGATAGGTATGGATTTAATGGATGGATTGGTCCAGAGCCATTTGGAAGAGATCCACATAACATGGGATCATCTTCCGCTAGCTATATATCTGGAAGAGATATTGTATATGCTAAAGAGGTTTCCGATTTAATTAATGAACTTAATAATGAACATCAAAAGTATCCTTGGGCGATTGTAGCTTCATTTGTTAATCCTCATGATATTGCTCTTTATGGGGAAGTTTCTAGACAACTTCCACAGTTTGATTTTAGAATAGATTCATCTGTTCCATATATTCCTCCAGCACCAACAGCAAAGGAAAATTTAAATACTAAACCAAGAGCACAAAAAAGCTATAAAAAGGTGTTTCAAAAATCTTTTCAACCAACATTGGATACTAATGAGTATAGGAGGCTGTATTATTCTTTACAATTGCAAGTAGATAAAGATATAAGAAAAGTTTTAGATGCAGTAGTTAAATCTAAATTTTATGAAGATACTATAATTATTTTTACTTCAGACCATGGTGAATTACTTGGGGCACATGGTTTATTTCAAAAATGGTATAATTCTTATGAAGAAACAATACATGTTCCATTTATTATTCACAATCCACGACTATTTCCTAAGAGACGTTGTACGGAACTTTTAACAAGCCATATAGATATTTTGCCTACCATATTAGGATTAGCAAATATTAGTGAAGAAAAAACACTTGAGATATTAAAAAGAAATCATACTGAAGCACAGCCTTTATTAGGTAGAGACTTAAGTCCTTTAATCTTTGGAAATTGTAAACAAATACAACAAGAGCCACTTTATTTTATGACTGATGATAATATAACAAAAGGGTTGAATCAAATAAATTTATTTGGAAATTCTTATGCATCAGTAATAGCACCTAATAATATTGAAACAGTAATAGCTTATTTAGATACAGGTGAAAATGCTACAAAGGAAAAATGGAAATTAAATAAATATTATGATAATGAGCAGTTTTGGACATCACCAGGTGTATCAGATAAAAGTTTGATTAAAACGGTTAATGAAGAATTTAGCTCAGTTAGTTATTTTTCAATAAAGAATAAACCTAACAAAGTAGAATATGAAATGTATAATATCACAAGAGACCCTTTAGAAATATTTAATCTAGCAAATAATCTACAAAAAAATTGTAAATTAACAAAAATAAAAGAATATTTATTAATATTATTGAATGAACAATGCAAAATGAAAAGACTGTATCCATCTTGTTGAAAGTTTAAGGGTAGGTTAATATGTCAATAAAGGAGAGATAGGTATCGCTTAGCGGAATATTATAGTAATGAAAACTCTTATTCATGTTATACATGAGTAAGAGTTTTTAATATTTTAAGGAGAGATATTAAAAATAAGTAGTTAGGGGTACTTTGAGTTGATTCCCTAAGTTTTTGCAATTAAATGGAGTAATATATTTTCAACCTGTTGTAGGTTTAGTTACAATGATGATTAGGATTGTACTGGCGATTAAAATAGAAAGAGAATTAATAAAATTTAACACAAAAAAAATTATGAAACAGGAATACAACTTATTATGAATAATACTTTGGGGAATGAGCCAAGGATTACAGCTAGTAGTTGGAACTAATTATGGAGCAAATTTATTTAAAAGGGTAAAAAAGTGTACAAATACTTTTATATTAGGATCTACTGTACTAGCCCTTGCATTTTGGATACCTATAGAATTGTTTCCTAGACAAGTGCTATCACTAATGATAACAGATACATCTGTAGCTAATGAAGGTATAAGCAATTTTAGAATGATATATAGCTCATTTCCAGTATTGGGAGCATATATAAATTTTAAAATAATTTAACCTCATCAGATAAGAAAGATGTGGTAAATATGTTGCAAGCTATAATTTAGAATATTTTTAAGTGTATCTTGCATACTATTGCATTTTAATATAATATTAACTTAAAGATTTAAATGTTATATATATCCATATATGAAGTTATATTTAAATATAACAAAAAATGCGAGCTTATTTATTATTGCACATATAACTTTCTGAATCTTTAGAATTTACATTAAGAAGAATTAAAACCATGTAAATAAGTTATAAATATTATAATATTTATATTTTATAGATTATATTAATTAGGAAAGGAGGATATAGGGGGGAGATTTAAATAGTGTTAGAGAAAGTTTTTAATCTGTTTGTGCAAACGATTTCGCAATGCGTATTAGCTATTATATCTTTTTATTAATAAAAATACAATTATATAATTTTAAGATCTTAAAATATAATGAACTTTCTTCTAACAAATAATGCTTAAACCATTTATATAAAATTTAAAGGGGGAATTTTCATGTATTATGGTAATAAAAGTTTAAAAAAATATGGAAATTTTATTTTATCTTTAGTATTAGCTTTTGCTTTAAGCCTGTGTTTTACATTTAAAACCTTTGCAGCAAATATAAAGCCAGATTATAAATGTTGTGTAATGGGACCATTAGAGAAAGTAGATAATTGGAATGATTTTAAGAAGCAATTAATAACTCTTAAAAATAATGAAGTTTACGCTATTACTACAGATGTATGGTGGGGATATGTTGAAAGTGAAGGTGATAATAAGTTTGACTGGAGTTACTACAAAACTTATGGGGATACTGTTCGTGCTGCAGGATTAAAGTGGATACCTATTATATCAACTCATGAATGTGGTAGTAATGTAGGTGATTCTGTAAACATACCTTTGCCTTCATGGTTATGGGAAAAAGATACTGCTGATAACATGAAATTTAAGGATGAAAATGGAGTTTATAACAAAGAGACTCTTAGTCCATGGTGGTCTGATACAGTTAAACAGTATGATGAGCTTTATGAATCATTTGCGTCAAATTTTAGTTCATATAAAGATATTATAGCAAAAATATATCTTTCATCTGGACCAGCAGGTGAATTAAGATTTCCATCTTATAATCCATCAACAGGATGGTCTCGCGGATTTTTACAATGTTATACTAAAGCAGCTAAATTAGATTTCCAAAATGCTATGAAAAATAAATATAATACTATATCTAGACTTAATAGTGAATGGGGAACAAGCTTAAAGAGCTTTGAACAAGTCAGTCCTCCAACTGATGGAGATAATTTTTTTGTAAATGGATATAAAACAAACTATGGCAATGATTTCTTAACTTGGTATCAAGGTGTGCTTATAAAACATTTATCAAATATAGCAACTAAAGCACATAATCGTTTTGATCCAGTTTTTGGTGTTACAATAGGAGCAAAAGTATCAGGTGTTCACTGGTTAATAAACAGTACCAATATGCCGCATGCTGCAGAGTATTGTGCAGGCTATTATAATTACAGTACTTTGCTTGATCAGTTTAAGAAATCAAATTTAGATTTAACATTTACATGTCTTGAAAAGGAGGATTCAAATCCATATAATTATCCTTATTCAGCACCAAAAAGTCTTGTTATAAATATTGCAAACTTGGCTAGAGAAAAAGGTATAAAATATTTTGGAGAGAACGCATCAGATATTTATAATAATAAAAAAGCATATGAAAATTGTGCTGAAATGTTATTTAATTATGATTTTTCAGGGTTTACACTTTTAAGACTTAAAAATATAGTTAATTATGATGGAACACCTACTGCTGAAATGGCTCCTTTTGCGGATATTTTAGCCATTAAGCCAGTTACTGTAACATTTACAGTAAGTAATGTTAATTTAGAAAGCGATGAGAATTTATATTTAACTGGAAGTAGATGGGAGATGGCTAATTGGAGTACGGAATTTTATCCGTTACAATTTAAAAATAATAATGGAAATGTAATATGGCAAGGTGGTTACAATCAGTTTTATAATGTTCCAAAAGGTGGAGATTCCTATACGTGGAGTTGGTAAAATATAAATGTATTATTTATTAAAAATTTGTACAAAATAGATAAAACAATTTAATTATTGTAAAATAATTTCAATTCTAGTGTTGACAGTAAATTTAAATCATGATATAATTCACTCAAAATATTAAATTAAAAGCTGTGATGAGAAGAAGTAAAAATATAAATTCTTTTAAAGAGAGCTTCTGGTTGGTGAAAAGAAGAAAAGAAAGATATTTTGAATACATCTCTGAGCGGAGCACCGAATCCTTATTTAAGGTAGTAGATTGTTTTCGGAATCCCTGCACCCGTTATAGTGCTAGAGTATAGAAACTATTTTTAGTTTAGTACTTGAAAAGGTTAGGTATGGCGACATATCTAATAAAACGAGGTGGTACCACGTGAGTATAACTCCCGTCCTCTAGTTAAGCTAGAGGCGGGATTTTTTGCATTTAAAATAAAATTTAATTGGTTGAAGATAACAATACTAATTGAATTTTTATATATTTCTAAAATATTAATTTTAATAAATAAAAAGTTAAAAAATAATTTATATAAATAAGCGCTTAGAAAATTATGATTTAAATCTAAAAATAATAAAAATATTAAAAGTATTAAAAGTACCATATGCATATGGCCTTACAAAAAAATATTATAATTTTAGGGAGGCTATAAAAATGAAAAGTATAGAAGAGCAAATAAAAATAATATCTAAAGGTGTAGATGAGATTATAAATGTAGAGGATTTAAAAAGTAAATTAGAAAAATCGCAAAAGACAGGAAAACCTCTGACAGTTAAATTAGGATTAGATCCTACAGCACCTGATATTCATATAGGTCATTCAGTGGTTTTAAGAAAAATAAGGCAATTGCAAGACTTAGGACATAGAGCAGTTATAATAATAGGAGATTTTACAGGAAGAATAGGAGATCCAACAGGAAAGTCTAAAACTAGAAAACCATTGACACAAGAAGAAGTTATGTTTAATGCTAAAACCTATGAAGAACAAATATTTAAAATAATAGATAAAGATAAGACTGATTTAAAATTTAATAGCGAATGGTTAGGTAAACTATCTTTAAGAGATACTATAGAGTTAACTTCAAAATATACAGTGGCTAGAATGCTTGAAAGAGAAGATTTTAAAAAGAGATTTGAAAGTCACTCTAGTATAGGGATACACGAATTCTTTTACCCATTACTACAAGCCTTTGATTCTGTTACTTTAAGAGCAGATATAGAGTTAGGGGGAACAGATCAAAGATTTAACCTTCTTATGGGAAGAACCATACAAAAGGATTTTGACCAAGAAAGTCAAGTAGCTATTCTTATGCCATTATTAGAAGGAACAGATGGAAAAGACAAAATGAGCAAAAGTTTAGGAAACTATATAGGAATAAATGAAGATGCCAATGATATATATGGAAAAGTTATGTCTATACCAGATGAAATGATAGTTAAATACTATGAATTAGCTACAGATATACATCCAGATGAAGTAGCAAAAATAAAAGCAAGATTAGAAGAGGAAAAAGTTAACCCAAGAGATATTAAAATGGAATTAGCTAAAGAAATAGTAAGACTATATCATGGAGAAGAAGCATCTATAAAAGCAGAAGAAAACTTCAAAAATATATTCCAACAAGGAAATATACCAGAAGATATAGATACTATAGAGGTAAATTTAGACGAAATAAATATAGTAGATTTAATAGTTAAAGCAAAATTTGCTCCTAGTAAAAACGAGGCTAGAAGATTAGTAAAGCAAGATGCAGTAAAAATAAATGGAGAAAAAGTAGATGAAGAATGTAAAATAAAAAATGAAGATATACTTCAAGTAGGAAAGAAGAAGTTTATAAAAATATTAAGTGAAAATTAATTTAATAAAAATTACAATAAAATCTGTGTAAGCTCTAATAACAATGGAGTTTACACAGATTTTTTATTTTAATTTTGTCACTAAACTGTAAGAAGTACAATTTATAATTTACATTATAGTATAAGCAGAGTTCTTTGCTTTAGGGGGAGATTTTACTCCCACTAAAGCTTAGAAAATGGTTGTCCAGAGACGTAGCCTCTCTTTACTCTTAATTTTAAGAAAATGGGAGTACTAGAGCGGGTAGCCATCGGATAAAATTAGAATTTTAACTTGTTAAGGGGATGATTTTAATGAGTATATTAAAAGCTATAGATCTTAAGAAATACTATGGAGAAGGGGCTAATAGAGTAAAAGCGTTAGATGGGGTTAATATTGAAGTGAATGAAGGTGAGTTTATAGCTATTGTAGGCACATCTGGAAGTGGTAAAAGTACTCTTTTGCATATGTTAGGTGGACTTGATAGGCCAACTTGTGGAAATGTAATTATAAGTAATAAGAATATATTTACAATGAGTGATGACGAGCTTACAGTATTTAGACGCAGAAATATAGGTTTTGTATTTCAAAATTATAATCTTGTACCTATATTAAATGTATATGAAAATATTACACTCCCAATAGAGCTTGATGGAGGAAAAATTGATAAAATATATATAGATAATATTATAAAAGTTTTAGGTTTAAGTAGTAAGATTAATAATACGCCTAATAATCTTTCAGGTGGCCAGCAGCAACGTGTTGCAATAGCAAGAGCATTAGCTACAAAGCCATCTATAATACTAGCAGATGAACCTACGGGAAATCTTGATAGCAAAACCAGTATGGAAGTCATGGGACTTTTGAAAATGACAAGCAAAAAGTTTAATCAAACAATAGTTATGATAACTCATAATGAAGAAATTGCACAACTTGCTGACAGAACAATTCATATTGAGGATGGTAAGATTGTTGGGGGTGTCTCCTATGAAATTTCAAAATAATAATAAAGCTATTATAAAGAAGCTTACTAAAAATAGTATAAAAGCTAATAAAATCAGAAATATATTTGCAATTATTGCAATAGCTATAACAACTATATTATTTACATCTTTGTTTACTATAGGCATGGGAATGAAAAATTCAATTGAACAGCAAACTATGAGACAAGTAGGAGGATTTGCTCATGGAACTTATAAATATATAACACAGGATCAACTTGATAAAATTAAAAAACATCCTTCTATAAAAGAATTTGGATATTCTATTATGTTAAATTCAGCGGAAAATATAGAATTGTTGAAGCATTATACTGAAATTAGATATGCTACAGATACTCAGGCAAAAATGTTTTTTTCTAGTCCAACAAAAGGAAAAATGCCTAGAAAGGAAAATGAAATAGCAACAGATACAGCTGTTCTTGACTTGCTAGGAGTGCAGCACAAAATAGGAGAAAAGGTTAGAGTAGAATATTATATTGATAAAGAAAAATTTTCTAAGGAGTTTATTTTAGCAGGTTTTTGGCAAAATGATGAGGTTATGCCTGCAAGCATGATGTTTGTATCTAAACAATTTATTGATAGAAATATTGGAGATAGAATTAATAAGCCTCATAAACCAGGAGATTATGTAGGAACTATAAATGCAGATATTATGTTTAAAAATAGTAGAAACATTGAGGAAAAAATGAAAAAAGTTATAGCTGACAGTGGTTTTAGCTTTGATAAATCACCTAATTCCATTGCCTTTGGAGTAAATTGGGCTTATCTAAATACAAACAATGATAACGATCCATCCATTATAGCTGCAGTTGTTGGGGCACTTTTATTAATTATTTTTACAGGATATTTGATAATATATAATATTTTTCAGATATCTGTAATTAAGGATATTCGTTTTTATGGATTGCTTAAAACAGTTGGTACCTCTTCAAAACAAATAAAAAAACTTATAAAAAATCAAGCACTGTTGCTATCTGTTATAGGAATTCCAATTGGTCTTATCTTGGGTTATGTAATTGGAAATGTGCTTTTACCTATTATTATAAGCACAAGTAATATTAAAACAAGTTATATATCCTTTAGTCCTATTATTTTTATTGGATCTGCAGTATTTGCAATTATTACGGTACTAATAAGTTGTAGAAAACCTGGTAAAATTGCAGCAAAGGTTTCTCCAGTAGAAGCAACAAGATATGTAGATACTACTGTTAAATTTAAAAAAGAGAAAAGGTCTTCAAATGGTGGCAAGATTTATAATATGGCTAAATACAATATGCTAAGAAATAAGAGAAAAACTATTTTGGTAGTTATTTCAATATCCCTAAGTTTAATAATTCTTAACTCAGTAGTTACTTTTGTAAAAGGTTTTAGTATGGATAAATTTATAGAACATGAGATAGCGACTGATTTTATAGCAGCTAATGCTAATTATTTTACTGTGAATAAGCATTTTTCAACGGAAAATGATGTTATATCTGAAGAAATGATTAGCAATATAAATAAACTTGATGGAATTAAAGGGGGAGGAAAAATTTATTATAATGTTAAACCTAGTAGTGTAATTGTAAATGGAAAACAAATAGACTTGCAATTATATGGGATGGATATTTTTCCTTTATCTAAATTAAATGTAGTTGAAGGTAAAATAGATTTAGAAAAATTTAAAACAGGTAAGTATATTATTGAAAATCTGGGTTCAGATGATAATGGGAGAGTCAGGACTGGAGAAAGTAAATGTAAAATAGGGGATAAGGTTACTGTGGAACTGGGAAATAATGTAATTAAACAATATGAAGTTATGGCAAAAGTAGAACTTAAACACAATATGTCTGTTAGGTATTCAATTAAAGATAGTGCACAAATGTGTATTCCATCATCAGAATTTAAAAAAGAAATAGAAGAACCATTAACAATGTCTTATGTGTTTGATGTAGATGATAAATATGTAGGCAAAACAGAAAAATTTTTAGATAACTATACTAAAATTATTGAACCACAAATGAATTATGAATCAAAACAAAAATATGAAAATGCGTTTAAAAAATTAGAAAATATGTTTTTATTAGTAGGTGGTGTTACTAGTTTAATAATTGGAGCAATTGGAATATTAAATTTTATAAACGCTATGCTTACAAGTATAATATCAAGAAGAAGAGAATTTGCAATGTTACAAAGTATAGGTATGACTAATAAACAACTAAATAAGATGCTAATATTAGAGGGAGTTTTTTATGCTTTAGGAGCAATAGTTAGTTCTATAATACTAAGTAGTATAGTATCTTTAACAATTGTCAAAACAATTGGAAGTAGTTTATGGTTTTTTAAATATAAATTTATATTAACTCCAATTTTAATTTCGTCACCAATCTTAGTTCTAATATCAATAATAGTTCCTTTTGTTATATATATAAATGTAAATAAGCAAACTATTGTTGAAAGATTAAGAGAATCAGAATAATTATTAATATTAAGAGAGTGCCTCAAAATAAATTTCATTTTCAGACACTCTCTTAATTTTATGGTATAATATGGATGCGTGAAATTAGTAAATAGAAAAATTAAATGATTAAAATGATATAGATTAAGTTTTTATAAGTGTAATTTATTTACTATAGGGGTGATTCTTTGACAAATATATTAATAATAGAAGATGACAGACTTTTAAATAGAGGTATAAAATATGTACTGATGAAAGATAAATATAATGTTATTAGCTCTTATAGTTATGATAGGGGATATAATGAATTTTTAAATAATAATATGGATTTAATATTACTTGATATAAAACTAATGAATAAAAGTGGACTAAAGCTTTGCGAAGAAATTCGTAAGATTTCAGAGGTACCTATAATTTTTATAACGGCTAATGATACGGAGCAAGATATAGTAAAGGGTTTTAAAAAAGGATGTGATGACTATATAGCAAAGCCATTTTCTATGGAAATTTTAAGGCAAAGAATTAAAGCGGTATTAAAAAGAACTAATATACAAGATAAAAACATATTTAAGTATAAAGACATAACTATTGATTATAATATGATGACTTTAAAAAAAGATAAGAAAATAATAAAGTTAACTACAACAGAATATAAGATCATAGAATTACTCACTAAAAATAAGAATCAAGTTATGCCTAGAAAAATAATATTAGAAAAATTATGGGATGCTAATGGTAATTTTGTAGATGAAAATGCATTAAGTGTAAATATTCGTAGGTTAAGACAAAAGATAGAGGACAACCCTAAAAAACCTAAGTATATAATTACTATATTTGGAACTGGATATACATGGGGTGAGATTTAATGAAATTTAATTTTAAAATAGCTTTGTATTTTTTTATGATAGTGTTTTGCTGTATTTTGTTTGATTTATATGCATGGTTTAAATATAAAAATATAAATTTTATGATGTTGATTATAATATTTTCAATTTTAATGATAATGTTATCTATAATGCTTATATATGTTTTAAAGAGATACATGGAACATATTCTAATACAACTTTCAGAGGTTATTGAATCTATTACAGATATGAATGAGAATGAAGTTTTTTCTGTTTTAAATGATGATATGTTATCAAAACTTCAATCTCAGGTTATTAAATTGACTAATATACTGAAAGCGCAAAATAGAAGAATAAAATATGAGAGAGATGAGATAAAATCCTTAATTTCAGATATTTCACATCAACTAAAAACTCCTTTGTCAAATTTAAAACTGTATTATGAGATTTTACAAGATACTTCAATTCCCAAAGAGGAATATGATGAGTTTAATTTTAATATGAAAAGTCAGATTGAAAAGCTAAGTTTTTTGCTTGAAAGTATGATTAAAATGTCACGGCTTGAAAGTGGTATAATTAAACTAACTCCTAATAAAGTAAGCATAAATGATGTTTGTTTAATTGCAATAAAGCAAGTATATAAAAAAGCAAAAGATAAAAATATAGAAATTAAGTTTAATATTGCAGAAGATATTGTTTTAAGTATTGATAAAAATTGGACCACAGAAGCTATTTTTAACATTATAGATAATGCTGCGAAATATACAAATAATAATGGAACTATTGTAGTTGATAGTACAAAATATGAAATGTTTGCAAGAATAGATATAAAAGATAATGGAGTAGGCATAGATGGAAAAGAAATAAATAGTATTTTTAAAAGATTTTATAGAGGCGAAGGTAGTGAAAATGAGGAAGGGGTAGGTATAGGATTATATTTATCAAGACAAATCATAGAAAAACAAAATGGATATATTAAAGTAAAATCCAGACTTCAAGAGGGATCTATTTTTTCAATATTCATACCCTGTTAAGGATTTAAATATCGCGTATAAATTGTTTAAAAAGGAATTATGATTTAAAATTAAAAAATTGTATACAAGGAGATTTAAATGTCTATGGTTATTAGATCATAGTTTTAGAAGAATTTGATAATGTATTAGAAAATTATTGAAAAAATCCTCAATAAAAGGGGATTTTTTTATTTTAAAACAATATAACGTGTTGACATTTTATAGAGAAAGTTATATAGTTAGTTACATGAGTAATTAACTAGTCAAGCGGCGAGGTGATAATAATGAATTTTAATTTTAACGAGGATATTCCTATATATCAGCAAATTGCTAATTCAATCGAGGATGGAATATTAAAAGGCATTTATGAAGAAGAAACTAAAATTCCATCAACAACAGAAATTTCAGTAACTTATAAAATAAATCCAGCTACGGTAGGTAAAGGATTCAATTTGTTAGTTAGTGAAGAAATAATTTATAAGAAAAGAGGGGTAGGTATGTTTGTTTGTAGTGGTGCAAGAGAAAAGTTGAAGGAAAAAAGAAAGCACAAATTTTTTGATAGCTATATTTTAACTCTTATAGATGAAGCTAAAAGACTAGGAATAACTATAGATGAAATAATGGATATGATAAAAGGGAGGTATGGCAATGAGTAATATAATAATAAAAAATGTCACTAAATCATACCAAAGGAAAGAAGCATTATCAAATATTTCTATTAACATAGAAATTGGTAAAATATATGGTCTTCTTGGAAGAAATGGAGCAGGAAAAACAACCCTCTTACATCTTATAAGTAATAGGGCTATTTTAGATAGTGGAGAAATCTTAATAGATGGTGAGAATGTTTATGAAAATGACAAGACTCTTTCTAAAGTTTATTTTATGGAAGAAAAAAATTTCTTCCCTGAGTCAATGAAAATAGTAGATGTTTTCAAATGGACAAAAGAATTTTATGAAGATTTTGATATGGAATATGCTATTAAATTGAGTGAAATCTTTAATTTAAATATAAAGAAAAAAGTAAAAAATTTATCAACAGGATATAGATCAATAAGTAAAATTATTGCTACTTTAGCTTCAGGGGCAGAAATTTTAATTTTTGATGAACCTATTCTAGGATTAGATGCTAATCATAGAGAGCTTTTTTATAAAGAGTTGTTAAAGGTTTATGGGGAACAAGAAAAAACAATTATAATATCTACTCATATAATAGAGGAGATTTCTCATCTTTTAGAAAAAGTAGTTATATTAAAGGAAGGTAAAATAATAGAAAATAATTCTGCTGAAGATATGCTTAATTTATCTTATGCAGTTTCAGGTAGCAGTGAAGCTGTAGATAAATATATAACATCTAAAAATATAATAAATATAGAAACTTTAGGTTCATATAAAAAGGCTACAATATTGCAAGAAAGAACTAAAGAGGATTTGGATAATATAAAGAAACTGGAATTAGAAATTAGCACAGTAGAACTTCAAAAGTTATTTATATATTTAACAAATATGGAGGGAAAATAGATGGAAAAGAGTAATAAGATTTGCAAATATCAATTAAAGACTTATATAAAACCTATATTGATTTATTATAGTATATTAATAGGTTTTTTATTATTAATATTAATAGAAAAATTTACGTCTCAAAATAGCAATATTCAGTCAAGCGGCATAGAAATGTCAACGGCAATTTTTATTTTTATAATGGCATTAAATTCATTTAAATCTTCATTTTATTTTTCTCAAGGAAACAATATTTCAAGAAATAGCTTTATTATTGGAACCATAAAGGCTGGAATAATAATGGCAGCAGTTTTATCCTTAATTGATGTTATTATAAATAGAATATATAATATATTTATAATTTGCCCTACTAACTTTGATATGATCTATACAAAAGCGATATATGATATAGATAGTGGTTGGGAGCCTATATTAATTCATAGTATTTCCAACTCATTTGGAACCTATATATGGACTTTTGCAGTATATATTTTTTTATTTATGCTAGGGTTATTAATAACTATAACTTATTTTAGGTTAAATAAACTAGGACAAATAGTATTATCATCCTTTCCAGTTATATTAATTGTAGTTACAAATGGTTTCTATAGTTATATTCCTACTGAAGTTTGGACATTTATTGAAAATGCTTTTGGAGTTAATACAAAAAATCCTTATATGGCAATTCTAACATTCATTATTTTAAGTATTTTAGCAATAGCAATACAATATTTATTAATTAAAAAAGCAGTTGCGGATAAAATTTAATCATAAAAATAAAAATGGAGGCTCCCATTTATGGTGGTTTTTTAGTTAAAGTTTCCTAAAAGTTTAAAGAAATAGCAAGTTTGAAAAAAAGTTTTCTAACAAAGGTAACTAGGGATTTCATAGGAAAACAAAATATTAGACATAAAGGAACTCTAGGTGATAAAATAGTTGTAGTAAAAACATTATATTTTAATATGTTAAAAAAATTAATGTTAATATAACTTGACAGAACCAATTTTTGTATAAGGAGATTAATTTATGAGTTTCAAAATAAAAAAGTTTAATGAATTGAGCGTAGAAGAAATATATGAAATACTAAAAATAAGAAATGAAGTTTTTATTGTAGAACAGGAATGCCCTTATGAAGATTGCGATGGCAAAGACAAAAATGCATATCATTTATTTTATATGGAAGAAGGAAAGGTTATTTCTTATTTAAGAATATTACAAAAAGGCTTATCTTATGATGAAATATCTATAGGAAGAGTTTTAGTGAATAAGGATTATCGTGGTAAAGGTTTGGCAAGAAAATCTATTTTACAAGCCATAGATTTTATACAAAATAATTTAAAAGAAAACTCTATAAGAATTTCAGCACAACATTATTTAATAGATTTTTATAAAAGTTTTGGATTTAAACCGGTATCAGAGGTTTATTTGGAGGATAATATTCCACATATAGAGATGTTATATAAAAAGGATATATCTATATAATTATTAAAATTATTTTTATATCAAGAGTTGTAGAATAAGTTTTTTATAAGGAATTCTTTTTTATGTAAATTTTATAACAACTTATTAGAGGATAAAGAAAACAATGAATCCAAATTTGATAACGTGAGAGTGTTAAGTTGAATATTGTGATATAAAAGGTTAAGCTTCAAAAGAGTTAAAACTCTTCTAGAAGCTTAAATTTTTTTTGTAAAAATTAGAATTATATTAATAAAATTAAATTTTATTTAATAACATTGAAAACTATCTATTCTATTTAAATCAATTCCAGCATAAGCCCAATTACGTCCAGTCCATTTCCAGCCGGATATGGATTTTCTACCTATATATACAATCCACATCCAAAAAGGCTTTCCTCTAGAAGGCCAAATATAAGTAAATTTATATCTACAGAATCCTATAGAACCAGGATCAACAGCTTTAACATTAGGGCCACTTTTACTAGGCTTAGTTGGAGGAATACTTGGAGGTGGCGTAGATGGAGGGCCTCCTTGAGGAGAAAAACCACCTGATGGTGTCATAAAAGGTGGCATTGGAGGAGGAGCTGGTCCCCTCATATAATTATCATAATAAAAGTAATAAAAATAAGGATACATCATGTTAACTCCTAGAAAATTATTTACAATATTAATGTATTCTAAATTTAAAAAAATGCTAACAAATACTTTTAAATTAAAAACTAACATAAAAGTGAAAAGTATATATTTTAATAAAGGCATAATATAATAAGTTTAGTATTCACTAATATGTATTTAAAAGAATAGTATGTAGAGGGGTAAAAAATTAGAAATATTTATAGAAATAATAAAATTAAAAAAGTTGATTTTAGTAACAGAAATGCTTGTCCATCATAATATATAGTATAAGCTAAAAAATTTAATTACAAGTAATAATAATTTAAAAAATAAGCTTAAAAAATATTTTTATAACATGGGAGGAATAAATGATGTCAATGGATGAAATGAAAAGTAGAGAAAATGAGTGCCATGAACATTGTCATGAAGAGTGCCATGAACATTCTCACAAAGAGTGCCATGAACATTCTCATAAGGATTGTGGAAAATTAATAGAAAGTAGAACTGTACCAATGTGTGAAGGAACTAATCTAACACCACAAACAGTAAGAACACCAGTGGTAGCTAAGGTACCAGTAGTAATTGCAGAAAAAGAGATACAAATAGATGTAGAGTCTAAAACAAGACTAAAAGAAAAATTCTTAGAAATAAAGAGAATAAAAAAAGATGTATTTTTAACTCAATGTGAATTAATACCAAGAGCAGGTGTTATAGAAAATGGTATTCCTAGAACAGCAAAATTATTTATAAGTGGATTTATTAGAAAAAATATAGAATTTGCTACTGCAGACTGTATAAAAGATGATGTAGTAAGTGGTGAAATAAAGCATACTACAGAAAAGGTACCATTTACTTGTGTAACAGAGGTAAGGTATATAACTCCTCCGGTATTAGCTAATAGAGCAATGCAGCAAGAAATAGATTTATTCTGTAGTGAACACGGGTGTGAACAGGAATGTAATTGTGAAGAGGAAAAACTAGGAAGACTTACCTGTCAAGAATTTTTAGAAGATTCAATAACACTTGTAGAAAAACCATTCTGTGAATTATTAGGAGCTAGAATATTTGAAGCAGATATACAAAGAAAACCTTGTTTTGAAAAAGGCGTAAAAGTTTTTGATGAATTAGTAGAGAAAATGGTAGTTTTCATTAGAGTAAAAGTTTTACAATTACAACAAGTAACTGTAGGTGATCCAGATAACGGTTGTAGAAAATAATACGCAAAATTGCTAATGATAAGATTAATAATAAATAATGCTTAAGATAATTTAGGAGAAAGGATTTCTCCTAAATTATCTAATTTTATATGTGGATTTTTATTTGGAGTGGATAGGGTTTATTAATAATATATGCATAAATCAAATAAATATTCTTATAGTAATTATATATAAGGGGAACTTTTAGTGTGAAAAATAATAATCTTAAAAATTTTATTATAATTATAATTATATTTCAATTACTGCAAGAAGAAGAAATAGAAAATAATAAATATAAATTAATTAGTCTATCCAGTCTAAATAAAAAAATGGAAAGATTAATTATAGAAGAAGATAAAAAGGTTTTCAAGGAACATGATAAATTAAATAAAGAAAAAGAGAAACGGGTTTCAAATGAAAGTATTGAATTAAATAAAGAAAAAAATAAACAAGTTCCTAAGACAAATATTCAATTAAAAAATGAGAAGAGTAAGCAGAATGTGAATGAACATAAAGAAGAAAAAGAGAAACAGCTTTCTAAAGTAAAAGTTAATTTAAAAGAAGAGAAACACAAACAGATTCCTAAAGAACACAATGAATCAAAGAATAAAAACAGTAGGCAGGTTGCCAATAGAAATACTCAATTAAAGAATGAAAAGAGTCAACAAATTTCTAAGGCAAATATTGAGTTAAATAAAGAAAAAAATAAGCAGGTTACTAAGACAAATATTGAGCTAATAAATGAGAAGAGTAAGCAGATTGTAAATGAACATAAGGAAGAAAAAGAGAAACAGCTTCCTAAAGTAAAAGTTAATTTAAAAGAAGAGAAACACAAACAGATTGCTAAAGAACATAATGAATCAAAGAATAAAAACAGTAGGCAGGTTGCCAATAGAGGTGCTCAATTAAAGAGTGAAAAGAGTCAGCAGTTTTCTAAGATAAATACTGAATTAAATAAAGAAATAAGTAAGCAAGTTCAAAAGACAAATATTAAGTTAAATAAAGAAAAAAATAAGCAGGTTACTAAGACAAATATTGAGCTAATAAATGAGAAGAGTAAGCAGATTGTAAATGAACATAAGGAAGAAAAAGAGAAACAGCTTCCTAAAGTAAAAGTTAATTTAAAAGAAGAGAAACACAAACAGATTGCTAAAGAACACAATGAATTAAAGAATGAAAAGAGCAAGAAAGTTGCCAATAGAAATACTCAATTAAAGAATGATAATAATCAACAGTTTTCTAAGACAAATATTGAGTTAAATAAAGAAAAAGGTAAACAAGTTGCCAATAGAAGTGCTCAATTAAAGAATAAAAAGAGTCAACAGTTTTCTAAGGTAAATACCGAATTAAATAAAGAAATAAGTATGCAAGTTCCTAAGGCAAATATTAAGTTAAATAAAGAAAAAAATAAGCAGGTTACTAAGACAAATATTGAGCTAATAAATAAGAAGAGTAAGCAGATTGTAAATGAACATAAGGAAGAAAAAGAGAAACAGCTTCCTAAAGTAAAAGTTAATTTAAAAGAAGAGAAACACAAACAGATTGCTAAAGAGCACAATGAATTAAAGAATGAAAAGAGCAAGAAAGTTGCCAATAGAAATACTCAATTAAAGAATGATAATAATCAACAGTTTTCTAAGACAAATATTGAGTTAAATAAAGAAAAAGGTAAACAAGTTGCCAATAGAAGTGCTCAATTAAAGAATAAAAAGAGTCAACAGTTTTCTAAGGTAAATACCGAATTAAATAAAGAAATAAGTATGCAAGTTCCTAAGGCAAATATTAAGTTAAATAAAGAAAAAAATAAGCAGGTTACTAAGACAAATATTGAGCTAAGAAACGAGAAGAGTAAGCAGATTGTAAATGAACATAAGGAAGAAAAAGAGAAACAGCTTCCTAAAGTAAAAGTTAATTTAAAAGAAGAGAAACACAAACAGATTGCTAAAGAGCACAATGAATTAAAGAATGAAAAGAGTAAGAAAGTTGCCAATAGAAATACTCAATTAAAGAATGATAATAATCAACAGCTTTCTAAGATAAATACTGAATTAAATAAAGAAAATAACAATATAAGAAAAAATACGTTTTCTAAAGTACCCATAGTAATAGCAAGTTTTGAAACAGAAATAACAGAAATAGTTTTTACTAAAATAGAAAATACATTTATAGATATAAAAGAAGCTAAAAATAACATTTTTATAGAAGAGGCTAATTTAATAAAATTAAATTCTAATAAGGCTGAATTGTTTATCAGTGGTTATATTAGAAGTTATATAGAATATATAACATTAGATCAAATAAATGAAAATTCTATTACAACTAAAAATCAAGGAATAATTTCACATAAGGATTTTAGTAAAGCTATAAACATAAATTTATTATTTTTTAATAATATGAAAGAAGGAGAAGCTTTTTTTGTAGATTTTAATAATTATATAAAAGATAAAAAAATTTTGTTAGGTAAAATAGAAAAATTAGATATAAAATCTAGTAATATTTATAAAGATGTAGAGAGTTCTCCTTTTGAAAGAGAAAAATGCTATTTAACATTACAGCAAAATTTATTAATAAGGGCAAAGATTAATGTTTTACAAAACAATGTAGTTATTATGTAAAGGTATTGTAATTATATAATCAAAAAAAATTACAATGAATATTATAAGAATGTAATTAATATTAGAAAGGAATATATATGTGGAGACAACCTAATATAAGCTATATAGTTAAACCAGGAGATAGTTTATTCAAAATCGCTAGATCCTATGGTATAACTGTTGAACAATTAAAAGAATATAATGGACTTGTTTCTGATGAGTTGTATGTGGGACAACAAATTTTTATACCTATATCTATCTATGAAGTAAAAAGAGGAGATAGTTTATATATTATTGCCAAAAAGTTTAATACTACTGTAGAAAGTTTAATGGTATTGAATAATTTAGATAGTATAAACCTAAGTATTGGACAAATACTTTATATACCCATTTATACTGAAGCTATAATGAAAGTAGAGGATGGAAATATAAGAAGTAGACCTGATATAAACTCACAAGTATTACACAAGATGGATAAAGGTGCTAAGCTTCCAATCATAAATGTGCATAAGGATTTTTATGGAATAAAATTATTTAATGGAAATGAAGGTTTTGTATCAAAAACTATAGTAGATTTTAAAACTTATGGTAATATGAAGCCTGTAGTAGCTGTAGATGGATTTTATACGTTAGAAGAAGGAGAAACTTTACCGAGTTCTTACGAATCTTTTGTTACTAATAGAAATCTAATATCTGAAATATGTTTATTTATGTTTAGGATAGATCCTAATGATGCTACAGCAATAGAAAATTTTGGGCAGTTTACAGATGAGTATGTAGAAGAATTGGTGAATATTGCTCATAGGAATAATGTTAGAATATTAGCCGTAGTTCATAATCTATTGTATAGACCTGGTGGTACTACAAAGGCTAAAGATTTAGTTAAATCATTAGTATCTAC
Organism: Clostridium sporogenes; assembly: GCF_001889325.1. Classification (NCBI taxonomy): domain Bacteria; kingdom Bacillati; phylum Bacillota; class Clostridia; order Eubacteriales; family Clostridiaceae; genus Clostridium; species Clostridium sporogenes. The sequence continues at coordinate 897,587 of NZ_CP013243.1, read as the reverse complement.
TAGAGAAAATAGACAAATCTTTATAAACAATTTGATAAATTTAATAGAAAAGTATAATTTTGATGGTGTAAATATAGATATAGAAGATGTTTATATAGAAGATAAAGACAGATTATCTTCTTTATATTTAGAAATGGGAAGAGAATTAAGGAAAAGAGGATATTATTTGTCAGCTTCTGTGCCAGCAAGAGTCAGCGATGAGCCTTTTAATCCTTTTTCAGATCCTTTTGACTATAAAATCATAGGAAGTGCTGTAGATGAATTTATTGTTATGTTATATAACGAACATGGATGGCCAGGTAGTGGACCGGGACCAGTAGTTTCAATAGGATGGATGAATAGGGTATTAAATTATACTATAACTAGAGTTCCGAGAAATAAAGTAGTAGCTGCAGTTTCAGTGTTTGGATTTGATTTTAATTTAACTACAGGAAGAAATACTTATGTTACTTATGCAGGAGCTGTAGAAATAGCTAATAGATATGGAAAAGATATAATATTTGATGAAGAAACAAAAACGCCTATGTTTAGTTATGTAGCTGAAAATGGTAATAATCATGAAGTTTGGTTTGAAAATGCTGAAAGTATATATAGAAAGGCAGAATTAGCTTTCAATAAAGGTATAAAAGGGATAGCTTTATGGAGATTAGGAATGGAAGATGAGAGAATTTGGGATTCCATGAAAAAAGATATAGTAGTTAAAATGGCTTAATGGTATAATTTAACTAGTAACCCAGTACATGGTGCTGGGTTCATAGCAATTTTATATAATTAAAGTAAAAAAATAATTATTTAGCAAAATTCCTTAATTATAAATACTTATTTAAAATTATAGGGAATATATTAATAGTATAATATAACTGAACATAAGAGGTGAAACTATGGAAGAGAAAAATTTAATAAAACAAATAGAGTTATCTGTTATAGAAAAAATGGGTATAGCTTATTGTTACTGCAAAATAAGTTTGGACTCATATGGTCAGTTAGAGGATTTTATTTTTATGGAATCTAATGATTATTTTAAAGATTTAACGGGTTTTACAAAAGAATATATAAAAAATAAAAAAGCTAAAGATATAAGGTCTTTTGAAAGTCATAGAATAAATATAATGAAAGCCTTAGAAAAACTTTTATTATATAAAGAAGAAAAAATGGAATTTGAAGATTATTTTGATATTACTAAAAAGTGGGTTAAAGTATTATTGTATACAGAAAAAAAACAGGTTTTTTTTATTACACTTTATGATATAACAAAATATAAAGTAAAAGAAATAGAATTGAAAAATACAATTAAAAAATATAAATATCTTATAGAGTTATCTGCGGACGCAATAATAATTAGAAATTTAAATGGAGATATAATATATTGCAACAAGTCTGCTCTTAATTTGTTTGGATATTCCTTAGAAGAAATGAAAAATTTAAATATGATAGACTTAATACCTAAATCATCCATGAAAGATATAGGGTTTAATATGTCTATAGGAGATAAGCCTGTTGAGAGAGTACATAAAAGAAAAGATGGAACGCATTTTTATGGGGAGGAAACAACAAAATTAATAAATATAGAAGGGGAATTGGGGATTGCAACATATATAAGAGATATAACAGAACGGAAAATATACAATGATAAAACGAAGCAAATGGCCTATTTTGATTCTCTTACAGAGTTACCCAATAGAAACTCTTTTTTAAAACAATTAGAGCATGAAATAAAATTAAGCAGGAAAAAACAAACCATATTAGCTATAATGTTTTTAGATCTTGACAAATTTAAAGAAGTAAATGATAACTTTGGCCATTGTACTGGGGATAAACTTTTATGGCAAGTAGCTAAAAGGGTAAAAAATACTATTAGTTCTAAAGATTTAATAGCTAGATTTGGAGGAGACGAGTTTACTATATTAATAAGAGATATAGCTTATGAAAAACAAGTTGAAGATTTAGCTAGAGATATAATAGAAGTTTTTAGAGAACCGATATATATAGAAGGAATATATGTAAATATAAAGACTAGCATAGGTATAAGTTTTTTCCCAAAAGATGGGGATACATCACAGGAACTAATAAAAAAAGCAGATAAAGCTATGTATGATGCCAAAAAAAGAGGGAGTAATAAATTTCAAATATATAAATATTGAAAAACGTTGTGTAGACTTTAAATATAATAATTTAATATTTTTAATAAAAATTAGGGATGTATTTTTATAGATGATAAGTATGTTATCTATATAAATATATCCTATTTAATTTTAGAGCAATATTTTGTAAATTTGAAAGATTTATAGAAAATTTTAAAAAAACATTGAAAAAAACATTAAATAAAGTATACTAGATATAGAGGATTTCAAAAAAGTGAAAAACAAATCAAAAATATGAAAAAATATTTATTAAGGTTAATACCAAATATTAGACCTCATATTCATATAGATTCATTTTATAGAATGAATATTTTAATTTAATTGAAGTAAGTACATATAGTTAATTATACATAATTTTATTTTAAATATAAAGGTTTACATAGGTTTTAAGGAGGAAAAATTAATGAAGGATTATAGTGTGTTTGATGTAATAGGGCCAATTATGATAGGACCTTCTAGTTCACATACTGCAGGAGCAGCTAGACTTGCTAAAGTAGCTTGTTCTATATCAGGAGACAATATAGAAGAGGTTAAGTTTTATTTACATGGATCTTTTGCTAAGACTTATAAGGGACATGGAACAGATAAGGCTTTAATAGCAGGTATATTAAATATGGATCCCTGGGATGAAAATCTTAGAAAATCCTTTGAAATAGCTAAGGAAAAAGGTTTAAAATATGAATTTATAGAAACAGATTTAGGGGATGCTCATCCTAATACTGTTAAATTTGTTATTAAGAAAACCGATGGCACTGTATCAGAAATTATAGGTTCTTCTATAGGTGGTGGAAATATAGTTATAACATCTATAGATGGTCAATCTATGGAATTTACTGGGGGTAACCCTACTATTGTAACACATCATAAAGATGTGCCAGGGATAATATCAAGAATTAGCACAATGATGTATTCAGAAGGCATAAATATTGGAGCTATGAAGGTTTTTAGAGAAAGTAAAGGTACAACTGCAACTATGACTTTTGAAACAGACGGAGAAATACCAAAGAAAATAATAGACGAAATAAAAGCTATTAAGGATATAGAGAATGTAAAAATTATAAATCCAATAAAATAGGAGGAAAAATTAATGTTCGTAAACACAGGAAAAGAACTTATAAAAGTATGTAATGAAAAAAATTTAAAAATATGGGAATATACTTTAAAAATAGAAGCAGAAAGTAAGAATATAAATGAAAAAGAAGTATTTGAGACTATGAGAAAAGCTCTTAAGGTTATGCAACATTCAGCAAAAATAGGAAGAGAAAAAGAAGTTAAATCTGTAAGTGGATTAATAGGTGGAGATGCTTTAAAGTTAGAAGAATATTCTAAGTGCGAAAATACATTAACAGGAAGTTTTATGGTAAGAGCTATGGCTATGGCTATTTCAACCTCTGAGGTTAATGCAGCTATGGGAAGGATTGTAGCATCACCAACAGCAGGTTCAGCAGGAATATTGCCAGCGGTAGTAATAGCGGCAGGAGAAAAATTAAACAAAAGTGAAGATGATTTAGTTAAGGCTCTATTTACAGCCTCTGGGTTAGGAATACTTATTTCTAAAAATGCTACAACAGCAGGAGCAGAAGGTGGATGTCAAGCAGAATGCGGTTCAGCTGCAGCTATGGCATCTGCAGCAGTAGTAGAAATGATGGGAGGAAGCGTAGAGCAAGCTTTAGATGCAGGAGCTATAGTTATAAAAAACATACTAGGGCTTGTTTGTGATCCAGTGGCAGGACTTGTAGAAATACCTTGTGCGAAAAGAAACATTGCAGGAACAGTAAGTGCTTTAACTACAGCGGATATAGTAATGGCAGGAGTTACAAGTCATATTCCTTTTGATGATTCAGTGGAGGCAATGTATAGAGTTGGAAAACAACTTCCATCTTGTCTTAGAGAAACAGCTTTAGGTGGGGTGGCTGTTACTGAAGCAGGGCTAAAGCTTAAAGAAAAAGTATTTGGATGTACAGGTTGCCAAAGATAGATAATATATATGAGTAGTATTATATAAAAATTGTTAATAAATTAATAATAGATTTATTAAAAAAATCTAGTTTATGAAATTTTATAAACTATAAATTTTATTTTAAATGAAAAAGCTATGAAATATAGGATTAACACCTTAATTTCTTAGCTTTTATTTGTTTGTATTATTTGTATTATTTGTATTTAATTAGTTGAGTACAAATAAATAATTTTTAATATTTAGGTTACACAAAAACTTTCTATAGGATCTATGTTTTGAAATAATATATAAAATTTAATAATTTTTAGAAATATTTTCTAAGGCTTTAGCTGTGGAAGTTAAATTTTCAATGGCAGCATTTATTTCTTCAACTTCAGATGCTTGTTCCTGAAAAGACACATTTATTTGATTTATGTTTTTAGTAATATTAGATACGGAAAGTTGAATATTTTTAATTATATCTTCAATTTTATTTATAGATTCTGCACTGGATTTAGATAACTTTCTTATTTCTGTAGCAACTACATTGAAGCCTTTTCCAGATTCTCCAGCTCTAGCAGCTTCAATGGCTGCATTTAGACCTAAAAGGTTTGTTTTATTAGCTATATTTTTTACAAATTCTAATATTTCATCTGTATTTTTAGCTTCATTATTTGTTTTTTCTACATTTTCTAATATATCTGAATTTGTTAGAGCTACATTTTGAATTGTCTTTAAAACTTCATTACTAGATTTAGTAATTTGAGATAAAGCATTTGAAAGATTTTGAGAAAGTGTAGACATTTCAATATTTTTATCTAGATTTTTTACTATAGCTATACAACCAACTATATTTCCATTTTCATCTTTAAATGGGACAGATATATTTTTGACTTCTCTTCCAAAAACATCTTTATTTATATTTTTTTCTATAATTTTTCCTGTTTTTATTGCTTCAAAATCTCCACCCTGGTTACTTATGAAGTCTCCCGCCTTAACGCTTAAACCAAATTTTTCAGCTCCATCTATTTTTATGTATTTTTCTCTATCACATACGGATACTAATATATCCTCAGAAAAAAAGTGATGTAAATAAGGTACAATATTTTTAAAGTAATCAAATACTTGATTATCAAATGAGTTACTTATCATTGTTTATCCTCCAATCTAAACTATATTACATTATAAAATTCAACAAAACATTATTTTATCCTTTTATTTATATAAATAATAGTTTAAATGGAAAGTTTTTAAATAAATCATTTTAATTGTTAAAAGTCAAATTTATAATAGTTTAGATATAACTTTAATTTATTTCCTATAATTTTTTTTATAGGAAGGGACAAAATAATAATATAATGATTAAAAGGAGGACAAAAAATGAGTAAATATGGGTTTGATATAAATGATATAAAAAATATACAAGTAGGCGATTTACCTTCTGCAAAGCTTGGCATAATTGATAGCTTATCAGGAAAGGATAAGCATAAAAATACTATAGAGCAAGGTAAAATGTCTTCTTATATTGCTGGCCATGAATTAGGAACAGAAATAGAAAATCTTTTAAAGGGTGACCAACAGGATTATTAAATATATTTAAAATAAATTTTAATAAAATATTTTTATAATTTCCTAGAGCACTTAATAATTAAATAAAAGCTATGAATTAAGAAAATAATTTTCTAAATTCATAGCTTTTAATCTTAATATTAAGCTTATATTTTATTAAGTTTAATTTATAGTATATTTATTTAACAGCTCTTACACTGTCTAATATCATTTGTTGTCTTTTTTCATAGTTTTTGTCTAAATCCCAATCAGGTTTTTTTTCATACATTCTATCATTATTTGTTTTATTATTAATTTTTCTTGATTTTTCATCAGATTTCATTAAAAATACCTCCTTAAAAAGAAAAAGGATCATTATTTTATTTTCAGATATAAAACTGTACATTTATAATTTAACCAGCATATATATAATGTATACTGTAAGCTTTTTTACTAGAATATAATAAAATGTATTTAGTTAATATTTTTGTTATTAACTTTAATTTAATTTATTTTTTTAATTTTTATGTTAATATAAAGGTTAGACATTAAAAAGGATAATATTGAAATATGAAGTATATAATTAAAAAACAAAAGACAGGGGGATGGAATAATGAATAATCTAAACATATGTATAGATATAGATGGTACGATTACAGAACCTTATTATTGGTTAGATATAAGTAATAAATATTTCAATAAAAATGTAAAACCAGAAGACATAACTGTTTATAATATTGAAGATGTTTTAGGAATAACAGAAGAAGAATATATGAAATTTTATGAAAAATATAAGGTGAGAATTCATACAGAAGAAAAATTAAGAAAAGGAGCTAAAGAAGTATTAAATGAATTAAATAAATATCATAATATATATTTTGTAACAGCAAGAGAAAAATCCTTAGAGGTTCTAACAAAATCTTATTTAATAAATCATTCCATAAAATTTAGAGATTTATATGTTTTAGGAAGTCATTATAAGGTAGATAAGGCTAAGGATTTAAATTGTGATATATTTATAGAGGATAATCCTACCAATGCATTAGAACTTTCAGAAGCTGGGTTTAAAGTTATCTTATTAGATACAAACTATAATAAGCATATTAAAGAAAATGAAAACATCATAAGAATAGAAAATTGGGATGAAGTATATACCATAGTTAAAGAAATTTCATCTACAGAAGAAAGAGCCATATAAGAAAATATAAACTTATTAAAGAGTGAGAATTAAAACAATAAATACCTTTGTTTAATAGATAGCTATAAAAATAAAGAATACTAATATTTGTGCCCTAATATTTAAGCTAACGCTCTAATGCTACGTCCTGTGGCAATAGAGCTAAGTAAACGTCCTGATTACTTCACGCTTAAATATTAGTTCACAAATAAAGTATTCTAATTATTTTTCTAGATATCTATTTTCTCTAAAAGTATGTATCCTTTTAATACCTTTAAAATTTGTTACAGTAATTTTAAACTAAGGGGAAAAGTATGATTTTGTTCTACTTCTATGTATAAAATTTTTAATTATAATGGCTCTACTAAATTAGTTATTAATTTAGATATTATAAAATCTATTTTAAATTCAATATATGAATTCCTTGAAGAAAGCGATAGTGCAGACTTAGGATTCCTATAACAATTAATGAATTGTTAAGATGTAATGAAATTAAAAAATAATTTATGAAATAGTAGAAATAATAAAATCATCAATACTTTAAGCGAGATAATTTGTAAATATATTTTATTTTGTTATAAATATTTTAATTAAATATAAGGAAGAGTATTGTGAAATTTAATTTTATTAATATCAAAATCAATTCTAAATTGATCATAGGTAACTTTACAAAGATTATTTTCTATAGATCGGATTAAATTTGTAAGTCCTAGCTTGTTAGATGGATTTTGTATTATTTTAATACTCTTTATTGTTTTATTAATTTTATCTACATTTAAAATAACTAAATAATAATTATTTTTTAAATTAGAAGCGGTATAAAATTCTTTATTAGTTAGATGAATTGAGATTTTACTATCTATTGGTTGATCAGTAGATTTAACCTCAAAAGCTACAATTAGTTCGTTTTTCAATACTTTAAAATCATAGCCACAACCATCTTGAGTAGTATTAAAAACTATATCTGCTCCATAAGTTTCATACAAAAGTGTTAAAAATAAATCTTCGCCTAATAGACCTATTTCGGTATCTATAATAGAATCATCAAAAGAATTATCTGCTGGATTATAAGGCTTTGAAACATTTATATCAGCTATAATATTTTCGAATTTTTTTTGTTTTGCTTTTAAATAAAGATTTGTAGGTATTTCATAAGTTGATATTTCATCTATTATTGGCTTAAATAAATTTATGTGTTGAAAATCAGATATAAATTCTTTAGAATTTTTTATACAATTAAACCAATCACGGTATTCATATGCTACTTTAAGAACGTTACTTGAAGAAACTTTATCGAATCTCATAAGAACTTTAATTATATCTTCCATAGTTAATTTTTTGTTTAGTCTATAAAACAAGTTGCAAAAAAACAATATACCAGATTTTGAGAGTGTATCAGGGCTTATTTTTTTTTCATTGGAAAGTGAATCTAACTGTCTAGTTGCATAAGAAATATATTGATGATTAGCAGTGAGTGAGTTATTATTTTTTTTAGAGATATGCTTTTTATATAAAAAATCACTTTCACAGTATTTATTAGAATTAGATAAGAAATCCAAGCCCTTAAAAATTAGATCTTTCGATAAATTACTTATAGTTTTAGTTTTATTTTTAAAAATTAATTTATTATCTATAATAGTTTTAGTACTAATGGAAAGAATATCTTTACTTTTGGTGCCTTTTATTCCTTCAAAGAGTAATAAAGAAGTTACTGAATACATTGGATTTTCACATTTATTAATTAGATCTTCTATAAAATAAAAAGGAAATATTATAGGCAAATCTTTTTTTTCTTTATTTTTAGCTGTTGATTCTATTTCTTTTAAAATTTGTTTATAATTACAAGTAGTACAATTAACAAATTTTAAATAAGAAATTAAATCTGATTTGTATTGTCTAATAGAGGAGAAGTTGTTTTTTTCTACAAGATTATTAAATGAATGATATAATTCATAATCATTAAATTCGTTTAATGGCTTATTATATTTTTTTTCATAATCATCAAATCTATTAAAAAAATTAAATAGATTTTCTTTATTCTTTCTTGTTGATAAATATTTGTCTAATTTAATCATTTATAAGTAAATCCTCCTTTTTAAATTAATAGATATTTTTTATAATAATAAAGCATTATTGGTAATAGTAATTTTAAGCAATTTACTTCTTACTAGTTCTATAATGTATGCATTTGCAATTTTTGTGCGATTATTGTAATAATAACTATAACATCCATATTATATTTTTATATTATCATTTTGGGTAGATAATGTCGAATAGTACTATGAGGGTTATATAGAACTTGAATAAGTGAAAATATGGAGTTGTTGAAATTTAACTACATGGATTTTTGGTGAAAAATTTTAAGGATATATGCAAATATGTAAATATCTTAATAAGAAAATATAATTTAACATTTTACGAAACAAAGTGGAATAAAATTTGCCTGTTTTTCTATTGCTTCACATAAAATTAATCTGTAAAAATTTATACTAACTTTAGCCTATTAAAAATAGGGATATGTGGCGTAAAAGGCATTCGAAAAAGCTTAGAGATTCTTATTTGTTTTTTGAAAATATATTAAGAAAAAAATGATTGTTTGAGCGGTCAGCGAGTTTCATTTTTTTCAATATATTTTATGAAAAAACAAATTAGAATCTCTTAGCGAATTGAGACGCCTTTGTAGCCACATATCCCTTTTAATAGGCTGTGGTATAACTTTCTTTATGTCGTAATTTTCTTATAAAGTTTCTTTTATAATCCTAAGTGCATTTTTGTATAGTATTTTTTCTATTTCACTCTCATAAAAGCCTTCTTTTTTTAGTAAATCTATTAGTTTGTATATTTCGTCACTGGATTTTATTTCACTAGGAGTTTGGATGCCATCAAAATCTGAGCCTATGCACATTGAATCAATTCCACCTACATTTTTTATATGTCTTATATGAGCTATCATTTCTGATATTTTTCCTTCTTCATTTTGACCTAAAAAAGTTTTTTCAAAATTTATTCCCATAACACCACCCTTATTAGATAAAATTTTTATCATATCATCTGTTAAGTTTCTAGGATGATTTGTTATAGTTCTGGCATTTGAATGAGAAGCTACAAAAGGAGATTTTGAGTATCTTACTATATCATAAAATCCAGCATCAGATAGATGAGACACATCTATTATAATTTTTAATTTGTTCATTTCTTCTATTACTTCTAATCCAAAGGGAGTTAAGCCCTTATTCATAAATTCTTTCCTGCAGTTTGGAAATCCTATTTCATTAGGGAAATTCCAGGTTAGGGTTATAAGTCTAACGCCTAATCTATAAAAATTTCTAAGATTATATAAATTGCCCTCTAAAGCAGCTCCTTCTTCTATAGTTAAAAAAGCAGATATTTTATTATTTAATAGGTTTCTATTTATATCTTCATAGTTTTTAGCAAGTGCAATATATTTTGAGTACTTTTCCAATTCATTATGAAAAAAATCTAGCATATTGAGTGCAGTTTTTAAAGGAGAGTTAGTTTCAGTTACATCTATAAATAAAGCAAAAAATTGAGCTAAAGAATTGGAAGCTTTCAGTTTTTCTATATCTACACTTAATGAGTTTTTATATAAAGTTTCATTTCCATTTATTGTGATATTTTTATTAGAACAAGGTTTTTTATTTATAAGAGCATATATAGTGTCGCAATGCATATCTATAAAATTCATTTTATACCTCCAGTTTATATAGAATTATTATATTATAAAATAATTAGTATGTATGGACATATTTAAGATTGTTTTATAACTACATAAATATGTATGATTAAGTAATTTCTAGCTTTAGGTGTAGCTTGGAATAATAGGATAGTCGCCTTTAAGCATCATTAATAGTATCATTAGTTTACTTGTTTATATTATTAATGTATCTATTAAAGTATATGTAATATTTATTTACATTGTTATATATTGCTTATATAAATTAAAAAAGTAAGATCTCAAAAAGTTAATGAAAATTATTTTTAACATTACTTATTAAATATAACATAAAAAGCGTGGAGAATTTCCACGCTTCAGGCTGTTTATAAAAATATTTTGATAATAGCTTTTATAATAGTATTTATTACTTTATTCCAACTAAAAAAGGTAAAACAGTAAATCCAATGCTTAAAATTGCTAATATTATAGTTAATATAATAGCTTTTTTCTTAGATGTTTTTCCCATAGCATAAATACCAATACCTAAAAGTACATAGTACCATATATTAAAAATATCAATATTAGCCATTAAAGTATTTTTTACAGAAGGATTTAAGATAGCATTAATACCTACAGCTTTTTTACTTATAAGCATATATATAGCTTTAAACATACTACCTATACAAGTGGATAAACCAGCTACTAAATATAATGTTACGGTTTGTTGATAGCTTAGAGCAACTTTTGAAATTTTAAAAATTATAAATATTAAAAGAGCGATCAAAAATATACCTATTAATCCAAATAATAAGGTCGAACCTGTTTTTAGGACAGGATTATTAATAGTATCCATAGTTTTTTTTGTCATTTCTAATGTCTGTGGATCTAATCCTTGAAATTGTTTTTCCATATACTTTTTCATAATTTCCTTTGATACATTAGAAAATATTAATGTATAAATTACTGTACAAAGAGCTGTTATTAAAAGTAATATTCCAAATTTAGGGTTTCCCCTATAATATTCAAATAGTTTTGAAGGGGATGTAAAGAAAAATTTAAATTTTTCTTTTAAAGTTAAGTTTAAATTAGTATTTACATTTTCTTGTTGTTCCATAAATGAAACCTCCTATATAATATAATAAATTTGTTTAAATATATAAAGAAAAATAATTGCATTATTAAATCTTTAAGGGGATTCTAATTATCCTTATAAAAATAAGTTATTCATCTTTTATAGAGCTTATTACATCTAGTTTAGCTGCTTTAGAGGCGGGGTATAAGCCAGATAAAAATCCTACACAGGATGAGAATAATAATACAAAAGCTATAAGACCTATACTAGATACAGCTATTTTTACATCACCGCTAGAGGATGTAGAAAGTTTAGATTTTAGCATTGTATTTATTACAAAACTTATAAAACTTCCTATAAGTAAGCCTACAACTCCTCCAGAAAAGCCTATAGCAGTGGCTTCCCCTATAAATATCTTTTTTATATCTCCTACAGAGGCACCTACTACCTTCATAACTCCAATTTCTTTTTTTCTCTCTAGTATGGACATGTTCATTGTATTGGCTATACCAAAGGCAGCTACTAATAAAGAAATACCACCTATAGCACCTAATATTAGTTTTATTCCACTTAAGGTTTTACCTATGCTGCTTTGCATTTCTTTAAGGGATTGATATAAATATCCATTATCCTTTAAATATTTTTCTGCTTCACTGCTTTTTTCTTGGTTTTTAAGCACTAAATCTATACTTTCATAACCCTTATTTTTTAGAAATTTTTCATCATTGTTTTTATAGATTAATATATTTTTAGTAAATGATAAAGGAGTTTTAATTTGATAATCATCTGGGAAATTTTGTTTGCAGATTCCACTTACTTTTACGGTATAAGTCATCCATTCTTCTTCACCTTTTTCATTTGGTCTAGAAATTTTTATCTTTAATTTTTTTCTTAGAATTTTCTTTATTTCTTCTTCTTTTACTTTATCTACGTCTTTTTTATTTAAAAGATAAGCAGCCAATTTATAACCTAAAACCACTTCATTTTTAGAATCATTAGGATATTTACCAAATAAAAGTTCATGATCTTTACTATAATTTTTAAATGACATACCTGTTAAATTACTAGACTTCATTTCTGATTTTTTATAAGCTATATCTGCATTAGCATTAAGTTTGGGTATTGAATAGTTTACAAACTCTAATTTATTTAATTCCTTTAAAGTTTTATCATTTAATATTTTTTTCCTATTTTTTATATTGCCTCCTTGATAGGTTGTAGTAGAATCTGAATAGGGGAAAATATTTATTATGTTTACATCTCCAAAGGAATTTAACTGTGAGGACATATATTTTTCAAAGCCATTTCCTAGGGATATTATTACATATATAGCTATACTACCTATAATTACTCCTAGCATAGTTAAAAATGTTCTTCCTTTTCTTTTTAAAAGGTTTCTCCATATAATTTCTGCAAGGTCAGTAAGTTTCATATTAATCACCTATTCCTAATAAGCTTTTGAAAAAACCTAGAATACCAGAACTCTTTTTTTCTTTTTTAGTAGTATTAGTGTCGTCAATCTTTCCATTAATAGAGAATTCTTGTGAAATTTTAGAAGGCTTGTTTAATTCGTCTTTAAAGCTTATTTCTACAGTACCTTTTATATCACCAGATAAATTTAAATCTTGTTTAAATTCATTTTCATCTTCTGATTCCATAGTGCCAAAATATTTAGTGAAGGTTTTATCCTTAGCTTTAACATTTACCATTACATCTTTTAAAGTGGATTTACCACTATTAACAAAGTTTAATGATAATTTTTTGCCTTCTCCATCCTTATTAGAGGAATCTAAAGAGGTTATAAGTAGATTAGGCTTATTTCCTAAAATTAAACCTATTATTCTAGTTTCTTCTACATATTCTCCATATAATTTATAGCCTATTTTAACTAAAATATTATAATTGCCAGCTTTTAAATTAGGATCAGAGGCCATTTCTATAGTTGCATCTTTAGAAGTTTCACCATCTATATGACCTACATAGATTTCATTGGTACTTCCAACAGGAGAAAAACCTGTTAAGACTTTTTTATCTTCTGAGCCAACTAAGGTTATAACTACATCCTTTAGATTAGCTTCTTTATTATTAGTTATAGAAAAATTAATCTTAAATTTACTTCCAGGTTCTATTATTTCAGGAGAAGAGGTTACTTTGTTTAAGGTTATTCTTCCTGATTCAGCATGAGCTAATGAAATAGGGGAAAGACATAGAACTAATAAAAATAATAAGGGGAAAAAACTTTTTTTCATTATTGAGCACCTCCTAAATAATTTTACATAAGATAATTAGTTATTAAATACTTTTCCGTCTACCACCTTTATTATTTTATTTGCATAATCACAAACTTGAGAAGAGTGAGTAACAATCACAAAGGTTTGTCCAGTAGTTTCATTTAATTCTTTTAATATATTTAGAATTTCTATACTATTTTTGCTATCTAAATTTCCAGTAGGTTCATCTGCAAGGACTATTTTAGGATAGTTTACTAGAGCTCTAGCAATAGAAACTCTTTGCTGTTGCCCACCGGATAGCTCAGAAGGCTTATGATGAGCTCTTTCTTCAAGTCCAACTTTTTTAAGCATTTGAAAGGCCCTGTCTTTTCGTTCTTTTTTAGAAATCCCTGAAAAAATAAGAGGCATTTCAACATTTTCTAAAGCTGTAAGTTGAGGGATTAAATTATAGGATTGAAAAACAAAGCCTATATTACGTCTTCTAAATAATGCTAAATTATTTTCGGAAAGACCATTTATTTTTTCATTTTCTATAAAAATATCCCCAGATGAAGGAGGCATTAAACCACCTAATATATTTAGAAAGGTAGATTTGCCAGAACCAGACTCACCAATGATAGCAACAAATTCACCCTTTTCAATTTCTACAGAAACCCCCTTAAGTATGTCCACTTTCATCTTGCCTACAGTAAAAGTTTTTTTTACATCAGTAGCTTTAATTATACTCAATAGCACACCTCCTTTAACACTAATACTGTATATATACGCTATACACAGTATTAGTGTATAACTTTGTGAACAGTTTGTCAACGATTTACTTTAAATTTAACAAAAGAATCATTATATAGTATTTTATTCTATATAATGATTCTTTTAAGATTGTCATTTATTTACCTTAGGGTCCAATGCTACAGAAAAAATATCCCCTAATATATTAAAACTTAAAACTATAAAAAGTATAAAAAACCCAGGAAATATAGCTAAATAGGGTGCTGAGGAAATAAAACCTTGAGCATTTTGTAGCATACTTCCCCAAGAGGAGTTAGGAGCTCTAACTCCTAATCCTAAAAAACTAAGGGAGGATTCTGTAAGAATAGCAGATGCAATATTTATAGTAGAGGCTACCATTACAGAGGGGATAACGTTTGGTATTATATGTTTAAAAACAATTCTTCTATTAGAGGCGCCTAAAGCCTTTGAACATAGTACATACTCTCTCTCCTTTAATGAAAGGGTTTGGGCTCTAACTATTCTAGCAATGTCCATCCAACCAAACAATCCAATAATAATAATTATATTTTCTATACCAGGTTTTAAGTAGGCATTAATTATAAGTATAAGAAAAAAGGTTGGGATACACATTAATATATCTATGGTTCTCATTATTATATTATCTATTTTTCCACCTATATAACCACTAAAGGTTCCTACAATAGTTCCTAGAGTTGTGGATATAATCATAGATATAAAACCTACCATTAAAGAAGCTCTTCCACCATATAAAGATCGAGTAAAATAATCTCTACCCATTTCATCTGTGCCAAATAAATGTTTTAAACTAGGATTAGCTAATTTGTTAGATAAATCTATTTTGTTAGGGTCATAAGGGGATAAAAAAGAAAAGATTGAGGAAAGAACTAATATTAAAATTATAGATAAAGATATATACCCTAATTTATTTTCTTTAAATTGTATTTTTAAATTTATTTTAAGTCTTTCATTTAAAAACAAATTTATCACCTACCTAATTCTTTAATTCTAGGATCTATCAAACTATAACATATATCTGCTAAAAGGTTGCCTATTATAAGTAAAATGGAAGTTAGCATGGTTATAGCCATAATAAGAGGATAATCAAAGCCAAATATAGCTTTTATACCTAATCTACCCATACCAGGCCAGCCAAAAATAGTTTCAGTTATAAAAGCACCAGCTACTAAATTAGGTAAGGACATGCCCAATATAGTGATAATAGGCAAAAGAGCATTCTTTAAAACGTGTTTATATAATATTCTTTTTTTAGATAATCCTTTAGCATAGGCAATCATAACATAATCTTCAGACAGTTCAGAGATTACATTGGATCTTATATATCTAGTAATAACTGATATGTTTCCAAAACTTAATACTGTGCAAGGTAAAATAAGATGTTTTAATACATCTAATCTAGAATCTACACCTATGGTATGCATACCAACACTAGGTAGCAATTTAAGGTTAACAGAAAAAATGTATATTAGTATCATAGCAAACCAAAAACTAGGTATAGATATACCTATATAAGAGATTACTGAAAGGATATTATCTATAAGTTTATTTTTATTAATAGCAGAAATTACTCCCAAGATTATACCTAGAATTAAAGAGATTAGTAAGGAGGACCCCATAAGAAGTAGGGTAGCAGGAAGTCTCTCTATTATTTGCGTAGAAATTGGTCTAGAGTTTATTAAAGAATAACCTAAATCACCTTTTAATACATTTTTTAACCATAAGATATATTGTATATATATAGGTTTATCAAGACCTAAATTATGTCTGATTCTAGTTATATCAGAAGGCTTCATTTTCGGATTTATAAAGGCTCTAATAGGATCTCCAGGTGCTAATTTTATTAGTAAAAAAGAAATTATAGAGATGAAAATAAGGATGGGTATTGCTTCTACAATTCTCTTTCTTATGTATTTACTCAAATATATCCTACCTTTCTTAATTATCTTTAGCATATAATTTAAAAATCAAATAATAATTGTTAGCTAAATTTTATTGTTTTAATGTATTAAATAATTATTATAAAAAGTTAAAATACCAGTTTTATTTAAAAATAAACGGTATCAAAAGGGTAGATCCAATTAATACCGTCCTTTTAGTTATTAAATTTTTATTCTTCTATGATATAAAGTTTTGATAAGTCTTGGAACATGTATACAGGAGCTGTTTTGGCTTCTTTTATACCACCTACATTTTTATTTACTGCTATTGTGGCATTAGAATAGCAAATTGGGTATACAGGCATATCTTCTATAAGTTCCTTTTGAATAGTTTTATAAATTTCTTCCCTCTTTGTTTTATCAGTTTCTACAGCAGCTTTATTCCAAAGGTCATCTAATTTTTTATTATTATATCTAGAAGCATTGAAAGCACCACCTGTCATAAATACTTCTTTATAAGCATCAGGCTCACTACCCATTACATAGCCATTAAATATTAAATCAAAATCAGCTTTAGCTGGATCATCAATTTGCTGGAAGAAGGCATTTGCTTCTAAGCCTTTTAATTCAACATCTATTCCTATATCTTTTAAATTTTCTTTGACTACTAAAGCTTGATTTTCTAAAGTCTTTTTATCATTTCTATAAACTAGTTTAAGTTTTAAATTTTGAACACTGGATTTCTTTAGTAATTCCTTTGCTTTATCTTTATTTAAGTTATATTTAGTAACATCCTCTGTATAATATAGGGCATTTTTAGGAAGTGGAGAATAGGCTTTAGGAGCATATTTTTCACTTTCATAAGCGGCCTTTATTAAATCATCCTTATTTAAAGCATAGGCTATAGCTTGTCTAACTTCTTTTTTATCTAAACCTTTTGTTTTACAATTTAAGACTAAATTATCTACCATACCTTCATCATAGGCAACTACTTTTAATTTTTCATTTTTTTCAAATTTACTTATACCACTAATATCTATATAATTAGCAGAAACTTCACCATTTTCAAGAGCTACTCCAGAAGAATTTGGATCTGCAATTATTCTATAGGTTATGGTATCAAGATGAGGTTTTCCACCAACATAGTTATCAAATTTTTCTAAAGTTATACTTTCACCTTTTTTGGATTCTTTAAATTTAAAGGGACCAGAACCTATAGGTTTTTCATTTTTAGCACTTTTTTTAATATCTTTTTCTCCTTCAAATACATGCTTAGGAATAGGAGATACCTGCGCCAAAGAATTCATAAAAGGCATCTGAACTGTTGGTAGTTTAAACTCTACAGTTAAGTTATCTACCTTTTTTACCTCTACAGGTTTATCATTAATAACAAAGGCACTTCTAAAAGGTGAATCCTGTTTTTCATCCATTATTTGTTTCATAGTAAATATTAGATCCTCAGCAGTTAAAGGTTTACCATCATGCCATTTCAAATCTTTTTTTAGTTTTACTGTGTAAGTTAAAAAGTCATCTGAATGTTTTACTTCTTCAGCTAGAGTGTAATCAATTTTATCTCCATTCATATAAAATAAAGGTGCAAATAAAGCATTGTCCATAGTCATAGTATCTCTGTCGTAAGCGTAGATTGGATTAAGTATTTCTGGTTCACCACGTATAGAAAATATTAGATTACCTCCATCTTTAATATTTTCTTTTGTGGATGTTTCTTTGGCTGTATTACTATTTCCACAAGCAGCAGCCACTAAAGTGGTTGAGGCTACTAATACCATGGCTAATAGTTTCTTCATTTTCATAAAAAAACCCCTTTCCTAATAGTAAAAATTAATATACTCATTCTACTAATAAATGATACCATTTTAATAAAAAATTGTTAAATAATAAAAGCAAATCATGGGTAAAGTAGGTATTTGTTTTAGTTATATTGTTTGAGAAATACATGAAAATTTATAGATATATTTTTATTAGTTATTAAAAATGAATTGTGACAATATATATATAAGTTACATAGTATGTTATTAAAGCCCAGGGATTTAACTTAAATCCTTTTTTATTGTGCAAAATAAAGATTTTGAGGAGTGAGTAATATGAAATGTACAAAAGACTTCTGGGGCAGTATGGAAGAGTGTGAATTAGCAAGAGCTTTTATATGTCCACAAAAATTTAAAAAAGTTTATAAGGTTGAAAAGGCTTTGAAAAAGGGGACATTGTTTCCAGATTTATATAGACCATATAAATCTCGCTATTAACAAAAGGTTATATTTATATTTGGAGGAGATAGTATGTTAGATAAATGTTCAAGAGAAGAGTTATTATTAATGCTACAAGAATATCAATTTACGGCTGTAGAATTAAACTTATATTTAGACAATTATCCTGAAAATAAAAGAGCTTTAGAATATTTCAATGAAATTTCATGTAAGCTAATGGAATTAAAAGAAACATATGAAGAAAGGTTTGGACCTTTATTCAATTTTGGTTACAGTAAAAGTAAATTTCCATGGCAGTGGACAACACAACCTTGGCCTTGGGAAAGAGAATATTCAAAAATGTAGTTGAAACATTAAAATAGGAGTGAATAGTATATGTGGATTTATGAAAAAAAATTAGAATATCCAGTTAATTTGAAAAGTAAAGATTTAGGAATGGCAAAATTTCTTCTGGCGCAGTATGGCGGACCAGATGGTGAATTGAGTGCAGCTTTACGATACTTATCTCAAAGATATACAATGCCAACTTCTAAATCCAAAGGGCTTTTAACAGACATAGGAACAGAAGAATTAGCCCATGTAGAAATAATTGCTACTATGGCATATCAAATTATGGAAAATGCTACACCTAAGGAAATGAGAGAAGCCGGGCTAGGATCTTATTATACACAACATGGCAATGCTATATATCCGGCGGATGCTAATGGGGTGCCTTGGACAGCAGCATATGTACAATCTACATCAGATCCTATAACAAATCTTCATGAGAATATGGCAGCGGAACAAAAGGCTAGAACTGTTTATGAGCATCTTATGAATTTAACAGATGATCACGACATTAAAGATGTTTTAGCATTTTTAAGACAAAGAGAAGTAGTTCATTTCCAAAGATTTGGAGAAGCATTAATGAGTGTGGAAGATAAATTAAATAGTAAGACTTGTTATTAATAAATTGTAAAAATAAATTTATTAAGAATTGAGTTATAATAAAAAATATTAGTCATAATTATAAAGTAACAATCCAAATTAAATGGTATAATTTTATTTGGATTGTTTTTATATTTGTAACTCATTTGTTACAAATATAATGTATAATTACAATATAATTTAAATGTTAAGCATAAATAATTTTAAGTAAAAAAGGAGTATCTATGTCTAAAAAGAGACAAAAGGAAGTAAAAAGAAGAAAAAATAGAAAAAAGAAAAAAAAATCATTTATAGGAAGATTATTTTTGTTTTTAGTTTATGAAGTTATAGTAGGCGGAATTTTTTCTTTATTGATTGCCTTTTATGGCCCTTTTGATAATGTGAAAAGTACATTAGTGGGAACAGCTATGGCTACATATAAACATCAGTATATTGCCACTACTTTTTTATCGAAGGATGAAATAAATAAAATTTTAAATAAGGATAAAGGAATAAGTAATTCAAGTTTAAAGGAAAATTATGGAGATATAAAAATAAAGAACAAATATGGTAATTCAGTAGAAAGATATGATATAAATACAGCTAAATTTGATGGTTATATATTAGAAATCAAAAACCCCCAAAAAGTAAAAATAGGATATACAAAGTATATGGGAAAAATGGGTGAAAGAACTAGTAAAATGGCTGAAAGACATGGAGCTGTAGCTGCTGTAAATGGTGGTGGATTTAGGGACGTATCATCTACAGGTAAACTTTGGACAGGTACCGGAGCTTATCCAGAAGGACTTGTAATATCTAATGGTAAAGTTATTTACAATGATTTTAAGTCTGGACAAAAGGTTAACGTTACAGCATTTACAAAGGAAGGGTTATTAGTTGTAGGAGATCATACTGTAGATGAACTTTTAAAAATGGGAGTAATAGAAGCTTTGTCTTTTAGAAATACATTAATAATTAATGGAAAGCCTATCCCTTATAATGAAGGCATAAATCCTAGAACTGCTATAGGACAAAAGCAAGATGGAACTATAGTATTATTAGTTATAGATGGGAGAAGGGGGATAAAACAAGGTGCTACTCTAGAAGAGGTAGAAAATATACTTCTGCAAAGAGGAGTAGTTAATGCTAGTAATTTAGATGGGGGATCCTCTTCAACCATGTATTATAAAAGTAAAGTTATAAATAGGCCTTGTAATTGGGATGGCGAGAGAACAGTAGCCACTTCCATATATGTAGAACCTTAAAGGAGAAGACTTACTTATGAAAAAAATTAAAGTTATATTTGTTTGGACACTAATCGCTATTGGCTTATCCTTTGCAGCCTTGCTTTTTGTAGATAAAGTTTATTTGTCTTCTGCTAAAACTTTTAAAATAAATAAGGTGGAAGAAGAAGATAAAAAAATTAAAAAGATTGTTTCTATAGATGTTCCAGATTATGCAAAAAATATAAAAATATCTTACAATGGAGAATACATATCTTATCACACTGAAAATAAAATAGTCATAATAAATGTAGCTAAAAAAGAGGAAAAATATGTAGAGTTTAAAAATGGAACAGTTAATTATACAGCATGGCTTCCAGATAGAAATATATTATTCATAGGGGAAAAATCTGCAGAAAATAATGGTAGCTTCTTAGCTTTGTTTTCCTATGATAGTGAAAAAAATGAAAAGTTCCAGTTGGAAGATGAAAATGGGAAAAAAACTATAATCAATTTGCCAAATAATAATTATGATATAAAAAATATGACCTTATCTACAGCTACTAATACTATATATTTAAAAGTGAAAAATGAACAAGGAAGAAGTAGAATTTATAGAGTAAATACTATGGCTCAGCTAGAAAGGATAAGAAGTTTAGGAAATAACTTAGGAGAAATAGCTCTTATGAATAGCGAAGATAGGGTAGTTTATGAAAATAAAAATGATGGAAATATTCATGTAGAAGGAAAAAACTATCCAATAACTATAAGAGATGGGGCTAATCATTGTCTTTTAGGTGTAGATGATAAGGATGTAATGTATATAGGTAAACTAAAAGGTGATAGGGAAGAAGGAACTATAGAAAAAATTTATTACTGGAACTTAGATGATAAGACTATTAATAGAAAAGACATAGAGTTAGAAAATCCAATTAACAAAAAAGATATAAAAATTCTTCCTAATGGTAAAATATTTTTTATTAATAGTAATGAAAATAAAGTTAAAGAACTTATATCAAAAGAAGAAGTTAAATATAATGGAGTTTTTGAAGATATTTCAATGGACGCAATTGTATCTAAAGAAGGTAATAAAGTTATTGTAAAGCCCATTAATTTAAAGTAGTATTTATATAATTTTATAATTAAACTTTGTTTTAAATATTATAAATAAGTAATAATATAAGAATAAATGTAATCAAAAATAGATTAAAATATTATAAATATTTAATGTAGACACTAATTATTATAAATATATAATAAATTTATTTCTTATTAATTTATTGTAGCAGTTCCTTTTATTATTGAGGTTTTCATAGTAAAAGGGCTGTTTTTTTATAATTCAAATAATTAAGTAATGTTAAAAAAATAAATTTAATTGTTATTTTTATGTAGAAGAGTTAGATTTATTTTAGTAGAATATATTTAATAATAAAATTATTTTAAATTCTTAATGTTTTCTTATAAGTTATATATTTAATAGTATATACTTAAAATTATGATAGAATAAATTTACTATATTAAATTATAAAAAGGATGATACATATTGAAATTTATAATAAAACAAAAATTGTTTTCTATAACTGATAAATATATAATAGAAAATGAACATGGAGAAAAACTATATAAAGCACAAAAAATACTTATGTCTATGTTTAAAAAAATAAAAATATACGATATAGAGGATAGGGAATTAGTATATATTAAAGAGAAATTTATAAAAATTTTACCTACTTATTTGATATATATGGGTGGGAACCAAGTAGCTAACATGAAAAAAGACATAAGTATATTAAAGCCTAGATTCACAGTAGAAAGTATCATAGGAGATTATGAAGTAAAAGGAGATATATTAGATATTAATTTTACTATAGAAAAAGCTGGAGAGACTGTAGCCAGAGTAAAAAAACATTTTCCAGCTATAAGAGATTCCTATGAAGTGGATATTAAAGAAGGGGCTAGTCAAAGTCTTATTTTAGCTATGGTTATAATTATAGATGATGTAGTTCATAATACAGAAAAGGAAGATGATGATTAAATTTATAATGTGCTTAAATAAGAGTGAATATCGGAATAAAATAAATTTAATTTTAACACCTAAAATATAAAAAATACACTTAATAAACTAAGTCATTTTGTTAAGAAGTTCTAGAACAGATTCATTAAAAATTTTCTAACAAAGTAAGAAAGTCTCATTGCTTTAATGCCTGGAGTCTTTCAGGCTGTGATGAATTAGAACAATTTTTAAATATACATATTAAGAACTACTAAAGTTTATTCATATGTTTATTATGTGTATTTTTTTTATATTTGCTATCTTTAAAATTAAATATATTTTTAGTCCTCTTGTTTAATCCTAAATGAGACTTTGCTATGATTTAGAACAAGTTTTGTTCTTATAAGGACATTTTTTATTACAGCTACTATTACAACTAGAAGAAGAGTTGTTTTTACAGCAACCATTTTTACAACCATTAGTATCTCTTGGAGTAATTTTCATCATAAAATCATTATTTTTATAAATTATTTCTACTTTTTTTATATTATTAGAAACTTCATTGTTATAAACTAATATGATCGAATCATATTTATGTTTTAAATCCTTTTCTTTAATATCATCTAATATTATATCTAAACGTCCTTTAGCACAGCAACTTTTCACATAGGAAAGCCTAACACAAGAGTAATGATTTTCTTTTAGTAAGTTTGATAAATTTTCTGAAGCCTCTTTGGATATATATATTTCTAAATTATTCTTTTCCATATAAACACCTCAAATATAATTAGTAATATTTTATATTTACCTATTATAATTTAATTGTTAAATAAACAAAAACTATAAAAAATAAAAAATCATCACTTTGTAGCATAATGTTTTACATAAAAAACAAAAAAATATCAACAAAGGACGACTTAAATATGATTATAACATTAAATTAAGAAAGTGAAAACAATTATTATAAAGTTTTTTAGTGAATTTATACAAAGTTTACAAGATATAATATAGATTTTATAAAAAATTGCTTATTAATATTATAATCATATATTTTTATAGTATAATATATACTTGTATACTTAACAAAAGTATAAGATTATGTTAAAAGAGGTGAAGGAGTATGGACAATAAAGTTAATGTTTATATAAAGGTTTCAGAGGATGGTAAAATACCAAGTTATGGATCTTTAAATGCTGCAGGGTGTGATTTATATGCTACAAAGTATATGGAGATAAAACCAGGAGAAATAAAAGTTATGCCCTTAAATTTTGTTATGGCTATGGATGAAAACTTGGAAGCACAAATAAGACCAAGAAGTGGACTATCCTTAAAAACTAATTTAAGAGTTCCTAATAGTCCAGGAACTATAGATAGTGATTATAGAGACACAGTAGGAGTTATATTGGAAAATACATATGATATAGCTAATTTGCCTTATGATATAGCAAAAAATCCTAATGTATTAAAAGTTTTAAAAGAAAAATATAAAGAAATATCTTTAATTGATTATTTAAATGGTCAAGAAGATATAAATTTAGATACTAGTAATTCTTTAAATATATTGGAGCAAAAGATATACTTAGATGAAAAAGGCAATCCATACGGAACTATATATATAAATAAAGGAGAGAGAATAGCTCAGATGGTATTCAAAGAATATAAAAGAGCTAATTTTATAGAATGCGAAAATCCTCAAGAAATAGGAGAAAATAGAGGCGGAGGATTTGGACATACAGGAGTAAAATAATATTAATAAAAGGTGCTGAAGGCTAATTTTCGGCACCTTTTATTAAATTATATATTATCTTTAGTTATTTAATTTGTTACATTCACTAAGAGTTTTTACATTAACAACTATTTCTTTATCTGTGTTTAAACTTTTAATATGAGCTATATTTTCTTTATTGTCTACTTTTTCTATATGAACTGGTGTATTTTTATAATAAACAGGAATATATTTTTTAGAGTCTATTATTTGTTTAGCTCGTTTAGATTCCATAAAAAAACCTCCTAAATATAAAATATATTAATATTTTTCCCCATAAAAATAAATATATTAAGGAATTAATAAAGATAAATATATATTTACTTTTATAGGGAAAATTTTAAATATGTGAATTTATAGTATGTTTTTTAGTAATATATAAATAATATAGATGAGATTAAAATTATATTTAATAATATTTTTGGAGGAGAGCTTATGAAAAAGAATAATAATAGTAAACCTAATAAACCAATGGAAGGAAATAAAGATGCTAAATTAAGACAACAAAGTGGTCAAAAAAATGCAAATAAACCTAAAAATTAAAATTACGATTTTAACAAAATATAGGTATAGTAATGTAAAATGTGTATAAAATAATATATAGACTCCTAAGTTTTAAATTTTATATTTTCCTAAGTTTTAAATTTAACTTCACCTAAATAAAGTATATTTAGGTGAGGAACATTTTTATTATAAATATAAGATAAAAAATTATATTAAAAAGCTAGTCTTAATAGACTAGCTTTAATAATTATTTTTCATTAGGAGCTTTCATAAAGAAAGCTATTTTATCTTTTTTTGCTGTAGAAACACTTAAATTTCTCTTGTGTAATGTATCATCGTAATCAGAAGTTTGTCCATCGCAAACATAAGCATAATCTGTTTTTCCTTCTTTTACCCAACCCATAAAAATATATGCATGGGATGGAGAACCAGCATTGTCTACAGTAGTAAAACAAATATCACCTTTTTGTAATTTGGTATAATCTGTTTCTTTTGTCCAATTCTTTTTCTTTAAATCTTCTAATAATCCTTTAGTACTTATAGTATTTTTCGGTATATCATAGCCATTATTTCTGTATAATTGGGATATAAATATTACAGAAACACCTTTTTCACTACCTTTATTTATAGAGACTGCCTCTTTAAAGGATTTTTGTCTATTATTTTTATCTTGTATATATTTAGCTATTTTTTCATTTAAAGCAATTTCTTTGTTTTCCGCTTTTTTGTCTGTTCCTTTATTATTATTTTTTACATCTTTAGTTATTTCGGTATTATTATTTTTAGTTGAGCTATCATCTTTAGCCAAATTAAAGGAGAAAGAAACCATCTGTTTAACAACTAATATACAAACAATCACAATAGGTATAACTACTGCCCCAAAGATTAAATTATTTTTCTTAGCAGCTTTATCTGCCATTTCATGCATTTCTTCTATATACTTTTCTTGATTTTCTTCGTTTAAATTATTAAAGTGTTTATCAAATTTATGATTTTTACTCATATTTATCCTTCCTTATATGAAAATATTTATTTCAGTTAAAATATAACAATATAACAAAATATATTACTTTATAATTGTAGCAGATAAATTATATTAAGTAAAGAAACATAAAATAACATTTTTAAATTTTATTAGATAATTCAATATATTTTAAATATGTAAGTGTAATTTATTTAGAGTATATATACAAATTTTTAGATTATACTGGAGTTTAGGTATAGGAATAAAGTAATATATATGTAAAAAAATAAATATATATACGATATAAAGAAAAAAAATAGTTGCTATAATAAAAATTAATAATTACTTTGATAATTTAAGTTGAATTTTATGGTAATAAAATGTATAATAGGATACGTATTTTATAAAAAATGTATAGGGATGGTAAGAAAGATGGGTAAAGTTTTAGAACAAACAAGAGAAAGATTGAATAATCTGATAGAAATGGATTCAATTTTATATGAGGGGGAAATATTGAGATTGAGTCAAGAATTGGACAAGTTAATATATAAATATTACAAGCAAGAATTAATTAACTAATTAATTCTTGCTTGTTTTTTATTACTGGAAGTTGTATTTAAATTTCTCAAAGGAATTTACTTTTTATATTTAAAAGTAAATTTATAATAAATAAATTATATGTACCTATTATTATTTTTTTATTATTTTTATTCTTTTACAGAAAACCAGTAAGTTACGTTAATTTCTTCGCAAGGATTTTTATACCTATGAGGAGTAAATTTATTTAAATAAATACTATCTCCTTCTTGAAGAGTATAAGTTTGAGAGTTCATTTGAATTTCTAAGGTACCTTTTACTACAATACCTAATTCATCATAATTATGCCCCCAAGAAGTATCATTATAATCTGTATTTCCTTCTATGGTTATAGCTATAGCATTCAAATTTTTATTCCCATTAGTTAACATTTCGAATTTTATTTTCTTATCATCTGTAGAAAAAATTTCGCTACGATTATCCTTACATACAATATATTCCTTATCCTCTGTAGATTTTAATATTTCCATCAAATTTATTCCGAGCACTTCGCAAATTTGCTGTAAATTACTGACAGAAGGACTATTTAAATCTCTTTCCAAATTGCTTATAAAACCTATAGATAGGTTTGTTAATTCTGATAATTCTTTTATAGTAAGACCTTTTTTCTTTCTGTAATATTTAATCTTTTCACCTAACTGCATTTTAGCCTCCTAATGTAGTTTTATAATTTACATTAATTATAGCATAAAAAACATAACTTCTTAAATGTTTTGGAAAGTATTATTTAAATTTGTTATTTAAAAAAATCATTTTTTAAGAAAAGATGACTTAAAAAATTCATTTATATGAAAATAATAGAAATAAACAAAATTATGAAATCGTTTTTTATGAAAAACATAGAATACATAGCAATACACTAGATTATAGATGTATATTTTATTAGTATATATTCGTAATTATGAAAAAAATAATAAAAAATTGAAAAAATATATAGACAATTATAAAAGTTTTGATATAATAAATAATTGTTAGCTAAATTATATTGAGAATTCCTTAGGGAAAACGTTAGCATTTTTTAAAATTTTAAATTTAATTTCAATATTTTATAAGGGGAGGAAGAAAAATTGGTAATTTTTAAAGGGACTTTATTATTATTACTTTGTTTAAGCGCATTTTCTTTATTTAGTTTAAAAGCGCCAAAAGGAATGAAGGCTATGGGAGCTTTAGCGGATGCAGCAGTAGCTACTTTTCTTGTAGAGGCATTTCAAAGCTATGTAGGCGGAGACATGTTACATATTAAATTATTAAAAGATACCGGACTAGCAGCAGGTGGAATGGGCGGAGCAGCAGCAGCTACTTTAGTTCCATTAGCTTTAGGGGTTTCACCAGTATATGCTGTATTAATAGGAGCTTCATGTTATGGATTAGGTATATTACCAGGTTTTGTAGCTGGTTATGCACTTTCTTTTATAGTTCCTATAATAGAAAAGAAAGTACCTAAAGGATTAGATTTAATTGTCTGTGTGGCCTTGGTAGCACCTTTAGCTAGATTAATAGGAAACGGGGCTACTCCAGTTGTAAATGCTACACTATTAAATATAGGCGGTATAATAACAGTAGCAGCTAATGAAAGTCCAATTATAATGGGATTTATACTAGGTGGAGTTATAACAGTAGTTGCAACAGCACCATTAAGTTCTATGGCGTTAACAGCTATGTTAGGACTTAAGGGATTGCCAATGGCTATAGGAGCTCTTTCTGTAATGGGATCTTCTTTTATGAATTTTGTGTTATTTCACAGATTAAAATTTGGAGATAGAAGCACAACTATAGCAGTTGCAATAGAGCCTCTGACTCAGGCAGATGTAATTTCAGCAAATCCTATACCTGTGTATGTTACAAACTTCATAGGTGGTGGACTTGCAGGTATTATAGTAACTCACTTTGGATTAATAAATAATGCTACAGGAACAGCAACTCCAATAGCAGGACTTATGGTTATGTATGGATTTAATGATCCTAAAAGAGTTACAATAGCAGCTATATTCTGTGCTTTAGCAGGAGCCTGTGCTGGATTCTTAGGATCAATAGTATTTAAAAACTATAAAATAAGAACCGTTGCAGAACTACAAGCTGCTTCTGAAGAACAGGAAATTGAGCAAGCTACAGCTTAAAAATACATAGATTTAATAAAAGTAACATAAGGGTCTACTAAGAGTAGGCCCTTTATTTTTGTTAAGGTGATAAACATTACAAAAAAATAAAATCTTTTTCTGAAAATTAAAGATCCAACTTAATTATTAAGATTAATACTATTGAAGAAAAGAATTATATAAATCAATACAAGAATATATTTATTAGTATAATAACAAAAGATTCTAAGAAAATTAAAAACCGTACTCCAGTTAAATGCTGAAGTACGGCTTAGAAATAAGTAGATTATTTAAAAAATGTTACTTAAGTTAGTTTATATCAATATTAAAATAGTTCATTATTATAATCAATTTGATAAATAGTACTAATATTATGCTAATTTTTCTGACTCTTCACGAGTTGGCCAGCATTCTATATTATTTAAACCTTCAATACTATCTGCATAAAAAACAGGTTCTATACCTTGTTTCTTTTGTCTATCATAATCTTTTAGAGCTGCAAAAGCTATTTTAGATAACATAGTTATAGCGATTAAGTTTATTATAGCCATGAAGCCCATGAATAGATCAGCCATATCCCAAACTATTTGAATTTTAGCAATAGATCCAAAAATAACCATACCTATTACACATATTCTGTATAAAAATAGACTAGTTTTACTTCCTTTTAAAAATTCGATATTTGTTTCTCCATAGTAGTAGTTACCTATTACAGAACTAAAAGCAAAAAGGAATATACATATGGCTATAAAGGTATTTCCCCAAGAACCTACCTGCGAACTTAATGCAGTTTGTGTAAGTTGAATTCCTGTTAAGTCACTTTTTAAATAGCTACCAGAAATTAAAACTATGAAAGAAGTTGCACTACATATTAATATGGTATCTGTAAATACACCTAGAGTTTGAATAAGTCCTTGTTTAGCAGGATGAGTAACATTAGCTGTTGCAGCAGCATTTGGTGCACTTCCCATTCCAGCTTCGTTAGAAAATAATCCTCTTTTAATGCCCATAAGTACAGCAGCTCCTAATCCACCACCAACAACCTGTTTTATACCAAAAGCATTTTCTATAATAAGAGAGAATATAGTAGGAATACTACCTATATTTTTTAAAATAACAAATAAAGCTACTATTACATAGGTTATTGCCATTATAGGAACGATAATTTCACTAGCTCTAGCAATTCTTTTAACACCACCAAATATAATAAGAGAGGTAAGGACTGCTAGGATTAATCCTATAATTAAAGTGTTTACACCAAAGGCTTGTTCAAAAGCTAAAGAAATAGTATTAGCTTGAACAGAGTTAAATACAAGACCATAACTTATAGTTATTAATATAGAGAATATTATGCCCATCCATTTCTTATTTAAAGCTTTTTCCATATAATAAGCAGGACCGCCTCTAAAGCCATGCTCGTCTTCTACTTTATATATTTGTGCTAAAGTGCTTTCAACAAAACTTGAAGCACCACCGATTAAAGCTATAAGCCACATCCAAAATACAGCACCAGGACCTCCGGAAGCAATAGCAATAGCTACCCCAGCTAAGTTACCAGTACCAACTCTTGAAGCTGTACTTATACAGAAGGCTTGAAAAGAAGAAACACCTTTTTTACCTTTATGTTTCTCTCTACCAGATTTACTTGCACCTTCTCCTAATAATCGAAACATTTCTTTAAAATATCTAATTTGAACAAATTTAGATTTAAAAGAGAAGAATAAACCTAAAGTTATTAACAATGCTATCAGTATATAAGACCATAGATAATTATTTAATACCGATATAAAATTTTCTAAAAAATTCATATAATTCCCACCTTTCCAAATATGTTTTATGTTTATTAAATTATTTGCTTTATATAAATACATTTAAAATTGTATCAGAAAATAATATGAATATCAATTTAAAGTGTATTCTGAAAGATGAACTTAAAAAATCAAAAAATGCCTCATTTAAAGGAAAGCTTTATTACAACTAAAATAGTGGAAAATTTTTTATAAAATTATAAAAAATATATATAATATAAAATATATTCTTACAAAATATATTTGCATTAAAAATTGCAACAGTATTCAAAATGTTATTTAAAAATAATTTTATATTTATAATATGTTTATATTTAATGATATTAATTATAAACATATTATAAAAAAGTAAAAAAATCCCATATTTTTATAAAAACATGGGAAATAAATACAATTGTCTGTGAAAGAAAAACTTCATAAATTTAAATTTATTATGAAAAAAATTATATAATGATAACTTAATTTTTTATAATTAAAAATATGAAAGTTTTCATTTATAAAATTCATACTGAATATATGAGGATAATTTAAAAATATTAAAAATGATATTATTAATAAAACTTTTTAAATAAGAGCTTCTTTATAAGTTTTTCTTATTTGATTTATAAAAAAATATAATATATACTAGTTTTGTTGGTAAATAAAAATTTACCTAGAGGAACTTTATAATATTACCCCAAAAAACCCAAAAACTACAGTTATAAGCGACCCTCTTGTTTAAAGGCTTTAATATTACCTTTAAAACCAAAAGAGAACTTCATAACGTATTTAAAGTAAAAAGAAACACAATTATAATTGTGTTTCTTTTTACTTTTTTTATTTTTAAAAACTCCTACATTGAATTAAAGGAGTAAAGGAGAGTTAGGATAATAAGGTTAGTATAAATTAAATACAAGGGATTTTTGCAAGAGAAGGAAATCCTTCTAATTTATATATTATGAATATAAACATATTATTGATATATGTAATTTGAAAAACCTTGAAAAAGCATGGAAAAGCGTATAATTTTTAAAAATAAAGACTAGTATACCTTACAAATTTAATAATATAAAAATACAGTGAAAAAATAGAGTATATTAGACTTTACTATAATTCAATATTATTGTAAAATGATGCAAATAATAAAAATTCAACACATAAATTATATGGAAATTTGAAGGGAGCTAGATTATGTGTAAAATGATAACCCAAGGCAGCGAAAAAGTTTGTATTGGGGAAAATGCTATAGCTATAAATGGAGCTATAAATATACCACAGGGTGAAGATAGAGAAAAATTTTTTAAGGAATTTACAAAATGGTTAAAAAATAATAATTGTTCATTTTTTGGTATGACAAATTATGTTGAAACAGAAAAGGAAGCAAAGGAAAAAACAAAAGAAATATTATTTGATTATGCTACTGAAGAATTAGAAAAAAATTTAGAAAACTTTGAGGATGAAGAAAAGGTAATACAATTATCTAAATTTAAAGCTTTATAAAATTTGGTATTTTTAGTATTTATTAAAGTATTTAAATAATCCTTAGATTATAATTTTAGAATAGATTTAATTAATATAAAAAAGTAGAATTGAGATATATTTTAATTATAAATATAATTTTTATTTACATAAATATAGTTAAACATTTCATAAAAATATTTTTATGAAATGTTTTTTTATTTATATATAAATTATGTAACAAAGGAATGTGCTTCAAAAAATCTATTTGGGATAATTAATTATTAATAGAATATATAATTAATTCTTAATAGTTCCTTAAATACAGTAAAAATCTATTAATATATTATGACTATAATGATAAAATTTGTTATATAGTAAATAAAAATAATGAATTTTAACGGGGGAGTAAAATGAATATTAAAAAGCTTTTTTCAATATTTACATTAGTAATTCTAGTTTTTGCTACAGCATGTACAAATAAAAGTGAAAAAGCCATTGTAAGTGATACAAATGAAAAACCAAAGGAAGAAATAAAAATTGTAGAACCTAATGGAGCAGAAAAAACAAAACTTAATTTAAATTCTGGAGTAGGAAAATTAAATATAAGTGGTAATGAAGAAAAGCTTATGAAGGGTAAATTTATATACAGTGAAAATGAGTGGAAACCGGAAATAAAGTATGAAGTTAAAGATAAAGATGGAGAACTTGAAATTTCTCAGCCTGGATTAAAAAGTGGGAATATGTCTTTAAATAATAAACGTAATGAATGGAATATAAACTTAAATGAGAAAATACCTACAGAGATAAAATTAAGTCTAGGTACAGGAGAGTTTAAGGCAGATTTGAGTAAGATAAATTTAAAAGAATTAAATGCTCAGATGGGAGTAGGAAAGGTGGATTTGGATATATCAGGAAATTATAAAAACAATGTTAAAGTAAATATAGAAGGAGGCGTTGGAGAAGCCACTGTATATTTACCTAAATCCATGGGAGTTAAGATAAAAGCCGAAAAAGGAGTAGGAGCAGTTAACGCTAATGGATTTATAGTAGAAGGGGAAAATATCTATAAAAATTCTCAATATGGAAAAAGTAAAAATAGCATA
Source organism: Clostridium sporogenes (assembly GCF_001889325.1). Lineage (NCBI taxonomy): Bacteria > Bacillati > Bacillota > Clostridia > Eubacteriales > Clostridiaceae > Clostridium > Clostridium sporogenes. The sequence goes on along the minus strand of NZ_CP013243.1, from coordinate 864,528 downwards.
GAGGTTAACATTGAAGCTGGAGTGGGAGCTATTAATATAAAACAAAAGTAAATAAATATTTAAATTAAGTAATTTATATATTCATTGTTAATAAAAATAAATATAAATTAATAATAAAAGTCATAATAATAAGGTCACTTTATTCTATTAATAGGAGTAAGTGATCTTATTATTATAATTTATATAAAAGTAATTAATTTATAATATAAGCTGAGTTGAATTTAATATATAAATAAATGTGAATAAAATTATATATATAACTAAACCTATATACATAAGGAAAATACTGTGATAAAATATAAATATAATAAATAATTAAAACTATATAACAATTATTATTAAAGAGGAAGTGATTATATGATTAAAGTATATACAACAGAAGGTTGTCCATGGTGCACAAAAGCAAAGACATATTTAAAAACAAAAGGAATAGTATTTCAGGAACTAAATATTGAAAAAGATGAGAAAGCAAGAGATGAAATGGTTCGAAAATCAAACCAAAGAGGTGTACCTGTATTAGATATAGATGGATCAATTATAATAGGATTCAATAAACCAGCTATAGATGAAGCTATAAATTTATAAAATAAGGAAGTTGCGATGCAACTTCCTTATTTTATGAATTTATATTCAAAACTATAGCTTTAGGTCTAGACATAGCTTCTATAGAATATTTTATACCTTGAGTTCCAAGCCCAGAGGCTTTAATACCTGAGAATGGGAAATGGTCCGGTCCTCTTTCCGGCTTATTATTAATTTGAACTGTACCTACTTCTAACTTTTCTGCTACATAAAAAGCTTTATTTATTTCTTTTGTAAATATAGAGGCTTGAAGACCATATTCGGATTCATTAGCTATTTTTATAGCTTCATCTATATTCTTAACTCTTATTATTGGGAGTATTGGGGCAAAGGGTTCCTCCCAAGCTAATCTCATGTCTAATGTAACATTGTCAAACAAAGTAGGATAAATTAAATTACCTTCTCTTTTTCCGCCTGCTAATAATGTAGCTCCTTTATCTTTAGCTTCTTTCATCAAAGCTTCAACATAATCTGCAGCTTTATCATCTATTAAAGGAATAATATCTACCTGCTCTTTTAAAGGATTTCCAACTTTTAAAGATTCTACTTTTTCTTTTACTTTTTTAACTAATGTATCTGCTATTGCGTCTAAAACTAGTATTCTTTTTACAGCAGTACATCTTTGGCCAGAATAAGAGTAGGCACCAGATACTATATTTTTAGCTGCTAAATCTAGATCCGCATCTTCTAAAACTATAGCAGCGTCTTTTCCTCCTAATTCCATTAGCATAGGTTTCATAACAGAAATATGGGATATTCTTTTCCCTACCTCTGTGCTTCCAGTAAAATTTATAAAATCAATCATAGGATGAGAAACTATATAATCACCTATTTCACTACCTTTACCTGTAATTGTATTTAAAACTCCAGAAGGCAGACCAGCCTCTTCAAAAACTTTTACCAAATGAAGAGCACTTATGCTACCCTGAGTAGCGGGCTTTAAAACTACACTATTTCCAGCCATTAAAGCTGGAGCTATTTTAGAGCCAGATAAGTTAACCGGATAGTTAAATGGAGAAATAGCTAAAACTACACCTAAGGGTACTCTAGTGACTATAGATATTTTGCCTTTGGAATTTCCTGGGAAGGAATCTCCAGGTAAGGTTTCTCCTACCATATTTTTTGCGGTATCTGCAGAAAATCTTATATAATCAGCAGTTCTACGGACTTCTGAAATAGAACTTTTTTTATCCTTAGCAATTTCTTTAGTCATTATATCAGCGATTTCTTCAGCTTTTTCATCTAATATATTAGCAGCTTTTAATAGGATAGTTGCTTTTTCGTTTATAGGTATTTCATTCCAATAGGATTGAGCTTCCTTGGCATTTTTTATAGCTAAGTCTACTTCCTCTTTACTCATGGAAGGAACTTTACCTACCAAAGAACCATCTATAGGAGAGTTTATTTCTATAAAGTTATTTGTTTTACTATTTACCCATTGTCCTCCTATAAAATTTTTATATAAATTGTTTTCTACGGATAGATTTTTAAACATATAGACACCTCTAATCTTTTCTTTAGTAATATATAAATATTATTTTTCTCTTGTTTTTTCCATAATATATTTTTCAGCAGCTAATGCAGCAATAGTTCCATCAGCTACAGCAGTAGTTATTTGGCGAAATTGCTTTTCTCTAACATCTCCAGCGGCATAAACACCTTTTATATTGGATTCCATGTTTTCATTAGTTTTAATGTATCCTTTAGGAGTTAAAGATATATATTCTTTAAATAATTCTGTTTTAGGTTCTGAACCTATAAATCCAAAAATTCCATCTAATTTTAATTCTTTTTCTTCTTTTGTTTTAACGTTTTTAATTAAAGCCTTATCTACAAAATTTGAACCATAAACATCTACTAAATCCCAATTATATAGTATTTCTATTTTAGGATTATTTTCAACTTCTTCTAGTGTGGCTTTTTCACCTTTAAAATAATCATATCTTCTGATCATATATACTTTTGAAGTGAATTTAGTTAAAAACAGGGCTTCTTCTAAGGCGGCATTTCCACCGCCAATTACTCCAACAGTTTTGCCTTCGTACATAGCACCATCGCAAATAGCACAGTAGTGTATACCTTTCCCAGAAAACTTACTCTCACTAGGGATAGGAAGTTTTCTAGCTGTAGCACCAGTAGATATAATTAAGACTGTTGGTTTATATATATATTCTGAAGTTTCAACTATTTTTTCATTATTACTTAATTGAATTTTTTCTACCATATCAAATTCATCTATAGTAGCACCAAGATCTGTAGCTTGCTCTTGCATTAAATCTGCAAGACGGCTACCTTCAATTTTTTTAAATCCAGGATAATTTTCAACGGTATAACTACTTCTAACCTGACCACCAATTATTCCATTTTCAATTAAAATCATGTTAAGCTTAGCCCTAGCAGCATATATAGCAGCAGATAATCCTGCAGGACCTGCTCCTATAATCATTAAATCTAAGTTTTTATTTTTTTTATTCATATAAAATCACCCCTTATTACCCTTATAGGGTATATATTAATTATACTACTTTTTTTGTGTTTCACAATATAATTAATAAAAATTATTAATAAAAAAATATTATTATAAAAATAAATAAAATATTATTAATAGGTTAACCATTTAAAATAAATAAAATTATTATAAAATGTAATTAATTATTAGAGTTTTTAATATAAATAAAAAACAATATAAATATAGAAATAAAAAGCATAAATCTGTATAAGATCTCATAGCTTTTATTATAGAAAAATTTATTATCAATAAATTTAATAAAATTTCATAAAAATGATGTAATAATAGAAAATTTTTATATGGTTACAAAAAATCTATAAGGAATACTTATAGGCACTATTTGGAAACAAAATTCACTATTTTCTGAAAACTATGTAAAATAATATTGAAATGAGGTATAATATAGTTAAATATTTAATAAAGTTTGGATGATATTTTCGGGAGATTAAGTTTTATACTTAGCTATGTAGTTTTAAAACAAATTTTAATTCTACGTGGTATCCTTATAGGATAGCCGAAGGAACTAAGTGTTATTCCCATAAATAACATGAATATCTCAGGCAAATGGACCGAAAATTGACAAAACTCTGGAAAGCATTACGCACCGAAGGAGCAAAACTCTCAGGTTAAGATACAGAGATAAAAGTTATGGACTTTTATCTCTGTTTTTTTGTGCAAATAAAAACTTTATAATTTACTAAGAAATTATAAAAATAATGGACAGGGTGGTGGGTTAAATGAATAATAAGGTTATTATGGTAAGTAATAACAAACTAATTAGTGAAAAGTTTAACGAAAAATGTCAAGTAGAATTTATACTAGGTGATGTGAATGAGGTTTTTAACACAGTGAGAGATTATATACACAGAGGGCATGAACTTTTAACTCATCCATTAATGAGTAGTGTAAAGCCTAATGAAACACCCTATAGAACTGTAGTTATTTCAAAATATTATAAAAATGTAGTAGATATGGAGTCTTTAAATTATATAGAAGAATCTATACATTCCTTAGAAAAATTTCAAAAATCATGTGGTACTCCTGCATGGAATGATAATATCTTAAAAGATTTTAGATTGATTGATTATGATCTTATATATAATGCACTAAATTAATTTTATATAAGATTTATATAAAAATTGCTAGAATCATTTAGCAGTACAATAAAGATAAGGCATTAAAAATTTAATTTGGGGGTTGATATTATGCGTTTAGAAATTGGAAAAATATTTATAAGTGATATGCAGTTTTCCAATGAAACAAAAGTTAAAGATGGAGTCTTGTATATTTCTAAAGAGGAACTTCTAAAAGAAATTGGTACCGACGAGAGAATTAAAAGTATTGATTTAGAAATAGCTAAGCCAGGAGATAAAACTAGAATTATTCCAGTAAAAGATGTAATAGAGCCAAGAGTTAAAGTAGAAGGAAATGGTGGCATTTTCCCAGGATTTATAAGTAAAGTTGATACTGTTGGTTCAGGCAAAACTAATGTATTAAAAGGAGCTGCAGTAGTAACCACAGGTAAAATAGTGGGGTTCCAAGAAGGTATCATTGATATGAGTGGAGAGGGAGCTAAATATACACCTTTTTCAAAAACTAATAATTTAGTAATCGTATGTGAACCTAAAGAAGGCGTAAATCAATATGAGCATGAAGAAATTGTAAGAACTTTAGGATTTAAGGCGGCTACTTATTTAGGAAGTTTTGCAAAAGATATTACACCAGACGAAACTAAAATTTATGAAACATTACCTTTATTAGAACAAGTAAAGAAATACCCAGATCTTCCAAAGGTAGTATATGTATATATGCTTCAAAGCCAAGGACTTTTACATGATACCTACGTATATGGAGTAGATGCTAAAAAAATAATACCAACATTTATATACCCAACAGAAGTATTTGATGGTGCCATAGTTAGTGGAAACTGTGTTTCAGCTTGTGATAAAAATCCAAGTTATGTACACATGAATCATCCTATTATTGAAGACTTATATGAGAAACATGGAGTAGAGTATAATTTCTTGGGTTGTGTTATAACTAATGAAAACGTTTATTTAGCGGACAAGGTTAGATCTTCAAATTATACTGCAAAGTTAGTAGAATTTTTGGGTGCAGATGCAGTAATAATCTCAGAAGAAGGATTTGGGAACCCAGATGCAGACCTAGTTATGAATTGTAATAAGATAAGTGAAAAAGGTATAAAAACAGTATTAATAACAGATGAGTATGCAGGACAAAACGGGGCTTCACAATCCTTAGCAGATTCTACACCAAAGGGTGATGCAGTAGTTACAGGAGGAAATGCTAATGAGGTTGTAACACTACCACCAATGGAAAAGATTATTGGCCATGATGAGGTAGCAAATGTAATTGCAGGTGGACATGTTGGTTCTTTAAAAGAAGATGGTTCTATAGAGGCAGAGATTCAAGTTATTACAGGAGCTACCAGTGAAGTTGGTTTTAACTATTTAAGTGCTAAAGGCTATTAAATTGTAGTTATATAATCAAGGGGGGAAAATAAATGATTAAAGTAATTCATTATATAAATCAGTTCTATGCAGGTATTGGCGGAGAGGACAAAGCGGATTATAAACCAGAAGTAAGAGAGGAACCCGTAGGTCCAGGAACTCAACTTAATTCTTTGTTTAAAGGTGAAGCTGAGATAGTTGCTACAGTTATTTGTGGAGATTCATATTTTAATGAAAATATAGAGGAAGCTAAAAATACTATTTTAGAAATGGTTAAAAAATATGATGCGGATGTATTTATCGCAGGACCTGCTTTTAATGCTGGAAGATATGGAGTGGCTTGTGGAACCATTGCAAAGGAAGTAGAGGAGAAATTAAATATAAAGGTTTTGACAGCTATGTATGAAGAAAATCCAGGAGTAGACTTATATAAAAAATCTTTATATATTCTTAAAACCAAAAAAAGTGCAGTAGGTATGAGAAAAGCATTACCTGTTATGGCAAAACTCGCATTAAAGATGGGAAAAGGGGAAGAGATAGGACTCCCTGAAGAAGAAGGATATATAGAGAGAGGTATAAGAAAAAATTACTTTAGTGAAGAAAGAGGATCTAAAAGAGCAGTGAATCTTCTTGTGAAAAAATTGAAAAATGAAGAATTTATTACAGAATTTAAAATGCCGGTTTTTGATAGGGTAGAGCCTAATAAAGCTGTAGAGGATATATCAAAATGTAAAATTGCTATTGTAACTTCTGGTGGAATAGTACCAAAGGGAAATCCAGATCATATAGAATCCTCTAGTGCATCAAAATATGGTAAATATGATATAGAAGGACTTATGGATTTAAATTTAGAAACTCATGAAACTGCACATGGAGGATATGATCCTAACTATGCAAATGAAGATTCAGACAGAGTTATACCTGTAGATGTATTAAGAAAAATGGAGAAGGAAGGAAAAATAGGATCTCTTCATAGATATTTCTATAGTACTGTTGGAAATGGTACAGCAGTAGCATCTTCTAAAAAGTTTGGAAATGAAATAGTAAATCAGTTAAAGGAAGATGGTGTTGATGCAGTTATATTAACCTCCACATGAGGAACTTGTACTCGTTGCGGTGCAACACTAGTAAAAGAAATAGAACGTGGAGGACTTCCAGTTGTGCATATGTGTACAGTAGTTCCAATTTCTCTTACAGTTGGTGCTAATAGAATAGTTCCGACTATAGCAATACCTCATCCACTTGGAAATCCAAATTTAGATAAAGAAAGAGAATTTGAATTAAGATATAAGCTTGTAGAGAAAGCATTAAAGGCGTTAGAAACAGAAATAGATGAACAGAAAGTTTTTGAATAGAAGTTTTAATAAAAGTAATTTTAAGTAAATTTTATATGGTTCAAAGACGATTTAATAGGTCTTAAATAGTTTCACATGTTAATTTTATTTAAATAATTAGATTGGTAAAAATATAATTTTTAAGTATTAAATTGTGGGGGGGAGCAAGATATGGACAATGTTTATGATCTTATAATTATAGGCTCTGGTCCAGCAGGATTATCAGCAGGTTTATATGCTGCAAGAGCTAGATTAAAAACTTTAATATTAGAGAGAAATAAAGCAGGTGGACAGATAGTAATAACAGATGAAGTGGCTAATTATCCAGGATCTATAAGAGATGCTACAGGAGCAAGTTTAGTAGCTAGAATGGAAGAACAAGTGGATGAATTTGGAGCAGAAAGAAAAAAAGATAATGTTAAAGAGGTAGATTTTACTGGCAAAATAAAAATTATAAAGGGAGAAAAGGAAGAGTATAAGGCAAAATCTGTAATTATAGCTACTGGTGCTGCTCCTAGGCATATAGGTTGTAAAGGTGAAAATGAATTAATAGGAAAGGGAGTATCCTATTGTGCTACTTGTGATGCTGACTTTTTTACAGATTTAGAAGTTTTTGTAATAGGTGGAGGAGATTCGGCTTTAGAAGAAGCCTTATATCTTACTAAGTTTGCAAGAAAGGTAACAGTAGTTCATAGAAGAGATGCTCTAAGAGGAGCTAAATCAATACAAGAAAAAGTATTTAAAAATCCTAAAATAGAAATTATGTGGGATTCAGTAGTAGAGGAAATAAAAGGTGATGGAATAGTAGAATCTGCGATATTTAAAAATAAAAAAACAGGGGAAACTTTTGAGTATTTAGCAGATGAAGATGATGGAACTTTTGGAATATTTGTTTTTGTAGGATATTTACCTATAAACAATTTATTTAAAGATATTGTTACTATGAATGAAGCAGGATATATAAAAACTAACGATAAAATGGAAACAAATATAGAGGGTATATTTGCTGCCGGTGATATAAGAGAAAAATCATTAAGACAGGTAGTTACTGCAGCGGCAGATGGTGCTATAGCAGCAGTAGAAGCTTACAAATATGTTGAAGATACTTTTTAAATATAAAAAATTTATTTGAAAGGCGGTTATAAAATGTTAGTAGTTGATAAGAAAACTTTTGAAGACGAGGTATTAAAATCAGATGGTTATACGTTAGTAGATTATTTTGGGGATGGTTGTGTCCCATGCCAAGCTTTAATGCCTGATGTGGAAGAATTATCACAAAAATATGAAGATAAGGTTAAATTCTGCAAATTAAATACTTCTAAGGCTAGAAGACTTGCTATATCTCAAAAAGTTTTAGGACTTCCAACTATAATCTTATATAAGGATGGAGAAAAATTAGAAGAAGTAGTTAAAGATGATGCTACAAAAGAAAATATAGAAGCTATGATAAAAAAACACACACTATAAAATTTTAAAGATTATTTAGTCATTTAAAGTGTGTATATAAATATCAAGGAATTTAAAATATAAATAAATTAAGGGAGGAATTTTAATGAGTCTATTTAAAGGGAAAAAAGTAATAATAATTGGAGATAGAGATGGAATACCAGGTCCAGCTATAGAAAAATGCATAGAAGGTACAGGCGCTGAAGTAGTTTTTTCATCCACAGAATGCTTTGTTTGAACTGCCGCCGGAGCAATGGATTTGGAAAATCAAAAAAGAGTAAAAACATTAACAGAAAAACACGGTGCTGAAAATATATTAGTAATTTTAGGTGCAGCAGAAGGAGAGGCAGCAGGTCTTGCTGCTGAGACAGTTACTAATGGAGATCCAACTTTTGCAGGTCCATTGTCCAATGTCCAGTTAGGACTAAGGGTTTATCATGCGGTAGAGCCAGAATTTAAAGAAGAAGTGAATGAAGAAGTCTATGAAGAAGAAATAGGTATGATGGAAATGGTTTTAGAGGTAGATGAAATCATAGAGGAAATGACAGATATAAGAGAAGAGTTTTGTAAATTCCTTGATTAAAACAGGGAAAGTGGATAAATAAAGAATTATAAAATTAAGGAGGCTGTACTATAGATTTATAATTCAGCCTCCTAAATATTAGGGGGGAACAACTATGAATTATCCAGTAATAAAAGGAGCATCATATATTTTGGCTCATACTCCAGATATGGTACTCCATAATGGAACTACTCAGACTACAGAGAAAGTAGTTAATCCCAATTCTGAATATCTTAAGGAACTTCCTAAACATTTAAGAAATTTTGAAGAAGTTTTAAATTATGCACCTAACCAAACTTATATAGGAAACATGACACCAGATCAGTTAGGTGAAATAGAAATGCCTTGGTGGGATAAAAAAATAGAAGAGAGCAGTAGATTTGGTAAGTTAGGCGAAATAATGCCTCAAGATGAATTTATAGGACTTATGGAAATATGTGATGTATTCGATTTAGTTTTACTTGAAAAATCTTTTGTGGATAATGTAAAAATTAAATTGGAAAAGCATCCACTCATAGATGAGAATATGATTTCTAAAATAAAAGAGGGAGTAGTTATAGAGGAAATCAAAAAAATTGTAGATGAAGAGGGAGGAGAAGGCCTATATAATGAAGGTACATTAGTAGGTTGCGTAAAAAAAGCTCATGATGTAGATGCGAATTTAAGTGCTCATACTATGCTAGAAAATTTGGTGGTAAAAGCTTCTGGTGTATTATCCTTATTAAATCTTATAGCTAAAAATAACATAGATCCAAATTCCATAGATTATGTTATAGAATGCTCTGAAGAAGCGTGTGGAGACATGAATCAAAGAGGAGGAGGAAACTTTGCAAAATCTCTTGCAGAAGTAGCGGGATTTACTAATGCTACAGGAGCGGATATGAGAGGATTTTGTGCAGGACCGAGCCATTCTCTAATAGCTGCTTCAGCTTTAGTTCAATCCGGAGTATATGATAATGTAGTTATAGCTGGCGGAGGGGCAAGCGCTAAGTTAGGTATGAACGGAAAGGACCATGTAAAAAAAGAAATGCCTATACTAGAGGATTGCTTAGGTGGATTTGCTGTGTTAGTAAGTAAAAATGATGGAGTAAATCCAATACTTAGAACGGATTTAGTAGGAAAACATACTGTAGGAACAGGATCCTCTCCACAGGCAGTAATAAGTTCTTTAGTTACAGATGCATTAGATAAAGCAGGATTAAAAATAACTGATGTGGATAAATATTCCGTAGAAATGCAAAATCCAGATATAACAAAACCAGCAGGAGCAGGAGACGTACCACAGGCAAACTATAAAATGATAGGAGCTTTAGGTGTTAAGAAAAAACATATAGAAAAGAAAGAATTAAAAGATTTTATACAAAATCATGGCATGTCAGGTTGGGCACCAACACAAGGACATATTCCGTCTGGAGTTCCTTATATAGGTTTTGCTAGAAATGATTTAACAGAAGGTAATTTAAATAGGGTTATGGTAGTAGGGAAAGGTAGTTTATTCCTAGGACGTATGACAAATTTATTTGATGGAGTATCTATAATTATAGAAAGAAATACAGGATATAAAGAAGAGGAAAAAGGAATTTCTGAGGATAAAGTGAGAAAAATAATTGCAGAATCCATAAAAAAATTAGCATCACAGCTAATAGAAGAATAAGAGGTGATGTATAGTATGGATAATAAAGAAGTGAATAAAATAGTAGGAAAAACTCTTCTTGATATTGCAGAATCTATAGAACAAGGGAACTTTAGCAAAAAGGTAGTAGTAGGAATTACTACTTTAGGTAGCGAACATGGCGTTGAAAATTTGGTGAAAGGTGCTGAAGTTGTTGCTAAAAAACATAAGGATATAAAGGTAGTTTTAATAGGACCTAAAGTAGATACAGAATTAGAGATAGTAGAAGCTAATAAAGAAGATGAAATGTATAATAAAATGGAGGAATTATTAGATACAAAATATATAGATGCGGCGGTTACTATGCATTATAACTTTCCTATAGGGGTGTCTACTGTAGGAAAGGTTGTTACTCCAGCTGAAGGAAAAGAGATGTTTTTAGCCACAACTACAGGAACAGCCTCCATGAATAGAACAGAAGCTATGGTTAAAAATGCAATATATGGAATAATAGTAGCTAAAGCTGTGGGTATAAAAGAACCTACAGTGGGTATGTTAAATTTAGATGGAGCAAGACAAGTAGAGAAGGCATTAAAGGAATTGGATAAAAATGGTTATAAAATAAATTTTGCTAACTCTTTAAGATCAGACGGTGGATCTGTAATGAGAGGAAATGACCTTTTAACAGGGACACCAGATGTTATGGTAACAGATACCCTTACAGGAAATCTTTTAATGAAAGTATTTTCTTCTTATACTACCGGAGGAAGTTATGAAGGATTTGGATATGGTTATGGACCAGGTATAGGAGAAGATTATGAAAGAAATATATTAATTTTATCTAGAGCTTCAGGAGTGCCTGTAGTAGCTAATGCTATAGAGTATGCAAAGGATCTAGTTAAAGGAAATATAAATAAAATAATAAAAGAAGAATTTAAAAAAGCTAATGAATCTAATTTAAAAGATATATTAAACAGTATATCTAATAAAGAAGATAAAAAATTAAAAGAGGAAGAAGAAATTCCAATGCCTACAAAGGAAATAGCTACAGCCTCTATTAGCGGTATAGATGTAATGGATATAGAAGATGCACAAAAGGTGCTTTGGAAAAAAGAGGTATATGCAGAAAGTGGTATGGGATGCACAGGTCCTGTTATAAAAGTAAATGATAAAAATTACGATAAAGCTGTAGAAATATTAACTGAAAAAGGTTTTATAGCTTAAAAATAAACTGTAAATTATATTTGTAAAAAATAAAGTAAATAATGTTACTTATAAAATTTTTAACTGTAAATATATATATTAAAACAAAAAGTCCATTTACAATAGTTTAAGTAAAATATATTTTTAAAAAGAAATTTTACTTAAACTAGTAATGGACTTTTTATTATATTATTAGAAATATTAGTATATAGATTAAGTTAATTTTAGTTCGGATAGGTGTGGAACTACTGAAGCTTATTCATATATTTATTAGCTGCATTTTGTATATTTGTTATATTAAAATTAAATCTATTTTCACATAAAAAATTTTTAAAAAGTTAGTATAAATTTAATAACCATGATAATATAAAAATATATGATTAAAATATAAATATACTGAGAAATATATTATTAAGATGTTGAGTCCTAGGAGGAATAAAATTGAGATTAACAAGGGATTTTTATGCTAAGGATGCTAGAGTATTAGCAAAAGAATTATTAGGAAAAGTATTAGTTAGAGAAATAGACGGTATTAGATTAAGGGGAAAGATAGTAGAGACAGAAGCTTATATTGGGGCTATAGATAAAGCTTCTCATGCTTATGGAGGAAGAAGAACTAAAAGGACAGAACCTCTTTATGGAAAGCCGGGTATAGCCTATGTATATTTTATATATGGTAAGTATTTTTGTTTTAATATAATATGTAAAACAGAAGGGGAAGCAGAAGGTGTTCTTATAAGAGCAATAGAACCTTTAGAAAATATGGATCCTATATCAAAATTAAGGTTTAATAAGGAATTTGAAGAATTAAATAATTATCAAAGAAAAAATCTAACTTCAGGACCTTCAAAGCTTTGTATGGCTTTTAGTATTAATAAAGATAATAACTGGGAGGATTTATGTGAAAGTTCCAGTTTATATGTAGAGGATACTTTTTATAATGATTTTGAAATTATTGAAGCTAAAAGAGTGGGAATAGATTATGCTGAAGAAGCTAGAGATTTTTTATGGAGATATTATATAAAAGATAATGCTTTTGTTTCAGTAAAGTAACAAGTACTTTTAAAATATAAATGTTTAAATAAAATAGCTTTGTATAAGTGATATGGGGGATGAAATATGGGGGTAGGGTATAATTCATATAAAACAAAAGACATATCTTGCATAAACAAATATTGTAATTATTTGCAATTGGTATTTGAGGACTTATACGATTTAGAAAGAGCATATTTAAATAATGAAGATAAAACTTTATTTTGCAATAAAGCTTTATATGTACTTATTAATAAAATAATAATTTCAAAAATATTTATGGAGAAAAATAATATAAAAGGTGAACTAGCTAAAAAGAATATAAAATATTATGCATTAACTTTAGATACTATAAATCTTGTAAATTTGGTATTTGATAATGCTGATAAGAAATTTTTAGAATCTATGTTTAAAGATAATATAAAATATGAGTATATAAATCCTAGTTATTATAGTTTAGATAAAGGAGATTTTTTGCATTATGAGGATAATTTATTCTATAGATATAATATATTTTTAAATAAAATTATAGATGAAATAAATGCGTTTGATTTTATACATAGTAGTTGTGAAATAGGAGAAATATATGAAAAAATAATAGCTAAGGAATATAAAAAATCCATGGGAATATTTTATACACCAGAATATATCATTGATTACATATTGGAGAATGTTTTTTATGAGTTTTCACCACTGGAAAACCCTTTTGTTAAATTAATAGATATATCCGCAGGGGCAGGATATTTTATTATTAAAGCTTATGATAAGTTGAAAAAAGTTTTTACAGAAAATATACAAAGTTTGCAAGAAAAATATAAACAAAATATTTATACTATTAGAAAAAAAGGACAAACTATTAAAGTAACCGGTGAATATTATTGGCAAAAAGAAAACTTGCACTATCATATAATTAATAATTGTATATATGCAGCAGATATAGATATATACGCCACCCAAATAACAACTATAAATTTACTTTTAAAGGATACGAAGGCTTATGTAGGTAAAGTAAACGTTGTTAACTGTGATAGTCTTATAAGGTGGGAAAAAGATTTTAAGCCTACTATTAAATTTTTAGATGATAAGTATAAATATAAAACCTATAAAATAAAAAATAAAGGCATTGAAGAATCTGTTAATTATGAAGAGGAAGAGGTATATAATTGGAAAACATATTTTAAACTATATAAATTTTGGAGAAAAAAATTTGATTATATTATAGGCAATCCTCCGTGGGTTTCTTTATCTAGAAAAAATAAAAAAGCTTGTTGGAAAAATTCTTTAGAGTATTATATTAAAAATTACGGTCAGTGTGTACATTCTCCTAATTTATTTGAGTATTTTATAAAGAGAGCTTTAGAAAAAACAAAGAAAGAGGGATATTTGGCTTTTGTTGTGCCAATAAATTTTAGTAGGAATTCTCAATACATACAATTAAGAAATGAAATATTAAATAAATATGAGATTAAAAATTTATTTTTTAATATAGCTTTTTCTGGAGTTATAACAGATGGAATGGTATTTATTTTGAAAAAAAATAAAAAATGTTTTAATGAAATAAAAATTAAAGTACAAGGAAAAGATGAATATAGAATAAATAAAAATAAACTTTTTTCTTGTGATGAGTATGGATTTACATTTGATAATAATAGTTGTAATGAAAAAATAAAAAATAAAGTTTTAGAAAACTCTAGTTTCCTATCAGAAATAAGTGATACCTTTACAGGTTTTATAGGAGATTGTAAAAATATATATAAAGACAATATAGACAAGTCCTATATTAAAATATACAAAGGGAAAAATATAAAAAAATTTATATGCTATTCCTATTCTTATTATAATTTTAAAGATGAAAATATTAAAGGAGGAACAAAAGATCTAAAAAAATTAAAATATAAAGGCAAAATATTAGTTAGAAAAACAGGAAATGAAATTATAGCAGCTTATGATGAAGAAGGTATTATAATAGAACAGTCATTATATGGAATAATTAATTTAAAACAAAACTTTAGTCATAAATATATATTAGGTATTTTAAATTCCCAGTTAATGAGTTGGTATTACAAAAAGTACTTAATAACAAATAAAGAGTCTACTCCACAACTGAAGAAATATAGATTGAATAAAATTCCTATAAAAAATTGCAATAAAGGTGTTCAAGAGGAAATAGAAATATTAGTTGATAAAATTTTTCAAGTTTTAAAAAATGAAAATGTGAAGGAAATAGAATATTATTACAAAATATTAAACCAAAAAGTGTTCAGTATTTATGGTATTGATGATATAAAAATAATAAAATATATAATTAATGATGAGTAAAAAAATGTGTAAATGTATATAAGATAAGGTACTTATAATTACTATAATATATATAAATATAAAGATGTTAATTTTGAACAAAGGAATATATTATTTTGTTCAAAATTATTTTTTTCTTTAACAATAGTTTAAAGTAGATTTGATTTGTATAACATTGTAACAATGGTGTTTAAAAATGAAATAAAATAACAAAATAGAACAAAAATAGTGCAAAATATTGACAAGTAAATGTTTGGAATGGTATCATTTTCATATACCTTATAAAATAAAGTTACAAGATACAAACAAAAATATCCAAAGGTTACTTAAAATAAGATCTCCTCTTTTATAAAATACAATACAAAGGTCAGTAATCTTTGGATGGTTTTTTTTATTTCATTAAAATATGAATTATTATGAGTTTAATTTAAATTAATATAAATTATTTATGGGGGTGTGTCTATATGGCAGAATATAAGCCAATGGATTGTGAATCAATAATAAAATATATTAAAAAGTTAAATCTAGAAATCTTTGATAAAAATGCGGATTTAACTGCAAAAGAAATTGGAGATGGGAATTTAAATCTAGTCTTTAGAGTTAAAGATAATAATACAGGGAAATCTGTAATTATTAAACAAGCTCTTCCTTACTTAAGAGTAGCTGGAGAGGGCTGGAAGTTAACTGTAGAGAGAAATAGAATTGAAGCTGAAGCTATGATAGAACAGGATAAAGCTTGCCCAAACAGTGTGCCTAAGGTTTACTACCATGATAAGGATTACAACCTTTATGTAGGAGAAGACTTAGGAAATATGGATATGCTTAGAAATGGGTTAATGAATATGAAAAAATATCCTAAGTTTCCAAATCAAATAGGAAAATTCCTATCAAAAAATTTATTTTACACTTCAGATTTAGGGGTAGGTGCAGTAGCTAAAAAATCTCTAGTCTCTAAATTTATAAATCCAGAACTATGTGATATTACAGAAAAATTAGTGCTAACTGATCCATATATGGATGCAGAATCAAATGATATAAATCCGGAGATTATGGATGAAGTTAAAAATATGTGGGGAAGAAAAGATTTTAGATTAGAGGTTACAAAATTAAAAAATATATTTATGACTAAAGCAGAAGGTCTCCTACATGGTGATTTACATACAGGATCTATATTTATAACAGAAGATGATATGAGAGTTTTTGATACAGAATTTGCTTTCTATGGCCCCTATGGATATGATATAGGACTTTTATTTGCAAACTTTATTTTAAACTATATTTCTTGGGAAGGCAGAGAAGATAGATCAAAGGAAGAGATAAAGGAATTTAGAAAATATTTATTAGATACTATAGGAGAAATTTGGCATGAATTCGAAAAAGATTTAAAAGAAATTTGGGACAAAGATATTAAAGAAATATCTTCAACTGTTGAAGGCTATAAAGAATACTATATAAATAACTTGCTTCAAGAAACTGTAGGTTTTAGTGCCTGTGAAATTATGAGAAGAATAGTTGGAATGGCTCATGTACCAGATTTAGATATTTTAAAAGATTTAAAGCAAAAGGCAAAAGCTCAAATCTTAGGACTAAAAATAGGACAAGAAATGGTAATGAGAAGAAATAAAATAAGAAGCATAGAAGACTTATCAGCACTTATTTTAGAAGCAACAAAATAATATTTTGAAATATTTGTTTTTATCAGGTGCATTTATTTCTTTTAAAAAGAATACTGAAAAAAACAATAGGGATTATAAAGTGAAAAACACAGCATATAAAAGGGAGGATTAAAAATGGCAGAGTTATTAGCTATAAAATGGGATGACAAGAGAGATAAGTTAATACTTTTAGACCAAACAATATTACCAAATAAAATTGAATATATAGAATATGATACTGTAGAAGGTGTATACGATTCTATAAAGGATATGATAGTTAGAGGAGCTCCAGCTATAGGAGTTACAGCAGCTTATGGTTTATACTTTGCAGCAAAAATAGCACCAGAAGATAATTTTGAAAATTTCTTTAAATATTTAAAAGAAAAATCCGTTTATTTGGATTCAAGTAGACCAACAGCTGTAAATTTATCTTGGGCTTTAAAGGTTATGGAAAGTAAAGCTTTAGAAAATAAAGATAAAGATGTTAGAGAAATAAAGGGCATATTAAGAGAAGAAGCAAAAAGAATTCATGAAGAAGATATAGAAATATGCAAATCTATAGGGGAAAATCTTATAACTTTATTAAAGGATGGAGTTGGAATATTAACTCATTGTAATGCTGGACAACTTGCTACATCTAAATATGGAACAGCTACATCTCCTATGTATCTTGCAAAAGAAAAGGGTTGGAATTTTAAGGTCTATTCAGACGAAACTAGACCAAGACTTCAAGGGTCCACTTTAACAGCGCTAGAGTTGTATGAAGCAGGAATAGATGTAACTACTATAACAGATAATATGGCAGCTATGGTTATGTCTCAAAGTAAAATTGATGCGGTAATAGTAGGATGCGATAGGATAGCCGCTAATGGAGATACTGCTAACAAAATAGGAACTATGGGAGTTTCAATTTTGGCTAAATATTTTGGAATACCAATGTATATTGCTGCACCAACTCCAAGTATAGATATGAATACAAAAACAGGAAAAGATATACCAATAGAAGAAAGAAATTCAGAAGAAGTTACTTGTAGATTTGGTGTTTGGACAGCCCCAAAGAGTGTAAAAGTTTATAATCCAGGATTTGATGTTACACCACATGAAAATATAACTGCAATTGTTACAGAAGAGGGTATAGTATATCCTCCTTTTGAAGAAAATTTAAAGAAACTTTTTGAAAAATAAGAAGTTAGAAAGGGGCTAAAATAATGGCAGAACTTCTTAATATGAAAAATATAAAAAAGTCCTTTTCGGATATTTAAGTATCGTATGGAATAAATTAGGGATTCTATCCTCAAATTTATTAATCACTTAGTAAAGAGGGTGACAATTTGAATAATGAAACATATTTAAGATTACAAATTGTAGAGGCAGGAAAAAAACTTCAACAGAGATTTTTTGTAGCCTCAAATGATGGAAATATAAGTGCTAAACTTGATGACAACACTATATTAATTACTCCTACAGGGGTTAACAAAGGAGAGGTAACTCCAGATCAAATAATAAAAGTAGATAGAGAAGGAAATGTTATAGAAGGGCATATGAAGGTTACATCTGAAATAAAAATGCATTTAGCTGTTTATAATATGAGAGCAGATGTAAAAGCTATAGTTCATGCTCATCCACCAGCATCCACAGCTTTTTCAGTATCAAAAGAAAAACTAGATGATCCTGTTATTCTTCCAGAAGCGGTTTTTTCATTAGGGAAGATAGGATATTGTGAATATGGAACTCCTTCTACTGATGAAGTTCCAAAAGCTGTAGAAAAAGAAATTCCATATAGTGATGTCCTTTTATTATCCAACCATGGGGCCCTTACAGTAGGGACAGATGTAATGCAGGCTTATTATAGAATGGAAAATTTAGAAATGGTTTCGAAAGTAACTATTTATTCAAAAATAATAGGAAATATAAAGACTTTAAATGAACTGCAAGTGGAGAAATTAAATAAAGTAAAGGAAGAAAAAGGTTGGGGTAAATTATAATTACCACCTATAAAGTCTTTCAGTAATCAGGTGAACATACTTGTAATAAAACCATTATGTTTAAATACTTATTTTGTAAAAAGTGGTGGTCGTGGGCAAGTTATACTATAACTTAGTGATATTTTGTTTTATAATTAATTATAAAATAAAAATATTAGGAATAGGTGAGAAATATGAAACTTAAACCTGAAATTAGAAGAGAAAAAATATTAACAGAAATAGAAGAAAATAAAACTGTAGATATAATGGAATTAAGTGCAAAATTACAGGTATCAGAAATGACTATAAGAAGAGACTTAAAAAAGTTAGAAAGCAGTGGGAAATTACTTAGAACCTATGGAGGAGCTACCCGTATATCTGAAGGCGAATGTAAAAAGGTTGTAGATGATCCTTTAAAGGGTAGAATATTAAAAAATAAGGATGAAAAAGCTATTATAGGTAAATATGCAGGAGAATTAGTAGAAAATGATGATGTTATCATGATAGACGCTAGTACTACAGCTTTAGCAATATGTAAATATATAAGAGATAAAAAGGTAACAGTAGTTACAAATTCTATAAGTGTAGTAACAGCACTAGCTTCTTTTGACAATATAACAGTAGTAGTAGCCTGTGGAATTTTACGACATAGTTCTTTATCCTTAGTAGGTTCCTATGTAGAAGAATCTTTTAAGAAATTTAATATAAAAAAATCTTTTATATCAGCTAAGGCTTTATCTTTTGAAGCAGGACTTACAGATATAAATGCTTTTGAAGTAGAAACTAAAAAGGCCGCTATGTCTGTAAGTAAAGAGGTTATAGTTCTTTTAGATCACTCTAAGCTTAATAATGTGTCTCTTTTAAAGGTTTGTGAAACAAAGGAAATAAGTAAAATAATAATAGATGGTCTTAAGGAATTTACAGCGGAAGAAGAAGAATTATTAAATAAATTCAAAGCTAATGGTATAGAAGTAATAATAGCTAAATAATGTAGGTATACTTTTTAGCATTTATGTTTGAAAAGGATATACGTATTTTCGCTAAATATAAAGCTAAGATAGAAATGTATATTAAGATATATAAATGCCTATAGATGAAATAAATTTCAAAAATAAGTCTTAAAAAGATTAATTATCTAAAAGTAAGAAAGAATAATATTAAGTTTAAAGTTTTTAGACTTAGTATTATTCTTTCTTATAATTTAAACTATTTTAATTTTATGAATTTGTTTAAGATAAGTAAGTTGATAGTAGTACAAAAATTGTTGTATTATATAGTTATTACATAAAATAAAGGGAGGATTTTTTATGAGAAATGGATTTGTATTTTCTCTTATAATGGCACTTATTGTAGCTATATTTGCTATACAAAATGCAGCAGCTATACCAATAAAAATTTTGTTTTGGGAAATAAATTTTTCTTTAGCAATTATAATCTTATTATCAGCTGTTATAGGAGCAGTTATTACAGGTATTATGGGAATAAAAAAAGAGAGAGGTATAAAAAAACAAAATAAAGATATTTCAAATAAAATAGAAGAACTAGAAAAAACTAATGCAGATTTATTAGATAGATTAGAAAAATTAAGTTTAGATTCTAAAGATGAACATTACATAAAAGAGGTAGATGATAAAGAAATAATTTTAGACAACGAAAATAAGAAATAATTCTACAATATTTATTTAGAATAAAAAGAGTGTGTCTTAGAATAAGATAGATTAAATTTTATATTATTAGGATAAAAAAGGTACTTCATAAACCAATTCATTTCCCTAAAAAGTTTTAAGTAAGATTCTATTAAAAATTTTTTGCCAAGTTAAGGTACCTTTTGTGGTTTCATGACCAGTTACGTCTTGTGATATGACTGGTCATGTTTTAAATTTTATTATTCTCCATAAGGATTTACATGAACCATACAATGAATAATGTTATTGTTGCTCGCCTCTATTTTGTCATGGACTTTTTCTGCTATTCTGTGGGATTCTTTTAAAGATAAACTATAATCAAGAGCAATTTCCAGATCTACATAAAGCTTGCTTCCATGGAGCCTAGTTTTTAATTCATCTATTTTTTCCACTTCTTTAATAGATTCGATTTGTTCTGTTATCATATTAATAGTTTTTTCATCGGCACAGTGATCTACCAGTTGATTTATAGAGTTTTTATAAATATCTATAGAAACTTTAATTATAAATATACATATTACCAAAGATGCTATAGGATCTAATATTGGGTATTTCAGTCTAGCACCTACTATACCTATAAGAGTTCCTATAGATGAAAAAGAATCTGATCTATGATGCCAAGCATCTGCTTCAAGGGCTGTGCTGTTTATTTTTTTAGCTGCCTTTAAGGTATATCTATACATCCATTCCTTTGTTATTATAGATAAAATAGCAACGTAAATAGTTATTTTTGAAGGAACAGAAAAGTCTTTGTTTATTATAACCTTTAGTCCACTATAACCTATGAACAAAGCAGTAAAAAATAACATAGTAGCCAATAATTTAGAAGTTACCGCTTCAAGCTTTTCATGACCATAGGGATGATCTTTATCTGCAGGTTTAGAAGATATTTTAAGACCTATGATTACTGCAATAGTGCTTAAAACATCAGAGAGAGAATGTATACCGTCTGCAATAGTAGCAGCACTATGGCCTATGATGCCAAATAGTACTTTTACAAAGGACAAAATTATATTTACTACAATAGTTAAATTAGAAACTTTATTGCCTATTTTTAATCTTTCTTCATTTTTCATTTCTTCACCTCATTATTAATTGAAAATAAATACTTATACTATTATATGCACAATGCACCATAAATGCAACAAAATAAACATAGAGATGGTTTATCAATTGATATTAATAATTGAAGATTATATATAATGAGTATCAATATTTCTATTATATGTTTTTAAGATAACAAGATTAATTTAAATGTATAAAAAAATAAAAGAGTAGGATACTAATTGTAGAAAAAATTTCTATAATTAGGGAGTGTTTTAATTGAATGAAGCTTTAGTTGCGTTTGTTAGAGCTATAATAGGATTTTTTACTCTTTTAATATTTGCAAGAATATTGGGAAAGCAGCAAATAAGTCAGCTTACTTTTTTCGATTATGTTCTTGGTATAACTATAGGGTCTACAGCATCTACATTAAGTACAGATTTAGAAAGTACAGCTTGGTCCCATTGGATTGGGCTTTTAACTTGGTGCGGTATAGGATTTTTACTGCAATGGATAACATTAAAGTGGAGATATGCAGCTAAATATATAGAGGGGGAGCCGACTATTGTAATAATGGATGGTAAAATAATGGAGGATACCTTAAGAAAAATGAAATATACAGTGGCAGATGTTTTAGAACAACTTAGAGGAAAAGACATTTTTAATTTAGCAGAAGTAGAGTTTGCAATATTAGAATCTGATGGGCAATTATCTGTATTAAAGAAACCAGAAGAACAGCCATTAACAGCTAAAGATTTAAATATATTTAAGAGTAAAACAGGTATAAGCAGAGAACTTATATATGATGGAAAAATAGTAGAGGATAATTTAAGAGAAATAAATAGGGATAAAGAATGGCTAAAAGCTGAACTGAAAAAAAGAAATATTAAAGATTCATCAGAGGTTTTTTTAGCTACTATAAATCAAAATAATCAAATTTATATAGATACATATAAAGATCATCTAAAAAGAATAATAGATATAGGAGACTATAAAGGACCTTACTAATTGCTTTATCATATCTTATTATTTTTTGTATTTAAATTTATTCCATTTAAGCATTGTATTTATCTAAATATCAATTTTAATTAAGTAATAAAAGTATTAAAAAATAGAAATTAAGATGTTATTAAAGTTATATTTATGAAATAAATTTTAGAAGGTGATTATATGAGAAGATTTTTAGTAAGAATAATTCCAATAGTAACCTTAGGTTTTTTTGTTGCTGTTATGTTAAGTGCAGGTTATATGAAAAAGCCTAGAACCCAAGAAGAAAATGTAGATAAATTTATAAGTACTACAATAGAATATGTGAAAAATGAAGATTGGAGTAATGCAGAAAAGGAAGTAGAAAAATTAAATTTAGCATGGAATAAGGTTTTAAAAAGAGTTCAATTTAGTTCAGAATTAGACCAAATAAATTATTTAGGTGAAAGTATAGATAAAGCTAAAGGGGGAATAATTGCAGAAGACAAAGGTATAAGTTTATCTAATTTAACAAGTTTTTATGAAGAATGGCAAAATATAGGTAAATGAGTATAGAATAAATTTAAAACTATAAATTCTTGTTGAGCAAAATTAAAAAACAAATTATCTATATAATAGTATAGAAGAGAATAAAAAATAATACCAAATCATAAATCTATAAAGATATATAATATTTTTTAGGTGAATTTTATGAAAAGTTTTTTGGGAAATTTAGTATATAGCTTTATGGTATCTTTTGGAGTAATAGTAGGAGCAAGCGCTTTTTCAGGTATTGCTGCAATTTTGTTAAACCACCCTCCTTTAAAGATTATGTCCGATATATCTAATTCCGTAAAAATATGGGCAGTAGCTACAGCATTAGGGGGAACATTTTCCTCTTTTTCTATTTTGGAAGAGGGAATATTTAAAGGGGAGCTAAGGGGAATGCTAAAACAAATATTTTATATTCTTGCCTCCTTAATAGGAGCTAACTTAGCGGTAAATAGCATAGAACTTTTACAAAAATGGGGAGAATATTTTAATAGATGAATAAAGAAAATAAATATTTTTTTTCTTTTTGTGTAGGGTTAGTTATAGGAGGGACAATAGGTATAATTTTTTTTAGTTTATTTATAAGTTATAGAATAGAAAACTATCATAGAAAAATAACTTATTTAAATAATATAATAGAAGATCAACAGGTTAGGTTAGAGGGATTAGAAAATAAATTAAGCAAGAAAAAACTTATAGTAAAAAAGATAGAAGTAGACATTAAATTTAAAAATAAGGAAATAGAAGATGAATTAGTAAGTATTGAACTAGAAAAACATATAAAAGAAAAATTTAATAATTTAATTGGAAAAGAATTAGACAAAATAGATGGTGACATATTGGTACAAGTAGTAGATAGCAGAATAATGAAGATAAAGAATAAACAATATAAAGTGAAAGTAGAAAAAATAATTATAGCTCAAAATATAAAATTTTATATAAAAGTAGAAGAATTTCAACGTGATTAGAGTTTTTGCTATTTTATGTTTTAATTTTATATTATAGATATAATGACTACTTTGGAAAATATTATTCATATTAGAGAACTTCATTTAAAGCTTAGAATAAATAAATATATATATATATTAAATAAGGACATACAACTATAAATAATTAAGTGCTTTTAGTTGAAATAAAATACATGTAGTAATAATTGACAATAGATGCTGTAGAAAGTAAAATATATTGATATATAATGAATTTAAGTTCATAAATGAGGTGTTTAATATGCCAAAAATAATAAAAGATATAGAAGAGAAAATAAGCAGTGCATCAATAAGGCTTTTTGGAGAGTATGGATATGAGGCTGTGGATATGAAACTTATTGCTAAAGAATCTGGAGTAGCAGTAGGTACTTTATATAACTATTATTCTAGAAAAAGTGAATTGTTTCTAGAAGTTTTTGTAAAAAGTTGGGAAAAGACTTTATCAAAATTAAAAGAAGAGAGAAATAAAGATATAAGTAAAGAAAAAAAAATAAATAAATATTTAGAAATATTATATGATGATATAGAAATGAGAAAAGGAATTATAAAGATAGATTTTAATATTAAAAATTCTAGAGAAAGAGAACAATTTGTTTATTTTAAAGAAAAAATTATAGGTGAAATACAGGAAATTTTTAATGAACAAATTTCTGGAGATGTAATAGAAAAGAAATATGATGTATCTCTTAGACTTATAGAGACAATATTTTCTGTAATAAGAGTAATGATTGAAAATCATAAAGAGGACAGAAGAGATAATTTAGATTTTTTAAATACTATATTCTTATCTTTTATGAAATAATTTTTATATTTAACATTAAATAAAAAACATCATAAATATTGGGTTTGTATATGTTATGTAATAATTAAAGTATATAGAGTTTTATTAATATTAGTATGCATTGTAAAAAACATATTATAATAAACATTTATTAATAAAAGCTTTGTCTATAGCATTTTTTTATAAATATATAAAAATATTTTAGAATAGCTTATAATAGATAAAGAAGGAGAAATTATAAAATATTTTAGTATATTTTATAGAACAACACATAAAATATGTTAAGCGGGTTAACTTATTAAATTGTAAAAATATCAAATAAAGCAATATATTATTAGGAAAAATGTTAGCCTGAAATTTAAAATGCCTTCCTTGATTTATTATATACACACACAGGAAAAGGCTGCCTTAAAATATAAACAGGCAGTCTTTTTATATATTCTAAAAAATATAATATTTAAGTAGAATTTGTTCTGTTAGTAGTTTTTATATTACGTTATATTATACTTGTAAAAGGGTATGTATAAACTGAGTATATTCATACAAAAAACAAAATATTAAATTAATGGTATAATAGTAATTATATAACTATAGCAGGAGTTGATTTATATGAAATTTCAAATAGGAGAATATGAAAATGGTGATAGCTTCGACCCCTGTGATAAGAGCAAATGGCATCAATTAAAAGAACCAGGAATCATATTAGCTCAAATATTAGGTATACCTATAGCTATATCAGTAGTAGGATTAATCTATATTTATATGATAAATTATACTTATGTAAAAGGGATCTATTTAAATTTAAAGGACATAGTTATAGCTTTTATAATTATTATGCCAATCCACGAAATACTACACAGTTTGGCTTTCCCTAATTTTAAACAAACTATTTTTGGATTTATACCTAAGGGGTTAGTATCTTACTCCTTTTTTGAGGGGGAAATATCAAGGAATAGGCTAGTAATATCTCTAATTTTTCCTTTTATAATATTAACTATATTGCCAACCGTAGGATTAAGTTTTATAAGGACTAAAAATAATTTTCTATATGTAATAATAATAATAAATGCAGTTGCTTCCTATATGGATATTTTGGCTATATTTGTATTATTGTTACAGGTTCCTAAAAGTACTTATATAAAGAATATAGGCAATAAAACTTATTGGAAGTGGAATAAAAAATATTAATTATTATTGTAAATTTATATTAAAATAGGGAGAGGTATAAGAGTATCATGGAAGTTAAATATATGGAGATATTTGAAGATGAGCTCAATAAGCTAACTTATTGTACAGAGGTGACAACAGCTAGATCATTAAATAAATTTACAGACAAAATAAAAGTATATTATCATAAATATATAACAGGAGAAAGCTATTTTGATTTTTATTTTGGAAGAACATATAAAGGTAAATTAATAGAAAATAAGTTTTATATGTTTAAGGAAGATCTAAGATTGTATATTCATTTTCTGAAAAATTTTTATAATGTTTTAAAGATAATTGTTAATAAACAATCAGATATTATACATTATTTTTTAATTAAAGATCAGGGAGAAATATGCATATCTTTAATAGGAGAGGACTATGTGAAGCTGGCTTCTGAAGATAATAGTAAAACTAGAGTATTTTTTATATTAAATAAAGAAGAATTATCTTATTATATAAGGGTTATGGAAAACATATATTATGAAAGAAATGTAATTAATGGATTAGATTATTTAACAAATCCTTTAGATAAAGTTAATAGTAAAAGCTATAGTAAAGAAAGTAATAAAAATTTTGAAAAAGAAGTAAGTAAAGATTATGTGTTAAGCCAAAGAGAAAAAAACAATGTATATTTACAGGCATTATATGCCTTTCTTGATGAGGCTTTAGATAGAAAAGATAAAAAAGCTTTTTATTCCATATGTAATCAAATAAAAAAATATAATAAAAAATAAAATATATAAAGTATAAAACCCCCTGATAGTAAAATAAATACAAGGGGTTTTATTTTAAATTTTACTAAGCATTACATTGATCATATTCATCATCCATAGAGCTTTTCTTATATTCATTCTTTGAATCATTATCATTACAAGAATTTTCTTTAGAGTTAGAAGCTAAAAAAATGGAACCAATAGCTAATGTAGATAATAGTATTCTAAATAAAGTCTTTTTTTTATGTTTCTTTGCCATAAGCTCAATCCTTTCTTATGAATGTATTATATTAATTATACATTAAATCCTATAGGATAATATAGGCATTTTTAATATTAACATAAAGTTTAGAATTCATGCAACAGGAGACTATATATTAGTAGTAATGTCTTTTGTTATGAAAAAAGCTGAGTTAAAAAAATTTTATAGTAAAAATAAGGTCTTAAAATAATGATATTACATAAAATTAAGAAAAGAAAAGTTGAAAAGTAATTATATTAAAGGTTAAAAGATTTATAATAAGTCTTTTAACTTTTTTTATTTATAATTCCATTAAACTACTCTTTAAAACATAGTAAATATACTTTAAAGTGGTAGAGTTAATTGAAATGCTATCATATTGATAAATTTTAATACTTAAATATATATATTAACGATCAAGTTTTGAATTACTATTTTGAATTACTATAGTGAAAAAAAAATAAAAATATTTCATAAAACTTAATTGAATTTTATAAAAGTATTATAAAAATGGTTATATATTAGCATTTTCCTCTAATTATATATAGTTGTTTTAATTTATCAAAATGATAAATTAAAAGGAAAAATATTAAATTAAAAGGGACTTTATTATTTATCAAAATGATATGTAATTTATCATTATAATAAAAACATTCCTTTATATAGAGTGAATTAACAATGTTTTACAGCAGAAATATTTCTTGAAATATAGACGTTTAATAATATTTTTAAGGAAAAATATACAAATTTGTTGGGAAATATATATAAAAATCACTATTTTTTCATTGTGTTTTGGTATAGTTTTTGCATCTATGTATAAGTAATTAAAAATATTTATATTAAAGAAAAGGAGGAATAAATATTAATTTAATAATAAAATATCTAGAAACTTAATAGATATTAAAGAAAAAATAGGAATCAATAAAATAAGGGAGGGACTTATTTTTAGAATATTAAAACTAAAAATTTTTTAGGTTTTAATTTTAAAGATAAGGGTGCTATGAGTGGTTTAATAAAATTTGGAACAATTATAAATATTATAGGTGGAGTTTTAGTATTATATTCTTTCCTACCACAAATCTATACTATATCAAAAACTAAGAGCACAGGAAATAATAGTATACAGTACTGGATAATAATGACTTTTGGTATAGCTTGTATATGCATAAATCAATTTATATGTGAAGTCCCAAAGGTGCAATTAATTATTCAATCTATAAATGTTATATTTGCTATTTTAACTACTGCATTAATAGTTTATTTTAGTGAAAAAGAAAAAAAGCATAAATAAATTGAATAGATTTGAGGATAGGAGATGTTAATTATGACTGATTTACATTTTTGGGGGAATATTGCTCAAGCTCTGGGAAGTTTTACTTTGATATATTTATTTTTTCCACAAATATATAAATTATTAAAATTAAAAAATGCAGAGGGGATAAGTCTTCAATACTGGGCTATATTAACAGTAGGAGTTGCATGTATAGCAATAAATTTAACTATAAATAAAGTGAACATATTTATACAGATAACTCAATGGTTAAATGTAGTTTTAGCATTAATAGTTTTGCTTATATCTAGTAAATATAAAAGAGAAGTAAAAGAAAAAAAGAAATCATAAAATAAATAATATATGTAGTTATTAGAGGAAATAAAGTGTTAAAGGGGGGAACTATATATGGAAGATTCTTATGATTTAATTGGAAAAAGCGTAAATAGGGTAGATGCAGTAGCTAAAGTTACAGGTAAAGCTAAGTATTGTTCAGATTATCTTGAACCTGACTCACTTGTAGGAATGGTTTTAAGAAGTCCTTATGCCCATGCAAAAGTAAAAAATATAGACACTAAAGAAGCTGAAGATTTAGAAGGTGTTGAAGCTGTATTAACATATAAAAATGTACCAAATACAAAGTTTCCTACGGCAGGGCATCCATATTCATTAGATCCA
Organism: Clostridium sporogenes; assembly: GCF_001889325.1. Lineage (NCBI taxonomy): Bacteria > Bacillati > Bacillota > Clostridia > Eubacteriales > Clostridiaceae > Clostridium > Clostridium sporogenes. The sequence continues at coordinate 835,735 of NZ_CP013243.1, read as the reverse complement.
AGTCATAGAGATATAGAAGATTATTCATTACTTACAGATAAAGCACGGTTTGTTGGAGATGCAGTTGCAGCAGTTGTTGCAAATGATGAGCTTATAGCTAAAAAAGCTTTAAAATTAATAAAAGTAGAATATGAAGTTTTACCTTTTGTAATCGATCAAGAAGAAGCAATAAAAGAGGGAGCTCCTGTTATTCATGATGAAAGACCTAATAATATAGTTAGTGATTTTGGTATAACAGTTGGAGATCCAGAGAAAGTATTTAAAAATGCAGATAAAATTTATAAAGGCCAATATGAAACTCAAATAGTACAACATTGTCAAATGGAAACTCATAATGCTATGGCAAAGATTGATGAGAAAGGTAGAATGCTTATTATAACATCAACACAAATACCACATATTGTACGAAGGATAGTTTCAAAAGCTTGTAATTTACCTATTGGAAAAATAAGAGTAATAAAGCCTTATGTTGGTGGAGGTTTTGGAGGAAAACAGGATGTTATAATAGAGCCACTTACAGCTATAATGTCTCTTGCAGTTAATGGAAGATGTGTAAGGTTACAATTAAGTAGAGAAGAGGCAATTGTTGCAACTAGAACAAGACATGCAATGCGAGTAAATATTGAAATGGCTTTATCAAAAGATAATAAAATAGAAGGTTATGATATAGAGAACTTTGTAAATAATGGGGCTTATGCATCCCATGGACATTCAATTGCTATGAGTGCAGGAAGTAAAATTAGACCCCTTTATGATATAAAGGCAGAAAAGTATCGCCCCAAAACTATATATACTAATCTTCCAGTGGCAGGTGCAATGAGAGCATATGGTATACCACAAATGTGTTTTGTTATAGAATCTATGATTGATGATATATGTAAGGATTTAAATATAGATCCTGTAGATTTTAGACTTAATAGTTTTATAAAAAAAGGTCATATAGACAAGGCATCAGGTCTTGTAGTTAGAACCTTTGGATTACCAGAATGCTTAAAAAGAGGTAGAGTATTAATAGATTGGGATAGAAAAAGACAATTATATAAAAATCAAAATGGTTCCATAAGAAGAGGAGTTGGAATGGCTTGTTTTAGCTATTTTTCAGGAACTTGGCCCGTATCACTTGAGGCAGCAGGAGCAAGAATAGTAATGAATCAAGATGGCTCAGTTCAAGTTCAAGTAGGGGCTACAGAAATAGGACAGGGTAGTGATACAGTATTTAGTCAAATGGCAGCAGAAACTATTGGAATACCATTTGATATGGTAACAATAGTCTCCCAGCAAGATACAGATATAACCCCTTTTGATACAGGTTCTTATGCATCAAGACAATCTTTTATAGCAGGTCAAGCTATAAAAAAAGCAGCAACAGAAGTAAAAAGAAAGGTTCTAGAAATTGCTAGTGATAAGTGTGGCTTAGATGCAGAGCTTTTAGATATTGTAGATGCAAAGGTAATAGAAAAAGGATTAAAGAGAGAACTTTATACTTTAGAAGAAATTGCAATGGAAGCATATTACAATAGAGAAAAATATGCACCTATAACAAGTGATTTAACTGTAAAGGTTAAAAATAATGCTATAGCTTATGGGGCAACCTTTGTAGAAGTTGAAGTTGATATAAAAACAGGAAAAATAAAAGTTTTAGATATTTATAACATACATGATTCGGGAAAAATTTTAAACAAAAAGTTAGCAGAAGGACAAGTACACGGTGGTGTTAGTATGGCCTTAGGATTTGCTTTATCAGAAAAGTTCATAATAGATGAAAAAACAGGAGCTACAATAAATAATAATCTTTTACATTATAAGATTCAAACTATTATGGATACTCCAAATATAAAATGTGAATTTGTAAATACTTATGATCCAACATCTAGTTATGGACAAAAATCTTTAGGTGAAAATACAACAATTTCTCCAGCACCAGCTATACGTAATGCTATATTAAATGCAACAGGAGTAGCATTTAACAAATTGCCAATGGATGCTCAATCTGTTTTTGAAAAATTTAAAAAGGTTGGACTTATATAGGAGGCGGAATAATATGTATGACATAAATGAAATTTTAGAACCTAAAACATTAGAAGAAGCATTAGAATTATTATCAGAACATGATAATTTAACAGTAATAGCTGGAGGTACCGATGTACTTGTAAAACTTCATGAAGAAAGATTTAATTCTTTAAATTTAATAAGTATTAGAAACATAGAGGGTTTAAATGAAATAAAAGTAATTGAGGATGGCTCAATAGAAATAGGTGCTATGGCAACTTTTTCAGAAATATTTAGAGATGATATAGTAAATAAAAATATTCCTATACTAGCAGAAGCAGCAGTTTCTATGGGAGGACCTCAAATTAGAAATATGGCAACCATTGGAGGAAATATTTGTAATGGAGCTGTATCCGGAGATAGCGCGCCATCATTATTTGCATTAAATAGTAAATTAAGACTTAAATCTAAAAATGGTGAGAGAATAGTTAAAATAAAAGATTTTTATACAGGGCTTGGAAAGGTTAGCATCAAAAAAGATGAGATATTAATTAGTATAATTATTGAAAAAAAAGATTATGAAGATAAGTATGGAAATTATATTAAATTTGCTAGTAGAAATGCAATGGATATAGCTTTAATGGGCGTCGCTGTACTTGTAGAAGTTAAGGATAAAAAGTTTGAAGATTTAAGAATAGCGTTAGGGGTATCAGGCCCAATGCCTATAAGGTGTGGAATAGCTGAAGCAGAGGGAAAATATATGAAAATTACTGATGAAAATATAAGATTAATAGGAAAATTGGCTTTAAAATCTTCAAGAGCAATAGATTTCTGGAATGCATCAAAGGAGTTTAAAGAACATTTAATAGAAGAATTAACTTATAGGGGAATTAAAGAATCTATTAAAAGATTAGAGAGTTTTGAAAAAATGATGAAGATATAAAGTAGTATTATACAGTGAGAGGGATGGGGAATATATATGAGTTTAAAAAGAAAAATAAAATTTATAGTAAATGATAGAAAGTATGAAGTAGAAATAGATATTAGAGAATCTTTATCAGAAGTGTTAAGAAGTAGATTGCATTTAACAGGAGTTAAACAAGGATGTTGTGTAGGAGAATGTGGAGCGTGTACTGTTTTAATAGATGGTGTCCCAACAGACTCATGTATTTACTTAGCGGCTTGGGCTGATGGGAAAACAATAAAAACTATTGAGGGGGTAGAAAAAAATGGTGAGCTTTCAGAGGTTCAAAAAGCCTTTATAGATGAAGGAGCTGTACAATGTGGATTCTGTACACCAGGTTTAGTTTTAACCACAACAGCTTTAGTAGAAAGCGAAAAAGACTATACTGATGATGAAATAAAAAGAGAAATATCAGGTCACTTATGCAGATGTACCGGATATAATAAAATATTTAATGCTACCAAAAAAGCTATTTTAAAAATGAAATAATATTTAGGGTTATAATATGATAATTACTGCAAGGTAAATTTTGACAAGAACATTTTTAAAGTATAATATTAAGATATATAGTTTAATTATTAAATGATTTTAAGAGGTTACTAAGATGGATAAAAATGAAATAATGGATTTATGTGTGAAAAGTTGTATGGAAGGTATGAAAAATCATGAAGGAGGTCCTTTTGGATCTGCAATAGTTAAGGATGGAAAAGTGATAGCAGTAGCTCATAATACTGTAATAGGAGACAATGATCCTACTGCCCATGGTGAAGTAAATGCTATAAGACAAGCCTGTAAAAAACTCAATACATTTGATTTAAGTGGATGTGAATTATATACAACATCGGAGCCTTGTCCTATGTGTATGTCTGCAATTATTTGGGCAAATATATCAAAAGTATATTATGGATGTACAGTAGAAGATGCTAGAGATATTGGTTTTAGAGATGAGCACATATTGAAATTTTTAAAAGAAGGCTGCAGGGATGAAGATATACTTGATTTAGAAGCAGTTGATAAAAAATCTTCGTTAAAAGCTTTTGAGTATTGGAGTAAAGATAGTAATAAAACTGGATATTAAAAATAATAAGTTATAAAATTATTTTTGTGAATTTTATTATTGAAGTTGTACTATTAGTTATTATTAAATTTATTTAAAATTTGTAAAATTCTTTATTTTTGATTGTCATTTCAGCTGTAACAGGAGGAATTGTGCTAATTTTAAGTATTACAATTTTAATTATGAGAAATTCAAACACACACAAGAACAGGTGAAAAATATCTGTATTATGAAAATACTTTTTCATAAAATAAATCCAGTAGCAAGTATTAAGAAGCTTTCTACTGGATTTTGTTTTAGTCCTTTTTACCATGAATATTTTTTAGAGGTATAATTTTCATTGGAGCTTTTATGCTAAGTCTATGGTGCATTGTTAAATATTTTGTATTAATTAAATATTTAGTTTATAATGGAGTAATAACAATTAAATAGTTAATCAACAAAGAAAATATAGTTAAGTAAGTTTTATTATGGATGTATAAAAATATTAAGATATATTATGTAATATATAGCTTTACTTTGAATTTAATATATAATTATATATATGTAATGTAAGGGTAGTAAGTATATCTATCCTTATTTTTATTAAAAAAGGAATTATTTATGGAAGGACGATAATTATTTATGGGAAAAGTATTAGTTTTAGCAGAAAAACCTAGTGTAGGAAGAGATTTGGCTAAGGTTTTAAAATGCAATAAAAAGGGTAATGGTTACTTAGAAGGAAATAAATATATTGTAACTTGGGCTTTAGGACATTTAATAACTTTATCTGATCCTGAAAGTTACGATGAAAAATATAAAAAATGGAGCATGGATACTCTTCCAATGCTACCTAAAAAAATGAAAACTACAGTTATAAAGAAGACTTCAAAGCATTTTAGTGAAGTTAGAAAGGTAATGATAAGAAAAGATGTAGAAGAACTTGTTATAGCTACAGATGCAGGAAGAGAAGGAGAGCTTGTAGCTAGATGGATAATTGATAAAGTAGGTTTTAAAAAGCCTATAAAACGTCTTTGGATTTCTTCACAAACAGATAAAGCTATTTTAGATGGATTTAGAAATTTAAAACCAGGAAAGAATTATGAAAATTTATATCATTCAGCAGTGTGTAGATCAGAAGCTGACTGGATTGTAGGACTTAACGTTACAAGAGCTTTGACTTGTAGATATAATGCTCAACTTTCAGCAGGAAGAGTTCAAACTCCTACCCTAGCTATGATAGTTCAAAGGGAAGAAGAAATAAAGAATTTTAAACCTAGGGATTATTATACTATAGAAGGTAAGGCTAAAGGATTTACAATGCATTGGGAAAATGTTAAAGGTGGATTTAATACCTTTAATGAAGACTTAGCTAAAAAAGTACTTTCAAAGGTTACAGGTAAAGAGGGGAAAATAATAGAGGTAACAGAAAGCAATAAAAAGAAATATGCTCCAGCTCTTTATGATTTAACAGAGCTTCAAAGGGATGCAAATAGAATATTTGGATATTCAGCAAAACAAACCTTATCTATAATGCAAAGATTATATGAAAACCATAAAATTTTAACTTATCCAAGAACAGATTCTAGATATATTTCAAAGGATGTTGTAGCTACAATACCAGATAGATTAAAGGCTATATCTATTGGTAATTACAGTAGATTTGCAAATGAAATATTAAAGGGAAATATTAAAGCTCATAAAGGCTTTGTAGATGATAGTAAGGTTTCAGACCATCATGCTATAATCCCTACAGAAGAAAAGCCTAGATTAGGTAACTTAAGTAGTGAAGAAAGAAATATTTATGATTTAGTTATTAAAAGATTTTTATCAGTTATGTTATCACCTTTTGAATATATTCAAACTACCATTAAAGCAGAGGTTGTGAGTGAAAAATTTATAGCAAAGGGAAAAGTTATAAAATCAAAGGGATGGAAATCAGTTTATGATAGAGAGGAATTTGATGATAAAGATAATAACTCAGATAGTGATAATATAAAAGATCAAACTCTTCCTAAGGTTAATAAGGGAGATAGCATAGAATTTTTTAACTTTAAAATAAACAAAGGTCAAACAAAGCCACCAGCTAGATTTAATGAGGGCACTTTATTATCTGCTATGGAAAACCCTCAAAGATATATGAGTTTAGATAAAGAAAGCTCTAAAACATTAGGAGAGACTGGTGGACTTGGAACTGTTGCTACTAGGGCAGATATAATTGAAAAATTATATAACACTTTTTATATAGAAAAAAGAGGAAAAGAAATAGTCCCAACTTCAAAGGGAAAACAAGTTATAGATTTAGTACCTGAAGACTTAAAGTCACCACTTTTAACAGCAAAATGGGAAAGAGAATTAGATTCCATTAGTAAGGGTAAATTAAGAGGACAGATATTTATAAATAAAATGAGAGACTATTCTACAAAACTTGTAGAGGACGTAAAAAATAGCAAAGATAAATTTGTTCATGATAATTTAACCGGTAAAAAATGTCCACAATGTGGGAAGTATATGTTAGAAGTTAAGGGCAAAAATGGAATTATGAATGTGTGCCAGGATAGAGAATGTGGTTATAGAGAAAATGTAAGCAGATTTACCAATGTAAGATGTCCTCAGTGTCATGTAAAATTAGAACTTAGAGGAGAGGGACAGGGTCAAATCTATGTATGCACAAGATGTAGTTTTAGAGAAAAACTCTCTTCTTTTAATAAAAAATATAGAAACAATCAAGGAAAATTAAATAAAAGAGATGTGGATAAATATATGAAAAAAATGCAAAAAGAAAATGATGAACCAATAAATTCAGCTTTAGCAGAGGCTTTATCCAAATTAAAATTATAAAAATATATTATATATATAATTTTAATGAAAAGAGGTGTTAATTGTGGGAATATACGTATTTCCTATAAAGGTTGCAGTTTTAACAGTACCTATTTTAATTTATATGGCTTTTATTCCATATTGTATTTTTCAATATAGAAAACATGGATTTATAAGTAAGTATAGATCATTTATGCATGTAGCTTTTATTTTTTATATGATCTCAGCTTTTTATTTAGTAATATTACCTTTACCACCTCATGATTCTGTTCCTAAATTTATAATTAGGCCTCAATTACAACCATTTAATTTTATAGGGGATTTTATAAGAGAATACAGATCTCTCATGAATAGTGGATATAAACCTATTTTTGCAGCACTAAAAAATAGAGGATTTTGGCAGGTTTCCTTTAATATAATATTATTAACACCTTTAGGTTTTTTCTTAAAATATGCATATAAGAAAAGTTTTAAGAAAACATTGATGATCGTATTTTGTACTTCTTTATTTTTTGAAGTAACACAATTAACAGGAATATTTGGTATATATAAATATGCATATAGATTATTTGATGTAGATGACCTTATATTAAACACTTCTGGTGGTATAATGGGATATTACTTAGTGCCTATAGTAGGTAATATACTTCCTGATGTTAATAAAATAGATAATAAATATGATTATAAATTAAAAATATCTTATACTAGAAGGGCTATAGCTTTCTTTATAGATTCATTTATAATAAATATACTATTTTCGGTACTAAAAAATGATAAAATAACTTCCTTTATTTTTATATTGTATATAGTTTTAATTATATATATAACTAATGGTTATACAATAGGTAAAAAGCTGGTGAAGATAAGAGTTATAAATGAAAATAAGAATAGATTAACATTAATGCAAGTTTTAAAAAGATATTTATGGTTAATAATTTTAACAGTATTTAACTATATAGCTAAATTAAATTTTGAAGGATATGTTTTAGTTTCTACAGTTCTAATTTATTTCATTATTCTTTTTATAATTGGTATTATGATTATAAAAGGTTTATTTAACAAAGAGAAAAGAATGTTTTATGAAAAGTTTTCTGAAACTTATGTAGTTAATAGTTTTAAACAATAGTGGATTCATTTTTAGAATTTAAAATTTCTTGACCTTATACTTTAATATATCATATAATTAGAGTTAACAAATATAAATTTTAAGTAACTATTATGAGGGAGTAATTGGCACAATATTAAAATATTGTGTGGCAAAGTCAACATATTGACTTGTAAAAGTCTGGCTTGTCTTGAATAATGAGACTCATGTATAGCTTTTAGCTATGCATGGAGTCTTTTTTATTGCATAGAATTTATATTTTATAAATTATGTTAAGGAGGGAACATAATGGACTTAGTTAGTATAATATTAATTAGCATAGGTTTGTCCATGGATGCTTTTGCAGTGTCTATAACAAATGGAGCTATGATAAGTAAAGTTACAGCCTCGGAGGGAATAAGGATAGGATCATTTTTTGGAGGGTTCCAAGCATTGATGCCTTTAATAGGATGGTCTATAGGAATAAAATTTGAAAGTTATATAGCAGCATTAGATCACTGGATAGCTCTTATACTACTTTCTATTATTGGAGGAAAAATGATATATGACAGTATTAAGGAAAGCAAAGATAATAAGGATGAAATTGCCTGTGATTATGCAGTGGGAGAAAAGAAATGTTTAAATAATAAAACTCTTACCCTTCTTGCTATAGCCACTAGTATAGATGCACTAGCTGTAGGTGTAAGTTTTGCATTTTTAAAGGTTTCAATAATAAGTGCTATAATTATTATAGGTATTATAACCTTTGCTATATGTTTTATTGGAGTTATGATAGGTAAAAAGTGTGGAAAGCTCTTAAAAAAGAGAGCGGAAATCTTAGGGGGGATTGTGTTAATATTTATAGGCATTAAGATATTTATAGAACATACTAATATCTTATCTTACATATTTTAAATTAACAAAAAATAATATGATTAAATAATTCTTAGTTATATTATATATTAACTGGAGGGATTTTTTTGAAGAAAAAAAATGTTATTGTAATAGATAAACAAAAGAAGAAAGTGATGATAGATTCCATAAAAGAATATTTTTATAATGAAAGAGAGGAAGAGTTAGGAGACTTAGCGGCGGGTATGATTTTAGATTTTTTCCTAGAAGAACTAGCGCCAGAGATTTATAATAAAGGAGTTTATGATGCATATGAATATTCTCTAGAAAGAATTGAAGAGGTACTTTCTATACAAAAATATTAATAAAAGATAACAGTGATTAAAATATTTTTGCTATAAATTTATGAAAAAGTATCTTTATACATAGATAAAAACTAAAACCCTTACTTATTTAATTTTTAATTAAATAAGTAAGGGTTTTAGTTTTTTAACAATAAAGCAGTGATAAATAATGTTAACTGATAATTTTAACATATAATTAAATAGATTTTTTTAGTAATTGGTATAAATTAATATTAAATTTAATTTATATATAATAGATAATTTGTAAAATAACTTGATTTCATTAGAAAAAAGTTAATAAATAATATAAAAATCGCACTATTTAGTTGAAAATGAAAATCAATAACCATTGAAAAAATATAAATGCAGTGTTATAATGAATAAGGTTCATTAAATGGAAGTAGGTGGTTATAATTTAAAAATATATATAAAATGTTAGAAATATCATGATTTTTAAATTTTTAAATTTTTAATTAAAATTTATAAAATTAAATAAATTAATTTTAGTTTAATTTAAAGATTAATAAGGAGGAAGTAAGTATGAAAAATAAATTTATAAAATTAACATTAGCTGGTGCCATATCAACAGGCATATTAATATCTTCAAGTTCAGTTTTAGCTACAGATATAAATAATAATCATGGACAAGTACACAGCAATAAAAATATAGTATTATTAGCTCAAAAAGATGGACTTGAAGATGGGAAATACAGTGTAAGTTTTCAAATATTAAAAGAAAAAGGTGCAGAATTATCTATGGCAGGACAATACGTTGATAGCAATGGAGTCTTAGAGGTACAAGGTGGAAATATGTATTTTACTTTTAAAGTTTTAAGAAATGATTGGATGAAAAATATCAAAGTTTTAGTAGATGATGCATCAGTTCAATATGAACATGCTAATGAAGGTAACGAAGGTAAAGTAGCTGCAATAAAATTTCAAATACCAAATAAAAAACCTAATATTAAAATTAGAATGAATGTAGTTCCAATGGATAATGCAGATGTAGCTTTTAGAATCGTCCTTAATGATGATATTAAAAAAATATCTGGAGAAAGTCCTAAGGAAAGTTCAAAGAAGGATGATGATAATAATAAAAGCAGTAAAAGTAGTAATGCTGAAAAAGAATTACCTCAAACAGGTTTCCCAATTTCCAATGGCAGTTTATTATTAATGGGTGGATTAAGTACTTTGTTGGGAGCAGGGTTATTGAAAAAGAGAAAATAAATTTTAAGAGTTTAAACTGAATATAAAAAATCTGTTTTCTTAAAATCAAGTCCTATAATAAATAGGAGGAATAGTTTATGAAAAAAATTTTATCTTTAATTACGTACGCTATACTGTGCCTTTCTCTTATTGCTTGTGGAAATTCAAAGGTAGATAAGACAAGTTCTAATAATATATCAGCTAAAGAAGGAAAAAATATAAGAATTGTAGCGGGTAGTGTGGCTGTGGCAGAAATGTTATCAAAATTAGATATTAAAATGGTAGGAAGAGCAAGTACTCAATATGAAATATCAGATAAAATAAAAGTGTTGCCAGAAGTCGGGTTACCAATGAACCCTGATTTAGAAAAAGTTAAGAGTTTAAAGTCAGATGTATATATTACATCAGGTGCTTTAGAGGAGATGATAGGAGATAAGCTTAAAGCTAGTGGTATAAATACAGAATATTGCAATCTGGATTCCTATGATTCAGTGAAAAAAACTATACTAGAAAAATCTAAGAAATATGGGAAAGAACAAAATGGTAAAAATTTAGTTGAAGAAATAGAAAGAAAAGAAAAAGAAGTAATGAAAGATGTGGATAAAAATAAAAAAGTAAAGGTTATGATTCTGTTTGGAGCACCAGGACACTTTATGCTAGCCAGTGAAAATTCATTTACGGGAAGTCTTATTAATAAACTAGGTGGAGAAAATATAGCAAATAAAGCAAATCTTAAGGGTCAATATGTACCATTTTCTTTAGAGGCTGCATTAAAGGAAAATCCGGATGTTATTTTCAGGATGTATCATGGATATATAGATGAAGCTAAAAAGCAAACAGAAAAAGAATTTGAGACTAACCCTCAATGGAAGAAGTTTAAAGCGGTTAAAGAAAATAAAGTATATGATTTGGATCCTAAATTTTTTGGAGTTACAGGAGATATAAAAATAGCAGATTCTTTAGAAAAAATGAAGGATTATTTATATAAATAACTATAGAAATGGTGAAATATATGAAAAATATGAAGAATAAAACTAAGATAATGATGATAATTTTATCTTTTATACTACTAATAGTTTTAGCTGCTTTAACTATTGGGGTAGGAAGCACAGACATACATGTTAAAGATATAGTAAATATATTTTTAGGTAAAGGCAATGAAATAAATTCTAGCATAGTTATGGATATGAGATTACCTAGAATAATTATAGCAATATTTGTGGGAGCATCTTTATCTATATCTGGAGCCCTTTTGCAATCTGTTATGAGAAATCCATTAGCAGATCCAGGAATCACAGGAGTGTCTTCAGGAGCAAGTTTAGTGGCTATTATAGTAATGATTTATTTTCCACAGCTTTATAAAATATTACCTTTAATGGCTTTTTTAGGAGCGATGTTAGCTTGTATTATGGTTTTTGCCCTTTCCTGGGATAATGGATTAAATTCTTTAAGAATAATTTTGGCAGGAGTAGCTGTAAATGCTATATTTTTAGGAGCTACTTCACTATTATCTATTTTAAATAGTGATAAAATTCAGGGCATGCTTTTATGGATAAATGGAAGTTTAGCCTATAGAGGATGGGATGAAGTTAAGTATCTTGTACCTTATAGTATATTAGGTATAATATTATCGCTATTTTGTATAAAAGGTGCCAATCTTTTAGCATTAGGAGATGATGTGGCTACTAATTTAGGGGTAGATGTTAATAAAACTAGAATGTTTATATCTTTAGTTGCAGTATTTTTGGCAGGTATAAGCACTTCAATAGTGGGTATCATTGGTTTTTTAGGACTTATTATTCCTCATATATGCAGATTAGTAATAGGGTATGATTATAAATATTTAATACCAATGAGTGCTATATTGGGAGCTATTTTATTACTTTTAGCAGACACTATGGCAAGATATATAGCAAGGCCCATAGAGTTACCAGTCGGAGTAATAATGGCTATGATAGGTGGACCATTTTTCTTATTCCTATTAAGGAGGCGTAAGAGTGATGATTAATATACAGGATTTTACCATAGGTTATAGTAATAAAGTTATAGTTAAAAATTTCAATTTACAGGTAGACAAAGGAGACATGCTTACTATAATAGGACCTAATGGTTCAGGAAAATCTACAGTGCTAAAGGCTATAGGAAGGTTATTAAAGCCTATGGAAGGCATCATCCATCTAGATGGAAAGTTGCTTTGGGATATGAGTAATAAAGATATAGCTAAAGAAATGGCTTGTCTTTCTCAACATAATAGTGCTCCAAAGGATATGACTATAAGAAGGATAGTAGGCTTTGGTAGAAACCCTCATAAAGCGTGGTTTGAAAGTTTAAATAAAGATGATGAAGAAATAATTGATTGGGCATTAGAAAATACAAATCTTAAACATATGGAAAATAAAAAAATTACTAGTGTATCAGGAGGAGAAAGACAAAGGACTTGGCTAGCTATGGCCCTTGCACAAAAACCAAAAGTTCTATTGTTAGATGAGCCAACAACTTATTTAGATATAAATAATCAAATAGAAATTTTAGAATTAGTAAGGCAGCTAAATGAAAATTTAAAATTAACAGTTGTAATGGTACTTCACGATTTAAATCAAGCAGCAAAATATAGTAACAGAGTTTTAGTTTTAAAAAATGGAGAAATACAAGCTTTAGGGAAACCAGAAGAAATTTTAAATAAAAAATTAATAAGAGATGTTTATAGCGTAGATATGAATATATTAAAAAATCAATTTGGAGAAAAACTTATTTTTATTCCTAAGAAAATTCATTAACAAATTACAAATAAATAAGGAGTAAATAAGTATGAAGAGAAATATTATATCAAGCCTGTTTATAATAATTGGATTAGTACTAATGGTCAGTTCTTTAGGTATAAGAATGTATTCTAAAAACAAGGAAGCCCAACTTATAAAGGAGTTTAATAATGATATAGTTTTGGAAAACAGCAAAAATGATGACAAAAATCATGACAAGAATTATGGGAAACAAAAAAGAAAGACAATAAAATATACAAATGGTGATGGAGATAAAATTGCTATAATGGAGATACCTTCTATAAGTTTGCGATCTATAATTGTTGAAGGAACTAATATGGATGATTTAAGATATTATTTAGGACATTTTAAGAATACAGCTATGCCAGGAATTAATGGGAACTTTTCTATAGCAGGGCATAGTAGTACTATTTACAATGAAATTTTAAATGAGCTTTATAAGGTAAATATCAAAGATGAAATTAAGATAAAAACATTAACAGGAGAATATGACTATATTATAACTAAAAAATTTGTTGTGGAACCAACAGAAATAGGTGTGTTAGATCAGGATGAAAATAAAAAAAGTATGACTATAGTAACTTGTACAGATAAGGGTAAAAAAAGATTAATAGTTAAAGCGGAAATGAAGAAGTAGTACATTATGGTGTGTAAATATAAATTATAAATATTAGCTTTATATTGATATATAGATATTATTGAGTATAAAAATATTTTTTTAAAATGATATTGATAAAGAAAATTGATATCAATAATTAGGTTTTAATAAGTCTATTTTAAATGATTAAAGCACAATAATATTTATCAATATATGAAAATTTATAAATGTAAAAGTTTAATAATATAAATAAAATTTAATTAATAGGGGGTAAAACAATGAATAAAAGTTTATCTAAAAGAGTTGCAACATTAGTATTCTTAACTAATATTGGAGTTTTAGGTAGTCCAATTGTTTCAATGCCAGTATATGCTCAAGGGAATAATGTAGTAAAAGCCGCAGTACAAAATGTTAATAAAAACAAAGAGAAAAGTGGATTATATGAAGTAACAGTAAAAACATTAAAAGAAAATAATGATGAAGCATCTATGGCAGGTGGTTATTTAGAAAGAGTAAACTATGAAATAAGAGATGGAAAAAAATACTTTATATTAACATTAAATAGAACTGATTGGATGAAAAATATAACAGCTACCGTGGATGGAAATGAAATTAATCCACCAGTTGAAACTATTGAAAAAAATGATAAAGGCGAAGAAAAGGGAAAAATAAGATTTGAAATTGGAAGTTTAGATTCAAAAATAATGTTAAATATGAATGTAGTACCAATGGGGAATGCTAAAGTAGGCTTTAGGATAGTACCAGAAAAAGATGCAGTTAAATTAATAGAGGAATACAAAGAAGAAATTCCTGAAACAAAGCCTGATACCAAGCCAGAAACAAATCCAGGAGAAAAAGTTGATACTAAACTAGAAACAAATCCGGAAGAAGAATCTGACACTAAGCCAGAAACAAATCCGGAAGAAAAACCTGACACTAAGCCAGAAATAAATCCAGAAGAAAAGCCCGATACTAAGCCAGAAACAAAACCTGAAGTGAAGCCAGAAGAAATAGGGAAAAGCGGATTATATGAATTAACAGCAAAAACATTACAGGAAAAAAATGATGAAGAATCTATGGCAGGCAGTTATTTAGAAAAAATAAATTACGAAATAAAAGAAGGTAAAAAATACTTTGTATTAACACTAAAAAGAACTGATTGGATGAAAAATATAACAGCTACAGTAGATGGAAAAGAAATTAATCCAAAAGTTGAAACTATTGAAAGAAATGGTGAGGAAGAAAAAGGAAAAATAACATTTAAAATTGGAAGTTTAGATTCAAAAGTAATGATAAACATGGATGTAGTACCAATGGGAAATGTTAGAGTAGGGTTTAGAATAGTTCCAGAAGAAGATACAGTTAAATTAATACAGGAATATAAAGAAGAAACTCCAGAAACAAAACCTGAAGTGAAGCCAGAAGAAATAGGGAAAAATGGATTATATGAATTAACAGCAAAAACATTAAAAGAAAAAAGTAATGAAGAATCTATGGCAGGTAGTTATTTAGAAAAAATAAATTATGAAATAAAAGATGGTAAAAAATACTTTGTATTAACTTTAAAAAGAACTGATTGGATGAAGAATATAACAGCCACAGTAGATGGAAAGGAAATTAATCCAACAATTGAAACTATTGAAAGAAATGGTGAGGAAGAAAAAGGAAAAATAACATTTGAAATTGGAAGTTTAGATTCAAAAGTAATGATAAACATGGATGTAGTACCAATGGGAAATGTTAGAGTAGGGTTTAGAGTAGTTCCAGAAAAAGATACAGTTAAATTAATACAGGAATACAAAGAAGAAACTCCAGAAACAAATCCGGAGACAAAACCAGAGCCCAAGGCGGAAGAAAAACCGGACACCAATTCAGAAACAAAACCAGAAGCTAGAAAAGATGGTTTATATGAAGTGTCAGCAAAAGCATTAAAAGAAGATTCAGATGAAGAATCAAAATCAAATAGTTATTTAGATAAAGTAGAGTATGAAATAAAAGATGGAAAAAAATATTTAATAACAAACTTTAGTTCTTTTGATGTTATGAAAAATATTGAAGTAATGGTAGATGGAAAAGATGCAACAATAAAAACTACAAAGATAGAGGAAGAAAATAAAGGTAAGGTAAAATTTGAAGTAAATAGTTTAGATTCAGAAGTGAAATTTAATATGACTATAAATCCAGTATTTTTTATTAATAAAGATGTATCCTTTAGATTATTTTTACAAAAAGATACCCTTAAATTAATACAGGAATATAAAGAAGAAACTCTAGAAACAAAACCTGAGACAAAACCAGAAACTAAACCAGAAACTAAACCGGAGACAAAACCAGAGACTAAACCGGAGACAAAACCAGAGACTAAACCTGAGACAAAACCAGAGACAAAGCCAGAAACTAAACCGGAGACAAAACCTGAAACAAAGCCAGCAACAAAAAAACAAATAAATGTAGTAATTTTAAAAGAAGACTCAAATGAGCCATCTATGGCAGGACAATATTTAAATAAAAATGTTACTTATACGGAAAGGAATGGTAAAAGGTTTTTTACAATAACACTAAACAAAATAGATTGGATGAAAAATATACAAGTATCAGTAGATGGACAAAGTGTAAGCTATGATAAAAAACAATCTGGTGAAAATGCTGATTTAACCTTTGAGGTAAATAGTGAAAATTCACAGGTTATGCTACATATGAATGTAGTACCAATGGGTAATGCAAGAGTAGGATTTAGAATAGTAAATTCAAATTCAGTAACACCAGAAATAAAACCAGAAGAAAAGCCAGAAGTGAAACCAGACAATAAAAAAGATTTAGAAAATGGAGTATATAAAGTTGAAAATTCAATAGTAGCTCCTGATTCAAAGGAATCTGAAGAAATCCAAAAGTATTTAAAAATAGATACTGAAGTTAAAGTTCAAGATAAAAAAATATTTATAGTCCTAAAACTATCTAATGAAAAATATGCTAAAAATTTAGTTGTGTTTGTAGATGGTAAACCTGTTAAAATAAGTACACTTAATAATAATAAGGGAAAATACTTAGCTTCAGCCTTACCAGTAGCTACAAATAATAATAGCAGTAAGATTAGTACAATTAAATTTGAAGTACCTAGTTTAGATTCTGATATACAAGTGAAAACATATATTGATGAAATGAATAAAGATGTTAATTTTGGTGTTAAATTAAAGGAGGATACATTAAAATTATCAGATACAAAACCAGAAACCAAACCAGAACAAAAGCCAGAAACTAAACCAGATACAGAAAAACCAGAAAACAAATCAGATACAAAACCAGATGAAGGGAAGTCAGAAACCAAAGCAGAACAAAAACCGGAAACAAAACCAATATCAAAAGAAGAAAAAGATGGATTATATAGTTTGAAGGCAAAAATTTTAAAAGAAAATAGTGATGATACATCTATGTCAGCTCAATATGTGAAAGATATAAATTATGAAGTTAGAGATGGAAAAAAATATCTTATAGTAACTTTAAACAGAACAGATTGGATGAAAAATATAACAGCTACAGTGGATGGAAAAGAAATAACACCTACAGTAATAGAGAAAATAAAGAATAATAATGGAGAAGAAATTAGTAGAATAAAATTCCCAATAAAAAGCTTAGATTCAAAAATAAAATTAACTATGAATGTAGTTCCAATGGATAATTCCAGAGTTTCCTTTAGAATAGTTCCTGATAAAAATAGCTTAAAATCTATAAAGGAATATAATAATATAGCTTCAGAAAAGGATGAAAGCAATAGTGAAAATTTTAAAAAAGAGGATAAGCTTGTAAAGATAAATTCACTAGCAGATGGGGGAAAGGAAGAAGGGAAAGCTACAGGAAAAGTTTTACCTAAAACAGGATCACCTATTAATTCAGGTCTATTAGGGTCATTAGGGGTCATAATTAGTGGACTAGGACTTGGATTAAAGAAAAAAGGAAAAAAGTAAAGCACAAAGAGTAAACTAAAATGTATAAAAAATAAGTAACTTAACTTAGAAATAGAACAGGTAAGATTATATTAAATGTGTAAATAGAAAGGATTATGTGATAATTAATTAATATTATAATCACATAATCCTTTTGCTAGAAATTAAATATATAGTAATAGTTTTTGTAGATTATATTATTTAGATTTTAAAATAGGATTTGACTATGTATTTATGTAGATTTTATTTAAAGAATTGATTAATATGAAGAAAGAGTTATAAATATTCAGACAATAAAAGGAATTGGTAAAAAATTAAATTAGAAGGAATAAAATGAATTTTGAACTTTATGAGAGAAAATGTATAATAAGAAATATAATAATAAAATAAATATAATTATTGTAGTATAATCTACATGAAATATTTAAAGGAGATGACAAAATGAAAATATTTATAGATACGGCCAATGTAGAAGAGATAAGAAAAGCAAGCCAATTAGGAGTTTTGTCAGGAGTTACAACAAATCCTTCATTAATAGCAAAAGAAGGAAGAGATTTAAAAGAAGTAGTAGAAGAAATTTGTAGCATAGTAGATGGTCCCATAAGTGCAGAAGTTATAAGTTTAGAACATAAGAAAATGATAGAAGAAGGAAGAAAACTATCCAAACTGCATAAAAACATAGTTATAAAAATACCTATGTGCGAAGAAGGACTAAAAGCAGTTAGTGTTCTATCTAAAGAGGGAATAAAAACAAATGTAACCCTAATATTTTCATCAATGCAAGCCTTATTAGCAGCTAGAGCTGGTGCAACCTATGTAAGTCCTTTTCTAGGAAGATTGGATGATATAGGAAATCCAGGTATTGAAGTTGTAGAGCAAATAGCTGATATGTTTAAAATTCATGGAATAAAAACAGAAATAATTGCAGCCAGTGTAAGAACACCTATGCATGTATTGGAAGCTGCAATGGCAGGATCTCATATAGCTACAATACCATATAAAGTTATAATTCAAATGTCAAAGCATGCATTAACTGATATAGGAATTGAAAAATTTATGAAAGACTATGAAAAAGTCTTTGGAGAAAACAAATAATTTAGAGTAAATATATAATAAGAGGGTATCTCAAAAAATGGATTTAAATTTAACAGCATAAAGATAAAAAATACACTTCATAAACTTTTTATCTTTGCTATATTAAAATTAAATCTGTTAAGAGATACCCTTACTTATATTTATTAAGGTTTAGCATTAAAATTTTTATTATAAAGTATAGTTAAATACACTTTATTTTTAATAATATGTAAAAATATTATTAAAGCTTATTATAATATATATGGATTATGTATTAACAATGGTATGATTAGGTAAAGAATAATAATGATAAAATTTTAAAAATATAAATAAAGAGAATTAATTTAGCTTAGAGTAGCCAAAATAAGATAAATGAAAAATTTTATAATAAGCATTAGTTCTTTAGTTAATTTTATTAATTTAAAGAGCAAAATAATATAATAAGTACAGCATATAAAAAATTTATAGATACTGAAAGAGGAGGGTATGAAATGAGTAATAAAGATAGTATAAAGGTTATTCCTTTAGGTGGACTTGGAGAAATTGGTAAAAATATAACTGCTTTTGAAAATGAAAATGAAATAGTTATTATAGACTGTGGTATATCTTTTCCAGACGAGGAGATGTATGGTGTAGATTTGGTTATTCCAGATATAACATATCTTTTAAATAATAAAGATAAAGTAAAAGCCATTTTTTTAACTCATGGACATGAAGACCATATAGGATCTTTACCTTATATTTTGCAACAATTAAATAGACCTGTTTATGGTACTGCATTAACCTTAGGTATAGTAGAAAATAAACTAAAAGAACATAATATGCTCTCAGATTGTGAGCTTAATAAGGTGGAAGCAGGAGATATAGTAGAACTAAAAAATTTAAAGGTGGAATTTATAAGAAATACCCATAGCATAGCGGATTCTTGTTCTATAGCTATTCATACACCGGTGGGAGTTATATTACATACCGGTGATTTTAAAATAGATTACACACCTATTGATGGATTAGTAATGGATTTTCATCGTATTGCTGAATTAGGTAAAAAAGGAGTATTGCTTCTTATGGCTGATAGTACAAACGTGCAGCGTAAGGGACACACAATTTCAGAAAAATCCATAGGAGAAACTTTAACTAAAATTTTTTCAAATGCTAAAGGAAGAGTTATTGTAGCAACTTTTGCTTCAAACATACATAGAATGCAACAAATAGTTGATGCATCTATAGAGTATGGAAGAAAAGTAGCCTTTAGCGGGAGAAGTATGGAAAATATATCTAAGGTAGCTATGGATTTAGGATATCTTCATATACCAGAAACTTATTTGATAACTGTAGATGAAATGAAAAATTATCCTAACGAACAAATAACCATAATAACTACTGGAAGTCAAGGAGAACCTATGGCAGCTCTTGCAAGAATAGCTTATTCTAATCATAGGAAAATAGCTATAGAGCCAAAGGATTTATTTATTATTTCTGCATCACCAATTCCAGGGAATGAAAAACTTATATCTAGAGTAATAAATGAGTTATTTAAAAAGGGCGCAGATGTAATATATGAGGCATTAGAAGAGGTACATGTATCTGGTCATGCTTATGAGGAAGAATTAAAATTAATTCATACATTAGTGCATCCTAAATATTTTATGCCAGTACATGGAGAATATAGGCACCTAAAACGACATGTGGATTTAGCCATGGAGTTAGGTATGGAAAGAGAGAATATATTCTCTTTAGAAACAGGTCAAGTTTTAGAAATATCACATGAGGAAGCAAAAGTATCAGGAAAGGTTCGTACAGGATCCATATTTGTGGATGGCATAGGTGTAGGTGACGTAGGTAATATAGTGCTCAGAGATAGAAGGTATTTAGCACAGGATGGTATGTTAACCATAGTAGTAACTCTAGAAAAAGAATCCTACAGTGTAATAGCAGGACCGGATGTAATAACAAGGGGATTCATATATGTAAAAGAGTCAGAGGACTTAATAAATGAAGTAAAAGAAATAGTAAAAGAAGAACTAGAAAATTGCTTAGAAAATAAAATAATTGAATGGTATGTATTGAAATCAAATATTAAAAAATCTGTAGAAAAATATTTATATGAAAAAACAAAGAGAAGGCCAATAGTTTTACCTATAATTATGGAAATTTAAAATTTTATAAAAAATAATAAAAAGCTAGAACTAAAATGTGAAATTTTAGTTCTAGCTTTTTGTTATATATTAACACACTAAAATGATGTAAATATAATAAAAAACTAAAGTAAATTAATATATAATGATAAAAATATTTTTTAATGAAGATATAAAGGGTAAAAACTCATATTATATTTTATAATTGTCATACTATAATATATTTTTAAAGAAATATGTTAAAAATATAACTTATATGCAGGAATTAATATGATTATATGGAATATATATGTAATGTGTGTATTTAAATTACAAGGAGGAGTATATATGGATCTTTTAAATGCAGTCAAAGGAATAAACGATGTACTGTGGAATTATATACTGATTTTTTTGTTGTGTGGAACAGGCGTTCTATTTACTGTGTCTTTGAAATTTGTTCAAGTTTCTAAATTCAAAGAGTCTTTTAAAAAAGCTTTTGGAGGGATGAGCTTAAAGGGAAAAAAAGCTGGTAAAGATGGAATGAGTTCATTTCAATCTTTAGCAACAGCAGTAGCCGCTCAAGTAGGTACAGGGAATTTAGCCGGAGCAGCGACAGCCATAGTATCAGGAGGGCCTGGAGCAATTTTTTGGATGTGGATTAGTGCATTTTTAGGGATGGCAACCATTTTTGGAGAAGCGGTTTTAGCACAAATTTTTAAAGAAAAAGTTAATGGAGAAGTGACAGGAGGGCCAGCCTATTATATAAGCAAAGGACTTAAAAGTAAATTTTTAGCTAGTTTTTTCTCTATAACTATAATATTAGCCTTAGGATTTATAGGTAATATGGTTCAGGCCAATTCTATAGGAGCAGCTTTTTCAAATATTTCTAATATACCATCTTGGATAATAGGAATAATAGTTGCAATACTTGGATTGGTTGTTTTTATAGGAGGAATAGGAAGAATAGCTTCTGTAACAGAAAAAATGGTTCCTATAATGGCTTTATTTTATATAATAGGAAGTATTATAATATTAGCTAAGAATTATACAAATATATTACCTGCTTTTAAATTAATATTTGTTTCTGCTTTTAATCCTAAAGCTGCTGTAGGTGGAGTTGCAGGTGTTACTGTAAAACAAGCTATACGATATGGAGTGGCAAGAGGATTATTTTCAAATGAAGCTGGAATGGGATCAACACCACATGCCCATGCGGTAGCTAAGGTAAAACATCCAGTAGAACAAGGATTAGTAGCTATAGTTGGAGTATTTATAGATACTTTTATAGTTCTTACATTTACAGCATTCGTAATACTTACAACAGGGGTACTAGATGGAAAGACAACAGGCATAGAATTAACACAAAATGCATTTACTCAAGGATTAGGTAATTTTGGTGCATACTTTATAGCCATTGCATTATTTTTCTTTGCTTTTTCAACAATAATTGGATGGTATTTCTTTGGAGAAGCTAATGTAAAATATCTTTTTAAAGGCAAGGGCTTAAATATATATAGATTATTAGTAGCAATTTTTATAGTGGTAGGAACAACTTTAAAAGTAGATCTAGTTTGGGAACTTGCAGATACTTTTAATGGACTTATGGTAATTCCTAATGTAATAGCATTGATAGCTTTAGTTAAAATAGTAAAAGAGTCATTAAAAGATTATAATGAAAATTTTAAAGTTACAGATAAATAAATATAAGAAAGACTTTAAATATATTAATATCTTAAAGTATTAATATAATAATATATTTAAAGAATATAAAATTTTAAAGAAGGGTATATATAATAAGCATAGAAGGATGTATTACTAACATGAGGTTATGTTAGTAATACATCCTTTATTTTTGATATAGCTAATAGTAGTAATTAATATAAATTAATTACTATTAAGATTTTTATTACTCTACTTTGTATATATTTATTTTATTTTCTAAAGAATTAGAAAGATTACTAAGTCTATTAGAAGAAGTTTTAACTTTGTTTAAAATATTTAATTGGTTACTAATGGAACTTGAAACTTCTTTAGTATTATTAGCGTTTTCTTCAGCAAAATGTGTAACTGAAAAAATTTCATCTTTAGTTTTTTCGCAATTATTAGTCAATGTATTTGCAGAATTTAAAACTTTAGTTATATCTGTAGATACATTAATTACAAGATTAGATACTTCATTAAATGCTTTTATAGCCTCTAAAAGGGAAATGTTTTGCTCATCTACCACTGAATTTACTGTAGTTATTTGATTAACAGTACTAGAAACAGCATTTTCAATGTATTTTACAATTTTTTCTATGCCTTCAACAGAGTTAGCAGATTGTTCAGCAAGTTTTCTAATTTCTTCAGCTACAACGGCAAATCCTTTTCCATATTCCCCAGCTCTTGCAGCTTCTATAGATGCATTTAAAGCAAGAAGATTAGTTTGCTGAGAAATTTGTCCTATAACATTAACTATATCACTAATTTCCCTAGATTTTATTTCGAATTCTTTTACAGAATTTACTGCCATTAGTGAAGCAGATTTAGTATCTTTCATTTTTATTTCTTGATTTTTAACCGTATCTTCAATAACATCTATGGTATTTAATGCTTTAGTAATAAAAGATTTTGAGTTATTCATGTCTTTTAGTATATCATTAATATCTTTAGATAAATGGGATATTAAATTTTCACATTCAGTAAGACTATCTGCTTGTTTGGAAGAAAGGGTAACTACATTATTTACAGATAACATAGCTTCTTCTAGCTTTAATATTGCATTGTCTAAGTATGAATTGTTTTCATGGGAGCTAGAAGTTACGTTTAAACTTAAATCTTTTACAGTAATTATCATAGATTTCAAATTATCCATTACATTGTTTAAATTTTGAAGCATTTCATTATCATTTGTTAAATTCTCCTTTGAAATTTTGTATGTAAAATCATTATTTTGTATGCTAAGGGCAGCCTCATTAACTAAAATGGAGGGATTTATAAATTTTTTTATATTTTTAAATATAGAAGAAATTCCTATTATTATTCCTGATAAAACATAAAATAGAATATTCAATAAAAAATTTTTACCGTTGAGATCTAAAATATAGGATGTAATAATTCCTAATATAAAGGTTGAGGGTAAAATTAAGCACATAGTTGTAATCATATATTTTGTTTTAAAGCTAGTATCAGTGTACATATTTTTAACTCCTTTACATGAATAAATAGGGATATTATTTACAATATTAATTTACGATATTTTAATGAAAACCTTTATGTGAATTTTTATAAATAATATTGTTAAATATAAATTGTATTTGTTTATAGGGAAATAATATTAACATTAATCAAATAACTATAGTATTAAAGAAATATTATGTTATAATATATGGAAAATATAGTAAAAGAGCGTTACTTAAAAATATGAATTAATAATAAATTTTTTCCTGGAGGGAAATGAAGATATGAATAGATTTTCTAAAAATATAGATATATACATAATTATTTTGTTATTAAACTTTTTTTGTATATGTAGTTTTATATATTTTAATTTAGGTAAAAATATTATATTAAATTTTATAATGTTGGGTTTATTATTTATGGTGTCAATAGTAGCTTATTTTAGAGGAATAGTTGAAGGTTTTTTATTTAGCGCTATAATTATATTCTTTTATGTTACTTATATAATTTACAATAATATAATTTATAGAAATCCGGTAGAACTTATTACTTATATTTGGATGGTTGATATACCCTTAAGTGCTTTTATATCTGGAAGGCTATCAGAAAACATAAACTTAATTCAAAATATAAATGCAAAACTACAAAAGGAATATAGGGATTTAATAACTATTGATAGGACTACTGGACTTAGTAATTTAAAAGGATTTTATATGGATTTAGATAGAGAAATGAGTAAGGCTAAAAGGCATAAATTAAGCCTCGCTCTTATGATCGTAAAAATACAGTATTATGATGAACTTAAAGTTATTTTAGGAGAGAAAAGAATGGAGGAAATTTTAAAGGTTATAAGTAATGTTATAACCTTAGCAATTAGGGGAGAGGATATTAGTTATAAATTAGATAAAGATATTCTTGCGGTGCTTATGCCTAGCACGAATATTCAAGGGGCTGAGGTGGTAAAAGGCAGAATAAAGGAAAGTATCAGTGAAGAAAATTTAAAAATAAAACAAGAGGATAAGAATGTTAATCTTGATATAAAAATAGGAATAGTAGAATATGAAAATACTATAAAAGAAGCCTTTGAATTTAAAGAATTAGCAGAAAAGGAATTAGAGTACGATGTATAAGAAAATAATTATTTATTTTATGATATTCTTGCTACTATTTACAAATGTAAATTGTAAAATTAGAGCAGTGGATAATGTTAAAAAAGAAAAAGTCTTAATAGTATATGATAGTTTGAAGTTTTTTTCATATAACAACAATATAGTATATTCTGTTAGAGAACTTTTAGGAGCCTTTAATACAGAGGTAAAAGTAGTAAATTTGGCTGATTATAAGAAAAGGGAAATAGATAACTATGATTATGTGTTTGTAATGGGTAT
Source organism: Clostridium sporogenes (assembly GCF_001889325.1). NCBI lineage: Bacteria > Bacillati > Bacillota > Clostridia > Eubacteriales > Clostridiaceae > Clostridium > Clostridium sporogenes. Next base: position 810,386 of record NZ_CP013243.1, on the reverse strand, counting down.
AGAAGGAAAATTAAATAAAAAAGAATTTATAAAGGACTTAAAAAATTATAATAGAAAAATATGTTGGATAGGAGAAGGTATAGATATCTTATTGGAAAACAACCCTAAATATAGTATGGGGTTTTTAGATTCTAAATCAGATATTACAGAAGTCTATTATTCTAATAAAGAAAATATAAATATTTCTAAGATGGAAAAATTTTATTTAGATTCAAAAGAAAGCTTTACAGTTTTAGAACCCTATTCTAAAGAAGCAAAAATATACGCTTATTTAAGTAATGGGAAAGACTATTTTCCTTATATAGTAAATGAAAAAAATTTATGGCATATAAGCAGAATAGATGACAACTCAGTGATTTTTTATATTTTTTCAGATATTCTAAATTATATATTTAAAGTAGATAAATTTAAAGAGGGAAAAGTTTTTATAAGAATAGAGGATGTTCATCCTTTAAGAGATATAAATAAGCTTAAAGCTATAGCAGACTATTTATACAGTGAAGACGTACCCTTTATGATAGCTCTTATTCCTACTTTTGTAGATACTAAAACAGGTTATATAAATAGTATGTCAGATCAAAAAGAATTTATTGATACTATAAAATATATGCAGGAAAAAGGTGGCACAGTAATACTACATGGATATACTCACCAAAATAGTAAAGAAGAAGCTTCAGGAGAGGGGTATGAGTTTTGGAATGGAAAAGAAAATGCTCCTTTGAAAGTGGATATGGAAAAGTATGTGTATGACAAAGTAGGAAAAGGTATTAAAGAATGTGTAAAAAATAATATATATCCATTAGGCTTTGAAGCACCTCATTATGCTATGGACATGAGAGCATATAAACAAATTAAAAAGTATTTTTCCACTTATGTAGGGCAATATCAAAGTAGCGATAAAAGATTTACAAGTACAGCATATCCTTACATACTAAAGGACACAGAAATTTTTAATATATTTATCCCTGAAAATCTGGGATATGTAGAAAAGGAAAATCCACTATGGCTTAAGGAAATACAGGAGAATTTTCGTCAGATTTCTATGGTAAGGGGATATACTGCTGGAGTATTTTTTCATTCTTATATAGATATAAATTATTTAAAAGAACTAGTTGATTATTTTAAAAGTGAAAATGTTGATTTTTTAGATTTGAAAAAAGAAGAAAATTGGGTTAAATGGAATGACATAAAAATTTTATCAAAGGATGGGAAGGTAAATATACAGTATAAAAAAAGTGAAGAGGATAATAAAATTAATAATAAAAAAAGTTTTAAAGATAAACAGTTTATAGAAAGAGCTAATTTTATAATTATAATAATAGTGGCTGTATTTGTGACTATATTTCTTATTATATTTTTTGTATCCAAGAAAAAGGATAAAAATAAATTTTTAAGGTGATAAATGTGAAAAGTTTAAATTGGTTAGATTATTTCTTTATTTATTCTTTAGTTTCAATATGGATGCTACTGCTTGTAAATATAATTTTATCTTTGTCTGGGTATAGATATTATTTAAAAACTTTAAACAGTGAACTTAAAGGATTAAAGGATGAAGAATATCCTATGGTATCCATATTAGTACCTGCCCATAATGAGGAAAAGGTAATAGGAAGAACGGTAAAATCTATTTTGCTTTTAGATTATCCTAAAGATAAAATGGAACTTATTGTTATAAATGATGATTCCTCAGATAATACTAAAAAAATATTAGAACAGATTGAAAAAGAATACAGATTTTATAATTTTAAAATAATAAATACAGATAGTATAACAGGAGGAAAAGGTAAGTCCAATGCCTTAAATATAGGGTATAAACATTCAAGTGGTGATTTTATAGCCGTATATGATGCGGATAATACTCCAGACAAAAATGCATTAAAATATCTTATTGAAACTATAATTGAGGACGAAAGTTTAGGAGCAGTTATAGGAAAATTTAGAACTAGAAATAAAGACAGAAATATGTTAACAAGATTTATAAATATAGAAACCTTAAGTTTTCAATGGATGTGTCAAGCTGGAAGATGGAATTTATTAAATTTATGTACTATACCTGGCACTAATTTTATAGTAAAAAGGGATATAATACAAAAGTTGAATGGTTGGGATCCAAGGGCTATAGCAGAAGATACAGAAATAAGTTTTAGAATATATGAATTAGGATATAAAATAAAATTTGTACCATACTCCGTAACCTGGGAACAGGAGCCAGAAAATTTAAAGGTTTGGTTTAAACAAAGAACTAGATGGGCCAAAGGTAATATTTATGTGCTTCTAAAATATTTTAAAAATATATTTAAAGGAACTAGTAAAAATATAATATTTGATATTTTTTATTTTTTTTCAGTGTACTTTTTATTTTTATCCTCTGTAATAATATCTGATATTTTATTTATTGTTGGTATTTTTTCAAATATAAATTTACATGTTACAGGAAATTTTAATGTTCTTTGGATATTAGCATATGTGCTTTTTGTTTTAGAAGTAAGTTTAACCCTAACCTTAGAAAAAGGGGAAAGTAATAGGAAAAATTTAATACTTGTGCCTATTATGTATTTTACATATTGTCAAATGTGGATGATAGTTGCACTTAAAGGAATAATTCAATATATGCAGGATAAATTGTTTAAAAAAGAGGTTAAATGGTATAAAACGGAAAGATTCTAAGAATAAATATAAAAAACACATAGAAAAATCAATAAAAGAATTATCACTTAAAGGATATGAAAATATTAAATGAAATAAATAATAATATAAAAAGAAAGGCAGGTGAAAACCTGATTAGTTGTTGATTAACAGGAAAAAAATACTTAGTTAATGTTACTATTTATTATGACTTTAGAAATCAGGAGTAAATATGAAGAAAAATTTGAGAACAATAATAATTATTATAATAGTTTTCCTAGGAAATATTATAAGTGTACAAAATGTAATGGCGGCCCCAAATAAATCTAAAAATTTTAGAGTAGAAAAAGATATGAAGATGGAAGGGGTATTTGGGAGCAATGTATTTTTCTTTAATATAGATGGAAGTTGGAAGGTAGATAATACTTATTTAAATCTAATTTTTACAGAGAGTGAGCTTTTAGATAAAACCCAATCTACATTAACAGTTTATATAAATGATTTCCCCGTATATTCTATGAAAGTTGGAGACAAGAAGAAATATAAAGAATCTATAAAAATTAATATACCAAAGGATAAATTGATATCCGGATACAATGAAGTTAAAATTAAAGTTTATAGTAGAATATCAGAAAAACCCTGTGTAGATGATGTAAATAGTGGGAATTGGTTTATAATTCACAAAGGTTCTTATGTTCATATGGATTTTAAAGATAGAGAAGATACAAAAACTCTTAAAGAATTTCCTTACCCTTATTTAAAAGCCAGTGATGAAAATCCAGCTAACAGTATGATTATGATATCAGATAATTTTTCTCAGGGGGAAATAACATCTGCTATGCTACTTTGTTCTAACTTTGGATCAAAAAGAAAGTTTGATAATGTAAATGTGAAAGTTTATAAAACTTCAGAGGCTAATTTTAAAAATAAATTAGATATAATTTTTATAGGAAGTAAAAATAATACTCCAAAAAATTTATTAACTTTACTATCCAAAGAAGAGATAAATAGGATAGATAAAGATGCTATTATTAAAGAGGTTATTTCACCCTATAATCCTGATAAAAAATTATTGCTTTTAATATCTAATAATGAAAAAAATATGTTAAAAGCTTCAAAATTATTATGTAGTAGAGACTATATGAAGCAAATAGATAAGGATACCATAATAGTTAATGATAGTATGGATGTAGAAGATATAAAAGAGGAAAAGGGAAATAGAATATTATTATCAGATTTAGGGTATGGCAATGTAAGTTTAAAAGGACCCTTTAAACAGGAGGCAACCTTTAATTTGAATATTCCTAAAGATAGATTTATAAAAGAGGGATCAAAAGTAGTTATAAATAATAGATATTCTAAAAATATAGATTTTGATAGATCTCTTATAACTGTTTATATAAATGATACTCCAATAGGTAGTAAAAAGTTAGACAGTAAAGCAGCAGATAATGATAGTTTTGAAATAAGTGTTCCAAAGGATATTAGAAATAGTAACAATTATGAAATAAAGGTAGTGTTTAACTTAGAAATTAAAGATTTATTTTGTACTTTTAGAGAGGGCCAAAATCCTTGGGCCTATATATTAAATAATTCCTACATTCATGTTCCTTATAAAGAGGGAAGGGATGCCGTATTTGAAAATTATCCTAATCCATTTATATCTAATGGAGGGATTAATGATTTGACGTTAGTACTTTCAGACAAGACTACTTCTGAAGAACTTAATTTTGCAGGTAATATAATGGCCACCATAGGTCATGATGTAAATATTAATATGGGTGAATTAAGTGTAGCAACAGCAAAGGATTTATCCTCTAAACTTAAGAAGAATAATTTAATAGTTATAGGAACACCAGAAAGCAATTCTATTATAAAAAATTTAAATAAAAATTTATATATTAAATTTAATAAGGATTTTAGTGGATTTTTATCCAACGAAAAAATGAAGTTTTTTCAGGATTATAGTAGCAAATTAGCTTCTGTTCAACTTATAGATTCTCCTTATAATAAAGAGAATAAAGCGATGATAGTAACATCAACTTACACTAGAGATTTAGTTTTAGCACAAAAGTATTTAAGTGATATATCTTTAGTAAAAAATCTTAAAGGGAATGCTGTAACTATAGATAGAGATGGTATAATGAATTATTCATATTTTGGAGATAAATATGATAAAGAAAAAGAAGAAAACGGTAATATTAGTAAATTTAAAAATATAACTTTAAACTCTAATATAAAAAATTTATTAATATTTTTTATATTTATAATGCTTATTTTAGTGGGAGGTTCTTTATTATTTATAAAAAAATATAAAAAAAATAGTTAAGATATATTATTACTAGTACAATAATTAGGATAACTTAATAAACAGAGTTCTTGGCTTTAGATGGAGTTTTCACTCCCAATAAAGCTTATTAACAGAATTCTTAGGAGTTTTACTCCTTAGAAGTCGTTATCCTTTAGGAGAAATCGTTATCCAGGGACGTAACCGCTCTTTACTCCTATGTTGAATAAGATAGGTGTATTAGGGCGGGTAGTCATCGGATAAAAATGATGAAATAAGTTATAATTAGGATTGAGTAGCTTGGGTTTTGGTTAATTTTAGGAAAACCAAGGGTGAATTTTATAAGGTATAGTCTAGGGTTTATTAAGGTTAAGAATACCTTAATACAAAGGGAGTTATTTTATGAAAAAGAATAAATATATAATATGGATAAGTATAATGTTGATTTTTATTTATGTATTAAATTTAAATCCAATTGTTCATGGAGAAATAAATAAAATAAAAAATAAGTTTTATGGAAAAACTTTAAATGATAAATTTGAAGTTAAAATAAAATCAGGAAATTTATCTACAGATTATGATATAAATCAAACGTTGGAAGATATAAATAAATTAGGGATAAATACAATAAATATACCTGTAGTCATAAATATAAAAAATCTATCCTCTAGTAACATGAGTGTAGATAAAGAAAGTGAAAAAAAAGCTATAGAATTAATAAAAAAATTAAGATGGAAAAAGATAAATATAATATTAGAACCATATCCTTGGATAGATAATGGTAATCTTTATGAAACGGAATGGAATCCTAATAATAAAAAACAATTCTTTAAAAATTGGCAAAATAATGTGCTTAAAGTATTAATAGATAATATAGCAGTTCCCTATCATGTGGATGCTTTAAATGTAGCTTCTAATTTTGTATATATTGAAGATGAACAAGAGCAGTGGTGTAATACCATAGATTTTGCAAGAAAATATTATAAAGGACTTATAACTTATAGAACTTGTTGGTGGTATACAGCTCATTGGGAACCTGAAACTAAAGAGAAGTACCAAAAAAAATTAAATAATAAATTATTTTCTAAGGTGGATTTTATATCTGTTGCAGCTTATTTTGAGCTTACGGATAAAGATACTAATACAGTGGAAGAGCTCGTAGATGCTATAGATAACGTAAAGAAAAATGATAGAAGACAAAACATAAAAAAAGAATTATATCATTTTAATGAAAAATGGCATAAACCTATTTTCTTTGGAGAGCTAGGTTTTCCTAGAAAAAATAAGGCAGCCTCTGAACCTTGGAATCCTATGCCTTCAAAGCTTTCTAACAATGAAGAACAGGCTAGATGCTTTGAAGCTTATAGAAGGGTTTTTGAAAAAGAACCTTGGCTTTTAGGGTTTTCTATTTTCGCTATAGGAGAGAATAGTGAGGGTAAAAACTTTTATCCTTCAGAAGAAACTACAAAGGTAATTAAAAAATGGTATAGTAAATAGTATATATTTTATAAAGATTAAAATACATTGTGAAAATTTTAAATATTTAATTTGCTAAATAAAGTAATAAAACTATTGCTTATTATTTCTATATGTGGTATTATTAATTATGTTGTAAGTTTAATAACTGCAACAATTAAGGATTTAATATGATAATAACATCTCCTCTTTTTAAGAAGTTATGTGAATCAGTTTTAAATCTTAATAATTAGAAGGAGGAATGTTAAAATGGCAGATAAGAACATAACATGTAAAGATTGTGGAAAGGAATTCGTTTTCACTGAAGGAGAACAAGAATTCTACAAAGAAAAAGGATTCGAAAATGAACCACAAAGATGCCCAGAATGCAGAAAAGCAAGAAAACAACAAAACAACAGAGGATTCAGAAGATAATTGAATTCGTAATTATACCTGTAAGAGATTACTCTTACAGGTTTTTTGTATATCAGTATAGTTTTTAGAGCAGTATTATTTTTCTATTTAAGGTAGATAAAATATTTATAAATAAGATTTCATATAATTTTAAATGGTGCTTAAGTTGAAATTTTAAGTTAAATATATTACTATATTTAGTAATGCATAGATCTTTAAGAATTAAGATTGAATTTACTAAATAATATATTAAAAAATTAGATGAGACTAATCACTTTATTTTTTAATAATATGATAAATAAAAAGCTATAATTAATCAATAGTAATATAGTTTACATATTTATGGAGGTAAAAAATGTCTACACAGATTATAATTGTTCTTATACTTACATTTGTTATTTATGTCATATCAACTTTGGCATATTCTGTAAGGATTGTAGGGGTAAGAACTGCTAGAATAGCAATATCTTTTGCAGTATTTAATGTGTTTGCATTGTTATCTAGAACTGCCAACACTATACAGGCACCACTTTTAGCTAAAACCATTGAAAATAGTATAAATTTAGGCAATTCAGAAGGATTATTATATGTTTTTAGGTGGATACTTTTGTCAACAACCTTGGCAACAGTAGTTGGAGCATTGCTAATGCCAACATTTATAAAGTTTTTTGGAAGAGCAGTAGAATCTTTTAGTATTTATCGTTCTATACCTAAATTGTTATTTCATGGATTTTCGAAATCTGGAATAAGACAGTTTAAAGAAAGTGTAACTAGGCCTAAAAAAGAAAATTTTAAATATATAAAAGAATATAAAAAAATACCTAAAAAACTAGTGTTATTGAATACAATAGCATTTTCTATATCTACTGTTGGAATATTAGCATCTTTATACGCAGGATGTCTAAACCCAGAATTAAGAACAACCTGTAGTACATTGTCATCCGTTATAAATAGCATAGCAACAATTCTCATGTTTATATTTATAGATCCTTTTATTTCAATGCTTACAGATGATGTTATTGCAGGAAGTTGCAGTGAGGTTAATTTTAATAGATGTATAACTTTTATAGTTGGAGGATTAATAGTAGGCACACTCTTAGCACAAATTTTGTTAAAGCCTGCAGCACAAATTATTAGTACTATTGCAAGATTAATTTAAATATTTGTAGTAAAATTGGTAATAGGGTAACTCATAGAAATATAATTTCAAGATAGTGTATCAAAATAGATTTAAATTTATTTTGATACACATTTTTTTTAAAATTTTGAAAAAACTATTGAAAAATAATATTAGTTGTGCTTTAATTAAGATACACCCCCAGGGTGGGGGTGGTTGAACGAGGTGAACTTATTTAAGTACAAAATTTTAAAAATAAATATAGTTTTTATTAAATATAGAAACTAAATTATATAAGGAGGAAGAATAATGAATGAAGAAAAAAAAGCAGCTCTCCAAGCTTTAAAAACTTCAAAAGGACAGATAGAAGGAATAATAAAGATGATAGAAGAGGGACGATATTGTATAGATATATCTAATCAAATGACAGCTGCTCAATCTTTATTAAAAAAAGCTAACATGCTTATTTTAAAGCAGCATCTTAATCATTGTGTAAAACAAGCTTTTCTTCATGATAATGGAGAAGAAAAGGTAGATGAAATCATAGATACATTAACTAAGTTGCTTGGTAAATAATAAATTTTAAATATCAATTCAAAGGTGGTGTAAAAAATGAAGAAATTATCATTTAAGATAGAAGGAATGACCTGTGCAGCTTGTGCTAAAGCTGTGGAGAGGGTTTCTAAAAAATTAGAAGGTGTTCAAGAGGCTAATGTGAACATAGCTACAGAAAAGTTAAGTATAATTTTTGATGAAAAAAAATGTAATACTTCAGATATAGAAAAAGCCATAGAAAAAGCAGGATATAAAGCCTTTTTAGATGGGGAACATAGAAATTTAAAGATAGAAGGAATGACTTGCGCAGCTTGTGCCAAAGCTGTAGAAAGAGTTTCAAGAAAGTTAGATGGTGTTTTAGAAGCTAACGTTAATATAGCAACAGAAAAGCTTGATATAACTTTTGATAAATCAAAAGTAAGTTTAAATGATATAAAAATTGCTATAGAAAAGGCAGGATACAAAGCTTTAGAAGAAAAAAATATAGAAGAAGAAAAAAAAGGAAAAGAAGATGCAATAAAATCTTTGTGGAGAAGATTTATAACTTCTTTAATATTTGCAGTACCTTTGCTTACTATATCTATGGGAAGTATGATGGGATTAAAGTTACCTAAAATTATTGATCCAATGCATAACCCTTTAAACTTTGGATTAATACAACTTATTTTAGTAATTCCAATTATATTAGTAGGAAACAAGTTTTTTAGGGTAGGTTTTAAATCCTTAATTAAAGGAAGTCCTAATATGGATTCCTTAATTTCTATAGGTACATCAGCAGCTGTAATATATGGTATCTTCGCTATATTCCAAATATCTAAAGGAAATATGCATTATGCTCATGACTTATATTTTGAATCTGGGGCTACTATTTTGACATTAATAACTTTAGGAAAATATTTAGAAGCTGTATCTAAGGGGAAAACCTCTGAAGCTATAAAAAAATTAATGGCCTTAGCTCCTAAAAATGCAACTATAATAAGAGATAATAAAGAAATAATAATCCCTATAGAAGAAGTTAAAATAAATGATATAGTTTTGGTTAAACCGGGAGAAAAACTTCCCGTAGATGGAGAAATTATTGAAGGTTCTACAACAGTAGATGAATCTATGCTTACAGGAGAAAGTTTACCTGTAGAAAAACATATAGGAGATACAGCAGTAGCAGGAAGTATAAATAAGCATGGAGTGATAAAATATAAGGCTACTAAAGTTGGAAAAGATACTACTCTAGCACAAATTATAAGACTTGTAGAAGAAGCTCAGGGTAGTAAAGCGCCCATTGCAAGGTTAGCAGATAAAATTTCTGCTTATTTTGTGCCAACAGTAATAACTTTAGCTATAATTTCTTCTTTAGCTTGGTATATTAGCGGAGAATCTCTAATATTTTCATTAACTATATTTATTTCTGTATTGGTAATAGCTTGTCCTTGTGCTTTAGGATTAGCCACACCAACGGCTATTATGGTAGGTACAGGAAAAGGGGCAGAAAATGGGGTTCTTATAAAGAGTGGAGGAGCTTTAGAAACTGCTCATAAAGTTCAAAGTATTATATTCGATAAAACAGGAACTATTACAGAAGGAAAACCAAAAGTAACAGATATTTTGGTTTCCGAAGGAGTAGATGAAAAATATTTACTTCAAGTAGCAGCTACTGCGGAAAAGGGCTCAGAACATCCTTTAGGTGAAGCTATAGTAAAAAAAGCAGAAGAAGAAAATTTAGAATTATTTCAAGGTAAAGATTTTAGAGCAATACCTGGTAAAGGCATAGAGGTTATTATAGAGGATAAAAAAGTGCTTCTTGGAAATTTAAGACTTATGGAAGAATATGAGGTGGAAATAAAGGACTTTATGGATAAATCTCATAAGCTTTCAAAGGAAGGAAAGACTCCAATGTTTATAGCTATAGAAAATAAAATTAAAGGAATAATAGCTGTAGCAGATACTCTTAAGGAAAATAGTAAAAAAGCCATAGAAAAGCTTCATAATATGGGTGTAGAAGTAGTTATGATAACTGGAGATAATAAGAATACCGCAGAGGCTATAGGAAAACAAGTGGGCATAGATAAGATTTTTGCAGAAGTTCTTCCTAGTGATAAGGCTAACTGGGTAAAAAAACTTCAACAAGAAGAAAAAATTGTAGCGATGGTAGGAGATGGAATTAATGATGCTCCAGCCTTAGCTCAAGCAGATATTGGCATAGCCATAGGATCTGGAACAGATGTAGCTATAGAATCTGCAGATATTGTACTTATAAAAAGCGATTTAATGGATGTACCAACAGCCCTTAAGTTGAGTAGAGCTACAATAAAAAATATTAAAGAAAATTTATTTTGGGCTTTTGGATACAATACTTTGGGGATTCCAGTGGCTATGGGTATTTTACACATTTTTGGAGGACCACTCTTAAATCCCATGATTGCAGCAGCAGCTATGAGCTTTAGTTCAGTTTCAGTACTCTTAAATGCTTTAAGATTAAGAGGTTTTAAGGCTTAAATTAAGTAAAATATGATAGTGATTACTTTAAATTTATTTGAGAAAATTTAAAATTCAAATAGGTTTAAGTAAACAAAATTATATAAAATAAATTTTATCAAAAATGGAGGAATTTTATTATGAAAATGAAAACATCAATAGAAGGAATGAGTTGTATGCATTGTGTTAATCACGTTAAGGAGGCCCTTTCAGAACTAAAAGGAATTTCAAGCATAACTGTTTCCTTAGAAGGAAAATTTGCAGAGTTTGATAGTACTGGCGAAGTTAGTGAAAATGATATAAAATCTGCTATAGAAGATTTTGGATATGAATTTAAAGGAATAACAATAATTTAATAAAAATAGATTATTTTATGAGTGTAAAAGGGGTGTTTCCAAATAAATTTAATTTTGGTATACATCCAAATAATTAGACATTTTTAAAAGAAGCTTTTATTTCTAAACCATACTTCGGTGTTCAACTGGAGTGTGGTTTTTAATTTTGAGACATTCTTTTTACACTTTATGTTAAATGGTTCAGAGCTAACAATTGAAAAATAAATATAATATATTGGTTTTAAATTTAAAATTATAATATACTAATTTGTATAAGAAATAATAAAATTTATAAGGTTCATCAATACGTTCTAATTTGTTATATACAATTTATCATATATTAAGTTTAATTTATTATGTTTTTAAGTTTAATTTAATAAATTTAGCTTATACTTATTATTAGGTGGTGAAAGTATGACAAAAATGGATAAAATAAATGAGAATGTAATAAAAGGACTTAGTAAAGCTGATGTATTACATAGAATAAAAGATGGAAAAGTAAATATATTGCCTAAAGCTCCATCACGAACAATAGGACAAATAGTTAGAGCAAATTTATTTACTAGTTATAATGCTTTAAATGCTGTTTTAGCAATAATTGTATTTATGGCTGGTTCCCCTAAGAATGCTGTTTTTGCAGGAGTTATAATTACTAATACTATAATAGGGATGTTCCAAGAAATTCGTGCTAAGGGTATATTAGAAAGGTTATCTGTTCTAAACGAGAAAACTGTAGATGTTATAAGAGAAGGAGAAATTAATGATATAAATGTAGAAGAGATTGTGTTAGATGATATTATAGTTTTAAAAGCAGGAGATCAAATATTAGTGGATTGTGAGCTTCTTTCTGATAATGAAATAGAAGTAGACGAATCTTTAATTACAGGAGAGCCAGACTCTATTCTAAAAATAGAAAATGATAAGCTTTTATCTGGAAGTTTTGTATCTGCGGGTAATGCTTACGCAAAGGTAATCAATGTGGGAGAAAATACCTATGCAGCAAAATTAGCAGAAGAGGCTAAAAAATTTAAACTTATAAATTCAGAATTACAAATATCTATAAATAAGATATTTAAAATAATAATGTGGCTTGCCATTCCGATAGGCTCATTACTTATCTTTACACAATTATTTTATGTTAAGAAAAGCTGGCAAGATGCAGTTTTAGGCTCCGTTTCTGGTATAGTGGGTATGGTACCAGAGGGTTTAGTACTTTTAACTAGTGCTACTTTTGTTGTGGCGGTTATAAGACTTTCAAAATGGAATACACTTATTCAAGAACTACCAGCCACAGAGGTTTTGGCTAGGGTAGATGTTTTGTGTTTAGATAAAACAGGAACTATAACTAAAGGGGATTTGAAAGTAACAGAGGTGCAGTGTTTAAATAATGAAAATATAAAGGACACAGATAAAATAATTGCGGCTATAGTTCATAGTTTTAAAAATGGAAATGCTACAGAAAAAGCACTGTTAGAAAGATATGAAAGTAATCCTAATTTAAAAATTAAAAATAAGATACCATTTTCATCAAAGCGAAAGTGGTCCGCAGTAGAATTTGAAAAGGAAGGAGCCTTTATATTAGGAGCTCCAGAAATGATATTAAAAGATGCATATAAAAACATAGAAAGTAAAATAGAAAAGGTAGCCAAAGAGGGAAAAAGAGTATTACTCTTGGCCAAATATGAAGGAGAAAATTTTAATGAAGAGTTAAAGGGAAATGTTAAAGAGGTAGCTTTAATATTAATTGAGGACATAATAAGAGAAAATGCTGAAGAAATTATTGATTATTTTAATAAAGAACAGGTGAATCTTAAAATAATATCTGGAGATAATCCTATAACTGTATCTTCTATAGCTAAGAAAGTAGGAATAAAAAATGCAGAAAATTATATAGATGCTAGAGAATTACCAGAAGATGAAGAAGAGTTGAAAAAGATTGTGGATAAGGTTTCCGTTTTTGGAAGAGTTTCTCCTCACCAAAAGAAAAGTATAGTGAAAGCACTTAAAAGTAATGGTCATACTGTAGCTATGACTGGAGATGGTGTAAATGATGTGCTAGCATTAAAGGAATCTGATTGTGGTATTGCTATGGCTAGTGGGTCTGAGGCAACAAAGGCGGTAGCCCAGTTAGTACTTTTAAATTCAGATTTTGCAGCTATTCCCCAAGTAGTTTTAGAGGGAAGAAGACTTATAAACAATCTGGAAAAGGTATCAGAATTATTTTTATCAAAGACAGCTTATTTTATAATTTTATCAATAATATTTGCCTTATTAGTGAAACCATTTCCTATAATACCAATACAACTTACCTTAATAGGATCATTAAGTATAGGAATACCATCTTTTTTTCTAGCTATATCACCTAATGAGGATGTAATAAAGAAAGATTTTTTGAAAAGAGTACTGGAAGTATCTATACCTAATGGTATTTTAATAGGAATAAGCACAGCTCTAATGTTTTTATTAGGATATAATACAGGTTTATCACTAGAACAATGTAGAACATTAGCTCTAGTAACTTTTGGTAGTTTAAGTTTATTTATTTTACTTAAAGTATCTACACCACTAAATTTTTATAGAGTGTCTATAGTTATTTCTATGACAATATTATTTGTGTTAGCTTTTTTAATACCTTTTACAAGAAGAATTTTTGCTATAGAGTATTTTGGAGTCGAGTATCTAATACCTATAATTTTTATATATTCTATAGCTATGGCTTTAATGTTAATCATACCTAAAATAAATAAAGTAATATTTGAAAGAGTTATTTTTAAAAAAAACATGGATAGATTATAATAGATAAAGTAATTTTTAAAGTATTCATTTTATAGATTAATAATATGTATTAAAGCTACTTGTATTCTAAGGTACAGGTAGTTTTTTATGTTTTAGGATAAAAAACTAATAATAAAGATGTTAAAAATAAGGATTATTTTTAAGTTTAAAGGTTTGTATAAAAATAGTTCAAAATATTTATAGGGTTTTGTTATTTGTAGCATATAGCTATTATTTAATAATAAAAATAAAACAATGTGTTTATTTTATATTTAATATGATAAAATGATAATATGTTTTATTTAAGAAGGAGAGGAAATATTTATGCTTAAAGAATTTATATCCTATTATAAACCGCATAAAAAGTTGTTTGTTTTAGATATGATAGCAGCTTTTATTGTGGCTTTATGTGATTTGTTTTATCCTATGATAACAAGACAAATCATAAATGATATTATTCCAAATGGAAAGATTAGATTACTTTTCTTTTGGGCAATATCTTTATTAATTATATATATAATGAAATATTTTTTAAATCATTTTATTCAGTATTGGGGACATATGGTAGGGGTTAGAATACAAGCAGATATGAGAAAAAGGGTGTTTAACCATCTTCAAACTTTACCTTTTACATATTTTGATGAAAATAAAACAGGGGTTATAATGTCCAGAATCATAAATGATCTTATGGAAATATCAGAGCTCGCACATCATGGCCCAGAGGATCTTTTTATTTCCATTATTATGCTAATAGGATCTTTCATAATATTATGTACTATAAATGTACCATTAACAATAATAAGTTTCATATTCATACCAATTCTCGTATGGTTTTCTATGAAAAATAGACTTAAAATGGAAAAAGCTTTTATGGATAGTAGAGTAAAAATTGGAGATCTTAATGCGGATTTAGAAAATAGTATTGCTGGTATAAGAGTTTCTAAGGCTTTTACTAATAGAGAGTATGAAAATGAAAAATTTGAAGTAGGCAACAAGAGATTTGTAGGAGCCAGACAAATGGCTTATAAGTCTATGGCGGATTATTTTTCAGGAATGTATTTTTTCATAGATATACTGGATCTAATAGTACTTATAGCTGGTGGATATTTTGTATATAAAAATTTAATCAACTTTGGTGATTTGGTTGCTTATCTTTTATTTATAAAGATGTTTATGACACCTATTAGAAAGCTTATTTCTTTTGTAGAGCAATACCAATCAGGGGTAACAGGTTTTGAAAGATATAGACAACTTTTAAGTGTTAAACCTGAAAAAGATAAAGAGGAAGCTAAAGCTTTAGAAAATATTAAGGGTGCAATAGAATTTAAAAATGTAAGTTTTAAATATGATGAAGATACTCATATATTAAATGATTTAAGTTTTAAAGTTAAAGAAGGAAAGACTTTAGCTTTGGTTGGTCCCTCTGGTGGAGGTAAGACAACCCTCTGTAATTTAATACCTAGATTTTATAATATAGATAAGGGAGATATATTAATTGATGATAATAGTATATATGATATAAACATAAGCTCTTTAAGAAAAAATATAGGTATTGTTCAGCAAGATGTATTTTTATTTACAGGAACTATAAAGGAAAATATATTATATGGTAATCCAGAGGCTAGTTATGAAGAGGTAGTAAAAGCAGCAAAGCTTGCTAATATACATGAATTTATAGAAAGTTTACCGGAGGGATATAATACCTATATAGGAGAGAGAGGAATAAAGTTATCTGGAGGACAAAAACAAAGATTATCTATTGCAAGGGTGTTTTTAAAAAATCCACCTATACTTATACTAGATGAAGCTACATCTGCTTTAGATAATGCCACAGAATATTTAATACAAAAATCTTTAGAAAAATTATCTAATGGAAGAACAACTATAGTAGTAGCCCACAGATTATCTACTATAAAAAATGCGGATGAAATAATGGTTTTAACAGATAAAGGAATTGAAGAGAGAGGGACTCATGAGGAGTTGTTAGCACTAGGTGGAATTTACAGTGAACTTAATAAAAATATTGAAAAAACAGAAAGTTAAATATAATGTTTTTTTATTATAAAAAACATTAAAAAAATTTTGTGTTGTAAAAAAATATCTGTATAAAAATAAAACTCCAATTATATTGTTTGTAATTTATTTTAAGCAATAGAATTGGGGTTTTACTTTTAGACTTATCCATTTAATTAAATTTATCAAAGTATCATACAAATTATGGTATATAATTACAAACAATATATATACAATTAACAACTTAAATGGTAAAATATATATAAATGAAAAAATATATACATAAATGAAAAAATATATATTAAAAGTATTAATGATGTAATACTTTATATTTACCAAATAGGGGGTTAAAATGGCAGATAATATAAAATTTAAAAATAAAGATAGGGGAGATATAGGGAAAATTGCAGATATTATTATGAATTTAATTTTTTATCAAGTAGTATTTACTATAATATTTATTATTGTAGCAGATATTTTGGGGTATATGGGGTTAAATAAAGATATTATAGAACCATATAGTAAACTAACAGGAGAAATTTTATCATATATATTTTTTATTAAAAATTATACTAAAGATAATAGATATAAATTAAAACTTCAAAACACATTGCATTTTAAAGGTTATGTTTTTATAGCAATGTTAATTATAGGATATATTTTGGTTTATGATAATACAATTGAAATAATTTTATCAAAGGTTATAAAGAATAGTTTGTTTTATGATGTTATGGCTAAAGAAATGAAAAATCCAATAGTAGGATTTATAGGAACAGTGGTCATGGCACCTATTTTTGAGGAGATAGTTTATAGAGGAATAATGTTAGATGAGCTATTGCTTAAATATAATTGCAAAAAAGCTGTAATTATTTCTGCATTAATATTTGCAGTAATTCATCTCAATTTTGTTCAATTAACAGATGCTTTTATTGCAGGCATAATACTTGGGACTGTTTATTGTAAAACTAAATCTTTAATGCCTTGTATTATGATTCATTTTTTAAATAACTTATTTTGCAACATAGTTGAATTCTATCCTAGCATATATAAAACTAAATTTAATAGTATAAGACTAGGTATTGGAATAGCGATTTTGGCAACATTAGCATATATTTTAGGAAAAAATGGTGAAAAGATTATTTTATAGCAAACAATGTCTAGCTCATAGTTATAATTTTAGAGTTAATTAATTTGTTTCTTCAAAATCAAAAACATATGTTGTTAATTATAAATTAGAAGTATACAGAAATATATGTTAATATACCAATATAGAAGAATATATAATTGGAGTGTGATATAAATGAAAATAGCAATACCTAAAAATGAGGAAATAATTAATCAACATTTTGGAAAAAGTAAAACTTTTGCTATAGCAACAGTAGAAGATAATAAAATTGTAGATATTAAAGAAATATCAACAGAAAGCTTACAACATAATCATGGTGGTCTATCCAGTTTATTAGTAGAAGAAAAAGTAGAATTAGTTATAACAGGAGGCATTGGTCAAGGAGCCTATGATGCTTTAATTAAGGAAAGACTAAAAGTTGTACGAGGAGCTAAAGGCAAAATTGAAGATATATTACAGCAATATTTAAAAGGAGAACTTCAAGATAGAAAAGTAATGTGTAATCATCATGGTGAACATCATCATCATTAAAAATAAAAGGAAAGTACTTGATACTTTCCTTTTATTTTTTTTAGTTTATATTTCATACTTTAAATTATTTTTTTATTACTTAAAGGTTAAATTCTAAGTTATTATGGATACAATTATTTTTATATAAAAAATATATATTAATTATGAATTGACCTGGTATAGGATTAAAAGTTTATTAATATAAATATATATTACATTTATAACTATATTTGATATATTATTTATGTAGATCGTATTTAAAATATTAATAGAAATCTTATTTATAAAAATTAATTTAAGAGGTGAAATAATGAAAAGTATATTGCTTGTAGAGGATAATATATCATTAAATAGGGGAATACAATTTTCTCTTATGAAGGAAGGCTATAATGCTATAGCTATAGATAGTATAAAAGAAGCGCAACAAAAGCTTAGCAAAGAAAAAATAGACTTAATAATATTAGATGTTAATTTACCAGATGGAAATGGCTTCGATTATTGTTTACATATTAGAAAAACTAGTAATATTCCTATAATATTCTTAACAGCTCTTGATTCTGAAATTGATGTGGTAAATGGGTTGGATATGGGAGCAGATGATTATATAACTAAACCTTTTAGATTAAGAGAGCTTATTTCAAGAGTTAATGCCATAATAAGAAGAGCATCAAAGGATAGTGATTTTAATATAATCCAGTCAAAGGATATAGTTTTTTATATTAATGAAATGAAGGTTGAAAAGTATGAAAAAGAAATTTTTTTAAGTAAGACAGAATTAAAATTACTTCAATATTTTATGAAACATTATCAAAAGATATTATCAAAAGAGCAAATACTGGAAAATTTATGGGATATAGATGGGGAGTTTATTAATGAAAATACTGTAGCAGTAAACATAAGAAGAATAAGGGAAAAAATAGAAGAAATTCCATCAAAACCAGAATATATACAAACTATTAGGGGAATAGGTTATGTTTGGAAAGAAGGATGTGTTAGAAAATGAATGAAAATATATTTAAGGAACCTATTACTAGAAAAACAATATTCTTATTCCTAGGGTTAATGACTGTTATGTTATGTTTTCAAAGTTTTTATTTTTACAATATGATAAATAAAATTCAAAATCAAGAGATTAAAAATTATGAGAGTATTATAGGAACCTTGGTTAAAATTGCACCAGAGAAACAATATGAAATAGGACAATCACTTTTTGAAAATAAACAAAAGGATACTTTAAATTTGGGAAAAAGTTTATTAGAACAATATGGATATAAGGAAAATATGTATCTATTAAATAATAAAATTTCAGGAAATATATATATAAATTTTTTACATAAAATTATTATAGTAAGTATAGTAACTATGATTTTATTTGTAGCATTAGCAATATTTAGTTATAAATCTATTTTTAAAAAATTAGAGGAAATCAGTTATAGTTTAAAAAGGGTAGTGGAAGGGGATTGTTCTATAAGTCTAAAAGATAATAAGGAAGGTATAATATGTAAAATAGCTCATGAATTTAATATTATGGTGACAAGAACAAAAAGTACATTGGAAAATTTGGATAAGGAAAAAGAAAAGACAAAAGCTTTAGTAAATGATATATCACATCAATTAAAAACTCCTTTAAGTTCTTTAGAATTGTTTAATACTTTGCTTATGGAAGAAAATTTAGAGGGAAATGAGAGAATAGAATTTTTGGAGAAAAGCAAATATGAAATAAATAATCTTCAATGGTTAGTTAAGGCACTTATAAAAGTATCTAGATTAGAAACGGGTATGATTGATATAAAACCAGATTATAATGATATAAAAAATACTCTTTTGGAGGCTATTAATAGCATTTATGGTAAAGCTTTAGAGAAAAATTTAAATATTAAAGCAGATAATTTATTTTCCTATAAAATTAATCATGATAAAAGATGGACAAAGGAAGCTTTAGTAAATATTTTAGAAAATGCCTTAAAGTATACGAAAGAAACAGGATATATTAATATAAGCATGGAAAAAAGTGAAATGTATATAAAGATAAATATTAAAGATAGTGGTATTGGTATAGATAAACAAGAGCTTAATAAAATTTTTAATAGATTCTATAGAGGAAAAAATGAAATAGTTCAAAGTACAGAAGGATCTGGTATAGGACTTTACTTAGCTAAATGGATTATTGAACAAGAAGGCGGTACTATAAGAGCAAAATCAACCCTAGGCATTGGTACTACTTTTTCAATTATAATTTTTACCTGATTGAGTGATCCTTAGGTTAAGATGGAGTTTGTATAGAATAATTCCTTTTACACATGCGAATATTAGTGAAAATATTATTTAAACATTACAATTCTGTAAGGAAAGATGAAAAGATATTGTAATGTTAATTTGTTATCCTCTAGTTATGAAGTGAATTGTGCTAAGTAATTATAGGTATATGTCAATTAAGCACAAAATTAGGAGGAGTCAATATGGAAATATTAAAGACTATGGGATTAAAAAAATATTATGGTAGCGGTGAAAATGTAGTAAAAGCAGTAAATAATATTAATTTCTCTGTAGAAGAAGGAGAATTTGTAGCCATAGTAGGAACTTCAGGTTCTGGAAAAAGCACCCTTTTACATCTGTTAGGTGGTCTTGATAGTCCTACAGAGGGAGAAGTTATTATAGACAAAAAAAGTATTTATAAAATGGATAAGGACAGTTTAGCTATATTTAGAAGGAGAAAAATAGGATTTATTTTTCAACAGTTTAATTTAGTACCGGTTTTAAATGCTTATGAGAATATAGTATTACCTGTAAGATTGGACAATGATAATGTAGATAAAGAATATGTAGATGAAATAATATCATTACTTAACTTAGAAAAAAGAAGATATCATTCACCTAATGCTCTATCAGGAGGTCAGCAACAGAGGGTAGCTATAGCTAGAGCCCTTGCTACTAAACCATCAATTATTCTTGCAGATGAACCTACTGGAAATTTAGATTCTAAAACAGGAGAAGAGGTATTAGGTTTACTAAAAAAATCTATAAAAAAATATAATCAAACCCTCCTTATGATAACCCATGATGAAAACATTGCTTTAGCAGCAGATAGAGTAATCCGTATAGAAGATGGAAGGATTGTAAAATAAGGAGGGATAAAAATGAAAGTTATAAATGAGTTATCAAAAGAGTATGCTAAAAAATCAAAGCTTAAAAGGAGAATTACTGTTTTAACCATAGCCCTAGCTACTTGCCTTTTAACAAGTATAGGTATTTTTGCCTATAGTATGCATTGTATGTTTATAGATGAAGCAGTAGAATTTACGAATTTGGCTTATGGGTCATTTACTTCGGTTTCAAAGGATCAAGTAGGAATATTAAAAAATCATTCTAAATTAAAAAATGTAGGAGAAATTATAAATGCAGGTGATGTTAAAAAGGATAATAATTATATTAATATTTCCTACCAAGATAAAGAAGCCTTGGAACTTAATAATATAAAACTTATTAAGGGAAAAACGCCCTTTAAATATAATGAGATAGCTTTAGACAAGTGGTTTATGGATTCACAGAAGCTTAATATAGGAGATAAATTTAAACTTTCAGGTAAAGAAGAATTTAAAATATCTGGGGTTATATTAGGAAATAAGCATAATAAGGCTAATAAATCAGTAGAAGCTTTAATATCCAAAGTTTACGCAGAAGATAAATATTATAGAAATAGATTGGTAATATTTATCACAGAAAAGGATTATAAAATAAATGAGACTATAACAAGTATATCTAAAAGTTTAAATATAAAGGATA
The DNA here is from genome assembly GCF_001889325.1 of Clostridium sporogenes. Taxonomy (NCBI): domain Bacteria; kingdom Bacillati; phylum Bacillota; class Clostridia; order Eubacteriales; family Clostridiaceae; genus Clostridium; species Clostridium sporogenes. The sequence continues at coordinate 788,919 of NZ_CP013243.1, read as the reverse complement.
AAAATATAAAAATTAATAATAGCCTTGTAAATTTAAAGGAAGGTAGTTTAAGTGAAAATATTCCTTATATAATAATAACAATAATAATTGTTATTTCATCTATTGTGGTTATATATAATATATTTTATATATCAATAATAGAAAGAATTCAAACTATGGGATTGCTTTCCTGTATAGGGTTTACGAGAAAACAGATTAAGAAAATGATCATGAAAGAAGGTTCAATTTTTGCTATGATTGGTATACCTTTGGGAATAGTTTTAGGATATGCATTATCTTATTTAGTTATCCCAATGATCCAATTAAATAATCCGATTAATATTAAATCATCTATATATACTGTTCCAGTGGTTTCAATTATAATTTTTATTACAGTTTATATTTCTACGTTAAAGCCAGCAAGATATGCATCTAAGATATCACCTATAGAATTAGTTAGATACAGTGAAGGAAATAGCAAAGTCTTTAAAGTAAAAAAAAGAGAAAGTAATAAAAATATACTATCAGATTTAGCTTTTGCAAATTTATGGAGAAACAAAAAGAGAACCTTGCTTACCATAATATCTATAACTTTAAGTGGAATGCTATTTATAATTATATCAACAATATTTTCTAGTATGAATGTTAAGAGTGCCACGGAGCAACAAATTAAAAATGATTTTGAGATAACACCTAAATTAAGTAGTGATTTATATTGTGAAAAAGAAAATTTGAGTAAAGATAGCATAAAAAAACTTAATTTTTTGAAGAATGCTTCCTTTATTTCCAATATTAAATATATTACAGGAGAGATAAAAGAAAAAGATTGTCAATTTGATGTCTATGGATATGATGAAGCTTATATAAGTAAAATTAAAAAAAACTTACTACAAGGGAAAATAGATGCCAATAAGCTTAAAAATGAAAATTTATTGATTTTGCAAAAGTCAGATAGATATGATTATAATAGAGGACTAAAGTTAGGGGATATAGTAGAATTAATAGTCTATGAATCAGTAATTACTGATAAAGAAGGTAGAAAAATTTATGAGGGTAAAAAAACTATTTATAAATTTAAAATAGCAGCTATAGTTTCATCTAGAGATTTGGATATGGGGTGGGTGATGGGCCCGCAATTTATAATTCATAAAGATAATTTAACAGGAATTTTTAAAGATGTAAATGTGTCAGCAGTAGCTATAAATTCTAAATATGGAAAAGAAGAAGAGCTTAATAAAGATATAAAAAATATTATATCTAAAGACACTAAAGTAGAATTAAAATCTTTTAAGGAAGTATATAGTAAAACCAAAAAGGAAAAGCAGAATATAGAGCTTATTGGTTATTCTATAGTTATAACTATCGCTACTATAGGTATATTAAATTTTATAAATACTATAATTACAGGAATTATAAGCAGAAAAAAGGAATTTGGAATGTTAAAAGCTATAGGAACTACGGATAACCAGTTAAAGTCATTATTGTTAAAGGAAGGATTCTATTATTTAGGTATAGCTTGTATTTTAGCAGGCATTTTAGGAAATTTACTAGGATATTTTTTATTTACTTTATTTAAAAAAGTGGCTAGCTATGCAATATATCATTTTCCAATAATTCAAACTATAAGTATGGTATTCATAGTATTTATTATAGAATATATAGTGGTTAACATATCTATAAATTCTATAACAAAAAAGTCTATTGTAGATGAAATAAGATGTGATTAATATAAATAATATTAAATGATTTTTACAAGTAGAGATCTGAAAAACTTACTGAAATAAAAAAGATAAAAAGTATTTTTAAAGGATATAAATATTTATTTTTTAAAAGTACTTTTTATTTTCTTATTAATTTTAAAAATATAATAAATTTTTGTAGAAATATATTATATTTTTAAATAATATCTGATATATTAATTATATTAGAAATAATTTTATAATATAATTTATAATAAAATAATATCTAATATAGTTACATATATTAAATGTACATAGGTTTAATTTTATATAATTTGTTTTATAGTAATAAAAATTTATTGAAAATGTATTTTTTATTTTAAATTATGAAAATTCATTTTAAAGAGGAGATTGTAAATGAAAGAATATATTATAATGACAGATTCTTGCTGTGATTTATCTAGTGAGTATATAGAAAATAATCATATTCCTTATGTCCCATTAACTTGTAATGTTGAAGGAAAAGAATATATAGATAATTTTGGACAAAGTCTTCCTTACAAAGAGTTTTATGAAGCTATAATAAAGGGAGAGATACCAAAAACGTCACAGCCAAGTCCAGAAGCTTATTACAAAGTATTTAAAGAGTTAATAGATAAAGATAAGGATATATTATATGTATGTGTTTCTTCAGGGTTGAGTGGAACGTACAATAGTGCTAATATAGCTAAAAATATGATTTTAGATGAATTTGAGAATGCCAGAATAGAAATAGTAGATGTATTAACTGCATCATTAGGACAAGGAATTATGGTAATGAAGGCTATGGATATGAAAAAAAATGGATTAACTATTGATGAAGTTACTAATTATTTAGAAGAAAATAAATTAAATTTAAATAGTTATATGGTTGTAAACGATCTTATTCATCTGAAAAGAGGAGGGAGAATTTCAACAGCTGCAGCTCTTATAGGGACAGTTCTTAATATAAAACCTATACTAACTTTAAATGATGAGGGCAGAGTTATAACTGTGCGTAAAGCTAAAGGTAGGAAGGTGGCTATAAGAAAATTGACAGAAATAGTTATAGAAAGAATAAAAAATCCAGAAGAAGAAATAATAGCTATTTCTCATGGAGATTCAGATTTGGATGCAGAGAAGTTGAAAGAACGTATATTAAAAGAGATAAAAGTTAAAGATGTAATAATAAACTATGTAGGTCCAGTAGTAGGAACCTATGGTGGGCCAGGATCTCTTAATGTATTTTTTATGAGTGATCATAGACAAAATCATATAATAGATATAAATTAATAAAATAAGGAAGTTGTGTCGCAACTTCCTTATTTTTTATCTTTGGCCTTTACCGGCAATATGTTCTATTTCAATCTTTATAATTTTAATTTTATCTTGAGCCCTTTCTATATAATCTGTACCTTCTTTAAAATAATCCTTTGAATATTTAGTTATAAGAGCTAGTAAAGCTTTTTTCTTTTCATCTTCAAATACTTCATAAGCTTTACCGAATATCATTACACTTTCATAATTTGTATCAAATTTTGAAGGAAGTAATTCTACATTATCTACAATAGAAAATGAAACTTTATTGTTCCCATTTATTGCTTCAAGTTTTTGGCCTTCTTTTGCACAATGAAAGTAAATAGCTCCATTATTGTAAGCAAAATTTAGTGGTACACCATAAGCATATCCATCATTAAGACATACTGAAAGAGTTCCATAATTAGCCTTTTTTAATAAGGAAATACTTTCTTCCTTATTTAGTTTTTTTTCTTTTCTTCTCATTTCTTTAAACATGTAAAGCCCCCCTATTTTTGATATTATTGTATTATCTAATATTTTAACATTTAATTTTTATATATTAAAGTATACTTAAGCATTATATTATAGTTTTAAAAATTCTTTCAATGATATATTATAAGAAATACATATAAATTATATTAATATTTTATTTAGTTATAATAAATAAATAATCTATGATTATAAAAAATTAAAATAAAAGCATACTATTAGCAATGTTATTATAAAATTTTTCCACTTTATTTTGGACAGAGATTGATTTATGGTTTATTATAAATATATAACTTTATATTTGTTAATGATTGGGGGAATATAATTGAATATAAGTAAAAGTGGCCTTACTTTTTTACAATTTGCAGTTTCTTTTATAGTATATAAGTTAGTAATGAATTTTTTTAACTTTAATTATAATTTATTTAGTGATAAGTTTAATATAGTTAAGTTATTTATAGATTTAGGATGTTGGCTTATAGTATATTTAATAGTATACTTTATTTCTACAAAGTTAATTATAATAAAAAAAGATAAATAGAATTTTATTTTAAATTTTTATAAAAAAGGAGATACGTATGAAAAACACTATGGAAAATTGTAATTTTTGCAAGATAATAAACAAGGAGAAAAAAGGTAATATAGTATATGAAAATGATTTAGTTTGCTGTTTTTTAGCAGAGGAACCTATTAATGAAGGACATATGCTAATAGCGCCTAAAAAACACTATTTAGATTTAGATCAGATGGATGATGAAACAGCTATAGAAATAATGAGAGTATCTAAAATTATGGTAAAGGTACTGAAAGATACATATAAATCAGATGGATATAGTATAATGCAAAATGGTGGAAACTTTAATAATGTTGGTCATTATCATATGCATTTGTTTCCAAGATATAAAGGAGACAGTTTTAGTTGGAGCTATGGAGAAGAGGATAGTAGCACCCTTGAAGTTGTAAGTAAAAAAATACAACAACAATTAAAAGATTATTTAATAAAATAATTTATCCTTAAAGTAAAGTTATTTTGATATATTTTTTAATTATATTACTGAATAATTAATTATAAGAAGATTTTATTTAATTGTAATAATATATTTTAAATTTAAAAAAAGACCCATTTAGTTATTTAACTAAATAGGTCTTTTTTAAAAATTATATTTTTACATAACTCTTCCTGGCAGTATAGCATCTATAACACCAATGACTAAAGCTGCAATTATAGCACCTATTATAGAAACTCTCATGGTTGGTACTAAAAATTGAGTTAAATATATTATTATGGCTGATATAACAAATCCTTTTAGTCCTCTACCAAAAGGAGAGGCGTCTACTCCCATAAATTTTTCTACTAAATAATCTATAGCACTTATGATTACAGCAGCCAATAGAACTGCCCAAAATCCATGTATAGTAAACCCAGGAGTAAAAAACGCAGTTACACTTAAAACAACCATAGATACTATTAATCTTATAATGTATCCCATTATTCCACTTGACATGTTATTTGAATCATTTTCTCTTTTTCTTTCATCCATTTTTTATACCTCCAATTTAAAACTATTACTATATATATATTTTGTACATTATTTTAAAAAATATTATAAATTATCTAATATTTTTTAAAATAAAATATTTAAAATTTGTGTAACAATATAGTACAAGTTTTTTTATTGATTAATTAACATTTTAAGATTTAATAAATGATTGTAATTATTTATTATTTAAATCAAGTTATATTCAATGAATTTTATAGTAAAAAATAAAAAAGTATTATAATAGAGTTATTAAATTCTAATAAATGGTAATTATATAAATATAATATAAAATATATAATTTTTTAAGAATCTTGTTGAAAGGTATGATATGAATATAATAGTTTTAATTTTAGGCATAATTATAGGAAGTTTTTTAAATGTATGTATCTATAGGATACCTAAAGGAGAATCTATAATTTATCCACCTTCTTATTGTGAAAAATGTGGTGTAAATATACAGCTATATGATTTAATTCCAGTAATAAGTTATATGATTTTAAGAGGAAAATGTAGATTTTGTAAAAGTAAAATATCTTTAAGAGATCCTTTAATAGAGTTAATAACAGGTATATTATTTTTAAGCATGTATTATTTATGTGGGTTAAATTTGAATTTTATAAAATACATTATATTTGTTTCTTTTATAATTATTATTGGGCTTATTGATTTAGATACTACAGATGTATATAGTAAAACTACTATTAGTGCTATGATAATTGGAGTAATTTGCATATTAATAGAAAAATTTTATTTTGGATATGGTATAAAAACATATATATATGCAGTATTATTGTGTATTGTCGCTATAGGAACTATAATTTTCACAACTAAAGGAATGGGAAGTGGAGATTTAGATATTTATATAGTAGTTTCTTTATTTTTAGGATTTAAAATTACTGCTATGACTATATTTTTTTCTTTTGTTTTTGGGACTTTAATAGGAATTTTACTTATAGTTTCAAAGAGAAAGAGTAGAAAAGATTATATACCTTTTGGGCCTTTTATAGCTATGGCTTCTATATTTTCAATATTATTTGGAGATAAAGTATTTTTATTATATATATCTTTTATAACAAGCTGTTTTTAAAATAGATAATATTATATATTTATATCATAAGCATAACACTCAAAAAAATACACTAATTATTATCATATCCATAAGTATTTAAAGGTATTATTGCAAAAATAAAAATTATAATGTTTTAAAATTTATCAATAATAATTTGGAAATGCTAATATTAGAGTTTGAAAATCTACGAACTATAATAAATAATTTGTAGATTTATTTTGTTTCTAAATTTCTATACTTAAATTTAGAAATATAAAATAAAGTTTAATGATAATTTTATTATCAGATATTGTAGAGGTATTAACATCTTATACTATGTCACAAACAAGAAAGTCTATAGAAAATATGCTTTCTTTAAAAGAAGAGTATGCATGGAAATAAGCGGAGGATGGATTGGTTTCAAAGGTAAAAATAGAATCTTTAAAGCCAGAGGATTTAGTTATAGTTCATGCTAGTGAAAAGATAACCGTAGATGGACAAGTATTATCTGGAGAAATTGTGGTAGATCAACCTTCTGTAACAGAAGAATTTATTCTTGTTATAAAATTTAGTAAAAAGCTAATATTAAATTCAAGATACCTTATAGAGTAGGCAATAAAAAGTTTATCCTATGAGGTATTTTTATTTTAAATAATAAATATTAAGATTGTATTAGTAATCAATGAAATTTCATATAATTTATATTAAATTTATTTAATTCATAGTATTTTAAATAAAAGAAAAGTTAAGCTATGTTATAATTAATTTTATATGTTAAGAATAAATAATATATTTTAATATTAAATATATAAGTAAAATTAAGGAAATTATTTTATTAAAGGGCCATTGTAGGAGATGAGGAAATGAATTTTACAGACATGTTAAAAAGGAACATAAAAAAATTAACCAAGTCTGATATTAAAGTAATAGTCTTAACTATTATAGTTATAGTTGGTATGTTAATGCCTAGTTCTTATATAAGAAAAGAAGCTATACATGGAAAGATTATAGAAGTAGAAAATAATGAAGGAGAAAAAAGGCAACTTTCGAGAAGTAAAGTAAAGGTGAAAATTTTAAATGGCAAATATAAAGATAAAGTAATAGATATGGATAATTTAGTTAGTGATAAAACTTATCATGAAACCTATGCAAAAAAGGGAAATGAGGTACTAATAAATATAGAAGAGGATAATAAAGATAACATAAAAAAAGCATATATATATGAAGTTGTAAGGTACAAATATTTGAAAGGAATAATTATATTATTTTTAGTTTTACTAAGTCTTTTAGGAGGAATGCAGGGAATACGTTCAGTTTTAGCGTTACTTATAACTACCTATTCAGTTCTTAAAATACTTATACCATTAATAATGTCAGGATTTAATCCAATATTAGTTTCTATAATTATATGTATAGGAGTTAGTATCTTAAATTTACTCATAATAAGCGGCAAAAATAAAAAAAGTTTAGCAGCTATTATAGGAACCTTAGGCGGAGTCATGGTGGCAGGAATTATAGCTCTTATAAGCAGCAATATACTTCAAGTAATAGGTCTTACGGATGAAGAAGCCCAAATGCTTATATATATAACTGGAAATCCAAAATTTAATTTTAGAGGATTATTGTTTTCAGGAATACTTATGGGAGCATTAGGTGCAGTAATGGATATAAGTATGTCTATAGCATCATCTATGAAAGAAGTAAAAATAAATAATCCAGAAATAAGTAAAAAGCAACTTGTAAAAGCAGGATTTAATGTAGGGAGAGATATAATGGGAACTATGGCTAATACTCTTATTTTAGCCTATGCAGGAGGAGCTATGTATACTTTGTTACTTATATCTTCCTATAAATTACCCTTTGAAAGAATGCTAAATCAAGATGTAATGGCAGCAGAAATAATACAAGCTCTATGTGGTAGTATAGGATTAATATTTACAATACCTATAACTACATTAGCTGTAAGTTTAATAGGGATAGATAAAGAATAATTTGGGGGGATTCATGAATTTTAATTATAATGGAAATAATTAAGGGTATAGTTCATAAATTTTAGTTATAAATTGGATAGCTTATGAAATTTAGTTATAATTTAAAATAATTAATAATGATATTTAATTAAATTTATTTAAAATAGCATATCAAAATTAATTTTAAGGGGATAGTTTTCTTATATTAAAGAACTATCCCTAAATTATTACCGCTTATATAGAATATAAGACCACTTATTGCTATTTCATAGGATATATAATAAAGCAAACAATAGCTCATTTTATAATTTTTAGTTTTATATATTTCCCTATAACTATTTATGGAGGCTGGATGCCAAAGGGAAATATAGCAAGAATAAAGTATATTGTTTTTTATGTAATGATATATATAATAGCATGGTTTATTTTGAAAGCTTGCTGGAAGAGAAAAACTATAGAAATTAATAAAAATTTGGAACTAAAACATAAATAAAGAAATTTAGAAGAACTGCCATAATATTAGAGTTTTGAGGAAAAGTGAAGGTTATGGTAGAAATACATTAGATAAAGTAGTTTTATGTTTAAAATAGAAGATAACAAGAGAAAAATTAAAATAAATAAAAATATTTGAAGCTTATGGACTTTGGAAAAATACATTTTAGAAAAATTTGTATTATAATTATTGGGGACATGACGACTTATATGATATAGTGTTATTTTAATTATTTATTAGAGCAATAAATATAGTATTAAAATAAAAAAATTAGGTCTATGAATTAGTGTATTTTTATAACCTTATTTTTTATTTTTTTATATATTTTTATATGTAATATATATCTAGTTAGTGAAAGGACAGGTAAAAGAAAAATGCATATTATAATTGTAGGAAATGGAAAGGTAGGTTACACTTTAGCAAAGCACTTATCTCAAGAAAATAATGATGTAATTGTTATTGATAAAAATGTTGAAGCACTTCAGAAGGCTATGGATAATCTTGATGTAATGTGTATTAAAGGTAATGGTACAAGAGTAAATGTGCTTAAGGAGGCCGAAGTTAGTAGAGCAGATGTAGTAATTGCAGTTACTAATAGTGATGAAAGAAATATGCTTTGTTGTTTAGCAGCTAAGAGATTTGGAGCAAAACATACCATAGCAAGAATTAGAGACCCAGAATATGCAGAGGAGCTTACAATGCTAAAAATGGAGCTAGAAATTGATATGATTATTAATCCAGAAAAGGAAGCAGCTCTTGAAATTGCACAACTTATAAAATTCCCAACGGTATCTAGTGTAGAAAATTTTGCTCAGGGCAAAGTAGATTTAGTTAGTTTTAGATTAGGGAAAGAAGATTTTATAGCAGGAAAATCTATTTCTGATATTGATTTAAAGAAATGCTCTGTATTATTTTGTGCTGTTGAAAGAGATGACAGAGTATTTATGCCTACAGGTGATTTTATACTTAAAAGTAATGACAAGGTATATGTTATAGGAGATCACGAGAATATAACATTGTTTTTGAAATATTTAGGTAAGCATCAAAATAAAATTAAAAGTGTAATGGTAATAGGAGGAGGAAGAATAACACATTATCTTACTAAATTAATTAATAAAGTTGGTGCTAATATAAAAATAGTGGAAAAAAATTATATTAAATGTAAAGATTTGAATGAAACATTGCCAGAAGCCATTATTATAAATGGAGATGGTACAGAACAAGAACTTTTAGAGTCAGAAAATTTAGAAGATGTGGATGCTTTTATAGCTCTAACAGATCGTGATGAAGAAAATATTGTAGCATCCCTATTTGCATTAAATGCTAATATACATAATGTTATAACGAAGATAACAAAAGTAAATTATAATTATATAGTTAAAAATATCGGGGTTGAAAGTGTCATAAGTCCTAAAACTTTAACAGCCAATAAAATAATTACATATGTAAGAGGATTGAAGAATAAAAAAGGAAGTTTTATTGAAAACTTATATAAAATAGTGGGAGAACGGGCAGAAGCAGTAGAATTTGCAGCTAATAGTACTACAAAATGTTTAAATGTAGCTTTAAAAGACATAAAGATAAAAAAAGGAGTATTAATTGCCGCTATAGTTAGAAATAAAGATATAATAATTCCTAATGGCGAGGATTCCATAAAAGATGGTGATAATGTCATTATAGTAACGGAAGAAAATAATATAATGGATATTAATAATATACTAGAGGGAGGAAACTTAATATGAACTACCCAATAGTGTTTAAAGTATTAGGAGATGTAATAAAATATGAAGCTTTAGTTATGATATTTCCTCTTATAGCGTCCTTATATTATGGTGGCAAAGATGCTAATAGTTTTATAATAACTATTGCAATAATGCTGTGTACTGCAGTTATAATGTCAAATATTAGACCTAAAAATAAAACTTTTTATGCTAAAGAAGGTTTTTTATCTGTTTCTGTTTGTTGGATAATTATATCTTTATTTGGAGCATTACCATTTTATATAAGTGGAGCGATACCTTCCTTTGTAGATTGTATATTTGAAACAGTGTCAGGCTTTACAACTACAGGAGCTACTATTTTAACAGAAGTGGAATCTTTACCTAGGGGAATATTGTTTTGGAGAAGTTTTACACATTGGATAGGTGGTATGGGAATATTAATATTTACATTAGCATTAATGCCTTCTATAGGTGGTACTACAATTCATCTTTTAAAGGCAGAAAGTCCAGGGCCTACTCCAGGGAAAATTGTTCCAAGGATAAAAGAAACAGCTAAAATAATGTATTTAATATATTTTGCTATGACTATATTACAAATAAGTTTACTTTTAATTGCAGGGATGGGACCTTATGATGCATTAATACATGCCTTTGGTACAGCTGGTACTGGAGGATTTTCCAATATGAATAGTAGTGTAGGAGCATATAATAATGTATATATAGAAGTTATAATAACAGTGTTTATGTTATTGTTCGGTGTTAATTTTAATGTATATTTTCAACTAATAGCAGGAAATATTAAACAAGCTTTTAAAAATGAAGAAGTGAAATATTATATAGGTATGGTATTGATCGCTATGACAATAATAGCTTTTAATATTAAAGGAATGTATGGGGGATCTTTAAAGGAAGGTTTTAGGCAATCATCTTTCCAAGTAGCCTCTATTGTAACTACTACAGGTTATGCTACTACTAATTTTGATTTGTGGCCAACCCTTAGTAAATCAATATTAGCTTTATTAATGCTTACAGGATGTTGTGCAGGTTCTACCGGTGGGGGAATTAAAACTGTTCGTATAGTACTTTTGTTTAAAGCTATGAAAAGAGAAATAAGTAAAATTATTCATCCTAGAATGGTTAATTCAGTAAAACTAGATGGTAAGGTTGTAGAGGATGAAACCATATCGCAGGTTGGATTATTTGTATTTGCCTACGTTAGTATAATTGTAATAGCAGTACTTTTAGTATCTATAGATGGTATGGATATGGAGACTACACTTTCTTCTGTGCTTGCAACTATAGGTAATATAGGACCTGGTTTTAAGGTGGTAGGACCTATAGGCAATTTTAGCAGCTATTCACCTTTTAGTAAAATAGTATTTTCATTCTGTATGTTAGCAGGAAGATTAGAAATATACCCAATGCTAGTAATGCTAAGACCTCCAAGAATGAGAAAAATATAATGTAGTTTAATGCATAGTAATATAAAAATAACAGATGGGATATTAAGACACATTTAATTTTAAAAGAGCAAATATAAAAAACACTTTGTAAATCTTATCTATATGTTTACAAAGTGTTTTTTATATTAAAATTAAATCTTTTTTATTTTTTAATTCATGAAATACAAACCCTATCTAAAGAAGCTAAAGAAAAACTTATTAAGTTGTGTTGTTTTTATAATAATAGGGCTACCTATGATAGAATATAAAATATATGGGGCATTTTTAGTTAGAGGTGGAGGTTTATTAAAATAAAAAAAGCCAAGGTATAATTGGAGGTAAATTTTATGTTAGATATAGATTTTAATGATAAACAAAAAAAGGTAATAGATACATTAGATAAAAATATACTTCTTTTGTCTTCAGCAGGTACAGGAAAAACAAAAACATTAAGTAGTAGAATAGGAAATATAATAGAAAAAAGTTTAGCTTTAGGGGATGAAATACTTTGTTTAACTTTTACTAATAGAGCCTGTAAGGAAATGAAAGAAAAAATAATAGAAACAGTAGGAAAAGAGGGATTAAAAGTTACTGTAAAGACTTTCCATAGTTTTTGTTTTGATGTAATAAAAAAGGAAGCAAAAAAGAATACCGATATTTCCTTTGATTTTACTATATATGATGAAGAAGATACAAAGGAAATAATAAATGAATTAAATCCATATAAATTTAATGTTTTTTGTCTCCAAAGATTTATAAATATGGTAAAAGAAAAAAGTATAAATTATAAAGAGAGAGATTATAAAGATGTTATAGACACTATGATAAAATATAATACAAATATATTTAATGATATATGTAAAAATGAAAAGTATATGATAGATAAAACCTTGGTAGATTATTTAAAAATATATGGATACTTAATGGTAATAAGTTATGATAAAAAGCTATATGAAAGGCATGGATTGGATTTTAATGATTTAATAATAAAGGTTTATGATTTATTTGAAAATGATAGAATAGCTACATATTGGAGACGAAAATATAAATTTATTCATATAGATGAAGTACAGGATACTAGTGAAGTAGAATATAATATAGTTTCAAAACTATTTAAAAACAATAATATAATGATTAGTGGTGATTATTATCAGACTATATATGAATGGAGAGGATCTAATCCATCAATAATATTTGATAAGTATAGAAAAGAATATAATCCAGAATTTATAGTTTTTGATAAGAACTATAGATCTTCAGAAATATTATTAAAAGCATCTTATGAATTTTTGATAAATGCTTTTGGACAAGGTGTAAATGAAATATATAAAGAAGGTATAGAGCCTAAAGCTAATATAAAAGGGGATTTAATAGAATTTAAGAAAGCTTATGATTTTATGGAAGAGGCAGCTTTCATATTTAATAAAATAAAATCTTTAAACCTAGAGAATCTTTCAAGAGTTGCTATATTAACTAGGAATAATAGAATAAATATAGCTTTAAGTGAAAAATTTAAAATATTAAATTCAAAGCTTCCAAAAGAAGAGAGAATAGGATTCCTTCTGGTGGATGAATTTAAGTTCTTTAGAAGAGGGGAAATAAAGGATGTATTAGCTTATTTAAAACTTATAGTAAATGATTTTGACAATAATAGTTTAAAAAGGATATTAAAAAAATTTGGAAAAGGTATAGGAGAAAAGACTATAGAAGAGATAGAAAAAGAAGAAAATATAAAAATAGGTGTGAGACTTACAGATTTAATTCATAAAAATACTCAAGAATATGGAGATTATTATGAACTTTTAACTAGAGAATTAGATAATGAAAATGTAGTGGTTTTTGATGTGGAAAGCACAGGAATTAACACTACAGAGGATGAAATAGTGCAAATTGCAGGTATAAAAATAAACAATAAAGGAGAAGTTATAGAAAAATTTGAAAGGTTTTTAACGCCTAAGAAATCTGTAGGAGATTCTTATTTAGTACATGGGTTTAGTGATCAATTTTTAAAAGAAAAGGGAGAGGATAAAGAGAGAGGTTTAAGGGATTTTTTAGAATTCGCAAAAAACACAGTGGTAATTGGGCATAATATAACCTTTGATATAACTATATTAAATAGTGAACTTCAAAGATTAGGTCTGGGAAAAGCAAATTTTAAAACCTATTATGATACCTTAGATATAGCAAGACGGTTTTATCCAAGCCTAACTAATCATAAATTAGAAACCCTAAGTAAGTTATTTAATACAGAAACGAAATCTAGTCATGATGCCATGGATGATATATTAGCTACAAAGGATGTTCTTATGGTTATGTTAAAGGAAAAAGTTGAACCTACCATAATAAATAGGATGGCAGTGTACGGAAAATATATTAAAAAATTTCAATCTATATATGAAGAAATAACTAATTTAAAAGAATTAAGTTATATAAAAAATCCAAAGGATATAATAGGAGAAATAGTTAATAAAACAAAGATAAAAGAAATATACAAAGACCAATATACTAAGATAAACAATTTGAGAGAATTTTTTGTTATAGCTAAAGAAATAGAAAATAAAGAAACATGCCCAAGAGATAATTTAATAGAGTTTTTAAAAATAACTTCTTTGTCCAATAGCGAATTAGATAGAATGCTTATAAAGTATCCAAGGGTACCAATAATAACAGTACACCAAGCAAAAGGGGCAGAATTTGATTATGTATTTTTAGCTGGACTTCAAAATAATATATTTCCAAATTATATGGCGGTAAAAGAAGGAAATGAAATAGAAGAGAAAAGACTATTTTATGTAGCTATGACTAGGGCAAAGAAATCTTTATATTTAAGCTTTTCAGAATACGAACATAATAGAAGAAAAGCTAAAAGTATGCTTATAGATTATATACCTAAAGATTATTTGAAGTATATTTAATAAATATTACTCAGATATTTATGATAAGAATTTCATAGAAAGTATAAAAATTAAAGATAATATTGAGAATAATTTATAGTTTAAAGCCACATTAAGAAAAATATAATCAAAATATTTCTAATTAATGTGGCTTTTTTATAGAATAATGCCTATAGACATTATATTCCTCTATGGGGTTATTTTTATTCATGAAAGACCTCCATAATTTTTATTTTTCATAAAAACTAACTAGATTTTTACATAATAGTTTATAAAATTACCTTTCTAAAAGAATATATAATAGTTGTTTAAAATTATTCAGATAAACATTCACTTAAGCATTCTTCTATAATATCTTGTGTTAAAATTATTAAAGTTTCTTTAAGCATTAAATTCACCTCCTTATTAAGTGATTATTGGATTCAAGTAGAGTTTGCTTAAAAGAATTACTTTTTCTCCATTTGAACCTTAGAAGAACTTATCCAGGCGCGTATCAGTGCTTATCTCTCACTTTGATAGAAGATGGGAGTATTAGCAATGGTAGCAATCGAATAAATTTTTACAATAAAAAAAATTATATATAAATACAAAAGCGCATAAATATATAATCTATAAAATATATTGTACTTTTGGTGAAAGGGTATCACATGTAAAATCATGCAATAATTTATTATAACACAATATTTTATGAATAACAATACTTATTTATAAAATATTGTTATTTAAAATGGTAAAGAAAATAAATAATTTAAGGAAATTACGACACACTTTCCTTATTTAGCGAGAAAAGATGATATTATGGATACAATTATTATTAATATTAAAGATATATATATAATTAATCCTAAAGGTCTACCTGCATTTATAGTCCAACCTATACCGAATCTTTTTTCTATAAATAAGGAAGGATCTTCTTTGTTATAGTATATTGTATTACCTAATATCCAATGGTCATCATCATCTTTATTTATAAAATTATTTTTATTATCATTTTTATAGTTTAACTTTAAATTACTTCCACCTTGACCTACTTTTACTCCTAATAGTATAGTTGCTATTATTATAGATAAAGTAAATATTAAGCTAAAATACATCATATATTTATCATTTATGTCTATAACTTTCATGATTTGAAAATTTATTATAGACAAGAATATAGTCATTGCTATGGCGCTAAAGGTCATATAAATTGATAGAATACGCCTAAATAATTTATTTCTTGTCTTTGATTTTTCAGAGTTAACAGCACTTATTTGTTTTTTAGACCATCCTATAATTTTATAGCATAAAAAGAATATACTAGTTATAAAAAGTTCCATTAATGGCATCTGATATATTAAAAAAGTAGATTTATTTTGATAACCGTTCACATTACCGTTAAAGTCCCAATGTGTAGCTACTTTGTTAGGTAAGCTTGGATATGCTTTTATATTCATAAATATAGTAATTAAAATTATTAAAATAGGAATTAAAAACCACCAAGGACTAATTAAACTTTTATTAGCATTTTCAGAAGAAAATTCAGTATCTACAGCAATTACTTGTTTTTTATTTTTGAACCAATTTTTATTAGATTTTAATTTTTTTACATCATTATTGAATTTAAGATATATTAAAAAGCTAATAAAAATATAAATAAATGTAAATAATACAAATAGACTTATATTATTAAATTTATATACTATAAAGGATAAAAGAAAGATTACAGGTAAACTTATTATAATATTCCATAAGACAAAACTTCTATAAATATTTTTAATTTCCATTTTCTCTGATTCCTCTTCAGGGATTCTAACTCCTAAAAAAATATCTTTTCTTGTAGTTTTAGGGGTTACAATTTGAAAGGATAGTAATAATAAGTTGCAGAGCCCTAATAATATAGATAAAAATAAATTTTCACTCATAGATATTCACATCCTTACGCATATTCTTTTAGTATGTCTTCACAAAATTTAACAAATTCTTCTTTAGAAAAACCCCTGCAATGAGCATCTGCAGTTATATACTTAAGCTCCTCTTTAAGATTATTTTTATACTCATCAGTTTTTTCTGGTAAGTTACTACTTATAATTGCTCCAACTCGTCTGTCTATAGTTACATAACCTTCTGATTTTAGTATGTTGTAAGCTTTATTTACAGTATGAAGATTTATACCTATATCTTCAGCTAGTTGACGAACTGAAGGTAGAGGAGAACCAGGGTTTAAATAACCTTTAGCTATACCTTCTATTATTTGTCTTTTAAGTTGCTCATAGATAGGTATTTGAGATTCAAAATCTATTTGTAAAATCAATAATAATCACCACCTATTATATAAGTTATATCTGTTATATATATTATATAACAGATATTTAAAAAGTAAAATATTAAAAATATGAATAATAGGTCAAAAAATATTAAATTTCATTATTTCTTTAATACAGATTAGGTATACTAATAAATATAAATATTTTTATCTTTATCCATATTTATATTTCTACACATATACTTTTTTAACTCAATTATGTATATAGAATACAATATTATTAATTGTATTTTTAAAAGTTTACAATGAATATAATGTGAATAAAAAAAGTTTCTCTTATATAAATAGTACATAATGTGAACTTTAAATAGGAAATAATGTACATTTATAAGAGAAACTTTTTTGTGTTTATTTATATGGGGTTGTTTATTCATTTGATATAATTTTAAGTATGTTGTTTATTAAAATTTTTAATTATTTATTATTGGTTTTATGGACTTATTATTTATAACAATATTTTAAATCTTGATAGTGGCCTTTTAATGTTATTATTTAACATAAATCATGTTACCAATTCTAGCTGTTATAGGCTTGGACCATAACCATTTATTAGTGGCAGTATCATCAAAATAATATAGTGCACCTTTGCTTGGGTCAGATCCATATAAAGCTTCTTTAGCAGCTTTTTTTGATGTTTCTGTAGCAGGTTTATTTATCCAACCATTTAATACAGGTGTAAATTGATAGTATCCATCACTTTTTTGATAAATTACAGATGAAATACTGTTTGGAAATTGAGAACTTTTTATTCTGTTTATAACTACAGATGCCACAGCTACTTGAGCACTATAGGGTTCACTTTGAGCTTCAGCTGTTATAAGTCTAGCTAAAAGGTCTAAATCTGATTCTGTATAATTCACTATAGGCTTTGGTGTAGTTGGAGTTGGTGATGGACTAGTATTACTAGAAGTTTTTCCAGGTAAATTCAAAACTTGTCCAGGATAAATTGTGTCGTCCAATTTATTATTTGCTTTTCTTAAATTGTATAAACTTATGCCCTGCGCTTTAGAAATTAAAAATAGGCTATCTCCACTTTTTACAGTATAAGTATCGCAAGGAATGTTTAGAACTTGTCCAGGATGAATTGTGTTTCCCTTAAGATCATTATTTTTTATAATAGAGTTTGAAGATACATTAAATAATTGACCTATCTTGTAAAGAGAATCACCAGAATTTACCTTGTAATCTGCAGCAAAGACTGGACTAGATAAACCTACACAAAAAGTTAGTGTAGCTAAAAGTGTTTTTAATGATTTGTGTTTTGTCATTAGTTAAATCCCTCCATATTGCCTCCCAGGTTAGTTGACGGGTTCGGGTTAGAGGTACCCTATTAACCCCAAGAGTCTCCCTGGTACTTCATAAAGAAGATTCGACATGATTTGTTTATTAATATTTAGTGACATTTTAACAAAATTTTAAAAAGCTTGTCTATGTTAAAAGCTTGGAATAAAAGGAAGGATAAGGGGGAATATACAACTATAAACCACAAATTTTAAAAAATTCAAGTGTAAAAGTATATTAATGCAAAAAGATGACGCATTCAACAAAAATATTTATAATATATAATTAATTATTTAAAATGTATATAAATAATTAAATTACCAATATTGTGATATAATTAAAAGGAAAGAATAACTAAAATATTAAGGGATAGCAGTATATATTGCTAAATATAAAAATAAATTAAATATAAGAATGTATTTCAATAATAATTTTCATAATTTTTAAATTATTAGAGGAAATTATATAAAAATATAGAAAGTAAATTATTAGAATACTTTGCTAAATATAAATATATAACAAATTTATATGGATAGATATAATCTTAAATAAAATATGTATTAAAAATAACAAATAATAATTATTATTTAATAATAAGTATTGACAAAATTTTCTTTATAAGTTAGAATATAATTGTAATTAAAAATTAATCTTAAGCTGTTAAATTGTTCATTAAATTATATGAACTGTTGATAATATACAAATATATAGGAGGGTTTTTTATGAAATCATTAAGAGGCACAAAAACAGCAGAAAACTTATTAAAATCTTTTGCAGGGGAATCCCAGGCCAGAGGAAGATATACTTATTATGCTAGTGTAGCTAGAAAAGAAGGTTTTATACAAATCTCAAACATTTTTATAGAAACAGCAGAACAAGAAAGGGAACACGCAAAAAGATTTTATAAATTTTTAAAGGAAGATCTTCAAGGTGATGCTATTGAAATTACTGCTTCATATCCAGTTGCATTATATGATAATACTGCAGATAACTTAAAGGCAGCAGCTTCTGGTGAAAATGAAGAATGGACAGAGTTATATCCATCATTTGCAAAGGTAGCAAGAGAAGAAGGTTTCCAAGAAATTGCAGTAGCTTACGATATGATATCAAAAGTAGAAAAAGAACATGAAAAAAGATATCTTAAATTATTAGAAAATGTAGAAAATGATAAAGTATTTAAAAAGGATGAAAAAGTACTTTGGAAATGTAGTAATTGTGGATTTATCTATGAAGGAACTGCAGCACCAGAGAAATGCCCATCATGTTTGCATCCAAAATCTTATTTTGAAATAGCCTGTGAAAACTATTAATATATACTTTTAATAATATAGGTTATTTTAAAAGCTAAGTTTAAAAAACTTTATAAATTATAAATTTTATCTGAAATGTAAAAAGCTATGAAATTCAGGGTTAACTCCTTAATTTCATGGCTTTTATTTTATAATGAATTAAAAAACATTTAATTAAAAATGTATTTTGAAATAGTTCCATACTTTATATTTACAATTGATAAATGATTTATTAGCATTTTTTCATCTTATACATAATATAAATATGATGTAGTTAAAACTAAAAAAATTATTATGTTTAGGAGGAACGTTGAAATGAAGAAGATTATAGCGTTGGTAATTTCATCGGCTATAGTATTAGGAGGAAAGGGTGTAGCAGGAGCCAAAGGAGATTATAATGTAAATAGAATAAGCGGAAAAAATAGATATGAAACATCAATAAATATAGCTAATCAGTATAATAGTGAAAAGTTTGAAAATGTAATTATAGCAAATGGAAATGATTTCCCTGATGCTTTAGCTGGATCTGCACTTTCAAAAAAGTTAAAGGCACCAATATTATTAGTTAATGAAAATATAAGTTCTAGTAGAGAAACTATTAATCTTATAAAAAATAAACTTAGTAAGAATGGATCCATATATATATTAGGTGGAGAAGGAGCTGTTAGTAGAGTATATGAAGATTATCTTAAAGATCTTGGATATAAAAATATTAAAAGGTTAGGTGGAATAAATAGATTTGATACAAATAAAAGTATTGTAAAATCATTAAATGTAGAAAAGGGAACTCCAATAGTTATTGTTAATGGTTTTGGATTTGCAGATGCTTTAAGTGTGTCTAGTCCTGCAGCGTCAAAGGGATATCCAATTTTTATGAGTAATTCAGATAAGCTATCTAATGAGATAAAGGATATAATAAAGGATATATCACCTACTAAAGCTTTTATAATAGGTGGAGAAGGTGTAATAGGAAATAGTATTGTGGATGAATTAAAAAATATTGTACCATCATTAAATAAAGATGATATAGAAAGGGTTGATGGTAAAAATAGATATGAAACATCTTTAAATGTATGCAGGAAGTTTAATTTATCATCAGATACTGCTGTTATTGCCAGTGGAGAGAATTTTCCAGATGCTTTATCAGGAAGTGCTTTGGCTTCTAAGATAGATGCTCCTATAATATTAACAGATGGTGTTAATGTATCACATCAAAAGGAATATTTAGATGATAATAATTATAAAAACCTTATTTTGTTAGGGGGAACAGGAGTTATAAATACTGAATCACAGCGTATATTAGAAAACAAACCAGTTATTTCAGATAAGGATGTTAAAAACTTGCTATTTAATGGAGATGAAGAATTTAAGAAAGTGCTTAAAATAGAAGTTCATGGAGAATCTTATATAGATTTAGATGGAATAAGTTATGCTCCAGTGAAGGATAGTTTAAGTAAATATGAATATATATATGAGTACTTAAATAAAAATTTTAATCTTAACACTTATTATACAGACAATTTTATGAAGAACATGATAGGTTTTGTATTTAAAAATATAGATGGACAATGCTATATGAGATATGGAAATCCTGAACCAATGCTTATTGTTAAGAATGCTAAAATTATAGAAAAAAAATATGATGGAAATAAAGTTTATGTTTCTCTAAAAGGTTATTATCATGGTCCAAAGGATATAAGTATTTCAAAAGCTACATTAATATATGATGGAACTAAGTGGGTTATAGATGAGTTTGATAATTGGTTTTAGAGGTATTTAAAAATTATTAAAAAAATAGGCTAAATCTTATTTAATTTAAGATTTAAGCCTATTTTTAAGTTCTTTTGCTTTCTATTATTTTAATTTAATGATATTGTCTTCTCCAGCTTTAACATGGTTGCCAAGTTTAACAATTTCTAATTTTTGATCATCAGTTAAATTAGTAAATATTATTGGAGTTATTATTGAAGGAACTTTATCCTTAATTTTATCAATATCTACCTTTAATATTGGATCTCCTGCTTTAACTTTAGCATCTTGTTCTACTAAGGCTTCTAAGCCTTCTCCTTTAAGATTAACTGTATCTATTCCAAAGTGGATTAAAAGCTCAAGTCCGTTTTCAGCTGTTATTCCTATAGCATGTTTAGTTGGGAATACTGTAGTTATTACACCATCTACAGGTGATACAACAGTTCCATTTTTAGGTTCTATAGCAAATCCGTCACCCATCATTTTTTGAGAGAAAACTTCATCTGGAACATCAGTTATAGAAAGTACTTTCCCTTCTATTGGGGCTATAAATTTATCCTTAGAAGAAACTTTTACAGTTTCTTTTTTAGGTTCTTCTATTTTAACATCTTTAGTTATAATTTTTCCGGATATAACATCTTTAATTTGTTCTTTTAACTGATCAGATTTTGGTCCGAAGATAGCTTGTATATTATTACCAACTACCATAACTCCAGAAGCTCCTAATGATTTAAGTTCTTCTTTATTTACTTTATCAATAATATTAACACTTACTCTAAGACGAGTTATGCAAGCATCTAAATTAGCTAGGTTTTCTTTTCCACCTAAAGCTTCTAATACTTTAGCAGCTAAAGAGCCTTCAGAACTGTAGTTAACACTTTCTGAACCGCTATCTGCTTCACGACCAGGAGTTTTTAGGTTCCATTTCCTTATAGCAAATCTAAATCCAAAATAGTAAATTACAGAGAAAGCTAAGCCTACAGGAATTACAAGCCACCATTTAGTTCTATTTGGAACAACACCAAATATTAAGAAATCTATAACACCACCAGAGAATGTCATACCAATTTTGATATTTAATATTTGCATAACCATGAAGGATAATCCTGCAAATATACAGTGAATTCCGAATAATACTGGTGCAACGAATAAGAATGAGAATTCAATTGGTTCTGTTATACCTGTTAAGAATGAAGTTAAAGCTGCAGAGGCCATTATACCACCAACAAGTTTTTTCTTTTCAGGTTTAGCTTCTTGATATATAGCTAAAGCAGCAGCTGGAAGACCAAACATCATAAATGGGAATTTACCAGTCATAAATGTACCTGCTGTAAGAGGCGTATGATCTTTAATTTGTTGGAAGAATATAGCTTGATCTCCGTTTATAACTTGACCTGCTTTGTTTATATATTCACCAAATTGATACCAGAACGGGTTATAGAATATATGATGTAATCCAAATGGAATTAATGCTCTTTCAATAACACCAAATATAAAAGCTGCTAAAGTTCTATTAGCATCTATCATGTTGTGTGAGAATGAATTTAATCCATGTTGGATTGGAGGCCAAATAACTACCATTATTAAACCAACAATTATAGCAACTGCTGCAGTTATTATTGGAACAAATCTTTTACCTGCAAAGAATCCTAAATAAGAAGGTAATTCTATATTGTAATATTTCTTATATAATGATGCTGCAATAATACCCATTATAATACCGCCAAATACCCCAGTTTGTAGTGTTGGTATACCTAAAACACTTGCAAACTCAGGATGAGATCTACCTATTAATCCTGGAGTTACACCAACTACAAGACCCATAGTAGTATTCATAATTAAGAATCCAACTATAGCTGCTAGTGCGGCAACACCTTCACCTGCTGCTAATCCCACAGCAACACCTACTGCAAATAATAAGGCTAGATTAGCAAAAATTATATTACCTGATTGTTCCATAACTCTTGCGAAAGCTTGAAATCCTGTTGAACCAAAAGCTGGAGCAAGTTTTAAAAAGTCAGGGTTTTGAAACATATTACCAAAGGCTAATAAAATACCAGCGGCAGGTAATAATGCTACAGGAAGCATTAAAGCTTTACCAACTTGTTGTAAAACACCGAATGATTTCTTAAACATAAATAAGTTCTCCTTTCATATCATATAATAAATTTATTTTATTAATAATATTGTTTACTAAAATACAAAAGGCATGAGTAAAACTTTAAATAAGATTAAAAAGTGTAGAATACACCTATAGTAATCTTAAATATTAAAGTCTCACTCATGCCTGATCGAATCAGTAACACGTAAACTTAACTATTAAATTTATATATACTATATCATATATCTTTTTTATTATCAATATAAGCTTTAAAAAATATATATAAAAATTAAAATGAAATTAATAATTTTTTTGATTTTTATGTATTTAGACAATATGAGAATATTCAAAAAAACAATAAAGCATAAAAATATATTGTTTTATAATAATGGTTGTTTTTTAAAATAATTATAAGTGTTTAAAAATACCATTATTGCGCATAATAATGGTAATTGAAATATTAAAATCCAAAGGAGGATAATTTATGAGAGTACCAAACCATATTGGTATAATTCCAGATGGAAATAGAAGATGGGCTAATAATAAGGGAATGGAAAAGCAGTGTGGATATGATTTTGGTCTAAATCCAGGGCTTATGCTATTTAGACTTTGCAGAGCAGCGGGAATAAATGAGATTACATATTATGGTTTTACTACAGATAATACTAAAAGACCTAAAGTACAAAGAGAATCTTTTACAAAGGCCTGTGTTGAAGCAGTAGAAATGTTATGTAATGAAGATGCTTCACTACTTGTAGTAGGAAATACAGAATCACCAATGTTTCCGAAAGAACTTCTTCCCTATACAAAGAAAAGAAAAGTATTCAAAGAAGGTGGGATAAAAGTAAATTTCCTTGTAAATTATGGTTGGGAGTGGGATCTTGAAGCTTTAGAAAATAATAATTTAAGTAGTAGAAATAAAATAAATAAACATATAAAATCCACGGATATATCAAGGGTAGATTTAATAATAAGATGGGGAGGAAGAAGGAGATTAAGTGGATTTTTACCAATACAATCAGTATATTCTGATTTTTATATAATAGAAGATTATTGGCCAGATTTTAAACCAGAGCATTTTTATGGAGCATTAAAATGGTATGATGAGCAGGACATAACTCTAGGTGGTTAAATTTCCTATAAATAAATTTATGCACTAAATTTAATATATTAATATCATAGCACATAACATCATATATAAGATAATCTACTATAATAAACAAAATGGTAGATTAGGTACAAGATTTTCCTTACTGAATATAATAGAAATTGTGAAGAAATAAAATGAGGAGATATTTGTATGCATAATATGCCACGGATGATGTGCTGTAGTTTTTACGGAATGGATTTTACAAAACATGATTTTAATAAGGCACTAGAGTTAGTAAAGGGTGCGGTTCAAGGTGAAAGAGAAGATGAGCTTTTATATGACTATTTAATAAGCAAAGCACCTACTAATGAAGAAAAAGAAATCATAAGAACTATACGAGATGATGAAAGAAAACATAGAAAAATGTTTAAATTTATATACAAATTTTATACGGGGAAAGATATAGAAGCTTCAGATGGAGCAGAGGACTTTGAAAAGCCTAAATCTTATATAGATGGAGTAAAAAAAGCTTTGTTCGGTGAGTTAGCTGCAATGGAAAAGTATAGAGAAATAAGAAAGGGACTTCCAAATAGATATCATAGGGATATGGTTTTTGAAATTTTAACAGACGAAATAAAACATGCAATTAAATATAATTATATACTAAGTACAACTCATAAAAAAAATAAAAGAATTACAGAAGTAGAAGAAAATACAGATATGAATAACCATGAGATGAGAACAGTAATGTGGTAGTTTATAATTTAAAATTTATATTAAATATGGAACCAATAATATATATAAGGCATAACATAATAATGTAATTTAAAAAATATTTAATGAGGTGTAATTATGAGAGATTGCAGTATGAGTAAAATGCCAGCGAAAATGAAAGAAAAGCCAATGGATATGAAGCCAATGTATGATGATATGGAAATGCATCATATGCATCCAATGTGCCACCCAATGCAAACAATGTGTCATCCAATGTGTCATCCAATGCCAACTCCATATATGTCTCCTATGATGGGGATGGATGGTATGATGGGCATGTCTTCTATGATGGGGATGGATGGTATGATGGGCATGTCTTCTATGATGGGGATGGATGGTATGATGGGAATGTCTTCCATGATGGGGATGGATGATATGATGGGCATGTCTTCCATGATGGGAATGTCTCCTATGATGGGAATGATGAATCCAATGCAAGGAATATGCTTTATGATTATACCATGCCATATGATGCCAATGCATATGCATCATATGAAGCATATGAAAGATATGAAAGATATGAAAGACATGAAGCATATGAAAGACATGAAACATATGAAAGATATGGATGGAGATTATATGGACATGGAATAACAATATTATAATTAATATGTTTATTTTATTATAATAAGATAAAAGGCACATAAGAAGATATATACTATTATTAAGAGATTTATTTTAACTAAATTTTAGTTTATAGTCTATGGTTAGGCTAATATGTATTTAAACATATGATGCGTTATAGGATTAATAATTATAGTAGTATATATCCATGTGTCTTTTATAAAATATAGGTATAAAATAATGGGAATTTTAGTTAAAATTATTGACAGTTTTATAACAAAGGAGTATATTTAAAGTATACTCATTAAGTATACTTTTAGGAGAATAAATATGAAAATTACACAAGAAGCAGATTATGCATTAAGAGTCATACTCCATTTATCAAAATTAGGTTATGGAGAAAAAGTAGAGGCTAGAATTATAGCGGAAAAAGAGAGATTACCTTTAAGGTTTTTACTAAAACTTTTAAGAAAACTTACAAAGTCAGGAATAGTAGTATCCTTTAGAGGGGTTAAAGGGGGATATGCATTAAATAAGCAGCCTAAGGATATAAATCTGAAAGATGTAATAGAAGCAATAGATGGACCAATTTGTATAAATAGATGTATATATGATCCTAAGTATTGTAATGCAGGTAAAAATGGAAATTGTGAAATACATGGGACTTTATGTAAAATACAAAAAAAACTTGTAAGTGAATTAGAAGCTGTAAATTTTCAAGAAATTTTAGATTAGAAGGGGTCGATAATTCTATGAAAACTAAAAAGATAGAATATTGAAACTTTGTTTATGTAAAAGTATACCTAAAAGGTCTATTTTTTAAAGTAGGAAATTTGTTGTTAGGAGTTAAAAATATAAGTAAATATATGAAAAGAAAGGAATTAAATATATTCCTTTTATAAATAAATAAAACTATACCAAATAGGTAAACATTATGAAGGAGGATGGGTTATGTCAATGTGTACAAATTGTAAAACTTGTAAATCAGCAGATAAAGTTCTTCAAGGATTTATATCTAATATGGATATGGAAACTTCTCATCATAGGGTAGAGGATCAAAAAATAAAGTGTGGCTTTGGTCAGCTAGGAGTTTGTTGTAGGCTTTGTTCAAATGGACCCTGTAGAATAACCCCAAAATCACCAAGAGGAGTATGTGGAGCTAATGCAGATACTATAGTTGCAAGAAATTTTTTAAGAGCAGTAGCAGCAGGAGCAGGATGTTATCTTCATATAGTAGAAAATACTGCAAGAAATTTAAAAGCCACAGGGGAAAGTAAAGGAAAAGTAAAAGGAGAAAAAGCTTTAGATAGATTAGCAGAAATGTTTGAAATAAAAGAGGAAGATATATACCAAAAGGCAATTAAAGTAGCAGATATGGTTTTAAAAGATTTATATAAGCCAAGATATGAAAAGATGGAAATAGTAGAAAAAATGGCTTATAAGCCAAGATATGAAAATTGGGAAAAACTTAACATATTACCAGGTGGAGCTAAGTCAGAGGTTTTTGATGCTGTAGTAAAAACTTCTACAAATTTAAATAGCGATCCTGTAGAAATGTTATTACACTGCTTAAATCTAGGCATATCCACAGGTCTTTATGGACTAACATTAACAAATTTATTAAATGATGTAATGCTTGGAGAACCAGTTATAAGACCTGCCAAAGTTGGATTTAGAGTTATAGATGAAAATTATATAAATATTATGATAACAGGGCATCAACATTCAACTATAGCACATCTTCAAGATAGATTGATAGAAGAAGATGTAGTAGAAATGGCTAAAAAAGCTGGAGCTAAAGGCTTTAGATTAGTTGGATGTACCTGTGTGGGACAAGATTTACAATTAAGGGGAGAACATTACAAAGAAGTATTCTCAGGACATGGTGGAAATAATTTTACTAGTGAAGCCATAATTGCTACAGGAGCAATAGATGCTATAGTATCAGAATTTAACTGTACATTACCAGGTATAGAACCAATTACAGAAAATTTAAAAGTAAAAATGATTTGTCTAGATGATGTAGCTAAAAAATCTAATGCAGAATATTTAGAGTATTCTTATGAAGATAGAGAAGAAATCAGTGAACATATTATAAAAGAAGCGTTAGATGCATACAAAGAAAGAAGACAAGATATCAAAGTAAACATACCTAGAGATCACGGTTATAATGATGTTATAACAGGAGTAAGTGAAGTTTCTCTTAAAGAATTTTTAGGCGGAACTTGGAAACCACTATTAGATTTAATAGCAGAAGGAAAAATAAAAGGGGTAGCTGGAGTTGTTGGATGTTCTAACTTAACAGCTATGGGACATGATGTATTTACAGTAGAGCTAACAAAAGAACTTATAAAAAGAGATATAATAGTTCTTTCAGCAGGATGTTCTAGTGGTGGACTTGAAAATGTAGGTTTAATGTCAACTTCAGCAGCTTCTCTTGCAGGGGATAATTTAAGAGCAGTATGCGAAAGCTTGAAGATTCCACCAGTACTTAATTTTGGACCATGTCTTGCTATAGGAAGACTTGAAATTGTAGCTACAGAATTAGCTAAAGATCTTGGTATAGATTTACCACAGCTTCCATTAGTTCTTTCAGCACCACAATGGTTAGAAGAACAAGCTTTAGCAGATGGAGCTTTTGGATTAGCTTTAGGATTACCATTACATCTTGCTATATCACCATTCATAGGAGGAAGTAAGGTAGTATCCAAAGTATTAACAGAAGATCTTAAGACTTTAACTGGAGGACAATTAATAATAGAAGATGATGTAAAAAAAGCTGCAGATAAACTAGAGGCAATAGTTTTAGATAGAAGACAAAAACTTGGACTTAAATAGTTATTTTGATAATTACATTTTTGCATTGATCTGAAATTTAAATTAAATATTATTTCGGATCAATGTAAAAATATTAACTATAGAATTAAATTAAAATTAGTTTTTGGAAGAATCTGGTTTTGAGATGAGTTAAGGGGGAATTCTTTATGAGAAGAATTATGATAAAAAAGGATTTATGTGAAGGATGCCTAAACTGTGTTCTTGCCTGTATGTCAGAACATAATGAAAAGGGAAAATCCATATACGATTTAGATTTGGAAGATAAGGCTAATGAAAGTAGAAATCATATAGAGTTAGATATGCTAGGAAATAAAACCCCTATATTTTGTAGACACTGTGATAATCCAGAGTGTGTAAATACTTGTACTACTGGAGCTATGAGTAAAGATGAAAAAACCGGTGTAGTATCTTATAATGAAGATAAATGTGCATCCTGTTTTATGTGTGTAATGAACTGCCCTTATGGAGTACTAAAGGCAGATGAAGAAAATAGTAAAGTTATAATAAAATGTGATTTATGTAATGAAAGAGAAATACCTAGATGTGTAGAAAACTGCCCTACAGGAGCTATCTATGTAGAGGAAATTTAAATATATACTAAAAAATTAAGTAAGGTACAATGTATTAGTTGAAGTTTTTATTAAAAATAAGTAACATTTTATAATTTAAGAGTATAGATTGTAAAGTAGGATGCAAATAAATTAGCAGAGATTAGTATAAAATTTTCTTTAATAAGAATTTGATTTTATAATATTATAAAAAATATTAAGGCTTGGGAGGTAAATAATATGAAATATGTGATAATAGGGGCTAGCGCGGCAGGAATTTCAGCAGTTAAAACTTTGAGAACATTAGATAAAGATTCACAAATAGTTATGATTTCTAAAGATGATAAAGTATATTCAAGATGTTTATTACATCATTTTATAGGTGGAAACAGAGAAATAGAAGGATTATCTTTTATAGAAAAAGATTTTTTTAATAAGTATAACGTAAAATGGATAAGAGGCAAAAAAGTAGAGAATATAGATATAGATAAAAAAATAGTAAAAGTGCAAGGAGAAATTTCAGAACATTATGATAAGTTGCTTATATCATCAGGTTCTTATGCTTCTATACCACCAATAAAAAATTTAAGAGAAGCTAAAAGAGTGTATACCCTAAGGGATTTAGATGATGCAATAGCTATAAAAGATGAGGCTAAACAGATTAAAAAAGCAGTTGTAATAGGAGCAGGTCTTGTTGGTATAGATGCTACTATGGGATTAATAGAAAATGATGTAGAAGTAACTGTAGTAGAAATGGGTAATAGAATACTTCCTCTTCAATTAGATCAAAAGGCATCAGAAACCTATGAAGAATTATTTAGAAAACATAATGTTAATATAAAAACTAATGTAGGAGCTGAGGAAGCTTTAATAAATGAAGATGGCAATGTTTCCGGGATAAAATTAAACAATGGTGAAACAGTAAACTGTGATATTGTAATTGTAGCAGCGGGAGTTAGACCTAATATAGATTTTGTAGATAGTGAAAGAATAAAGATAGAAAGAGGAATAGTAATAAGCGATAACTGTGAAACAACAGCTAAAGATATATATGCTGCTGGGGATGTAACTTTTAGAGCTCCTATATGGCCGATAGCTATGAAGCAAGGAAGAATAGCTGCTCATAATATGGCAGGAGAAAAAAAATTATTAGATGACAATTTTGGTGCAAGAAATTCCATGAATTTTTTAGGGGTATATACTATATCTTTAGGTATAGTAGAGCCAAAAGATGACAGCTATAAAGTAGATATAATAGATAAAAATGGGGTTTATAAAAAAATAATACACAAAGATGGAATTATATATGGAGCTATACTTCAAGGGGATATAGCTTATGCTGGAGTATTAACAGAACTTATAAAAAATAAAATAGATATATCAAAAATAGATAAGGATATATTTGATATAAGTTTTGCAGACTTTTTTAATATAAAAGAAAATGGAGAATTTAGTTACAAAAAATAAGGAAAGTGCGATGCACTTTCCTTAAAATATTTTATTTAATTTCAGTTTTCATAGCTGGTTTCAGAGGTTATTTCTAAGTTTTTATTAGGTTTTTTGAATGATTTTAACAAAACTGATTTTTTCATTTCTAA
Source organism: Clostridium sporogenes (assembly GCF_001889325.1). Classification (NCBI taxonomy): domain Bacteria; kingdom Bacillati; phylum Bacillota; class Clostridia; order Eubacteriales; family Clostridiaceae; genus Clostridium; species Clostridium sporogenes. Next base: position 758,209 of record NZ_CP013243.1, on the reverse strand, counting down.
TAAAATTATAGACACAAGAATTAAAGCCATTCCTAATATTTGAACTAAATTTAAAGCTTGATTAAATACTATAAAACCTAAAACAGAAGCTATAACTAGTTCCAAAGAGGATACCATACTAGCGATGCTTGCTTCTATATATTCTACAGATTTTACATAGGCAGTGTTTGCAATAAGGGTACCTACAACACTCCAGAATATGTTTTTAAATAGGAAAAATAGATTATTAGAGCTTTTAAAAATATGAATGTTGTTTTTCATATCCATAAAAGGGAATAAAAATATAGCTGCAAATAAAAAGGAGTAAGTTAGTAAAGAATTATGATTATAGTGATATCTTTCATTACTTACTTTAGCTAAAAGTATTTGTAGTGCAAAGGTAAATCCAGATATAAGCCCCCAAAATATACCCTTAGTACTTAGATTAAAACTTCCTAATTTGTGCATTTCACACATCATAAGGCAACCTATTAAAATTAATAGCATAGATATTGCTTTTTGTGTTGTAAACTTTTCTTTAAACATAAAGTAGGAAATAGTCACTACCCAAATTTGAGAAGTGTATAAAAACATAGTTGCTAAGGCTAGGGGAAGTAAATTTATGGTTATATTAAAGGCTATAAAACATCCTGCTATAACCACTATGCCATAAATTATAAAAAATAAAATACCTTTTTTATCTACTTTAAACAAAGAAGGATCTTTTCTAAAGGAATATATGAAATAAAATATTGCAGGTATACTTGTTTTAAAAAAAGAAATAGTATAGTTATCAAAACCTAAATCAGCTAAATGCTTGGTAGGAACCCCTACATATCCCCAAAACATAGCTGCTAAAAGTACTAATATAAGTCCTAAATTTTTATTGTTTACATTTTTTAACATTTTATCCCTCCACAATTTATGAAGATATTTTTGTCTTTTACCTTTTGTTTGCAATAGCCATATAGAAACAAGAATTAAAGCTATACCTAAAATTTGAACTAGATCTAAAGATTGGTTAGATGAAAAATAAGCTATATTTATAGTATTTTTAAAATTAATAAAAAATAATAAACAAAGTGAAGCAAATATAAAAGAAATAAGCCTACCTTATGTACGCCAATACAATTATACCATTTTATCTATGTTATGGTAATGTTTTATCGAAGATTTTCTAATTTTAATAATGTGCATGAGGATACAAATTTATAGATTGACTGAATTAAAATTTAGTGAGTAAAAGCACAATTTCAGTTCAGTCTAATTATATAAATAAGAGCATTACAATGGTAGAGGCGGCATTATAAAAGATGAAATTATAATGAATGAACTTAATAATCACTTCATTATAAAATGGTTTTAGTATAATTATAGTACTTTTACATGATATTGAAAATCATTATCTTGTATGGTAATATTATTAATGGATACATATATTTAGGAGGGCGGTTTATGCTAAAAAGAGCGTTATTATTAATTATAGGGTTTATTTCTTTAGGCTTAGGTGTAGTAGGTGTATTTTTACCTATATTACCTACAGTTCCTTTTTTATTATTATCATCTTTTTGTTTTATTAAAAGTTCTAAAAGAATAAGTATATGGTTTGAAAATACTAATATTTATAAAAAATATGTAAGAAGTTTCAAAGAAAATAAAGCTATGACATTAAAAACTAAATTATCTATACTAATACCTGTATATGTAATGCTTATAACTTTGTTTTTTATGAAGGATATTTTGGCTATGAGAATAGCTATAGTTGTTTTATTAGTAGCTAAAACTATAGTATTTATAAAAATTAAAACACTTAAGGAGGCGTGAATTTTATGATGCTAGATAAAAGACTCATAAATTTATGTAGTGAGTCTAAGAAATATGTAAAGCTTACGGTATTGATGAATTGGATATCTATGATTTGTAATGCATCCGTAATAATATTATTAGGTAAATTTATTAACTGTGTATATAAAGAGGACAAGATAAATCTGATAAAATATACACCTTTAATAATTTCTATTTTGATTATAAGATTTATATGTAATATTTATTATAGTAAATTTTCTTATTTATCCTCTGCAAAATCAAGAAGTAGACTAAGAGAACTTATTTATAAAAAGCTTTTAGATTTAGGACCTAACTATAATAAAACCTATAGCACCTCAACTATAGTACAGTTAACAGGAGAGGGAGTAGAAACTTTAGAAAATTATTTTGGAAGATATTTACCACAATTTTTCTATTCAATGTTAGCTCCAATTACTTTATTTTTTATTGTATCTTTTATATCTATCAAAGTAGCTTTAATTTTAATAATTTGTGTACCTTTAATACCTATATCCATAGTGTGTATTATGAAAATAGCTAAAAAAATATTTAGAAATTATTGGAATATATATTCTGATTTAGGAGAAACTTTTTTAGAAAACCTACAAGGATTAACTACGTTAAAAATATTTAATAGAGATGAAGAAAGACATAAAAAAATGAACAAAGATGCAGAAAACTTTAGAAGAATAACTATGAAAGTATTATCTATGCAATTAAACTCTATAAATGTAATGGATCTTATTGCTTTTGGTGGGGCTGCTTTAGGAAGTATAGTTGCACTAAATGAGTTTAAAAATGGAAATGTATCTTTAGGGGGAGTTTTAATAATAATTCTTTTATCTTCAGAGTTTTTTATACCTTTAAGATTATTAGGATCTTTTTTTCATGTATCTATGAATGGAATAGCAGCATCAGAAAAAATATTTAAACTTTTAGATAGTGAGGTAGAAAATGAACAGTGTTCCTTTAAAAATGACTTAAGAAGTTATAAAGATTTAGACAATAATTTGCCTAAAAATGAACAATGTTCTTTTAAATCTACGGAAGAAAAAAATAAAAAAATAAGTATAAAATTAGAAAATGTAGACTTTGGCTATGATAAACATAGAAAAGTACTTAGTAATGTAAATTTATCCATGGATAATGGTGAATTTGTAGCAATTGTGGGGGAAAGTGGTAGTGGGAAAAGTACCATTGCTTCACTTATATTAAAAAATTATGGAATAGATAAAGGGAATATAAAGATAAATAACTTAGAATATAAAGATATTTCTTTTAAAGATATATGTAAAAAAATTTCACTTATCTCTACTAATAGTTATATATTTAATGGAACAATTTTAGAAAATTTGTTAATGGCTAAAAAAGATGCAACTAGGGAGGAAATAGAGAAGGCTTTAAGAGTTGCAAATTTATATGACTTTGTAGAAGCTTTACCTAATGGATTAAAAACTAAAGTAGGAGAGGGTGGAAGTTTATTATCTGGTGGGCAAAAACAAAGATTAGCTTTAGCCAGAACTATTTTAGGGAATAGGGATATGATTATTTTTGATGAAGCTACCTCTAATATAGATGTGGAAAGTGAAGAAAAGATTTGGCAGGCCATTTATAAATTATCCAAGGAAAAAACTATATTAGTGATTTCTCACAGATTAGCTAATGTGAAAAATGCAGATAAAATTTATGTGCTGGATAAGGGGAAAGTTGTAGAAAAGGGAAGTCACATAGATTTATATGAACAAGGGTCATATTATTATGATATGCTTACAAAACAACAGGCATTAGAAGCCTTAGGAGGTGCATAAAATGAAAAGAAGGTCTGGATTTAATATAATGAAAAGGCTTATTTTAGAAGTTAAGCCTTTAATGCCAATAATGACCATTACAGTAACTATGGGGGTTTTAGGGTTTTTAGCAGCTATTTCTATTACTTCCTTTGGAGCTGTAGCTATAGGGGATGTTTTAGTAGGAAAAAGCATAGTATCCTTTAAAAGTGCCATAACAATAATTATTGTTTCTGCAATATTAAGAGGTTTATTTAGATATGTAGAACAACTTTCCGGTCATTATATAGCCTTTAAAATATTAGCAATATTAAGAGATAAAGTTTTTACTTCTTTAAGAAAATTAGCACCAGCAAAATTGGAAACAAAAGAAAAAGGAAATTTAATTTCTATAATAACCTCTGACATTGAACTTTTAGAAGTTTTTTATGCTCATACTATTGCGCCTATATTAATAGCTATAATTACATCAACTATAATAACTATAGTATTATTTAATATTAATATTTATTTTGGGATATTAGCTATAGTATTTTACTCTATCATAGGTTTTGTTATTCCTTATTATTCTTCAAAGATAGGCAATAAATCAGCTTTAGAATATAGAAATACTTTTGGAGAAACTAATTCTTATTTGTTAGATTCCTTAAGAGGATTAAAAGAGATATTGCTTTATGATAATGGACAAGAAAGATTAGATAATATAAATAAAAACTCTAATAAATTAAATGAAAAATTAAAGGGTATAAAAAATCATGAGGGCATAATAAGGGCTACAACAGATTTTACTATAATGTTTGCTATAGTAACTTATAGTTTAGTAGGATACAATCTATATATGAAACATATATTAGATTTTAGTTATATGATTTTAGCAATTGTTATTATTGCTTCATCCTTTGGACCAGTAGTAGCTTTAAGTAATCTTTCAAATAATTTGCTCTATACCTTTGCCTCCGCTGAAAGAGTATTTAGTATTTTAGATGAGGAGCCTATGGTAGAAGAAATAGACAGGGGAGAAAAAATATTAAATACTAATATAGTATATGATAATGTAAGCTTTTCCTATCAAGGAAGAAAAAATAAAATCTTAGAAAATGTAAGATTATCTATAAATGAAAAAGAAAAGATAGCCATAGTAGGAGAAAGTGGTGCAGGCAAAAGTACCTTTGTAAAACTTCTTATGAGATTTTGGGATGTTAATAAAGGGGATATTTTTATAGGAAAAAATTCTATTAAAAATATAGAAACAAAAAATCTTAGAAAAAATCAAACCCTAATAAGTCAAGAAACTTTTTTATTTAATGAAACTATAGAAGAAAACATAAAAATGGGAAATATAAAGGCTAGTAGGGAACAGGTAATAGAAGCTGCTAAAAAAGCATCTATACATGATTTTATAGAAAATCTTCCTAAAGGCTATGAAACAAAAGTAGGAGAGCTTGGTGGAAATTTATCATCAGGAGAAAAACAAAGAATAGGGCTTGCAAGGGCTTTTATAAATGAAGCACCTATATTAATACTAGACGAGCCTACTAGCAATTTAGATACTTTAAATGAAGGACAAATACTAAAAGCAATAAATGAGAATTGTGAGCATAGAAGTATAATACTTATATCCCATAGAAAATCTACCACAGCTATATGTAATAAAACTATAGAATTAAAGAATTCAAAGATGAACCTAGTTGAAAGTAGTTTTGCTTTAAAATCTATTGAAAATGATGATTTAAATAAAAAATCAGAAAGGAAAGCGGCACTAGCATAAATTTAATAAAATTAAATATTTAAAAGAGCTGAGGTTTTAAGGGGTGTTGTTTATATGAAAAAATCCAGAATAGAAAAGCAAAAGGAAAGTATAGAATTTATGATAGATTTATATTGTAGAAAAAAACATAAAACAAAAGAAGTATTATGTGATGAGTGCAGGGAACTTTTACAATATGCCAATTTTAGATTAGATCATTGCAGATTTGGAGAAAATAAACCAAACTGTGATAGTTGTAAAATTCATTGCTATAAAAAGGAAATGAGAGAGAAAATAATAGAAGTAATGAAATTTTCTGGACCAAGAAGCTTAATATATAATCCTAAAATAGCCTTTGAACATTTAGTAGATAAGCTTAAATATAAATAAAATATTAAAATGGGATGTCTCAAGATAAAATAGATTTAATTTTAAAACCCCAAATATAAAAATTAAATCTATTTTTAGACATACCATTTTAATTTTATTTGTACATACTTTGTAAAAAAAATTTTAACATGGTGAATTTTTTAGATTATATTGGATATTTATAGTAATAATTTTATAATTATAGTTCACAAGAGCTTTAACTTTATATATATAAGTTTATACAAAATAGTTATAGTATTCGTTCTTTAATCTTTTTTCGTCTATAATTTTAATTTTTTTATATCCTAAGGAAATCATTCCTTTTTCTTGAAAAGAATTTAATATTTTAGTAACTGTAACTCTACAGCTGCCAATAAGTTGAGCAATTTCTTCGTGAGAATAATCAATAATATAACATTTATCATTTTTATTTTTCTTAAAATGCACACCTAATCTTACTAGTAATTGAGCAAGTTTTTTTTCAGCAGGTAAGAAGGCCATATTACTAACTTGAATTGATAGATTTTTCATTGTTAAAGACATAAGATGGAACATTTGAACCATTAATTCTGGATACTTAGTTAAATAGGGATATAGATTTTCAAGACTTACTGAAATTAGTTCAACATCTGTGGCAGCACTAACAGATGTTAACCTAGATCCATAACTAAAACAGGAGGATTCTCCAAATAATTTTCCCTTTCTTAATATTTCAATAGTAAGTTCAGTTCCTTCTGGTGAAATAAGAAACATTCTAACGCGACCAGATTTTATTAAATAAAAGTTTTCTGCCACATCCTCTTGGAAATAGATTATTTCATCTTTGTTATATTTTTTAATTGTACCAGCTTCTTCAAATATTTTATAGAAATCAGAATTAATATCTATAGAATAGCCAGGAAGAAATCTATTATTTTTTATCATATATAATCCTTTCTTAAAATGAAATTTTATAAATCAATTGTAGCCTAAACTACAATCTATTTTCAAGGTTAAAGGTAAAATTTAATTTGCAGAATTTTTATGGGAGGCGAAAATATTATGGAAACTAAAGAAAAACTATGGAGCAAATATTTTATATTAGCATTAATTATTACAGTAGGGGTAAATTTAACTTGTAATTTGTTATTATCTACCATATCTATATATGCTAAAAAAATTACTGGGGTAGATAGTTATGCAGGTATAATGACAGGAGCGTTTACATTAGCAGCTTTATTTATAAGAATATTTGCAGGAAAGTTATTAGACAAGCTTGGAAGAAAAAAAATATTAATATTAGGTATAGCTATTACCGCATTTTCAACTATAGGATACATTTTTAGTAATGGGATAGTATTACTTGTAATATTTAGAGTAATACAAGGCTTTGGTTTTGGTATTTCATCTACAGCAATAGCTACTATTGTTACTGATGTTACACCACCAACAAGGATGCTTGAGGGGATAGGGTATTCAGGTGTTGGTATAACCATTACTACAGCTATAGGACCATCTATAGCGCTTCACATAGTTGGAGGTGGATACAATAAGTTTAACTTATTATTCATTACAACTTTTGCAGTGGCTATAATTACTATATTAGCAGCACTTTTCTTATCCTATGAGAAAAATATTAATATACATTGTGAAAAATTTAAGACTATAAAAAGTGATACAGATTCTAATGGTATTAGTAAAGAAATATTAGTGCCATCTTTAATTCTTTTTTTAGCAGCAGTTGCAGAAAGTACTATATTATCTTTCACAGCATTGTATGGCATGGAACTAGGATTTAGTAATATAGGTTTATTTTTTACAATAAACGCACTAGGAATATTAGCATCAAGATTATTTATAAATCAAATAGTTGATAAGCTTGGAATGAATACTGTATTGTCTATTGGACTTATAATATTTGCATTTTCTATATTTGGAATGGCTATGGTAAAGACAATGTATATATTATTAATATTGGGATTCTTATGTGGTATTATGATGGGATCATTGTTACCTATAATTAATGTAATGATTCTAAATACTGTAAATCAAGATAAAAAAGGGGTAGCAAATGCTATTTACTATGCATTATTGGATGGTGGCTATGGAATAGGATCAATATTGTGGGGAAGCATTGTTATAACCTATGGATATAGAGCTATATATGCTTTAGCAGGTATTGTATTAGCGGTAGCTTTTGTAATATTTGCATTAAATTTATTTTATAGGGGATCTACAATATTAAAAAGACATTATGAATAAAAGGAAAGTTATAAAGCTATGAGAAATTTATTTTTCTCGTGGCTTTTTTATAAAGTAATGTAAATATATATAGATCAGGATAAAGAATAAGAATAAATTTAAGAATATAATATATGCATAAAAAACTTATAATAATAGGTAGACATAAAGGAGTTTAGTTAATTTGAATGCTTGACGGTAAATTATTGCAAATATATAATAGATTACTGAAGCTTAATAATACTTAAATATAAAAAACTAAGTATTAAAGCGTATTACATAAGAGATCAGACGATATATAAAAAGAAGGGATGTAAATCATGAAAAATTTAAAAAGAAGAGTATCAGTGATTATTTGTATTATGCTAGCTTTTATGCTAGTATCATGCAATTTAAAGAAAGGAGAAAATAAAGAAGCACAAAAAAATATAAAAATTACAGATTCCTATGGGAAAGAATTAACTTTTGAGAAAGAGCCAGAAAGAATAGTTAGTCTTTCACCTGGGGCAACGGAAACCATATATGCTTTAAATAAAGAAAATACATTAGTTGGAAGATCAGATTTTGATGATTATCCAGCGGCGGTTAGCAAAGTAAAATCAGTTGGTGGAGTAAAGGATCCAAGTATAGAAAAAATAACTGAATTAAAACCAGATTTAGTTATAGGTGGGGCTCATTTTTCAAAGGATACTGTGAAAAAACTTGAAGATTTAGGTATTAAAGTAGCAGTGCTTTATGGTGCAGAGGACCTAGATGGAGCTTATAAAAACATAATGGATATTTCTACTATATTAGGAGTAGCTGAAAAAGGTCAAACTATAGTTAATGGTATGAAAAAGAAAGTTGAAAGTGTTGAAAATAAGGTAAAATCATTAAATAAACCTAAGATTTACTATGTGGTTGATTTTGGGAAAGCAGATTTTACTGCTGGAGGAGATACTTTTATAGGTAAAATGATTGAAAAAGCAGGTGGAGATAATATTGCTAAGGACACAAAGGGATGGAATTATTCTTTTGAAAAAATAGTTGAAAATAAGCCGGAAATGATAATATTATCAGATAAATTTAATACTAAAAAGAATTTTTTAGCTGTTGATAAATATAATGATCTTCCTGCAGCAAAGAAAAATAAAGTATATGAAATTGATGATAACATGTTATTAAGACAAGGCCCAAGACAAGCGGATGGACTAGAAGCATTAGCAAAAATTATTCATCCTGAAGCATTCAAATAATTAATAATGAGGCGACACTAAATGAAGAAAAAGAGTTTGTTTATTGGGTTAATAATACTTACTATAATAGTTTCTTTAGTTTCCATAACTATTGGAGCTGCTAGTATAACTCCCTTTAAAGTTATAGAGGTTATTTTAAATAAGTTTATGGGAAATATGAATGATTATACATTACAGAAGATAATATGGGATATAAGAATGCCAAGAATAATACTTGCAGCTTTAGTAGGTATGGGTTTATCAACTGTAGGAGCTTCCTTTCAAGGGATATTTAAAAATTCTATGGCAGATCCTTATGTTCTTGGAATATCTTCAGGAGCAGCGCTGGGAGCAACCATATCTATAGTTTATAAATTAGAGACAAAAGGAATTTTAGTAACAACTTTGTGTGCATTTCTAGGAGCTATTTTAACTATTTTTATAGTTTATAATATAGCTAGAGTAGGAAATAAAATTCCAACCTCCACATTATTATTATCAGGAATAGTTTTAAACTTCTTTATGTCCTCTTTAATCTCAATGTCTATGATATTACATAGAGAAGCCATAGATAGAATTGTTTACTGGACAATGGGTAGCTTGGGAAATGCTTCTTACAAACAAATTTATTTTTTAGCACCAATAATCATAATAATATCATTTATTTTTTATTATAATTATAGAGCATTAAATATAATGGTTGCAGGGGAAGAAAGTGCTTATATACTAGGAGTAGATATTGAAAAGTTTAAAAAGAAAATGATAGTTTTAAGTTCAATAATGATAGCTGTAATAGTATCTGTTAGTGGAATAATAGGTTTTGTGGGTTTAATTATTCCTCATATAGCACGACTTATAGCAGGAGCTAATAATAGAGAGGTAATCCCTTTTTCAATGGTTTTAGGAGCTTTATTTTTAATAATATGTGATGCTTTAGCAAGAGGAATAATGCCACCTACAGAATTGCCTGTAGGTGCTGTTACCAGTTTGTTTGGAGCACCTTACTTTATGTATTTGCTTTGGAAGAAGAAAAGAGGGTAAAAATGAATTTTTTAAGTTTAAAAAATATTTCCTATAAGAATAGAGATAATGAAATATTAAAAGGATTAAATATAGATTTTGAAAGAGGACATTTTTATGTAATAGTAGGACCTAATGGAAGTGGTAAAACTACCTTATTAAAAACTATAATAAAGAATATAATACCCTCAAAAGGAAGCATAGAATTAGAAGGGAAAAATTTAAAAAATATAAAGGCAAAGCATTTAGCCAGTAGACTTAGCTATGTTCCACAAAATACAAATATAGAGCTTGAATTTACTTGCTATGATTTAGTTATGATGGGGAGAAATCATAAACTTAAAACTTTTCAATCAGAAGGCAAAGAAGATAAAGACATAGTTATAAATGCAATGAAAAAGATGGAAGTGTTACATCTTAAAGATAAAACTGTCACTGAAATAAGTGGAGGAGAAAAGCAAAGAGTTATATTAGCTAGAGCTATTGCTCAAGAAACAAGTTCTATTATATTAGATGAACCTATTTCTAATTTAGATATAAAACATCAAATATTAGTTATGGAACATTTAAAAAAATTAAGAGAAGAAGGTAAAACTATTATTATCGTAGTGCATGATTTGAATTTTGCTTTAAATTATGGAGATTATGGAATTTTAGTTAGTAAGGGTAATGTATTTTCTCAAGGTAAAATAGAATATGTAATAACTCCTAAAACTATAAAAGAAGTTTATGGAGTAGAAAGTGAGATTATTAAGAGAAATAATAAATCTTTTATAATTTATTGAGATATAAGTCATAGGGCATACTAGCTACCTGAGTTATAGGATTAGGTAAAACAATTGAATGTTCACAATTATTTATGCAGTCCATTTCTATCATATCTCCCATTAAAATATTTTTTCTAAATAATATTTTAGTTATCTTATATTGTTGTTACAAATATATATAAATTGTAATTGATTTTTAATTAATAAATCATTTTCTTTCAAATAATATATTCAATCTAAAAGATTTACACAAGAAGTACTTGTCTACTAAAATTCAATTTATATTAGTACTTAACGTTATTATATGATTAAGAATTTATTAATGCTACGATAACATTAGTGATTATGGCTTTATATATAGTGATTAGGAATGCAAGTTTTTAGAAGAATATTTTACTTTGTAGATGTATTAATAACTAAAAAGATAATATTTGTAGATGAATATGAAAAATGCATAGAGAACTTAATATGATATAGAAGATGTTATCTATGCATTTTGAAGATACATTTATAGAGATGGAACTTCATTTGAAACTTTTTCTATTAAATTTATAAAATCCTTTTCGGATTTAACATTTAAATATATATTTAATAAAGCTTTAGTGGACATGGTGTTATAACCTTTGCAGCCATTTTCTAAAATTTCAGTTAGTGTATCTATAAAGTAATCTTTACTTTTATCTATGTCTTTAAGAATTTTATCTGCCTTATCATTTATTAATTCTGTTTTTATATGATCTCTAAGTTTTTCAGCATAATTTTTCATATAAATTTGTGTTTCTTCTGGATATGCTGAAAAGTTACCAGATAAAATATCTTCTATTTTTATCAATGATAAAACCTCGCTTCTGTTTTATATATTGCATATTAATTATATGTATTTGCAGTGATTTTAAAATTATTAAGTATTTTCGAGGAGTTTAGCCAAATAAACAGATTTCATTTGTTTACTTGCCATTGCTCTTTTTAAAGGAGGAAGCTTAAGGATGCTTCCTAATATAGCAGCCATGGCTTTATGGCTCAAATGAGCGTTATTATCAAAAATTAAATTTTGCAGCTGGCCTTTTTCTATTGCAGATAATACTGCTCTATGAACAGTGGTTACAGGTGTGATAACACTTTCTTTTCTACGAACTAACTTAATAGCATTAGTTTTGCAATTTTTCACACAAACCCCACAGCCAAGACATAAATCTTCGGAGAGTTCAGCTATTTTAGAATCATGATTTTCTAATGAAGTTTCCTTTAATTTAATTGCTTCCATAGGACAAACTTTAGTGCATTTTCCACAGCCTACACACCTATCTTTATTTATGTTAGGTAAATAACTGGTGGTGTTAACTGGAACTAAGAATCCAAATTTTTTTGCAGATACAAATGCTTCACAATGGCATTTACAACAATTGCAAATAAAGTTTGGTTGCTTTTGAACATTTTCTCCACATTGTACTAGATTATAATCATAGCACATATTTAAAATATCTAGAGCCTCAGAAGCATCTATTTTTCTAGCATAATTATGCTTTATAAGAGTGTAAGCAGTGGTAGAAAAGCTCATGCAAGTTTCCATAGGGGCGTAACAGTCATCCCCTAAATGATGGGCTTTATGTCGACAATAACATGAACTAACACCTATATGCTTAGCATTTTTTATTATGTAACTTGCTTTTTCATAATCTAATATATTTATAGAATTTTCATCATTTAAAACCCTCTCTTGAACAAAGGCCCTACCTAATTTTGTTCCTGTACCCCAAAATAGCTCTTTAGAGAAATCATCTTCCACATTAAGATATTGATGAAATAGCTCACTAAGAACCTTTTGGTCAAGGTGTGTACCAACTCTCATTAAAGCAAATTCAAAAAAACCAGCCATTGGGGGAGCCATCATATATTTTTGCTCCCCATCACTTTCACATTCAAGATCTAAAATTAATGCTTTAGAAGCTAAGGTTTGAAGGATATTAGTAGCTTTGACCTCACTAACTCCCCAAAGCTTACTAGCAGTTTTTATGTTAAATGACTTTATAGGGAGTTTTGCAACCATTGCTGCTTCTTCTTTAGTAAACATCATGGATAAGATTTTATAAAGTGTTTCAGAGGGTGGAGCCCCTTGTGGAAACCTATTTAATCTTTCTTCTAAACTTTTGTAGGCATCTTTTCCGACTATATGTGACATGTTTTCACCTCAATCTAATTGTTAATTATATGATTACATAGATTGGTAATAAATGCAATAATTTAATATAATTATTAAGAATAATTATGTTCCTATAATAATTTTAGATGATGGTATTAGTATTTTATAGGGGGAAAATATAAATGAAGAAGATTATTTATATACCAGACTATATATCATATGTTGAGAACAAAAGTTAGCAATTAGGTTTAGTATTTAAATATTTTAGTATATAATAATATATAAGTAATTTCAGAGTAGAATAATTATAGAATGATCATTAGTACGAAGATATAAATATGAAGATAAACTGAATGTTGAATTATATTTAGGTTGATGAAATTAATTAAAAGATTGAAGTTTGTATAATATTTAGAAGGAAATAATAGAAAACTGAGGTGAAGTATGGGAGTTTTTTTAAGAATAAGAGAAAATTTTGATTCTATGACTAAATCAGAAAAAAAAATAGCAGAATATATTTTTAAAAGTTCAAAGGATATAATAAGTGATTCTGCTCAAGAAATAGCAATTAAAACAAGTACTTCTCCGGCATCCGTTATTAGATTTACTAAAAAAGTAGGATATAATTCTCTTAATGAATTTAAATTTGCACTTGTTGCAGAAGAATACACTAAAGAAAACACAGAGTTTGATTATATAATAAATTCTAATGATAGTATAGATTTAATTATTAATAAGCTTGGAAATAAAGTAATTGATACCATAAATGATACTAAGGAATTAGTAGATGATGAAAAATTGTTAGAGGCTGTTGAAGCAATAAAAAATGCAGAAACAATTTATCTATATGGTGTTGGAGCATCTGCTATGGTGGCTATGGATTTTCAATACAAATTGCTTAGGATAAATAAAAAAGTAATGTTCCAACCGGATTCACATCTACAGTTAGCAGTAGCAGTACATATTACAAATAGAGATGTTGCTGTAGCTATTTCATATAGTGGAAATACAAGGGAAGTAAATTTAGCAGTAGAGGAAGCGAAAAAAAATGGTGCTACTACTATAGCTATAACTAAATGTGGAAAAAGCATTTTAAGCAATATTGCAGATATAAATCTAAATATACCCAGTATAGAAAAAGATTTGAGAATAGGGGCAATTTCTTCTAGAACATCTCAATTATTTGTAACTGATAGTTTGTTTTTAGGAATTGCGAAGGAAAATTTAGATAAAACAGAAAAGAATTTAATTAATACAAGAAATTTAGTAGAAATTTTAAAAAAAGAATAGATTATAAAACTTTTTATTTAAAACTGAAAAGTTAATTTAGATGGTGAAGCAATGAGTATAAAAATTCATTGCTTTTATTTTATTTAAACATAAGAAAGAAAACTAAAATTTATTTTAGGTCATATGAAAATAATCTTAGGAACAATATTATAAAAAATATGAAATTATATTTCGTAAATTAAATAAGATATTTGAAATTTAGTTTCATAAGAGTATAATAAAGATAAAAGAAAAGGTTTTCAGATTTTTAGATATATAACTTATGAGGAGGTTTTAAGTATGACTAATATTAGTTTAGATAAATTAGTAACTGAGAGTAGAAATGAAAACACTAAAAATATAGATAGAGTTAAAACTTTGGATATGTTAAAGATGATAAACGATGAAGATAAAAAAGTTGCAGAAGCCGTAGAAAAAGAGCTTATTCATATAGCAAAGGCTGTTGATAAAATAGGAGAAGCATTTTTTAATGGGGGTAGACTTATATATGTAGGAGCAGGTACATCAGGAAGATTAGGAGTATTAGATGCATCAGAGTGTCCACCAACATATGGGGTGAGTTATGATTTGGTAAGAGGGATTATAGCAGGAGGACAATCGGCTATGTTTAAAGCTAGGGAAGGAGCAGAGGATTCTAAAAAACTTTGTATTAAAGATTTGAAGAATATTAATTTTGGTAAAAACGATATATTGGTTGGAATTGCAGCTAGTGGAAGAACACCCTATGTTATAGGAGGACTAGAATATGCAAATGGCATAGGTGCTACAACAATTTCAATTACATGCAATCCAGAATCAGAAATGTCTAAGATTGCAAATATTTCAATAGCACCAGTAGTAGGGCCAGAAGCTATAACAGGATCTACTAGAATGAAAGCAGGAACAGCTCAAAAAATGGTTCTAAATATGTTATCAACGGGTGCTATGGTTAAGACTGGTAAGGTCTATGGTAACTTGATGGTTGACTTAAAAGCTACTAATGAGAAATTGGTAGAAAGAGCTAAAAGAATTGTTATGCAGGCTACAGGGGCTAAAAGAGAGCAGGTAGAAAAGATTCTTGAAGAAACAAATTTTGATGTTAAGTTGTCCATTTTTATGATAGAGAGTTCATTAGATAAAATAAAAGCTAAGAAAATACTAGACAAAAATAAAGGGTATATAGTAGAAGCAATAAAAGAAATAAGTTAAACACAAAATAAGTAGATAAAAATAGAATAAATTATAGGGTGTAATTTAGAAATAAGATTATTATTTAAATTTAAAATGTTCAATTATATTTAAAAATAAATAATAAAATAAAGGGGGATTTTATTATGTCAAATGTAAAAGATATAGCCCAAAGTATATATGACATAATTGGTGGTAGTAGCAATATAGTTTCATTTACACATTGTATGACAAGATTAAGACTTGTGCTTAAGGATCAAGGTAATCTAGATATGAAGGCTATAAAAAAAATTGATGGAGTTATGGGCGTAGTAGAGCAACAAAATCAACTTCAAATAATTCTTGGACCAGGTAGGGTAAATAAAGTTACAGAGGAATTTGAAAAGCTTTGTGGAATTCAGATAGAAGAAGTAAAAGAAGAAATTGAATTTGGAAATGGAAGTAAGCTAAGAGAAGAAATAAAGGAAAAGAATGCAACGCCATTTAAATTATTTTTAAAGAAATTATCTAATATATTCATACCATTAATTCCAGCATTTATAGCTTGTGGATTAGTTACTGCAATATTAAATATAGTGCTTAAATTAGATCC
This sequence comes from Clostridium sporogenes, assembly GCF_001889325.1. Taxonomy (NCBI): domain Bacteria; kingdom Bacillati; phylum Bacillota; class Clostridia; order Eubacteriales; family Clostridiaceae; genus Clostridium; species Clostridium sporogenes. Next base: position 742,090 of record NZ_CP013243.1, on the reverse strand, counting down.
AGCATTTGCAGAAACAACAGTTGGAGGGTTATTAAAAATAGCAGGTAATGCAGTGTTTTGGGGGTTGAATTTATTTGTAGGTGTTAATGCAGCTAAAGAATTCGGTGGTTCTCCAATGCTTGGAGGTACTATGGCGGCTATAATATCTCATCCAGAATTAGCTAAAGTAACATTGAATGGGCAAAAGCTTTTACCTGGTAGAGGCGGCATTATTGCAGTATTATTAGTTGTTGCATTTTCAAGTTTCTTAGAAAAGAAAGTAAGAAAAGTAATGCCAGATGCATTAGACTTATTTATGACTCCATTAATAGTAATATTAGTATCAACTTTTGTTTCAATATTTGCATTGCAACCAGCTGGTGGATTTATTTCAGATGCTATAGGTAATGGAACTAAAGCAGCAATTTCAGGTGGTGGAGCCGTAACAGGATTTATATTAGGAGGATTTTTCTTACCATTAGTAATGACAGGGTTACATCAAGGATTAACACCAATACATGCGGATCTATTAAAAACTACAGGGTTAAATCCCCTTCTTCCAATACTAGCTATGGCAGGAGCAGGACAAGTAGGAGCGGCTATAGCGGTATTATTAAGAACTAAAAATAAAAGATTAAAAAAGACAATAATTTCAGCATTACCAGTAGGGATTATGGGAGTTGGAGAACCTCTTATATATGGTGTAACATTGCCATTAGGAAAGCCATTTATAGGAGCATGTATAGGGGGAGCAGTAGGCGGTGCAGTTCAAGCTTTATTTAAAGTTTCTTCAACATCAATGGGATTATCTGGATTGCCATTAGCCGCAATAACTAGCACACCATTATTATTTATTATAGGTTTGGTAGCAGCATATATAGGTGGATTTTTTACAACATTACTTTTAGGATTTGAAGATCCAATAGAATAATTTTCAATATGTGTGAAATAAGTTATAAAAAATATTAACTAGTTAGTTTTAAAAATATATTAATTAGCGAGGTATAAAAACAATAGACAAAATATTTAGATAAATAATATGTTTTTTAATAAATTAAGTGGGTTGTCTTAAAACTTATAATAAGGAGATTGATTATGGGTAAGGGAATATCAGTTTTTTTAGGAATGGATAATAGTATAGATGAGATATTGGAATTAATTAAAATAGCAAAAAATAATGGTTATGATAGAATATTTACCTCGCTTCATATTCCAGAAGCTAATTATGAGGCTATAGTAGAGAGTTTTAAAAAGGTTTTAGATATAGCAAAAGAAATAAATATGAAAATAATTGCGGATATATCACCTAAAGGCTTTGAATATCTAGGAATTAAAGATATGGATTTAAGTAAAATTAGAGAGATGGGTATAGATGTATTAAGACTAGATTTTGGATTTACAAATGAGCAAATCGCTAAATTTACAAATAATAACTTAGGGATAAAGGTTGAGCTTAATGCATCAACAGTGACAAAAGATTTCTTTAACAAATTAAATAAGTATAATGTTAACTATAAAAACATTCAAGCATGTCATAATTATTATCCTAGAAAAGATACAGGGATTTCAGAGAGTTTGTTTTTAAAAAAGAATGCTATGCTAAAGGAATTAGGAGTAGAAATTTCAGCATTTATACCTTCTTTAGTAGGAAAAAGAGGACCTATATATGAAGGATTACCTACAATTGAAAGACATAGATTTATGAAGCCTTATTTATCTGCAAAGCATCTATTTGCAATGGGTGTAGACAATATTTTCTTTGGAGACTCAATGCCATCAAAGGAAGAAATAATGGAAGTTGGGATGACTAAAGAGGATATAATAGAGCTAAGTGTAAGCTTACAGGATGATTCTTTAATAGCATACAATTATTTAAATAATGATTTTTATACAAATAGAACTGATGCGGCAGAAAGCGTTATAAGGGCAGCAGAAGCAAGACTTATGTTAAATCAAGATATAATACAGCCATTTAATACAATAGAAAGGGAGCTAGGAGACATAACTTTAGACAATAAAGGGTATTTAAGATATATGGGAGAATTGCAGATAGTGCTTAAGGATATAGAAAAAGATGATAGAGTAAATATTATAGCAAAAGTAAAAAAAGATGAGCTGTTTTTATTGAAGTATATAAATGAAGGAAGAAAATTTAGATTTAAAATAGAATAATTACAGAGTGGTTACCAATGTCAGGGTATGAATATGCAGATGCACCAGATATTGAATTATATTTAAATGAAGATCCAACTAATGCAAAATTTGAAGTTTGGGTACCAATTAGAAAGAAGTAATATAAATAAGTGTTTTTATATTGTTAGTTGGTTATAAAATAGGTAATTTAGCTTTTAATATTTAATAAGATAAAAGGAATATTGGTATGGATAAAATAATATTTAAAGAGGAAAATTGTAAAAGTGCTTTAAATAAATTAAAGAGGAAAATACCTTATGGATGGGATTTAAATATTTATAGAGGATGCCAACATGGGTGTAAATATTGTTATGCTGTGTATTGTCATAAATATTTAGACTCAGTAGACTTTTTTACAGATATTCATATAAAAACTAATATAGTAGATGAATTAGAGAAAGAGTTAAGAAATAATAGTTGGAAGAGAGAAGTTGTAAATATTGGCGGTGTAACTGATAGTTATCAGCCAGTAGAAGCTAAATATAAACTTATGCCTGAAATATTGAAACTTTTTATAAAGTACAAAACACCAGCTATAATTTCAACAAAATCAAAACTTATACTAAGAGATTATGATTTAATAGATGAACTATCAAGAATAACTTATGTTAATATTGCAGAAACAATAACTACTATGGATGAAAGTGTTAGAAGAAAGATAGAGCCATTTGGAGCAACAAGCTTAGAGCGGTTTGAAGTTTTAAAAGAGTTTAGAAAAACTAACGCCAGTACTGGGTTGCATGTTATGCCAATAATACCATATATTACTGATAGTTATGAGAATTTTCATAGTATGTTTAAGATGACAAGTGACTGTAAAGTTAACTATGTATTACCAGGAACTCTTTATTTAAGAGGAGATACTAGGGGGATATTTTTTAATTTTATAAAAGAAGAATATACACATTTATATGAAAAGTTACAAGTCTTATATAGAAAAGATGGAGCAAGTAAAGAGTATAAAGAAAAATTATATTTAGTAGTTAATGAATTAAGAGATAAATATAATCTGTCTAGTGGTTATACTAAGGCCATGAAAGAAAAAATGAATACTGAGGGAAATATTCAGATCTCATTATTTGATAAATAAGAATCTACTAGCTTAGATGGTAGATTCTTATTTTGTTAAAGAGAGATTATTGATAAAAATTGACTCTTAAACATATGTTTGGTAAAATTATCTAAAATAGATTTTTAAGAAAGAGTGGAAAGATATGGGATTAATTAAAGAAGAAAATAACATTAGTATGGATGTAATGTGGAAGACATTTAATGGTGTAGGATTAGAACATTTATTATTATTAAAGAACCATGAGAATATTAAAGTAAATTCAGTTATTTTAACAATGAGAGATAATATGCCAGTTCGTATATTGTACAATGTATACTGCGATTTAGATTGGAAAGTTAATAAATTTGATATACAGATATTTTGTGATAAACATAAAAATATTATATTACAATCAGATGGAAATGGGAATTGGACAAATGATACTAATGAATTAGTAGAAGATTTGAAAGGTTGTATAGATATTGATATTTCTATTACACCTTTTACAAATACAATTCCAATCAAACGGTTATTATTAAAGGTAGGGGAGTCAAAAGAAATAAAGGTAGTTTATGTGGACGTTTATAATTATAGTTTAACACCTGTAAAACAGCGGTATACTTGCTTAGACTCAAATCTTAATGGTTATAAATATAGATATGAAAATTTAAACAATGGGTTTACAGCGGAGTTTTTCGTGGATAAAGAAGGGGTTGTTATAGATTACCCAGATTTATTTGAAAGGGTTTATAATATTGAAAGTTAAAAATAGTTTTATTTTTAGTACGAACCTAAATATATTAAAATCAAAGAAGTGGTTTTAATTAGGATTAATATACTATAGATTATAAATATTCAATGTTGGTACTAAAGAAGAATATGATATAGCATATTCTTCAAATAAAGATGCATGTTAATTATTTCTTTATGAATTTTACAATGTAAAATAAAGTTTATTAAGTCTAAGTTCCAGAGATACATGCAATACTGGCTTATTTATTTAGAAATTTAATTTTAGGAGTGGTAGAAACATGGATAAAAATGTTGCATGGTATATTGAAAAGCAGGCTGAAAGAACTATAAAAAATCTAAATAGCCGTAATATGGAAGGATATTATATTAATAATATAGATCAATTATTTGAAAAATTAAAGGAGCTTATACCAGAAGGTTCAATAGTTGGTGTAGGAGATTCAATGACTCTTTTTGAAGCTGGGGTAATAGATTTTTTAAGAAGTGGAAATTTTAATTTTTTAGATAAATACCAAGATAGACTGACAAGTGATGAAAAAAGAGAGATATATATTAACAATTTTTCTACAGATACTTTTATTTGTAGTACTAATGCCATAACAGAAAGTGGAGAACTTTATAATATAGATGGGAATGGAAGTAGAGTTGCGCCGATGATATATGGACCTAAACAGGTTATTCTTATAGTTGGAATAAATAAAATTGTTAAAAACATAGAAGAGGCTGAAAATAGGGTAAGAAGCTATGCTGCTCCTATTGATGCAAAAAGATTAAATAAAGACACACCATGTACAAAACTTGGTTATTGTGTTGATTGTAAAAGTCCAAATAGAATCTGTAATGATTTTGTGGTAATTAGGGGACAGTTTATTAAAGGGAGAATAAAGGTGTTAATCCTTGGAGAAAATTTAGGTTATTAAATTGTTTACTTATAATTAAAAGTACATAGTAATATAAAACAAACTATATTTAAATAGGTTAGGGTAGAATTATGACATAAATTATGTGGAGTTTGTTTTTAAAAGATTAAAAGAACTGCTTATATAGGCAGTTCTTTTGTTATTCATAAAAAGATATAGTGACATATATGAAAAAAATTAATAGGGATTGCTTTTGTGCATTAATTTTAAATAAAAAGGAAATATTAATACATAGTTATATTTATTTAATAAGTAGTAATGGAGGGGATCTTACATGAAAAAGCTATCCACAGGTATAGCTGTATTTTTATGTGCAATATTAATTTTAGGGCAGATTAGAATTGTTAAAAATGTTATTTTTCCTAGTGAAATAAAACATGAAAATAATAGGATTCATTTAAATACAGGAAATACTATTAGGGTTTTGGGGAAATCTTCAAAAGAGATAGGTACTAAAGTTACAGATATATTGTTCCCAGCTTTCAACTATGAAGGTAAGCCTAACGGATTAATTATTTGCAAGGGAGATAATTGGAAGGATATATTAGCTTTAATGCCCCTTGTTAAAAAATATAATAGCATTATAATACCTTTTAATGAAAAAGATGAAAGCTCTCTTTTAGATTATATAAATAAATTAGAACCAAAGGGTATTCCAAAATTAAATAATGCACAAGTTATTATTTGTGGTGATAACATAAATACATTAAAAAACAATTTAGAAAGAAGAGGTATAAGGGTAACTAATATAAATTATAAAGATACAAATAGCCTTTTGGAGAAAGTCTATAATAGTGTTTTTTCTAATTCTGATAAATGCTATGGCTATATAGTCTCAGATGAGGATCCGTTAATGACGGTTCCAACAGCTACATGGATGGTTCAAAATGGAGGAGTGCCACTGTATTTAAATAATGAAAAAAAACTTTATAGTTCTTCAAAAAAAATATTGCCTAATATAAGTAAGATATATGTAATTGGAAAGAAAAATAATGTTGATGAGGAAGCTATTAAATCTTTAAAAGTACCTGTGCAGAAAGTTTATGGATATAACCCTGAAAATTTCGCTATTAACTTTGCTAAGTTTTATGATAGAGAAGAAGGTTTTGGGTGGCATAGCAATAGAAGTAGAGATGATAGCAATCACAATTTTATATTATGCTCCAAGGAAGAGCCATTAATGGCTTTAGTAGGAAGTCAACTTGCACTTAAAGGAAAAGTAGGACCAATTCTTTGGACGGATAAGAATTATTTATCTCCCCTAACAGAAAACTATCTCTGGAGAATGAAGCCTAATTATTGGGTAACTCCAGCGGAAGGACCTTATAATAGTTCGTGGGTAATAGGTAATGAAGATATATTACCTTTTTCAATTCAAAGTAGAGTTGATTATACTCAAGAAATTCAACCTTATAAAACTATGGGGGATCAGGCAGTTAGCGGATTGGATGGTATTTCTATAATATTTAGTTTAATATCCATACTAGGTGCTATATGGGTTTCTCTTCATTTATATCTTAGAATGAAAAAGTTAAGTATATTAATAAAGTTTATGTGGATACTTATAGTACTAGTTTTAGGGCCTATAGGAATATGGTTTTATGTAATATCTTATATAAATTCTCCTTGGATAAAGATTAACGGAAAGATCATGTATCTCAGGTCTTTATGGAAACAAACCTCTGTAGCAACTTTATCTGGATTAGCCTTTGGAGCCTCTAGCATAATTGTAGTAAATTATATATTAATGTATATAGGGTCACCATTAATTTCTTTCTATGCTAGATATGGAGGTTATTTATTAGGTAATCCTATGATAATAAAAATGATAATATCCTACTTAATAGCTTTTTTATTAGATTTATTTGTTTTTATGCCTACTATATTAATAGAAATGAAGAGTAGCAAATATAAAGATGCGGTAAAAGAATCATTGCTTTTAGCTTTTATTTCTATTACATCAATTTCATTAGGAATGATGCTAAGTATGTGGTGGTTTAATATGTCTTATTCTCCTAGCATGCTTCGTGAAGATAATATATTATGGTTTGGCTTTATGTTTTTATCAGCATTCATAGGATTTTTAATCGCATATATTCCTAATTGGATTTTAGTTAGAAATGGTAAGAAAATGGGTACTTTATAATAAATTATTTTTCTTTACTAAAAATTTATAGGTATGAAAAAGAGGTGATAGATTGATTACAAATGAGAATTTAAATAAAATATATAAAATAGTTTTAACTATTATTTTTGTAATTTCCTTTTTTCTTATATGTTTATTGTTTTTTTATAAACCTAATTATTATAAAAATAAAATCAATATAAATAATAAAAGCACTATAAAAAATGAAAATAAATACCAAAGAGTTACTGCAAATACAGTCAGGATAGAGGGAAAGGATTTATATGAGACTTGTACATCTATATCACAAATAGCTTACCCAGCTACTTCTAAAGAAGATAGACCTAATGCAGTTATATTAGTTAGAAGTGATAAAATAGAAGATGCTATGTTAGCTGCTAGAGTTTCTCATGATCCTATAAATGCTCCTATACTTTTTACTAAGAAAAATAGCATTCCAGAAAGTACTTTAAAGGAAATAGAAAGACTAAATCCTGAAGGCTTATTTGTAGATAGTAATGTAAAAGTCATATTAATAGGTGATATGGGAAAGGATATAGAAAATACTTTGAATAAAAAAAATTTAAAATATAGGCATATAAAAGGAAAAGATATTTACGACTTAAGTCTTAATGTTGACAATTATTTGGCTGCATTTCATGGAAATCATAAGGATGTAGTGATAATAGCGCCTATAGAAAAACCTGAATATTCTCTAACACAAGCTTCTTGGAATGCTCATAGTGGAGATGGATTCTTTTTTGTAGAAAAAAATAAAGTTCCAGAATCCGTTAAAAACGCTCTTAAAGCTAGATATGGAGGATCCTATATTTATATATTAGGAGATAAATTTCATATATCCAATGAGGTTAAAAGGGAACTTGCCAAATACGGTCATGTAGAGAGGATCCCTGGTGGAGAGAATATATATAATCAAGCAGTATCTTTTGCAACCTATAAGGATGTAGGTAAAAATTTTTCATGCTGGTTTAGTAAAAAAAGTAGAGATTTTGGTTGGGGAATTACACAACCAGGGCATAATTTTATATTTGTAAATCCTGATAATTGGCAGGTAGCAGTAGCTTCATCCATTTTATCACATAAGGCAAAGCAGGGTCCCATGCTTCTAGTATATAAAAATTCTATACCAGAAAAATTGAAAGATTATCTATATAATGTAAAACCAAGTTACATCTCTTCACAGGAAATTAATAATAATCATGGATGGATAATAGGAAATAGTGATTATATTAGTGATATGAATCAAGATAAAATTGATAGTCTTTTAGAAAGTGAAAGGAGTAATAGATAATGCCGTCAACGGATACTGAATTTCAAGAACAGATGCAACAGCAAATGAAACAAAGACTTGAAAACTTACCTAGATTTACTTATAAGGTTACAAGATTTTTTAAAAATAAAAGTGATTTGCAGCAAGCTATTGATGATTTGAATAATGGAGGTATTCCTAATCTTAATAGCAAGAAACTTACAGATAATTATATAGAGGAAATATATGAAATGTGCTTTTTATTTAAAATAGAGGGAAGAAAAGTTTTAAAAGGGTTTATATATGGAGCATTAATAGGAATAATTTTAGGTATGTTACAGGGAATTGGATTTTTAGCTTTTCCTCTACTAAATCCTATTTCAGCGGGGGGAATGATGGTTTCAACCTTAATAATTTCACTTATTGTATCTGTAATATGTGGAAGTTTTACAGCTATAGTTTTACTTTTTAGGCCTATAAAAAAAGTAGATTCATCCTTTTATATGCTTACGGTTTATTCAGATTATGAAAATAAGCAGATTATAGAAGATATATTAAATAAACATGTAACTTTTGAAATATAGTTTCCTCACGTATATTTAAATTATAAACTGTATTATAATTTTACTTATGTGTAATTATTATTTAATGTAAATAAAATAAAACACTATCAAATTTATAAAAAATGTATTTGATAGTGTTTTATTTATAAAACTTTGGTTGCTATTTTTTATAAGTGTGTATTATTGTTGTTGATCTTGTTGCTGTTGTTGCATTTGAATTTCTTGCTGTATTTGTTGTTGTTGCTGTTCAGGTTGATATTGAGGTTCTTCGCTCATAACAAAATTAATTCTGCTTTGAAGCATGCCTTCACACATTTTCATATTTTCAGCCATTTGATTAAACATTTGTTTTGCATTAGGATCATCTGTATCCATAGAAAAAGTTCTACAATTAGATTCCGTGCTCTTTAACATCTCCATTGTTTGATTAAGTTTACTAATAACAGTCATTCATAATACCTCCAACTTTTATAATTCATTATTTAGTATTTCATAGTATAAATAAATTTATACTAATTAGTAAATTTATAATGAAAAAAGTAATTGAATGTTCTATATGTTAAATTTTTCTATAGGGGTTGTTAAATCCATAACCATGTTACTAGTTGTTTATGAAGTAGAACTTAAGTTTTGAGTAGAAGAGGAGTGTCTTTTTAGCTTAAATAATTTCTTCACTATTTGTAGCAGCGTTTTGATAAAGAATTGTAACATTATCTAATATTTGAGATTATATTAATTTTTTATATATTAAACCGATATTAATATAACATAAAAATTTTAGTGATTTATAAATAAGGAGAACTTATTATGTTAACAGAGGAAATACTTGAAATTGCAAATAATATTAAAGAAGAGTTAATACATGTAAGAAGATATATGCATAAATACCCAGAATTATCCTTCAAAGAATTTAAAACCAGTGAATTTATAAAAGAAAAACTTAAAGAACATAATATAAATTATATTGAGGATTTTCATAGAACCGCTGTTGTAGCTTTAATTAAAGGTAGAAAAGAAGGGAAAACTATATTGGTAAGAGGTGATATAGATGCATTACCTATTGAAGAAAATAACAATTTAGAATATAAATCCTTAAATAAAGGAGTAATGCATGCTTGTGGCCATGATGCACATATAGCCTGGACTTTGGGTGCTGCAATAATATTAAATAAACTAAAGGATAAAATAAAAGGCAATGTAAAATTTATATTTCAGCCTGGAGAAGAAAATCAATGGGGAGCTAAAGAAATGCTGAAATATGGTATTTTAGAGAATCCTAAAGTAGATGTAGCCATTGCAGGCCATGTATGGCCAGACGTACAATCAGGAAAAATTGCTATAGTAAATGGATGTGCTATGGCCTGTGCAAATAAATTTAGAATAGAAATAATAGGGAAAGGTGGGCATGGAGCGTCCCCACAAGATACTTTAGATCCTATTGCAATAGCCAATGAGGTATATATGGCTATTCAACAAATTGTAAGTAGAAAAGTAGATCCTTATGATTCTGTAGTTATTAGTATTGGAATTTTTAAGGCACAGGGTTCTTATAATATAATACCAGATAAAGTCGAAATGGAGGGTACTATAAGAACTCTAAGTAAGGAGAAAATGAAAGAAATAATAAGATTAATAGATAATATTTTAAAAGGAATTGTGCTAATACAAGGGGCAAAGTATAGATTTGATGCTACAGAAGGTGTATATCCATTAATAAATAGTGAAGAATTTGTATATTTAGCTAGAGAGGCAGTAGTTAAAGTTTTAGGAGAAAGCAATGTGGAAATATTAAAGCATGGATCTATGACAGGAGATGATTTTTCTTATTTTCTAAATAAAGTTCCGGGAGTATTTATGTATGTTGGTACTTTAAATAATGAAAAAAATATAAATAAACCGCTTCATAACTGTAATTTTGATATTGATGAGGATATTATATATAAAGCATCAGCAGTATTGTCACAATTAGTTATTGATTACTTAAATTCTTAAATATAAAAAAATAGAAGAAGCATCACCACAGCAGATTTTTACAACACCTAAGCATAAAATAACAGGAGAATTCTTAAATAAAGTTATAAAGGAATAAGTATTAAAGTAGCATTTAATCTAAAGCAGATTAAATGTTATTTTTTTTCATAGATTTATTGCAGTTTAGAAAAAAACATGGTAATATTTAAATATAATAACTGGATAATTATTATTTGGTAATAATTAATAGAGTAAATGATGCTATAATAAACAATCTTTAATTTTATCAATAAATAATAAGAACTTTAGGAGGACGGGTTATGGAAAATTTAAAAGTAAAAAACAAAATACTTTTCATGAGTTCAATTATGTTGATTTTTACAATAATTGTAGGGGTAACAGGATATTATTTTAATGCTAAATCTAATAAAGCTATTAAAAAACTATATGAAGATAATCTTATTAGTGTAAAAGTATTAAATGATGCAAGAGCTCAAGCAAGAGGGGCAGAAGCAGATGTTGCTAGAATAGTCATCTTATCTAAGGATGTAAAAGCTCAGGAAAAATTAAAAAAAGATATTGAAAGTAGAGTGGAAAAATTTAATAAAGATATTGAAGAATTTAAAAGAATAGGTCTCAACAGTGAAAAGGAAAAAGAACTTTTAGATTATATGGAAAAAAGTTTAAATGAGTTTAGACAAAAAAGAGAAGAAGTATTTAAAGTAGCCAGTGAAGGAAAAATGGATTTAGCCGCTAAAAAATTTAGTGAATTAAATGAGGTAAATGAAAATTATCAGACAGCTCTTATAGAATTATCAGATTTTAATGTTAAAGAAGCAGAAAAATTTAAGATTGAGAATGATAGAGCTAATGCTTTTTCAAATAGATTTATAACAATAATTTTAATTTTAAGTATAATTATAGCTCTAGTTATTACTAATATAATTTCTAAATCCATAATTAATCCATTAAAGGAATCAGTAGAATACTTAGATAAATTGTCTACAGGAGATTTTACGGAAAAGGTTTCAGATAAGCTTTTAAAGAGGAAAGATGAAGTTGGACAATTAACTAATGCAGTTAGCACAATGTATGAATCTATAAGAAATATAATAAATGATGTTTTAAATGAGATGACTAATTCAAGTAATGTAGTTGATAACATAGATGAAAACATTAATGGTTTAGATAAGAGAATACAAGAAAGTTCAACAGCCACAGAAGAATTATCTGCTAGTATGGAGGAGACAGGAGCTTCAGCAGAGGAAATGAGTGCAACTTCAGAGGAAATAGAAAAGGCCGTAGAGGATATAGCCTTAAAAGCAGAAGAGGGTGCAAGTAGTGCAGGCAAAATATTAACTAAAGTGGAAGAACTAAAATTTAATGCTATAGAATCTCAAAAAAATGCAAATAAAGTTAAAACTAATATAGATAGTGCCACCAAAGATGCTATAGAAAAGTCTAAAACCATAGAAGAAATAAATATATTATCTGAAGCTATACTTGAAATAACTTCTCAAACAAATTTATTAGCTTTAAATGCAGCTATTGAAGCTGCAAGAGCAGGAGAATCTGGTAAAGGGTTTGCAGTAGTGGCTGAAGAAATAAGGAAATTAGCAGAACAATCAAGTCAAACTGTAGTGAGAATACAAGATACTACAAAGGAAGTATTGAAAGCTGTAGAGGAGCTTAAAAAAAATTCAAGTAATGCATTAAACTTTATAGATAGTTATATAGTAAAAGCTCACCAAGATACAGTAGAAGTTTTTGATTCTTATAGCAAGGATGCTACCTATTATAATGATATATCTAATGATTTAAGTGCTACATCAGAAGAATTACTAGCTTCTATAAAAAACATAGTAGAAGTAATTAATAATGTAGCAGGTGCTGCTAATGAGGGAGCCAAAGATACCACTAATATAGCTCAAAATAATGAAAAAATTGTAATAGCTAGTGAAGATATTGTTAAATCTACAGATTCATTGAAAAAGAGTTCACAGAAATTAATAAGTTCTGTTACAAAATTTAAAATTTAATAAACAGAGTTCTTGGCTTCAGAGGGAGTTTTTACTCCCACTAAAGCTTAGAAATCGTTATCCAGGGACGTGACCGCTCTTTACTCCCACTTTGAAGAAGATGGGAGTATTAGAGCGGGTAGTCATCGGATAAAATATAGATGGCCTTTCAAGAAGGGTCATCTATATTTTTATTTGGATAAATATTAAGGCTATAATTCTATATTTTATATATTAGTTATAATAATTTTAATTTTCTCAATATGAGAAAATGTGAATAAATTATCAAAATGATACAATATTCTTTCTCAAAATGACACAAAGGCTTAAAATTTAACAGAATTTGATACTTTACACATTGGCATGAATTTTGCTTATTAATATATATGTGCATAAAATATATTAATTTTAGGAGGAAGGAAGGCAGCATGAAAAAAATGAAATCAATTAAAAAAGCTACGGCTATGTTGTTAATTGCCTTATTTACATTGCCAATAATATTTACTGGCTGCTCAAGTAAAAAAGAACAATCAGAAAAAGATGATAAAAAAGGCAAGACAGTAGTTTATGGTGCAGAATTTGAAGATGAAAAATTAAATCCTGTATTAGCGCCAGCCTATGCTAACGATTTAATTTTTAGAGGTCTTATGAGATTTGATAAGGATAATAAGCCACAATGTGATATTGCAGAATCTTATAAGAAATCTACAGATGGATTGACCTACGATTTTAAAATTAAAAAAGGTGTAAAATTCCATGATGGAAAAGAGCTTAAAGCTGAAGATGTTGTATTTACAATAAAGTCAATACAAGATCCTAAGGTTAATACAGAGATGAAACCAGAATTTGAAGAAGTAAAAGACATAAAAGCTGAAGGTGATTATAATGTTAAGGTTACATTAGCAAAGTCCTTTCCAGCACTTTTAGACAAGTTAACAATTGGAATAGTTCCGAAACATGCCCTAGAAGGAAAAGATTTAAATAATGCAGAATTTAATCAAAAACCAATAGGAGCAGGGCCATTTAAATTTGTAAAATGGGAAAAAGGTAATAATATAACATTATCAAAATTTGAAGACTATTATGATAAAGACAAAACAGGAAATGTAGAAAAGTTCATATTTAAATTTATACCAGATTATAATGTACGTGCTATGCAGCTTGAAACAGGGGAAATTGATTTAGCTTATGTAGAACCAAGTCAAGTAGGTAAACTAGAAAAATTAGAAAAAATAAAAGTCTATAATGAAAATACAGCGGATTATAGATGTTTTATGTTTAACATGAGAAAAGAATTGTGGAAAGATGTTAATGTTCGTAAAGCTTTCAACTATGCAGTAGATAGAAAAGGTATGGTGGATGGAATAGTAAAAGGTTTTGGAGTAGAAGCTTATTCTCCACTTCAGAAGAATAAATTTAATAATGCTAACGTAGAAAAATATACTTATGATTTAGAAAAAGCTAATGAATTGTTGGATAAAGCAGGTTGGAAAAAAGGAAAAGATGGTATAAGAGAAAAGGATGGAAAGAAATTTGAATTTACTTTAACTGCACCAAGTACTGACGAAGTCAGAGTGAAAATAGCTAATTACTTAGCTTCTCAATTCAAAAAAATAGGAGTTACTGTTAAAGTTGCAGCACTAGATTGGAATGCTATAAAAATAGATGAATGTGAAGCCTTTGTATTAGGATGGGGAAGCCCATATGATGCAGATGATCATACATATAAATTATTCCATTCAAGTCAAATAAAGAATGGTAACAATTTTGGAGCTTATTCAAATCCTAAAGTAGATAAATTATTAGAAGAGGGAAGAACTACAGAAGATGAAGGAAAGAGAAAAGAAATATATGGTAAACTTCAAGAAGAATTAGCTAATGACCCACCATATAATTTTGAAATCTATGTAAACGCTATATATGCTGTAAACAAAAAGGTTACAGGAATAAAAGAAAAGATATTAGGACACCACGGAGCTGGATTCATATGGAATGCAGAGGAGTGGAAGGTTCAATGACCTCAAGATATATACTAAAAAGATTAGGGCAGGGTATATTGATTGTATTTTTTCTAAGTATAATATCCTTTCTTATCATAAATGCTGCGCCGGGAGATCCGGCGGTAGCTATTTATGGGGGAAAAGCCGATAGATTAACCAACTCAGAAAGATCTAGAATAGTAAAAAATTATGGGTTAGATAGACCAGTAATGGAGAGATACATAAAATGGTCCGGTCAAATGATAAAAGGAGACATGGGCATATCTTACATAGAAGGAAGATCAGTGCTAGAAATATTGAAGGAAAAAATTCCAAATACTATGGTGCTTTTTATAAATTCTATACTTTTGATAAGCTTAATTTCAATGATTTTAGGATTAAAAGCAGGATTTAATGAAGGATCTATATGGGATAAACTTCTTAGTACTTTAAGTATAATATTTTATTCTATCCCACCTTTTTGGTTAGCTCTTATTTTTATATTAGTATTTTCTGTTTATACAGGTTGGTTGCCTTCCTCAGGAAATATGAGCATAGGTGGGGAAGGAAGTGTTTTAGATGTACTAAAACATGCCATACTACCTATAGCAGTTATAGTAATTACTCATGTAGGTGCCTATTCAAGATTTATACAAGAAAAAGTAAAAGAAGAGGATAAAAGTTATTATGTTATGGTAGCTAGAGCAAATGGAGTTTTAGAAAAGAAAATAAGAAAAGGGATAACTAAAAATGCAGTAGTGCCTTTTATAAATTATTTAGGCATAACTATTCCTACTTTTTTTAGTGGCTCTGTAATGATAGAAACGGTGTTTTCTTGGCCTGGTCTTGGAATGCTTACAGTTAAAGCTGCCAACTCAAGAGATTATCCATTGCTTATGGGAGCTATATTTATAACTGGAGTTTTAGTTGTTTTATGTATGATAGTTACAGATATAATAGAAATAATAGTTAATCCACATCTTAGAAAGTAGGTGCAAATATGAAGAAAAAATATTATAAAATATGGATTATAGTTTTTTCAATAATAATATTAAGTTCTGTTTTTGCATCCCTAATAACTAAGTTTAATCCTTATGAGGTAGAACTTACAAAAGTACTTATTAAGCCTAATAAAATACATATAATGGGTACGGATAGTATGGGAAGAGATGTTTTTTCAAGAGTATTGTATGGTGGAAGGGTCTCTTTAAGTGTGGCTCTATTATCTGTATTAATATCTACTACTATAGGAACCTTATATGGAGTTATAAGTGGATATTTTGGTGGAAAAGTAGACAGTGTGATGATGAGAATGTTAGATACATTTTTAGCCATTCCTACATTAGTGATAATGCTTGCTCTTCAATCCATTATAAGAGGTGGTATAACAAGCATGATTATAATAATGGGACTTACAGGATGGCTTCAAACTGCAAGAATAGTAAGATCTCAAGTAATGAGTATAAAAAATAAAAATTATGTTAAGGCAGCTAGAGTGCTTGGAACTCCAACCTATAAAATTATGATAAATCATCTTTTGAGAAATAGTTTGCCAGCTATATTGGTTATATCTGTTTTAAATTGTGCACAGGCTGTTTTCACGGAAGTTTCTATGAGTTTTTTAGGTATAGGAGTACCTCAGGGAATGCCTTCTTGGGGTAGCATGCTAAACTGTGCTCAAAATGATATACTATCAGGGGCTTGGTGGATAGCCTTTTATCCAGGTATATTTACAGTAATATCTATGCTTAGTATAAACTTTATAGGAGAAGGTATTAAGAAAAAATTAGCGGCTTATTAGGGAGAAATTTAATTTTATAAATATATAGTCATTAAACAAGTTTTACAGGTTAAAAGCTTTTTTTCGATCATTCATTTAACCTTTTAGGAGGGAATAGTTTGAACATTTTAGAAGTCAAAGGCCTTAGGATAGAAGAAGAAAAAAATAAAAAGATTTTAGTTAGGAATACTGATTTTAAAGTAGAAAAAGGAAAAATTACTTGTATAGTAGGAGAAAGTGGAAGTGGGAAAACTATGACAGCCATGTCTATAATAGGAATGCTTCCAGAAGGAGTTAGAGTTACAAAGGGAGAAATACTTTTTATGGGAGAAAATATTTTTAACTTCTCTAAAGAGAAACTAAGAGATTTTAGAGGAAAGAAAATTTTTTCTATATTTCAGAATTCTATAAATTGTTTTAATCCCTCTGTAATTATGGAAATACAAATATATGATATGATATGTAGTCATTATAGTATAGATAAGGAAAGTTTTAAAAATAAACTCATAAATATAATGAAAAATATTAATTTAAAAAATCCTGAAATTATATTAAAACAATATCCTTTTCAATTAAGTGGAGGTATGATTCAAAGAATGATGATTGCGTCGGCTATACTTATGGAACCGGATATAATAATAGCAGATGAACCAACTACTGCCTTAGATTTAACATCTCAAAAAGATATATTAAATCAATTAAAAATGATAAAAGAAAAATTAAATACTACTATATTAATGATAACTCATGATTTTGGAGTAGTAGCAGAAATTGCAGATAATGTAGTAATTATGCAAAATGGAAATATTATAGAAAAGGGAAATGTATATAATATATTTGATAATCCTCAAGAAAACTATACTAAAACTTTATTAAATGCTACCTTTAAAAGAGAGGTAACTTATGTATGTTAGAAGTTAAAAATGTAGTAAAAAGTTATAATCCTAAATTAAGTTTATTTACAAAGAATAAATTAGATTTTAAAGCTATAGATAATGTATCCTTTAAATTAAAAGAGGGAGAAGCTATAGGACTTGTAGGAGAATCAGGCTGTGGTAAAAGTACGTTGGGAAGGCTTATTTTAAGACTGGAAAATACTACAGAAGGTTCAATAAAATACAAAGGGAAGAATATATGGAGTTTTAAGGGGAAAGAGCTAAAAAATTTTAGAAAACAGTGTCAGATAATATTTCAAGATACATATTGTTCTTTAAATCCTAATATTAGAGTAATAGATTCCCTTATGGAACCTTTAGATAACTATTTTACTGAGTTATCTAAAGAAGAAAAAACAAATAAAATAGAAAGTATCATAGGATTTGCTAAATTAGATAAGGCTATATTAGAAAAATATCCTTCATCTATAAGTGGAGGGGAAAGACAAAGAATAAACATATGTAGAGCTTTGCTTTTAGAACCTAAGCTTTTAATTTGTGACGAAATAATATCCAGCTTAGATGTATGTACACAAGCATCAATAATGTCTATGGTAAAAGAGCTTAGAGAAAAAAGTAACACAGCTATATTGTTTATATCACATGATATAAGTGCTGTAGATTATCTTTGTGACAAGATTATTGTAATGGAATCTGGAAGAATAATAGAAACTATAGAAAATAAAAAGTTAGGGCTATATTCATATAAAAAAGATTATACAGAAAAGCTTTTATCTTCAGTTCCTATAAATCATCCTTCCAAAAGGGTAAATACTATTTATTAATAAATTATTATGCTAATAATATGACTACTTAATATAAAATTTAGAATATAAAATCTAAATTTTGTTAGAACCTCCTTTGAATAAGAATAAGAGTAAGAATAGTAATGCTTTGTTTGAAATGTAATCAAAGTATAGATGATGAAACCCCATAATATGTTAAATAATATTGTTAAATAAAAAGTGAATATCTAGTGTTAAGTAGTCATATTTTAAAGAGTTGAATATAAATTTTAATGGATTTATATTCAACTCTTATTTTAATATAATGTTTACTGTAAATTAAAATTTTATATATAATATACTAACAAAAACAGTATACAATATATAAGAGATTTGTATATTATAGATATTAATCATTACAATAATTAAAAATATCCAAATAAGAATTTAATATTATTTGGTATTTAATTTGATAAATTGGATTATTTGTTTTATAAGTATTTGGGAGGAATTTGTATGACTAAAGGTATAAGGCTGCTGATAGTTTTGGTATTAGTAAGTATAATAGTAGCATCTTCTTGTACCTCTGTGATTATGGATGATAGAAAGGAATCAGAGAAGGTATTTAAGGAGTATATAAATTTATTATATACCGTTAAACCAAAAAGCAAAACTAATAGAAATATGACTTTACAACAGGTGTATACAGAAAATATTTTTGAAGATGTAATGACAGAAAATGCTTATAATAGTTTATGGAGAGATCAGATTCCCTTAGTACTATCACTTATAGTTAATAGAAATAATTATCATGTAAGGGTTAATAATATAGATATAGAAAATTATCATAAAAATAAGGATGGAACAACTACCTATACTTATAATGTTCGCTTAAATATATTTTGTTCTTTAGATAGAAGACATAGGGAAGAAAAATTAAGGGGAAAGGCCACTTTAAAGAAAATTAAATTTAAATGGAAAGTTGTAAAAGATAAACAGTTTAATTTAGAGAAGATTCTTTTAGAAGAATAGATTTAATAATTCTTTATTATAGATAGTATTTGTATAAGAATATTTAAAGTTATAGAGAAGTAAAGCTTTTTAAAATAGGTATTTATCAATTTGTAAAAAAGTAACACTTATAAAATTATAAGTGTTACTTTTTTTGTAAAGGGGATCTTAAAATTGTAAAATTTTTAATTGTCTTGTATCTTTTGGGGGAGGATACAAGAGTGATATATATAATATTATTTAATAATTATTATTTATTAATATTTTATACCATTTAGTTTTATATGTCAACAATTAAAAAAGTAATTTTATTTATTTTTTTTAAATACCATAACTATAAGTAAAATGAAAACGGAAATAAGTGCTGTTATTCCTCCAGGAGCACAATCTAAATAATAGGATAAAAATAAAGCGGATATTACATCAAATATACTTATTAATATAGACAAAAATAGGGTGTTTTTAAATCCTTTTTTAAACTGTAGAGCAGTGGCTACAGGTAGAGCTATTAAAGAGCTTAAAACTAAAACTCCAACAATTCTGATAGATACGGATATGGTAGCTGCCACTAAAATAGAAAAAATATAATTTATAAGTTTTACTCTTACATTAGCTATTTTAGCTCCTTCTTCATCAAAAGCTATATATAAAAGTTCACTATGTAATAAAATTAAGGTAAGACAAGATATTATGCTTAATATAAATACAGTTAAAAGCTCGCCTTTTGACACTGTAAGAATACTTCCAAATAGGAAGGAATTTATATTACCTGAAGCTTTCCCAGAGCTTACTAAGGTTATAGCAATACCTACACTTAAAGAAAGAACTATAGATAAGATTAGTTCTGCATATCTTTTATAATAATCTCTTAAAAATTCTATAAAAACTCCTGCTATAGAAGTAAATATAAAGGCGCTTAGTATAGGGTTCTGGCCTAAGGATAATCCTATAGCTATACCAGCCAAAGAACTGTGAGCTAAAGTATCTCCAATCATTGAATATCTTCTAAGTACTAAATATATACCTATACTAGGGCATAAAATAGATATAAATATAGAAATAATTAAAGCTGTTCTCATGAAAGTGTAACTTAACATTACATCACCTCTTTCAATTTTATGTATTGTTCTTTTGTATAAAGTTTTCCAACGCCATCCTTAATTTTAAAAAGATGACTTGAGTTAGAAAGAGCTGCAGAAATGTTATGTTCTACGGATAAAACCGTTAGATTATGGCAACTATTTAAATGACTTATTATTTTATATATTTCATTTTGACTATTTATATCTATGCCTGTAGAAGGTTCATCTAGTATTAAAAGTTCTGGTTCTCCCATTAAGGCTCTAGCAATAAATATCTTTTGTCTTTGACCTCCAGATAGATTTCCTATAAGAGAATGCCTATATTTAGTCATTTTAACAATGTTTAAGGCTTTATCTATAGCAGTAGAATCTTTAATTTTCAACACTTTTTTATGACATTTAAGGACTTCCTCTACAGTAATAGGAAAATCAGAATTAAAATTTTCATATTTTTGAGGGACATAGCCTATTTTACTATTTTTTAAATTTATATCTCCTAAAGTAGGGCTTAAAAAACCAAGTATTAGTTTTAACAATGTACTTTTACCAGAACCGTTAGAACCAAGTATAGAAACATACTGCCCCTTTTTTATATTGAGATTTATGTTTTCTAAAATATAAGGTTTTTTCTTAGTATAAGAAAAACATAGATTATTTATTTCTATCATATTTTACCTCCAATGATATTTTTATAAAAACTTATTTATTTTAAGTTTTATTTATGATATATTATTAAATGAATCTAATTTTCATTTGCAATTAATATTGACAGTTTTATAATATATGTTTATATTATACATATAAATGCAAATAGTTTGCAATAACCTATAGAAAAAATATTAATAATAATTGTGTATAAATAATTATTCTAAATAAGGAGTGATACTATGAAAAAAATACTAAGCTTTATTTTGATTCTATCCAATATAATATTTTTTACAGCTTGTTCGGCGCAAAATAAAGAAAGTTTTTCTTCAAAAGATGAAAAAATTAAAGTGGTAGTTTCTTTTAATCCACTTAAGGAGTATGTAAAGGCAATAGGTAAAGATAAAGTAGAAATAAAATCTATAATACCAGAAGGTTCAGAGCCTCATGATTTTGAACCTAAAATAAGAGATATGGAATCTATAAATAATGCTAATATATTTGTATACAATGGTTTTGGAATGGAAGCATGGGTAGATAAAACTTTAAAGAATATAGACAATAAAGGATTAGTTGTAGTAGAGGCATCTAAAAATGTTACGCCTTTAAAAAATAAGGAATCAGAAGAGGAACACCATGAAGAGAATAAAGAAAAACACGAACATAATAATGGTCAATATGATCCACACACTTGGTTAAGTATAAAGGCTGCAGTAAAACAATCAGAAGTTATAAAAGATGCTTTAGTTAAGGTAGATCCCAAAAATAAGAATTATTATGAAAATAACTATAAAGATTTTAGAGGAGAATTGGAAAAATTATATGATGAATATAAAAAGAAGTTTGAAAGTGTAAAAGGAAATCATTTTGTAACAGGGCATGCAGCTTTTGGCTATTTATGTAGAGACTTTAATTTAGAACAAAATAGTGTAGAAAATGTTTTTGCAGAGGGAGAACCAACCACTAAAAAAATGAAGGAGTTAATAGATTATTGTAAAAAAAATAATATAAAAACAGTATTTCTAGAAGAGAATGTAAGTGAAGAAGTGTCTAAAACTTTAGCAAAAGAAGTAGGAGCTAAAGTAGAAAAAATTTATACTTTAACTAATTCAGTGGAAAATAAAGGATACATAGAAATAATGCAATATAATTTGGAAAAAATATATGAAAGTTTAAAATAACATAAAGTATTATAGATATTTATAAATTAATATAAAAGTCTTTCTTATAATATTATCTTAAAATCCTTATTAGAGATAAGGAGAAGATGATTTAAAAGAAAGACTTTTTAATTTATTCTGCAGTTTTATTTGATACTATATTAGTTTTTTCAATAATATCAACGGATAATTCTTGTATAAAGGATTCTTTTTCTTCTAACTTTTTATCTCGTTCTGAGAATAAATATTTTTTTATAAAAAATATTCCGGCTAAAGACAAAACTCCTAAAAATATTTCAAGGGCAGAGGAACCGTAAACCAACATTTTTCTAGCTATAGCATAGAGCATTACTTCAACTACACTGTTTGGTGTATGCTTTACTAGCATTAAGGCTAATTCTAAAGCTATTACTAACAATAAAAGATGAGATAAGAATTTTTGAAACATATCGTAGGATGGAATTGCATCTAGGGTAAAAATTTGTATGATAAAACTTATAAGATCTTTAGAACTTAGCAATACAGAAGCTATCATAAAAATGGCTAACAAAGTTTCTAACCACATAACACCAGATATTATTTTAGACTTTAAATTTTTTAATTTAATATTGTTATATTTTTTCACTATTATATCAACATCCTTAACAATTTAATAATTCAATTTTTTAATAACTTAAAAAATTAATAAAAAAATAAGTAAGTAAAGTGGTTATAAATACCCTATATAAATTATAATATATACTTGTATAAGTTATCAATAGGAAAACGTAAAGTATAATGAACTATTTTTATTTTCCAAAAATTCAATTGGGAATGGAAAGAAGTTATTATTAAAAAAATTAATAAACAGGAGTTTATGGCACAAAATATAATATAGACCTGTTAATTTACTATTATGTTGAGAAGACGGGTGTATAATAAATATGCTTTGGCTACTTTGGATTTTAATATTAGCAAAATTTATCTTATATTTTTTTATTTCTACTTTAAAATAAGGAAATTTTAATTATAATTAAGATATAAATTGGAGGAATTACTATGAAGAGAGCTTCCATAGATAGAAATTTTAGAAAAATAAAGAATTCCTATAGTCAGACAGAGGATATAGTACAGCATTCTAAAATTAATAGTTTGTGGGAACAAGAAGCATCTATTAGAAAAAAATTAAAAAAATTAGAAACTATGAAAGATGAAAATATAAGGGATTTTAAAGAGGTTTATAATAATTATTTGCATCTTTTAGATTATATATCTAAAAAATTAGTAAGGGATTATAATATAAAACATAATACAGACTTTGATTTTTATGAAATAATAAAGGGGAATAGGAAAAATTATTTGAAATCAGGAATAATAAGTGTTCTTATAACTAGGCATATTCCAACTATGATATTTAGAGAATTTGATAGGATATTTCCGAAGAATCCTAAAGATGAATATAGGGAAGTTAGATATATGAATAGAAAATTTTATCTTCATTTAGGAGAAACTAATACGGGAAAAACTTATAATTCTATGGAAAGACTAAAAGAAAGTAAAAAAGGTATATATCTATCACCATTAAGAATACTGGCCTTAGAGAATTTTGAAAAATTAAATAAAGAAGGTGTAGTGTGCGACCTAATAACTGGAGAAGAAGAAATAAAGAAAAAAGGGTCTAAGCATATATGTTGTACTATAGAAAAATTAGATATCAATGAAGAGTATGATGTAGCTATTATAGATGAAATACAAATGATAGATGATGATCAAAGAGGGAGTGCTTGGACAAGAGCTATATTAGCATTAAAGTGTAAAGAAATACATGTTTGTGGAGCATTGAATACAAAAGAATTAATAATAAATATCATAGAAGATTGTGGAGATGAATATGAATTAAGGGAGTACTTTAGAAATATACCTCTTAAAATTGAACAAGAGGCTTTTAGATTAAAGGATATAAAAAAAGGAGATGCATTAGTTACTTTTTCTAAAAAGAAAGTTCTCCAATTAGCAGATTATTATGGAGATTTAGGTATAAAAACTAGTGTAATATATGGAAATCTTCCACCAGAGGTTAGAAAAAAACAATATGAACAATTTGTAAGTAAAGATAGTAATATATTAATAACTACAGATGCTATAGGTATGGGAGTAAATCTTCCCATAAGAAGAATAATATTTATGGATATTAGAAAATTTGATGGAAATGATATGAGATACTTAACTTCACAGGAAGTTAAACAAATAGGGGGAAGAGCTGGAAGATTTGGTATATATGATATAGGTTATATAGCATCTTATGGAAACACTCAAAATTTTGTAAAGGAAATGATAGAAGTATACGATAGAAAAATATACGAAGCTGTAATAGAACCAAGTGAAGCTATACTAGATGTAAAAAGTCTTCCATTGAGAGAAAAATTAGCTCTTTGGAGCACAAGGGAAGAAAAAAGTTTATTATATAGAAAAATGGATATAGGAGAAAAAATTTTAGTGCTAGATAGTATAAAAAATTATAAATTACCAGAAAAGTATCAGTGGCAATTATTAAAGGTACCCTTTGATGTTACCAATATAAATATAATGAATGCTTTTTTAAAATATGTAAATGAGATTTTTATAGGTAATTTTAAAAGTATATCTAAACCAAAACTTAATTCTAAAGATTTATATGATTTAGAATTGTATTATCAAAAACTAAATTTATATTATTCTTTATCTAAAAATTTTAATTTAAATTTTGATGAAGGCTGGGTTTATGATGAAAGAACCAAGCTAAGTATAGAAATAAATAAAGTACTTAGAAAAAGATTTAGGTTTTAAACTTAAAAAATATGTTTGCATATAAATTCTCATATTATTGTCTATTCAACGGTGTTTAAAATATATGTTTGTTTAAAAAAATGATTTTACCATAATATTATAAAATATGTTTAAGGAGTACAGGTGGTTATTTATGAGTTATGAGTACATGACCAGGGAACAATTAATAGTTGAACTAGAAAAGAAAGATAAAATAATTGAAAATATTGCACGTTGTGCAGGTACAGATTCTCTTACATCAGTACTTAATAGAAAAAGAGGATTAGAAGGTTTATATAGAGAAATAGAATTAGCTAAAATTAATAAAGAAAAGTTAACCATAGGATTTGCAGATGTAAATAATTTAAAAAATATAAATGATAATTATGGTCATCTTACAGGAGATTATGTATTAATAACTTTATGTAATATAATAAAGGATAGTATAAGAAAAAGTGATTTCATATTTAGATATGGTGGAGATGAATTTATAATTGTACTACCTAAAACTAATATAAAAGAAAGTAGTATAGTATGGAATAGGATAAGTGATAAAATAAAAGAAACAAGTAAAAATTTTAAATATGAAATAGGAATGAGTTGTGGTTTTGTAGAATATGATGAATATTATAATAAATCCCTTAAAGAGTTGATAAAAATGGCGGATTTTAAAATGTATGAAAGTAAAAGTAAAATAGGATAGGATCTAAAATATTTTGTATATATTATTATACAAAATATTTTAATTTGTAGGGGATTTTTATGGAAAGAGTAGAAAAATTAAAAGATTAGTTGATTTGAATCACCCGATAATCAAGGTAGAACTCTTAATTTAGGTGAGACAGTTATTCTTCAAGAAGAAATAAATAGATTTATATCTATTTTAAGAGAAAATGGAATATTAGTTACTGCACTTCATAATCATTGGTTATTTGATGAACCAAGGCTTATGTATATTCATTTTGAATCAATAGATAGACCGTTAAACTTTGCTAGAAAAGTAGCAGAAGCACTTGAGGTATTAAGAGGACAAGAGAAAATAAAACCAACAGTTTTAGAATAAATGCTAAAGATTAAAATAAATATATTTAAGAGTGAGGAAGCTCCTATATACAACAAAATTTATATATGTACTAAAAGGCACTTGGTTAATTCCAGGTGTCTTTTTATATTAGAATGAGTAAATTAATAAAAAATATGCTATCCTTTAATCTAAGTTTAATTATTTTAAAAAAAATTAATAATTTTGTAAGATATAAGAGAATTTGTAGGAATCTTATTCTTGATATGGTGAAAGATGTAATTATATAATATATATATCAAGAATAAGGAGGACAAGACAATGAAAAAGAAAATAGGCTTAATTATGAGTATGTTATTATTATTTGTTTTTGTATTTAGTTATACTAAAAATGATTATGCTGTTTATGCTCAAAATAATGAGACAAAGGTAGGACAACAATTATTACAACCTGAAGAAGGTTGGAAAAGAATAGAAGAGGATAACAATAACTTCTCTTATATAAATGGGAAATATACAAGTTGGATAAGGTACTCTGATATTGCTTATTCTGGCGGATATTCTATGATACTAAATGATTCAAATAGTAAAGTAAATGGGTATTTATCAAAAGTAAAATTTAATGCTGTAACAGATAAAATCAGAATAATTATGTTTTCAAGATATTATTGTACTAACAATATAGAAATAAAGATTGATGGAATTCCATATATATTTGAAGCTAGAAGCTATGATAAAGTTAGCCCGGCTGTATGTTTTGAAAAAAAAGATTTAGCTTATAAAGAGCACACTGTAGAAATAACTAATTTGTTAGATAGTAATACAAACAATATGATGTGCTTTGATGCTGTAGATATAGACAAAAATGGACAGTTGAAACCTTATAAAGAGGCTGCTAAAGTAGAGTCTATATCATTAGATAAAACATCTATGGATTTATTAGAAGGTAGTTCAGATAAGCTAAATGCTAAAGTATTACCTGAAGATGCTACGAATAAGAAAGTAGTATGGTCATCAAGTGATGAAAATATAGCTATAGTAGATAAAGATGGTAAAGTAACAGCTATAAAAGAAGGTCAAGTAACAATAACAGCCAAAGTGGAAGGCACTGATTTAACAGCTACTTGTAAAGTTAATGTTACTAAAAAGGTAGAAGAAAATAAAAATAATGCTATATTAAGTATATCTTTAGTAAATGGAGCTACAAAAGAATATGATGTAAGTATGCAGGAAGTAGAAAAATTTGTGAATTGGTTTGAGGAAAGATCTAATGGTAAAGGTCCATCATTGTATTCATTCAATAAAAAGATTAATCCTTATAAAACAGTTAAAGAATATATAGTACATGATAAGATAGCATCTTTTGAAGTAAGAGAGTATGAGGGAAACAATAAATAGTTAAATGTCAGAGAGCACTTAAGGAATATAGGCCTTAGGTGCTTTTTACATACCTAGAATAGCTCAGGAGATTATATAAAAAGTGTGCAACGAAAACGCAATAATTTTAAAGAAAAACCATGATATAATGGTAGTATAGAAAAAAATAGATATATAGAAAATAAGGGGTACTAAAATAATGCTATAAGAATATAGTTAACATTAGGTATTGATGAAAATTGACAAGGGCTTGATAATTTTTTATCAAGCCCTTGCTGTGAAAACTACTAATAGAAAACACATAAAGTAGTATAATTGGGATTTTTATGTTGGAACTAATATTTTTAATGTTTGTGCAAATAATAATAAGTAAAGAGAATCATTGCTGATAAGATTAAAAAATATATATCAGTAGATTTTGTAATACTATTACTAGGTTTACCAAAAATACTATTTCTTGAAGATACTAATTTATTTACCCAAGTATTTATCAGACTAATGATAATAGAGCTAATATATCCCCTTATATTAATTCTAACTTTATTTATTATGATTTTGCTAATATCCTTAATGTAGTTTCTTTTTATGGATTTTTTCATAAAATTAACCTCCTTTAAATAGTTAGGCGTATTTATGAACTCTTAAAGAAACTATCATTGTTAAGACCTCCTTTCAGGTTATTTCCAACATAATTTTATTATAACATTTATTGGAATATTTTTAAATAAAATACATAAATAAGTACTTAACTATAAGGTGGGTGATTCGCTCATTACTAGAGATTAGGTACTTTTTCATACTTAGCAAAGGCTGAGAGATCATATTTATATTACATAGATAGATTGGTGGTAAGAGGTCTGAAAGTTGGAGAAATAATAGAAATGCAACAACCAGGAATACATAAACAATTAAATAAAAATAGAAATATAAAACAAAACAAATCTAGGAGAGGGAAGAAGAGGACCTCTACTTTTGTATGTCATTAATGAAGCATGATAACTATAGAAGATGTAAAGGTGGAGTAATTAATCGGGTGAAATAATTTAACACTTCCGTGGCAATAATACTACTTGGAGGTGGTAATAATGACTAATAAACTTAAAGTAAAAGATAAGGAATATGCAAGGCTGGGAATAAGAAAAAATTCAAATGGAGATTTTGAATATATAAATCCAAATGATAAAAATAAGTCGAAATATAAATCAGTTAAAAAGGAGTCTTAGTATAGACTCTTTTTTAATATCCGAAACAAACAATAGGCAGGTGGTGAATATGTAATATGCAGAATAAACGAGTACCAGATACAAAAGACCAGCTGATAACTGGCAACTGGATAATTCTAGGAAATTATATTCACATACATAAGGAGAATAGGATAATGAAATTAAGTAAATTTTTAGATAAATATATATTTTCTCAAAAGGAAGAAATACAGAATAAAAGTGCAGATAAAGAAAAGAAAAAGAAGTACTGCAAGAAGTTTTAAAAGGAAAAAAATGGATTGTGCAAGAATTATATGGGATGCACGATAGATAAAAATATGATATCTCTAATTACAATTTAATCCTTTATATGATACAATTGTAATATTATATGGAACAAGTAAGAAATTACGGAGTAGAGTTTATAGTAATAGGCGAGGTGATAAAATGATTTTTTCTATAGATAATTGGGTAGAGGAGCTTGTATTAAAAATAAAAAATGAATATGGAGATAGGATTGCCTTTATTGGTTTACAGGGAAGCTATCGACGCAAAGAAGCGACTGACAATAGTGATATAGATATTGTAGTTATTCTGAATGAGCTGACTATTCAGGATTTAAAAAAATATAGAGCGATAATTTCCCATATGCCTTATAAAGAAAAAGCCTGCGGATTTATTTCAGGGAAAAGTGAGATTGTAGGTTGGGAAAAATCTGATTTATTTCAATTTTATTATGATACGCAGCCAATCTATGGTAGCATAGATTATTTGTTGCCACTGATTGACAGAGCGGATATTAAACGTGCTATAAAGATAGGTGCATGCAATTTGTATCATGTGTGTTGTCATAATTTCATCTATGAAAACAATCCAGAAATTTTATCAGTACTTTACAAGTCTACATTTTACATTTTGCAAGCTAAATATTTTTATGAAACAAATAAATATATAAGTAGTAAGATTGACTTGGCAAAACTGCTAAACGAGACTGATAAAGAGATATTAGATATTTGCATGAATAGAAAAAAGCTGATTGGAATCGATGAAGATGATTTTTCCTTATATTCTGAGAAGCTTATTACGTGGAGCAGTTATCTTTTAAAAATTTAACGTAATTACTAAAAGATAAATAATTTTCCAGAGCACTATATTATTCAAACTTGAATAATATGGTTCCTTAACTGGAGCTACCTTCTTTTTATACCAAAGTATAAGTTTTAGTTTATAGTACATAATTAGTCATGTCCAATTTTAAAATTATTTATTTAATTATTTTAGAAGGAATTTTTTTACATTTGGCGAATATTAAATATAATGATTTTCTATAATTCATTATCAAAGTCCTTCTTGAATAAAAAGGAGCCCATGTATATAGTGGGGGCTCTTTTTTTATAGGTGAACATATGGAAGTCAATTAAGACAAGCACGCTATTTACAGGTAAATGTTCTTATATATTCATATTATATTCAATCAAAATTTATTTGTTATAATTTAAGAGGAATATTTTTAGTTTTATAGAAGTTTAATAGTATATATATTATTCTACCATCCCGTTTAATAGGAGAAAGAACCCATTTTATATTTTATAATGGGTTCTTTTTTACGGGAGTTTATTAGTGTAAGTGTAATAATTAAATCCGTTTTTATTATATCCAATGAATAATAATTTTAATCGAAAAAGGCAGTTCCTTAATTGAGGCTACCTCTTTTTGACTAAATATAGAGATAAAAACCGTACTAAAAGCGTACGGTTTTTATTTAATTTATAAGAAAAATAAAGAAAAAAACGAGAATACATATAATGAAAATGAGGTATATCAATGTGTGTTAAACCATGCAAAAAACATAAAATTGTAGTACAATAATAATAAATTCTGATGAGGATTTTAGAGAAATTTTAAATTAATTCTGTTAAGTATACCAAAGATTATATAATAAAGATAAAGGTTCTGAACTAGGGAAAATCTAATTCAGCTTTTATATAGGATTAAAAAATTAAAAACTTATTAATATCTATACAAGGAGGTTATATATATGAAAAAGAGAATTGGTACATTATTAATGGCCTTTCTTTTAGTTTTTTCAGCTTTATTTGTGGTAGGTTGTTCAAATAAGGAGGAAAACAAGGAGAGTACAAATACTACACAGGAAAATAATAAAAAAGAAAAGATTAAAATAGCCACTTTAAAAGGACCTACTGGTATGGGAATGGTTAAACTTATGGAAGAAAATAAAGAGGATTATGATATTTCTTTATTTGATGCTCCAGATCAAATAGTTTCTAAAGTAGTAAATGGAGAAGTAGATGCAGCGGCAGTACCATCTAATTTGGCTTCCGTTTTATATAATAAAACAAAGGGGCAGGTTCAATTAGTTGGAGTGAACACTTTAGGAGTGTTATATATTGTAGAAAACGGGGATACTGTAAAAAATATAAAAGATTTAAAGGGTGAAACTATTTATGCTACAGGAAAGGGAGCTGCTCCAGAATTTATTTTGAATTATATATTAAAGAAAAATGGATTAGATCCAGATAAGGATGTAAAAATAGAATATAAAGCTCAGCATAATGATTTAGCAACTTTAGTAGCTTCAAAAAAGGCAAAAATAGCAGTACTTCCAGAACCTTTTGTAACAATATCAAAAACTAAAAATAAGGATTTAAAAGTACAGTTAGATTTAACAAAAGAATGGGAAAAAGCATCTGGAGAGGGGAAATTAGCTATGGGAGCCTTAGTATTTAAAAAGGATTTCATAGATAAAAGAGGAAAAGACGTAGAAAACTTTATAAATAATTATAAAAAATCTGTAGAGTTTGTAAACAACAATAAGGAAGAAGCTAGCAAGCTTATGGAGAAAAACGGAATAGTTCTAAAGGCAAAAATAGCAGAGATGGCTATTCCAAAATGTAATATAGTATTTATGAATTCTAAAGATTCTAAGGATTCTCTAGAAAAATTTTATAATATTTTAAAAGAAAATGATCCAAAATCTATTGGAGGAAAACTACCAGATGAAAATTTCTACTATAAAGGAAAATAAGACAATTTCAAGATTGGTTAGAAAAACTTTAATAATAATATTTTGGGTTTTTATATGGGAGCTTAGCTCCCTTTTTATAAATAATGAAATATTACTTCCATCTCCTAAAAAAGTATTTGAAACCTTAATTATTCTTGGAGCTAAGAAATACTTTTGGATAAGTGTATTTAAAAGTATATTAAGAGTCATTATAGGAATTCTTATATCTATAGCATTAGGAATTAGTTTAGGTATAATAGCAGGTATAAATGTTTTTATGGAGGAATTATTAGAACCTTTAGTAGTAACTATAAAGGCAACACCTGTTATGTCAATCATAATAATAGCTTTAGTATGGTTTAAATCTTCTAGTGTAGCTATATTTACTAGTATACTTATGTGTTTCCCTATAATATATACTAATGTTTTATCAGGAATAAAGTCTGTGGATAAAAAATTATTAGAAATGGCTAATTTATATAAGGTTAAGAATAAGTATATATTAACGAACATTTATCTTCCTTCTACTAAGCCTTATATTATATCAGGAATACTTATGTGTTTAGGTATAGGATGGAAAGTTTCTGTGGCATCAGAGATTTTAAGTACTCCTAAGTATTCTATAGGGTTAAATCTTCTAAATGCCAAAGCTACCTTAGCTACAGAGGAACTATTTGCCTGGACTATAGTGGTGGTTTTACTTAGCCTTATATTTGAAAAAATATTTAAATATTATGTTAAAAAAGTATTTTGAACAAAAATGTATTGTATACCGATAATATCAATAGTATATCTATTTTACATTAAAGTGGTACATATGAGAATTTTTAAGGGAGGTAATCTAAAATTAAGAATTACTTAATATATAGTAAAATTATGAAAAACATGAGGTAGTATATGAAATGCAATTTATAAATGCTTGTAAAGCTTATGAAGATAAAATAATTTTCAAGAATTTAAATTTAAACTTTGAAAAAAATAAAATAACTGCTCTGTTAGCTCCTTCAGGCTATGGTAAAACAACTCTGTTGAATATTATAGCAGGCCTGGAGTCTTTAGATAGTGGAAATTTTATTATGGAAGCTCAGAGTATATCTTATATGTTTCAGGAAGATAGATTATTACCTTGGCTTACTGTTTATGAGAATATAGCCTTTGTATTGAAGTCTAATATTCTTAAATGTGAAATAGGAAATATTATAGATAAATATTTAGATTTAGTTAACTTAAAAGGATATAAAGACTATACTTTGGATAAGTTAAGTGGAGGTATGAAAAGAAGAGTGGCTTTAGCTAGAGCTTTTGCTTATAAAAGTGAAGTCCTCATTATGGATGAACCTTTTAAAGGTATTGATTTATCTCTTAAAAGAGAAATTATATCAGGTTTTCTAAAACTTTGGGAAAAAGATAAAAGAACGGTTATAGTAGTTACTCATGATATAAAGGAAGCTAAGCTTCTAGCACATAATACTTATTTTCTAGAGGAATATAGCAAATTATAGATTAAGCAAAGATTTTTATGTCTTTGCTTTTATATTTTTATAAGGATTTTATTGTGATATAATTATTTATACTATATGAAAAATTAATATAGGAATCGCTACAATTTATAGAAATTTAAAAATTTTTGAAAGACTTGGCATAGCTAAAGAATTGAATATTAACGGTGTAAATTACTACGAAATGAAAATATTTAGTGGAAAACCCTTGCATATACATTTTAAATGTTTAAAATGTAATAGTATAATAGATATTGATAATAGTAAATTAGATTTAGAATATTTAAAATTAAGTAGATTTATGGAACATAGCGAAGACTTAGAAATTCATGATGCTAATATATTATTTTTAGGGTTATGTAGTAGATGCAAGGAGGAAGAAAAATGCCAAGACCAACAAAGTTTAGAAGAGTAGAATTTTTCCCAGAAAATAATTATTTTGTGCCCTGGGGAAAACCTAAATGTGAAATACATGAGGTAGTATTAAAAGTTGAAGAATTAGAGGCTATGAGGCTTAAGGATATAGAAGAATTAAACCAAGAACAATGTGCGGAAAGAATGGAAATATCTCGTCAAACCTTTCAAAATATAATAGATAGTGCTAGAAAAAAAGTAGCTATAGCTTTAACAGAAGGAAAAGCAATAAAAATAAGCGGGGGACATTATACTACCAAGCTTTGTAAATTAAAATGTATGGATTGTGGAGATGTTTATGAAATAAATTATGAACAGGATAGACATATATGTCCTAATTGTGGTTCAGAAAAAGTAATATGTAACAAGAGGGCTGATTTTTGTAGAAGATGGTGTAAGGGACAAAATAGGAAAGAGCAATATGAGGAAAGTGGAAAGGAATATCCTGTGATAAAATGATAGAGTTCGCTTATGAGGTAGTAAAAAAATACATATAATAAAAATTAATAAAGTAAGGATTAGCATTGAATTTTTAGTGTTAATCCTATTTTTATTTAATTTATACTTCACTTGTAAGATCAAAAAATCATATAATGCTATGAGGTGATTTTATGAGAGTTTTAAAAAAAGGTGATAGGGGATCAGATGTTAAAAAGATTCAGGAAGTGCTTCAAAAGATAGGGTATGATGTAGGTCATATAGATGGAATATTTGGGAGTAAGACAGAGGAGGCAGTTAAAAGATTTCAACTGAATAATAGGTTAGCGGTGGATGGCGTTATAGGACCTAATACTTATGAGGTATTGAATAAGTTTATATTAGGCTATAATACTTATACTATAAAGCCTGGGGATACTTTATATAATATAGCTAAAAGACATTATACAACTGTAGCTAGAATAATAACTGCTAATCCTAACATAGAACCTAATAATCTTATTATAGGCCAGCAGATAATAGTTCCTGTAGGTATTGATATAGTAGATACTAATATTGATTATACTTATGGAATTATGGAAAGTGACATAAAGGCATTAAAAGCAAGATATCCTTTTATACAGGTAGGCATTGCAGGAAAAAGTGTTTTAGGGAAAAATTTGTATTATATCAAACTAGGTAGTGGACCTAATGAAGTGTTTTATAATGGAGCTCATCATGCATTGGAGTGGATAACTACGCCATTGCTTATGAAGTTTATTGAAGATTTCTCTAAAGCTTATAGTGAGGGTAGTGAAATAAAAGGGTATAATATAAGAGATATTTGGAATAGGAGTAGTATTTATATAATGCCAATGGTAAATCCTGATGGTGTAGATTTAGTTATAAATGGGCTTCAAATGGATAATCCTTATTATGAGGATTTAATAGAATGGAATAAAGGGAGTATGGATTTTTCTCAAAATTGGCAGGCAAATATAAGGGGAGTAGATTTAAATCATAATTATAATGCTTCTTGGTATGAATCTAAAATTACAGAAGAATCCTATGGTGTTTACGGTCCGGGACCTACTAGATATGGTGGACCATATCCTGAATCAGAACCTGAAAGTAGAAACGTTGCAGATTTTACAAGAAGGCATAACTTTAGATTAATACTAGCTTACCATAGTCAGGGAGAAGTGATATTCTGGACCTATAGAGATATAATTCCACCAGGTGCAAGAGAAATTGGAGAATTATTTTCAAAAGTAAGTGGTTATGAACTTTCAGAGCCCTATGGAATAGCATCTTATGCAGGCTATAAAGATTGGTTTATATCAGAGTATAGAAGGCCAGGGTTTACTATAGAAGTAGGAAAAGGAACTAATCCTTTGCCTATAAGTCAATTCGATAAAATATATAAAGATAATATAGAAATACTTTTATTAGCTCCTATTGTTTAATTTATAATTTGTTTATTGTAGATTAATTGATAGATTATATATATGTATCAGTATTTAATAATGTTATTGTTTATTAAAGTTTAATATGAATATTATGAAGGAATAGATATTTAGTATATAGTTTTTTATTAATTATCTATTCTTTATATTTTTAGTTTAAAAATGATATATACATATACTAGAATATAATTATTAATTTTAATAAAATTATATAAACTTAACTATACTATATTAAAAAGTTTAATGAATTTATTTACAAAATTAATATTATAATGAGATGTTTTTAATTAAAATAATGATACATAATAAGAATTAAGATATAAGTTAATAACAATTAGTAAAGATTACTGCTATAAAAAACTAAAGCTAGGAGGAGTAAAATGTTAGATTTGCCTTTATTAGGATGTGGAGGAGGTATGCCTATTCCAGATAGGTTTTTATCTTCTCTTCTTATAAATTATAGAGGAAGAAAAATACTTATAGATTGTGGAGAAGGAACTCAAGTATCTATGAAAATGTTGGGGTGGGGATTTAAATCTATTGATATTATATGTATAACTCATATGCATGGAGATCATACAGTTGGATTACCAGGACTTTTAGCTACTATAGGTAATAGTGGGAGAGAAGAGCCTTTAATTATAATAGGTCCAGAAGGTATAGAAAAGGTAATAAATGGACTTAGGACTATAGTACCTTATTTACCTTATGATATAACTATAATAGAAAATCCTAAAGATTCATTAAAGATAAAGGTAGTTAAAAATGGTATAGAGGTACTAAATGAATATAAAAGTAGCACTTTCATAAAAAATAACAGTTCAAAGGATTGTATAAAGAATAGAGAGGATAGTATTAATCAATATGAAAAATATAATGATATGCTAAGTTGTGACATAGAAATTTCCACATTAGAATTAGATCATTCTTGTTCTTGTATAGGATATAGCTTATATATTAATAGAAAGCCTAAATTTAATTTAGAAAAAGCGGAAAGAAATAATGTACCAAAGTTTTTATGGAGTAGGCTTCAGAAGGGGGAAAATCTAGTTTATGAAGGGATAAAATATAATTCTAGTATGGTTATGGGGAGAAGCCGTAAAGGAATAAAATTAAGTTATATTACAGATACAAGACCAATAGATTCTATAATAGATTTTATAGAAAATAGTGATTTATTCATATGTGAGGGAACTTATGGACAGGATGAAGATTTACATAAAGCTATAAGGAATAAGCATATGACTTTTAGAGAAGGAGCTAAATTAGCTAATAGAGGTAATGTATCACAACTTATATTAACACATTTTAGTCCAGCTATGATAGATCCAGAAAGCTTTAAGCAAAATGCTACAGAAGTTTTTCCAGATACTATAATAGGAAAAGACAGACTTATTAAAACATTATCTTTTAAGGAATAGTTTAATATTTGGTTGCAGTGTCATTAAGATAAAAATAATAGTGAGAGGATTTGTCACCAATGATCTTTAGAGGAGGTGGAAAAATAGATGCCTTATGAAACTTATAAAATAGAAAAAATCATATAAAAATGTTACTTGTATAGTTCAAGTAAAAACAAGGCAATTAATAGATTATTGGATAAATAATTAATACATATTTAAAATATGATTAAATATAGATACATTGGTGACAAATAAGACAACTTTTATTAATATTTTAGATAATTTATATAGTAGAATAATATAGTGTTTATCTACAATTATCCCCATAAACTAAATAATAAACCATAACTTTAAAAGTTTTAATTTAAGATAGTATTAAAAGTAAAATAAATTCAACTGTATATTAATATATATTGAAACTTAAACATAATTAGTACAATTATCATCCATATTAAAACTATTAGTTTATATGAATCAATAGTTTTAATATAACGATATGGATTTTAGTAATATTTATAACAGATTATAATAGAATATGATTAGTTTTATAGTCTTAATAGAAATAAAATGGTTGTCCATTGTAAAAGATTTTAGTATTATTAAGGGTGTAATTTTAAAAAAAATTTTATAAAAATATGAATTGAGTAATACTTAGGAGGATGAAGAATGGGATTGTTTGATGGATTAATGGGAAACGCTTCAGAGGTTAATATAATGGAAGTAGAAAAAGAATATAGTAATATATTAGCTGAAAATGAAAGAGTAGAAAAAGCTTATAAGCTAATTCGTGATATGTTTATTTTTACAAACAAAAGATTAATTCTAGTAGATAAGCAGGGGATGACAGCTAGAAAAACAGAATATCATTCTATTCCATACAAAGCTATAACACATTTTAGTATAGAAACAGCAGGAAATTTTGATTTAGATGCAGAACTTAAAATATGGATTTCAGGAACTCAATTGCCTATAGAAAAGCAATTTAATAAAAGTTTAAATATATATGAACTTCAAAGTGTATTAGCTAACTATGTTTTAAAATAAGGATTAATAAAAAATATGGAGAGAAAAAAATTATTAATTATATTTAGATATATAGCTATATTGCTTCTTATATTTGGTATAGCCTCCTTTGAAAAAGAAAACATTACAACTCATACAGTTATTTTAATATTATTATTTATTATAAATAACCAAGTCAGATTTTTTATTCTTAATAAAAATAAAAATCTGGTTTTCATGTCTATAATATTAGAATGTATTTTAGCTTATATTGGCTATACTAATTATTCCGGAATATTGTTTTTTTATTTCTTTACAGATATTTTGGATTCAGCTCTTTTTCTTAAGGGAAGATTATCTTATTTAACTTTTTCTATAGTATTAATTATAATAATATTTCTTGGATGGAATTTGAATTTAAGCGAGATGTTATCTATAGTAACTTCTTTTATTATGCTGTTTATACTAGCTACTTATATAAAAGAAGAAAATAGTGGTAAATTAAGGGCGCAAAAATTATATGATAAACTTAGAATTTCAGAAGAAAAATTAAAAAAAGCTAATAAAGACTTAGAAAGTTATGCCAATTCTATAGAAGAGCTTACAGTTCTCCGTGAAAGAAATAGAATATCTAGAGAAATACATGATAGTGTAGGGCATAGTTTATCTACAATGATAATACAATTAGGAGCTATAGAAAAGATTGCTGAAAAGAATGGGAAACTCACATCAGAAATGGCAAGAAATTTAGGGGAATTTGCTAAAAATAGTTTAGGTGAAGTAAGATGTGCGGTAAGAGCGCTAAAACCTAGGGAATTTGAAAAATATGAGGGCATATTAGCTGTAGAGGAACTTACAAAGAACTTTGAAAAACTTACAGGAGTAAAAATAAAGCTAGGATTTTCAAAGGAAAAATGGATTCTTAACTCAGATCAATGTTTTGTTTTGTATAGGGTGGTGCAGGAATTCTTATCTAATTCTTTAAGACATGGGAAAGCCACAAGAGTAGATATATTTATGGGATTTAATGAAGAAAATTTAATAATAACTCTTAGGGATAATGGACAAGGGGCGGATAAAATAGAAAAAGGTGTAGGCCTTAAAAGCATATGGGAAAGAGTTAATGAATTAGGTGGGACTGTAGCATATAATAGTAAAAAAGAAGAAGGATTTTTATTAAAAGTAGTATTATATCCACAAATCAATGCAACCTAATAATTTTCATTATAAAGCTTAGGGGAAATTAATTTAATAAGGGGAAAAGTAAAATGAATAAAACTAATATTATAGTAGTAGATGATGAAAAATTAATAAGAGAAGGGTTAAAAATAATTCTTTCTACCTATGATGATATTGAAGTTGTAGGTCTTGCCGGTGATGGAAGGGAAGCACTAAGTTTATGTAAAGAAAAAGATATACAGGTAGTTTTGATGGATATTAGAATGCCCAATTATGATGGGGTATTAGGTACAAGAATCATAAAAGAACAGTTTCCACATATAAAAATATTAATATTAACTACATTCAATGATAAAGAATATATTCATGAAGCTTTAAAATTTGGAGCTTCAGGGTATTTACTAAAAGATAGTTCTAATGAGTTAATTTATGAAGGTATAAAAGCCTGTGTAAAAGGAAATGTAGTGGTTCACCCCGATGTGGCTAACAACATAATACTTAATACTACTTATGAAAAAGAATTAAATGATGATGACATAAGTTTAAAATATAACCTTACAGGAAGAGAAATTAATATAATAAGAGAAATAGCTAATGGACTTTCTAACAAAGAAATAGCAGAAAGGATATACCTTTCTGAAGGAACTATAAAAAACAATATAAGTACTATACTTTCCAAATTAGATTTAAGAGATAGGACACAAATAGCTATATTTGCTTTTAAAAATAATATAGTTAATTAAATAGTAAAATCTAAGCTTTGAAAGTTAGAATAAGAAAAAATAATAAATTACAGAACTATATCTAATTTAAAGATTTATATGTTTATAAATCCTTGAGAAATTTAATAATTAAAAGTAATATATTAATGAGAATAACTTAAGTAAAATTTGTAAACTATACCCATATAATTAGTAATAAGAATAACTTAAATAGAATTTGTGAACTGTACCCAAATGATTAGTGACTTAAGTCACTAAGTTTAGTTACTTAAGACAATGGTAAAACTTCCTTAAATTTTCTATTATATAATTAGAAAGTTTAAGGAGGTTTTTTTTATGAGCATAATTGAAGTAAATAATGTTACAAAAAGATTTAATGATAAATTGGTTTTAGATAATATAAATTTTAAAATCCAAGAGGGAGAAATATTTGGCCTTATAGGGCCTAATGGGGCAGGTAAGTCTACATTAATAAATATAATGACAAGTATTTTAAAATCTACATCAGGAGATATAAAAATTGGAGGATATTCTATAAGTAAAGAGGCTTTAAAGGCCAAAGAATACATAGGATTAGTACCTCAAGAAATAGCCCTAATAGAAACTGTATCTGCTACAGATAATCTTGAATTTTTTGGAAGCTTATATGGACTTAAAGGAAAGCTTTTAAAAGAGAGAATAGATGAAGCACTAGAAGTCATAGGACTTAAAGAAAAAAGACGTGAGAAGGTTAAGAAATTTTCTGGTGGTATGAAAAGAAGACTAAATATAGCAGCGGCTATAATGCATCACCCTAAAATATTAATAATGGATGAGCCTACAGTAGGCATAGATCCTCAGTCAAGAAATCATATATTTGAATTTACAAGAAAAATAAATAGAGAAGAAAAGACCACTGTAATTTATACATCTCATTATATGGAAGAGGTTGAAATGCTTTGTAACAATTTATTCATTATGGATTTAGGAAAAGAAGTAGCCTATGGAAATAAGAATTATATAAAATCTATGGTGGGTGATAAAAATAGAGTGATTTTAAAACTAGAAAACTATACAGG
Source organism: Clostridium sporogenes (assembly GCF_001889325.1). Taxonomy (NCBI): domain Bacteria; kingdom Bacillati; phylum Bacillota; class Clostridia; order Eubacteriales; family Clostridiaceae; genus Clostridium; species Clostridium sporogenes. The sequence goes on along the minus strand of NZ_CP013243.1, from coordinate 701,361 downwards.
AGAAACTTTTCTTAACATTAGATCTTTAGACGGGGTTGTTGAATGTGAAAAGGAGGAAAGAATTATTAAACTATTGGTTCATGAAAAAAATTTTGAATTAAATAGTTTACTTAAAATATTAGAAAATGAAAATATAAAAATAAAAGGAATAAATTTTGAAGAACCAACATTAGAAGAGGTATTTTTAGCATTAACAGGTAAGAAACTTAGAGATTAATTATATTAATATTTATAAATTATATTGTTGATATAGGAAATTTATATATTTAAAACATTGAAATGAGAAATTTATAAATTAAATTTTATATAGGGAGGAAAGAGTGTGCGGTTAAAAGCATTTATAAAACTAAGATTAAAATCTGTATTTAGAGAATTACCTATTATGATATTTACTTTTGCAATATTTCCTATAGTTTTAAGTTCATTATATGGATATTTTCAAAAGGATATGTTTAATCCTAAAAATGAAATAGATAGAATAGCAATTTATGTAGAGGATAAAGATAATTCAAAATTATCTAATGAATTTATAAAATTTTTGGGAAGTAATGAGTTAGAGAAATTTATAGATATGAGAAAAAGTAAGGAAAAAGCTATAGAAGAACTAGTAATCCCAAAGGGATATGAAAAAAGCATTATAGAAGATAAAGAAATTACAATAAAAATAAATGAAAGAGAAAAAGATAAGGAAGTATCCTCTAAAATACTAAAGGACTTAATAGATAATTATAATAAAGAAGTGAAAAATAATCTTACAATAGGAAACAACATAAATAAAATGGATATTTCTAAAGAAAAAAAAGATTTATTAGTAAAGGAAATATCAGAAGATATTATTAAAATATATAAAAAGGATGCTATAAGAAATTCCATAGTCAAAAGTACAAGGAATTTAACTTCTTATGAGTACTATTCAGTGTCTATATTAAGTTTTATGTTTATAGTAACTATAATGTCGTTATGTAATGGATATTATGAAGAAAAGAAAAAAGGTATTTTTCAAAGAACATTATCTACAAGTATAAGTAAAGTTCAATATTTTAATTATTCATTAGTTTCTTGGTACATTTTTGCGGTTTTATTTAATTCAATATATGTCTTGTCTTATAGATTTTTAGGATTATCTTTTAAGGGGAACATAGGAGTATTATTATTAATAATACTCACTAAAAGCTTTTTAGAGGTGGCTATATCCTCTGTAGTGATAGCCTTCTTTAAGGAACAAAAGATGGCAGCAATATTTTTAAATGCAATTATTATAATAAGTGTAAGTTTAGGTGGAGTATTTTATCCATTAGAGAAAGTTATTAATAGTTTTAATAAAATATTTAGAGTTATAAGCGATTTTGCACCTAATGTACTTATTATGAAAACCTATAAAACCTTTTTAATTTATAATTCCTTTGAAGCTATTAAATATTATTTAATTACATTTATTCTTATTTCTATGGTTTTATATAGTATTAGTCTTTTAAAGATTAATATGAAATGGGGGGATTAACATGAAAATTTTAAGATATGGATTTATACAATTCAAAAGAATGATAAAAGATATAAAAGTTATAGGTTTTATGCTTATTATGCCCCTAGTAGTGATAACCATAATTAATTTTGCAATTAAAAGTGGTGGCGGAAGTACTATTATGGTTGATGCAGCTTTTAATGTAGAAGATAATGGGAAAGAGGGAAAACAGCTTTTAGAAGAACTTAAAATACCTACTAAATCTATCTTTTATAATAATAAAGATAAAGCTATGGAATCCTTAAATAAAAATGATATAGTAGCCATATATGAAATACCCGAGAATTTCTCAGAGAAGATTAAAAAAGGAGAAAAACCAGAAATAAAAGCATATAAAAAAGAAATTGGTAATGGAACTTTACCTATTGAAAAATCCCTAAATAATAATATAAATAAAAAAGTAAGAGATGATTTATTAATAAACAAAAATGTTATAAAAAGTAAAAATGAGTTAGATAACAATAGTGTAAAAACGGTTATAGAAAATACTAAAAATGTAGAAGAAGGAGCATTCTTAGTACTAAGTCTTATAATAAATTTTATAATTTTTTCAGCTAATAATGTAAGTTCAGAAATACTAAATTTTAAGAAACAAAATATATTAAAAAGGGCTATAACTACTTCTAACAGAGGATTTGAAATAATAGGTGGAATATATCTAGGTATGATATTAATTCAAAGCTTTGTGTATATGTCTGTTTATATATGCGGGAAATTTATAATAGGATATTCCTTTGATAATTTGATTTTTATACTTATAAATACAATAGTAGCTAGTATATTTTCAGTAAGTTTAGGTGTATTTGTAACTAGATTATTTCAAAACGAATCTGTAGTGGCCCTTGTAGTTAACATAGTAGGTATAAGCACAACATTTTTAAGTTTACATTCTATGGGCGTTATGGGATTATCTATGAGTAAATCTCCTTGGATACTATTGAATATAGGGAAATTTACTCCCCAATATTGGATATTTGATAGCATAAAGAATTCTAGCATATTCCCTAATATATTTATAGTAATACTTATGTCATTAGTATTATTTACTGCAGGAAACATTAAAGTAAGAGATTTTGCAACTAACTAATATATGGAGGTGATTTTTATGAAAAAGCCCAATAGAACTTTAAGTATAGGTATATTTATTATTGCAATTACTACGATTTTAAGACATTTTACAATACAATTACCAGAATTTATTTTGGGATTAGGCTATGGAATCGGGATTGGATTTGAATTAATTGGGGTATATTCCATAAATCATGATATTTCAAAATTCCAAAATTGTAAAAGAAATTTTATAAAAAAGTGTTTGAATAAATAAATTACGACTTAAAAGGTAGTTTACCTTCAGTATATTAAAAAAGGGATATATGTCTAGAAAGGCAACTCAATTCACTAAGATATTCTAAATTTATTTTTTATAAAATATATTGAAAAAAATGATAACTCGCTGACCGCTCAAACAATCAGTTTTTTCTAATATATTTTCAAAAAACAAATAAGAATATCTAAGCTTTTTCAAATGCCTTTTACGCCACATAGCCCAATTTTTAATATACTGAAGTTAGTCTAAATTTTCTCTAGGATCAAAAACAGTAAAGAAGGAAAATTTTACTCCATTCTATTACGTAAAATCCATAATTATATTTACCCATTCTATATTATTTAAAGTTTGTAAATATATAAAAAACTTTTTAGTTATTCATATTTTTTCATTAATGGATTGAAAAAAAATTTCAGCTAGTAAGTTTTCTGTCACGTGAGAAATTATGATAACAACTTTTAAAGGTATTAAAGCAATAAATAATTTTAGAGAAAATAGATATCTAGAAAAATAATAAGAATACTTTATTTGTGAACTAATATTTAAGCGTGAAGTAAACAGGACGTTTACTTAGCTCTGTTGCCACAGGACGTGGCATTAGAGTGTTAGCTTAAATATTAGGATACAAATATTAGTATTCTTTATTTTTATAGCTATCTATTGATCAAAATTATTTATTGCTTTAATTCTCAGCCTTTAAAGGATGTTAAATCGTAATTTCCTTATCTTATGTAAGTTATTACATTTTCATTTCTTTTAGGAGCTTTAGCTTCACTTACGTTTTTATATCCTAAAGCTATGCCAAAATAAGGCTTATATCCCTTAGGTATATTTAATTTTTCCATGATTTCTTTATTTTCAAAAGCTAGTGAAATAAGGCCTATCCATAAAGAACCTATATTTAAGCTTTCAGCGGCAATTAGCATATTTTCTATAGCAGCAGAACAATCAACTAAAGGAGAATAGTTACCTTCTTTCCCTGATACTACAATTAAAGTAGGTGCACCATGAGTTAAATCAAGTTTTTCATTATTACCCATATTTCTAAAATTTTCATTAGGTGAATCTTTAAGTTTTTCTTTAGCCACATTGCTCATAGTTGTAATTAATTCTCTGTTTTGAATAACAGTAAAATGCCAGGATTGATGATTACAACCAGAAGGAGCATAGATTCCAGCGTCTAATATACATTGAAGTTCTTCTTCTTTTATTTGCTCAGATTTATAACCTCTTATACTTCTTCTATTTTTTATAGTTTGTAATACAGTATTCATATAAATCCTCCTCTAACTAACATATAATTTGTTCAATGATAAAAATACTGATTTTACTCCTGTATATTTAAAATATAGTAATTTTTTTAATAAAATAGTTTGTAAACAGAAGGAGTGAAAATCAATATTAAAATATAATAAAATATAAACTAGTGTTATTTATATTAATTGTAACATAAGTTTATGTAAATTTTTATAAGTATTTAATATAATTATTAAGATATAAAATTATATAATCTAGATATAAAGAATATATAATTTTAGTAATATAATTTAACCCAATAATAGGAGGTATAAAAGTCTAATAACATAAAAATGTAAGTTAATTAATGGAATGTATTATTTATTATTATAAGATTAAGTTTATTGTTGTATTTATGTGTGGTATGTATAAATAGTGGAAGTGTAATTTTTCATAATATAAAGTAAGATTATTAATATTTTTATATTAATAGTTATAAAAGAGCATATATTAGAAAAAACTATTTAAAAGTTTTATCCATATAAAGACATATATATGTTATAATATATGCTCTTGTTTTTAAATATTAAAATTATCTTTTTTCGTTAGATAACATTTCGCGCACAATTTTTAAATATCTTTGGGAGACTTCAGGACAGGCTGTTAATAAGGTATCTATTACGTAATCAATATTGGTATCATCTATTTTTTTAGCAGTTGTATCTTCATCAATAAGCATATCTTCATCATCAAGAGAATTATATATTGTATTTACTATAGGTGATTGCATAACTTTTTCATTTTCTACACAATTATTACTAAAATATAGATTTTCATCTGTAATTACAAATTGACCATAAGTATATTCTTTTTCTAGATTTTTGCTATCTAAATCCTCACAAGGATATTTTGTATGTTCTACATGTTTTATATCTAATTTATTTCTATGTTCTTTTCGAGTGAGTACAGTTCTTATTTCTAACTCTAATAATCTTTTTTTCATTTTTTCAGAAAAAATTTCTCCAAATTCAGCAATAAAGCCTTTCATAGCTATGGTTTTTTTCATGTTATAATTTTTTTTCATTAAAACTACTCTCCTTATACTAAACTATTTTTAAGCAAGGATTTGGTAAGCTTTATAAAAGTTTAATAAAAATTTTATATAATATAAAAACCACCTTAATAAAGGTGGCGTGGTATTTGCTATTTATATATTAAAATACTTAATATATTATATATTACAAAGTTATATTATAGCTTTATAACATTAGCAGCTTGAGGACCTTTTTGACCTTCTTCTACTTCGAATTCAACTTTTTGTCCTTCTTCAAGGTTTTTTCTTGGCTCATCTCCTTGGATTGCTGAGAAGTGAACGAATACGTCTTTTTCACCTTCTACTTCTATAAATCCAAATCCTTTTTCTGAGTTAAACCATTTTACTGTTCCAGTTTTCATTGATTGACCTCCTAGTGTAAAACATCATGCTTTACTAATTAAATTTTATTCTATTATTATAACATATTATTAACAAATAGACAAATATAAATGCTATATTTTTTGCAAAAATATTTTAATCTGGATTAAAGCCCACGCATATGATGAAAATGGAAGTAATATTTATGCTAATGTGTGATATTATTAGAGTGTTCTAACTCATAAAGAGTATATACAAATAAATTTTTATTTAAGTATTTTTATGTGTTGAGTATGGTAGGTATGTAAATATATTTATTTTATATATTTACATTTAACTTAAAATTAGAAATAATATTTTACAGAATTTTTTTGAGATTTTACTTTTTTATGCTATTACTTTTATATTATAATAAAGTTAGACAAAATTTATTATGAAGGCAGGAGAACTATATGTACCAAAGAATAGATGATTTAATTTGCAATAAAGTTTTTAAATATTTTAAGGACATAAGTAATGTACCTAGAGAATCAGGAAATGAAAAGAAAATTAGTGATTATCTCTTTAATTTTGCAAAAGAAAGAAATTTATGGGTTATTCAAGATGAATATTTAAATATAATTATAAAAAAGAAAGCTACAAAGGGATATGAAAAAGCACCTACTATTATATTTCAGGCACATATGGACATGGTCTGTGAAAAGATTAAGGAAAAAGTACATGACTTTAAAAAGGATCCCATAGAATTTAAAATAGAAGTGGATATGATTTATGCAAAGGATACAACTTTAGGAGCTGATGATGGAATTGGATTAGCTTATATGTTAGCTATATTAGATTCCAATGATATTAGTCATCCCAATCTTGAAATGCTATTTACTACTGAAGAAGAAACTACCATGATAGGAGCATTAAATGTTGATCATAATTTGTTTGAAGGTAGAATTCTTATAAATATAGATTCAGAAGAAGAAGGAAAAATTTTAGTAAGTAGTGCTGGAGGAGTAGATATTAAACATAATATACCTATAAAATGGGAAAATACAAAAGAAAATTTACAAGTTTTTAATATAGTAGTAGAAGATTTAAAAGGGGGACATTCAGGACTTGACATCCATAAAGAAAGAGGAAATGCTATTAAAATATTAGGAAGAATACTAAAGGATTTAAGTTATAATATGGAATATTCTTTAGCTTTTATACAGGGTGGAAGCAAAACTAATAATATTCCTGTAAATGCTGAGGCTAAAATTTTAATAGAAAAAAGTTATGAAAATGAATTAAAGGAATTTATAAAATTTTCGAATAATACATTAAAAGAGGAGTTATATCTAAAAGATGATAATGTAAACATAAAGTTGAAAGATCCTATTGATAATACAGATAAAATTATTTCGGAGGAAAGCAAAAAGTTAATTTTAAATTCTATATTGATTACTCCAAATGGTGTAGAATCAATGGTAGCTAATATAGAAGGATTAGTAGAAAGCTCTGTAAATTTGGGGACTATTTCAGTAGATCATAGTAAAGCTATATTAGAAAGCGGAATTAGAAGTTCAAATAAGACTTTAAAACATAAAATAGTAGAAAAAATAAAAGCATTAGGAGAGGTTACAAATTCACAAATTATTTGCCACGGAGATTATCCAGAATGGCCCTATGATGAAAAATCAGAAGTACTTTCTCTAAGTAGAAAAGTGTTTAAAAAATTATATGGTAAAGAGGCAGAAATTATAGCATATCATTGTGGTATTGAATGTGGAGTGCTTAAAAATAAAATAAAAGGATTACAGTGCATATCTATAGGTCCTAATATTTTTGAAATACATACACCTAAAGAACATTTAAGTATAAGTTCTGCGGAAAGAACTTTTCAATACATATTAGAAATATTAAAGGAATTTAATAATTTTTAGTCACAAGATTGTAAAAAAAAGATGTTACAGAATTGTATGTATAGAAGGGAGAGTGCTACTATGAACAAATCTAAAAAAAATATTATAATAGGTGCTACTATAATAATTTTAGTTATACTAGGGAGCTTTGGAAGTTATAAGTATACAAAGTACAAAGATTATAAAGCTCTATTAAATAAGGCAGAAGCTTATATGGAGATAGAAAATTATGATAAGGCCATAGAAAATTATGAAAAAACCTTAGATTATAAAAATAATAAGGATATTGTAGATAAAATAAATTTAGCTAAAGAAATAAAAGAATCTAAAGCAAATTATGAAAAAGCTATGGAATTATATAATAAAAAAGATTATCTAGCTGCTTTAGAATCATTTAAAAAAGTATCTAAAAGAGATAGTAAAAGATTTAGTTTAGCCCAAGATAAAATAAAGGAATGTATAAAGATTTATGTAAATGAAAACTTAGATAAAGCAAAAGCTTTAGCAAAAGATAAAAAATATAAAGAAGCCTATGATTATTTAGATAAAGTATTATCTATAGATAAAGAAAATGTAGTGGCTAAAAATTTAAAAGATCAGTATATAAAAGAAGAGAAAAAGCAGCAAGAAGAAATAAAAAAGGCAGGAGAAGAAGCAAAAAAAGTAGAAGAGGAGCAAAAAAAGCAAGCTGAAGAAGAGAAGAAAATAAAAGAGGAAAATAAAAACTTACAAGGACAGGTAACTACAAAAAAGAAGGCAGAAGAAATAGTAAAAAATAAAATAGGAACTGGCAATAATAATATTAAAGCTATTTGTGAAAGAGAAGAGGTTAGACAAGGGGTATCATATTATTTAGTCCATGTATATGAAATTGTTGAGGATCATACAGCAACAATGGGTTGGTATTATGTAAGAAAAGATAACGGACAAGTGTTTTTATGGGATTTAGCATCTGATATATTAAAACCGATCTAATATATTAGAATCAATAAATTAAAAAAATTGTGCTTCATTAAGCACAATTTTTTAATTTTTGTAGACAGTTTATCAATTTTTTATTTAAGCTTATATTTAACAATATTAAAAATTAATATATTATATATGAATTTTAATGTACATATTGATCTTTTGTAGTATGAAATTTAAAACTTACAACTGTATGGATACAGTTGTAAAAATATTAAATTTCATATATTTTAAATATAAAATTATGTAAATTCAAATTGTTTAGGAGATGGACATATGAAAGTAAATACAAAAAAAGTAGCGGCTATACATGATATATCTGGTTATGGGAGAGCATCTTTGACCACAGTAATACCTATAATATCTCTTATGGGTACACAGGTATGTCCAATTCCCACGGCGGTTTTGTCTACTCATACAGGGGGATTTGGTAATCCTGAAATAATAGATTTAACAGATAATTTACAAGCTTATATAGATCATTGGAAAAGCTTAAATTTAGATTTTAATTGCATATATAGTGGATATTTAGGGTCAGTGCATCAAATAAATATAATATCAAATTTTATAAAGTATTTTAAGAAAAAAGATACATTGGTAGTTATAGATCCAGTAATGGGAGACGATTGTGAGCTTTATTCTGCTATAGATTATGAAATGGTACATAAAATGAGAGAATTTATAAAATTAGCTCATGTTATAACGCCAAACTATACTGAAGCCTGCTATCTTTTAAATAAAGATTGCTCTAAATGTAAAATTTCTGAAAAAGAAGTTAAAGAAATGCTTATAAACTTAAGTGATATAGGACCAGAAAATGTTATAATAACCAGTGTTCCTTTATACGACAATATAATAGCCACAGTTTCATACAATAAAGTAAAGAATGAATTTTATATAACAAAAACAGAGAAATTAAATGTAAATTATCCTGGGACAGGAGATGCTTTTACCAGTGTAGTTGTAGGAAGTTTATTAAAAGGTGAAAACATAAAAACTGCTGTAGATAAGGCTGTTGATTTTATAAAGTATGGTATAGAAATAAGTTTAAAATACGATTACAATCAAAGGGATGGTATTTTATTAGAAAAAGCTTTAAAAAAGTTAATATAAAATAGAATCAAGTATTTCAGTTTTAGATAGATCTGTCTTATAAGTAGACATTTTTGTATTAATCTTAAAAAAGTTATCTAGGAAAGTGTTTAGCATTATGCAAATATGAAATACTAATTAAAGCTAAAATATTTTATAAATTAATATGAGTAGTAAAAAATAGAATTAATCATAGAAATGAAATTGTATGTAAGTTAAAGAGGTGCCTAAAAATAAAATGTATTTTTAGACACCTCTTTTTTATTAGTTATAACTAATAAAAAATAAAAAAATCAATTGAATTTTAAAATTAATTTTATTTAGTATGGTTAAAACCTTCTACAATAGACAATAATCTGTTTTTAGCATCCTTTGAAAGATTAAAATCTTTAATCTCTTTATTTAGATTTTTTAGAGAGCTGTAGCCCGCTAAGTAAGCATTTAATTTATGACATAAAGGAGAAGAGATTAGATCATTACCAGTAGAAAATTTAGATCTTAAATTAGACATAATTACAGGTTCCAATTGAACATAATATTTTTGATGATAAAATTCTCCATAATAAAACTTTTCTATAGGAGAAATTTTAGTTAAAACTTCTTTCTTTAATTCTTCCTCTTTACTCTTCTTCCAGTTTAAACAAAGCTCTTTTTCATTTTCATTATTATATAAAATAGCGGAATTATATTGTAATAAATTAGGTCTTGTAGTATAGTTATGATTTTTTTCAAAAACCATTAGTAGATTTCCAAAGGTTATTTTACTAGAGTCATAGTATATTTCTACAGTTTCTAAATGATCTCCTATACTGTTATAGGTAGGAAATAGTGTGCTTCCACCAGTATATCCAACATAGGTTTTAATGACACCATCCAAAGAATCAAATAAAGCTTCCACTGACCAAAAGCAACCCATAGAAAAATAAGCTTTTTTTATATGACTTTTATCTAACATTTTCCACCCTCCTAATTATAAAAAAATGAAATTTTAAATATAAAAAATAAATAAGAAAAATAGTTGCAAAGTATTGAAAATAATATTATAATAAATAAAAATAATAATTATTAATTAAAATATATTATATCATATTTTTATAAATAATTAGTTTAAAATTAAGTTTTATGAAAAAAACTTCAATAATTTAAAAAAACTTTTTATTTAATTAATAATAAATTAATAAAATATGGTTATAATATATATAAATTAAAAATTAAAAGAATCCCTCTAAATATCCCCCAATAATAGTGAATATAAGTAAGGAGATAAGTGTAATGCTTATCTCCTTATTTTTTTTGCAATGTTAGTAGTATATAGTATGCTACCAGAAAAGATATAAAATAAATTGTGCTTTGTTTATAGAAAATATGTTACAACTTTTACAGATTTGTATTACAAAGTTGTAATGTAGTTGAAATATTAATCGATTTTTAATGCTTGTTATTGTATATATAATTAACACTATAATATGAATTTTAACTTTTAGGGAGGAACAGATTATGAAGGAAATACTGAAAGCTATAAATGTAACAAAAGTATATGGAGAAAAGAGAAATATATATCAAGCATTAAATGGCATAGATATGAAAGTTTTTGAAGGAGAGTTTGTTGGAGTTATGGGACCCTCAGGGGCAGGAAAATCTACATTATTAAATATAATATCAACAATTGATAAACCTACAGGAGGAAAAATTTTAATAGATGGTGATGATATAACAAGGCTAAAGGGAGATAAACTATCAGATTTTAGAAGGGATAAATTAGGATTTATATTTCAAGATTTTAATTTATTAGATACATTAACTGTTAAAGAGAATATTGCATTGCCCCTTAGCTTATCAAAAGTATCTTATAGAAAAATAGATAAAAAAGTAATAGAAATAACAGAAAAGTTAAATATAAAAGACTTATTAAATAAATATCCTTATGAAATATCAGGAGGACAAAAACAAAGGGTAGCAGCAGCTAGGGCTTTAATTAATAAACCAGCATTAATATTAGCAGATGAACCTACAGGAGCATTGGATTCTAAATCCTCAAAGGAGTTACTAGAAACTCTTAATTTATTAAATGAGAAAGATAAATCAACTATAATGATAGTTACCCATGATGCTTTTGCTGCATCCTATTGTAGTAGAGTTATATTTATAAAAGATGGAAAATTATATAAGGAAATAGAAAATAATTTAAGTAGAAAAGACTTTTTCAGAGAAATATTAGATGTAACATCTATGCTAGGGGGAGAAAATAATGGGCTTATTTAATATAGCCTTTAAAAATGTAAAAAGAAATTTTAAGAATTATGCTATGTATTTAACACCTATGATATTCTCCGTACTTATATACTCTATGTTTAAAGCTATTGAATATAATAATCAAATTGCAGATGTAGCAAATGGAATGAAGACTGTAAGCAAATCTTTTTCAGGAGCATCAGCTATAATTGCTTTGTTCGTTTTTATATTTATATGGTATTCAAATTCATTTTTTATTAAAAAGAGAAAAAAAGAAATGGGCTTATACTCCATTTTAGGGATAAAGAAGAAAAGCATAGCGGCTATGATGTTTTATGAAACTATGACCATGGGAATTATAGCTTTAGTTATAGGAATTTTTATAGGAGCTTTTTTCTCTAAAGGTTTTATATTAGTTTTTTTAAAGCTTATAGATGCAGAAAATATTATAAATACAGGGTTTTCAATTAAAGCTTTAGTTTCCACAATAAAAACTTTTATATTAATATATTTTGTAGTTTCTATAAGTGGATCTAGTATTATATATAGATATGAATTAATAGACTTATTTACAGCAGAAAGTAAGAGAGAAAAAGAACCTAAAGCTTCAAAGATAAAGGTTGCTTTATCTTTAATATTCTTATTGGGTGGATATGGTTTGTATATTATTAGCAAAGGTAAAAGTTTAGGATCAGTTGCTATGATTACATTAACTACAGTAGTAATAGGAACCTATTTGTTTTTTAGTTCTTTTACAGTATATTATTTAAAAGTAAAAAGAAATAATAAGAAAAATCATTTTAAAGAACTAAATATGATTTCAAATTCTCAACTTTTATATAGAATAAAAGGGAATTCTAGAACCTTAGCTACTATAGCTATACTTATAGCCACTACTCTTACAGCTTCAGGAGCTAGTATAAGTTTTTATAAATATTTTTCAGCTAACATGGATAAAGATATGCCCTTTGATTATGTGGTAAAAGTAGAAAATAATAAAGTTATAAATGATATAGACAAGCTTATAAAAAATAATAGTAAAAATAAATTAAAGGAAAAAATAGATATTACAGTGCTGCAGTATGAAAATAAAAATAGTAATATTTATGATGGTAAGTCTATTTTATCAGAAAAGGATTTTAACAAAATAGCTAAAGCTAAGAATATTGAAGTTAAAGATAAAATAAATTCACCAAAAGAAGCTTATTATTTTCCAAGATTTCTTGATAAAAAAAATAGAATTCCCAATGTTAATATAGGTAAAGAAAATTTTAAAGTAGTGCATTCAGAAGAAAGATCATTAGCTAATATGATGGTTTTAGATAATGTATTGATAGTTAGGGACGAGGAATTCATAAAGCTACAAAATCAATTAAAGAAGGAAAAATATGCGCTTTATTTAGTACAAAATCATAATAGGAGTGGGAAACTAACAAAGGATTTTAATAGCATAATAACAAACTATGAAAAATCTAAAAATAATCCAAAGCATAGATTGGTTAACTCTAATTACTATGAAAATTATAGAGAAAATGTATCTTCATCTGGAACTATGCTATTTATAGGATGCTTTGTAGGATTAGTTTTTTTAGTATGTACGGCAAGTATAATATTCTTTAAACAACTTTCAGAGGCTATGGAGGAAAAATATAGATATAAAATATTAAGAAACATAGGGGTAAGGAATAAAGAACTTAAATCTTCCATATATAAGCAAATGGCATTTATATTCTTTGCTCCATTAATAGTAGGTATAGCTCATGGAGGAGTAGCTTTATCAATATTTGGTGAGTTCTTAAACTTAGGTACATTAACGCCAATAACAATGGTAGCTATACCATATACAATTGTATATTTAATCTATTATTTTTTAACAGTACAATTTTATTACAAAGTAATATCATAATTTATAGAAATTAGATTGGAAAATGAGTTTATTTTCTTAAAACTACTTATTATGAAATGGAGAGATATAAATACAGAAATTCTAAATAAATAGATATAAGTTCTATTTAATATAAATTTTCTAAAAACATATGTAAAAATATTCAATAAATTCAATAAAAAGCAGGAGGAAACAAAGATGAAAAAGATATTAAAATCTTTAGTAGGGTTAGTTTTGATTTTAGCAATAGGTTCAGGAGTATTTTTAAGAAATGTACTCTTTGATTTAAAGCATAAAGATGAAATAAAAAAATATGCAACAGAATACAATATAGATCCTTATTTAGTTGCAGCTGTAATTAATTTTGAAACAGCAAATGAGGAATTAAAATATGAACCTTCTAAGTCTTGTGGTCCCTTTAACTTAAAGGATACAAAAGTATTAGATTATGCAAAGGAAATGGGATTAAAAAATTTTAAAAAAGAAGATATAGGGAATCCAGATGTAAATGTAAAGATAGGAACTTGGTATATATCTAAGAATTTTAAAGGAGATTACAGGGAATTTGCAGCTAAATGGATAGAAAGAAACCAATCAGAGGATGATAAAATGAAAGATTATGCTAGGGAGTACTATGGACCTAAAATGGAAAAAAGGGCTAAGATATATAAAGTTGTTCATCCAGAACTTAAATAGATTTAAATGCTAAGTAATTCAAAAATATTTTTACAAAATACAAAGTGAAAATAGCTAAGAGTTTCTTAGCATTTTTATATAATGTAATTAATAAATAATAACAAAAGATTACTTTTAAAAATTATATTCATAATTTATAATTTAAAATAGATAGTCTATTAGTTTTAACTTTATTATAAATAAAATAGTTAATAATTAATTCATAAAAAAGCATAGTATATTATTTTTAAATCTAATTTAATAACAATTCATAAAATCTAGTTCTAGTTAAACTATTACTATATTTATTTTTAATATACTTGATTAAACTTTGAATTAATTATTAAGTTTAAATATGATATATTTTAAAAATAAAAAGTTTATTTAATATATGAATTTAGTACAGGCCTTAGTGCGTAAAATATAATTAAATTAGTGGGGTGAGTGGTTACTGCACTAGATATAAAAGGGAGTGATAAATATGGGTTACAAGATAATGATAATAGAAGATGATAAAAATATAGCAAAACTTTTAGGTGAACATATAGAAAAATATGGCTATGAAGCGTTAGTAGCTAAAGATTTTGAAAAAATATTAGAAACCTTTGAAATGGAAAAACCAAATTTAATTCTTTTAGATGTTAATTTGCCCAAATTTGATGGATATTACTGGTGTAGAAGAATAAGGGAAAAATCCTTATGTCCTATAATATTTATATCTGCTAGAGATTCAGAAATGAATCAAGTTATGGCTATAGAAAGTGGAGCAGATGATTATATTACTAAGCCTTTTTATTATGAAGTAGTTTTAGCAAAAATAAAAAGTCAGCTAAGAAGAGTATATGGTGATTATGCAGCAAATAGTCAAGTAGAAAGAATACTAGATGTAGAAGGATTACTTTTTTATCCGGAAAGATTACAGGTCCATTTTAATGGAAAAGAGGCAATGCTTTCTAAAAAAGAAGGAGATCTTTTAGATGCAATGATGAAAATATATCCTAAAGTAGCTACTAGAGAAGAACTTTTAGAAAAAATATGGGATGATACTACTTTTGTAGATGAAAATACATTAAATGTAAATATAGCAAGGCTTAGAAAAAAATTATCAGATTTAGGTATAAAGGATTCTATAGAAACTGTAAGAGGAGCAGGATATAGATTGAATGTAACCTGGAGGAAGTAGGATGAAAATTTTTATAAAAAATAATAAGGGTGTTATAATATTATTTTTATTAAATTTTATGATACTGTTTAGCTTATACAACTTAATGGGGGGATTTGAGGATTTTGATAATTTCCTTTATTTCATATTATTAAGCTTGTTTAATTTATTAGTTTATTTAATTTTAAAATATTTAAATGAAAGAAAAATGTATAAAAGTTTGGAGAAAAAACCAGAAGTATTTGAAGATTGTTTAAATTCTTTTGGTGATTCTACATTAGGAAAAAATTTAAATGAATATACTGGAGAATTATATAGTATATATAAATTTCATATGCATGAAAATATAAAAAAGCAAACAGAACATTTAAACTTTATAAATCAATGGGTACATCAAATGAAAACACCTCTTTCTGTAATAAAACTAATAATTCAAGAAAATGGAGAACAACAATGCATAAAAGATATCAAAGAAGAAACAGAAAAATTAGAAGAGGGATTAAATATTGCTCTTTACAATGCTAGGTTAGAAAGTTTTCACAATGATTTTAATGTGGCAGAGTTCGATTTGAAAGAATTGGTTTTAGATAGAGTTAACTATAATAAAAAATTGTTTATAAAAAATGGAGTTTTCCCGAGAGTAGAAATGGATAATATCAAAATTAAATCAGATAGAAAATGGATATCCTTTATATTAGATCAGATCATAGTTAATGGTGTGAAGTATTCAAAGGGAAAAGGAAAATTAATAGAAATAAAATCAGGAGAGCAGCAAGGACGAAAAAAAATATATATAAAAGATCAGGGAATTGGTATACCTAAAAAAGATATAAACAGAGTAATAGAGCCTTTTTATACAGGAGAAAATGGCAGGATTTTTGGGGAGTCTACAGGTATGGGACTTTATATAACAAATGAAGTTTGTAAAAACTTAAACCATGAATTAGATATAGAATCTAATGAGGGAGAAGGTACTAAAATTACAATATATTTTAATTAATAGTAAAATAGTAGCTTTAAATAATAGTTTATTTAAAATAATTGATATTAGATTTGTTAGTTAGGAGAAATCTATGGGTATTATTGAATTAAAAGAAGTTTATAAAATATATGGTACAGAAAAAGGGAAAATAGCTTTAAAAAATATAAATTTATCCGTAAATGAAGGGGAATTTATATCCATAATGGGTCCCTCTGGTAGCGGAAAAAGTACTCTTTTAAAATTAGCCTCTACTATAGAAAAGCCTTCTGCAGGGAGTATCCTTATAAATGGGATAGATGTAAAAAAGATTAACAAGGAAGAAAGAAGGGAATTTAGAAGAAAAAAATTCTCTTTTGTATTTCAAGATGTAAAATTAATAAAAAATTTGACTATAAAAGATAATATCATCTATCCAATGCTTTTGGAGAATAAGGACAAAAAGTACATAGAAAAAGAAGCAGATAAGATTTTAAAACTTTTACATATAGAAGATTTACAACATAGAAGGGTATGGGAATTATCAGGGGGACAAAGCCAGAAAGGTGAGATAGGAAGAGCTCTAATTCAGCGAAAGAAAATTATGTTTTTAGATGAACCTACAGGAAGATTAGATTTTAATTCTCGAAAGAAAATTATGGAGATATTTAAGGATTTTAATGCAAAAGAAAAATGCACGATTTTTCTTGTAACTCATGATCCTTTTGTAGCCAGCTATGCTAAAAGGGTACTTTTTATAAAAGATGGGGAAATATATAGTGAAATTTATAAGGGAGAAGATCAGGAAAACTTTTATAAGGATATATTAAATTTTAATATGTTCTTAGGAGGAAGAATTAATGAGTTTTAATACTATAATTATAAATAATATAAAAAGGAATTTAAGAAAATATAGTGTTTTTATACTAAGTGGCGTAGTATCTGTCATAGTATATTATTTTTTTTCTTTGATTTTAAATAATATAGAATTAGTGCAGGATGCATTTACCATAGGATTTATAGATGATTTAAATTTTATAAAATTATTATTAATAATAGGTATATTTTTTTTAATTGATTATTCTATAAATATATTTTTGGGGTCTAGAATAGAGGAGTTTAAAATATTTTATAAGTTAGGAATTTCTCAGAAAAAGATGAAAAAGATTATTTTTATAGAAAGCTTATTTTTAGGTGTTATAATAACAGTTTTAGGAATTGTAATAGGCTTTGTATTTTCTAAATTTATGATGATGGGTATAGGAAGAACTTTGAACAAAAATATAAATACAATAGAGAACTTTAAGGCTATAAAAGATACAATTAAAGTTTTTCTTATAATATTCATTATATGCGGCATAACTAAGGGAGGATATGTAAAAAGACTTAATAAGATATATGAGGAAAGAAAGCCATCTATGTTTTTAAGTATAGTTTGTATAATATTGATTATATGCTTGTTTATAATCAGTGGAAGAATGGAGCATTTTAAATCCACAGGAGAAATAATTTTATTTTTTATATTAGGATTCTTATACACTTTATTAGCTTTAACAGAGTTATTCCCTTATATACTGACTAAAATATCAAAAATTAAGCTAATATATATGGATAAAGTAAATATGATTTTTATATCAAATGTTAGGGAAAAAACTCTTCAAAATAGAAATGTTCTTTTTATTATGACTATGTTTTTGTCTATATCTATATTTATATTTGGAATTTTATATGTTCAAAAAGATCTAATAGATAAAAAGAAGGATATTTTATATCCTATTGATATATCTTATGTAGTTAAAGAAAGAGATTACAATAATATTATAGATAACAAATTAAAAGAAAATAATATTAACTTTGAGAAAGTAAAAGTTACATTTTATGATGTAGAAAGTGCTAAATATAGTGTTATATCAGAATCAGAATACAATAAAATAGCTAATAAACTTTCTTATCCAATTTATAATGTAAAGCAAGGTAAAGCTGTGATATTATCTAATATTGATATGAGTGAAGAAGATATTAAAAAATATTATTTGAATGAAGTAATAAATATTAATGGTAATAAAGTTAAGATAGATAGAATAGGAGAAAAAAGTATATTTCAAAGTAAGACTATGGGAAATATTATTATAGTAAAAGATAGTTCTTTAATAGCATTACCAAAGGATAAAAAGATAAATTATTATATGTATAATATACAAAGTGTTAAAAAAAGTATAAAGGAATTGAAAAGTATAAAAAGAAGTTTGCCTGATGAAAGAATATATATAAAACAACTAGAATTAATGAAAGAGAGAGGATCAGCCTATGGTTTTTTCTATCTTTGTAGTGCTGTAGCTTTAGTTTTTTTTCTTATGGGAGTAAGTTTTTTGTATTATAAATTTTATGATGATATAAAAAAAGAAAAAGGTAAATATGATATATTGATAAATTTAGGAATATCTAAAAAAACCATAAATTCTATAATAAATAAAGAAATGTTAGTTATGTTTTTTGTACCTTTTTTAATTAGTTCATTAAATTTGTTTTTTATATTTAAATTAAATAGATTAATATATAATTATAAAAATGATGCCTCTGAAATACAGGTTTTTATAATATATTTATTTATATATACATTTTACTTTATAGTTTGGAAAAGAAAAATTATAGAAGCAGTAAATGAATAAATATGGTGTCAATACTGTATTTGATAACATATAATGGGAAGGGAATTAATATATAGGAAAGATATGATATGAATTTTATACCATTTTATGATTATAACAGGTGTAGATTTTGTTATTTAAACAGTTGTAATCCAAATTTTTACAATGATTTTAGACACTATAATAATTATTATAGACAATGTAATATTGATCCCCTTCCTTTGAATGAACAAAATTTACAGCCTAAGAATTTTAAGATAACATATCCATTTGTACAGGATATAGGTAACGAGAACATATCAAAATTTGTAAATGAATCTATAGATAACGAGGTAAGCAACTTATTTAAAGAGCAAGTGCTAATACCAAGAAAAGTAAATATTCAAGAGGTTATAGGTTTCTATGAAGTTAAATTAAATAAAAGCTGTTTATTAAGTATATTATTTGGTATGTATACTTATTATGCTAAAGCAGCTCATGGTTTTACTGCATATTCATCTTTAAATATGGATTTAAATACGGGACAAATTTATAAGTTAAATGATCTTTTTACAAGTAAAATAAACTACAAACCTATGTTAGAAGAAAAGGTAAAAGAATATATAAAGGCGAATAACGTTCCTTTACTAGAAGAATATAAAGGGTTAGATGAAGACCAGCAATTCTATCTTACTCCAAATTCATTAGTATTATATTATCAAGTATATAAGTACACTCCATATGCTTATGGGTTATTCCAGATCCCTATACCATTTAAAGATATACTGAATTTATTAGGTCCAGCAAGTCCTGTACAAAGGTTACCTAAATAAATTTAATCCTGTTAAAAAGATATAATTTTTAATAATTAGAACTCAGAAGCTTCTAAATCTATATAATAAGTGCATACAAATTTTTAGTAATGATTTTAAGCATATAGCATATATATTTTATAGAAAGTAAATTTTATAATTTATATATGCTTTAATTAAATTTTATTATATAAATTATATTTAAATTAATAAGTTTTTTGTTATCTTATGTATAGATGCACATAAAATATATTTAGTTTATAATATATAATAAAAAAATAAATGTGAGATACAATAAAAATTAAATTGCCAAATAATATAACTCATATATAAAAAAGTATAACATAATAGCTTTTCTGTTTTAATATTATGTGTTATAATAATTTTGTAAAATTTATTTATTTTGAGATTAAGGTTTATTTTTGTATGTTATATAATTGTTATAGCTATAACTAGTTAAGAAGAAAGTGTGGGGAGTTAAAATATAAGGTATTACTAGTTTTAATAATATAAAGGCTTTGGTGGTGGGGAATTATTAAAAATGGGGAAAATTTTTTTGAATGAAAAAGAAATAATGACCGGAGTAAACATATGCCAAAAGGACGGTAAATTAAATGAAAAAAGTATAGGATGGAGTAGGGAGCCTATATTTCATTGTAACCTTAAGGGAAATAACTTTAGAAAGAAAAAGTGGAATTATTGGTATATGATAAATGAAGATTGTCTATTTTCTGTTACTGTAGCCCATTTAGACTATATAGCAATGGCTTTTGTATATTTTTATGATTTCAACACGAAAGAATTCGCAGAAAAAACCGTTATTACACCTTTGGGGAAGGGATGTAGTATATCAGAGAAGGTTTTTGAAAATGTAGAGTTTTCTAATGGCAAGCTACAGGTACTTTTTAAATGGAATAAATATTTAAAAACTATGAGTATACTAGTACATTGTAAAGATTTTAAGGGGAGAAATCTTACAGCGAAATTTTCTGTATTTTATCCTGAAGGACATGAAACATTAAATGTATTAATACCTTGGAGTAAAAATAAATTTCAATTTACATCAAAGCAAAATTGTCTGCCTACAGAAGGAAGAATTATGATAAATAATAAAACCTATATCTTTGATAAAAGTAATAGTTTTGCGGTATTGGATTTTGGAAGAGGGATATGGCCTTTTAAAATTATGTGGAACTGGGCTACTGCATCAGGGAATCAACAGGGAAAAATCATAGGGCTTAATTTAGGAGCAAAATGGACGGATGGGACAGGTATTACAGAAAACGCTTTATTAATAGATGGAAAAATTTTAAAGCTAAATGAATGTATATTATATGATTATGATAAGAATAATCTTATGAAACCTTGGAGTATAAAAACAGAAATATCTGATAAAGTAAATCTTATTTTTGAACCTATATATGATAGAAAGGCTCAAACGAATGCAGTGTTGTTAAAGTCTACAGTTCATCAAATAATAGGACAATTTTATGGGAAAATAAAAGATGAAAAGGGGAACATTATTAATATAAAAGCTTTAAAAGGCTGTGCGGAAGAACATTATGCTAAATGGTAAAACATATAATAAGTTTAAATAGGCCTATAAAGATATTATATCTTTATAGGCTTATTTTCATGAATAGAGTGCTTTAATTAGTATATTTATAATTAATTAAAGTACTTTATTTTTAAAATTAATAGCATAGTATAGGGATTTTTTTAAAATTAATTTCAATTATATGATATTAAATAATAAATTTTGATAGATGTAATCTTCAATATAAATAAATGCTATTTAACTAATTTTATATACTATGATATCATGAAAAAGGTAGAAAAATGACAAAATTATCACAAGATTCCCAGTGATAAAAGAAGGATATTTATAATAAAATAATTAATTTAATATAAAGTAAGAAATTCTTTATGTTATTAAAAATGTAAATATTTAAAATAATTTTATATGGAGTGATAATTATGAAGTATAATTTTGACAAAGTAGTAAATAGGTATAATACAAATTGTAGTAAATGGAATTTTAATAAAGAAACCTTTGGATATGAAGATATTATACCCATGTGGATAGCTGATATGGATTTTGAAACACTTCCAGAGGTAAAAGAAGAAATAATAAATAGGGCCCATCATGGCATTTATGGATATACTGCTACAACAGAATCCTATTATAAAGAAGTTGTAAATTGGATGAAAAAACGTCATGAATGGAATATAAAAAAAGAATGGATAACTAATACTCCTGGAATAGTTATGGCTGTAAATACTATAGTTAGAGCTTTTACTCATTCAGGGGACAAGGTGTTACTACAAAGACCTATATATTATCCATTTTTTAAGGCTATAAACAATAATGGATGTCATATAGTAAACAATCCATTAAAATTTGATGGAAAAAGATATGAAATGGATTTTGAGGATTTAGATAACAAACTTTCAGACCCTAGAGTAAAGATAATGATATTATGCAGTCCCCATAATCCTATAGGAAGAGTTTGGACTAAAGAAGAGCTCGTAAAGGTAGGTAATCTTTGTTTAAAACACAATGTATTAGTAATCTCAGATGAAATACATTCAGACTTAATATATAAACATAATAAACATATTCCTTTTGCAGCTATATGTAAGGAATTTGCAGATATAAGTATAACTTGTACAGCACCAAGTAAAACCTTTAATTTAGCAGGACTTCAAGGTTCAAATATAATAATATCTAATGAAAGATTGATGAATGAATTCAAAATAGCTATGGAAAATATAGGATTGTCAAGATTGAATATTTTTGCATCTATAGCCTGTGAAGCAGCCTATAAATATGGAGAACAATGGGTAGAAGAATTAGTAGATTATTTACAAGAAAATAAAGAATTTGCAAAAAAATTTATTAAAGAAAAAGTGCCTATGTTAAAGGTAATAGAGCCAGAGGGAACATATCTTTTATGGATAGATTGCAGAGAATTAAAAATGTCAAAGGAGGAACTTGAGGAATTTATGCTAAAAGAAGCAGGAGTAGCTTTTGATGAAGGGTATATATTTGGAGAAGAAGCTATAGGTTTTGAAAGAATGAATATAGCTTGCCCTAGAGAGATACTAAAGGAGGCTTTAGAGAGAATTGAAAAAGCTATAAACAATAAAATTTAAAAGTAATAATTTTCAAAAAAGGTTTATATGATTTTCATAGATTTTAAAGTGAAATTATGGGAGGGAAAATAAAATTGAAAAAGAAAAAATTATCTTTAATTTTAGTATCAGCTCTAGCAGTAATAACTCTTTTAGCTGGTTGTGGGAAGGAAAAAGCTACTTCAACAGAGGGGCAAAATACAGGAAATAGCAATAGTGAAAAGAAAATTATAGTTGGGACATCACCAGATTATTACCCATGGTGTTATACAGAGGCAGGAAAACTTCAAGGATTTGAAATTGATGTTTGGAATGAAATAGGGAAAAAAGCAGGATATGATATTGAATTTAAACAATCAAAATTTAGTGGATTATTTGGAATGTTGGATGTAGGTCAAATAGATACCGTTGCTCATCAAATATCAACTACAGAAGACAGAAGAAAAAAATATGATTTTACAGAAACTTATGCTTATAGTGGATATAGTTTTGTAGTGAACAAGGATAAAGATATTAAAAGTTTAGAGGATCTAAAAGGTAGAAAAGTTGGATGTACCCTAGGAGGTAATGGAGAAAAAACTTTAAAAAAATTAAATGAGGAAAAAGGTTTAAATATAAAGGTTTTAACTTATGATCAAACTCCAATGGAGAAAGATGTAGAAATTGGAAGACTTGATGCAGCTTGGATTGGAACTGTTAAGGCTAAAACAGTCATAGAAAAAGAAAAGATGGATCTAAAACTTTATGATCCAAAATATGTTTTTGAGATTAATCAATATCCATTCAAAAAAGATGGAAAAAATAAAAAAATGCTAGAAGATATAAATAAAGCTATAAAGGATATGATGGCTGATGGTACAATGAGCAAACTATCACAAAAGTGGTTTAAACTTGATATAACTAAGAAGGAATAGGTGTGGTAGTATATGATTTTTGACCTGGAATATTTTAATAAATTAGTGCCTTTAATGCTCAAATATTTGAAAGTTACTTTTACGATTTCTTTTTTAGCATTGATTTTAGGATTAATTCTTGCTATATTTATAGCAGTAATTAATGAATTAAAAATCAAAGTTCTTTATAGTATAAGTAAAATATGGGTATCCTTTTTTAGAGGTACTCCTTTAATTGCCCAATTGTTCTTTTTATATTTTGGTATAGTTCAATTAATACCTAGTTTAAAAAATATGGATGCTATGACTGCAGCCATTATAGGCTTAGGGTTTAATGCATCAGCTTATATGTCAGAAACATTAAGGGGAGCTATTTCTTCTGTAGATAAAGGGCAAATAGAGGCAAGTTTATCTATAGGAATGACACCAATTCAATCCATGAAGAGAATAGTATTTCCACAGGCCGCTAGGGTAGCGCTACCAGCTCTATCCAATAGCTTTGTAGATATTATAAAGGGTTCTGCTTTAGCTTTTACTTTAGGGGTAGTAGAGATAATGGCGGTGGCACAAAGTGAGGGAGCATCTAGTTATAGATTTTTAGAATCTTTTACTGCAGTAATAATTATTTACTGGATCATAATTAGTGCCTTTGGATATTTACAAAATATACTAGAAAGAAAAATGAATAATGTTTATTAGCAAGGTAGGTGAAAACATATGATAAAAATAAGTAATTTACACAAGTCTTTTAATGGGGTAGAAGTATTAAAAGGAATAAATTTAGATATAAAAAAAGGTGAAGTAGTTGCTGTTATAGGACCATCAGGCACAGGAAAATCTACGCTTTTAAGATGCATGAATTTTTTAGAAAAACCCCAAAAAGGTATAATAGAAATAGAAGATTTAAGGGTAGATGTAGAGAAAGCTACAAAAGAACAAATACATCAGCTAAGAATGAATACATCTATGGTTTTCCAAAGTTATAATTTATTTAAAAATAAAACTGCTTTAGAAAATATAATGGAACCTTTAATAATCGTAAAAAAAATGGATAAAGATAAGGCTAAAGAAAGGGCATTAAGTATACTTAAACAGGTAGGATTAGAAGATAAAAAGGACTATTATCCTTCTAAATTATCTGGCGGGCAACAACAGAGAGTAGGGATAGGCAGGGCTATGGCAGTAGATCCTAAAATAATGTTGTTTGATGAACCTACTTCAGCCTTGGATCCGGAGCTTGTTGGTGAAGTTTTAGAGGTTATTAAAAAATTAGCAGAGCAAGATACAACAATGATTATAGTAACCCATGAAATGAGATTTGCAAAGAGTGCAGCAGATAGAGTTATATTTATGGATGGCGGAAATATAGTAGAACAGGGTACACCAGAGGAAGTATTTAATAATCCTAAAAATGAAAGAACAATAAAATTCTTAAATAAAGTTAAAAATAAATAGTAATAAAAAGGGATGTCTCAAAATAGCCTTAATTTTAAAAGCGTAAATATAAATAATACATTCATAAAGCAATTCATTTTGCTAAGCAGTTCTAAATTTGACTCCATTAAAAATTTTTTACCCAGTAGAGGCGCCTTCCTTGGCTTCACTACTGGCTCCTCACGTCCTGTGAGGAATTACAAAAATTTTTAATTCCGTCAAATTAAGAACTACTAAGGCTCATTTATATGTTTATTACATGTATTATTTATATTTACTATATTAAAATTAAGGTTGTTTTTATTTTGAGACACCCTCTTTTATATAGATATTTTATACTAATTTTACATAGTATATAGTAAATATATATATAAATTTTTTTAATTTTGATGTATAATTAAGTTGAAAATTAAATATTGCTTTACCAATTCATAAGGGGGATTTATATGTTAAATGGGAAAAAAATCCGAGAAGCTAGAATTAAGTTGGGCTATACTGCTCGGGACATTGAAAATCTTACTCATAATCCTAAGTTTACAACATCTATTTCAAAATCCTATTTAGAAGAATTAGAAAGAGGGGATAAAAAGAATCCAAGTTTTGAAAAAGTAGTAGTTTTATCTCAGGTATTGATGTGTAAATTAGATGATTTAGTAGCTAGGTAAAGCAGTTACTATTAAAAGTATAAAATTAATTTTTGTATGAAAGCTTAAGAGAATAACTTAAAAAACAAAGATATAAAATATTTATGTGTATTTACAATTTAATATAATAAAAAACACTATCAAAATATAAGTGATAGTGTTTTTTGTTATATATTTAAAGTATATCGGTAAGTTTTTTTATCATATAAATAATATTTGATATTTTAATACCAGTATTTATTTTTACTTCCATTTTTTCTATTTATTTTACTTTTAATAAATTTTATTAAGAATAATATTCCAGTAATTATAGCTAATAATAAAACTACAGAAACCACATAAAAAGGCATGTTCTTTTTAATTATTTCTTTCTTAGGTAAACCAGAGTATACTTCATATTTTTTTTCATATTCTCTTTCTTTCACAGTTAAAGTTCCCATACCTTTTTTGCCAGAAAGAGCAGCATAAGAAGTATTATCTATATTAATTGTTTTATTAGTTTCTTTATCATTTACTTCATTTTTATAATAAGTAGCATCTTCTTTTAAAATTACAGGTACATCTACAGTCACAGAAGGTCCTATAAATTTTAAAGGATTATAAGTTACTGTTTCTGTTTTTAGGGCGGAGTCTTTTTTATATAGAGTGGATGGTTTTACATTATAACTCCAGTCTATAATTTTTTTCATATCTTCAAAAACAAAAGAATCTTTAGCATCATATACAGAGCCCATAACTACCCCAAGTATTTTTCTACCATCTCTATTAAATAAAGTTACTAAACATCTACCAGCGGCATCAGTATAGCCAGTTTTACCTGCAACACAACCATCTTTCCCTAAAAGTTTATTACTATTTTCTACAGTCATTTTTGTACCCTTAGAAGTGACTATAGAACTTTCTTTTTTATTAGAAGATTGATAAACCCAAGGATTTTTTAAAGCAGCTCTACTAATTATGCTTAAATCATAAGCTGTAGTATAATGATTAGGATTATGTAATCCATTAGGGGTTACAAAGTGAGTGTTTTTTAAATTTAATTCTTGTATTTTTTTATTCATCATATTTTCAAAATTCTTACTATTACCAGCTAAGGCATCACCTATCATGTAGGCTGTATCATTACCAGAAAATAGTAATAATCCATCCATAACATTCTCTGCCTTTATGGTTTCTCCTATATTTATAGGGTGAAGATTTATATTCATAGAATATGGTGGTTGACTTTTAGCAGTAGCTGTATAAGGTATATTATCATTTTTCCCTTTGTTTTCAGCTAATAAAAGGGCGGTTAAATACTTTGTAGTACTAGCAGGATACATACGCTTGTCAATATTTTTACTATATATTATTTCACCAGTTTCAACATCTATAGTCATAGCTGTTTTACCATAAATAGTAGGAGGCTCAGTATTTGAATCTCCTGCAGCAAATACATTAGATGTTAAGGTGAAAATAAAAATTAATAGTGAAATTAAAGTCATTTTTCCTTTTCTCATAGGCCATCTCTCCGTTTACTTTTTTCTAATTTAAATATAAAATTTTAAGTATATACTATATGTATACACTTTGATAGTATAGCATTAGAGAGTATATTTTACAAATATAAATCATAAAAAATATAATATTTTATGATTAGGATATGTAGTATTGTCATAGACTAAAGTAAAATAAAAAATTTTAGTCTATGTTTGTAAATTTTATCCATACTAAGGTAAATTTTTTAATAATTTTATAAAATAAAGCAAAAAATTATTAAATATTCAGTGTTAAATAAATACCTAATGCTTATTTAGGTATAAATTATTTTTAGGAGGAACCATGAAAAAAGAATTAGTAGATACAGTATATGAAAAATTTCAATGTAGAAAAGCAAAGCCTATAGGTAAGTTTAGAAGAAGTTCAGTAATGATATTATTAAATAAAGTAGGAGAGAATATTAATATAATATTTGAAGTAAGAGCATTAACTTTAAAGAACCAGCCAGGAGATGTTTGTCTTCCAGGTGGCAAAATGGAAAAGGGAGAAAGGCCTTTAGAGGCAGCCTTAAGAGAAACTGTAGAGGAGCTTAATATAGATAAGGAAAAAATAGAGGTAATAGGACAGATGGACTATTTTATTAGTCCCTATAATTTTGTAATGTATCCTTTTGTTGCAATGGTGGAAGATATAGATATAGTTCCTGATAAACAGGAAGTAGATCACGTATTTGAAGTTCCTATAGAGTTTTTTTTAGAAAATTCACCTATTTGTTACGAAATAGATATAGTACCTAGTATAACAGGGGATTTTCCTTTTTCTCTTATACGAAATGGTAAAAACTATAAATTTAGTAAGGGAACTATTCCTGAATATTTCTATGAATATGAAGGCAATGTTATATGGGGATTTACAGCACTTATTGTAAAAAATTTTATAGATATAATTAAGGGGAAAAAAAATTAATAAAAGTATATTAAATATTCCACCAACTTTTAATTAGCTGGTGGAATGTTTTAAATACTTTTTTCCTGTTTTTTCATACCAGCTATTACAACTGATATAACTATTAAAAAAATATAACCAATAACATATAATATTGATATTATAGTAGGCATAGTAAAAAATTTTAAGTAAATAAATATAGCTAAAGATACAATAGACCAAAATAAAGAAACATAAGCCATTCTATTGTTCCTATTCAGCCAAGTTTCAGGGTCTTTCATGTTTCCAACTATTTTTTCACTTTTTTCATCCTTTTTAGATGAATTGCCAGTTAATATTTTAAAATAAATAAAAAAACTTAAAGATATTAAACATATACCTAAAAATAAATAAGACAATGATATACTTGTTACATTCATAGTAAAGTTCCTCCTATAAATAAAAATCTATTTTTCTTGTATAAATTATATATTGTTATTTTAACCAGTAATGTAGAAAAAATACCCAAAACAAACAATTACTTTATAGTGTAATTTTAAATTTTAATAATTATTATAAAATAAATAAGCTTTAGAATTTGAAAAAATAAGTGAAAATAATAATAACTTCAGTATAAAAGGATTTTTTTACGTAGTATAGAATTATTTATATTAAAAAGAATAATGATTACAATAAAATTAGGATAACCTTTGGGTAATGACATGAAGGCATAAGAGTTATTGTAGTATATGCTTTCAAACTATTTCTTAAAATAATACTTAATTAAAGTATAATAGGAGGAAAAATAATGCTAAATTTTAATTATTCTATACCAACAAAAATTTTTTTCGGTAGAAACCAAATAAATATTTTAGGAGAGCAAATAAAAAAATATGGGTCAAAGGTATTGCTTACTTATGGTGGAGGAAGTATAAAAAAGAATGGAATATATGATGAAGTTATAAAAATTTTAAAGAGTAATCATATAGAATTTGTTGAGCTTTCAGGAATAGATCCTAATCCAAGAGTAAATAGTGTAAGGGGAGGAGTAAAATTATGCAGAGAAAATAATATTGATTTTATATTAGCAGTAGGGGGAGGAAGCACTATAGATTGCTCAAAAGTAATAGCCGCATCATATTATTATGAAGGAGATCCTTGGGACATAGTAATTAAAAAAGTTAAAATAAATAAGTCACTGCCTATAGGAAGTATATTAACACTAGCTGCCACTGGTTCAGAAATGGATGCTGGAGCAGTAATTAGTAATATGGATACTAATGAAAAAATAGGAGTAGGACATCCTTCTATGGCTCCTAAATTTTCTATATTAGATCCAGAATATACTTTTACAGTGCCTAAAAATCAAACAGCAGCGGGAACTGCAGATATAATGAGTCATATATTTGAAGCCTATTTTAGTAAGACAAAGGAAGCTTATATTCAAAATAGAATGGCAGAGGCTATTTTAAAAACTTGTATAAAGTATGGGAAGATAGCTATAGAGGAGCCAGAAAGTTATGAAGCTAGAGCTAACCTTATGTGGGCATCTAGCTTAGCTATAAATGGATTATTAAGCTATGGTAAATCAGAACCTTGGAGTGTACACCCTATGGAACATGAATTAAGTGCTTTTTATGATATAACTCATGGTGTGGGGTTAGCTATATTAACACCAAATTGGATGAAATATGTTTTAGATGATGAAAATGTAAATGATTTTTATGAATATGGAGTAAATGTTTGGAACATAGATCCAGAGGAAAGTAAATATGAAGTAGCCCAAAAGGCTATAGAAAAAACTAGAGAATATTTTAGTGAATTAGGAATTCCATCTACATTAAAAGAAGTGGGTATAGGAGAAGAAAAGCTAGAACAAATGGCAAAGGCTGCTACAAGAAATGGAATTCTAGGTGGTTTTAAGCCTTTAAGTACTGAAGATGTTTTAAATATATATAAATTATCACTTTAATTTTAAAACAGAATATATATTTATACTAAGTAATTCTTAATTCTAAATGTAGTTTCATTAGAAATAAGAATTATTAAAATTTAGAATTATTTATTTAGGAGAGTAAAAATTAGAGGACTGTTAATTATTTTATTAATGGTTCTTTGATTTTTAAGTTAAAACTAATTGTAAATAGTAGTAATTAGTTTTTGAGGGATTTTGTTTTATATGGTAATCATGGGGAAAGTATTAAAAAATATAAAATTTTATAAAAAAATGTAAGGGCTGATTGAATTAAATGAAAATTTAGTTAATTTTATAACAAAACCATTTAAATACTTTTTCTTCTGATGTATAATATTATTTGTATTATAGTGGGAGAAAGGGGAATTTTTATGGAATGTCCATTTTTAACTACTCTTGATGAAGAAATAAAATGTTTTAA
Source organism: Clostridium sporogenes (assembly GCF_001889325.1). Lineage (NCBI taxonomy): Bacteria > Bacillati > Bacillota > Clostridia > Eubacteriales > Clostridiaceae > Clostridium > Clostridium sporogenes. The sequence continues at coordinate 670,653 of NZ_CP013243.1, read as the reverse complement.
AGAATGTGCTTTATATGAGTACAAAAATAATGAGGGCGTATGTCCTTTTAAGGAGTTGGAGAACAACAAGGTAAGTATTGAAAAAGATTTTGATAATATAGATGATGCAGCTATAAATGAGGGATTAGATTTCATAAGAGAACACTATAAGTTTACAACAGAACAGTACTTATAATATTAAATTCGATCTATAAAGAATTTATTAGTATATGATAATAATAATTTTTATTAATCTATTATAGAAGAGCGCGTTTTTGCTTAAAGCAATATCTATAAACTTAAAATATTATATTTTAAGTGCATAGATAAGAAGCGATGCTTGAAAATATATTAAAATAGGGGGGATTGTTGTGACAAAAAAGAAAAAGAAAATAAGCTTTCCGACAGCTTTTACGGTATTGTTTATTGTATTAATTATTGCAGCTATACTTACTTATGTAGTTCCAGCTGGATCTTATTCAAAATTAAGTTATGATAACGATAATAAAGTTTTTGTTGTAACTAAACCAGATGAATCAACAAATAAGTTGCCAGCAACTCAAAAGACTTTGGATAAACTTAAAATTAAAGTAAGTGTAGAAAAGTTTAAGGATGGTAGTATTAATAAGCCTGTAGCTATACCAGATACTTATGAAAGAGTATCTCAAAGACCTCAGGGATTTTATGAAGTAATTGAAGCACCTATTAAAGGTGTATATGATACTATCGATATTATAATGTTTGTACTTATTTTGGGAGGAGTTATTGGTGTAGTAAATAGTAGTGGGGCATTTGATGCAGGCATTGCGAAACTTTCTGTAGCCACTAAGGGTAAAGAATACTTATTAATAGTTATTATTACTACATTAATTGCTTTAGGTGGAACTACTTTTGGCCTAGCAGAAGAAACCATTGCATTATATCCAATACTGGTTCCAGTTTTTATAGCGGCAGGATATGATGCTTTAGTTTGTATTGCAGCTTTATATATGGGATCATCTATAGGTACTATGTTCGCTACGGTAAATCCTTTTTCTGTTGTTATAGCATCTAATACTTCAGGGATATCTATTGCTTCAGGATTTATATTTAGGATTATAGGACTTATTATAGCCGTAGCTATAACTATTGTTTATATTGTAAAATATGGAATAAAGGTTAAAAAAGATCCGAGCAAATCTATAATATATGAACAAAGGAAAGAAATCGAAGAGAAGTTTTTAAAAGATTATAGTAAGGATGATGTTATTCCAAAATTCTCTTTAGGTCGTAAACTCATGTTAATAATATTTGCATTAACTTTCGTAGTTATGATTTGGGGCGTAGCTAAAAAAGACTGGTGGTTTACAGAAATGACAGCCCTATTCCTTGTTGTAGGAATCATTTTAGGTGTAATTTCACGAATGGGAGAAAAGAATTTTGTAGATAAGTTTGTAGCCGGCTCAGCTGATTTAGTAGGAGTTGCATTGGTAATTGGAGTTGCAAGATCTATTAATCTTGTTATGGAAAATGGTATGATTTCTGATACAATTTTATATCATTCTTCAAATATGATAGCTGGAATGAATTCTAGTGTATTTATAATATTTATGTTAATTGTATTTATAGGACTTGGATTTTTTATACCATCATCTTCAGGCCTTGCAGTACTTTCAATGCCTATTATGGCACCTCTAGCAGACAGTGTAGGATTGCCAAGAGAGGCTATAGTAAATGCTTATATGTTTGGTCAGGGATTAATTTCATTCATAACTCCAACTGGACTTATACTGGCAACTTTAGCTATGGTAGATGTTACTTATGATAAATGGATTAAATTTATAATGCCACTTATGGGATATATAGCAGCCTTATCAGCTATAATGTTATTAATACAAAGCTTTGTTGCTTAATGTAGTAATAAAAAAATTAAAAGCTATGAATTGAAAAATTTTATTATATTTCAATTCATAGCTTTTATTGATTATTATAAGTTAAAAGGTAAAAATAAATTTAAAATTTTTAGAAGTCTATTTTAAAGCTATAAATACCTTTTATTCTTCATAAGTATCTGAAAACTTATGTAAAAGTTCTTGTTTAACTCTCCAAAGCTTTGGGGAAAGATCTACGTAATAGTTATGAGGGTTCTCAAACCTTAAAACTTCAGGCCAAAATCTTTCAGTCTGTTTTTTTGCAAAGGCTTTTATATCCATAACATCAGGACTTTCATAGGCTTGCGTTCCTTTATCAAATATTTTAACCAATAATTCTTCTACATAGTAATCTTTAATTTTTTTCTTTTTCCATGTAAATAAAGGATTAAATATTTCTAAGGGTTTACTTTCATCTATTTTTTCATCATTCATAGTAATAAGATCCGCAATAGCTTGATGAGAATTTTTGTCATATATTCTATAAAGCTTTTTAAATCCTGGATTAGTTATTTTCTCTTCATTTTCACTTATTTTAATTTTAGGTGTTATTATTCCATCACAAGCCTCTACTGCGGCTAGTTTATATACACCACCAAAAACAGGTTCGGATCTTGCAGTTATAAGTCTTTCACCTACACCAAAGCTATCAATCTTAGCTCCTTGATTTAGTACATCTCTTATTATAAATTCATCTAGGGAATTTGAAACCACAATGCCTACATCTTTGTAGCCTGCATCATCTAACATTTTTCTACAGGTTTTAGTAAGATAAGTTATGTCACCACTATCTATTCTAATGCCTTTAGGTCTAATACCCTTAGGTTTTAATACTTCATTAAATACTTTTATAGCATTAGGAATACCAGATTTTAGTACATTGTAGGTGTCTACTAAAAGTACACAATTTTCTGGAGCTACTTCTGCCCAGGCTTTAAAAGCTTCATATTCTGTAGGAAATAGTTGTATCCAACTATGTGCCATGGTACCTGCAGCAGGTATTCCAAACATTTCTTCAGCTATAGTACAAGCGGTTGCACTACATCCACCAATTACAGCTGCCCTTGCACCATATATAGCACCATCATAACCTTGAGCGCGTCTAGAACCAAATTCCATAACAGAACGATTTTCAGCGGCTCTACAGATTCTATTAGCTTTAGTAGCTATGAGCGTTTGGTGATTTATAGTAAGAAGGATCATAGTTTCTACAAATTGAGCTTGAATGGCTGGTCCGCGGACTGTAACTAAAGGCTCATTTGGAAAAACAGGATATCCTTCCGGTACTGCCCAAACATCACAAGAAAATTTAAAGTTTTTTAGATAGTCTAAAAATTCTTTGGAAAACTCCTTTTTAGATCTTAAATATTCTATATCATCTTCTGTAAATTTTAAACTGGATAAATATTCAATAAGTTGCTGAACTCCTGCCATAATACAATAGCCTCCACCATCAGGAACTCTTCTAAAGAACATATCATAGTAGGCTATTTTATCTCCCATACCACTTTTTAAATATCCATTTCCCATAGTAAGTTCATAAAAATCCACTAACATAGTAAGATTTCTATTATTTCTCACATCGAAGTTTTTACTGTATTCCATTATTAATTCTCCTCTATGTAATAGTAAAAATATATAACAACATTGTAATACTTTACAAGAGCTATTACAATACTTAGTATTTAAAATTAAAATATTAACCTTATTTTTATAGGATTAACTAAAGAATTTATACAAAATATATATATTAAGTAATTATAAATAAAAATATTATATTTATTCTCTTTTTATCTATTATAAATTATTAATATATATTGCATAAAATAGGAACAAGCTTATAATTATAAAAAAATGTAATAGTATTTTGTTTGTATATTATGTTTTTTTATAATAAGACATAATAATAGACAATAATATAAAAAGCTGTTTATAATGAAAGTGGAAATTATATAAAATTTAAATTATATTAAATTTATTGTGATAAATATATAAGTTAATATAATTTTATTTTATATATAATATTAGCTATACAATTATTAATTATTCTGGAGGGGAAAATTATGTTCAAGAAAAAAGTATTAAGTGTTTTATTTATGATGGTATGCATTTTATCTTTTACGTTAGTTGGATGTGGTCAGAAAACGTCTTCTTCTAATGAAAAAGATAGTTCATATTCAAAGGTTAAAGATAATGGAAAATTAGTAGTAGGGTTATGTGCTCAATATCCACCCTTCGAGTCAAGAAATGACAAAACAAGTCAAATGGAGGGATTTGATGTAGACTTAGCTAAAGAATTAGGAAAAGAAATGAACTTAAAGGTAGAAATAAAGGATGCGGAATGGGAAGCACTTTTAGGTGGTGTTGGTAAAGGAGATTATGATGTTTTAATAACTTGTATGTCAAAAAAAGAAGCTGCACAGGCTAATATAAACACTTCTGATACATATTACAAATTGGATGACATAATAGTAGTAAATAAGAATAATAATTCTATACATAATAAAGATGATTTAAAAGGAAAAGTAGTTGGAGTTCAAACATCTACTAGCAGTGAACAAGTAGTTGATAAATTAGATGGAATAAAGGAAATAAAAAGATATAATAGGAATCCTGAAGCATTCATAGATTTAAAAAATAATAGAATTGATGCTGTGGTTGTAGGGTATGCTTATGCAGCTACCGCAATGAAGGACAAAAAGGATGATAATTTAAAAATAATAAATTCACCAGTGGGTTCGTCAGATATAGTTATGGTTACTAAAAAAGGTTCTAATGATTTAACAAAAGAATTAAACAAAGCGTTAAAAAAAGTAAAAGAAAGTGGCAAATATGAAGAAATCAAAAATAAGTGGTTAAGTTTAGAGAAATAATATGGAACTTAATTTTGATATTGTTTTTAGAAATTTACCATTTTTATTAAAGGCTACATTAGTAACTATAAAAATAACTTTACTTTCTTTTATTGTGGCTATTATATTAGCTTTTATTGTAGGAGTTTTAAGAACTTATAAATTTTCTAAAATATTAGACCTTATATTAAATGCATACGTAGAAATTTTTAGAGGATCTCCGCTACTTATACAATTATTTTTTATATATTATGGATTACCTAGCGTTGGAATAGCTATGGATGCAGAAGTAGCTGCTGTTATAGGATTAGCATTGAATGGAGCAGCATACATGTCAGAAATTATAAGAGCAGCTATACTTTCTATAGATAGAGGGCAGGAAGAGGCAGGTTTTTCTTTAGGATATACAAGATTTCAAAATTTACGCTATATAATATTGCCTCAAGCGGCTCAAATATCTGTGCCTCCATTAGTAAATGGTTTTTCCTCACTTTTGAAAGACACATCTTTGGTATCGGTTATTTCCATAACGGAACTGACAAGAAGTGGAAATCTTATATATTCAAGAACAGCTAGGCCCTTTGAAGTATATTTAACTTTAGGATTATTTTATTTTGTGTTAACTTATATAGTTTCTTTATGTTCAAAATTTATAGAAAAAAGAAATGAAAAGTGGAGTTAGATGAATAAGTGAGTCTGTTTGTTTGTAAAATTTTAATTAAATACTGATTATATATTTGATTATTTGGCAGCTAAAAGCTGCTTTTTCTTTTATAATTTAAAAAACTATATTTTAAGGAGGAATTAAATAATGAAAAGAAGTAAAAAAATAGTTTTGCTTGGTCATTGTATACTAAATGTAAATTCAAAGGTGGAAGGATTAGCTCAATATGAAAATAATTCTTTAGAACTTTTGGAATATTTGATAGAAAACAAATGTGGAATAATACAATTACCTTGTCCAGAGGCAGGGTTTTATGGAATGAGAAGATGGGGACATGTAAAAGAACAATTTGATACACCTTATTATAGAGAATACTCACGAAAAATATTTTATCCTATACTTCAGCAGGTAGAAGATTATATAAATAATGGATATGAGATAAGATGCATAATAGGAATAGATGGCAGTCCAAGTTGTGGTGTTTCTTTTACATGTTCATCAAAAGAATGGAAGGGAGATTTTATAAATAAAGAGGAAACATTAAAAAAGATAGATAATATAAAATATTGTAATGAGAAAGGGATATTTATGGAAGAGATAGACAAAATGTTGAAAGAAAAAGATATAAATATTCCTATAATTTCAATAAATGAAGTTGAAAAGATTTCTTTACAAAAGATAAAAAATTTTTTATAAATAATAGGAAAGGTTACTATTGTAAATTTGATATTTTCTTTAGCTTCTAGTAAAGTATACTTAATTAACATTAGAAGGTTAAGGGAGTTTTTATATGATAGATTATAGTTTTTTAGATCAGTATCAAAAGGAAGCGGTTAAATGCCATAAGGATAATACATTGATTGTGGCTCCACCTGGTTCTGGTAAAACCACTGTTATTATAAATAGAGTTGTACATTTAATAGAGGATTTAAAAATAAATCCTAATAATATACTAGTAATAACTTTTACTAGAGCTGCAGCTATGAATATGAAAGAAAGATATAAAAAAATAAGTGATAGTAGAAGATCACCTTTTTTTGGGACTTTTCATGGCCTTTTTTATAAAATATTAAATAGATATTATAAAAACATAAATATAATAAGCAGCAAAGAAGCCTATTCTTTAATAAATAATATACTTATATCTTATTTGGATTCTGTAAATGAGGATAAAGTAAGAGATGTTTTAAATGATATATCTTTTTTTAAAACTAGTGGGTTAACTATGGACAATTTTGTTCCTAAAATTGATAAAAGTATATTTGAGCACTGTCTTAATAGCTATGAAGAGTATAAAGATAAAAAAGAACTTTTAGATTTTGATGATTTGCAAATTAATATGTTTAAACTTTTAAAGGAAGATGGAAGAATTCTTAATGGTTATAAAAAATTATTTAAATATATATTAGTAGATGAATTTCAAGATTGTGATACATTGCAAATAAATATTCTTCAAATGTTATCTAAGGGTAATTCTTTATTTGCAGTAGGGGATGAGGATCAATGTATATATTCTTTTAGAGGATCTAAGCCAGAGTGTATGGTGAATTTCAACCATTATTTTGAAAATGGAGAAAAGATATACTTAAGATATAATTACAGAAGTCCCAAAAATATAGTAGAGATTTCTAAAAATCTTATTCAAAATAATAAATTAAGAAATAATAAGAAAATAGAAGCTTATAATGACTATGATAAAAATATAGTGTTAAAATCCTTTTTAAACGAAAGGGAGCAAGCGGAGGAAATAAGTAAAATAATTAATAACATTATAAATGAGAGATATGAATATAAAGATATAGCTATACTCTATAGAACTAATATGGAAAGTAGAAGTTTAACAGATTTGTTTTTTAAAAAAAGAATACCCTTTAGACTTTTAGATAAGGGATATAATTTTTTTAATCATTTTGTATGTAGGGATATACTAGCCTATATGCAAGTATGTATAGATCCCTATGATAAAAAAAGCTTTTTAAAGATTATAAATAAACCCTTTAGATATGTAAGTAAACTAAATGTGGAAAGAGTAAGAAGATATAAATATGCTAAAAATAGTTTTGATATACTAAAAGAGCAAAAGGATATACAACCTTTTCAAATAAAGAATTTAGAAAATCTTGAAAAGGATATAAATAAAATGAATAAAATGAGTGCCCAAGATGCCATAGGGCACATAATGCATACTTTAGGTTATGAAGAGTATATTAAAGAATATAGTGAAAGAATAAAAATAGATAAGGAAGAGCTTTTACAAATAGTAGATGAATTAAAAGAAGCAGGGGAAGGATATACAAGTATTTTAACTTTCTTAGTTCATGTTGAGGAAGTAGAAAAGGAAATAAATAAAAAAGAAATAAATGAAGATAGTGTAATATTAAGTACAATACATGGAGTCAAAGGCATGGAATTTAAAAATGTAGTTATTGTAAATTGTAATGAAGACAATATTCCTTATAGTAAATCAGATGAAAAAATTAATATAGAGGAAGAGAGAAGACTTTTTTATGTAGGTATTACAAGGGCAAAAGAAAACTTATATTTAACTGTACCAAAGGTTATAAGGGGGAAGAATAAAGAAACCTCTAATTTTATAAAGGAATGCAAGTTAGATAAAGAGTTATTAGAAAATGATTATTTTAAAGGAAAAGAAAGAGTTATTCATAAGGTGTTTGGTGAAGGAATCATTGAAAATCAAGGGACAGATTATGTAGAGATAGGATTTTTAGATGGAACTAAAAGAAAATTTGACAGAAATGTCATAACTAAGAGTAATATTATTAAAAAGAAAAGTGTATCATAAGGTTGTTCCATACATGTAACAGTAAAAAACATGTGTGGAGGTATGGAATTAAAATGGCTAAATTAAGATTGAAAAACTTAAATAAAACAACTAATAAAACAGTGAGAGAAATTTATGATGATTATTTAAATTATTGTACAAGCATCGGCCAAAGAGAAAAAACTATAGAGAGTAAAGAAAAGTTTGGAAAATATGAATTGATAAAAGTAGTAAATTTAGATTCAAATATTAAAGAATTAACTAAAGAAAATATAGAAAAGCATATAATAAATATGCGTAAAGAAGGATATAAGGGAAATACTTATCAAACATATGTTATAAAAATGAGAGCTTTTTTAAGTTATTGTTTTAATAATAATTATCTTACTAAATTTACGGTGAAAATACCTAATGTTTTATTAGAAAAAAAGGAAGTTTATACAGAAGAAGAAGTAATAAAATTATTGAAAAAACCTAATATAAATACTTGTCTTGTAGGAGATTTTCGTTCTTGGGCAATTTGCTCATTTCTTTTGTCAACAGGTTGTCGTGCTGAAACTTTGTTAAATATTCATGTAGAAGATGTTAATTTTAGTACAGATAGCATACTTTTTAGACATATGAAAACTAAAAGACAAATAACTGTGCCATTATCAAATACTTTGAAAGTTACCTTAATGGAGTATATACAAAGGATGGGATTAAAACAAGAAGATTATCTATTTCCTTTGCTAAATGGGGAAAAGATGAAATATGATACTTGTCATCAAAATTTAAAAAATTATTTTAAACATAGAAATGTAAAATTCCATGGTGTGAACACTTTTAGAAATACATTTGCTACAATGGCACTTAAAAATGGGGCGGGGATATATCTCATCCAAAAATGTCTTGGACATGCAGATATAAAAATGACCGAAAGATATATAAATTTACATTGTATAATTTCCAATAGGGGGGATTGCATATGGCACCTATAAGAAAAAATATTACACTAGATACTGAAACATATAAAAATTTTTGTAAGATAGCTGAAAGAAAAGGAATAAGAATGTCTACATGGATTAATGCAAAAATGAAAGAGTTTATAGAAGAAGAACAAGAAAGGGTTATAGAAAGATAATCAATGTATAAAATTTACATTTTTGATTTGAAATTGACAAATTTTCATATATGATCTATACTATATAAATGATGCAAATATTAAAAAGAAGGGTTTAAGAGGTTAGAACAGATATTAATTTTGAACAATATGAAAATTTAATTGGGAAACTAAGTAATTTAAAAGTAAGAGAATGGTATATTTACCATGATAAAAATATTGTTAATAAAATAGATAAAACATTAGCAATAAAAGAGCAAGCTATAAAGGCTCATTTATTAAGAAACAAATATAGAATGCAAGCTAGAAAATTAATGAGAGATAGAGAGTTAGCAGCATATTTGGATATTAATAATTCTAATTTGCCATTTGAGTATTATGAAAATAAATATTTAAAACAAGGATACACTGGTAATTTACTTTATAGAAAAATATTAGAAGCTTCAAATAGAACAAATAAAGAAGTAAATAAACAATTAGGAATAATGTAATAAGAACAGATATTAAGACACTTAGTAAGGTGTCTTTTTTAGTTCCCAATAGTGAGTATTTATAGATATGAATACTTACAAATAGCTATAAATAAGGGTTTATAAGTGCAAATGGGCATAATTGGTAATGGGTAATTAAGACGACACAAGTAAATATCTTAAAAGGCAAAATAAGGACTAGAGATAGTCTTTTTATTTTTGCTTATTATAGTTACATATATTTAATTATGTAAATTAAATTTAAAGTAAACTAAAAAATAATAAAGAAGGGATGTGTGTTCTATGGAACAAGAAATGATGAGGTATATGATAAGTCAAGGAGCTTTTGCAGTATTGTTTTGCTACCTATTATATTTTGTACTTAAAACTTCAAAAGAAAGAGAAGAAAAAATGCAAAGTACAATTGATAAAAACCAAGAAGTTATTGGTGATTTAGCTAGAAAATTTGATGTGCTTGAAGATGTTAAAAAAAGCGTAGATAAGATAGAGAATAAATTGGAGGGATAGTATGGATAGAGCATTAAGAAAAATAACAAGTGCCAGGTGGTTAATAGCAGTAATAATGACTATAGTATTTGCTATATTATCAATTAAAAACACTATAAATACAGAGTTTATAACTATTTATACTATGGTTATAGCATTTTATTTTAGTAAGGATAGGAAGGAAGTAGGTAAATAATGAAAATTGGGATTGATTGTGGACACACATTAAGTAGTGCCGATTATGGAGCAGTAGGAATAAAAGCAGAAAGTAATCTAACTAGAGAAGTAGGCACTAGAGTAATAAGTAAATTACAAGCTTTAGGACATACAGCTATTAAGTGTTATAAAGATACTTGTAGTAATTTGAACGATAGTTTAAGTTATAGAACTAATACAGCCAATAATAACAGTGTAGATTTATATGTAAGTATACATTTCAATTGCTATAACGGTAGCGCTTATGGTACAGAAGTTTTTACTTATGGGGGGAAAGAATTATTAGAAGCTAGAAAAGTTTTAAATAATATCTGTTCATTAGGTTATACAAATAGAGGTTTAAAAGATGGTTCTAGCCTTTATGTATTAAAACATACTAAAGCTAAAGCCATGCTTATAGAATGTTGTTTTTGTGATAATTCTGGAGATATGAATAAATTTAACGCTGAAAATATGGCTAATGCTATAGTCAAAGGATTAGTAGGTACTACAATAACTACACCAAATAAACCAACAGTTAACAATAATAAGGGGTGGCAGAGTTTAGACGGTAAAACAGGTATTATTTGTACTCAAAGTGGTGTAAATGTTAGAGAAAAGAAATCAACGTCCAGCAGAATATTAGGGGCTTTACCTAATGGTGCTAAGGTTAAACTTTATAAGAGAGAGGGAGAATGGATACACATTTATTATCCAGCACATGGAGGATATGTTTATGCTAAATATATAAGATATTAAGTTTTAAAGGCAGTTCCAATTAAGGCGTTACCTTCTTTTTTTATTTTATTTAAAAACCATAGAAGGAATTTTTTTACATATGGAGAATATTAGATATAAGGTTACTCAATAAGTTAAGCAGATACTTCCCAAAAAAAAGAACCCTATTTATTAGGATTCTTTTTTTGTATGGAATTTTCTATATAGGTTGGTGTAGAGTTTTGGTCATTTTTATTATATTCAGTGTATGAGATTTTAATCAAAACTTTCATAGTTAGTTAAAATTTGATAGTTTATTTACAAATATTACATTTTTGTTATAATTAAACTATATCAACAAGAGAGGGTTAAGCACATGAAAAAGAATTTTAAATTAATAATAGGTGGACTTATTATATTTATTGCAGGATATTTTATAGGTGATGCTACAGCAATTGGTAGAGTTAATAAACAAATTGGTCAAAGTGTAGATAAACAAGTTTCTATCACAAAAGAGGAAGCAAAAGAAGAAAAGAAAGATGTAAAATTTGGAGAACAGTCTCCTGTAGGAAATTTAAGTATTAAAATTTTAGAAGCTAAAGAAAATGGTGCTATTAGCAATGAATCTGGGAAATCAACACCAAGTGGAAAATTTATAATAATAAAACTAGATATAAAAAATAATGGCGAAGAAGCTACAGGATATGAACCACATGAATTTAAATTAAATGATGGGAAAAAAACATATGAAGTTGATGATAATTCTTTTGAAGCATTAGGGCATCTAAATAGTCAAGAATCTATTTTTAGAGAAAATAAAAATTTTATAGGGTCTTATGATAAAATTAATGCAGGAATAAACAAGAATACTTTCTTAGTATTCGATATACCTAAAGATGTTAAGATTGATAATCTAAAATTAATAACAGAGCATAATAAAGAAATACAATTTAATCTTAAATAATTATTTATAAAAAATATTAGAGTTTTTACTACATTATATAAGGTAGAGTATTAATTTACTTTACCTTATTTTATTTTTTTGTGTATCAGAACATAATAATATAGAGTATTAAAACATCTCTAATTTACAAAATTATATTGTATACCACATAAAATACAAATATGCTATAATAATTGTAATGTATGGAATAATCTTAAAAGTTAAATATTGAGTTATAACATTTGTAACACTTTATGAATTACACCTACAGAAATACATGGAGTTAAAGGCATGGAATTTAAAAATGTAGTTATTGTAAATTGTAATGAAGACAATATTCCTTATAGTAAATCAGATGAAGAAATTAATATAGAGGAAGAGAGAAGACTTTTTTATGTAGGTATTACAAGGGCAAAAGAAAACTTATATTTAACTGTACCAAAGGTTATAAGGGGGAAGAATAAAGAAACCTCTAATTTTATAAAGGAATGCAAGTTAGATAAAGAGTTATTAGAAAATGATTATTTTAAAGGAAAAGAAAGAGTTGTTCATAAGGTGTTTGGTGAAGGAATTATTGAAAATCAAGGGGAAAATTATGTGGAGATAGGATTTTTAGATGGAACTAAAAGAAAATTTGATAGAAATGTTATAACTAAGAGTAATATTATTAAAAAGAAAAGTGTATCATAGAAATATTATTAGTAATAAATAAACTTATATTCTAAATATATAGGTAACAAATTTTATATTATACACATAATAATATAAGGAAAACCTGATAAAATGAATTGAATTCTATTGAAAATTTTACTTACATAGATTAAATAATATAAATATAAGTAGAATATTTATATTAAATCGAAGGATTTACAACCTTTTCAATAGAAAAATGCATAATAATATATATAATAATATATATTAAATGCTTTTATAGACTTTAATATGTTTGATATAAAAAGAAAATGTGGTATACTATATTTGAAAAATATGACGAAAATTAAAAGCATTTAAGTTTAAGGAGGAAAAAATCATGATTCATTTTAAAAAAATGTGGGATGACGTATGCAGTATTTTAGATCATAATGAAATAGAAAATTTAGAAATTCTTGAAAGCTTTAAAACAGGATTCATAGTAAAAACAGAGAATGGAACAGAATTTATAACTAGAGATGATTTCGTTGATTTTTGGTGTCATATGCTATGTTTTAATAAAGTAACGGAAATGGATATAGAACAAAAGGGTAAAGAAACAAAAAAATGTATTTGTGATATTGTGAAAAATTTACCTTATGTAAATGCTAATAATGGTGTAATAACTTTAGTAGAACAATAAGAAATATAGTACATTTTTAAGTACTTTTTTATATAAATAATAACTTAAATGCAAAATCAGGATATTATTATGTACACATGTGGGTATTTTAAAAAAGTTGCTTTTGTTGAATCTTTGAATATAATATTATATAATTTTATTAAGCTCATATTCTAAAAATTAAAGAATATGAGCTTTTAAATTAAGAAAAAGAGGTAGTATACTATGGAGAAAAATCATCTTGACAAACAGAATATAGTATTCGCTTTGGATATAGGAACTCGCTCAATTTTAGGAGCAGTAGGAGTAGTAAGAGATAAGAAATTTCATGTTATAGAAGAAAGTTATGTAGAACATGAAGAAAGGGCTATGATAGATGGTCAAATTCATGACGTTTCTTTAGTAGCTAATGCTGTAATAAAGGTAAAAAGAAATTTAGAAGAAAAGATAGGTATAGAATTAAATAAAGTTTCTATTGCAGCCGCAGGAAGATTTTTAAAAACATATACTGCGAAATCTGAATTAAATATGGATAATGAAAAGGAAATAGATAAAGATACTATAAGAAGTTTGGAGCTTACATCAGTAAAAAAGGCAGAGGAAGAAGTAAGTAAAAAATCTGGTGGTAAACTTTATTGTGTAGGATATACCGTTAAGAATTATTATTTAAATGATTATGTTATAGGAAACTTATTATTACAAAAGGGAGAAAAAATAGCAGCAGAGGTTATAGCAACTTTTCTTCCAAGATATGTTATAGATAGCCTTTATTCTGTTATGAAAAAAGTAGGGCTTATAGTAGATAGCTTAACTTTAGAGCCTATAGCTGCCATGGAGGCTGCTATTCCTAAAAAATTAAGACTTTTAAATTTAGCTTTAATAGATGTAGGTGCAGGAACTTCAGATATAGCTATATGTAGCAGAGATAGTATAACAGCCTTTGGAATGGTTTCTTTAGCAGGTGATGAAGTAACGGAAGCTATTGTTCAAAACTTTTTAGTGGATTTTGAAGCTGCAGAAAAAATAAAAAAACAATGCTCAGAATCAGAGTCCGTAGAATATATAGATGTTTTAGGACTAACTAATAAAATTCCATCAAAGGATGTAAAAAAAGTTATAGAACCAGTAGTTAAGAAGATATCAGAGGAAATAGGAAACAAAATAATTGAAATAAATGGAGAGAAATCACCTAATGCTATATTTTTAGTAGGAGGAGGAGCCCATACACCACTTTTGAAAGGATTTTTATGTGAAAAACTTAATATGCCTTTAGAAAGAGCTGCTATAAAGGATAGAGATGCGGTTATAGATTGCAGTATTGAGAATAATAAATTTGGTAGCGAAGGAGTGACAGTTTTAGGAATAGGTTTAATATCTATAAGAAGATTAGGAAATGATTTTATAGACGTAATGTTAAATGGAAGCATAATAAGTCTTTTTAATTCCCATAAACATACAGTTATGGATGTAATGCTTCAGGCAGGTATAAATCCTAAAGTTTTGTTAGGTAGGAATGGTAAAAGTATAAGATTTACATTAAATAATATAAAAAGAATGGCCTTTGGAACATTAGCTACCAATGCATTAATAAAAATTAATGGAGTAAAAGCCTCTGTTGAAGATAATATAAAAGAAGGAGACAAAATAGAAATTGAATTTGCTAAAAATGGTGAGGATTCAAAGTCAACCTTAAAGGATTATATAAAGAAAGTATACTCTACAACTTTCTTTATAAATGATATTATAGAAAATTTAACTCCTTTAGCTTTTGTAAATGGTGATAAAAAAGATGCAAATTATATAATTAAAGAAGGGGATAATGTTAAAATTTTCTTCCCTGAAACTCTAGGCCATTATAAGGAGTATTATGAAAATTTAAAGGACTATAAATATTATTTAAATGGAGAAGAACTTAAGGAAGATTACATAATAAAAGAAGGAGATAGAATATATAAAATAAGAGATGAAATAGAAAAAAATAAAGAAGAAAATTCTGAAACAAATAAAGCGGATGAAAAAGAAATAACTGAAAAAAATAATGAGTTAAATGTGGTAGAAAAAGAAATAATTGAAACAAATGATGAAACAAGTATTCAGGAAGAAATAGAAAATAATTATACACAGAGTAAGGATAATGATCTAAAGAGTAAAGATTTACAAAGTGAAGCATTAGGTGAAAAGGAAGCTGCTTTAACAAAAGAATATATAGAGAATGAAGAAGACAATAAAGAAGAAAAAATAGAAACGGAAAATTTAAATATTAAGGAAACAGGTATAAAAGTTAGAGTAAATAACGAGGAGATTATTCTTAAAGATAAAGACAAATATATTTTTGTGGATATATTTAATTATGTGGAGTTTGATTTATCTGTAGCTAAAGGAAAATTAGTTCTTCTTTTAAACGGTAAGAGTGCTGGGTATTATGATGATCTAAAGGATGGAGATTCAATAGAAATAAAATGGGAATAGGTATAAACAGAGTTCTTGGCTTCAGAGGGAGTTTTACTCCCTCTAAAGCTTAGAAATCGTTATCCAGGGACGTAACCGCTCTTTATTCCCACTTTGAAGAAGATGGAAGTATTAGAGCGGGTAGTCATCGGATAAATCGATTTTAAATACAAATACATATTTTATAAATAAGAGATAAAATATTCAATTGTATTACTTAAATAACTGGAGGTAAATATGGGAGAGATAAATTTTTTAAAGGAAGCTTTAGATATAAAAGATGAAGTTATAAAATTAAGAAGAGATTTTCATAAGCATCCAGAATTAGATTATGATCTTTTTAGAACCTGTGAAAAAGTGAAAGAATTTTTAAAAAACGAAGATATAGAATTTTATGACACAGCAGGTACAGGAGTTTGTGCCATAATAAGAGGGAGGGGATCTAGAACTGTAGCTATAAGAGGTGATATGGATGCTCTTCCACTTCAAGAAAAAAATATTTGTGATTATTCATCAAAAATGGAAGGTAAAATGCATGCATGTGGACATGATGCTCATACTGCCATACTTTTAGGTACTGCTAAGGTTTTAAATTCTATAAAGGATAAATTAAATGGGAATATAAAATTATTATTTGAACCTGCAGAAGAAACCACTGGTGGAGCTAGAGTTATGATAAAAGAAGGGGTTCTTAAAGGACCGGAAGTAGATGCTATTATAGGTCTTCATATGGAGGAAAAAATAGAAACAGGAAAGATAGGATTAAGAAGGGGAGTAGTAAATGCAGCTTCAAATCCCTTTACCATAAAAATAAAAGGAAAGGGTTCCCATGGAGCTAGACCTAATAATTCTGTAGATCCTATAATTATAGCTAGTAATGTGGTGGTGGCTCTTCAAAACATAGTAAGTAGAGAATTACCTCCTACAGATCCAGGGGTGTTAACCATAGGAACTATACATGGTGGTACAGCTCAAAATATAATACCAGAGGAGGTTGTATTATCTGGTATTATAAGAGTTATGAAAACTGAACATAGAGAATACGTAAAAAAAAGATTGGTTGAAATAGTAGATGGTATATGTAAAGCTATGAGAGGTGAATGTGAAATAGATATAGAGGAAAGTTATCCTTGCCTTTATAATAATGATGAAATGCTAAATGGTTTTATAAATTCTGCAAAGGGTGTAATAGGAGAAGATAAGATAGAGATGTTAGAAGAGCCAAGCATGGGAGTTGAAAGTTTTGCTTATTTTTCCATGGAAAAGCCTTCAATATTCTATTATTTAGGTTGTAGGAATGAAGAAAAGGGAATAGTACATCCTGCCCATAGTAATTTATTTGATGTGGATGAAGATTCCTTACCATTAGGAGTGGCACTTCATTGCAGGGCTGCCTTTGATATTTTAAATTCATAATATAAGGTTAGTAAGGAAAGTTGGATTAAATTTTAAAATAGGTTGTGAATATAATATGAAAAAAAGTATGGTTTTAGCTATGTGTGCTATTATCTTGCTATTATTTACTGCATGTACTAGTAAGGAAACCTTTAATAAAGAAGCTAAAGAAAATAAAAAAGAGATTACTAAAGAAGATAAAGTGGAAAATAAAAAAGAAAATACATCTAAAAAGAATAATGAATATAAAGATCATAAGGAGATATTAAAAGAGAAAGGAGAAGACAAATCTAAAGAAAATTTAAAAAACAAAATAATAGTAATAGATCCAGGGCATGGAAACAGATCTAACTTAGAGTTAGAAAGAGTTTCTCCAGATGTTGAAGAAAAAAAGATTAAAGATGGTGGAGGGGCTGAGGGGGTAAATAGTAAGACTCCAGAGTATTTAATAGCTATGGATGTAGCTTTAAAACTTAAAGAAGCTCTACAAAGGGAAGATTATACTGTTATTATGACTAAAAATAAACATTCCGAGAGTTTAGGAAACATAGAAAGAGCAGAAGTAGGAAATGAAAATAATGCTAATTTAGTTATAAGAATACATGCAGATTCAGCAGATTCAGGGGATGCTAAGGGAGCTTCTATGCTTGTGCCATCTAAAAGAGGATATGCTTCAGAAATCAATGAATTAAGCAGAAAATATGGAGATATACTTCTTAGAGAAATGGTAGCATCAGCTAATATGAACAATAGAGGTATAGTAGAGAGAGAGGATATGACAGGGTTTAACTGGTCAAAAGTTCCAGTAGTTTTAGTTGAAATGGGCTTTTTATCAAATGCGGAAGAGGATAAGCTTTTAAATACTGAAGAATATAAAATAAAAATAGTAAAAGGATTAACCGAAGGTGTTAAGAAAGCAATAAATTAATTATTATATGTAATTAAAAAACTTTATTTGGGTAAAATATACTAATAGTATGCCTGTGTGATATTACACCGTTTATATAATGAGAAAAATTAAACAAACAAGGTAAGAGCTGTACCTCTTACCTTGTTTGTTTAGTTTTTTTGATATAAAGGTGCCTTTGACCTGGGATAAGAGGGTCTTTACTTGATAAAAATATAATAGTAATATATAATAAGTTGTTAGTATATACATTATAATCATAAATTACATAATTTATAAGGGAAATGTGTGTTTTAAACAATAAATATGAAATAGTACTACATAGAAATTATAAGGATGCATAATATAGAAATAATAAAGTTGTACTGTAAGGAGTGTTTTCATGAAAATAGTAATAGGAGCAAATGAAGCGGGACAAAGGTTGGATAAGTTTTGCAGAAAATGGTTAAAGGATGTACCTTTAAGTGCTATATATAAAGCTATAAGAAAAGGTGAAATAAAGGTTAATGGTAGAAAGTCTAAGGAAAAGAATTTCCTTGAAGAAGGAGATATAGTAGAATCTTTCAATGTAAAATCTAAGGGAGAAAAAAAGAAATTTATTAGAATAGATAATAATCTTAAGATTACCTATGAAGATGAAAATATGGTATTGGTAGAAAAGTGGCCAGGAGTTTTAGTTCATTCGGATAAGAAAGAAGGAGAGCCTACCTTAACAGATTATGTGTTGTCTTATCTTTATGACAAAGGAGATTACACTCCGGAACTAGAGGTTACTTTTACACCAGCACCTTGCAATAGATTAGATAGAAATACTTCTGGTATAGTTATATTTGGTAAAAATTATGAATCTCTAAAAACTCTAAACGAAATGATAAGAGATAGAAAAATAGAAAAATATTATTCATCTTTAGTAAAGAGTAGAATTAAAGATGGTATTTATGAAGCTTATATATCTAAAAATGAGGACACGAACATGTCTAAAATATATAAGGAGCCAAAGCCTAATACTAAAAAAATAGCTATGAATGTTAAGACTATTCAGACCTGTGGTTCCTTTTCATTTATAGAAATAGAGCTTTTAACAGGAAGAAGTCATCAGCTTAGAGCTCATTTAAGCCATTTAGGAAATCCTATAATAGGAGATTCTAAATATGGAGATAAAAAATTAAATAGCTTTTTCCACAATAAGTATGGATTAAGTTATCAATATTTGTATTCCTATAAACTCATATTTAGAGAAACTATGGGAAATTTAGAATATATGAAAAACAGAACCATAGCAGAAACTTTACCACCGATTTTTAAGAAAGTAAAAAAAGATGTGTTTAAGTTTTAATAATATATAAGTATGGGATGGGGAGTACATTATGAAAAAGCAATCAGTAACTAAAGGATTTGCCATATTATCCATAGCAGGAATGATGGCAAAGGTTTTTTCTTTAATTTACATACCAGTATTAATAAATATACTTACAGATCAAGGGTATGGTATTTATGCGGCTGCTTATCAGATTTTTTTATTTATATTTGTTTTGACTAATTCTGGTATACCTGTAGCCATATCTAAGCTCGTGTCGGAGCTTATAGCAACGGAGAACTATAAAGATGCTTTAAAGTCTTTTAGACTTGCCAGATATATGCTGTTGTTTTTAGGATTTGTAATGGCGCTGTTTACTATTGGTGCATCTGGTTTTCTATCTAAGCGTATAGGATACCCAGAAGCTCAATTATCAGTATTGGCCTTAGCACCATCCATTTTATTTACTTCTGTTGCTTCTGCTTATAGAGGATATTTTCAAGGTATGGGTAATATGACACCTACTGCTATATCTCAGGTTATAGAACAGCTTGTAAATATAATATTTTCCTTATTGTTTGCAGCAATGTTTATAAAATATGGATTAGAAGCAGGTTGTGCAGGAGGTACTGTTGGAACCTCATTAGGAGCTTTAGTTTCAGCTTTATTTTTGATATATTGTCATAGAAAAAATGGAGCAATAAAAGTAAAAGATAAAGACAGCATAAAAGATGAGAAATATAGTGTAGCTTATTTGATGAAAAAAATTATACATTATGGATTACCTATAACATTATGTGTAGGTATGAATTCAGCAGGAGTTTTGGTAGATGTATCTAATACTAAGGCCAGACTTATGGTAGCTGGATTTAATGAAGTTAATGCAACTATATTATATGGGCATTTAGCTAAGTATCAACAACTTATGAATGTTCCTATAGCTATAATAAGTTCATTATCTATGGCGGTGCTTCCTGTAATAGCAGGGGCTGCAGCTAAGGGAGATAAAAAACAGGTTAAAAGTAATATAAATTATGCTTTTAGATCATGTTTTTTAATAGCTATACCAGCCGCTGTAGGGCTAGGATCTTTAGCAGACCCTATATACAAAATGCTACATATAGGTGGCGGTGTAGAAATAATGAGGTATGGTGTTATAGTTTTAGTATTGATGGCTGTAGCTCAAATACAAACTACTATACTTCAGAGTATAGGGAAGCTTTATGCTGCTACTTTGTATTCCTTAATTGGTATATGTTTTAAAATATTAACAAATTATTTGTTAATAGCAAACCCAAGCATAAATATAATGGGAGCTATATATGGTAGCGCCATTGGATTTTTAATACCTATTATATTAAATCATAGAATGATTAAAAAGTCTTTAAAGGTTAAATTTAGCCTTATACTACCTGCTATAAGGCCTTTTATAGCAGGTAGCATAATGGGATTTATAATAGTACCTTTTCATAGTGTAATTAATCATGCTTTAGTAAGTGTAATTAAAAAAGTTTATATATCTAACGCTGTTGGAACTATGGCAGCTGTAATATTAGGAGTATTTATATATGCTTATTCATTGATATTAATAGGGGGCGTAAGAAAAAAAGATTTAGATAGAATGCCTTCTAAATTAATAAAGTTTATACCTAAGTTTGTTAGAAAAAGAATAAGATAAAAAACATTAGATTGGCAAGGCGTTTTCTTGCTAATCTAATGTTTTTTATTTGTAATATTTATAAGGATAAACATTAAAGAAAATCCAGAAAATATTATTAAAATATTTCTTATATAAATATTTTGTAATGATATTATATTATTTAATAGATTTAATATAAGATATACTAAAATTGTGCATAAAGCATATATGAATTTTTCATGTAGGTCTATTTTTATAAAACAATGTTTTCTTATTTCTTCAAAGTTTAGTAATATAGAGCTTATAGAGGTTATTATTAAGGTTATACCATAGCCGTATATATTTATAAAAGACAAACCTGTTAGCATATATAAAAGTATCAAATCCTCTACAGCTACAATTATTGAGTTTTTTAAAAGTATTTTCTGCTTTCCTATACCGTTTAATATAGCATAGCTTATAATAGAAACATATACAAAGGGAGTAGAAAAGGATAAAAACTTTATATAATTTCCTAGGTCCTTTCTGTTAAAAAACATAAAGCCTAATTCATTAGGTATAGCAGTACAAACGCATAAGGTGCTTAAACTTAATATTAGGGCTATTTTTATAATTTTTTCTATTCTATTTTCCATAGAGAAATAGTTACCTTTACTCATACTCTCAGATAAGTCAGGTATTAATATAGTACAAATTGAGGTTAATATTATTGAAGGGAACAAGGGAATAGACAAAGCCATGTTTGAAAATTTTCCCATCAATGATAAAGCCTCTCTATAATTAATGCCAGTACTTACTAACCTTCTTGGTATTATAAGAGTTGATAATGTATACAAACCCGTAGTCAAAAAACCATTTAAGCATAAAGGCAAAGATACTATAAGTACATTAAAGAGAAGTTGTAGACTATCCTCAGATTCATTATAGTTAAATTTAAATTTTAATTTATTTTTTATATAAAAAAAATATAGAAAAATTAAACTTACAAGTTCTCCTATAGTAAGAGTAATATAAGCTGTAGTTACAGTTCCAGATACTGAAGAAATATTAAAGGAATAAATTATAAGAGAAAATACAACAATTCTAAGGCCTTTTTCTAGTATATCTATAATAGCAGGTACTTTAGAAGTTGATATGGAGTAAAAATATCCTTTTAATATAGCAGATAAAGCAATAAAAATCATAGCAGGGCACATAACTCTCAAAGCCTTAAGAGATCTAGCGTCTTTTATTATATTAGAACTTATGTAAGAAGAATTAATAAAAACAAAACACACAACAATTATAGCCCATATAGTATCAAAGGTTAGGGTAGATTCTACGGTTTTATGTAAATTGCCAAAATCATTTTTACCGAAATAGATAGCACAATTTCTGGATATAGCTGCAGTCATACCACCGTTTATAAGGCAAGTGAATAAATCATAAATAGGCATAATTAGTCCGTAAAGTCCCATACCTTCAGCGCCAAGTTTATTAGAAATAAGTATAGAGAAGGTAAAAGCACAAACTCCAGTAGTTAAATTAGAAACTATTAATGTAAGGGACTCTTTAAAAAAAGTACTTCTTTTTTTAAGCATAAAAAATATATTTCAACTCCTGTAAAATACTAACACTAAATAAATATGAGGAAAACTTCAAATATATTCTACTGAATACTAAATAAGAAAGTTATAAAAGGATAATCTTTAAAAGAAGCAAAAAATTTTTTTGCCTTTAATACAATTATATTATACTGTATAATAAAGTTGGGAGTTTATTCTAGGTGTATAATTCTTAATAGCTTTATGACATATTATATAGAATAATTAATCATAGGAGGGGAAGTTATGCAAAAGTTGTTTTGTAACATTTGTGGTATAGA
Organism: Clostridium sporogenes; assembly: GCF_001889325.1. Lineage (NCBI taxonomy): Bacteria > Bacillati > Bacillota > Clostridia > Eubacteriales > Clostridiaceae > Clostridium > Clostridium sporogenes. The sequence continues at coordinate 647,670 of NZ_CP013243.1, read as the reverse complement.
AATAAATGAAAGAAATTATAATTTAAATAAGGATGCTTTTTTAGATAAAAATACTATTGATTCTATAAAATTTTGTCCTATATGTGGAGCCCCTATAAAATATTTAAGTGAGGAAAGATTTATATATAGACTAGAAGAGAAAGAGTTAAATGGAGAAGTTTTTAAAATATTAGATCATGCCGTAAAATTAGAAGTATTTAATGGGGATTTTTATAAGAAGGCTTCAGAATTAGCTAAAAATGAAAAAGTATCAAAATTATTTAAGTCTTTAGCTAATATAGAATATGGTCATGCTATGGTTCATAAAAATTTAGCAGGAATAAGAGAAATGCCTAAACTTGCTAAAATAAATTATGATAAATATGATAATGATAGTATACTATTAGAAATGGCTGAAAAAAGGGAAGAACATGCTGTTAATTATTACAATAAATATGGTAAAGATATTAATTCAAAAACCTTACATATAGTTTTTGAGGCTTTAAAAAATGTGGAGATAGATCATATACATATAATAAATGAAAAATAGAACTTAGTTAAAGCTAAGTTCTATTTTTTAATTCTTTGTACTTTTTTTACCTTTTGTATATTACCTTCCATAGGTATTAAATCTTTCTTTGTAGTCATATTTCTAACATTTATTATTTCAATAGATTCTCTGTTTTCTTTTCCTTTTTTACCCTTTAAACCTTGTACAAGTATAAAATTTCCCTGGGATACATTTATAAATTCAGGTTTTTTAAACCACTTTTTCTTTATATAAGTACATTTGATAACATTTTTACTTCTTTCAGGTTTTACAAGTAAAGTTACTGTAATTTTATTAAGAATCCAAAGTATAGATTTTTTTTCAACCTTAGCTGAAATTACATTACCTTGAACTTGAGTAATTCTATCTCCATATTTTTTTAGATATGCTTCTGTGTAGTATGATCCAAGTTTTTCTTTAAAACCCATAAGTATAACTCCTTTACTAATATGTATTTAAAATAATAAATAATTGCTATAATTTTATGTATATTATAACATAGTATTGGTAAATTTAAAATAATTTAATTTGAAACCTATTGACATGTAGGAAAACTACTAATTATATAATAATTTTATTGATAATACTATAAATAGTATTACCATAAATATTATAACGATACAGTAAATAAGTTGTGCACCTATAGATTTAGATGCTGTTGATGTAAATTTATTAACTTATGAAGAGATTGTTTCAAAGTAGATTTAATTTTGAGGTTACCTTTTCTTTTTATTAAGTCTTAAATTGGAATTTGATATTTTAAATGTTAATGAAAGTTATAATTCATATTTATACTGGTCTTTAAAAAAGAGAAAAGTTATTGAAAGCTTAGAAAATGAACGAATATTAATATTCTTCTATATAAAAATAAGGAGAAATCCAGAGAAAAAAATGTTAAAATAATAGCATATTAATATATAATCAATTTTATTGTGCAATTTTAAGAAAATTTAGCAATTATTTAGTTTGATTACAAAGCCTATATATATTATTATAATTATAAAGTATAGTGAAAAGAAAAAAATAGGATGTGGTTTTGTGGGTAGTAATAACTACGCCTTGCGTAGAGTTTTTATAACTCTTCTATTAAGTGGTACAGCAGTGTTTATAACATATGTACTTATAAGTCTTAGATATGTTCTTCTTTAATATATATAAGAATAAAAAGCCAAATTACTTAAATAATAAAAGTAATTTGGCTTTTTATATAAGTAATTTAATATAAAGAAAATAATTATAATTGATACAAGGATAAAATTGGTTATCTAAATTAATTAAACTTAAAAATATGTAATAATATAATCACAAATATCTACAAATTGTTAAAAATATATTAATTAAATATGAATAATGATTTTAAATATATAATGTATGATCAGAAAAATGCCCTGAATTAACAGATGTAAGAGTTTTAATTTGAAAAAATTCCCTTATAATGTTTTGGGATAATTATAAAAGCTGTTGTAATTCGTTAAAAAAATAACTATAATATAAATATGATGATTTATTTACATTATTTATGGAATCTTATATATATTTAAGGGGGTATTTATAAATGTGGGAATCTAAAATTACTATAAATGAGATAAGAGAGATAAGATCTAAAACCACTGTTTATTTAGGGATAGGAGCAATAGAAAAAATATATGATATAGTATCTAATTTGAAAAAAATGAGTATAGACAAGGTACTTATTGTTACTGGAAGAGGAGCTTATAAAAAAACTGGAGCTTGGGATTATGTTGAAAAAGCTTTGGAAAAGGAAAACATAGCCTACATTTTATATAATGAAGTTACACCAAATCCAACTGCAGATCAAGTAGACGAGGCTGCCAGAATGGGGAATGAATTAGGTGCAAAGGCGGTAATTGGTATAGGAGGAGGAAGTCCTATAGATGCAGCTAAAAGTGCAGCAATACTTCTAAAATATAAAGATAAAACAGCAAGAGATATATATGAATTTAAATTTACCCCAGAAAAAGCAGCTCCGGTTATTGCAATAAATTTAACTCATGGAACAGGTACAGAAGGAGATAGATTTGCAGTAGTTAGTATTCCAGAAAAAGAATACAAGCCAGCTATAGCCTATGATTGTATATATCCTCTATATGCTATAGATGACCCACAACTTATGGTTAAGCTACCAGTGCATCAAACTTGCTATGTATCAGTAGATGCTATAAATCACGTAGTAGAGGCATCCACAAGTAAAGTAGCAAGTCCATATACCATATTATTAGCAAAGGAAACTGTAAGATTGGTTTCTAGATATTTGCCACAGGCATTACAACATCCAGGGGATTTAACAGCTAGATATTATTTAACATATGCTTCTTTAATTGCAGGTATATGTTTTGATAATGGATTGCTTCATTTTACTCATGCTTTAGAACATCCATTAAGTGCAGTAAAACCAGATTTATCTCATGGTTTAGGATTAGGAATATTATTACCTGCCGTAATAAAGGAAATATATCCATCAGTATCTGAAGTTTTAGCAGATATTTTATCACCAATAGTTTGTGGATTAGAAGGAAATCCAGGAGAGGCTGAAATGGCAGCTAAAGGTATAGAAAAATGGTTATATAGTATAGGTATTACAGAAAAATTAACAGACTTAGGATTTAAAGAAAATGATGTGGAAAAATTGACAAAGCTAGCTTTTGAAACACCAAGCTTAGACTTATTGTTAAGTATGGCCCCAATAGATGCAGATAAAAAAGTTGTTAGTAATATATTTAGAAATTCTCTTTAAATTTAATATAGATAGTAACCATAGAAAAGCTTTCATATAGTGTATATGAAAGCAAAAAAATTAATTTAAAATAAAACTACCTAAAAGATGATTAATATGGAAAATAATCAAATATAAATGTGCTCTCATTTATATTAAGCCTTCTTAAAATAAAAATCATCTCTAATAGGTAGTTTTATTATTTAAGAAAAAATAGTATTAAGAACTTATATTTAATATAGGTAATACTATATATAAAGGAATATTAACAAAGAAACTTAATTTTATATTTTTTTATTATGAAAATATAAACCTCTTTAGTTACTAAAGTAAACCTTAATGAATATTAATATATTAATGACTAAAAGGGGGAGTGAAACATGCTAAGAAAAATAGAGTCAAATGATTTATTATATAATGTGGAACTTAATGATATTAATATAGATAAAACCCAAAAGTATACTCCGGAATATAACTCTATATATGAAAAGATAAATCTTGCTTTAGATATAGATAAACCAGGATATAATTTATACTTAGTAGATGATTTTTCTAAAGAAAAATTAGATAGTATAATAAATTTTATAAGTCAAAAATTAGAGAAAAAAAGTAAGCCAAAGGATATTTGCTATGTAGTTTTAGAGGAGGAAAGATACCCTTATAGTATATATTTAGAAAATGGCAAAGGAAAAATATTAAAAGAAAAATTAGAAGATATTCAAACAAAATATAATGAATGTATATATGATTTTTATAATAAATCTTCCAATAAAGAAAAAGAAATTATTTTAGAGAGCATGGAGAAAAAAAGGCATGAAATAGTAAATGAACTTATGGAGGAGTCAAAACAAGAAGGCTTTGAAATAAAAACAGGTGTATCTGGCTTTGTTTTTATGCCCATAAAGGAGGGTGAGGCTCTAAGTGAAAGTGAATATGAAGATTTGGATAAAGAAGACAAAGAAGAGATATTAGCAAAAGTATCTAAATTAAAAGAAAAGGCAGAAGCTTCTTTAGAAATATTAGCTGATATGGAGAGGGAAGGATTAGAAAAACTAAAAGATATAATGAAGACTTATTTTGAAATGGAAATGAAAAGTTTAAAGGAAGAATACAGAATGGAGTTTGAGGATAGTATTCAGGCCCTAGATTTTTTAAATAGTGTTTGCAGAAATATAGAAAATGAATTAATAGAAAATTACACTTCAAACTATGAAGAAGATCAAGAACTTATAGTACAGGGTATATATAAATATAAAGTAAATGTAATAGTGGATAATACTTTAAACAAGAGTCCTTTAGTTATATTTGAAGAAAGTCCCTCAGTAAATAATTTAGTTGGAAGCATAGAATATGAAAATAAAAATGGGGTGTATTATACAGATGCTAGTTTAATTAAAGCAGGATCACTTTTAAAAGCTAATGAGGGTTGCTTAATTATAAGAGCTAATAGTTTGTTTACAAATGGCTCAGCTTATTTTTATTTAAAGAAAGCTCTTATGAATGATAAGATAGATTTTGATTATAATAAGGGATATCTAGAACTATTATCTTTAGGAGGTTTGAAACCGGAACCGATAAACACTAAATTAAAGGTAATAATTATAGGAGATTATGAAACCTATAATTTACTTTATAATTATGATGAAGATTTTAAAAAGATATTTAAGTTAAAATCAGAATATAATAAGATAGTGGATATAAATAGCAAGAGTAAAGAATGGATTTGCAAAAATATATATAATATATGTGAAAATAAAAATTTAAAAAATATGAATGAAGAGGCTGTAAAAGAAGTATGCAAATATTTATCAAGAAAAGCTGAAAATAAAAATAAATTCTATTTTGATAATTATGAAATAGATAGATTATTAATACAAGCGGATAACAAAGCTAGGATTGAAGACAGGGACATTATAACAAAAGAAGATATCCAATTTGTAGCTTATGAAAAAGAGGAAGTAGAAAAAGAAGTCATGGAAGGTTATGAAAAAGAAAGAATATTTATAGATATAAAGGGAAAAAAAATTGGGCAAGTAAATGGTCTATCTGTAATAGATTTAGGATACGCAAGTTTTGGAAGACCTATTAGAATAACTTGTTGTTGTTATAAAGGTAGTGGAGATATTATAGATATACAAAAGGAAAGTAATTTAAGTGGAAATATACACAACAAAGCTATAAGTACTTTAAAGGGATATATAAATAGTATAATAGGGAAATATGATACATTGCCAGTAGATTTTCATTTGAGTTTTGAACAGATATATGGAAAAGTGGATGGAGATAGCGCTTCCGTAGCAGAGGCCATAGCTATGTTATCTGCTTTAAGTAATATACCTGTAACACAAAGTATAGCAGTTACGGGATCAATAAATCAATTTGGTCAGGTTCAGCCTATAGGTGGTGTAAATGAAAAAATAGAAGGATTTTATGAAGTATGTAGATATAAAAAAGATATAAAGGATAAGGGAATATTAATACCAAAATCAAATAAAGAAAACTTAGTATTAAATAAAGAAGTAGAAGAGGCTATAAAAAAAGGAGATTTTAGTATATATACTATGGAAACTTTAGAGGATGCAGTAAAAATACTTTTAGGAGAAAAGAGTTTGAGATTTAATGAATTAATAACAGAGATAGAAAAAGAACTGAAAAAATATAATAAAAAATATAAAAAATACAGAAATATAAAACTATAAAATAGATAAATTATAATTAATATAAATAGAATTTAAATAAGATGACTTTTGTTCAGTGTAAAAGTCATCTTATTCATCTGGGTATGTAGGCAAATTTATTTTCTATATAAATATACCTATATACTCATTTTTAAAATGGCGTTAGTATAAAGTATTCATAAAAAGAAATTCCTAAAAATCTACCAGAAACGTTATAAATATTTTCATGACCTCTAGATACTTTTTATTATAATGGTAATTGAGGAGTAGCATATATTCCAACTTTATCAAAAGCATTTTCTACAATTTGAACATATTAAAGAGCGTTTACCTTTTCCTTTAATAATATTACCCTGAACATCAACAAATTATTTGCTTTGTTAACTTTAGTATTAGTTTTTTTAGTACTGGGCAATTTTTCATTCCTAGTATTAATTAGAGTAGGGGGTATTATTAAATTTATTTACTATAGAACCATCTTCAGCATTAACAAAAACATTCCAATTTCCCGTATCTGTGTCTAAATCTACTAAATAAACCACATAAGGATTTCCTTCAAAATTATATAAATATAAATCTGCCTTTGACTCATATAAACCTTCATATTTAATATTATTTTTAGCTTTTTCTATAGCAGCATTCTTTGATAGTTTGATTTTATTTTTCCAATTTCCATTTTCAAAAGCAGTGTCCACTCTACCGGTTATAGAACTCATAGTGGAATCTTCTTCAGTAGTAAAAACTATTCTTCCATAGTATACAGGTATGCTTTCTATTTGGTAAATTGTATGATAGTAAGTTTTGCCTTTTTCATCTTTTAAAGTTTTTGTGCTTTTAAGAGAGCCTTTCTTTAATCCAAATTTAGAGATATTTTGTTGAAAGAATTGGTTTATTTCTTCGAAATTATTAAATTTTTTTTCATTTATATTAGTGGTAGATTTTTTATTGTTCTGCTTACTTTTTTCCCAAAATATTGTTGTAGTTTTTGGTTCGCTTTTACTTTTTTTTCCTACAGGCCCTGCATTATAAATTGATGAAACTGGTGAAAAAGTCATTGCAGTACTTAAAAGTATAGTTAATAATTTTTTATTTTTCATAAATATCTTAACCCCCAACATAATTATATTATCAATTATTATGAACTTGTATTATATAATATAATTATTATATATAAATAAGATGATTTCTATGCAAATAAGAAATCATCTTATTTATTTAAATTCAGTTTTTTAAATAGTTATATTTATAGGTTTAATAGGATTTTATTATAATGGTAATTGAGGTGTAGCAGTTATTCCAACTTTGTCAAAAGCATTTTCTACAATTTGGATATATTTACTATTTTCACCGTAAAGATTTTTAGTAACCTTAATTAAATCATTTCTACACTTAGAGAAATTTGTTGTCTCATCCCATTCATAGCAATTAGCTGTATAAAATAATTTTGCCATAATGTCTTTACTATTTTCTACTCCTAATTTTTCTATTCCATCTGCAATTAGGTAAGCTGCATGATTTATTATACCTGAATTTAAATGAACTCCCCCGTTATCATCGTGTAATTTAAGTGCCTTATAATCTTTCATATGAGCTGGTTGGTATCCTTTAGATGGATCTTGCATATCTCTTATTGCATCGCCCTCAATATCTGGTGTCCAACAGTCTTCACCTAATTGAAAATTTGTACCTTTAATAGCTACTCCCATAATATCTGAAAAGGATTCACTTAAAGCACCAGATTCATTTTCATATTTAAGATTAGATTCTTTATGTGTTACACCATGACTAAACTCATGACCTACAACATCTAAAGCCTTTGACATATGAGAACTATATATTCCATCGCCGTCCCCAAACAACATGGAGCCAAGATCTTCGCTCCACTCAGCACCCGCATATTTTTCACCATGATGAATAAAGGCTTCAACATTCATACCTTTATTATCAATACTATTTCTGTTAAATTTATTTTTGTAATAATCATAAGTTTTCTCTAAGTTTATATAAGCATCTACAGCAATTATATGTTTATCATCTATAAATTCGTTACTATTATTTTCTACAAGCTTAGAAGCCTTTAATATAGAAGATCTAGGGGTAGTAAAGGTGTTTATATATTTATTATTTAAATCATAGACATAAATATTTTTATTGCTATTTTTTAAATAATATTTTCCATCTTTATAAGTTAGATCAATATCTACTATTCCATTTAAAGAGCTTTTACCTTTTCCCTTAAGAGTATCACCCTGAACATCAACTACATTATTTGATTTATTAACTTTAGTATTAGTTTTTTTAGTAGTAGTCAATTTCTTATCTCTAGTATTAGCTAGAGTAGGGGTATTATTAAATTTATTTACTATAGAACCATCTTCAGCATTAACAAAGATATTCCAATCTCCAGTATCTGTGCTTAGATCTACTAAATAAACAACATAAGGCTTTCCTTCAAAATTATATAAATATAAGTCTGCCTTTGAATCATGTAACTCTTCATATTTGATGTTATTTTTAGCTTTTGCTATAGCATCACTCTTTGATAGTTTAATTTTGTTTTTCCAATTTTCATTTTCAAAGGAAATATCTACTCCACCATTTATAGAGCTTATAGTGGAATCTTTTTCAGTAGTAAAAACAATTCTTCCATGGTATATAGGTATACCTTCTACTTCATAAATTGTATGATAGTGGGTTTTCCCTTTTTCATCCTTTAAAGTTTTGGTACTTTTAAGAGAGCCTTTTTTTAATCCAAATTTAGATATATTTTGTTGAAAGAACTTGTTTATTTCTTCGAAATTGTTGAATTTTTCTGAAGCTATATTAGTGGTAGATCTCTTATTATTTTGTTTACCTTTTTCCCAAAATATAGTGGTAGTTTTTGGTTGGTATTTACTTTTTATTCCCACGGGTTCTGCAGCGTAAACTGATGAGATTGATGAAGCTGTTATTATAGCACTTAAAAGTATAGTTAATAGTTTTTTACTTTTCATAAATATCTTAACCCCCAATATAATTAGTATATATAAATAAGATGATTTCTATTTAAGTAAGAAATCATCTTATTTATTTAAATCTAATTTTTTATATAGTTATATTTATAGTTTTACAGTTTTAATGATATTTTGATTATAATGATAATTGAGGTGTAGCAGATACTCCAACTTTATCAAAAGCATTTTTTACAATTTGAACTTCTTTACTATTTTCACCGTAAAGATCTTTAGCAACTCTAACTACATCATTTCTACATTTAGCAAAATCTGTTGTTTGATCCCAGTAATAGCAATTAGCTATATAAAATAGTTTTCCCATAATATCTTTACTATCTTTTGCACCCATTTTTTCAAATCCATCTGCAATTAAATAAGCAGCATGGTTTATTATACCTGAATTTTTATGAACTCCACCATTATCTTCAGACATATATGCATAATCTTTCATATGAGCTGGTTGATTTCCTCTAGATGGGTTTTCCATATCTCTCATTACCCCTCCAGCAATCCAGCAATCTTCACCTAGTACAAAGTTTTTACCCTCAACAGCTGTTCCCATAATATCTGAGAAGGATTCGTTTAAAGCACCAGATTCATTTTCATAATTAAGGTCAGATTGTTTATTAGTAACACCATGACTAAGTTCATGTCCTACAACATCCAAAGATTTAGCAAGAGCAGAGAAGCGTACTCCGTCACCATCACCAAAGAACATACTATCGTATGGTCCATACCAAAAGGCGTTACCCAAATTTTTGTCTACATGGACAAATCCATTAACATTCATACCTTTATTATCAATACCATTTCTAGATAATTTATTTTTATAATAATCATAGGTCTTAGCTGTATTTACATAAGCATCTACAGAATTAACTTGATTATCATTTATAAAATTATTATTTGAATTAGATACTAGTTCGGATTGAGACATTAATCTCTGTTTATAGTCAGGAGCGCCATAGTAATAATGTTCTATAATATATCTGTACAAATCGTCACCACTAACTTGATTTTTTAAATCATATAGATAAATCTTTCTATTATTGTCTTTTAAATAATGTCTTCCATTTCCATAAGTTAGATCAATATTTACTAGTCCATCTAAGCTAGTTCTTCCTATTCCTTTAACGCTTTGGCCTTGTACATCAGTTACACTATTCACATTATTAGCCTTTTTAGCTTCATTTTTTTCAGCTTCATCTTTAATTTTTTTAGGATTAGGTAATTTTTTATCTTTATTCTCAACTAAAGTAGGGGTAGTATCGAATTTATTTACTATAGAGCCGTCTTCAGCACTAACAAAAACATTCCAGTTTCCATTATCTGTAGTTACATTTACTAAATAAACTACATAAGGCTTGCCTTCAAAATTGTACAAATATAAATCAGCTTTTTCACTATTTGATTTTTGATCTTTAATATTACCTTTAGCTTTTGCTATGGCGTCTTCTTTTGATAGTTTGATTTTGTTTTTCCAATTTCCATTTTCAAAAACAGTATCAACTCTACCATTTATAGAGTTCATAGTTGAGTCCTTTTCAGTAGTAAATACAATTCTTCCATAGTATACAGGTATACCTTCTACTTCATAAATTGTATGATAGTGAGTTTTACCTTTATCATCTTTTAAAGTTTTAGTATTCTTAAGAGTACCTTTTTTTACCCCAAATTTAGAGATGTTTTTTTCAAAGAAATTAGTTACTTCTTGAGCGTTGTTAAATTTCTTTTGTTTTATGTCTGTAGCAGCCTTTTTAGTATTTTGTTCACTTTTGTCCCAGGATATTGTTGTGATTTTTGGTTCACTTTTACTTTCTTTTCCTACAGGTGCAGCTGAAACTGCTGAAACTGCGGAGAAAGTGATTACAGCACTTAACACTGTAGCTAATAATTTTTTGCTTTTCATAAATAAATAACCCCCATTTAATATATTTTTACTTATAAACATATTAATGCTTATAAAGTAAAATGCTAAAATTATATAGTTTTATAAATATATTTTATAATCAAAGTATATTTGATTATAATGGCAATTGAGGTGTTGCAGTTATTCCAACTTGGTCAAAAGCATTTTTTACAATTTCAACTTCTTTACTATTGTCACCGTAAAGATCTTTAGCAACTTTAACTACATCATTTCTGCATTTAGCAAAATCTGTTATTTGATCCCAGTAATAGCAGTTAGCTATATAAAATATTTTTGCCATAATATCTTTACTATCTTTTGCACCCATTTTTTCAAATCCATCTGCAATTAAATAAGCAGCATGGTTTATTATACCTGAATTTGTATGAACTCCACCCCAATCATTCTTGTCATCAACAGGAAGATCTCTAAAATCCTTCATATGAGCTGGTTGGCCTCCTCTAGCTGGATCCTTCATATCTCTCATTATCGGTCCATATTGAGCACTAGGTATCCAGCAGTCTTCACCTATTTCAAAGTTTTTACCCTCAATAGCTGTTCCCATAATATCTGAGAAGGATTCGTTTAAAGCACCAGATTCCTTTTCATATTTAAGATCGGATTGCTTATTAGTAACACCATGACTTAGTTCGTGGCCTACAACATCTAAAGCTTTAGCAAGAGGAGAGAAGTATAGTCCGTTACCATCGCCAAAGAACATACTATCGTATTCTCCATACCAAAAGGCGTTACCATAATTTTTGCCTACATGAACAAATCCCTTAACATCCATACCTTTATTATCAATACTATTTCTAGATAGTTTATTTTTATAATAATCATAAGACTTACCCATATTTACATAAGCATCTACAGAGTTAACTTTATCATTATCTACAAAATTATTATTGGAATTAGATACTAATTCAGATCTACCCATTAACGCTTCATTGTGGTTCCCAGGGTACCAAGTCAAATAATTTTCTAAGTCAGTGTCATTAACTTGATTTTTTAAATCATATATATAAATTTTTCTATTATTATCTTTTAAATAATATCTTCCATAGCCATAAGTTAGATCAATATTTACTAGTCCATCTAAGCTAGTTCTTCCTACTCCTTTAACGCTTTGACCTTGTACATTAACTATACTATTCACATTGTTAGCCTTATTAGCTTCATTTTTTTTAGCTCCATCTTTAATTTCTTTAGCATTAGGTAATTTTTCAGCTTTATTGTCAATTAAAGTAGGAGTATTATTAAATTTATTTACTATAGAGCCATCTTCGGCATTAACAAAAACATCCCAATTGCCGCTATTTGTAATTAAATTTACTAAATAAACTATATAAGGTTTTCCTTCAAAATTGTACAAATATAAATCAGCTTTTTCACTATTTGATTTTTGATCTTTAATATCAGTTTTAGCTTTTGCTATGGCATCTTCTTTTGATAGTTTGATTTTGTTTTTCCAATTTCCATTTTCAAAAACAGTATCAACTCTACCATTTATAGAGTCCATAGTTGAGTCTTTTTCAGTAGTAAATACAATTCTTCCATAGTATACAGGTATTCCTTCTACTTCATAAATTGTATGATAGTGAGTTTTACCTTTGTCATCTTTTAAAGTTTTAGTACTCTTAAGGGTACCTTTTTTTACCCCGAATTTAGATATGTTTTCCTCAAAGAATTTAGTTATTTCTTGAGCGTTGTCAAATTTCTTTTGTTTTATGTCTGTAGTAGCTTTTTTAGTATTTTGTTCACTCTTGTCCCAGGATATTGTTGTGGTCTTTGGGTCACTTTTACTTTCTTTTCCTACAGGTGCAGCTGAAACTGCTGAAACTGCTGAAAAAGTGATTACAGTACTTAACACTGTAGCTAATAATCTTTTACTTTTCATGAATAAATAACCCCCATTTAATATATTTTTACTTATAAACTTATTAATGTTTATAAAGTAAAATACTAAAATTATATAGTTTTATAAATATATTTTATAATCAAAGTATATTTGATTATAATGGTAATTGAGGTGTTGCAGTTATTCCAACTTGCTCGAAAGCATTTTTTACAATTTCAATTTCTTTACTATTGTCACCATACAGATCTTTAGCAGCTTTAACTACATCGTTTCTGCATTTAGCAAAATCTGTTGTTTGATCCCAGTAGTAGCGGTTAGCTGTATAGAATAGTTTTGCCATAATATCTTTACTATCTTTTGCACCCATTTTTTCAAATCCATCTGCAATTAAATAAGCAGCATGGTTTATTATACCTGAATTTGTATGAACTCCACCCCAATCATTATCTCTATCAACAGGAAGATATTCAAAATCTTTCATATGAGCTGGTTGATTTCCTCTAGATGGATCTTTCATATCTCTCATTGTATCTCCAAGCCAAGGATTAGGTATCCAGCAGTCTTCACCTATTACAAAGTTTTTACCCTCAATAGCTGTTCCCATAATATCTGAGAAGGATTCGTTCAAAGCACCAGATTCTTTTTGATATTTAAGGTTGGATTCTTTATAAGTAACACCATGGCTAAGTTCATGACCTACAACATCTAAAGCCTTAGCGAAAGAACTAACGTGTATACCATCGCCATCGCCAAAGAACATACTATCGTATTCTCCAAGCCAAAAAGCATTAGCGTAACGTTTACCTATATGAACGAATCCCTTAATATCCATACCTTTATTATCAATACTATTTCTAGATAGTTTATTTTTATAATAATCATAAGACTTAGCCATATTTGCATAAGCGTCTACAGAGTTAACTTGATCATTATCTACAAAATTATTATTGGAATTAGATACTAATTCAGATCTACGTATAAGCGCTTCATTATGGTGTCCATTTGAATAGTCATAAAAATCGCTTAAGTCATTAAAATCAACTTGATTTTTTAAATCATATAGATAAATTTTTCTATTATTATCTTTTAAATAATATCTTCCATTGCCATAAGTTAGATCAATATTTACTAATCCATTTACACTAGTTCTTCCTACTCCTTTAGCGCTTTGACCTTGTACATCAACTACATTATTCACATTATTAGCCTTTTTAGCTTCATTTTTTTCAGCTTCATCTTTAATTTTTTTAGCATTGGGTAATTTTTCACCTTTATTATCAAGTAGAGTAGGAGTATTATCAAATTTATTTACTATAGATCCATCTTCAGCATTAACAAAAACATCCCAATTGCCACTATCTGTAATTACATTTACTAAATAAACTACATAAGGTTTGCCCTCGAAATTATACAGATATAACTCAGCCTTTTCCTTGTTGGATTTTTGATCTTTAATATCACCTTTAGCTTTTGCTATGGCATCTTTTTTTGATAGTTTGATTTTGTTTTTCCAATTTCCATTTTCAAAAACAGTATCAATTCTACCATTTATAGAATCCATAGTTGAGTCCTTTTCAGTTGTAAAGACAATTCTTCCATAGTATACAGGTATACCTTCTATTTCATAAATTGTATGATAGTGAGTTTTACCTTTATCATCTTTTAAAGTTTTAGTACTCTTAAGAGTACCTTTTTTTACCCCAAATTTAGAAATGTTTTTCTCAAAGAATTTAGTTATTTCTTCAGCGTTGTTAAATTTCTTTTGCTTTATGTCTGTAGTAGCCTTTTTAGTATTTTGTTCACCTTTGTCCCAAGATATTGTTGTGGTTTTTGGGTCACTTTTACTTTCTTTTCCTACAGGTGCAGCTGAAACTGCTGAAACTGCTGAAAAAGTGATTACAGCACTTAACACTGTAGCTAATAATTTTTTACTTTTCATGAATAAATAGCCCCCATTTTAATATATTTTTACTTATAAACCTATTAATATCTATATAGTAGAATATTAATAGGTTTATAATTTTACATAAAAATATTTATATAATTAAAATATTTTTAATTATAATGGTAATTGAGGTGTAGCAGTTATTCCAACTTGGTCGAAAGCATTTTCTACAATTTTAACATATTTACTATTTTCTCCATAAAGATCTTTAGCAACTTTAACTACATCATTTCTGCATTTAGCAAAATCTGTTGTTTGGTCCCAATAATGGCAATTTGCTCTATAAAATAAATTTGCCATAATATCTTTACTATTTGACTCACCGGATTTTTCCATTCCAACTGCAATTAAATAAGCAGCATGATTTATTATACCTGAATTTGTATGAACTCCACCCCAATCATGGTCTTTATCATTAGGAAGATTTTTGAAATCTTTCATATGAGCTGGTTGATTTCCTTTAGATGGGTCCTCCATATCTCTCAATGCATCTCCAGGAATATTTGGTGTATAGCAGTCTTCACCTAATTGGAAGTTTTTCCCTTCAATAGCTACTCCCATAATATCAGAGAAGGATTCATTTAAAGCACCAGACTCCTTTTCATATTTAAGATTGGATTCTTTACTAGTTACACCATGACTTACCTCGTGACCTACCACATCTAAAGATCTTGATAGGGGAGAGAATACTTTACCGTCTCCATCACCAAAGAACATAGAACCTAGGTCATCTCTCCAAAAGGCATTATTAAAATTTTTACCGGTATGAATAAATCCTTCAACATTCATACCTTTATTATCTAGACTATTTCTGTTAAACTTATTTTTATAGTAATCATAAGTTTTTGATAAATTAACATAACCATCTATTGCAGTAACATGTTTATCCTCTGTAAATTTATTGTTGTTATTTTCTACAAGGGTTGAGCGTCTTAATATATAATCTTTAGAGAAAATACCAATTGTAGGAGCCCAACTATTATTTAAGTCATATAAATAAACATTTTTATTACTATCTTTTAAATAATATTTACCATCTTTATAAGTTAAATCAATATCAACTACTCCATCTAGACTAGTTTTACCTTGTCCTTTAGCATTTTCGCCATTAACATTTATTACATTATTTATATTAGCAGGTTCTTTGGAGGCTTTTTTGATTTCTTCAGCATTAGGTAAATTTTCATCCTTATTGTCAATTAGGGTAGGGGTATTGTTAAATTGATTTACTATAGAACCATCTTCAGCATTAACAAAAACATTCCAATCTCCATTATCTGCAACCAAGTTAACTAAATAAGCTACATAAGGTTTTCCTTCAAAGTTGTATAAATACAAATCTGCATTGGTTTTAGATAAACTATTGTGTTTTATGCTATCTTTAGCTTTTTCTATAGCATTATCCTTTGATAGTTTGACTTTGCCTTTCCAACTGTCATTTTCAAAAGTAGCATCAATTTTACCAGTTATAGAGTCTATAGATGAATCTTTTTTAGTTGTAAAAACAATTCTTCCATAGTATACAGGGATATCATCTACTTGATAGATCATATGATAGTTAGTTTTGGCTTGGTCATCTTTTACAACTTTAGTATTTTTAAGGGAACCTTTCTTTACACCAAATTTAGAGATGTTCTTTTCAAAGAAATTAGTTATATCCTGAGAATTGTTAAATTTCTCTTGAGTTATACCAGTAGTAGCTTTTCTGGTATTTTGTGTGTTGTTTTCCCAAAATATTGTTGTGGTTTTTGGCTCGCTTTTACTCTCTTTTCCTACAGGTGCAGCAGAAACTGCAGAGACAGTTGAAAAAGTAATTACAGCACTCAACACTGTAGCTAATAATTTTTTGCTTTTCATGAATAAACAACCCCCATTTTAATATATTGTTACTTATAAACCTATTAATATTTATAGAGTAAAGTATTAATAGGTTTATAAGTGTATATAGATATATTTATAAACTTAAAATATTTTTAATTATAATGGTAATTGAGGTGTAGCAGTTATTCCAACTTGATCAAAAGCATTTTCTACAATTTTAACATATTTACTATTTTCCCCATAAAGGTCTTTAGCAACTTTAACTACATCATTTCTGCATTTAGCAAAATTTGTTGTTTCATCCCAATGATAGCAATTAGCTCTATAAAATAATTTTGCCATAATATCTTTACCATTTGCCTCACCAGACTTTTCCATACCATCTGCAATCAAATAAGCAGCATGGTTTATTATACCTGAATTTGTATGAACTCCACCCCAATCATTGTCTTCATCATTAGGAAGATATTTAAAATCTTTCATATGAGCTGGTTGCTCTCCTCTAGATGGATCCTTCATATCTCTCATTGTATCTCCAGGAATATTTGGTGTATAACATTCTTCACCTATTTCAAAGTTCTTACCATCAATAGCTACTCCCATAATATCAGAGAAGGATTCGTTTAAGGCTCCAGATTCATTTTCATATTTAAGCTTGGATTCTTTACTAGTTATACCATGACTTACCTCGTGACCTACCACATCTAAAGATTTTGATAGAGGAGAGAATACTATTCCATCTCCATCACCAAAGAACATAGAACCTAGGTCATCTCTCCAAAAGGCATTATTAAAATTCCTACCAGCATGAATAAATCCTTCAACATTCATACCTTTGTTATCTATACTATTTCTGTTGAATTTATTTTTATAATAATCATAGGTTTTGGATAAATTAACATAACCATCTACTGCAACAACATGTTTATCATCTGTAAACTTATTGTTGTTATTTTCTACAAGATTTGATTGTCTTAATATATATGATTTAGGATAATTATACAAAGGAGCCCAGCTATAATTTATATCATATAAATAAATGTTCTTATTACTATCTTTCAAATAATATTTACCGTCTTTATAGGTTAAATCGATATCCACTATTCCATTTAGACTAGTTTTTCCTTGGCCTTTAGTACTTTGTCCATTAACATTTATTACACTATTTATATTAGGAGCTTTTTCAGAACTTCTTTTAATCTCTTCAGTATTGGGTAATTTTTGATCTTTATTATCAATTAGGGTAGGGGTATTATTAAATTTGTTTACTATAGAACCATTTTCAGCATTAACAAAGATATTCCAATCTCCATTATCTGTAACTAAATTTACTAAATAAACTACATAAGGCTTTCCTTCAAAATTGTACAAATATAAATCTGCATTTGATTTAGATAAATTATCATATTTTAGGCTACTTTTAGCTTTTTCTATAGCATTATCCTTTGATAGTTTAACTTTGTTTTTCCAACTTTCATTTTCAAAAGCAGTATCAATTCTACCATTTATAGAATCCATAGATGAGTCTTTTTCAGTTGTAAAAACAATTCTTCCATAGTATACAGGGATGCCTTCTACTTGATAGATCATATGATAGTGAGTTTTACCTTTGTCATCCTTCACAGCTTTGGTATTTTTAAGAGAACCTTTCTTTACACCAAATTTAGAGATATTTTTTTCAAAGAATTTAGTTATCTCATCAGAATTGCTAAATTTCTTTTGAGTTATACCGGTAGTAGCTTTTTTATTGTCTTGTTTACTTTTATCCCAAGATATTGTTGTGGTTTTTGGCTCACTTTTACTCTCTTTTCCTACAGGTGCAGCAGAAACTGCAGAGACTGCTGAAAAAGTGATTACAGCACTTAAGACTGTAGCTAATAATTTTTTACTTTTCATAAATATTTACCCCCTATATGGTTAATTGGAATTTACAATATTAATTATATCAATTGCCAAAATAAAGAACAATTCACAAATTAACCATTTATTAACACTAAGTTTAAATTTACGAATTATTCTTTGAAATTGTAAATATTCCTTCAATTTTTAAAATTCAGTATATTATATGTGAATAAAAAAAATTATGTTCCCAAATAAATGAATATATTAATCTATTTGGGTATGAATATATATAGCCTATTACAAGGTTTTGGAGCAAATGAAAAAATATAAAATTTAACAAGTTATACTGTATAATTTATTTATGAATTAAATAATTATAAGCATTTATAATATTTGTAGATATATTATATGCTTGTTATTATTTGAAGAAATTTGTAAAAAAATATATTGCAATTTATTAACTAAATGTAAATATTGTTCAAAAATATAAAAGTATATGAAGTGGATTATGCACAAAAAAATAATCTGTGTAAACTCCATAGAAAGTAATAATTTCTATAAAATTAGAGTTTTCACAAATTATTTTAAATTTTTATTGTAATATAACTATAGAAAAATGGGAAATGAAATTTTGGAGCTATAAATAGGTTAAATTTTTCATACTTAAATCTAAAACTTTAAAAGAATGAGTAAGTGATCCAGTAGAAATATAATCTACACCACAGTTTGCTATATTTTTTATTTTGTCTAAGGTTACATTTCCAGAAGCTTCAGTTATTGCTCTTCCATCTATTATATATATGGCTTCCTTCATCATATCTAAAGACATATTATCAAGCATAATTATATCTGTTTTACAATCTAGAGCTTCTTCTAATTGTTCTAAATTTTCAACTTCAACTTCTATTTTTCTTACGAAAGGGGCACTGTTTTTTGCTAAAGCTATAGCATTTTTTATTCCTCCCGCTGCATTTATATGATTATCTTTTATAAGAATTCCATCATTTAATCCAAATCTGTGATTAAAACCTCCACCAACCCTTACAGCATATTTTTCAAAAATTCTAAGATTTGGAGTAGTTTTTCTAGTATCTAGTAATTTAGTTTTTGTGCTTTTCAATTCATCTACAAATTGTCTAGTTAAAGTAGCTATTCCACTCATCCTTTGGAGGAAGTTTAAAGCAACTCTTTCTGCAGTTAGGAGAGTTTTTACATTTCCAAAAACTTCACCTATTTTTTCATCTTTATGTACTTTATCACCATCTTTTATATAAAACTTAGCATCTACATCTCCAATTAATAAAAATACCCTTCTAAAAATTTCTAAGCCAGCAATTATACCATCTTCTTTTGCAATTAAATCTACTTTTGCTTTTCTGTTTTCCTTCACTATAGATTCTGTAGTTATATCTTCAAAAGATAGATCTTCTTTAATTGCAGATTTAAGTATTTCATCAACAAGTAACCAATTCATTTTGTAAATCACTCCTTAGCTTAAGTAGAGATTTTGTAATTATTTTTTTATTTAATAAACTATAATATCCTATATTATGTTCCAATATATAAGCCTTTGTATTTGATAATTCAAGATTATTTATTTCAAAATTTATTTTTTCAGCTCCACGTTTTGGAAATACTAGTCCTTCTAGCAAGGAGTTGCTAGCTAACCTATTTTTACCATGTACTCCAGTGCAACTTACTTCACCAAAAGCATATAAACAATTCATAGAAGTTCTTCCCAATAAGTCTACTTGGATCCCACCCATGAAATAATGTTGTGCTGGAGATACAGGAATAGTATCTTCACAAATGTTTATGCCGTTTTTTAAACAATTTTCATAAATAGTAGGGAATCTTTTTTTTAAAAAAATTTCTGGTTTAAAGGTGATATCTAAATATACATTCTTAGAGTTAGTTTTTCTTTCCTCTTCAAGGATATATTTGGTTACTATATCTCTAGAGAGTAATTCATTTACAAATCTTTCACCTTTAGAATTTAAAAGCTTTCCTCCTTCGCCTCTTACTGATTCAGAAATTAAAAATTTTCTTTCCTTAACAGTGGTCTTAAAAAATGCCGTAGGATGAAATTGTATATAATCCAAGTTTTTAATTTCTATATTGTTTTTTATAGCGATGGCTATACCATCTCCAGCTATAATTGGCTCATTAGTTGAGTTTTTAAATAATCCGCCTATACCTCCTGTTGCCAATATTGTTACTTTTGAATATATGTTTATTTGTTCTTTATTTTTTAAACATATACCTCCAAAGCAAGTATTATTATCTTGTATTAAATCTATAAGATTACAATTTTCAATTATAGTTATATTGCTTCTTTTAAGTGTATCCTTGATTAAGGTTTCTTCTAATTTTTTACCGGTACAATCCTTAAAATGAACTATTCTGTTTATACTATGAGCTCCTTCTCTTGTATAACTTAATTGGTCTTCGTATTTATCTAAGTTAAAGCCCATATCCTGTAATTTGTTAATATTTTCTCTAGATTCGTTTGCTAATGTTTTTACTGCACACAAATTATTTTCATAGGATCCTGCTTTCAAAGTATCTTCTACAAAAGCGTTTATATCACCCTTATTTCTTGCCACAGAAATTCCACCCTGGGCTAGGGTAGTGTTACATTCATTAAGTTTACCTTTTGAAATTAATACTATTTTTAAATCTTTTCTTAAATTTAAAGCTGAATATAATCCAGCTACGCCACTTCCAGCAATTAAGACATCAGCGTAAATATTCATGATTATTTGCCTCCTAAAGTATGCATATTTATAAGAGCATCATAGGCTTTTAATCTTAAACTTTCATCTAATTCTATTTTATAATTTAAATTTAAAAGACCATCATAAACATTTTTTAAAGAAGTTTTTTTCATGTTTATGCAGTTCATTCCTTCTTCAGGAAAATAGAATTGTTTTTCTGGATTTTTTATTTTTAACTGATGAAGAATTCCTTCTTCAGTAACTATTAAAAATTTTTTATCATTGCTTTCTGTTGCAAATTTTATAATATCTCCTGTACTTCCTACCAAATCAGAAACATGACGAATTTCTTTTTTACATTCTCCATGACACAAAACTTTTATATTAGTATGTAAGCTCTTAATTTTTTGAACTTCTTCTAACTTTACTTTGTGGTGAGTTATGCAAAAACCATTCCATAATATTATTTCTTTATCCGGTATTTGGGATTGTACATATTCTCCTAAATTTTTGTCTGGAATAAAAATTATTTTTTTCTCTTGTAAGTTTTTTATAATGTTTATTGCATTTGATGAAGTACAACAAACATCACATACAGATTTTACTTCAGCAGAAGAGTTTATATAACATACCACCTTTGCATCAGGATGATTTTCCCTTAAACTTAATACATCTTTTTTGGATACCATATCTGCCATTGGACATCCAGCATCAAATACAGGCAAAAGTATGGTTTTATCAGGAGAAAGAATTTTAGCACTTTCAGCCATAAATTTTACTCCGCAAAATAATATTGTGGATTCACTACAATCCTTTGCTATTTTACTTAGGTAGTAAGAATCACCTACTGCATCTGCTATATCTTGAATTTCAGGTTTTTGATAATAGTGAGCAAGTATTATGGCATTTCTTTCTTTTTTTAAATAGGCTATTTCATCTTTTAAATTTGTTTTCATATAATCCTCCGAAAGTATACATATTTTATATACAAGTGTATATACACTTGTATATAAAATATACCATTATGAAATCTTAATATCAAGTATATAAAGAAGTATATTTTGCATTATTTATCCATATAGTAAGGATGTGAAAAGGATAATTAAGGATAGTGAGATATATAGGCAAAGAAAAATGCTATTTTATGTAAATCACTTCTTAGTTCATGTTTAAATAGGGGATAAAACATGCTATAATTCATTTGTATACAATCTATATGAATATAATAATTTTCATAGCAATTGATATACATAATATTAATATGGTATCTTTCAAATTATAAAATTATAGATTTTAATAAAATGCTAATGGGGGATATATGAACTATTTAAATTATATTTCTAATAAAATTACTAAAGATTTTGGAATAAGACATACTTACAATGAAAAAACAAATTTTTTAGAATTTGTAGATAAGGAATTAAAATCTTTAGGATATGAAACAGAGATAATACAAGGGAAAAACGTAAAGCAATGTAGGAATTTATGTACAGTAGAAGGCAATGCAGATATTATATTCACAGCTCATTATGATACTCCAGGTACTATGCCTAAGTTCCTTGGATTTATTTTTAAACTTTTTGGTCATACAAGACAAATAATAGGTAGCATAATATATATTATTATTATTTTATTGATAATTAGATTTATGAGAAATATATTAAATATAAGTATGTCTTATATGGTAGTAGTTATATTAATTATTTTCCCTATGCTTATAAAAAATAAGAAAAATTACAATGATAACTCAAGTGGAGTGATAACCCTTTTAAATATTGCATATGAACTAAAAAATAATGAGAGTTTGAAGAAAAAGGTGGATAAAATAAAAATAGTATTTTTAGATAATGAGGAAAGTGGTTTGCTGGGATCTAATTTACTATCAAAGTATTGGGAAGAAAAGGATAAATATTTTAAAGAGAAGAAAATAATTAATTTTGATTGTGTAGGAATAGGAAATATGCCTATAGTATATTACTCAAAAGAGCTAGATTATGAATTAGCTGATTTGTTACAAATTGCTTTAACTTCTTATAAAAATAACAGTAAGAAATTTATGTGTAAATATTACCCATTATCCGATGACTTTTCATTTAGAAAAAATCCAGCTGTAAGCATAATTTTTTCCAATAACAGTATAATACCAGGAGGGTATTATATTCCTAATGTACATTGTTCAAAAGATAATGTTTTAGAATTAGAAAATATTCAATGGTTAACAAGACAAATATTGAAAAAAATTTAATTTGTTCTAGTTAATTTTTATAACATTATAATTAAAATAAACACTATGAAAGTATATAGTTCACAGTGTTTTTGTTTATTATATCTAATTTTATCTAGGTATCATATAGAAAAGTGAGAAAAAGTGAAAAACACTTCCACCTATTACAAATAAATGCCATATAGGATGATTATAAGGTATATCATCTAACATAAAAAGAAAAGCTCCAACAGTATAAATAACACCACCTACTATAAGATATATAAGGGATATTCTGGGGATAACTAAAACTAATTTTTTAGCATGAAGCATTATAAGCCAACCCATAAAAATATATATACCAGTAGATAGTTTTTCGTATTTACCAGTTGTAAATACTTTTAAGATAATTCCTATTAAAGTAAGCCCCCATTCTATACCAAATATAGTCCAACCTAAAGGATCTCTAAGAGAAGTAAGTATAAAAGGAGTATAGGTACCTGCAATTAAAAGAAAAATAGAGGAATGATCAAAAATTCTAAATAATTTTTTTACTTTTTTCCCCTGAAGACTATGGTATAAGGTGGATTCCAAATATAATATAAAAAGGCATGCTCCAAATATGCTGTAACTTGTTACATACCAAGCATCTCCATATTTAGCTGAAAATACAATTAAAATAACTAAAGCAGCTATAGACAATAAAGCACCAATACCATGAGTTATAGCATTTGCTATCTCTTCACCTTTAGTATAAAATTCGTTTAACATAAACATATCTCCTTTTTAAGAATATATATTATATTATACTATAGTGGTAAAAATATGCACAGTTTAGTAGTAAATTTATTTGAAGTATAATATAAAAAACATTATAAAAAAGAATTAACTCTTTTTTATAATGTTTTTAATTAGTTCTATTTTAGATATAGTTATATATACTAATACTTTATTTTAAACATTAAATCTAAAGTTTACAATATCTCCATCTTGCATTACATATTCTTTTCCTTCAAGTCTAAAGAATCCTTTTTCTTTAGCGTGGGCTTCAGAACCACATTCTATAAGTTTATCATAAGATATAACTTCTGCTCTTATAAAACCTTTTTCAATATCAGTATGGATTTTGCCAGCAGCTTTAGGTGCTTTTGTGCCTTTAACTATAGTCCAAGCTCTAACTTCAACTTGACCTGCAGTTAAAAAGCTTATAAGTCCTAATAATTTATAACTAGATTGAACGAGCTTATCAAGTCCAGATTCTTTTAGTCCATATTCTGAAAGCATTTCAGCTTTTTCATCATCTTCTAAAGTTGATAACTCCTCTTCAAGTCTTGCACATAAAGTTATTACTTCAGAGTTTTCAGCCTTTGCAAAATCTTTAACTTTTTTAACAAATTCATTTTCAGGGTTTCCAGACATTAAATCATCTTCAGATACATTAGCTGCATATAAAACAGGTTTTGAAGTTAAAAGGAAATAACTTTTAACTAATTTTTCTTCATCTTCTTCAAGTTCCAAAGTTCTTACAGGCTTACCTTCCTCTAAATGAGAAACTATTTTTTCCATAAGAGCGGATTCTTGTTTAGCTTCTTTATTTCCACTCTTAGCTAGTTTACTATTTTTTTCTATTCTTCTTTGCATTAATTCTATATCAGAAAATATAAGTTCTAAACTAATAGTTTCTATATCACGAATAGGGTCCACAGAACCATCTACGTGTACTATATTTGAGTCTTCAAAACATCTTACTACATGAACAATAGCTTCAACTTCTCTTATATGAGATAGGAACTTATTCCCTAGTCCTTCTCCTTTACTTGCTCCTTTAACTAATCCAGCGATGTCATAAAACTCAATAGCAGTAGGAACCTTTTTTTTAGAGTTATACATTTTTTCTAAAACATCTAATCTTTTATCTGGTACACTAACTACTCCTACATTTGGTTCTATGGTACAGAATGGATAGTTAGCAGATTCAGCTCCTGCTTTTGTTATTGCATTAAATAATGTACTTTTACCTACGTTAGGTAAACCAACTATTCCTAATTTCATATATGTACAGTCCTTTCTTTGTATATTGACGTTATGTAAT
Organism: Clostridium sporogenes; assembly: GCF_001889325.1. NCBI lineage: Bacteria > Bacillati > Bacillota > Clostridia > Eubacteriales > Clostridiaceae > Clostridium > Clostridium sporogenes. The sequence continues at coordinate 622,346 of NZ_CP013243.1, read as the reverse complement.
TAAAAAAATCTAAATAATTTATAAAACAACTTATAATTTAAATGAAAAAATAATTTAAGTTATAATATTCAATTTATAAATAGAGCTAGATTTTGTAAAAAAATTAGTTTTTATAATTTCCTATTAAATTATACTAAAGGCTAAAGTTTATTTCAACAATAGGGTGATTATATTTATATTATGCATTTTGGAAATATAATTTAAAAAATAGTACATCATTATATTAAGTTTTATAAAAAGGATATTTTTATTGGATGTAGAGTTTTTGTAAATAAATAGATAGGTTTATATAAATTTTAAAATAATTTAAAAAAGCTTTAAAAGTGCAATAAAAATAACAATAAAATAAAATTACTATAGAGAAAATAGCAGATTTATTTTATTTAGTTATATATAATATAGGATATAAAAATATTTTATCAAAATATGTCTAAAAGTTAATAAAATATTAAATGAAATTTTGTTTTTTTATCACTATATTTTATATAAATAAGGGGAAATTACTTAAAAAAAGCAATTAGATTTCAGAAAACTTAATAATAGGGCTGTTAAACCTTATTTTGTTAATCTTATTAATATTTTAAATTAATTTAAAAATTGTAGTAAAAATATTTAAATTAATAGAAGGAATTTTAATGAAAATATAGAATATTAACCTTGATAGTGGTTTAAAGTGGTTTAAAGTGGAGTGAAAATTACTAATTGGGGTGGAGATATGTTTATAGGGGAGTATAATCATAGTTTAGATACAAAAAATAGAATTATAATCCCGGCAAAGTTTAGAGAGGAATTAGGAAAGAACTTTGTATTGACTAAAGGATTAGATGGTTGTCTTTATGTATATCCTAAAAGTCAGTGGGAAGTTCTTCAGAAAAAATTAGAAACTCTACCTCTAACCAATAAAAATGCTAGAGCTTTTGTAAGATTTTTTTTCTCAGGAGCTCATGAATTAGAGCTAGATAAACAGGGGAGAACATTAATACCACAAAACCTTTTAGAATATGGACAAATACAAAAGGAAATAGTAAGTATAGGAGTTTCCAATAGAATAGAAATTTGGAGTAGGGAAAAATGGGAAGAATATAATAACTCTAATATAGATTATGATAGTATAGCAGAGCAAATGAGCGAATTGGGAATATAATCATTTGTTATATTTTAACTATTTAGATTTAATTTTAATTATAAAATAAGTGTAAATGAATTACATTAGGAGGATACACATGGAGTTTAAACATATATCTGTATTATTAGAAGAGACTATAGATTCACTTAATATAAAGGAAGATGGTATATATGTGGACTGTACCTTAGGTGGTGGAGGACATTCTGAAGAAATATTAAAAAAATTATCCTACAAGGGAAAATTAATAGGTATAGATCAAGATACAAGTGCTCTTAAAGCAGCTAAAGAAAGATTAAAAAATTACGAAAATGTAATTTATGTACATAATAATTTTTATAATATAGATAGTATTTTAGAAGAGCTAGATATAGAGAAAGTTGATGGTATAGTAATGGATTTAGGGGTATCTTCTTACCAATTAGATGAAGCTTCAAGAGGCTTTAGTTATATGAAAGATGCACCTTTAGATATGAGAATGAATAGAGATGAAAATTTTTCAGCCTACGATGTAGTAAATAGCTATGGAGAGGAAGAGCTTTTTAAGATATTAAAAAATTATGGGGAAGAAAAATTTTCTAAAAAAATTGCTAGATTTATAGTAGAAAGAAGAACAGAAAAATCTATAGAAACTACTGGGGAATTAGTAGAGATAATAAGAAAAGCTATTCCAGCTAAGTTTCAAAGGGAAGGGCATCCTGCTAAAAGAACATTCCAAGCTATAAGGATAGAAGTAAATAAGGAACTTCAAATATTAAATAAAGCTATAGAAGATAGCGTAAATAGACTAAATAAAGATGGAAGATTAAGTATAATAACCTTTCACTCATTAGAGGATAGAATAGTAAAGGTCAAATTTAAAGAGCTAGAAAAACCCTGTACTTGCCCACCAAGCTTTCCAATTTGTGTTTGTGGAAAGAAACCACAAATAAAAATAATAACAAAAAAACCAATGGAACCCTCAAAGGAAGAAAAAGAAATTAACTCTAGAAGTAGAAGTGCAAAACTTAGAGTATGTAGAATAATTTAAATATATAAATTTAATGCTTTTAAAAATTTTTATATCCAATACTTTAAAAATATAGTTATAAAACAGAAGGAGGCTGAATAAATTGGTAATGTTAGAAGGAAAAAATAGATTTAGTGGGAATACAGTTTTAAAACCACAGTATGAACCACAGATAGAAAAAGATAAAGATAAAGAAAAAGAGAAAAAAGAGCAATACAAAAGGAATAAAAAAGTACAACAAAAGCTTTTAAAAAAGAAATTCAAAACTTTAAGGAATATTATTATAGTTTTTATATTAGGGATTACTTTAGTTGCTAGGTACGGAATATTATATGGCATGCAAAAGGAGTTAACTAATATAAATAGTGAGATATCAGAAGTAGAAAAAGAAAGTGAAAATTTAAAGGTAGAATTAGTTCATTATAGTAATTTAAGCAATATAGAAAAGGTAGCAGGACAAAACCTTAAAATGGTACCACCTAATAAGGATTCAGCAATATATACGGACTTAAGCTACGATAACTTTAAAAAAGAAAATTCTAAGAATCATATTGGAGAAAAGCATAACGGTTTTTTAGAGTTTTTTTCTAATTTAAAGAAAGTGCTATTTTAAATGGAGGTAACATAATTGTCAAATAGTAAGTACAGAGACAAAGTTATAATTAGAAAAAGAATGGTGTTTATATTTGCTCTTTTAATTTTAGCTTTTATAGCTTTAGTAATAAAAATGGGAACTATAATGATAGGTCAGTCTCCAAAGTTAAAAAAACTAGCAGTGGACCAATGGACAAGTGAAGTAAAAATTGATGCTAAAAGAGGTAGAATATTAGACAGAAATGGCAACGAGCTAGCAGTAAGTGCTAATGTATACAGAGTAGATTTGGATATGAATACTTTAAGAAGTACTATGGAAGAAAGAAAATTATCTAAAAATGATGTAGCATCAAAACTTTCAAAAGCATTAGATATGGAACAAAAAGAAGTTGAAAAAATATTAGGTAAAAAGCTTCCTAATGGATTACCTTTAGCCTCTGCCACTTTGAAGAGAAGAATAGAAAAGGACAAGGCTGACAAGGTAAGAGAATTAAATTTAAGAGGAGTCTTAGTATCTGCAGATACTAAAAGATACTATCCTAATAATAATTTTTTATCTCATGTATTAGGACATACAAATTCCGATGGAAGGGGACTTACAGGGGTAGAGTTATACTATAACAATATATTATCAGGTAAGCCAGGGGTAAGAATTGCTGAAACGGATAACAAAAGCAAGGAATTACCTTATACTATTTCAGAATATACTAAACCAGAGGATGGAAAAGATTTAATATTAACTATAGATGAAATGATACAACACTTTAGTGAAAAAGCAGCAGAGCAAGCTTTAAAGGATAATAAAGCAAAGGCAGTATCTGTAGTAGTAATGGATCCTAAAACTGGAGAAGTACTAGCTATGGCAAATAAGCCAGATTATAATCCTAATGATCCTTGGCAGGAAGGGAAAAGCTATGAAGAACTTCAACAAAACTGGAGAAATAGATCGGTTAATGATACTTTTGAACCAGGATCTGTATTTAAAGTTTTTACAGCAGCTACGGCTTTAGAAGAAAATTTAATAACCTCCGAGGATAAGTTTACTTGTAATGGAAGTATAACTATAGGGAAAAGAACTATACGTTGCTGGAAAAGTGGAGGACATGGTACTCAAAATTTTATAGAAATACTTAAAAACTCTTGTAACGTAGGTTTTGCACAGTTAGGTCATAAGATAGGTAAAGAAAAATTAAATTCATATATTCAAAAATTTGGTTTTGGTAAAAAAACTGGTATAGATCTTCCTGGGGAAGCTCCAGGGATAACAAAGAAAACGGAAAATATATCAGATATAGATTTAGCTACAATATCCTTTGGTCAAGCTAACACGTTGTCTATAGTACAATATCTCCAAGCTTTTAATGCAGTGGCTAATGGAGGAAATCTTATAAAACCTCATGTTATGAAAGAAATAGGACATTTTGATGAGGAAAAAAATAAAGAAATAATAGAAAAGAAAAATACTATAGATAGTAAGCAAGTTTTAAATAACAATAAGATGGCTACCCTAAGAAGCTACTTAGAAAAAGTAGTAGCAGAAGGGGGAGGTAAAAAGGCTTATATAGCAGGTTATCATATAGGTGGTAAAACTGGTACAGCTCAAAAGGCTGGTAAGGGTGGATATATGCCTGGTAAATATGTAGCTTCCTTTGCAGGAATGGCACCAGCTAATGATCCAAGAATAACAGTATTTGTTTCTATTGATGAACCAGATCCTTCAAATTACTATGCAGGTCAAATAGCAGCTCCAGCAGCACAGGGGTTATTTAAAGATATATTTAATTATTTAGCATTGAAAAGTGATGCTGAAGGAGAAGATATAGCTAAAAGTCTTTTAAAGGATATAACCATTCCAGAAATTAGAGGTAAGACAAAAGAAGAAGCAGAAAAAATATTAAAGGATTTAAAATTAGACTGTGAAATACAGTCTAAAGGAGAATACGTAGTAGATATGAATCCTAAACCAGGGTATACTGTAAAAGAAGGTAGCAAAATTGTTCTTTACACAGGAAATAGTCAAAATTATAATAAAGTAGTAGTTGTTCCAAATGTAAAAGGGCATACCGTAGAAGAGGCTATGTCTGTATTAAATAGTATAGGATTAAGAGGGGATATACAGGGTGATGGAATTATTTCTCACCAAAGTATAGAAGCAAATAAGGAAGTTAAAAAAGGAACTATGGTTAACTTAAAAGCAGAACCAATAGGGGATTAATATAATAAAAAATTGGCATGCAGTAGTACAGAGTTCTGTGTATTGCATGCTAATATTTTGTTAGTTCTACATAAATAATTTAATTAATAGACTTTAAAAAAATTACATAAGAAACTATAATGAAATAAGGATATGTGAATAAAAAAATAAAACCTTTTATTTGCAAAAATTAAAAAAAATTAAATATGATTTTATTGTTATTATGTTAAGCGACAATAATTGGGATAAGGAAGTGTTACAATGGATTTAAATTTAATATTAAAATCATTAGAATATTCTTTTGTAAAAGAGGATAAAAAGGAAATAGAAAAAATAGAATATGATTCAAGAAAGGTTAAAGAGGGAGATTTATTTGTTTGTATAGAAGGATATGCAACAGATGGTCATAAATATGCAGAGAAAGCTTATGACAATGGAGCTAAAGTAATTGTTTGTGAGAAAGATTTAGAAGACTTATCTTGTTACAAGGATTGTACTATAATAAAGGTTCCAGACAGTAGAAAAGCCTTAGCTATAATGGCATCTAATTATTATGGTAACCCATCTAAACATATTAAAATAATAGGTATTACAGGAACAAATGGGAAAACTACTTCTACTTTTATGATGAAAGCTATATTAGAAAAAGCAGGATATAAAGTTGGACTTTTAGGAACTATAGCAAATTATATAGGAAATAAAAAAATAGAATCCAATAGAACTACTCCAGAATCTTTAGAATTACAAAAATTATTTAAAGATATGGTAGATGAAAAAGTAGATTATTGTGTAATGGAAGTATCTTCTCATTCTTTATATTTAGATAGAGTTTATGGCGTAGAATTTAAAGAGGCTATATTCACAAATCTAACACAGGATCATTTGGATTTTCATAAAACCTTTGAAAACTATTTTAACTCCAAACTAATTTTATTTAAAAATGCTCAAAATTCAGTGATAAATATAGATGATAGTTATGGAGAAAAAGTATTAAAGAAAGCTTTAGGGAATAAAGTAACCTATGGAGTAGAAAGAAATTGTGACTTAAAAGCAGAAAATTTACACATGCATTCTAGAGGAGTAGAATTTGATACTATATTTAAAAATGAAAAAGAAACTATAGTTTTAAATATACCAGGGAAATATAATATATATAATGCGCTAGGAAGTATTGGTGCCTGCCTTTTAGAGGGGATTTCTTTACAAACTATAAAAGAAGCACTAGAGGATATATCTGTACCAGGAAGATGTGAAATTGTAACTAAAAACTATGATTTAGGTTATGATGTTATAGTAGATTATGCTCATACACCAGATGGATTAGAAAATATATTAGCTACTGCTAGAGAGTTTACAAAGGGAAGATTAATAAGTGTATATGGATGTGGTGGAGATAGAGATAGAACTAAAAGACCTATTATGGGAAAAGTAGGATCAGATTTAAGTGATATAGCTATAATAACCTCAGATAACCCAAGAACAGAGGATCCATCCCTTATAATAAAAGATGTGCTAGAAGGTATAGAAAAAGATAATTATATAGTAGTTGAAGGAAGACGAGATGCAATAAAAAAAGCTATGGAAATAGCCAAAGAAAATGATGTTATAGTAGTCGCAGGAAAAGGACATGAAGATTATCAAATATTAAAGGATAGAACTATTCATTTTGATGAAAGAGAAGTAATAGAGGAGTTAATAAAAGAAATATAAATTATATTAAATATAATTATTTGAAAATTATTTAACATAAAATAGATGGATTTATAATTACATTTAGTTAGAAAATAATAGTAAAAAGATTATTACTCTGAAATGGGAGTGTTAGTGTGGAAAATGTTAAACTAGAAGAAATAATAAAAGCAGTTAATGGTGAGCTAGTGATAACTGGAGAAAAAGATGAATATAATTCAGTAAGCACAGATACAAGAAAGATAGAAAAGGGAGATATATTTATAGCCCTAAAAGGAGAAAGTTTTAATGGAAATAACTTTGTAGAAACTGCCATAGAAAAGGGAGCGTCTTTATGCATAGTAAGTGAAATAAATTTTGATAAAGAAAAAATAGGTAAATCTTCTTATGTAATAAAGGTAGAGAGTACTAATAAGGCTCTTTTAGATTTAGCTAAATACTATAAAAGTAAACTAGATATAAAAGTGGTTGCTATTACTGGATCTACAGGAAAAACATCTACAAAGGATTTAGTGGCGGCTGTGCTTTCAGAAAAATATAAAGTATTTAAAACAGAAGGAAATTTTAATAATGAGATAGGACTTCCTCTTATGATCTTTAAATTAGATAAAAGTTATGATATAGCAGTTTTAGAAATGGGCATGAATCATTTTAATGAAATACACAATATGGCAGAAGCAGCAAAGCCAGATATAGCTATAATAACTAATATAGGTATATCTCATATAGAAAATTTAGGATCTAGAGAAAATATTTTAAAAGCAAAATTGGAAGTAACAGATTTCTTTAGTAAGGATAGTATTTTAATAATAAATGGAGACAATGATCTTCTATCAAATTTTGAAAGTGATAAATATAAGGTATGCAAAATAGGTACAGAGAAAAAAATTGATTTTAATGGAGAGAATTTAAATTTAGAAGAGGAAAGTATAGAGTTTGATATATTAGAACAAGGTGAAACAGCCTATAAAGGTTTTAATGTGAATGTACCAGGAAAGCATAATGTGCTTAATTCTCTTACAGCTATAGCCTGTGGAAAAATTTTAGATATGAACTACAAGGAGATACAAACTGGAATAAAAAAGTTAAAAGCTACCTCTATGAGACTAGACATTATTAAGGAGAAGGGCTTTACTATAATAAATGATTGTTATAATGCAAGTCCCGATTCTATGAAAGCGGCTATAGATGTAATGAAAAATGTAAAGGGAAAAAGAACTATAGCTTTATTAGGTTCCATGAGGGAACTTGGAAATGAGGGATATAGAGCTCATAGAGAAGTTTCTGAATATGCAAAAGAAAAGGGAATAGATTTATTATTTTCTATAGGAGAGTTTAGTGAAGCCTATAAGGAGGGTTTTGAAGAAATAAACAAAGAGAATTATAAAAGCTTCTTAAATAATGAAGAAGCAGCAAAATACATAAAAAATATAATAAAAGATGGTGATATAATATTAGTTAAAGCATCTAGAGCTATGAAGCTAGAAGAAATAGTAAAAGAACTAAGGATAAAACAAGAAAAATAGGAGGTGACTTGCTCACATAATTAGAGCAATTATTTATGAATAGAATAGTATATGCAGTGCTTTTAGCCTTTTTAATATCTATATTAGGAGGACCAATATTAATACCTTTATTACACAAATTTAAATTCGGACAAAATATAAGAGAAGAGGGACCAAAAAGTCATAGAAAAAAAGCAGGTACTCCTACTATGGGCGGAGTAATATTTATATTATCATCTATAATAACAATGGCGTTAACTATAAGAAAGCCAGGGGATGAAGCTATGGTAGCTTTATATGCATTTATAGCTTTTGGAATAATAGGCGCTTTAGATGATGGTTTGAAAATAATTCATAAAGACAATTTAGGACTAAGGGCTTACCAAAAAATGTTATTAATTTTAGTTGTATCTGGTATATTTGGGTATTATTCTGCCAATAATCCTAATATAGGTACTTCAATAATAATGCCTTTTACTAGGAAAAGTGTGGATTTAGGAATGTTTTATATACCAGGTATAATAATATATTTTGCAGCCACCACTAATGCCGTTAATTTAACAGATGGATTGGATGGATTGGCTACTTCTGTTACATTGCTTGTTATGACTTTCTTTGCTTTAGTAAGTTTTGGAATGGGGCACTATACCTTAGCTATATTTTGTGCAGTGGTAGCAGGAGCACTTTTAGGATTTTTAAGATATAATGCATTTCCAGCACAAGTATTTATGGGAGATACAGGTTCTTTAGCTTTAGGCGGAGCAGTAGCCGCAGTAGCCATGATACTAAAGTTGGAAATATTGGTTGTAATAGTAGGAGGAATATATGTATTAGAAACTTTATCTGTAATAATACAGGTTATATCCTTTAAGCTTACAGGAAAAAGAGTATTTAAAATGAGTCCTATACATCATCACTTTGAACTAAGTGGATGGCATGAAACTAAAGTAGTATCTATTTTTTCAATAATTACAGTAATATTATGTTTAGTTGCTTTCTTAGCAGTATAATAAGCATTAGATAATGTAATTATAGCTATGAATTTATTTTGAATCTATAAGTAATCTAATAGGAGGAATTAGCGGGATATGAAAAAAACTAAAACTAAATTAGGCGCTATAGATTTTACTCTTTTTGTTACCATAGCCTTATTGGTATCTATAGGGGTAATAATGGTTTATAGTGCTAGTTCTTACAGTGCCTTTTTCAATCCAAATATAAAAGATAGTACTTATTTTTTAAAGAAACAGGGAGCAGCAGCCATCATAGGAATAATATCTATGCTCTTTATCATTAAAATTGATTATCATAAATATAAAAAGCATACAAAAAAATTAATGCTTATAACTATAGTTTTATTACTTATGGTTTTTATATTTCCACCAGTAAAAGGAGCTAGAAGATGGATAAGATTAGGTCCAGCATCTCTTCAACCATCAGAGATAGCTAAATATATAGTGGTTATATATATGGCAAAAAGTTTAGAGTCCAAAGGAGAAAAAATTAAAAGCTTTGCTTATGGTATAATTCCATATCTATTAGTGTCAGGCTTTTATGCAGGTTTGGTATTTGCAGAAAAAAATCTTAGTATAGCAGCTGTTATAATGATAGTTACTTTAATAGTTTTATATGTAGCGGGAGCTAGAACTAAACATATATCTTTTGTAATGCTAGTAGTTGGATTAGCAGGAGTAGCAGGTATATATTTTGAACCCTTTAGAATGGCTAGATTTTTAAGCTTTTTAGATCCTTGGAAGGATCCTAAAAATACTGGATATCAGCTTATTCAATCCTTATTAGCCTTAGGATCTGGAGGTATTTGGGGAGTAGGTATAGGTAGATCGAGGCAAAAATGTTACTATATACCAGAACCCCACAATGATTTTATATTTTCAATAATAGGTGAAGAATTAGGTTTAATAGGATGTATTTTTATAGTTATTTTATTCTCAATATTTATATGGAGGGGAATAGTTATAGCTACAAAAGCGAAAGATACATATGGTACTATTTTAGCTACGGGAATTACATCTATAGTAGCAGTTCAAGCTATAATAAATATGGCTGTTGTTACAGGTTCTATGCCTGTTACAGGAGTTCCTCTTCCTTTTATAAGTTATGGAGGATCTTCTTTAGCAATTAATTTAATGGCTATGGGAATATTACTTAATATATCTAGACAAACTGAAAATACCATATAAAAAATAGCAACATTTAGTTGCTATTTTTTTTGTATATTCTTAAATTAATATTAATTTAAGAATATTAGGATGTAGTTAACTGGCTTTATATAAAGAAGTATACTATAATTTTATTATAAGAATTGTTATAAAATAAAAATTCTTTAATAAAATTTAAAATAGTATTATAAATAATTAATATACAATATGTATAAGTGTTTTTCATATTTAAAATATATATTTTAAATATTGTAATTATTTTTTAATGAAATAAATGAATTAAAATGTTAAAATAAATTTAAGTTTAAGTTATAATAAATTAAGTATTTAGGTAGGTAAAGCAATGAGTAAAGATTTAATAAGCACAGACGAATATATAAAAATAAAAAAAAAGAGAAAAAGAATAAAAAAGATAGTAGTATTATTTATATTTTTAATATCTATCTTGGTAACCCTATGCCTTAAAATGCCTTATTTTAATATAGAATCAATTGAGGTACAAGGTAATGTAAATATATCTAAAGAGCTAATAAAAGATACTTCTACTATTAAAACTGGGAATAATATATTTTATGCTAACAAAAGAGATGCAATAGAAAATGTTTCATTGAATCCATATATTGAAGAAGTAAAAATTACAAAAAAACTTCCGAATAAATTACAGATATATGTTAAAGAAAGAGAAGCTTTGTTTTATAATAAAGTAGATAAAGACTTTTTTATTATATCTAAAAATGGATGCCTATTAGAAAAAAGAAAAGACATTAAAAATATGAAACTTATCAATTTACAAGGGTTTGAATTCAATGAATCTAAAATAGGAAATCCTTTAAAATCTAAGGATGAAAGAGCAGTAAAAATTTTAAATGATTTTGGAGTGCTATTAAAAAATAATACCTCTGATATAGTTTTTACTCAGTTAGATTTAAGAAATTTATTGGATATTAGAATTTACTCTAAGGGTATATGCGTAAAAATAGGTACATCAGATCAAATAGAAAAAAAAATAAATACAGCTATAAATATTTTAAAAAGGGATGAACTTAAAAAAGCAAAAAAAGGATATGTGGATGTGAGTTATGAAGGAAATCCTGTATTTTATATAGAAAAATAGGAGGTAAGAAATGAAAAAGACTTCACAAATTAGTATAGCATTGGTTTGTGCTATATTAGGATTTATGTTATCTCATCAATTTAAATCTATAGTAAAACAAGAAAAAACTCTAAATATAACAAGTAAAAGTAGTGAAGATGTTACTGTAGAAATCGATCAATATAAAAAAGAAAAAACAGAATTAGAGAAAAAAGTAGATGAACTTCAAGGAAAATTAAAAGATTATGAGAATAAGGCTTCTTCCAAAAGTGATGCTACTAAAAATTTACTTCAAGAGCTTGAAACCACAAGACTTCTAACTGGAAATACAGATGTAAAGGGACCAGGTGTAGTAATATATTTAAATCCTATAAATGATATATTTGGATCTACTCCAAGTGATAAGATAACAGACAAGCATTTAGTTTATTTAGTAAATGAATTAAGGTTTGCAGGGGCCGAATCTATAGCTATAAATGGTATAAGAATAGTTAATAGAACGGGTATAAGGATTGCTGGAAACTATATAATGATTAATGATGAGAGAGTATCTCCTAATAAAAGGATAACTATAGAAGCCATAGGGAACAAAGACTTATTATATGCCACAATAGATTTCCCAGAGGTCTTTGTGGACTTTAAAGCTATATGTGATATAAAATATGAAAAAAAAGATGACATAAAAATGTCGAAATATAACAAGGTTTATAAAAATGAATATGCAAAACCTGTGGAAGAAAAATAATTTCCACTAAAAGTAATTAGGAGGTCTTTTATATGATAGGTTTTTTGGGACTTATAATAGGTATTGTAATAGGAGCAGTTTTTCAAGTTAATATACCAGATAAATTTTCCCCTTATATGTCAGTAGCTATATTGGCTTGCTTAGATTCTGTATTTGGGGCCTTAAGAGCCTCGCTTGCAAAAAATTTCCATGCAGATATATTTATATCAGGATTTTTTGGTAATGCAGTACTAGCAGCAGGGTTAGCTTATTTAGGAGATAAAATGGGAGTTCCTATATATCTAGCTGCTGTAGTGGTTTTTGGAGGCAGAATATTTGATAATTTTGGAGTAATAAGAAGAATACTTATAGAAAAAGCTAAATCTCATACTGAGGTGAAATAGATGAGAAATAACGAAGCTACTATATTTATATTCATAGCTTCTATAGCCGTAGGAATATTAATCTCCATGAATATAAGTTTTAAAAAGGTAAATGCTAGAACTTTTTTAAATGTAAAACAATATCAAGAATCACTTAATGAAAAAAATAAATTATATGCAGAAGTTAGTAACTTAAGAGAAAAATATAATGCTTATTATGAAAAATTAGAAAAATATGAAAATCAATTGTCAAACGACAAAGAAATAAGAGAAGAGGTTAATAAGGAAATTTTTCAAAATAAATTACAATTAGGAACTATACCTGTAGAAGGACCAGGAGTAAGGATAGTATTAAATGATGCAGATAAGGAATTATTTGAAGGAGGAACCTACGAAGAAAATAAACTTAAATTAATACATAATACAGATATTATACAGGTTATAAATGATTTAAAAAATGCTAAAGTGGAGGCTATATCTTTAAATGGTCAAAGAATAACTAATGTTTCTGATATATATTGTGATGGAACTTTTATTGGAATAAATGGTGGAATAAAATTATTAGCTCCTTTTTATATTGAGGTTATAGGTGATAAAACATCAATTAAAGAATATATGCTTAGAAATGATGGGTATCTTCAAATATTAATGCTTAGAAAAATATATGTGGATATACAAGAAAAAGATAAAATAATAGTACCAGCTTATAGTAATGATAAAAAAACAAAAAATATTAAATCCACAGAAAAATAATTAGTTTAAAAGTGTTTAATTCTGAAGGACTTTTAGATTTTATAGAGAATATTATAAAGTAAATAATAATTAGGCTGTAAGGGGGCATGACTTTGGAAATAGAAGGCAATATTAATAGCGTAAAAAAAAGTTTACCAAAAGATGTAACTCTTATAGGGGTATCCAAAACTAAACCAGTAGAATATATAGAGGAAGCATATGAGGCTGGATTGAGAGATTTTGGAGAAAATAAGGTGCAAGAGCTTGTAGATAAAATAGAGTATTTTAAAGAAAAAAAAGATATAAGATGGCATTTAATAGGCCACCTTCAAAGAAATAAGATAAAGTATATAGTAGGAAAGGTTTATTTAATACATTCTTTAGATAGTATTAGACTTTTAGAAGAAATAGAGGATAAATATAAAAAACAAAATAAGATAGCAAATGTACTAATTCAGATAAACATAGGGAAAGAAGAAAGTAAATATGGCATATGTAAAGAAGATTTAGGAAATATGCTAGATGCTATAGAAAAATGTGAAAATGTGAAAGCCAAGGGTCTTATGACCATAATACCTAAAGGATCTGATGAGGAATGTGCTAAATATTTTAGACAAATGAAAGAAATCTTTTCAACACTACAAAATAAGAGCTTTAAAAATATAGAAGTGAAATACTTATCTATGGGAATGACAGGAGATTACCCTATTGCTATAAAAGAAGGATCTAATATGATAAGAGTAGGACAAGGAATTTTTGGAAAAAGAAATTATGATATAAAGTAATTATTAAGGAGGTAAACATTATGTCAGGTAAAATATTAGATAAAATGGCTGGACTTTTAGGCCTAGAGGATGATTTAGAAGAGGATTTAGAAGAAGTAGAAGAAGAAACAGTAGAGGAAGAAGTAACTCCGCTTATATCTTCAAATACAAAGAGAAATAATAAAGTAGTAAGTATACATACAGCAGTTTCAGCTAAAGTTAAAATAATAAAACCCTGTAGTTATGAAGAAGCTGTAGATATATGTGATGAATTGAAGAATAGAAAAATAATAATAGTAAATACTACTGATTTAGAAACTAAAATAGCCCAAAGATTACTAGATTTTATGGGTGGTGCAAGCTATGCATTAGGTGGTAGCTTAGAAGAAGTAGAAAAATCTGTGTATATATTAGCACCCTCAACAGTAGAAGTTACCAATGAACTTAAAAGTCAATTAATATCTAGTAAGGGCATATTTAATTGGAATAAATAAAATTTGGAGGCAAATATGGTATCTAATACTATAACAACAGCAGTATCACTTTTATTTAGGCTTTTAGAAGGAGCTATTTTAATTGATGTACTATTATCTTGGATAGCTCCTGGAAGAAGGGATCCTTTCACCAATTTTATACATAGTCTTACGGATCCACTTATGAAACCTGCAAGAAGTTTTCAAAATAAAATAGCTCCTAATTTGATGATAGATTTTTCACCTATATTTGCTTTTGTTTTATTAGATGTTTTAAGAAATTTAGTTTTTATTATTTTAGGCATGTTCTAAATGGACAAAGAAAAATTTTTAAATAAAGTAAATATAGAAGATAAGAGTTTATTGCTAGATATATATAATAAGGCTATTTTGGCAGAAAAAACAGGGAAACAGCTATTTTCATCTTATTTTTGTACTAACAACATATGTAAAGTTTCTTGTGAATTGGCTCACTTTTTAAATTTAAAAATAGATATCTTTGGAGTTTTTAAAGATGCAGAAAGACAAATTATAGGATTTAATGTTTATGATACTGAAGATTTTCCAGTAGTTCTAGTTAAAATAAACTATAATTCTAAATTTGTGAATCTAGAACACAAGGATTTTTTAGGGGCTTTAACATCTTTAGGCATAAAGAGAGAAAAAATGGGAGATTTGGTATTAAAACAAAATAATTGTTATGTACCTATTTATGAAGATTTATATGAATATATATATATGAATTTAGATTATATAGCTAAAGCACCCTGTAGAATAGAAAAGATGGATTTAAAAACTCAGGTGATTCCTGAGTTTAATTTTCAAGAAAAGTCTATTATTGTTTCTTCTAATAGAGCAGATTCTATAGTGGCATCTCTATGTAATATTTCAAGAACTAAGGCGCTAGATTTAATAGGAGCCTCAAAAGTATTTGTGGATTATGATGAAGTTAAATCTAAAAACAAAGAAATACATAGAGGAGCTATAGTGACTATAAGAGGATATGGTAAGTTTAAAATGGATTCTTTTATAGGAGAAACAGCTAAAGGAAGAATTAAAATATTATTTAAAAAATTTATTTGATTTGAGGTGTGTTCTATGAAGATAACATCAATGGATATTACGAATAAACAATTCAAAAAATCCATGAGAGGGTATAATTGTGATGAAGTAGATGAGTTTTTGGATAAAATATCAGAGGATTATGAAGAGCTATATAAAGATAATTCATCTTTAAGGGAAAGAGTAAATACATTAGAAGAGAGATTAAACCATTATGATAAAATGGAAGAAACTATACAAAATACTCTTTTGTTAGCACAAAATGCAGCAGAGCAAGCAAAGGAAACAGCTCAAAAAGAAGCAGATTTAATAATAAAAAATGCTAATGATTCTGCTAAAAGGGTTATAGAAAAATCTCAAGAAGATGTCATGAAAATAAATGATGAATTCCAGTATACAAAACAAGAATTTAATAAATTTAGAAATAGATATAAAACATTTATGAAAACTCAAATGGATATGTTTTATGAAATGGAAAAAGAATTTATGAAAAACTATAATCTTGGTACTGGTATAGAAGAAAAATTTGTGCCTGAAAAGGAAATTGAAGTTCAAGATAGTAGAGCTTTAGTAAATGAGATAGATAATTCAGAAACTAGGGAACATAGTTTTAAAGTTTCAGATATTACTATAGATAATTCTTCTTTAAACAAAAATAATAATGAAATAAAGAGTTTTTATATAAAAGAGGATTAACAGAAGAGTTTTTGCATATAGCAAAAACTCTTTTGATTTATATAAATGAAAAAGTTTTTAGCTTTATAATTAATAAATTATTTTTAATAAATAAAAAAGTGAAATTATACCTAATATACTAATAAATTATTGGCTATATGGTATAATAAATTTATCCGATGATTACCCGCTCTAATACTCTCATATGAGTAAAGAGCGGCTACGTCCCTGGATAACGATTTCTAAGCTTTACAGGGAGTAAAAACTCCCTGTAAAGCTAAGAACTCTGTTTATCCAAATTACTTTATATATGAAAGTAGGTGAAGTTATGAAAGAAATAATATTAGAAAGTTTAGAACTTAAGCATAGGGTATACATAAATAATAACTTAAATAGATTTCACAATATACTTTTAGAAAATAAGATAAAGGATACAGATAGTATATTTATAGTAACGGATAAAAATATATATAGCTTATATAAACATAAGATGGAACAATTTATAAATAAAAATAAATATTTTGTATTTGTCATGGATACAGGAGAAGAAAACAAAAATATTAATACAGTAAATAAAATATATGATTTTTTAATAGATAATAATGCTAATAGGCATAGTGTATTAATAGCTTTTGGTGGAGGAATAGTAGGAGATATTACAGGTTTTGTGGCCTCTACATATATGAGGGGTATCCGATTTATAAATATACCAACTACACTATTGGCACAAGTAGATAGCTCAATAGGAGGAAAAGTTGGTTATAATCATAGAGAAATAAAAAATTTAATAGGAAACTTTTATAATCCAGTCTTTGTTTATGTTAGTACTAGTTTTTTAAAGACCTTAAGTGAAAGAGAGTTTTTAAACGGATTAGGAGAAATAATAAAATATTCTTTAATAAGGGAGAATGATTTATCTTATTTTATAGAAAAGAATATTAAATTTATATTAGAAAGAGAGCAAGATAAGCTTATTCATATAGTGAAGGAATGTTTATCTATAAAAGCAGCTATTGTAGAAGAAGATTTTAGAGATTTAGGTATGAGAAATTCCTTGAATTTTGGTCATACCGTAGGGCATGCCATAGAAGCTAATTCTAATTACAAGATATCTCATGGAGAAGCAGTAGCTTTAGGCATATTAGTAGCTTTAAAATTGTCAGAAAAAAAGCTGAATCTAGATAAAAACATATATAATAATATAGTAAAGTTATATAAAAAGTTAAATTTACCACTTTTCTATAAAGTTGACAACTATAAAACATTTTTGTATGCTATAAGACATGATAAAAAAAATAGGGACAAAATTAGATTTGCTTTACTAGAGGAAGTAGGTAAAGTAAAGGTAAAAGTAGAAGTGGAAGAAAATGAGATTATTAAAGCTATAAAAGAAAGTATAGACAGGGAGGAAAAATAAATGACAATAGGTATTATAGGTGCAATGGATGAGGAATTAGAATTATTATTAAAGGAATTAGATTTAGAAAAAAAGCAAGTTAAAGCCAATATGACTTTTAATTTTGGGAAGCTTTGGGAAAATAATGTAGTAGCTGTAAGATGCGGTATAGGCAAAGTAAATGCAGCAGTTTGTGCTCAGATACTCATAGATGATTTTAAAGTGGATAAAATAATAAATGTAGGTATAGCTGGAGGAACAGCAGAAAATGTATTACCAGGAGATGTGGTAGTAGCGAATAGTTTAGTTCAACATGATATGGATACTTCTGCTTTTGGAGATCCAATAGGACAAATTCCAAGATTAAATACATTTGATTTTAAATGTGACATTGAATTAATAGAGAAAGCTAAAAAGGCCTTCCAGAATAGAACAGAACATAAATGTTTAGTAGGAAGAATAGTCACAGGAGATCAATTCATAAATGATAAGGAAAGAGTTCAATGGATGTGCAAAGAGTTTAATGCACTAGCTTGTGAAATGGAGGGTGGAAGTATAGCTCAGGTTTCTTATTTAAATAATGTTCCTTTTGTAGTTATAAGATCCATATCAGATAATGCAAGTACAGGAGCTCATATGGAATATGAAGATTTTATGACTATAGCTATAAAAAATTCCACCAACATATTAAAAGGAATGCTTACAAATATATAAATTTATCAGATATTTAGTTATTTAAAAGTTTAAAATAGTATATAAAATACTTTAAGAGTATATAAAAACATTAGTCTAAAGAAGAGAGAAAAGAAAGAAATTTTCGTAGGTGATATTTTAATGGAAAAATTATTAATAGATAGAAAAAATGGTAAAGATATTATAGTCAAGGTAGGAGATATAGTTATAGGTGGAGAAGAAAAAGTAATTATATCAGGTCCTTGTGCAGTAGAAGATGAAAAAACAGTTATGGCTATAGCAGGAAGCCTTAAAAAATTAGGAGCTCATATGTTAAGAGGAGGAGCCTTTAAACCAAGAACTTCTCCTTATTCTTTCCAAGGGTTAAAATTTGAAGGACTTAAAATTTTAAAAGAATGTGGAGACAAATTTAACATGCCAATAGTAAGCGAAGTAATGGATGCTAGGGATTTAGAAGAAGCTTATGATTATATTGATATGATACAAATAGGTTCAAGGAACATGTATAACTATACTCTTTTAAAAGAAGTAGGAAAGACAAAAAAGCCTATTCTTTTAAAAAGAGGCATGAGCGCTACTCTTAATGAATGGATTTATGCAGCAGAGTATATAATGAGCGAAGGTAATATGAATGTAGTACTGTGTGAAAGAGGTATAAGAACTTTTGAAAGTTATACAAGAAACACACTAGATTTAAATACTGTAGCAGTAATAAAGGATAAATATAGAGTTCCTATAATAGTAGATCCAAGTCATGCCACAGGTTTTAGGGAATATGTAAAACCAATGGCTTTAGCTTCTATAGCAGCAGGAGCGGATGGGCTTATAATAGAAAGTCATATAAATCCAGATAATGCTATATCTGATGCTAGACAGACTATAAATGTTAAAGAGATGAAAGAAATAATTAATAAAGTAAAACAAATGGATAAAATATTATAGGGGAATTTTTATGATTTTCGGTTTCTAGGGTACTGAATAAATTATTCTAAAATTTTATAAGTAAAAATATTTTTATTGAAATTTGTACTAATAGGTTGAAAATAGCTTAACATAATTATGAAATTATATTAAATCTAAATTAATATTAAGAAATTGGTGAATAAAAATGGATTTATTGGTTAAAGGTTTAAAAAAAAGTTTAACGGGAGAATACGAAATAATAGGAGATAAATCTA
Source organism: Clostridium sporogenes (assembly GCF_001889325.1). NCBI lineage: Bacteria > Bacillati > Bacillota > Clostridia > Eubacteriales > Clostridiaceae > Clostridium > Clostridium sporogenes. Next base: position 602,879 of record NZ_CP013243.1, on the reverse strand, counting down.
TAGGTCATAGATCTTTAATAATAGGAGCATTAGCTAAAGGGGAATATAAAGTTTATAATTTTCCCAAGAACTTAGATTGTATGTCTACTTTAGACTCTATGAAAAAACTTGGAGTAGATATAAAATTAGAAGGAAATACCTTAAAGGTAAATTCCCCTGGTTATGAAAATTTTAATAAGAAACCAGAAGTATTACAGGGTAAAAATTCAGGAACCACAGTAAGACTTATGGCGGGTGTTTTAAGTGGCATAGGGGCAGAAACAAAATTTATAGGTGATGACTCTTTAAGCTGTAGACCTATGAAAAGAATTATAGAACCCTTAGAAAAAATGGGAGCAAAAATAGAAAGCAAAGATAATAAACTACCTCTTAAGTTTTTAAAGCATGATGGATTAAATTCTATAAAATATAATATGGAAGTAGCATCAGCCCAAGTAAAATCCTGTATATTGTTAGCAGGCTTAATGTCAAAAGGAAAAACCACAATAGTAGAGGATAAGTCTACCAGAGATCATACGGAGAGAATGTTAAAATATTTAGATGCTTCTGTAAATATAAGGAATATATATTCTAAGGATAGAAAGAAAAGTACTTTTAAAAAAGAAATAACTATAGAAAAGTCTAAATTAAATAGTAAAGATATATATGTACCGGGAGATATATCCTCAGCAGCCTTCTTAATTTCAGCAAGTTTACTTATAGAAGGTTCTGATTTGTGTATAAAAAATGTACTTTTAAATGAAGGCAGGATAGAATATATAAATGTTTTAAGGAATATGGGAGCAAATATAGAGATAGAAAAGGGAAAGTTATTAAATGGTGAACCTGTAGGAAATATATGTGTGAAAGAAAGCTATTTAAAGGGTATTACAGTAGAAAAACATATTATACCTAATATAATAGATGAAATACCAGTACTTTCTGTAATAGCGGCCTTTAGTGAGGGGAAAACTATATTTAAATCTGTAGAAGAACTGAAATTTAAAGAAAGTGATAGAGTAGAAGCTATTATAGAAAATTTAAAAAGGGCTGGGGTAAAATCTGCATATAAAAATGGAGATTTAATTATAGAAGGAAACAAATCTTACATAGATAAATCCCTAGAGATAGAAAGTTTCAAAGACCACAGAATAGCTTTAGCTTTTTTAGTTCTATCTTTAAAAAATAAAAAACATACTTTAATTAAGGATTACGAATGCACAAAAATATCATTACCTAATTCTTTAAGTTTATTTAATTTAGATTACGATTTGATTTAGATAGGTCTAAATTTTTTATATATAAAAAAATTTTATTATAATATATAATTTTAATTTAAAAGAGCAGTAGTTATTATAATAAGAAAATTGTTATTATATATAAAATGGTAACAAAAATTAGGTTAATTAAAAGCTTTTTACATAGAATAAATAAAGCAAATATACTTAAAATATCATTAGGAAAGTAAAAGTTCTATGGAGAAAGGGGTTTATAACCTATGGATAAAAATTCTTTAGAATATTTTAAAAATAAACTTATAAGAGAAAAAGAAGGCGTAAACTCTTTGCTAGAGGAAATGAAGGATAATGAAACCATAGATTCTAACTCTGCCATAAGCATGGAATTATCTAATTATGATAACCATCCTGCAGATACAGGGTCAGAAATTTTTGAAAAAGAAAAAGGGCTGGCTCTTAAGGAAAATGAAATATCTATAATGAAAAAAATAAATGATGCATTAAAAAATATAGAGGATGGAAGTTATGGAGTTTGTAAGAGTTGTGGGAAACATATACCAAAGGAAAGATTAGAATTTGTTCCTTATGCAGAGTTTTGTGTTAAATGCCAAAATGAAGTTAGTGGAAAAAATGTTAGAAAAGTTCAAAGACCTATTGAAGAAGAAGTATTGGGTTATCCTTTTGGATATGGATATAATGATAAAACTACAAAAGTAGAATTTGATGCAGAAGATTCTTATCAAAGTGTAGAGTTTTTTAATAAGATGAAAAATATGGATGAATATTACAATGTAGGAGAAGAACAGGATTTAGAAGAAGAAGGCTATGTAGAACCAGTAGAAAGAATAAGTAATGAGTATTATAAAAGTACATTATATGATTAAAAATTAAACATCAAGTAATTCTAAGGTTCAGTGAGAGTCTATTTATCTGATGACTACCTGCTCTAATACTCTCATCTTCTTAAAAGTGGGAGTAAAGAGCAGCTACGTCCCTGGATAACCATTTCCTAAGCTTTAAGGGAGTAAAAATTCCCTTTGTGAAGCCAAAAACTCTGTTTATAATAGAACACTGAACTTTGGAATAATTTTTAAAGAATAAACTTATATATTAAAGTATTTATAGATACTTTAAATTTAAAGTTATAAAAAATTCTATTTAATGATAAAGTATAATTTTACAGTAATAGGGGGGATATTTTGGAAATAATTATATTAATATTAGGTATAGTTTTAGATAGAATAAGTAAAATATGGGCTTTAAACACACTAGCTTCTGGTAAGGATATAGTTATAATAAAAAATTTATTTAGCCTTTCTTATTTAGAAAATAGAGGAGCAGCTTTTGGGATATTTCAAAATAGATTAATATTTTTGAGTTTAATAACTGCAATTGTAATTTTAGGAGTAGCATATTTTATTGTAAAGTACAAGCCAACTTCAAAGTTACTAAAAATATCTTTATCATTAATAATAAGTGGTGCTATAGGAAATTTAATAGATAGAATTTATTATAAATTTGTAGTAGATTTTATAATGTTACACTATAAAGATGTTTATTTTTTCCCTACATTTAATGTAGCGGATACATTAGTAGTTATAGGTACCATATTATTAGCTATATACATATTAAAGGAAGAGTAGTTTATGGAAAAAATATGTTTAAAAGTAGAAAAAGAATTTGATAATGTAAGATTAGATTTATACTTATCCAAAATATTTGAAGATAAATCTAGATCTTATCTTCAAGGAATTATAGATGAGGGGAATGTTCTAGTAAATAATAAAGGGAAAAAGAGAAACTATAAATTAAAAGCTGGAGATAATATTGAAGTAAATATACCAGAACCTAAATTGCTTCAAATAGAACCAGAAGATATTAAGCTAGATATTATATATGAAGATAAGGATGTAATAGTTGTAAATAAGCCCCAAGAAATGGTGGTACATCCTGCGCCAGGAGTATATTCTGGAACTTTAGTTAATGCTCTTTTAAGTCATTGTAAAGATTTATCTGGTATAAATGGAGTAGCAAGGCCTGGTATTGTTCATAGAATAGATAAAGATACTTCAGGAATATTAGTTGTGGCAAAGAATGACATATCTCACAATAATTTAGCAGCTCAATTTAAAGAGCATTCAATTTCTAGGGTATATATGGCTTTAGTAGAGGGCATAATAAAGGATGAACAGGGAACTATAGAGGCGCCTATAGGTAGACACCCTGTAGATAGAATAAAAATGGCGGTAGTGAAAGATGGAAGGTATGCCGTAACCCATTATAAGGTTATAGAAATATTTAAAAATCACACTTTAGTAGAGTGTAAGTTAGAAACAGGAAGAACACATCAAATAAGAGTTCATATGAGCCATATAATGCATCCTTTAGTAGGAGATCCTGTTTATGGTTATAAAAAACAAAGATTTAATCTAAAAGGCCAAATGTTGCATGCAAAGTTATTAGGTTTTATTCATCCTACTACAGGACAATATGTAGAATTTGAAAGCCAACTACCAGAGTATTTCAAAAAAATAATAAAAATTTTAAGAAATGAATTGATTTAATTTAAAAATAGTGATAAAATATGTCTATAAATGTCACAAAAGATAAAAACATAAAAGAGCAAAAGATAAAATTTTTAATAACAAAAGATAAAATAATTTAAGTACAAAAGAAAAATATAATTGTAATTAAAAAATTAATATTTATTCATAAAAACAAAAGACAAAATTACAATTTATAATTATTAGTAAAAACAAAAGACAAAATTAAAACTGTTGAAAAACTAAATTAAATGTTGTATAATAGTAAGAAACATTTTACCTTTAAAATGATCCTGTGAGATCATAAGGCTATGAATAAATTTAGATGGAACTATTATGCCTTTACTCACAGAGTAAAGGCATTTTTTTATTCTATGATTAACAATTCTAATATTCCTTCTTACATAAGAGGAAAATAAGAATTTTAAAGTTTTTGCATTAGTTTAACTAAAATTTAGATGGGCAAAAACCCAACTTAATTAAGTTTCAGTTTACAAAAAAAGGAGGCATAAAAATGAATCTTAAGGCTGAAATACTAGATGAAAAAGGTATTAAAAGAAGTCTTACAAGAATAGCCCATGAAATAATAGAAAAAAATAAGGGGGTAGAAGATATTATTCTTGTAGGTATAAAAAGAAGAGGGTACCCTCTAGCTAAGAGAATAGCTAAGGCTATAGAAAATATTGAGGATATAAAAGTACCTGTAGGTTCTGTAGATATAACTTTATATAGAGACGATTTAACTAAAGAAAATGAACAGCCAGTAATAAAAAGCTTAGATTTAGAACATCATATTAATGATAAAAAAATAATTCTAGTAGATGACGTAGTATTTACAGGAAGAACAGTAAGAGCAGCTATGGATGCTACTATACATCATGGAAGACCTTCTGGTATACAGTTGGCGGTTCTAGTTGATAGAGGGCATAGAGAATTACCTATAAGACCAGATTTTGTAGGAAAAAATATTCCAACCTCAAGAACAGAAGTAGTATCAGTACATTTAAAAGAACTTGATGGACAAGATTCCATTAAAATATTTGAAAAATAGCGTCTTTTAAAATAGTCCAGAGAGACTAAAAGGAGGAAATAATATGAAAAAATATGTAGATGTAAATGAAAAATTACCTATCTTAAAAACTATACCATTAAGTTTTCAACATTTATTTGCAATGGTGGGAGCCACTATATTAGTACCAATGCTTACAGGCATGAGTCCTTCCATTGCATTGTTTGGAAGTGGTGTAGGAACACTTCTTTATGTACTTTGTACAAAGGCAAAACTACCAGCTTATATAGGATCATCTTTTGCATTCATAGGTCCCATGACGGTAGCATCATCAGCTTATGGAACTAATGCCATGTTATCAGGAGTAATAACTGCAGGTTTAATTTATGTATTAGTAGCAGCTATAATAAGTTTTACAGGAACAGATTGGTTAAATAAAGTATTACCACCAATTGTAGTTGGTTCCGTTGTAATAGTAATAGGTTTAGGATTAGCAGGAGTAGCAATAAATTGGGCGGGTCTTAATTCTAATTTTACAGTAGATTCTATGCAAAGTGTACCAAGATGGGCATGGATCACAGTTTCAATGATAACCTTAGGAATAGGAATACTTGGAACTATGTATTTTAAAGGATTCTTAGGAGTAATACCAATTCTTATAGCAATGATATGTGGATATATTTCAGCATTATCCCTAGGGGTTATATCTCAGGAAACTTTAACTAAAATAGCAAGTGCACCCTTATTTCAACTTCCACCATTTATGAAACCAGAGTTTAACATAAATGCCATGGTATTAATGGCACCAGTAGCTTTTGTAACTTTAGCAGAACATATTGGACATGTTTATGTAACAAATAATGTAGTAGGGAAAGATTTTACAAAGGATCCTGGACTTCATAGATCTATACTAGGAGATGGAGTAGCTACTTTATTAGCAGGATTTATAGGTGGACCGCCCAACACAACTTATGGAGAAAATATAGGAGTTATGGCTATAACTAAAGTATACAGTGTATGGGTAATTGTAGGAGCTGCAATAATAGCTATTATACTTTCCTTTATAGGACCTGTAGCTACACTAATAGCTACCATACCAATGCCAGTAATGGGTGGAGTAAGTATACTTTTATTTGGAATAATTGCTTCCTCAGGTTTTAGAGTATTTGTAGAGGATAAAATAGATTTTAGTAAAAAGAGAAACCTAATAATATCATCTGTAATAATAGTATTAGGAATAGGTGGAGCAGCAGTAAAATTTAAGTTAGCAGGCTCAGAAGTAGAAATAGCAGGAGTTGCATTAGCAACACTAGTAGGAATAATATTAAATTTAATACTTCCAAAAGAAAGTAGAACAGAAGAAGAAGATAATAAGGAAGAAGGCCTTAAAGAAGAGTTTGTTAAACCTATAGAAAAAAATGTGGTTTAGAAGACAGAGAATAGAGTATAGATTATAGAGAACAGAGAGAACACTAATGTAGGTGTGTACATTAATGTTTTCTCTTTTTTAATTAAAATCATTTATTAAACTGTCTGGTGTCACTATTTTTTCAGTTATGAAATCTGTACTCTAAATAATAAAAGTCCCTAGCACTTTTATTATTTTACGTGTGTTTTTCAAAATTTTTTGGTATAATTTATAATAGTTATTAAATAACATTATTTAGATGAATTTAAGAAAAGGTGAGGATTATGAGAATTTATTCTTGGAATGTTAATGGTTTAAGAGCGGTAGCGAAAAAGAATTTTCTGGAGTGGATAGGGGAAGAAAATCCTGATATATTATGTATACAAGAAACAAAACTGCAGGAAAATCAATTGGAAGATAATATAAAAAATATAGATGGCTATTATTCTTATTTTAGTTTTGCTCATAAAAAGGGATATAGTGGTGTAGCTACTTACACTAAGGAGGAACCTATTTCAGTAAAACATGGCATAGGTATAGAAAGATTTGATTCAGAAGGAAGAATACTTATAACTGAATTAAAGGATTTTATACTTTTAAACATATATTTTCCTAATGGCCAAAGGGATGAGGAAAGACTTCAATATAAATTAGATTTTTATGAAGCCTTATTTAATTATTGTGATGAGTTAGTTGAGGAAGGTAAAAAGCTAGTTATATGTGGAGATTATAATACAGCTCATAATGAAATAGATCTTAAAAATCCTAAAGCTAATGAGAAAGCCTCAGGATTTTTAAGAATAGAAAGGGAATGGTTAGATAAAATAATAGAAAGAGGATATATAGATACCTTTAGAAATATGAATCCAGATAAGATTAAATATTCCTGGTGGAGCTATAGATTCAAAGCTAGAGAGAGAAATGCAGGATGGAGAATTGATTACCATTTTGTTTCAAACAATCTATTAGATAGGGTGGAAAATACAGAAATATTAAATGAGGTTTATGGTTCAGATCATTGTCCTGTAATGTTAGAATTAAAGTAAATAATTACTAATATAAAATATTTTAGATTACAGGCTAAATAATTTTTTCTTATTAAAATATTTTTAATACTTAGGATAATAATCTATTAAGAAAGTGCATTTAAAAATCTATAAAATAGGAAAAATTCAATATATATAATCAATTATGATAGATTAATAAAGTTATAAGAAAATTTATTCAGTATATGAAACACAAATTATATTTAAAGTAGGAGATGAAAAAATGGAATATACACTAATTGCCACAGCAACCTTTGGGTTAGAAAAAGTAGTAGCTAATGAATTAAAAGAATTAGGTTATGATGATTTAACAATAGAAAATGGTAAAGTTACCTTTGTAGGTGATGAAAGAGATATAGTTACATGTAATATGTGGCTTAGAACTGCAGATAGAGTTTTAATAAAAATGGCAGAGTTTAAAGCGGAAAGTTTTGAGGAGCTTTTTCAAGGAACTAAATCAGTACCTTGGGGAAAATATATTTCAGAAGATGGATTTATGCATGTTACAGGAAAATCTATTAAATCCGCATTACATAGTGTGCCAGATTGTCAATCTATAGTAAAAAAAGCTGTAATAGAGGCTATGAAAAGAGAGTATGTTAAGGATTGGTTTAGCGAAGATGGTGCAGAGTATAAAATAGAGGTAGGTATTTTAAAGGATATAGTTACATTAACATTGGATACTTCAGGCCCAGGACTTCATAAAAGAGGATATAGAGAAAACGCAGGAGAAGCTCCTCTTAAGGAAGCATTAGCAGCAGCTTTGGTGCTTTTAAGTAAATGGGAACCTTCAAGAATACTTTCAGACCCTATGTGCGGTTCTGGAACTATTGCCATAGAAGCAGCTTTGATAGGTAAAAATATAGCACCAGGTTTAAATAGAAATTTTGCAGCAGAGGCTTGGGATATAATACCTCTTAATATGTGGGAAGAAGTAAGGCGTCATGCTAGAAACTCTATAAATAAAGAGGATTTTAGAATATTAGCCTCAGATATAAATGGAAGAATATTAAAAACAGCTAGGGATAATGCAGAAAAAGCAGGGGTTTCTGATTATATAGCTTTTCAAAAGATGTCTATGGAAGAGTTTAAATCAAAAAAGAAATATGGATTTATAATAACTAATCCACCTTATGGCGAAAGATTAAATACTTTAAAAGAAGTAGAAAAACTTTATAAAAATCTAGGAGAAGTATATTCAAGTTTACAGGATTGGTCTTGTTTTATATTAACTTCTTATGAAGGTTTTGAAAAAATATTTGGGAAAAAATCAGATAAAAATAGAAAACTATATAACGGAAGATTAAAATGTTATTACTATCAATATATAGGATTAGAGCCTCCTAAAAAACATTATGAAAAGTAATATTTAAAGGATATAGATTCAAGTATTAATTTATTATATAAGTTTATTTCGATAGTTTAATATAGGACACTACTTAATATAAAACCCACTAGCTAAAGTTAAAGTGTTTTAATATCTATCATTTTTTATAAGATCTAGGAATTAATGAAGATAGTTAAGTAATGCAAATATTAGAATTATAAATAAAGGTGGTGAAATTTTATGGGATTATAATATCTCATAAATAAAATATGGATAGATTAATAAAAGTAGAAAACATTAAAGATATATTACCTATTTATAAAAACACAGCTATTGAAAAACTTTTTAAATATCATAATTTAGGTTATAAACTAGAAAAATATGATAATGCAGAATTGTTAGTTGGAATGTGTATGGATAATCGTAAGCAACTTAATATACCTAATAATTTTGCGTATATACTTAGAACAGGTGGAGGAAATTTAAGATATAGTGAGTTTAAAATATCCTATGCTATTGCAGTAGGCGGGGTTAAAGCTTTAGCGCTAATAGGACATAATCGCTGTGGAATGGTAAATTTAATGAATAAAAAGGAAAGATTTATCCGAGGATTAGTTGATAATGCTGGTTGGGATAGAAATCAAGCAGAGGAACATTTTATGAGTTTTGCTCCTATGTTTGAAATAGAAAATGAAACTAGCTTTTTATTAAGTGAAACTAAAAGGCTAAGAGAAAAATATCCTAAAATATTGATAGCACCATTGTTTTATAATGTGGATGATAATTTATTATATTTAGTTAAGGAGAATAATTAGAAACCTTCTAGATAATCAACTATTAAAATAACTTAATTTATTTGACATTAAAAAATATAGGGAAAAGATAATTATTTAGTATTATATTAGAAAAACATTTACGAAAGGCATTTGAGGGAGTTTACAAAAATGGAAATATGATCTATATTTAAAATATATAAAAAAGGGGGAATTATTTTGAAAAAATTTTTGAGTATTTTAATTATAGGCACTTTATCATTGGGACTATTTGGATGTGCTAATGGAAAAGTAGAAGAAAAAAAGGAAGATACATCCAGTAAGAAAGAATCTAAAGAAAATCTTGATATAACTGTATCTGCAGCTGCAAGTTTAACAGAGGCCTTAACAGAGATACAAAAAAAATATGAAAAAGAAACAGGAGCTAAAGTTTCAATAACTTTTGATGCTTCTGGTACAATTCAAAAGCAAATAGAACAAGGAGCTCCAACGGATTTATTTATATCAGCATCTAAGAAGAATATGGACAAATTGCAGGAAGAAAAATTAATAGATAATGATACAAGAAAAGATTTATTAGGAAATAAACTTGTTTTAATCGTATCTGAAGAAAATAAAGATAAAAAAATTGAAAAAGTATCTGATTTAAAAAGTATTGATTCTAAATTAGCTATAGGAGAACCTGAAGCTGTTCCAGCAGGAAAATATGCAAAAGAAGCGATAGAATACTATAAATTGTGGGATGTTTTAAAAGATAAAATTGTATATGGTAAATCTGTAAAACAAGTTGCTAAGTATGTAGAAAGTGGAGAAGCTGCTGCAGGAATAGTTTATAACAATGATGCTAAGGTATTAAAGAAAAGTTACATAAAATATACTTTTGATGAAAAATCTCATAAGCCTATTGTTTATCCAATGGCAGTAGTTAAAAATAGTAAAAATAAAGAGGGATCAAAGAAATTTGCAGAATATATTCAAACAAAAGAAGCTCAAGATATATTTATAAAATATGGATTTGATTATATAGCAAAATAGGAATTCATTATGATATTACAACCAATTATTTTATCGCTAAAAGTAGCTTTTATATCTACGATTTTTACCTTTATATTTGGTATATTATTAGCTAGAGTGATTACTAAGTTTAATTTTAAAGGAAAAGATATACTTGAGAGTTTAATTATTATGCCAATGGTTCTTCCACCAACAATTACAGGTTATGGATTGCTTATTTTAATGAGCAGGAGGAATTTTATGGGAAAATTTCTATATGAGAACTTTGGAATAACTATTATATTTACTCCAGTTGCAGCTTGTGTTGCAGCGACTATAGTTTCAATACCTTTAATGTACCAAAGTGCTAAAGCGGCATTTCTAAACATTGACCATATATATGAAAATGCAGCAAGAACACTTGGTGCAAGTGAATGGAGAATTTTTTTTAAGATAAGTTTTCCATTGGCATGGCCAGGTATAGTAAGTGGAAGTGTATTGTCCTTTGCAAGGGCATTAGGAGAATTCGGAGCAACTTTAATGGTTGCAGGGAACATACCCGGTAAAACACAGACTATACCTACTGCTATATATTTTGCTGTAGATAACGGATATACAAAAGTGGCAAATACACTTTTAGGGGTAGTTGTGGTATTTAGCTTTGTTTTAATATTTTCATTAAATACATGGTTAAAAAAGAAGGACTATAAAAGGCTAAATTAAATAGTATTTATAAAGACTTAAAGGCAGTATATTATGTTGGCATACAATTAACAAACATGATTACTGCTTTTAGTTATAATTGATAAAATTACATAACTCTTAAATAATATTGAAAGGAAAAATTAATGATAATATTTATAGTCAATTAATTTAATTTTAAAAAAGGAATTTAAAGGGGTTTTGACAAATGATAAAACTGGATATAGTTAAAAGTTTAAATCATTTTCACTTACAATGTAAATTAAATCTAGGAAATGAAGTAGTTGCATTGCAAGGTTCTTCAGGGTCAGGAAAGACAACTATTTTAGATTGTATTGCAGGTATTAGAACTCCTGATAAGGGGATTATTAAGATTGATAATAAGATTGTTTTCTCTTCTTCGGAAAATATAAATTTACCAATAAAAGATAGGCATATAGGATATTTATTTCAAAACTATGCTTTGTTTCCTCACATGACTGTGGAAGAGAATATATTATTTGGAGTAAAAAATCAAAAAAATTATGATATAAGTTATATAAAGTATATAACTGAAACATTTAAAATAGAACATCTTAAAGATAGAAAGCCTAATGAAATATCAGGTGGAGAAAAACAGAGAGTAGCCTTAGCAAGAGCTTTAGCAATAAAACCTAATGTATTAATGTTAGATGAGCCATTTTCAGCACTGGACAAGGATACTAAGGAGGTTGTTTATAAAGAATTTATGGAATATAAAAAGAAGTTTAGAATAAGTATTATTTTAGTTACTCATAATTCTTATGAAGCAGAGTTGCTGGCGGATAGGTCAATAATTATTCATGAAGGAGTCCTTGTGAAGAGTAAACATGCTTTTAATATTGTGTAAAATGGTTTATAATAAAATAAATTTGTTTTTAAAACATAGCTAATAGATGAAGGGGACGATATAATTATGAAAAGTTTTTTTAAGACACTACTTATTGTATTGATATGCATAGTAATAGCAGGATTTGCATTTTTTAAGATGGCTACTTACCAAGGAGACAAAGGAGAGAATTTAAGTGATAATTCCATTAAGAATGAAAATATATTAGACAAACTAAAGAATGTAGAACTTAGCAAGGGAACCTTAACTGTAAATGAAGAAGATGTAAATGAGATGCTAAAAGTTTATTTTCAAAATGAGAAAAATGTAGGAAGTATATTAGTAAAATCTGTTAAGGCTGATACTAAAAATAATAAGTTAAATTTATATGTGCCAGTTAGATATAATGGGATTGATCTACTTATGTCATCTTATGGAGATGTAAGTGCAAGAGATGATAAAATAATTTATAAAGTAGATAGTATAAAAATGGGAAAAGTATCAGTACCTAAGAGTATTCTTCTAAATGAAATAAAAAAATCAAACATGAGTAATATTCAAAGCAATGGAGATGAAATTATTATAGATAAGGGGATTACTAAAGTTAAAATAAAGGATATAAAAATCGAAGATGGTAAATTTAAGGTTAGTTTTTAAAAATATAATTTTACTGTAGTTTTTTCAGTGGTTATATGATTTAATAGAAGATTAAAAATCATATAATCACTGAAATTTTTTTGAAATAAAATATATGCTATTTATAAAGTAAATTTTATAATTTAGATAAAAATAATATAAAACAAAACATATGTTGTTTATAAAGTTATTCTAAGATACGAACATTGGCTTTTATAGAAGTAAACATTGTAATTATTATAAGTAGTATGTATTAGTTATATTATAATGTTTAAGTTATATATGTTAAATTGTACCTATATAAAGTATATTAAGAGTTTAAGAAACATATTATAAAATAAAGCAATATATTTTAAGGTGAGTTTATTTGTTAAAAGCAGACGGTGTTTTTCAAGGTGGTGGAGTTAAGGCTACAGCTTTTACAGGAGCTATTTGTAGATTAGAAGAGGAAGGAATGATGTGGCAAAGGCTTGCGGGGACATCCGCAGGAGCTATAATAGCAGCTTTTTTAGCTGTAGGCTATAGAGGAAAAGAAATAAAAAAAATAATGTACGAATTAGATTATAAAAAAGTTGGAAATATAACTGCTATCAAAAAATTCCCTTTAGCCAAAAAGTCTTTAGGACTTATATTGGAAAAGGGTATTTTTAGTACAGTGTATATAGAGAAATACCTTGAAGAAGTGTTTAAGAATAAAGGAAAAACAAAGTTTAAACATATAAGTTTAAATAAAGAGTCTCCATTAAAGATAATAGCTTCAGATGTTACTAATAAAAGATTACTTATACTACCAGATGATATAAAAAAATATGGCATGGATCCTATGGAATTAGAAATAGCTAAAGCAGTAACAATGAGCATAAGCATTCCTTTCTTTTTTACACCAGTAAAGCTTAAATATATGGAAAAAGAAGCCTATATAGTAGATGGAGGAATAACTAGTAATTATCCTATATGGATATTTGATGTAAATGACGTACCTAGATGGCCAACATTTGGGTTTAAGTTGGGCAATAGTGGAGAATTTAATAGAACTATAGAAAATAAGGATTTTATATCCTACATAGTAGATGTAGTAGAAACAACTATAGATTCTTATGATGAAAGTTATTTAAGGGATAAAGACAAAATCAGGACTATATCTATACCAGCCTTAGGAGTAAAAACTACGGAATTTAATATATCCTTAGAAACTAAGGAAAAATTATATAAAGAAGGTTATGAAAAGGCAGATGAATTTTTGAAAAAATGGGATTTTAGAAGATACATAAGATCCTATAGAATTTAGAAAATCTTAATTAACTATATAAATTTTTAGTGTTTTAAATTAATTGTTGTTTTATATAGACTTATAATTAAAAGTTGTAAATTGTTCTAAAATATTGCTCTAAAATCTAGGTGATTTTATAAACATAGCTCTTGGTTTCAGAGGGAGTTTTTACTCCCACTTTGGAGAAGAGGGAGTATTAGAGCGGGTAGTCATCGAATAAAAGGCTATAGTTTAAATTTGTTAATGATTTTTATAAATATTTATTTAAAAGTTACTTATACTAAAGATGTAAACTTAATAAATCAGGAGGTATTATTATGAAGCCAAAAGAAAAGAGAGAATGGACAGAAGAAAATTATTTGGCTAATGGTCATAAGACTCAAAATCAATGGGCAAAAAATAAGCTTAATACTACTATAAAAGAACCAGGAACGAATGAAAGTGGTATAGAAGCAAAAAAGAAAGGATACTAATTTACACTAAAATATTTTTATAGATAAATCCCCCCTAAATAAAAAACTTCTTTCTGGTAAAAATTAGAAGTATAAAACCAGAAAGAAGTTTTTTATTTAAAAACAAGTATTATATAAAAATTTTATAGAAAAAATTTAGCTTATTTGAATTCCATATAATTGTAGAAAATTTATTATTGCAATGCTAAAATACACAGTTGGAAGTAATAATTAGAAATTAAGGATAATAATTTGAAAAATATTTTTATTTAGAAAGGAATGTTTTAATTGATCAAAGAAGAAATGACACCAAAAGAGAGGGTCGTAGCTTTTTCTAAAGGGGAGGAAATTGACAGAATAATATGTATTCCAGATATGGGAGTTACTATGGCACCTTTTATTGGAGTTACAGCTAGAGATTATTATCATTCAGCACAGCTTATGGCAGATTTAGAAATAGCTTTATTTAAAAGGCTTCATCATGATGGTGTAAGTATATCTACTAGCCTTAGAGGAGTTGCCGAGGCTATGGGCGCTAAAGTTGGTTATCCCGAATATGGAATTTCTTATTTAATAGAGCCAGCTATTAATTCTATAGATGAAATAGAATCTCTTAAAGTTGTGGATCCTTTAAAAGATGGGAATCTACCAACTTTACTTGAAGCAATAAGACTTACTAGAGATGCGCTTATGGATAAAGTAGATGTTGGTGCTGCTATGTCTGGACCTTTTAGTGTTGCAGCTTCTGTAGTTGGAACAGAAAACCTATTAAAATGGATGATTAAGTATCCTAAAAAAGTTCACACTTTAATGGATATAGTAGCAGAATCTAATAATAGATACATAGAGGAAGTAGCCAAGCTTGGAGTATCTATTGGATTTGCAGATCCAGTTTCATCTACTAGTCTTATAAGTCCAAAACAATTTAGAGAATTTTCATTACCAGCTCTAAAGAAAAATATTAATAAAATAAAAGAGAAGACTGGCGGAGCTCCTGCTATACATATTTGTGGCAATAGTAAGGAAATATGGGAAGATGTTGTGAATGCGGGGATTTCTAATTTTAGTATTGATAATGCAGAAGATTTACAAGAGGCTAAAAACATAATGGGAGATAGAGTAGTCATTACTGGAAACGTTCCCCCTGTAGATGTAGTCTATAGAGGAAATAAAGAAGCTATCTTTAAATCCGTTAAAGAATGTATTAAAAAAGGTCATGATTCTAAGAAAGGCTATATTTTAAGTACAGGATGTCAAATTCCAATGCATACACCAATAGAAAATATTGAAATGTTTATGGAAGCAGGAAAAACTTATGGAAAATATCCCATAGACCTATAATAAAAAATAAAAAAATAACTTTAAATTAAGATGAGGAGAGTTTTAAATGGGAAATACAAATGAAAATAAAGGAAATGGAAAGGCTCTTATACCTTTTGCTATTTTTGTGTTAGTGTATTTATGCTCAGGAATTATATTATCTATTATGGGAGTAGAAATGGCATTCTATCAATTTCCAGCTCCAATTGCAGTAGTAATAGGAATAATATTTGCATTTATTTTAATACAAGGAACTTTAGATGAAAAAATGGACAGCTTTGTTAAAGGTTGTGGGGACGAGAATATAATAATAATGTGTATTATATATCTTTTAGCTGGTGGATTTTCAGCAGTTTCTAAAGCAATGGGTGGAGCTGATGCTACAGTAAATTTAGGATTAACTTTAATACCACCTCAATTTATTGTAGTAGGTATATTTTTAATATCTGCATTTATTTCTATTGCAACAGGAACATCAGTAGGAACTGTTGTTGCAGTAGGTCCTATAGCTGCTCAGTTAGTAGCAAAAGCAGGATTAAATATGCCCTTGGCACTAGGAGCATTAGTTGGGGGAGCTTTATATGGAGATAATTTATCAATTATATCCGATACAACTATAGCTGCTACAAGGACTCAAGGTGTAGATATGAAAGATAAATTTAGAGTTAACTTTGGCTTTGCTACGGTAGCAGCTTTAGTTACAATAGCTTTTTTATTTATATTTGGAAAGCCAGTAACTACACCAAAAATGGTAAGTCATTCATTTAATTTAATAAAAATAATTCCTTATATGTTTGTTTTAATAGCAGCCTTAGCTGGGAAAAATGTATTTGCAGTATTAATGGGTGGAATAATACTCTCTGGAGCTATTGGGATTGGTTATGGAGACTTCACAATTTTAGGGTTTGCAAAGGAAGTTTATGGGGGATTTACAGGGATGTTTGATATTTTTTCATTATCACTGTTAACTGGAGGACTTGCTAATATGGTATCTAAAGGTGGTGGTCTTGACTGGCTTTTATACAAGATAAATAAAATGATAAAAGGTAAAAAATCTGCTGAATTAGGAATAAGTTCACTTGTAGCATTAACAGATGCAGCTACAGCAAATAATACGGTTTCTATAATTGTTTGTGGTGAATTGTCAAAGGAAATATCAAAGGAATATAAAATAGATCCAAGAAAAACGGCTTCTCTTCTAAGCACATTTTCAATGGCAATGCAAGGAATAATACCATATGGAGCTCAATTATTGATAGCAGGTAGTTTTACTAAAGGCTCAGTTAGCCCAGTTCAAATTGTACCTTATATGTGGTATCCATTTATATTAGGTATATTTGGTATAATTTTCATATTAACTCCTTTTGGAAATGGTTATTTAAAGAAACATCCTTGGGATTTTGAAAATAGTAGACCTGCGGTAAAGGGGAGTTTTGAAAATAGTAAACCTGTAGAAAAGGCATAAATTGACTTAAAGCACAAACTCATGAATAAATTTTTATCCGATGACTACCCGCTCTAATACTCCCATCTCCTTCAAAGTGGGAGTAAAGAGCGGTTATGTCCTTGGATAACGATTTCTAAGCTTTAGAGGGAGTAAAAACTCCCTCTGAAGCCAAGAACTCTGTTTATGTGTTTGTCCTCATACCCTTATTTTTCATATGAATATTTTATAATTATAGTTTTTATTTCAGCAAAGAAAATACAATTAATTTGATATAGAAAGAGGTAATTTTATGGCTAAGATTACTTTTATAAAGAAACAGTTGGAAATAGAAGTGGAAAACGGTACAAAACTTATAGAATGTATAAGAAAAGCAGGTCTTTATATTGAAGCACCTTGTAATGGAAAAGGTAAATGTGGTAAATGTAAAGTTATAGCGAGAGGTAAGCTTTCGCCTAAAACAAAAGAGGAAAAAAAATTTACAGAAGAAGAGAATATTAGGCTCGCGTGTATTTGTGAAGTAAAGGGTGATGCCCAAATAGAATTAATAGAAAAAGATAAAAATAAAAAATTAAAAACTATTAATAAGGGTTTTTCTATAGAAACAAAATTGGATAGTAAAATAAAAAAAATAGAACTAAAAAATGTAGACGAAAAGATTAATATACCTTATAAAAATACTTTAGATTTTACCATAGAAAAGTTAAGTGTTTTAAAGAAAATAGGGGAAATAGAAAAAAGTAAGGAAAAAGAATTTTGTGGAGTAATTTATAAAGAAGAACTGATAGATATAATACATAAAGAGGATAAAGTCTTAGCTGTAGCTGTGGATATAGGAACTACAGGTTTATCTGCTTATCTTTTAAATTTAGAAGATGGGCAAATTTTAAATAAAATATCAGATTTAAATCCTCAGACGGAATACGGAGGAGATGTATTATCTAGAATAACTTATTGCATGGAAAATAAAGATGGCATAGAAGTTTTATCTAAATGTATAAGGGAAAAAATAGATTTCATGGTAAAAGAATTAATAGGTAAGAATTATGAAAGAAAAAGTGTATATGAAATAGCTATAGCAGCTAATACTACCATGCTTCATCTTTTCACAGGAGTTAGTCCAAATACCATAGCCAAAGCACCCTATAGATCTATATTTTTAGACCAATTAGGAATAAAAGCTAAGGATATGGATATAGAAATAAATGAGGAAGGAAATGTTATATTATTACCATCATTATCTTCCTATGTAGGGGCCGATATTGTGGCGGGGATTGTGGCTATAGATTTTCAAAATAAAAAGCAGCCAGCCATATTTATAGATATAGGAACTAATGGTGAATTAGCAGCTATTTATAAGGGAAGTATGTCAGCTTCATCTACCGCAGCGGGACCAGCCTTTGAGGGGATGAATATTTCCTGTGGCTCAAGAGCTGAAGAGGGTGCTATAGATAGTTTTTTTATAGATGAAGAATATAACATTAAATATTCAACTATTGGCAATGAAGAGGCTAAAAGTATTTGTGGTAGTGGACTTATGGATGTTATGGCAGCATTAATAAAAAGTAAAGTAGTTATGACTAGTGGAAGATTTAATAAAAATATGCCAGATAATTTAAAAGAAAGATTAAAAGATAAGAAGTTTTATATAACAGAGAATGTTTATATATCTCAAAATGATATAAGACAAATGCAGCTGGCTAAAGGCGCAATATCTTCAGGAGTTACTATGCTTTTAAAAGAAATAGATGCGAATATTGAGGACATAGAAGAAGCAGTAATTGCAGGAGCCTTTGGATATCATATAAATCCGGAAAGTATAAAAATATTAGGAATAATACCGAAAGGGTTTAAAGGTAAAATAACTTTTGTAGGAAACTCCTCCATAGAAGGAGCAAGATTATCTTTACTAAATAAGGATATTTCAAAAGAGATGGTAGATATAAGAGAAAGCATAAAAGTTATAGAACTTTCTACCAGGGAGGATTTTCAAGATTATTTTGTAAAGGCTCTAAGTTTTTAATGATATTTTAGAACTTATAGTGTTATATTAATAAAAACAAAATATAATTAAAATTGTAGCATTAGGTAAATCTTAATGGAGTGATTAAAATGATAAAAGTAAATTTAATTTCAGGTTTTTTAGGAGCGGGAAAAACCACTTTAATAAAAAAGATTTTGGGAAATGTGAAGGAAGAAAAAGTAATAATAATAGAAAATGAATTTGGGGAAGTAGCTATAGATGGGGACTTAATAAAAAAAGAGGGCTTTGATGTATTTGAATTAAGAAGTGGATGTATTTGTTGCATGATGAAACAAGACTTTGAGGATTCTCTACAAAAGGTAATAGAAGAATACAAACCGGATAGAATAATAATAGAACCTACAGGGATAAGTTCCCTAAGTCAACTTTTAGATATATTAGAAAAGGATAATTTTAAAGATAGGATTAATATTAACTCAGTAATAACTGTAGTAGATGGTACAAGCTATTTAGAGGAAAAGGATGCCTTTGGAGAATTTTATATGGATCAAGTAAAAAATGCAAAAACATTAATAGTAAGTAAAACTCAAATAGTTGATAAAAGTACTCTAAAAGAAGTAAAAGAATCCTTAAGGGAGTTTAATGCGAAAGCCCATATAATAACATTGCCCTTTGAAGAATTTAATAAGGAGTATATACTAAATTTTTTAGATGAGGATTTATTAAAGGATATGGAAAGAGAGCCTGTAGAGGTTGTGATATCTACAGAGGATGGATTTGAGAGTCTAGGGGTAAAAACTAATAAAATATTTGAAACAAAAGAAATAAATGGGATTATTAGTAATTTATTTACTGGGGAATATGGGAATGTAATAAGAATAAAAGGGTTTTTAAAAGGGAAAGAAGAAATAATTCAAATCAATTGTACTAAAAATGTTCATGACATAGAAACAGTTAAAGGCAGAGAAGAATTAAATATTTGTATAATAGGACAAGGCCTATGTAAAAATGAGATAAAATCTTTGTTCAGAGAAAAATATAAAATAAAAAAGATATAAATATTTTTAAGGGGTAATGATAATGGATTATGATGTGAACTTTAAATGTGTTTTAGATACAGGAGAAGAGATACCTAAAGAAGCGGTAAAAATGGCAAGAGTAAAATTTCCTGATGTGCATAAAAATGCAAAAGATATGGCAGTACTTTCTAAGAGTATAAGAGAATATAATGAGGATCTTTTTTCTATAGTACCTTTTTGTATGACAGTGGAAGCGGAAGCATTAGGAGGAGAAATAAATTTAGGAGATGAAAAGGCTGGCCCTAGAGTTTCAACTTATACTTTTAAAAGTATTGAGGATATTAAGGGATTAAAGGAAATAGATTTTGAAACTAAAAGAATGGGAGAGGTTCTAAAATCTGTTGAGATATTAAAGAAAGAAGGAGAAACTGTAATAATGGATGTACAGGGACCTTTTACTATAATAAGTTCTTTAATTGATCCAAGAATTTTTTATAAGGCAGTAAGAAAAAATAAAGATGAAGTAGAAAGACTTATGGAAATAGTAGAAAAGAGCTCAGTGGAATTTATAAAGGAAGGAGTAAAAAGAGGAGTAGATATAATATCCTTTGGAGATTCTGCTGGAACTTTAGATATATTAGGACCAAAAATGTATAAAGAATTAGGTGGAAAATATACCTACAATGTTTTAAAAGAAGCTAAAAATTACCTAGAAGATTCTATAATACATCTTTGTGGTATAACTTCATCTTCATTAGATAGAGCAGGATTTATAAAGTCAAATCCTATAGAAGTACCAGAAGGAATCACTTATGGGCAGGCACTAAACTATATTATAAAAGAAAATAAAGATGTAAAAATATTAGGTCATAATTGTTTAAGAAAGACCGCTAAACCAATGAAAAAATCCGTAGTTTGGGAAATAAAATTATAATTATAATAAAAATATTAAGGAGGAAAAGTAAATGAGTAATGTATCAGAAGAATTAATAAAAAAATTATCAGAATCAGTAGTAGAAATGGAAGAAGAGGAAACAGTAGAACTAGCTAAGGAATGTATAGAAAAAGATATTAGTGCCTATGAAGCTATAGATAAGGGTCTTGCCAATGGGATGAATAGAGCAGGTGAACTATATGAAGAAGGAGAATATTATATTCCAGAATTATTGATGTGTTCTGATGCCATGTACTCAGGATTAGAAATTTTAAAACCCCATTTAAAGAAGAATGATTTGGGGAAAAAGCATAAAATAGTTATAGGAGTAATACAAGGAGATACCCATGACATAGGGAAAAATTTAGTTAAAATAATGATGGAAACAGAAGGATTTGAAGTGGTGGACTTAGGAAGAGACGTGCCACCAAGAGATTTCGTAGATAAAGCTAAAGAAATAGAAGCAGATATAATTTGTATGTCTACCCTTATGACTACAACTATGGATGGTATGGAAGAAGTTATAAAATTATTAAAAGAAGAAGGAATAAGAGAAAAAATAACGGTAATGATAGGAGGAGGTCCTATATCTCAAAATTTTGCAGATAAGATAGGAGCGGATGTGTATACAACAGATGCTTCAAAAGCAGCAAAATATGCTAAAAAAATAATAGCAGAAAAAGTTAAATGTTAGTAAAAATTATACTTAGAACAATAAATAAGTTAGAATAATAAATAAGTTTTTATAGAATATATTTAATTAATGTAAAGAAAATTTAAAACATATGAGGTGCAGCAAATGTTAACACCAAAAGAAAGATTAAATTTAGTATTGAAAAGTAAAGAGGTAGATAGGCCTCCCTGCATATGTCCAGGCGGAATGATGAATATGATAATAGAAGATTTAATGGATATAAGCGGATTTAAATGGCCAGAAGCCCATGTGAATCCAGAGATTATGGCTAAGTTAGCTATATCAATGTATGAACAGGGAGGATTTGAAAACTTTGGAGTACCTTTCTGTATGACCATAGAAGCGGAATCTATGGGAGCTACAGTGGATTTAGGAGATAAAACTACCGAACCTAGAGTTATAAAGTATCCCATAGAATCCGTAGAGCAGTGGAGACAATTAAAAAAAATAAATTTAAATGAGGGAAGAGAAAAAGTAGTTTTAGATGCTATAAAAATTATAAAAGATAGGAATTTACCAGTGCCCATAATGGCAAATTTAACAGGACCTATAAGTGTAGCATCATCTTTAATGGAGCCTATGCATTTTTATAAAGAATTAGTTAGAAAAAAAGATGAAGCACACAAATTTATGAATTTTGTAACAGAAAATTTAATAGAATTTGGGAAAGCTCAACTTTTAGCAGGAGCTAATGTTATAACTATATCAGATCCAAGTGGTACAGGAGAAATTTTGGGACCAAGATTGTTTAAAGAATTTGTAATACCTTATCTAAATAGAATAGTAGATGAACTTAAAGACTACGCAGATGGAACAATAATACATATCTGTGGAAGATTAAAAAGTATATACGAAGAATTAAATGATTTGCATAGTGATGTGGTAAGTTTTGATTCTATAAGTAGTGTAACTCAAGTTCTTAAGAATGTACAAAATAAAGCTGTAATGGGAAATGTAAGTACATTAACTATACAAAATAGTACAAAAGAAGAGGTAGAAAAACTAGCTAATGCTTGCATGAATTTAGGCGTGGATATACTATCACCAGCCTGTGGCATAGGAACCAAAAGTCCTATAGAAAATGTAAGAGCAATGGTAAATGCAGCTAAAAAAAGAAACGTAAAATAAGGAAATTACCACTTAACATTCTTTAAAGGTCGAAAATTAAAACAAGAAATACTTTTAGTCAATAGATAGCTATAAAAATAAACAATACTAATATTTGTGTCCTAATATTTAAGCTAATGCTCTAATGCCACGTCCTGTGGCAACAGAGCTAAGTAAACATCCTGTTTACTTTACGCTTAAATATTAGTTCACAAATAAAGTATTCTTTATTTTTCTAGACATCTATTTTCTCTAAAAGTATTTCTTGTTTTAATACCTTAAAGGTTGTTATAATAATTTCCTACTGAAAGAAAAACCTAGAAAAGGATGATTTTGTTCCGATCTTCTACACAAAATCTTTAATTATAATATTTATCCGATGACTACCCGTTCTAATACTCCCATCTTCTTAAAAGTTAATAGTAAAGAGCGGCTATGTCCCTGGATAACGATTTCTAAGGAGTAAAACTCCTAAGAATTCTGTTAATAAGCTTTAGTGGGAGTAAAAACTCCCCTTGAAGCCAAGAACACTGTTTATGCTAAGTTAGTTATTAAATTTAAAGATTATAAAATCTATTTTAAGTTTAATATATAGATGACTCCCAAAAAAGCGATAGCGCCGCCGGAGGCTTTCTATAATAATTAATATTTAGGTTTATATAAAAGACTTTAATTTTATTCAAAAATAATGGGCGCAGCTGGGAGTTTTTTAGCAAAAAGTTTATGAGAATTTTTTATTACATTAAATTTGTTTGCTAACGCAAATAGATTTGCCTTTCTAGACACATATCCTTTTTTAATAGGCTGAAGTTAGCATAACTCTTTAAGGATAATTCCCATGAAACATAAAATTATGGAAGAAAAATAGTGGTAAAAAGTCATACTCTATATTCTGTTCATTTTCCTTTGCACTTTAATAAGAGTGTTATACGAATTTTTTATAGGAAAATATTCATCTATTAGAATTTTATATAATTGTAGAAAATTTATTAATCCAATGCTAAAATACAAAAATGGAAGGAACAATGGCGAATTTAGTATTATATTAAATTAAAAAAATAAAAATTCTACTTTAAAATATAAATATATTAAAAATAAATATAAAATAAGTAAAAAAAGAATAGAAATTTAATATATATAATTTAAAAGAAAGGTATGTTAACCATGGATACTTTTAAAGATGAAATGACCGCAAAGGAAAGATCAGAAGCTTATTTTAAAGGAGAAGAAGTAGATAGATTACCCTGTGCTATTATGTTTGAGGAAACAGCTGCGGTATATGCGGGTATAAGTACTAAAGAATATTATTTTGATGCGGATAAAATGCTACAGGCAGAAAAATTTAAAGTAAGAGAGCTAGGAGCAGAAAGTGCAGGAATTAACGTAACCTTAAGAGGTATGGGAGAAGCTCTTGGTAGTAAGATGGGTTATCCTAGTGATAGAGCCTCTTATTTAATTGATCCAGTATTAAAGGATTATAAAATGTTAGATAATATGGAGGTAGTAAATCCTTATAAGGATGGAAGGTTACCAATAATATTAAAAGCATTAGGTAAAATAAAAAAAGAGTTAGGTAATGAAGTAAATATAGGGAGTGGAGTTTCAGGACCTATTAGCGCAGCTTCTGCAGTTAGGGGAACAAATAACCTTATGAGGGATTTTGTTAAAAATAAAGAAGGAATACATAAATTATTAGATTTTATGACTGAATGTAATTTAGCTTTTATTAAGGCAGCCTATGAGGAATATGGATTAGTATGTGGCATAGGTGATCCTTTGTCCTGTGGTAATTTAATAAGTGGTAAACAGTTTGAAAAATTTGTGGAGCCTTATCTTAGAAAAACCATAGATGGAATATATAAGATAACAGGTAAAAAACCATCTTTGCATATATGTGGAAAAACAAAGCATATATGGGATAATTTGAGTAGAATGAATATATCAACTTTCAGTGTGGACAACTGTGAGGATATAGGGGAACTTAAAGATGTGCTAGGGAATAAAGTATGTATAGTAGGAAATGTGGATCCTGTTTCTGTCATAAGGAATGGAACTGTAGAAGATGTCTACAATACTGTTAAACTATGCATAGAAAAGGCTGGGGACAGCCCTAAAGGATATGTAGTTGGATCTGGTTGTGATATACCTAGTGGGGCTCCAGTAAAAAATATAAAGGCTATGATAGAAGCCACTAAAAAATATAGTAAAGGTATTAGAATAGGTAGAGGAATTTAGCTTAAGAGGAGATGTAATATTAATGATAGAAATATCAAATTTACAAAAATTTTATGGTGATACAAAAGTTTTACGTGATATAAATGTGGAAATAGATAAGGGAGATATATATGGCCTTTTAGGAGTTAGTGGAGCAGGAAAATCTACGCTTTTAAGATGTATAAATGGACTTGAATCTTATGAAGCTGGAAGCCTGAAAATAAATGATGTAGAAGTAAAAAAATTAAATGAAAAAGAACTTAGAGCCTTTAGAAAAAATATAGGAATGATATTTCAGCAGTTTTCTTTACTTGAAAGAAAAACTGTATATGAAAATGTAGCATTACCTATGGAGTGTTGGGGATATAAAAAGCAAGATATAGATAAAAAAGTAAAAGAATTATTGGAATTAGTAGAATTAGGAGATAAGATAAAGTCTAAACCTAGGGAATTAAGTGGTGGACAAAAACAAAGAGTTGCTATAGCGAGAGCTCTTACCTTAGATCCACAAATATTATTATGTGATGAAGCTACCTCAGCTTTAGATCCTAGTATAACAAATTCTATTTTAGAATTGCTTAAGAAGATAAATAAAGAATTAGGCATAACTATTGTAGTAGTTACTCATCAAATGGATGTAGTAAAACAGGTGTGTAATAAAATGGCCATATTAAGTAAGGGGAATTTAGAGGCGAAAGGAAAAGTAGAGGATATTTTCTTGGACAAGCCTAAAGTTTTAGAAGAACTTTTAGGGGAATTAAAAGACAATGTAATACCAAAAAAAGGGATAAATATAGAAATAATAGAAAGAGAAAACATTCAAAAGGGTTCCCTTTTATCTAGTTTGGCTATAGATACAAAGGTTAAATATTCTTTAATATGGGGTGGAACAGATAAATATAGAGATAAAATATTGGGGTCTTTTATTATAAATATAAAAAATGATGATAAATCAAAGATTATAAATTACTTAAATGAAAAGCATATTGAGTGGAGGGAAGTATAAAGTGAATGAGATTACAACCTTGATGAAACAAATAATTCTTC
The DNA here is from genome assembly GCF_001889325.1 of Clostridium sporogenes. NCBI lineage: Bacteria > Bacillati > Bacillota > Clostridia > Eubacteriales > Clostridiaceae > Clostridium > Clostridium sporogenes. The sequence goes on along the minus strand of NZ_CP013243.1, from coordinate 576,893 downwards.
CTAGTTTATGGGAAACCATATATATGATAATAATAGCAACTATTTTATCTGCTGTAATTGGGTTTATATTAGCTATAGTATTAGTAGTAACAGATGAAAAAGGCATTAAGCCAAATAAAATAATTTATGGTATATTAAGTGCCATAATTAATGTATTAAGATCAGTACCCTTTATTATTCTTGCAGTGGCTATAATACCTTTTACAAGAAGTGTTGTAGGAACATCCATAGGAAAAGATGCAGCCATAGTTCCCTTAATTATAGCTTCAGCACCCTTTATAGCCAGATTAATAGAAAGTAGTTTAAAGGAAGTAAATCCAAGTTTAATAGAAGCGGCTAAATCCTTTGGAGCTTCAAATATTCAAATAATATTTAAAGTAATGGTAAAGGAAGCTATTCCATCTATAAATTTAAATTTAACTTTAGCTACAATAACAATATTAGGATTAACAGCTATGGCAGGAGCAGTAGGAGCTGGAGGCTTGGGAGCCGTTGGACTTACTTATGGGTACCAAAGTTTTAATGATACTATAATGTATACCACTTTAGTTTTATTGGTAATAATAGTTGGAATTATACAATTCGTGGGAAATATTATATATAAAAAATTAAAATAAATACATAATAATCTATTTAAAAAAATTTAAAGCTATAGTTAACTTAACTATATTTTTAAATAAATATATACATAGAAAGTAACAGTCCATATAATTTAATAAATTTTACATATTTAAGGAGGATTTAAAAATGAAAGGAAAAAAAATAGTCAGTATTTTAGCAGCTATAACATTAACATTGGGAATGGTAGCCTGTGGAAACAGTTCATCTAAAGATAAGGAAAAAGCTAATGAAACATCAGGAGATAAAAAGGTAATAACTATAGGAACATCAGTTATATCAAAGGATGTTTTAGAGGAAGCTCAGAAAGTATTTAACAAAAAAAGTAGCAAATATGAAATGAAAGTAAAAGTATTTGATGATGCAATAACACCTAATATGGCAGTTAATGATGGAAGTATAGATGGTAACTTTTATCAGTATCAAGATTATATGGAGAATTTCAACAAGGATAGAGGAACAAAATTAAAAGCATATGGTAAGCCAGTTTTTGCATTCCAAATAGGATTATATTCTAATAAAATTAAGAAAATAACTGATATTAAGGATAAAATGACTGTTGCAGTATCTAATGATAATACTAATAGAGCTTTAGCATTAAAATTATTAGATAAAGAAGGAATAATTAAACTTAAAAAAGGTGTAGAAGTACCAAACACTTTAGATATTGTTGAAAATAAACATAATTTAAAATTTGTCGAAATGGAAAGATTAAATTTAGCAAATGCATTAAACGATACTGATATGGCTATAGTTATGGCGGATGTTATGCTTAAAGCGGGTAAGGATTCAGAAAAAGCTTTAGCTTTTGCTCAAGAAGAGGGTATTGTTTTAGTACTTAAAGAAGACAAAGAATGGGCAAAGGAAGTAGAAGAAGCTTTAACTAGCAATGAAGTTAAAACATTTATAAAAGAGAAAACAAAGGGAACGAAGACACCTTTATTCTAGGCTAAATATTTTAAGATAATCACAATTCCTATTGTTAAATACAAAGATACCTCTAAACTGTTATAGTTTGGAGGTATCTTATTTTACTTTTTATTCAATCCTCTCATCTTCTTTGTATTCACCCATAAAAACTTCTCCATTAGCTTCAATATACATACCTTTTCCATGTCTTAAATCATTTACCCATTGACCAATATATTTATCTCCATGGTTACAAACATAAACTCCATGTCCCTGACGAAGATCAGAAATCCAATCACCAGTATAAACATCGCCATCGGACCAAGTATAAATACCCTGACCGGATTTTAAATCAGTTTCCCAATATCCAACATAGCTTTCTCCATCAGGCCAAGTATATATGCCATATCCATGTTTTTCATCATCTTTCCAACTACCAGTATATTTTTCACCAGAAGCCCAAATTAAAACACCTTCACCATGCATCATGTTTTCTTTCCAGTAACCTACATATTTAGTTCCGTTAGTGTAAGTATATGTACCAAAACCATGCATTTTCCCATCTTTTCTCTCACCTTCATATACGCCACTATGACTATGATGATGTTCATTAGAAATAACAGCTTCAGATAATGTAGCTTTAACACATATAACATTCAATTCATGATTTTTAGGATTTTCTATTTTAAATTTATTCATATTATATACCTTACCTTTCCAATATTGGTTACATTTATCTAATTTTTTAATATATTTATATAAATGATTTTTCATTTCATTTAATAATGAATACTAAGTATAAAATATTATATCATAAAATACTGAAAACAAGATACTAAAAATCAATAATTTTATTAATTTTTTAGTATCTGAAAATCTTATTTAATATATTCTGTATGTTTGTTTTAAGAAACTATTTTATTTTAATAAGTAAATAAAAATTAAGCTCATTAACATTAATATAATTTAAGACTTTTGTATATGAAAACAGGCTAATCATGATTTCTAATATTGAGTACAATAAATAAATTTTAACAATAAAATTTTTAAAAAATAGAGGGAGAGTTAATATATTTAAAGTAATATATAAGAGATAGTTAAAAAATCTGTTTTAACTCCTTTGCTGAAAGTTCAACATTAAATCAAACTATGCTAATATAATAATATAGAATTGAAATAAAACAGGGGGAACTTTTATGAAAAGTTTATTTGATAAAACCTGCATAAAAACAATGGAACTTAAAAATAGATTTGTTCGTTCAGCCACCTGGGAGGGCATGGCCACAGAAGAAGGACATATCACGGAGAGATTACTTAATTTATATGAAGAATTAGCAAAGGGTGGAGTTGGATTAATAATAACTAGTTACACTACTATATTTGATTATGATAAGCCAAGTCTTAGAATCCTTGGAATTTATGATGATAGCTTTATTAAAGAACATAAGCTTTTGACAGATATAATTCATAAATATGGAGCTAAAGTATTAATGCAAATAGTCTTAGGAGAAAATTATATTAATAATGAAACCGGTAGTGAATTTTACGGATTAAGCGAAAATATGCCAGAAGATGATATAAAGGCTATAGTAAAATCTTTTGCTGAGGCAGCTAAAAGGGCTAAAGAGTCAGGTTTTGATGGAATTGAAATTCATGGAGCACATGGATATTTTTTAAGTAGAACATTAAGTCCTCTTTTTAATAAAAGAAAGGATAAATACGGTGGTTCAGTAGAAAAGAGAGGTGCATTAATACTAGAGGTTTATGATGAGATAAGAAAAACAGTAGGAGAAGATTTTCATATATCCATAAAAATTAATTGTTCTGATTTTGAAGAAGGAGGAGCAACCTTTAAGGAATGTGAATTTGTTTGCAGGGAACTCTCTAAGAAAGGTATAGATTCTATAGAAATCAGCGGTGGAGGAACAATTTGGACAGAAACTAATAAAAAGGAATCTATATATAAAGAGTATGCTTCCAAAATAGCAGAACAAATAGATACTCCTATAATTTTAGTTGGTATGAATAGAAGTTATAATAATATGGATCAAATATTAAACAATAGTAAGATAGAATATTTTTCAATGGCTAGACCTTTTATAAGGGAACCAGATTTAATAAATAAATTTGAAAAAGATGAAAATAAAAAAGCTAAATGTATATCCTGTGGGAAATGTTATGGTGAAAATGGAATAAGATGCATATTTAATATGTAAAATAAATATAAGGATGGAGAATTTAAGTGAAATTCTTCATCCTTTATTTATGTAAACATTATTTTAAAACATAGCAAATTAATATTTTAAAAACTAAAGGATGATAATTACTAAAGTATTAAATAAATACTATAAAAAATTGATATTTTATTAAAAAATATATTGACTTAATGATAAAATTGCGATAATATCTAATATATAATTAATAAATTGATTTTAGATATAATAATCATAATGTTAGTGCTAATAGGTAATTATTTAATCCTAGATATAAGACTATAGGGTTTATGTAAAATAATTTTGAAGAAAGTTTTAGGAGGGAAACATATGATAAAATTTAAAGATAGATTAATGATACCTGAAGGATATGAATCCACATTAGGAATAAGAGAAACAGAAGTTGCAATAAAAAAGGTTAAAGATTTCTTTGAAAGAACTTTAGCAGAAAAGTTGAACCTTACAAGAGTTTCAGCACCTTTATTTGTAAGAAAAAATACAGGTATGAATGATAACTTAAATGGAGTAGAAAGACCAGTAGCTTTTGATATGAAAGATCTACAAGATGAAATGATAGAAATAGTACATTCTTTAGCTAAATGGAAAAGAACGGCTTTGCACAGATATGATTTTAAAGTTGGAGAAGGTCTTTATACAGATATGAATGCTATAAGAAGAGATGAAGATTTAGATAACCTTCATTCTATATATGTGGATCAATGGGATTGGGAAAAAGTTATTAAGAAAGAAGATAGAAATAAAGAAACTTTAAAGTCTATAGTTAACAAAATATATAGTGTATTTAAAGAAACAGAGAGATATATTTGTAGCCAATATGAAGGATTGAATGAAATATTACCAGAGGAAATATGTTTTATAACTTCTCAAGAACTCGAAGATACTTATCCAGATTTAGATTCAAAGGAAAGAGAAGATGCTATAACTAAAGAAAAGGGAGCAGTATTTTTAATGGAAATAGGGGGAGTTTTAGCCTCAGGAGAAAAGCATGATGGAAGAGCTCCAGATTATGATGACTGGACATTGAACGGAGATATATTATTTTGGAATCCAGTATTAGAAAGAGCCTTTGAATTATCCTCTATGGGTATAAGAGTAGATGAAGAATCTCTAGAAAAACAACTTAAAATAGCAGGTTGTGAAGATAGGAAAAATCTAGAATTTCATAGATTGCTTTTAGAGGGGAAATTACCATATACTGTTGGTGGTGGAATTGGACAGTCAAGAATATGTATGTATTTTTTAAGAAAAGCACATATAGGGGAAGTTCAAGCATCCATATGGCCAGATTCAATGATTGAGAATTGTGAAAAAGCAAAAATCAGCTTGTTATAGTATAATAATTGAATAAATAAAGTAATTATTTAAAGGTTTTAAAGTTTAGATGGAGTGCTATTGTGAAAAATAGCACTCCATCTGTATTATAGAATCATTGTTATAATATTATAAAATATTTGGATCAATTCTATTAGGATTTTCTTTATAATGATTTAATTTATTAATAGCAGGTCCTTCAATAATATCACCTTCATAGCTAAATCTAGAGCCATGACAAGGGCAATCCCAAGATTTTTCCGCATCATTCCACTTGAGTTCGCAACCTAGGTGAGTACAAGTATTATCTACTAAGTGAATATTTCCAGTATTATCTTTATAAGCTCCATACTTTCTTCCATCAATTGTAACAACTTTTCCTTCGTCATTATTAAGGTCTAATGTATTAGGTGCACCTTGTAGCTTACCTTTAACAAGTTCTTTGGCTACATCTATATTTAAAGTAAATAAGTTTTTAATGGAACTGGAGGTCATAGGTCTTGATGGATTATATAGATCCTTCCAGGAATTTTCTTTATTAGTAATGAGATCCTTTAGTAATATTGCAGCAGCAGTACCATTTGTCATTCCCCATTCTCCAAAACCCGTAGCTACATAAATATTTTTAGTAGAAGAGGTTAAATGTCCTATGTAAGGCACTCCATCTACTGTCATGTAATCTTGAGTTGACCAATAGTATAATATATTATCTATATTAAAAGTTTTTTCTGCAAAGGATTTTAAATTTTTATAATGAGTTAACGTATTTTCTCCATGAGCTGTCTTATGGCCCTCGCCACCTACAAGAACAATTTTGCTGCCATTATAATTTTGACAACGAAGAGAGCGTCCAGGTTCTTCAGCATTTATAAACACACCTTTAGGAAAGTTTTCCTTTGTTTCTACAGCTAAAACATAAGATTTTTTTGGAGAAAGTCTTGCAAAGTATAGTCCTAAAGCATCATAGCAAGGAAAGTGTGAAGCTACAATAATTTTTGAAGAAGATATTTTCTTCTCATTATCAGTAGTACATACGCAGCTATTATCGCTATCAATGTCTACTATTTTTGTATTTTCAAATATATGACTTCCATCTCCAGGTATTTTATTGGCTAGGTCTAATAAATATTTTCGTGGATGAAATTGAGCTTGATTTTCAAAACATAAAGCAGCTTTTACAGGTAAAGAAATAGGAATACTATCTAAAAATTTTGCTTTTAATCCTAAGCTTAAAGCTGCCTCTGATTCTTTTTTTATTGAAGATACAAAGTTTTCATCTTCAGTATAAATATAAGCAGGGAGTCTGTGAAAATCACAGTCTATAGAATATTCATTAACTATATTCTCTATGAAATTTATTGCAAATTCATTGGCATCTGCATACTTTTGTGCCTTTTCTATTCCCATTTCAGTAATTAACTTATCGTATATTAAATGATGTTGAGAAGTTATTTTGGCCGTAGTATGGCCAGAAGTACCTTGGCATATTTTATCTGCATCTATCAGTGCAACTTTAAAACCTTCTTTTTTTAGAAGAAGAGAAGTGGTAACTCCTACTATACCAGCACCGATAACAGTTATATCCACAGTGATATCTTTATTTAAAATAGGATAGTCTGTTTCTGGAGTAGAGTCTAACCAATAAGATTTAAAAACGCCTTCAAAATTTTCACAGGTATTACATGATTTGTTCATTAATATCTATCCTTTCTTTAGCTCGTAATATATAGATTTAAATATATATGTTAGCTTTTGTAATTAATAAAGAAATATTCTAAGATTTAATTTAATAATGGTAACTTCTTTAAAGTGAAAAAGAGGAGAAAGTTCTAAAATTTTTAATTAAGATAATTTGAAAAAAGAGGAAAACATCCAAAAATTTTTAAGCTTGAATTTAACTAAAAAGAAAGAGCTGTCTCCCATTTTTGAGATTTAATATAGTTAAAAAGAATGAATTATACCCTATTTTTACAGAATAATTCTACTAAAATATGATATAATCATTAAATGAATAATTAAAACGAATAAATAATAGTGATGGTGAGAAAATGAGCAAATTATTATTAGCAGAAAAGCCCTCTGTAGCTAGAAATATAGGAGAGGCACTAGGGTGTAAAACTAGAAAAAACGGATATTTAGAAGGGAATGGATATATAGTTACCTGGGCCTTTGGTCATTTATTAACCTTATATGATTGCAAGGATTACGATCCTAAATTAGCTCTTTGGAGTTTTCAAAATTTTCCATATATACCTAAAGAGTTTAAATATAAAATAAAAAATGATGGTAAAAATAGAAATGTGGTAGATCCAGGAGCAAAAAAACAACTTGAAGTAATAAAGGAACTTATAAATAGAGAAGAGGTAGAAGAAATAATATCTGCTACTGACTATGATAGAGAAGGAGAACTTATAGCACTTTTAATATTTAATTATTTAAAAGCAAATAAACCTATATATAGAATACTAATAAATGAATGGACACCAACAGAAATAAAAAAAGGGCTTAAGGATTTGAAAAAGAACGAAGAAATGATAAATTTGCAAGATGCAGGAGTAAGTAGACAATTAGCAGATTGGGTTATAGGTATAAATTTTACATCTATAGCCACTATGAAATATACAAGAGGAAAAGGAAATCTTCTTAACATAGGTAGAGTATTAATGCCAACTTTAAAGATTATATATGACAGAGAAATGGAAATTAAAAATTTTAAGGTAGAAGAGTTTTATGAATTAGAAGCCACTTTTAAAAATGAAAAGGGCGAATATAAAGGTAAATTCTTTTATGACAAAAAAGAAAAATTTCCAAATAAAAAAATTATGGAAAAGCTTAAAGCTGAAATAAAGGACAAAAATGGATTAGTAACAGAAAAAACTATAGAAATTAAAAAGGAAAATCCACCAAGTTTATTTAATTTAAGTAATCTTCAAGGATATATTACAAGTAAATATAAAGGCTTTACTGCAGATAAAGTTTTAAGGGTATCTCAAAGTCTTTATGAAAAAAAATATATAACCTATCCAAGAACCGAAAGTACAGCCTTAGAAGAAAGTATTAAGGATAAAGCAAAAAAAGTATTAGAGGTTTTAAAAAATGATTTACCTTTTAAAGAGGAAATAGTTTTTAACACTTCAAAAAAAGTGTTTAACAATGCTAAGGTAGAAAGCCACAGTGCCATAATGCCAACCTACATAATACCTAAAAATTTAACTCCAGATGAAAGATTAGTATATGATGCAGTTAAAAATAGATTTATATCTCAATTTATGAAAGAAGCACAGTATGAAAATACAGAAATAGTAACTACTGTACCAGGAGAAAATTATGAAAGATTATTTAAGACAAAGGGCAAAATACTTAAAACTAAAGGTTGGCTAAAATTATATAAAGAAAAGAAGAAAGATGAACTTTTACCACCTATAGAAAAAGATGATGAAGTAGAAATGAAAAGTTTAAAAATAATATCAAAAAAGACTAAACCACCTGCTCATCATACAGAAAAAACTTTGCTTAAAGCTATGGAAACCTGTGGTAAAAACACAAAACAGAATGAAGATAATGAGGAAGAACCAAACATATTATATGGATATTCCATAGGAACAGCAGCTACTAGAGCAGAAACTATAAACAAGTTAAAATATGCAGGCTATATAACTCCTAAGGGAAAATCCTTATTAATAACAGATAAAGGTACTAAATTAATAGAAACCTTTCCTATAAGAGAACTTTTAGATACAGATTATACAGGAAAATTAGAAAAGAAACTATATGATATGGAAAAAGGAAAATTTAAAAGAGAAGATTTTTTAAAAGAAATATTTAATTTTACTGTAAATGGAGTAAATAAAATAAAAAATATAAGATCAAATGTAATTTGTGATACAAGAGTTAAAAATAATAAATAATATTAATGACAAAGGAGGGGTTTAAATGTTAGAGGATAAATTTTTAACTAAAATAGAAGAGCAGAAAAAAAACATTAAAGAGTATAGCAATATCTATAGTATATTGGGAACTTTAAGATTGATATCTATGATAGGGCTTATATATTTTATTTATAAAGCTTTAAATTCAAGTGTTTATAGTAAATATTTAGGGTTATCCATTTTAATGGCATGTATGTTTATAGCTTTAATAATAAAGCATAGCAATATAAAGAATAAACTTAAATTTTCTAAAGAAATGATAAATATAAATAAAAAATATGTAGATAGAATCAATGGACAATGGACAGAATTTCAGGATAGAGGGGAAGAATTCATTTCAGAAGACCATCCTTATTCTGGAGATTTGGATATAGTGGGAAAAGAATCACTTTTTCAACTTATAAACACAACTAATACCAAGGATGGTAGAGATAATTTAGCAAAATTATTATTAGAGCCAAATAAAGATAAAGATGAAATAATTTTAAAACAAAGGGCTGTAAAGGAGTTAGGAGAAAAATTAGAATTTTGCCAAAACTTAGAATATACAACGGGAAAATATAAAGAAAAGCTAAAAAGTACAGAAAAACTTATGAAATATATAACGGAAAATAGTGTTTTAATAAAAAGTAAAGTGATAAAAAATATATTGTACATAATGCCATTAATTACAGTACCTTTATCACTAAGTATAATCATATTAAAGTTTAAGAATCTATATACTTTAGTAGGAATTTTAGGTATTGTTCAATGCTTAATATGGATGTTAAAAGCTTTAAAAATTAATGCTATCCTGCAATCTATAGATAAACTTAAATATAATTTTCAAACCTATAGTAAGGTGTTAAAGTTAATAGAAAAGGAAGAAGTAAAGTGTGAAAAATTAAAAACCATAAAGGAAGTACTTTTTAATGAAAAAGAGAGTTCTATTAAAGCTATAAAGGAATTAAATATAATTTCCGAGAAGGTTAATTTAAGGTACAATGGTATTCTATATATAGTTTTAAATATATTTTTCCTTTGGGATTACCAATGTGTTTTTTCCTTAGAGGGTTGGAAATTAAAATATGGCGATAAAATAAGAAAATGGTTAAATGGCATAGGGGAAATAGAAAGTATTGCAAGTTTAGCTGTTTTAACTCATATAAATGACAAAATTTCTTTTACTAATATATATGATTCTGATGAAAAAACAAGTTTAAATAAAAATATTCAGTCTAATAGTTTAAATGAAGAGAATTTTAAATCTGAAAAAGATAGTTATCCCAATTTAAAATTAGAATATGGTGATAATTTAAAGATAGAATGTAAAAATATAGGCCATCCTTTAATTAATATAAAGGATAGAGTATGCAACGATTTAACTATGAAAAATAATATTCTCCTTATAACTGGATCTAATATGTCGGGAAAAACTACTTTTTTAAGAACACTAGGAATTAATTTAGTTTTAGCTTATAGTGGGGCTCCAGTGTGTGCAGAAGAAATGAGCTCTTCCCTTATGGACATATATACTTCCATGAGGATAACAGACGATTTAAAGGGTGGTATATCTACATTTTATAGGGAGCTTATAAAAATTAAAAATATAATTAATCATTCAAAAAATAAGATCCCTATGATTTTTCTAATAGATGAAATCTTTAGAGGAACAAACTCTAAAGATAGATATATAGGAGCCAAAAATGTATTGTTTAACCTAAATAAACCTTGGATAATAGGAGGATTAACTACTCATGATTTAGAACTTTGTGTTTTAGATAAAGATGAAAGAATAAAAAATTATCATTTCTCAGAATACTATAAGAATAATGAAATATATTTTGACTATAAAATAAAAAAAGGACAGTCTACCACAACTAATGCTAAATATCTTATGAATATGGTTGGTATAGAGATTTTAGAAGAATAAAATAGACCTAATAGGGTGTTTCAAAATAAATTAAATTTAATTTTAATGACAAAAATACACTTCATAAACCAATTAGTGTGCTTATGAAGTGTATTTTTTATCTTTCTTATATTAAATGCACTATTTACTGTACCAACAGCATGGGGTCTAATAATAGATGAAATTTTATATATAGTTTTTATGATAGTAATTATAATCTTGTAATATTGCCAATGGATATTAAATTCAAAATATAGCTTAAAAATGTCATAATGTTAAAAATATAGAATATATATTTTTAATAGGCAAGCTGAAAAAGCTAAAGGGGGATGAAAATGTTATATAGAAAATTTGGAAAAACCGATGAAGAGGTTTCCATATTAGGATTTGGATGTATGAGACTTCCAGTAATAGATAATAATCCAGCTAAAATTGATGAAAAAAAAGCTATAAAGCAAATAAGATATGCTATTGATAATGGAGTTAATTATATAGATACAGCTTATCCATATCATGAAGGTGCCAGTGAATTTTTAGTGGGAAAGGTTCTTAGAGATGGATATAGGGAAAGAGTAAAATTAGCTACTAAACTTCCTTCTTGGCTTATAGAAAGCAGGGAGGATATGGATAAATATTTAAATGAGCAGTTAGAAAAATTACAAACAGATCATATAGATTTTTACCTTTTACATGCTCTAAATAAGGGGGATTGGGAAAATTTAAAAAAGCACAATGTATTTGAGTTTTTAGACAAAGCTATAGAAGATGGAAGAATAAAATATGCAGGTTTTTCTTTTCATGATGAATTATCTTTGTTTAAGGAAATAGTAGATTCTTATAATTGGAGTTTTTGTCAAATTCAATATAATTTTATAGATGAAAATTATCAAGCAGGTCTAAAAGGACTTAGATATGCTTCACAAAAAGGTCTTGCAGTTGTAATAATGGAACCTTTAAGAGGTGGAAACTTAGCAAGAGTAGTTCCAGATGATGTTAAGAAACTATGGAATAAAGCTCATATTAAGAGAAGTCCTGCTCAGTGGGGCTTTAGGTTCTTATGGAATTATCCAGAAATAACTGTAGTTTTAAGTGGTATGGAAGAAATGGCTCATATAAAAGAAAACATAAAAGAAGCCAACAACGGATATGCAAATTCTCTAACAGAAAAAGAACTTGAATTAATTGATAGGGTTAAAGAAATATATATAAGTAGAATAAAAGCTGATTGCACAAACTGTAGATATTGTATGCCATGTCCCTTCGGAGTAAACATACCTAAAAATTTTAAGTATTTGAATATGGCTTCAATTTATAGTGATGTGAAAAAACAAAAGAAAAAGTACATAAATCACTTAAACAAAAATGAAAAAGCTTCAAACTGCAGAAAATGTGGAAAATGTGAAGAAGCCTGTCCTCAGAATATTAAAATAAGAAATATGTTAGAGGAAGTAGTTAAAACTTTTGAACCTTAACAAATTGCTTGCAATTTGTTAAGGTTCTTTCTTTGTAATTTCTCTTAAGAGTATTTTTAAATACTTACTTCTCTAATTTCATTTCCACTCCATTGTAAGAATTTATAAAAATCCTTGTAATCAATAGTAAGAGTAGCTGTATTTGTATTAGGATGAAAATTAATTTTACCATCATGCTTTAAATCCTTATCTAGAAGTACCTTTACTTTTTTATCAGAATTATTTATAAGGCCAAAGGGAGTAACACTTCCAGGAGTAAGCCCTAAATGTTTATAAAGCCTTTCTTCTGATGCCATGGAAAGAGGTGTGCTTCCTATCTCCTTTGCCAAAGCTTTTAAATCTGCCATTTTTTCATCACACAAAATAAGAAGATAATGTATATTTCCTTTTCTATTCCTAAGAAACAAGTTTTTGCAATGTTGTCCTTCTATATCTAATTGCAAATTATTTACCTCTTCTATTGTATAAACTGCCTCATGGTCATGCTTAATATATTTAATATTTAGCTCATCTAAAATACTATATATTTTTTCCTTACCTTTGTTCATTTTTTCACCCTCCTACTGAATTTATTTAAAGGCTATGTATAAACCTTACTATTTACCATTTATGTAATATTATAATGTATTTTAGTATTAATTTCACTATATTCTATATTTTTTTAATTTTTAAAAAAATAATTTTATTTTATAATCAACAAATTTTAAAATTGAAAAAGCGTATTGACCGCATGGTCAACGGGTGATAATATATAGTTAAAATAAAAAAGGGAGATGTTAATTATGTATCTTTCATTAAAAAATATAGGGAAAAAATTTAATATAGCTGGTAGGGAGTTTTGGGTACTTAAAGATATAAATTTAGAAATAGAAAAAGGTAATATTGTTACTATCTTAGGACCTTCTGGATCAGGAAAATCTACTTTATTAAATATAATAGGGGGAATAGATAAAGCAGATAGTGGTGAGTTTGTTTTAAATGAGAACATCATAAGTAATATTAAAGATCAAGGGATTACTTTATATAGAAGAGAAAAGTTGGGGTTTGTGTTCCAATTTTACAGTTTAATACCTAATCTTACAGTATGGGAAAATATAGAGGTAGTCTCTAATATAAGTCATAATCCTAGAGATATTAAAGAAATATTAAAAAAAGTCCAGCTATATGATAAAAAAGATAAGTTTCCACAGGAGTTAAGTGGTGGAGAACAACAAAGGGTTTCTATAGCTAGGGCCATTATAAAAAATCCAGAATTGCTTTTGTGTGATGAACCTACAGGAGCTTTAGATTATACTACATCAAAAGAGATTCTAAAATTATTAGAAGAAATAAATAAGGAGTTTAAGACTACAATTTTAATAGTAACTCACAATGAAGCTATAGCTTCCATAAGTGACAAGATAGTAAAGATTAGGGATGGGGGAATTTCTGAATTTATAGATAATAAAGAAAAGATTTCAGCGGAGATGGTGGTGTGGTAGATGGTTTTATCTAAAAGAATTAAAAGAGTTATAAAATCTAATAAGGGGCCCTATATAGGCTGTACCTTATTGGTTTTATTAAGTTGTATACTTTTTTCATCATTTAATATAGCATTTAGAAATATAGATAAAAATTTTAAAAAATTCGTTAAGGATTATAACATAGATTCTGCTAAATTTATGGTGAATAAACCTATAGAGGATATAAAAAATATAGAAGATAGATTTAATGTATCTCTGGAAAAAAGATATGAAATGGATTATAACTTAGATGATTCTACATTAAGAGTATTTAGTAAAACATCAAAAATAAATAAAGCTAATATTATACAGGGAAGAAAATTAAAAAATAAAGATGAGATACTTTTAGATCCATATTTTTCAAAAGAAAAAAATATAAATTTAGGAGATAAAATAAAAATACAAGGACAAGATTTTAAAGTAGTAGGCTTTTTTTCAATACCAGACTATATCTATCCATTAAAATCTGAAACAGATCTTATATGGGATGCAAAAAAATTTGGCATAGCTTCTATGCCAGAGGAAAATATGAAAAAATTAAAGGGAATAAGGACTTTTTACCACACAGTGTTTAAAGAAAATAATGAAAATGGTTTTAAAAAATATATAGAAGAAAAATATAATATAGTATCCTATACAGAAAGAGATAATAATATAAGATATACTTTTGTAAAAACTAAGATGGATAGCTCTATAGTAATGGCCATAACTATTCCTATGGTTATAATTTTGTTGACCTCTACTCTTTTAGCTATAGTAATGTGGAGGATTATAAAAACAGATTTAAAGCAAATTGGAACTTTGTATGCTTTAGGTTATAAGAAAAGTGAAATATTAAAGCATTATATAAGCTATCCTATTATAATTGGTATCATTGGAGGAGTAATAGGCACCTTATTAGGAATAGTTTTATCAAAACCTTTAGATACACTTATGAGAAATTATTTTAACATACCTTTAATAAAAGAAAATTATAGTATAAGTTATATTATTTTAAGTCCAATAATACCATTATTTTTCTTAATTCTAACTTCATTTATTGTAATATTAAAAGTTTTAAAGATGTCTCCTGTTAATCTTATGAAGAGCTTTAAAAATAAAGGAAGAATAAACAAAATAGAAAAAAATTTAAAACTTTACAAATTTAAGTTTAAAAATAAGTTTAAAATAAGAGAGATCACAAGAAATATAGGAAGAACTACTATTTTATTAATGGGGATAACTATAGCTTCTATGCTTTTACTTATGGGGTTTATGATTAAAGATTCCATGGACTCTTTAATAAAAGCTCAAAATAATATAAACCAATATGAGTATAATTATATTTTTAAAACTCCTCAAATACAAAAAAATTATGCCGGGGAAAAATATAATGTATCCTCTTTTAAAGTACAGAATGATAAAGAACCTATACCTATATATGGTATAGATAAAGATTCAAAGCTTATAAGTTTAAAAGATTCAAAGGGAGAAAAAATACAGTTTAATAAAGTCATATTAACTAAGGCTTTAGCAGAAAAATTGAATATTAATAAGGGAGATAGAATAAAGATATATAATATTTATAAGGATAAAGAGTTTTTTATAAATATAGATGAAATAGCAGATAACTATATTACTAAAAGTATATATATACCTCTTGATAAATTTAATACTATGATGAATTATGAAAAGAATAGTTATATAGGGGTGTATTCAAAGGAAAAATTAGATATAGATGAAAATTTAATATTCAAAGTAGAAAGTAAGAAGGAAACCAGAGAAGCCTTTAAAGCTATGATAAAACCTATGAAATATTCTCTTACTATCATGGCCATTTTCGCTTTTATAATTGCTCTAATTGTAATATATGTTGTAACTTCTATAATTGTAGAAGAAAACAAGGGTAATATATCTATGTTAAAAGTATTAGGATATAAAAAGGAAGAAATAAATTCCCTAATACTAGATACAGGAAAAATTCCTGTTATAATAGGTTATCTACTTTCTATACCTATATTAAAAATATCCATGGGAGAGCTTATGAAAAAGGTAGGGGAAGATACTAATTTTTCTATACCTATGAATATTTCGTTAAAATATACTATAATAGGTTTTGTAATAATATATTTAACCTATGAAATATCAAAAATATTATCTAAGAGAAAGATTTTAACCATATCTATGATAGATCTTATCAAGGCTGAATAGGAGAAGATTTCATGAATGACAATTTAAAGAATATACCAGAAGATAAAAAAGAAGCTATACTAGAAGCTGCGTTGGAGGAATTCGCCATAGGTGGGTATGAAAATGCCTCTACAAATAAAATAGTAGAAAAAGCGGGCATATCAAAAGGGCTTTTGTTTCATTACTTTGGTAATAAGAAGGGATTATTTGTATATGTATATAACTATTATTTTGAGTTTTTGAAAAGAGAGTTATATATGAAAGTAGATACAAAGGAAAGGGATATTTTGGAACGAGTAAAAAAATGGACTATGATAAAGATGGAGCTTATGAGTAAATACCCCAGTGTATTTATGTTATTTATAAAATCCACATTAAATATGCCTAGAGATATAAATTCTACCTTAGAAAAAATTCAATCAAAGGAAAGAAAGGAAGCCTATGAAAATTTTTTATCTAATATAGATTATTCTAAATTTAAAGAGAATATTGACATACAAAAATGCTTAAAAATACTAATGTGGACCTTAGAAAAATATGGCGAAGAATATATAGTTCTTAATATAAATAGACCTTTATTGGAAATAAATAAAGACAATATTAAGAAAGAAATAGAAGAATATGTGGATATATTAAAGGCTGGCTTTTATAAATAGTTTATTAATTATACAAAATGCTAACTAAAAATAGATTTAATTTTAATATAACAAATATAAAAAATTAGGAAATGATTTAGTTTATAGATTTAATTTTTTACATTTGAGGTGTTAAAATTAAATCTATTTTATTTTGAGCGAGCCCTTGTTGTGTTATATGAGATATAACTTATATAATTTATTTTTACATGAAATTTAATAACATTCAATAGTATAAAAAAAACAAATAGTTATAGATAAAATTATAAATTTTATCTATTTGATTAGAAAATGCCACTATTATATAATGAAGTTTGATTTAAAATGGAATATTAGACATTTTTTATACAAAATAGTATATATAGATAAGATAGAAGGAGACATAATGGAAAAAGAAAAAATAATATTTTTATCTCATTGCATATTAAATAAAAGTTCTAAAGTGAAATATTATGGAGAAGAAAAGAATAGAGAAAAAGATGAGAAAATAAAAAATTTACTAAAGTTACTTATGGATAATAATATATCCATTATTCAACTTCCCTGTCCTGAACTAACCTGCTATGGAATTAAAAGGTGGGGACATGTAAAAGATCAATTTGATACCCCCCATTTTAGAAAACATTGTAGAGAATTATTTTCAATATATTTAGAGCAAATAGAAGAGTATATTAATAATGGTTATGAAATTTTAGGGATTATAGGAATAGAAGGAAGTCCAACCTGTGGTGTAAATAAAACCTGTGTAGGTAAATGGGGAGGAGAACTTTCTTCTAATAACGAGCTACAAAGCATTATAGGAACTATAAGAAGAGTAAATGAAAAAGGAATATTTATGGAAGAAATAAAAAAAATATTAGAAGAAAAACAGTTAAATATTAATATCATAGGATTAGATGAAAAAAATATAGAGGATATATATGAACTTTTTTTGTAGGACGGTGTTAAAATGAATTTAAAAATTGAAAACCTTACCATGAAATTCAAAGAGGTTACTGCTGTAAAGGATTTAAATCTAGATATAGAGGAAGGAGCAATTGTAACTTTATTAGGGCCAAGTGGATGTGGTAAAAGTACCACATTATATACTGTGGCTGGACTGTACAAGCCTACTAAAGGAAATATATATTTTAATGACAGGATTATAGATAATTTAGAGCCAGAAAAAAGAAATATAGGCATGGTTTTTCAAAATTATGCTCTATATCCTCATATGACTGTATATAAGAATATAGAATTTCCTTTAAAAATGAAAAAGATTAAATCTAAAGAAGCAAATGAAAAAGTAGAAAGTATAGCTAAATTGGTTAGAATAGAAGATTTATTAGAAAGAAAACCTTCACAACTATCAGGGGGACAACAACAAAGAGTGGCTATAGCAAGAGCTTTGGTTAAAGAACCAGAAATACTATTATTAGATGAACCATTGTCTAATTTAGATGCTAGGCTTAGGATTGAAATGAGAGAAGAAATAAGGAGAATACAAAAAGAATTAAATATAACTACTATATTTGTTACTCATGATCAAGAAGAGGCTATGACAATGTCAGATAAAATTGCGTTATTAAAAAAAGGGGAACTTCAACAATATGATAAACCAGAAAACCTATATATAAAACCTAATAATTTATTTGTGGCTAAATTTTTAGGAAATCCTCCTATAAATATTTTAGAAGGTAAAGTAGATAAAAGTAGCAATTTTTTAAAAATTTTTGAAGGTAAAACTATATTGCCTTTAGATGATTTTATTAAAGATAAAAATATAGAAGATGGTACATATAAAATTGCCATAAGATGTGAAGATTTTATACTAGGAGAAAAGGATAGGTCTACTATAAAAGGCACTATAGAAATGACAGAGATTATAGGAAGAGATACTATAATAAAAGTAAAAGTAGGTAATGATTATATAAGATGCATAATACCCTATGAAAATTTAAATAAAAATGAGAAAATAGTATATCTAAATATAAAAAAATATAAGATACATTTTTTTAGTTTTGAAGATGGAAAAAATCTATTAATTAAAGGTGAAGAAAGTGAATAATAATAAAAATTTAAAATCCTTTCTAAAAGGTATTATGTATATAGCACCAGCTTTTGTACTACTTTTAATTTTTAATATTTATCCTATAATAAAATCCTTTGATATGAGTTTTTATACTCGTTATAACTACTATAAGGATATAGTTTATGTTAGGGGATTAGATAATTTTTATTACATATTTAGTGATAAAGAATTTTTAACAGCTATGAAAAATACTTTTATATATGTGCTTTATGTTATGCCTATATCTATTATTTTATCATTGATAATTGCTATTTTACTAAATTCAAATATAAAATTCAGAGGTTTTTTTAGAACTGTATATTTTATACCCTTTATAACATCAACAGTAGCCATATCTATGGTTTGGAGATGGATGTATCATGCAGACCATGGAATTATAAATTATTTATTACAAGTAATAGGATTATCTCCTGTTAAGTGGCTTTCAGATCCTAAATGGGCTATGCCTAGTTTAATTATATTAAGTGTATGGAAAAGTCTTGGTTATAATATAGTCATATTTTTAGCGGGACTTCAAAATATAGATGAACAGTATAATTTAGCTGCTAAGCTAGATGGAGCTAATAAGTGGCAAAGAATCAAAAACATAACTGTACCACTTTTATCACCAACTATATTTTTTGTATGCATAATGACTTTAATAAGTTCTTTCAAGGTTTTCGGAGAAATATTTGCCTTGTTTGATAAGCAACCTGGACCATTGAATAGCTGTCTTGCTATGGTATATTACATATACAACAAATTTTATAATCAGTATCAATATGGCATTGCATCTGCTGCAGTATTTGTTCTTTTTATAATAATAAGTCTATTTAACTTTATTCAATTTTATATAGGAAAGAAAAAAGTAGAATATCATTAAATTATCTAGAGCATATTATGCAAGGAGATTATATTATGACAAAAAATATTTTAAAGAAATCTTTGATTTATATCATATTAGTATTAGGATGTATTATTACTTTGTTACCTTTCATGTGGATGATAAGTACATCATTAAAGCCCTTTAATGAAGTATTTTTAATGCCACCTAAATGGATACCATCTAAAATAATGTGGAAAAATTATGGAGAAGTTCAAAGTAAAATACCTTTACTAAAATATTTTTTTAATAGTGTGTTTATAACTTTAGGTATAACTTTAGGAACTCTTATTACTACTATTTTAGCAGCCTTTGCTTTTTCAAAAGTTAAGTTTTGGGGCAGGGACGTAATATTTTCTATATTTATTGGAACTATGATGATACCAGGAGAGGTTATATTAATACCTAATTACATAACTATATCCAAGCTAGGTTGGATGAATAGTTATAAAGCCTTAATAGTACCCTGGACTGTAAGTGTATTTTCTATATTTTTATTAAGACAATTTTTCTTTACTATACCAGAACCTCTTTATAAGGCGGCAAAAATAGATGGGTGTAGTGATTTTAAATTTTTGTGGACCATAATGGTTCCCTTATCAAGGCCAGCTTTGATAACTATAGCATTACTTAGAATTATAAACAGCTGGAATGAATTTTTATGGCCACTTATTGTAACTAATATACCAAATATGAGAACACTTCCAGTAGGGCTTATGACATTTACATCAGAGGCCGGAGCAGATTATCATTTATTAATGGCTGCAGCTACTATGATAATAATTCCAATACTTATAGTTTATTTTGTATTACAAAAATATATAATATCTGGTATGACCAAATCTGGAATAAAGGGATAATTTGTTTTTAAATAAATTTAATATAAATAAGTCGGAGGGGATAAAATGAAATTTAAAAAATTAACAGCTCTTATTACAGCAGTTACATTAACCTTTGGGTTAGCAGCCTGTGGTAGCAATAAGGAAGATGCATCAAAAAAGGAGGAGTCAAAAACTACAATAGCAACAGAGATAAAAGAACCTGTTACAATTGAATTTTGGCATGCTATGAATGGTGAGAACGAAGCTGCACTAAAAGATATAACAGAGGAATTTAACAAAAAAAATAAGGATAAGATAACAGTAAAATTAGTATACCAAGGTCATTATAAAGAATTATTTTCAAAATTAGATGGTGCTGCTAAATCTAAAAAATTACCAGCATTAACTATGATATATCCAAATAGATTGACAGCTTATGTTATGAATGATCTAGTAGAAAATTTAAATCCTTATATTGGAAATGAAAAAATAGGATTTAAAAAGGATGTATGGGATGATATTCCGGAATTTGTAAGAGATAATGGTATGTGGAATGATAAACATTATTCACTTCCATTTAATAAAGGTACATATCTTCTTTTTTACAATGAAGATTTGCTAAAAAAATATAATGTAAAAGTTCCAACTAATTGGGATGAGTTAAAGGAAGCCTCTAAAAAATTAACTGTAGATACTAATGGTGATGGAAAAAATGATATATATGGCTTAGGATTAAATTCATCTGTAGGAATAGATTCAAGTTTTTGGGTAGAACAAGCAGGTGGACATTTAATAGATGAAGCCAATGATAAACTTCTTTTCAATTCAAAAGAGGGAGTAGAAGCCTTTGATTTTTTATCAGGATTAGTTAAATCAGGTAATGCTAAAATAGCCACTGAAGAAAAATATATGACTGGTGCTTTTAGTAGAGGAGAAGCAGCTATGGGAGTTTCTTCAATATCAGCATTACCAGATATAATAAAGGCTTGTAAAGGAAACAATATAAACTTTAAAACTGCAGTGCTACCAGAAGGAAAGAAAAAAGCAGCATTATTTTCAGGTACAGATGTAGCAATATTTAATACTCCTTCATCAGAAGAGAAACTAGCAGCCTTTGAATATTTAAAATTCTTTATGGAAAAAGAAAGTCAAACAAAGTGGGCTACTAAGTCAGGTTATTTACCACTTAGAAAATCTGTTATAGATTCAAAAGAATTTAAAGATTATGTAGAAAAAGAAAATCCAGCAAAGGGAGAAGCCGTTAAAGAATTTGATTATGGTTACTGTGATCCTAAAGTGTTAAATGGATATGCTATACATGATAATATGGCTAAAGCTTTAGATGAGATAACAGCTGGAAAGAAAGATTCAAAACAAGCTCTAAGTGATGCAGAAAAGAAAGCAAGACAAGAGTTAGATGAAGCTAAGAAAGCTTTTGGAAAATAGGCATAAAAATTAACAGTTATAGTACTTATTTTGGATAATATAAAAGAATAAAGATTTTATAATAAGAGGTTTTAAATTCTAAAAATTTACCCTATAGAGTGGACAATGATATGATACCTTTAAGATAGACAGATTAAAAAATAAAAATCTGTTATTGGAAAGGGCACATATTAAAGTCTATCTATAGGGTAATTTTAATAGTAATGTTTATCTTATGTAAAAACTATAGACCAGAGGCATTATTTAAAGTATTTTTTAAAGTGTTAGCAGATTTAACTAATTTATCTGCTTCTAGTTTACTTAAATCTATACTTAATGCTTTTTCAACACCTGATCCACCTACGATACATGGCATTCCTAAGTAAACATCTTCAATTCCATAGTAATTTTCTACTAAAGTAGAAACTGGTAATATAGTTTTCTCATCTCCTAATATAGCTTTTACAATACGTGTTACTGCTAAAGATATAGCATAGAAAGTAGCACCTTTTCTATTTATAACTTCGTAAGCAGCATTTTTAACATTTTCATAAACTTCTTTTCTAAAGTTATTATTATATTCAAGATTTTCTTTATTAGCATATTCATCAATTTTGATATTTTGAATATTAGTTATACTCCAAGTAGCGATTTCTGAATCTCCATGTTCTCCCATTATATAAGTATTTACGTTTCTTGGATCTATATTATATCTTTTCCCTATTTCGTGTTTAAGTCTTGATGTATCTAAGACTGTACCTGAACCTATAACTCTTTCTTTAGGGAAGCCTGATAGTTTATAAGTTACATAACTTAATACATCTACAGGATTTGAAACTACTAATAAAATAGCATCTTTATTATATTTTACCACTTCCGGAATTATTGCTTTAAATATATTAATATTTTTATTTATAAGTTGAAGTCTTGTTTCACCTACTTTTTGTGCTGCACCAGCTGTAATAACAACAATATCTGAACCTTCAGTATCTTTATAATCTCCACTTAGTATATTTACAGGTTTTACAAAATCTGCTCCATGGGATAAATCCATAGCTTCCCCTTCAGTTTTTGCTTTATTAACATCTACTAATACTATTTCTGTAGCAACACCTGATAGCATTAATGCATAAGCAGTGGTGGCACCTACTGAACCTGCTCCTATAACGGATATTTTAGTAGTATTTCTTTTTTTTATCATTTTAAATTACCCCCTAAAAATTTTAAGTTAATATAAATTAGTTTTAATGGATTAATGGTATTTTGGTTTAGTGGTAGTACCAATAATCACATGCTTATAATATCATATAATATTATAGATTGCCAGGATAGTTAATTAATTAACATTATATGATATTATAATGATTTACAGCTAAGTATAAAAAAATAGTAAGTAGTATTGGTTAATTTTCTTAAATATTATATACTTATATATTTGTATGGTAGCTGTAATTCTAAAAATATTTTGTTATATACAATAATGTTAAGAAATTGGTCACACTTGACATAAAATTGAAACTTAGAGTATAATCTTAATGAAAGTAATTAAGATTTGATTGAAATAAAGTTTATATTTTTATAATATATTAGAATTTTTGTGAATATGTTAACAAATAAGTAGTAACCAAGGTTAATGTTATGTAAATTTTAATATACAATAGTTATGTTTATAAAAAACTTATTATATTTTTACTTTTAAGAAGGGATGAATAATTATGTTTAGTCCTATAAAAAACACAAGAGTTTACGAAAAAGCTATAGAACAAATCAAAGAAATGATTGTTGAAGGTACTTTTAAAAAGGGAGATAAACTTCCTTCTGAGAGGGAAATGGCAGAAAGCCTACAAATTAGTAGAACTTCTATAAGGGAAGCACTTAGAGAGTTAGAAATTATGGGACTTATAGAATCGAGACAAGGGGACGGAAACTTTGTAAAAAGTAGTTTTGAAAATAACTTATTAAAACCATTGTCTACTATATTTTTATTAAAAGAAAGTAATTCAGATGAAATATTAGAACTTAGGCAGATTATTGAGAGAGGATCTGTTGTATTAGCTGCTGAAAGAATAACTGATGAGGAATTAGAAGAAATGGAACTTCTTGTTGAAGATTCCTTAAAATCAGATTTTAAAGATCAGTTAGTAGATGTAGATATAGCTTTTCATTATAAGATAGCCCAAGCTTCTAAGAATTTTCTTATACTAAGCATATTAAATGCTATATCATTTTTAATTGAAGCTTTCATTAAGGACATAAGAAAAAATGTAATAACAAAAAAGGAAAATACAGATATGCTTATAAAGCAACATAGGGATATTTTGTCAGCATTAAGGGGCCATGATCCAATAGCTGCTGAAAAAGCTATGTTATCTCACTTACAATATGTTAACAGTCAAATGAAAAAAGAAATAGAAATCATTACTTAAAGTACTATGTATTATATAGTACTTTTTTGATTTTAAAGAAAAGAGTTATGGGAAAATAGGTATTGGATATTTTATTTCTCATAAACATATATTAAGTAAAGGGATAATTTATATTCAGAAAATGGTAAGCTTTCTTACAATAATTATGATAGTTGTCTTTGTTCTAAAACTAAAAAAGAAATGAATGATTTAAAAGCAAAAGTTATAAAGTACCAGAATATTAACTAAAGAAAAAGAGTTAGTTCACTAAAAACATAATAAAAAGAAGAACTTTAATTTAGTATATAGCTAAAATTAAAGTTCTTCTTATTGTTTTCCTTACTCATGTATACTATTGGTGTTAGTTTTAGAAAATATACATAAAATATAGGAATAGGTAAAAATATTTATATTTTATGTAAGCTATTCACAATTTGTAAGTGTTTGTATATTTGGAAATTTATATTACTATTTTACTTTAATATGTTCGTCTTCAATAAGTTCATTTGCAACCCATCTTGCAACTTTTCCAGTGATTGTTATGCAGTGTTTTTTTCTTTCTGGACTCTTGAAGTTATCTCCAGCCCATTCTCTTGTTATTACTCTACAACAAGTTGATTTGTATTCATTCTTGATATAGTCATGAAGGCCGCTAGACTTTTTAAACATCTTTTCATCCATAGCCTCACCTTCAATTCTACCATATATCATACCTAGAGCCATTTGTCCACCTGAGACTGCACCACATAGACATCCTGATTTACCAAGGCCTATAGGAAATCCACTTGCCATTTTAACTATGCTTTCATCATATGGTTTTCCTAATACTTCGTTAATTGTTTGAACTACTGCCTCACTGCAAAAAAAAGTACCGCTTCTAAAGTAATCTTCAGCTACAGCTTGTACTTTATCAAGAAGTTCTTCTTTTGTAAATTCTTTTGTGTTAATTAAATTCATCACATATTCCTCCTACATACTTATAAAAACTTACTAATATTATAATTTAAATTAAATACGCAACTTTTATTATAAGTTATGTATTTTAAACTTACCAATAAATAAATATTATAATTAAATGATTATTTATAAAAAAAACAAATAACTAAAGAATCATATTTAGAGCTATGATATACTTTTATGTGCATTTAATAAACTTTAAAATACAAGGAGGCGATCTTAATTGAATGAATTTTTAAAGAAATATCCAGTTCCTATTGTGGGACTTATGTTAGGGTTAGCAGCAGCAGGAAATCTTGTTCAATCCTATGGAGAAATATATCGTAGTATATTTGGAATAATATCAGCTATATTACTTATTTTAATGCTTGTAAAGATTGTGAAGTATCCCAAAGGTGTAGCAGAAAGTTTGGATAATCCAGTGGTAGCTAGTGTATTCCCAACATTGTCAATGGGAATTATGTTATTATCAACTTATTGTACTCCATATGCAGCATCCTTTGCTTATATAATGTGGATTATAGGAATTGTTTTACATATTATATTAATATTATGGTTTACAAAGAAATTTGTTTTTAATTTTAAGATTAAACAAGTATTTCCATCTTGGTTTATAGTTTATGTTGGTATAGTAGTTACAAGTGTAACAGCACCAGCTTATAAGATGGGAAATGTAGGAAGAGTAGCCTTTTGGTTTGGGCTTGTAACTTATTTAATACTTTTACCAATAGTTATCTATAGGGTTGTAAAAGTAAAGGGAATGCCAGAGCAAACATTGCCAACTATCGCAATATTTGCAGCACCTGCAAGTTTATTATTAGCAGGATATATGAAATCATTTCAAACAAAAAACATGACAATGGTTTGGTTTTTAATGGTGTTATCCATTATTATGTATATAGCAGTTATTATTATGTTATTTAAGCTTTTAAAATTAAAGTTTTATCCAAGTTATTCAGGATTTACATTTCCACTTGTAATAAGCGGAATATCAATAAAACTTACAAATGGATTTTTAACTAAGTCTGGACAAGCTATTTCTTTATTAAAGTATTTAGTGAAATTACAGGAAGTAGTAGCTGTTGTAATAACACTATATGTATTAATTAGATATATTCAATTTCTTTTACCTGAAAAACATGATTGTATTAGTATTAATAAGGGCAATTAATAGGAGCCATAAAAATTTGATTGAAGACAAGAGTTTTACAAAGACTAAAGTATGGGATTTTAAAAAATGTTATAAAAAATAAAATGCAAAAATAGAGCTAAACATAGGAAATAATTAAATATGTATTTTGGTACGAAAGAAAGCATAAATTTTACCCATTCCCTTTTATATCCTCTTAAAAGGGAATGGGTAAGTTTTTTGCTATCTTTTTTATATAAAAATTAGTCACATCTATCATATTATTATCAATAGTTTCTCTATTTTTAAATATTAACAGAGTAGAATATAATAACAAGGCAACACTAGATTGTAGTAGTCTTTATACTAAGAAATATTTTTATTTTACATATTAATTTTAACTATTGGCAATAATAGTTGATTATCTTTAGCTTATTAAAGTTTGAAATAGGTATAGAAAATAAAAAAATATAATTAGTATTTTAATAAATTATTGTTGAATTTAATCGAAATTAGTATAAAATAAAAGATAAATGTTATTTGTAATTTAAGGATATAAAGTATATAAATTAGTTTTATTTGTAATTTAAGGATATAAAGTATATAAATTTATGTTATTTGTAATTTATAAGTATGTAGGAAAATGGAATTATACATATTAAGAATAATAAATTCAATGGAAGCTAATGAAACACAATAGTAATGGAGGCGTGTCATGCTTGCAGCAATAATAAAAAAAATTCAATTAATTTTAGAAACTAAAAAAAAGAATACATTTAAATATGAATGTATTAAAATATGTTTAATGTATGTAATTAGTGGATTTATTTGGATTTATTTTTCAGATAAAATTATAAAGAAATTTGTTAATGATAGAGAAATGTTGATAATTATAAGTACATATAAAGGTTGGTTATATGTTATTATAACTGCACCAATTCTTTATTTAGTAATAAGAAGTATTCTAAAAAAAGTTTATTTAGCAGAAAAAAAACTCAATAAAAGTTATGAAGAATTATTAGTAGTTAATGAAAAACTTGAATCCTATGTAAAGCGATTGACTAATTCCAAGGAAGAACTAAAAATTCAATATGATCAAATTATTGAAAGTGAAAAGAAATTAAGTAAGAGTGAAGAAAGGTATAAAACCCTTGTAAGTGAAATGCAGCAAGGATTAGTACTTTTTCAAGGTAGTGATAATGAGGAAGGAAAAATTATAAACTATAAACTTTTAGATTCAAATGCAAGTTATGAGAGATTAACAGGATTAAAAAAGGAAAACATTTTAGGTAAAACTCTTTATGAGATATTCCCTAATATGGAAAAGAGTCTGATTAAAAAAATCCAACGAGTGGCAATAACAGGACAATCTGTGCATTATCAACGTTATATAAAAGAAAAAGATAAATATTATGAAGCAATAGTGTATAGACCTAAAAAATTACAATTCGCAGCAATTTTAACGGATATTACTGAAAGGAAATTTGCAGAGAAAGCTTTAAAGACTAGTGAATATAATTTTAGAAATATTTTTGAAAGCTCCTCAGATCCTATACTTATAACTCTGGATAATAAGATTATTGATTGTAATCTAGCTATGATCGAATTACTAGGCTATGATTCAAAGTCATCTATACTTTATAAAAATCCAGTTCAGTTTTCGCCAGAGAAACAGCCTAATGGAGAATCTTCTAAAGAAAAAGCTCTTCAGGTATATAAGATTACTATGAAAAATGGTAAATATAAATTTGAATGGTGGTTTAAAAGAATTGATGGTATCTTATTGCCAGCAGAGGTTATGATGACAACTATATTACATAATGGAAAAAAAGTTTTTCATTCTCTATGCAGAGATATTCGTGAAAGAAAAGAAATGGAAAATAAATTAGAATATTTAAGCTATCATGATCAACTAACAGGATTATATAATAGAAGGTTTTTTGAAAAAGAGTTAAAGAGACTAGATGTGGGAAAAAATTTACCTTTGACTATTGTTATGGCAGATGTTAATGGCCTAAAACTTGTAAATGATTCTTTTGGTCATGCCGTAGGAGATGAGCTATTAGAAAAAGTATCAGAAGTTATAAAAAAGGGATGTAGATCTAATGATATTATTGCTAGACTTGGAGGGGATGAATTTGTAATTTTGCTGCCTAAAACAGATATATATGAAACAGAACAAATTGTTAAAAATATTAATGCTTTAGCTTTAAAGGAGACAGTAAGTGCTGTTACCATATCCATCTCCTTTGGATATGGAACTAAGAATAAAGAAGGAGAAAAGATTGAAGAAATTTTAAAGAAGGCTGAAGATTATATGTATAAGAAAAAGCTTTTTGAGAGTCCAAGTATGAGAGGAAAAACTATAGGTGCTATAATTAGTACTCTTCATGAAAAAAATAAAAGAGAAGAGGAACACTCTCATAGAGTTTCAATGTTATGCCAGGATATGGGGCATGCTTTAGGGTTAACTGAAAGTGAGACAGAGGAACTAAAAACTATTGGTTTACTACATGATATAGGGAAAATAGCTATAGAAGAAAATATACTAAACAAGCGTCAAGAGCTTACAGAGGATGAATGGCAAGAAATAAAACGACATCCAGAAATAGGATATAGAATACTTAATACAGTAAATGATATGTTAGAAATAGCAGAGTATGTATTGTATCATCATGAAAGATGGGATGGGAAGGGATATCCTAAAGGTTTAAAGGGGGAAGAGATACCACTTCAATCAAGAATAATAACTATAGTTGATGCTTATGATGCCATGACTAGTGAAAGAAGTTATCGTAATGCTTTACAAGAGGAGATTGCTATAGAAGAACTAAAAATAAATTCAGGCACTCAATTTGACCCAGAGCTTGTAAGGATATTTATTGAAAAAGTATTAAATAAATCTTTTTATTAAAAAGTATCTTTTATGTTTTTTAGTATTTTATAGTTTTAGAATATAAATATATTTTCCGGTGATAATATATTTTAGATAAAAAATATATTAAAGGAAGTGTTTAATGTGGCAATAGTAAGTACAGCTGCAGACCCATATCAAGCATGTATATATGCCTGTAGCAGATGTGCTCAAGCATGTTATGAATGCTTAAATGCTTGTCTAAATGAACAAGATGCTAATCCAAGAAAAAATTGTATAAAAATCCTTATGGAATGTGCAAAAATGTGCGAAATGTCAGTAGGACTTATGGCAATGAATGGGCAATTTGCAAAGGATCATTGTAAACTTTGTGCTACTATTTGTGATAAATGTGCTCAGGAGTGTAAAATGGTTCAAGATGAACATTGTCAAAAATGTGCACAAGAATGTACTACCTGCGCAGAAGAATGTAACAAAATGTCTGGAATGTAATGTATTTCAATATACGGATTTTGATAAAATATTTTTATAAATCTATTGAAAATTTAATAATTAAATAGGTAAAGGCTAGAAAATTAGGAATATAACTATTTCAATTTCTAGCTTTTTAATTTATAATTGAAGTTAAAAATTATCTATAAAGAATCAACAAATATATTTATATTACATTGTGCCAGTTAATGAGCATAGTGAATATAAAGAGCGCAAGATACTGTAAGTGGGTAGCTATCCTATTATAAGTAAAGAAGGAGATTAATAATATGAATGGAACTATAAGAGAAAATATAAGACCAGGTACAAAAGTGAGGGTTGTTCAAAAACAAGATCAGCGTTCTGGAAAATTAACAGAAGGTGTGGTTGAAAAGCTTCTTACAAAGTCAGCTATCCATCCTCGTGGTATTAAAGTTATGCTTGAGAGTGGTATTGTTGGTAGAGTTAAGGAAATATTAAGGTGAAAAGTTAGATATTATAAAAAGAAATCCTAATATTTTTCTAAAAAAGATAGATGCATTTAATAAAAGTTTCTTTTATTTGTAATATGAAAAGAATAAGTTTTTTATTAAATGAACTAATTAAAGAATGGAACACTGTATTTAGTTAAAATTCAACTAAATACAGTTTTTATTTTTTAATTTATTGTAAAGAAATTTAATACATCTAAATTAATATATTAAATTTACGATTAATTACTGTATAAATAGACAAAATAAAAAAGGAGTATCAGTACAATGAAAAAAAATTCTAGTATAAAAAGTAAACTTATAATTTCTTTTGTATCCTTGATTTTAGTGTCCTTAGTTTTACTAGGCTCTATAGTTTACACTAAAGTATACAATCAAACAAAAGAAGACTATACTCAATCTATAGAAAAGCAAATTACCCAAGTGGATACTAGCTTTAATAATTATATTGTAGCCTTTGAGGAAAATATAAATATGTTTTCTAAAGGACTAAATAATTTAGATAAGCAAGTAACTTCATATGTTGATAGGAAATATCAATCAAGCGAAATACCTATGACGCCTCTCAAGAATGGAAGTTTTGAAGCTTCTTTATATAAGGACTTTGAAAACTTTACAAAAACTCATGATGGTATAGAAACTGTTTCTATATCCTCAGAAAGTAATGGGGGATATATGCAGTATCCAGCAATTTCAAGAAAAAAGGGCTATGATCCTAGAACGAGAGATTGGTACAATGAAGCTAAGAAAAATAAGGACAAGGTTTCCTTTACAGATGTTTATAAAACCTCATCAGGATCTATGGTAATGTCAGTTCTAAATCCAGTTGAAGATTCAAACTCCAATTTTAAAGGAGTTATGACCTTTGATATAAACTTAAAAAAATTATCTGAAATGAGTAAAAATACTAAAATAGGTGAAAATGGTTATCTTATTGTGACGGATGAAAAAGGAACAATAATAGCTAGTGGTAAAGATGAAAGTCTTATCTCTAAAAGTATAAAACAACTTAAAATAGAAAAGTTAAATGATTTATCCAAATATAAAAATAATAGTTTTAGTACAAAAATGGATAATGGAAAAGAATATTTTATAAATGTAAAAAAATCTTCTAATGAAAAATTAGGATGGTATTACATATCTTTTGTAGAAAAGGCAGAACTTACGAAATCCGCAAATAATATAGGGATTATAACTTTAATTTTTACAATTATATTTTCTATAGTTGCAACATTAGTATGTATATTTATAGCAAATAAAATATCAAATCCTATCAAGTACTCAGCAGATCATATAAAAGAAATGGGAAAAGGAAATTTCACAATTCCAATAGAAGAGAAATATTTTAAATTAGAGGATGAAATTGGGGATATTATAAAATCCTTAGATAGAATGCAAAATTCTATAAAATCTATGCTTGGTAAGGTAAGAGAGAGTTCTCAAGTGGTTTCAGAAGAGGGACAAAAGCTGCTATCCGCTTCAGAAGAAATGACAGGTTCCTCAAGTGAAGTCTCAAATGCAATACATGATGTAGCTGTAGGAATTTCAAATCAAGCTGGAGAACTTGTAAAATCTACCTCAACTATATCAAGTTTTGGAGAGAGACTTGATATGGTTGTAAGTGAGTTATCAGCAATAAGCGAAAATTCTGTAAACATAGATTTAATGGCTAATGATAGTAATAAAAAGATGGAACATATGATAGTATCAGTAAAAAATATTGGAGAGTTTTTTAAAGATTTTTTAAATGTAATATCTAAGCTTGATGATAATGTAGGCCAAATAAGTGAAATGACAAATTTAATAAATAGTATTTCTGAGCAAACTAATCTTTTAGCTCTAAATGCGGCAATAGAAGCTGCAAGAGCAGGAGAATCAGGTAAAGGATTTGCTGTGGTAGCAGATGAAATAAGAAAACTAGCGGAAAGAAGCAAGGAATCTTCTGAAAGTATAAATAAATTAGTAGAAAATATAGATGAAGATAAGAAAGATATTATAAATAATTCTGGAAAAATGAAAGGAGAACTAGATAGCCAATCTAAAATTATAGAAGAAACAATAGATGTATTTAAAAATATAATAGAAGCTATTGAGGATATTGTTCCTAAGATACAAAATGTTAATAGTTCAGCCTATTCTATAAATGAAGAAAAGGATGAAGTTTTATCTAAGATGGAAGGAAGTTCAGCTATTTCAGAAGAAATATCTGCCTCTTCAGAAGAAATAAGTGCTTCTTCTGAGGAAATGCATAATTGTTCAAAGGATGTATCTATATCTGCGGAGAAATTAAGTGAAATGACTAGGGCAATGAATGAAGAAGTAAATAAATTCAAAATATAAATAATTTATTATACTTATAATAAATTGTGGTGGTATTTATAGAAATCCTTGGCATGAAAGCTTCCTTTTTTAAGGAACTTTCATGTTTTTTTATATTTATGATAAAAATTTTGCTACATCATATTGATATTTATTAAGATAAATATTACAATATAAAAAAAGGTAATATATTACCTTTCTATTTTCTATTAGGAGGAATAGCATGGAGAATACAAAAGAAATAGATAATATTGATAAAAGATATCATATTTTTGGTATGCTATTTTTATTATCTAATAAGCTTGAAACATTAGGAAATAATTTTCTTGGAGAATTTACAACAAAACAATGGTTTTTTATGTTAATATTAATGAATTTTTTTAAAGAGCCTCCTACTCTTAGTGAATTAGCTAGTGAAATGGGAACTTCACATCAAAATGCAAAACAAATTGCAATTAAACTTGAAGAAAAAGGATTTTTAGTAGTGAAGAAGGATACTAAGGATAAACGGGTATTAAGGTTAACTCCTACAAATAAAATTCAAGAATATGCAAAACTAAGAGAGGATAAAGATCACTTTTTTATTGAGAAATTTT
Source organism: Clostridium sporogenes (assembly GCF_001889325.1). Classification (NCBI taxonomy): domain Bacteria; kingdom Bacillati; phylum Bacillota; class Clostridia; order Eubacteriales; family Clostridiaceae; genus Clostridium; species Clostridium sporogenes. The sequence continues at coordinate 543,801 of NZ_CP013243.1, read as the reverse complement.
TTAAAGTATTAACGATGGAGGAAATTGGAAATATTTATAGAGCTTTCACTAAATTATTAGATAATATACAAGTTATGGAAAATGAATTTTTATAAAAGCATAATTTAGGGGGGAAAATATATGTATAATAAAATAGCAGTAATATATAAATCAAAATATGGTAGCAGTAAAAAGTATGCCCAGTGGATAGCAGAGGAAGTAAAGGGAGATTTATTTAATTCTTCAAACATTAAAGGAGAAAAGTTAAAAGAATATGATACCATTGTTTATGGTGGAGGGCTTTATGCTAGTGGAATTTCAGGTATATCTCTTATAACCAAAAATTTCGATATTTTAAAGGATAAAAAAATAATAGTATATACAGTAGGACTTGCTTCAACAGATAAAAAAGAAATATTTATTCCTATTATAGAAAAAAATTTCCCTAAATCTCAGAGAGAGGAAATAAAATTTTTCCATTTACGTGGCGGAATAGATTATAAAAAGCTAAGTTTAGTACACAAATCTATGATGGCAATGCTTAAAAAGGTAACATCTAAGAAGCCTGAAGATAAGTTAACAGATGAAGAAAGAGAATTTTTAGGTACCTATGGAGATAAAGTAGATTTTACAGATAAAAGTACAATAATCCCCTTAGCTAATTATATTAATAATAGTATATAGTTAATTAAATAGGATTTCATTAAGAAGAAAGAGAAAGAACACCAATAAATGTTTTAGCTTAAGAGACAAGCTTGAAACCGAAGATAACAACCGGCTTAGGTAATTTATTTATACCTTTGCCGGATTTTTGTTAGTGTAACTAATAAAACTATAAAGTAATTAGCTCATAATAGTCTTCTCCCCATTTGCACATCATACTAAGAATAGGCATTAAACTTTTACCTAAATCTGTTAATGAATATTCAACTTTTGGAGGAACTTGAGGATAAACCTTTCTATTAACTAAGTTATCAGCCTCTAGTTCTCTTAATTGTTGAGTTAACATTTTTTGAGTTATTTTAGGTATCAATTTTTTTAATTCATTAAATCTTTGTGTACCTTTTGTTCCAAGATGCCATATAATAAGAGGTTTCCATTTACCACCTATTAGATCTATTGTAATTTCAAAGGTACATGCATATTCTTTATTTTTAAATTCTAAAATATCGCAGTTAGAGTTCATAGTTTTTATCCTTTCCATAGTATCTTTTTAGATACTATAATACAAAAAAGTGCGTACTTGTTTTATTAAAACTTATTTTTTACAATAGTAGCATAAATTATAAAAAATATCAATAAGGAGGATATTTATGAATACGATATTAGATAGAAAAAGTATAAGAAAATATAAAGACATAAAAATAAGCGATGATATTGTTGAGGAGTTATTAAAAGTAGGCATGGCGGCACCTTCAGCTAGGGTATCCAGATGAAGAAAGAAAAATAGAGGATAGATTTAATAAAAGTAGAATACATTATAATAGATGGTAAAAAACTAAACGAATATCATATATAAATTAAAGAAATATGTATTTTATAATGATAAGATATAATAGTAATTTTTAATATGAAGGAGAGAAGATATGTTGACAAATCACTTAGGAATAAAAGTAAAAGATATAGAAAAAGCTCAAAAATTTTATTGTGAAAATTTAGAATTTGAATTTGAGCATAAATACGAGGATAAAGATAAAATTTTAGTATTTCTAAAAAATGAAAATTCAGTCATAGAGTTAATACACTCCAAGAATAATGTATATAACTCAGTAAAAAATGGAATTATAGATCATTTAGCTTTTACTGTCACTAATATACAAGAATATATTGATAAGTTAAAAAGGAAGAATGTAAATTTTATTACAAATGAAATAACAGAAGTGGATGGCAAGCTAATTATATTTTTTGAAGGTGCTGAAGGAGAAAAAATTGAATTAGTTCAATACATATAGAAATATATTATATGAAGGAGGAGGATATATGAATAATGCATATTGTTATGAAACCAAAATTGGGAAAATAGTAATTGTCGAAAATGGTACATCTATTACTCAGCTGTGTTTTGGAGAAGATATTCCTAAAGCTGTAACCATTCTTGAGACTGATCTACTAAAAGAAGCAAATAAAGAGCTTGAAGAATATTTTAGAGGAAAAAGAGAAAAGTTTGATTTATCCTTCGATCCACAAGGTACAGAATTTCAAAAAAAGGTTTGGAAGGCGTTACAAGAAATACCCTATGGAAAAACTTATAGCTACAAAAATGTAGCAGTAAATATAGGCAATGAGAAAGCTTGTCGTGCGGTAGGCATGGCCAACAATAGAAATCCTATACCTATTTTTATTCCTTGTCATCGTGTTATTGGAGCTAATGGTAGTTTAGTTGGTTATGCAGGCGGACTAGATGTAAAAGAGAAACTTTTAAAAATAGAAAAAGAGAACTCAAAAGGGTAAAACAAAACCACCCAAAACATACTGAATTGTTAAAAGAGATAAGGGGCTTAGAAGGTATGAAAAGGAAAAGAATACTAGAAAATCTGAAATCACAAATAAAAAAGGGAAATCATATTATTGGTGTAGCCACAGGAACAGGAATGACAGCAAAGTATGCCAAAAAGGGTGGAGCAGATTTTCTTCTCATGTTGAACTCAGGTAGATTTCGTCAAATGGGAAGAAGTTCATTAGCAGGGTTTTTACCCTTTTATAATAGTAATGATATGGTAATGGAATTTGCCTATAGAGAGATAATACCTTTGGTAAGGGACATGCCTATAATTTTTGGATTTAATGCAACGGATCCCACAAAGGATATGGAAAGTTATATAGATGAAATAAAAAGTAAGGGATTTTCTGGTATTAATAATTATCCTACAGTTGGATTAATAGATGGTGAGTTTAGTAAAGCTCTTGAAGAGAAGGAATGTCATTATCTAATTGAAGTGGAAGCAATAAGAATAGCCCACCAAAAAGATATGTTTACCGTTGCATTCGTATTTAATGATATACAAGCAGCTCAAATGATTGAAGCTGGAGCAGATGTAATTTGTGTGCATTTAGGATTAACAGGAGGAGGGCTATTAGGGGCAAAAAAAGTTTTATCGCTGGAAGCTGCAAAGATTAAAGCAGAAAAAATATTTAAAAAATGTGATGAATTAAATCCAGATATAATTAAGCTAATTTATGGAGGCCCTGTGAAAACTCCAACAGACGTTCAGTATATGTACAGTAATAATGAAAATTTAATGGGCTATATAGGTGGATCTGCTTTTGAAAGAATCCCTTCTGAAAAATTTATTACAAATATAACGAAGGCTTTTAAAGTATCTTCACAATTAGACGAAGATGATTTAATGGTTAAAATGTTAGATGGAATTACAAAGCATTATGATTATGTTGAGTTTGTTAAAGAATATGTCACTAAAAATTATATGCGTGAAATTTCCTTTTCAGATTTGGCTAAAGTAGCTCATGTATCTAGGAGTTACCTAAGTACTTTGTTTAAAAAGGAGGTAGGCTGTAGTTTTCGAGAGTATCTAGTTAAATTTAGAATGGATAAAGCAGCAGAAATACTAGATAAAAAAAATATTCAGTTATCAGAGCTATCACCTTTAGTTGGGTATGAAGATTATGCCCAGTTTAGCAAAATGTTTAAAAAGTATAAAGGCTGTTCTCCGAAACAATATAAAAATATAACATAAACACAAAAACACCTAATGTAATAACGTTTACACTAAAAAGTAAAAGCAGTATGATTAGTTTGTAGTCAATCATACTGCTTTTTATTTTAAGATAATATTTTAAAAATTATTTATCTAGTATTGTAAAGGCTACATAAAACCAAAGTCATGGGGGAGGTTGAAGAATTGAAAACAATCGCAATTGCAGGCACATTTGATACCAAAGGGGCTGAATATTTATATGTAAAAGAATTGATTGAAAGCTTAGGTTTAGGTACTTTTACTATTCACACAGGCGTATTTGATCCTGTATTTGAGCCAGATGTATCGAATAGGGAAGTATCAGAGGCAGCAGGGATAGATATTGAAAAATTAGCTGCTAAGAAAGATAGGGCACTAGCAACTGAAACTTTATCAAAGGGTATGGAAATTTTGGTACCTAAATTGTATGAACAGGGAAAATTTCATGGAATTATATCCTTTGGTGGTACTGGAGGGACTTCACTAGTAACACCAGCCATGAGAGCATTGCCTATAGGTGTACCTAAAATTATGGTGTCAACAGTAGCATCAGGAAATACTGCTCCGTATGTGGGTACAAGTGATATTATTATGATGCCTTCTGTAGTAGATGTTGCAGGTCTTAACTCAATTTCAACAAAGATTTTTACAAATGCAGTATTTGCCATAGCAGGTATGGTTAAGTTTGAAAATACAAAAACAATAGAGAAGAAGCCATTAGTTGCCACAACTATGTTTGGGGTAACAACTCCATGTGTAAATGCAGCCAGAAAGTATCTTGAAGCAAAAGGATATGAAGTTCTTGTTTTTCATGCAACAGGCGTAGGTGGACAATCTATGGAAGCACTTATTAATGCTGGATTTATTGAAGGAGTATTAGATCTTACCACAACAGAGTGGGCAGATGAAATTATTGGTGGCGTTTTGAATGCAGGACCACATCGTTTAGAGGCAGCAGGGAAAAACCATATTCCACAGGTTGTATCAGTAGGAGCACTTGATATGTGTAACTTTGGACCTTATGATACAGTGCCAAAGAAATTTGAAGGACGTAATTTATATAAGCATAATCCTACAGTAACTCTTATGAGAACCAATGTAGAGGAAAATGAAAAAATAGGTAAAAAACTTGTTGAAAAATTAAATATGGCAAAAGAGAAAACTGTTTTAATGTTACCTCTTAAAGGAGTATCAGGAATTGATGTAGAAGGTCAACCATTCTATGGGATAGAAGAAGATAAGATGTTGTTTGATACCTTAAGAAAGGGTATTAATAAAAATGTTGTGGAATTAATAGAACTAGATTTTGCAATTAACGATGTAGAATTTGCAGAAATAGCAGCGCAAAGATTAATTGATTTAATGAATAGATAAAATTATATAAGGGAGGATTTATAAATGAATACAATGACAAGAAAAGAAATTATGAAAAAATTTAGAGAAGAAGTTAAAAATGGCAAAACATTAGTAGGAGTAGGAGCTGGAACAGGCATTACTGCTAAAAGTAGTGAAGCTGGTGGAGCTGATATGCTTATAATTTATAATTCAGGAAGATATAGAATGGCAGGTCGTGGATCATTGGCAGGATTATTATCTTATGGTGATGCAAATGAAATTGTAGTTGAAATGGGCTCAGAAGTATTACCAGTTGTAAAAGATACACCAGTATTAGCAGGGGTATGTGGAACTGATCCTTTTAGAGTTATGGATGTATATTTAAAACAATTAAAGGATCAAGGTTTTAGTGGAGTACAAAATTTCCCAACAGTTGGTTTAATTGATGGTGTATTTAGACAAAATCTAGAAGAAACAGGAATGGGCTATGGCTTAGAAGTAGAAATGATTAGAAAAGCACATGAATTGGACATGCTTACAACTCCTTATGTATTTGATCCAGAACAAGCAAAAGCAATGGCAGAGGCAGGAGCAGATATTTTAGTAGCTCATATGGGACTAACTACAAAGGGAACAATCGGAGCAAAAACAGCTCTTACATTAGATGATTGCGTAAAGAAGATTGAAGATATTATTAAAGCAGGTAGAGAAGTAAATCCAGATATTATGGTAATCTGTCACGGGGGTCCTATTGCAGAACCGGAAGATGCTAAATATGTAATAGAAAGAACAGAAGGAATTGATGGGTTCTTTGGCGCATCTAGTATTGAAAGATTTGCAGCTGAGAAAGGTATTAAGTCACAAACAGAAGCATTTAAAGCAATAATGAAATAATAGTTTAGAGTGAAGCAATGAAGTATAGAAAAGGAGAATGCTATATGGATAAATTTTTAAATATTGTAACACCTGATGATGTAGAAACACAGGTACTTTCTTGGGGAAGCTTTCAATGGATGAATGAACCTAGAGTTACAGGAACTAGTAATATGGCAGTAGGTATTGGTCATATACAGCCTGGAGAAGGTCATACAAGACATAACCATAAGGGCAGTGATGAATTTATTTATTTCCTTTCTGGACAGGCAGAACAGACTATTGAAACAGAAGATGGTCTGATTAAAAAGACTATGAAAGCTGGAGACTTGATTTTTATTCCAGATAGTGCATATCATTCTACTATAAATATAGGGAATTCAGAGCTTGTATTTTTAGCATGTTATCAATATGCAGGGCCAGAAGCAGTATTAAGAGCGGAGGCTGAGATAATTCCGGCAAAGAATTTAGTAAAATAAGAGATTTTATATATTTAAATATGTTACCATTAGTATATTTATAACATGATTTTTAAAACACAATTCCAATGGAAATTTTATTTTCACTGGAATTGTGTTTTTATAATTAATTAAGGCCTTGATAATTAGAAAATATTTAGATAAAAAAGATCAGGCAATAATACCTATAATTAAGGTTTAAATTCAATCTTTATTAAGAAATACAGTTGTTTCTTTATTTTCTAATAATTTTTAAGCTCTCAAACTACAATTTGAAAGATTAACAAAGTGAAAAATAATTTAACTCACAGTTAAGTTTTCTATAGTATATTCAACTATGAATCCATTGGTATATATATTGAAGTAATATATACTAAGTATATAGGATCCTGTAATAACCATAGGGAGTGATAAGTAATGGAAAAATTATTAATAGGTGAAGTTATTTATAGATTAAGAAAAGAAAAAGCTATTACCCAAGAACAGTTGGCAAATTTTGTTGGAGTATCCACAGCGGCGGTATCAAAATGGGAAAGTGGAACTTCATATCCAGATATAACTTTATTACCAATTATTGCAACATTTTTTAATGTTACTATCGATAGGTTATTAAATTTTAAAATTGAACTTTCAGATGAGGAAGTTATGGTCTTATTTAGTGAGTGTGAAAAACTATTTAGTAGTGGTGAGTTAGGTAAAGCAATAGATAAAAGTAAAGAGTATATAATAAAGTATCCATCAAGTTATTATTTAAAGCTTAGGATAGGATGCTTATTTACTATGTATTCATGGAAAAGTATAGTTGAAGAAAAGAGTATGAAGATGATAAAGTATTCCATTGAACTGTATGAAGATATAGCTAAAAATTGTACAAAAATAGAATTAGTTGAACAATCATTATTTCAACTTGGGGCATTATATCCATTAGTGGGAGAGGAAGATAAAGCTATAGAAGCTTTAAATAAAATTAATAAAAGTGAGCTTGATCCTAATGTTTTACTTGCTAGTATATACATGGAAAAGAATGAATTAAAAAAAGCAAGAGAGATGATGCAAAGCAAATTATATAAAAGTATTAATGATATAACCTTTGCATGTTTAGGATTGGCTAATTCCTATATGAAAGATGAAAAAAATTTATATATGGTAGAAAAATATTATAACTTGTCAATTGATATTAAAAAAGTCTTTTCAACTGATGAAGAGTCTATACTAGGATTATCAATGGAGTATTTAAATTTTGCACAAATGTATTTGAAATTTAAAGATATCAAGAAAGCATTAGGTATGTTACATAAGATGGTAGAAGATATAAAAGAACATGATATTAATGAACCAGAAAATTTTAGAGATATTTGGTGTTTTAATGAAATTCCAAATGGTAAACGAACAATAACTATGAATTTATATGAAAATATATTTAAAATTTTTGAAGCACCAGAATTTGATTTGATTAGGGAAAGCAAAGAATTTATTTGTATAATGAATGATTTAAAAAATTTAGAGAAAAAACCTTTAATGGAAAAATAAAAATATGATTGTTTAATTTAATAAATTTATTAAGGATTATGTTAAATAAAAAGTAATAATAAATTAAAAAGCCTTAGATAGGCAACAATGGATAGAATTTATAATTAATAATGATAAATGTATTGACATATAATAATCTTATATGATAAAATCATAAAAAATCTCTTTGCACTGCATATAAATCTACAGTACAAACTGAGCAGGCGATGAACTTGTATACAAGTTCATGGGGCCGGGCCTTAATTGGCAGCAGGAAGGATTAAATACCTGTGGGACAGTAAAATGTTCTACAGGTTTTTTTATATAAATTTTTAGAACATTTCTGAAGATTGCAATGCCATAGATTTATCTTAAATATGCTTAAAATAAGCACAAATGGAGGTAATTATTTATGACAGAACAACAAATCAAAGGACTACAAGGACTTACTACGTTGGAAGCAAGAAAGCTTCAAGACAAATTTGGCAAGAATGAGCTTGTAGCTGAAAAAAAGAAAAGTTTTTTCTACAAAATTTTCAGTGTTATTAGTGAACCTATGTTTTTATTACTAATTGTTGCAGCTGTAATCTATTTTATTCTAGGAGAACCTAAAGATGGTGCTATCATGCTTGTTTTTGTTGTTGGGATTATTAGTATTGAGGTAATTCAAGAATGGAAAACTGGCAAAACTTTGAATGCATTAAAAGATTTATCAGCTCCTCATATCAAAGTGCTTAGAGACGGAACAGAAAAAGTAATTAATAGTTCAGATTTAGTACCTGGTGACATAATGTATATAGCCGAAGGTGTTAAGATACCAGCAGATGGAATGGTTTTAAGAGCAAGTACTCTTTGTGTTGATGAGTCCTCTCTTACTGGTGAAGCTGAGGGGGTGTGGAAGGTTACTACGGATAACTGGGATGCTTCTAGTACTGATTATTGGCGTGGGGACTATTGCTATGCAGGAACTCTTGTCACACAAGGTACTGGTACCATATTAGTAGATAAAATAGGTTCATCAACTGAATATGGGAAAATAGGGCAAGACATTGTATCTGCTCCAGATAATCCAACACCACTTCAAAAACAAACAGGAAAATTAGTAAAACTATGTGCAGGAATTGCAGCGATTCTATTTATTTTTGTTGGAGTTATTACGTATTTTAACATACCAGATCACGCTTTGAAAGATAGAGTTATAGAAAGTGTTTTGTCAGGAGTAACTCTTGCTATGGCCATGATACCAGAAGAATTCCCAGTTATTCTAACTGTATTTTTATCAATGGGTGCGTGGAGACTTGCCAAAAAACACTCCATTGTTAGAAAATTACCTTCAGTGGAAACTCTAGGTGCTGTTTCTGTTCTTTGTGTTGATAAAACAGGAACAATAACAATGAACAAAATGATAGTTAGAGATACTTGGAGTATAACAAATGATACAAAGGTATTGACACAAATAATGGGTATGGGATGTAAATCTGATGCTTATGACCCAATGGAAAAGGCTATGATAGCTTATTGTGAGAAACAAGGAATCACAAGGGACGTTCTTTTTGGTGGAGAACTTATAAAAGAATATGCTTTTACTGATGAAATAAAAATGATGGGTCATGTTTGGAAAAATGGACATAATATTGTAGTTGCAGCTAAGGGTTCACCTGAACGTATTCTAACAATATGTAACTTAACAGATGATGAGAGAAAAATGGCAGAAAATAAAATAATAGAAATGTCCATGCAAGGTCTTCGTGTTATTGCTGTTGGACAAATGATAGTGAACAGTACAAATGATGTACCTGGTACACTTATGGAATGTAAATTACAGCTTTGTGGAATGGTTGGTCTTGCTGACCCTCCAAGACAATCTGTAAAACAAGATATCGATACCTGCACCAAAGCTGGGGTTAGGGTGGTAATGATAACAGGAGATAATGGAATAACTGCTAGTTCTATTGCAAAACAAATTAATATGCCTAATAGTGACAAAATTATTACTGGTGATGAGATTAATATAATGACAGATGAACAACTCCGTGAAAAAGTTAAAGATGTTAGTATTTTTTCTAGAGTTGTTCCAGAACATAAGATGAGAATAGTTAAGGCTTTTAAGGAAAATGGTGAAATTGTTGCAATGACTGGAGATGGTGTTAATGATGCACCTGCTCTTAAATATGCAGATATTGGTATAGCTATGGGGAAACGTGGATCTGAGGTATCAAGAGAAGCAGCCGATTTAATCCTACTTGACGATAATTTTTCTACTATTGTAGATACTATAAAGGATGGCAGAAGGATTTATGATAATATTAGAAAAGCAGTTGGATATGTATTTGCTATCCATATTCCTATTGCATTTGCTTCATTACTTGCTCCTTTATTAGGAATAAATCCTGCAAGTCTTCTATTACTTCCATTACACGTTGTTTTACTTGAACTTGTAATTGATCCTACTTGTTCCATTGTCTTAGAACGCCAGCCGGCTGAACAAGATATTATGGAGCGACCACCTCGTGACCCAAATGAAAAACTGTTAACAGCAAAAATCCTTTTCAAAAGTGTAGTGCAAGGGTTGGTGATATTTGGAGCATCATTTGGTACGTATTTTGCATTTTTAAATCAGTATCCAAACAATGCACCTCTTGCAAGGACCATGGGAATTACTATTATATTGTTAGCTAATGTGTTACTAGTCCAAGTAAATACTTCAGATTCTGATTTTGTAATTAAATCATTTATTAAACTTACAAAGGATAAGTTAATGTGGGCAGTTAATTTAGGAACAATTATAGGATTAATAGCAATACTATATACTCCGCTATGTGGTTTTCTCAAGCTTGAATCTTTATCTTTAAATCAAATAATTATATCAGCTTCTATAGCAGTAGCTTCAGTTATTTGGTATGAATTTATAAAGTTTGGGAAATATATAAAAAAGAATAGACTTTAAGATAGTAACAATTTAATATTTTCATAAACTATTCTACAAATTAAGGAGTGAAAAGTATGGAGGAAAAGTATAATGCCTTAAAGCTTGCAGAACAAGGTGCTAGGATAAGTATTATTGCCTATATTGTATTAGCATTATTAAAGCTGGGAATTGGCCATTTATCTAGTTCAAAGGCCTTAACAGCAGACGGATTGAATAATACAACAGATATAGTTGCTTCACTAGCTGTTTTGATTGGATTAAAAATATCAAGAAAGCCGGCAGATGATGATCATTATTATGGTCATTTTAGAGCAGAGACTATTGCTTCACTTATTGCCTCCTTAATTATGATTGCTGTAGGAATAGATGTTTTATACAATGCATTTAAGTCTATTATTTTTTTTAATGCACAAACACCAGATTTAATTGCAGCTATAGTTGCTATTATTTGTGCGGTAGTAATATATATTGTGTATCGTTATAATAAAAAAATTGCTATTCAAATAAATAGTTCTGGACTTATGGCTGCTGCTAAAGATAACCTTTCAGATGCTTGGGTTAGTGTAGGTACGGCTGTGGGAATTATTGCTTCTCAATTTGGTTTGCCTTGGATAGACCCATTGGCTGCGGTTGTAGTTGGTATATTAATTGTAAAGACTGGTTGGGATATTTTTAAAGAGGCATCACATAATTTGACAGATGGTTTCAATAAAGAACAATTAGATAGTATAACTCAATGTATAAATAAAGTTTCAGGAGTAAAAAAGGTTGAGGAGATTAGAGCACGTTTTAGTGGAAATAATATTTTACTTGATGTAACAGCAATAGTTAGTAGAGATTTAAATGTTGTTGAAGGACATAATGTGACGGAAGAGATTGAAAAGAATTTAAAAAGTGATTTTAATATTACAGAAGTAGTGGTTCATGTGGAACCAGAAATTTAAGTAGGAAGCACTTATTTTAGAGATATAAGTATAATTATAAAAGAGTTAAATTATTTAAGTAGATGAAAATCCTTATAGAGATGATATTATGAATTATTTTTCGAAGCCTTTAGGTAAACAGTATAGTTCATAGTCATAAAATTTAGTTATATTATTATAGTAATAAACTTTATGTAAAAGGATTAATTAATCATAGCTTTCATAATATTTACATATTCTATATGGTAAAAAATAATTCAAGGTGCGTCACGAAAAAGAGACTTGGAATAGTTTTAAATTGTGTTGATGCTAGAGTTGAAATGTGTATATAAAAATATGAATTGTGGTACAACTATGTGCCACTTTTTATTTTTTAAAATAAGATGTACTAAAATTTTAAAAGGGAAAAAGCATTGTGAAGTTATTGTATAATAATGTTATATATGTTAAAATTTTATTATATACAAATATTTACAATGGAAAGAAGGGGATTGTATGTCATCAAATGTTAAGGAAAAGACTCATCCAAAGGGATTTTGGTTGATATGTTTTACAATCTTATGGGAAAGATTTAGTTATTATGGTTTAACATCATTAGTAATATTATATTTTACTGCTAGTGTAGCACAGGGTGGTGTTGGGTTATCAACGGCAAAAGCTACCATGCTTTTTGCTTGGTTTGCTGGCTTAGTTTATTTAGCGCCAGTAATTGGTGGTATTTTAGGAGACCGATACTTGGGACAACAAAAATGCATAATTATAGGATCTTTTTTAGCAGTAATAGGGGATTTATTTTTATTTTTTAGTACAGGAAGTATAGGTTCAGTGTATTTTGCTTTATTTATATTAATTGCATCTAATGGCTTCTTTAAAGCAAATTGTGCAAATTTAGTTGGAGATTTATATCCTAAGGATGCTTCTTCCACTAAGGATGCTGCGTATAATCTATTTTATAGTGCAGTAAATGTAGGTGCATTTTTTGCTCCAATAATAACTGGATTAATAGCAGATAATTGGTTTGCAGTGAAAAAAGGGAGTGAAATTGTATCATATGGCTATAAACAAGTGTTCTTAGTATGTGCAATCGGTATGTTAATAGGAGCTGTTGCATTTACAATGTTAGCACCAAAATATTTAGGTAATGTAGGCAAATATCCTGCAACTAAAAATACTGAAGGTAAAAAGGTTCAAAATAGACCACTTACAACTCAAGAAAAAAGAAGATGTACTGCAATGTTTATTATAACTGTATTTGTTATAGTATTTTGGACAGGGTATTTCCAAAGTCAGAACTCATTTTTAATATATAGCAGAGATCATGTAAATAGAACTATTGGCGGGTTTGAGATACCTGTAGCATGGCTTACATCACTTAATGCTATATTATGTGTATTTTTAGCACCTTTAATAGGTTCCTTTTGGATAAAATTATCTAAAACAAAAAAAGGTGATTTAACTATACCTACAAAAATGGGATTAGGAATTTTATTAATGGGTATTGGATTCTTTATTATGGTATTATCAGTTTTATCTACAGGTGGTACTGGAGATGGTGCTGCAAAAGCTAGTCTTAGGTGGATATGTTTAACTTATGTATTTAATACAGTAGGTGAGATATGTCTATCACCTATAGGACTTGCAATGTTTAATAAATTATCTCCAGATAAATATAAAAACTTCTTTATGGGAATATGGTATACATCAACTTTCTTTTCAAGTTTAATTTCAGGAAAACTTGCAGCTTTCACAGAAAATATGGGATTTTTATCTGTATTTAGATTAATTGCTATTTCAATGTTTATAATGGCTGCAATATTATTCCTTATGAGAAATAAACTTCATCACATGATGACAGATGAAGATCTTGAATTAAAACATTCAGCAAATTTAAATGCTTAATTAAAATAAAAATAGAAATAAAAGAATCTTTTTAATTAGGAATAGGACATAATTGTTTGTATAGCTAGGGTAAATATAATTAAATATTTACGGAATTTATTTAGGAACAAGCCGGTATTTTTGTAAAATAATTCAGAAAACCGGCTTGTAATTTATATTCTTTAGGATATTTTGTTTCTAAATAATTCTTATAATATTATGTATAATTTTAATTCCAATAGAACAAATGAGAATATGATTAAGCCTTTATATGGCAAGTGCTTGAGTTCTTTTCTTAGTGATTAAGTTTATATATATACAAAGTAGAAGGCTGGAGTTATTGAAAAATATACCTAGATGTTATATGATAATGAATACAATCATTAATTTGTGAAAAATTGTATAGACCAGTATTATAATATTGTATTTCATATTATGGAGGGTAATTATGTACGAATCAAGGGAAAATTATTTAGAAACAATTTTAATATTAGAAAATAAAAATGGTAGTGTAAGATCTATTGACATTGCAAAGGCACTTGATTTTAGTAAACCAAGTGTTAGTCATGCAGTAGGTTTATTGAAAAAATCTGGACATATTAATATAGATAGTAAAGGATATATTAATCTTACTAATATAGGCCGTGAAAAAGCAGAAAGTATATATGAACGTCATCAGATTTTGACTAAATTTTTTGTTGAAACAGCAAAAGTATCTGAAGAAATAGCTGAAAAAGATGCCTGCAAAGTTGAACATGTAATTAGTGATGAAACTTTTCAAGGGATTAAAGAGTTTATGAAAAAGTGGTGAGAAAATGACAGAAATTTTTTGTGCTTTGGATCATGTACTTTTATTAGCTGATTATAACGACCCAAAGAAGCATAAGCATTGGGCAAAGCATTTACTCTTATTAGTTTAAAAGGAAATCTCAATTGTTTAATTGAGGATGAAAAAATTAGTTGTGAAGGAATTATGATTTCTTCTAATGTGTTTCATACTATTGAAAGTAATAGTAAGGATTTTTTACTATATATATTTTATGAAACCACAGATATATCTAAAGAAATGGAAGAAACATATTTAAATGAAACTCCTTATTACATTTTGAAATCAGATACTGTAGAAAAGATAAAAACAATTTGGAATGATAGTATGGGAAAGACAAATGATTTTAAAAGGATAAAAGAGAATTATTCTAAATTATAATAAAAGGCATAGTCAAGAGATAAAAGACTATGCCTTTTAAAATTATGAGAGGAGAGAAAATAAAATGAGGAAAGATAAAATTTGTTTACATAGAAAGTGCTTCTAATCATTACAATATGGGAAATACAAAACTTACTTTAGATACTATGATTAATTAGATAGAACTAATTAATCAGTGATAAAGTAACTAAAGTAATGTATTTGTCCATTTGGATCTAAAGCCGCCATATTAGAGTGAACAGTATAATTTAAATATGGTATAATACAACTAGTTAGTCATGCATAACCTTAACGAGATGTTTGATAGAATTTTAAATGATAAACCTAAAATTTTATTTAAAATGTCTTCTTTAATATATTTAGCTGGGAATTAAATTCTAAATCTTTAAAAAAGGAGTGGACAACATTTGGATAAAAGCAACTTAGAGCAAAATTATTTTATCTTTGATGGAATTACAACAATTGTAGAGAGAGATAGTGATGATTATCGAACTGTTTATAAGATGAATTGTCAGAAAGGATCTGGATTTATAACTGTTTATCAGGTTTTCCCAGGAATTAGACTTCTTTATAATGAATTTGATGCTGTAAGCTGCTATTGTGGGAAACAATCCTGTGATAATATTATGGAAATTAATTATTGTTTAGAAGGAAGATTAGAATGTGAACTTCAAAATGGATTGTATTTATATATGGGGGAAGGAGATTTTTCTGGTTTTATGATGAATAATCACTCCATAACAACAGGGTTTCCCCTTAAATATTATAGGGGAATTTCCGTAGAACTTCATCTTGATGAAGTAGAGCATATACTTCCTACAATTATGAAAGAGATGTCTATTGATATCTGGGCATTAAAGGATAAACTTATTTGTAAAAATCAATATTTTATTATAAGAGCAAGAAATGAAATTGAACATATTTTTTCAGAGCTTTATTCAGTTCCATTATCAGTCCAAAGACCTTATTTTAAATTAAAGATTTTAGAGCTTCTTTTGTTTTTGAGCAGAATAGATGTTCATAAAGAAGATGAGCAAAAGCTTTACTATCCTAAACAACAGGTTGAAATTATAAAGAAAATTCAGAAACAGATAACAGAACACCCAAAACAAAGATACACTATTGATGAACTTGCAAAAGAACATGGTATTAGCAAAACAACCTTAAAAACATGCTTCAAAGGTGTTTATGGAACTTCCATTGCAGCTTATATGAAGAAATATCGTATGGAGTATGCAGCTGTATTGCTCCAACAAACTAGGAGTAGTGTTGCAGATATTGCGGTTAAAGTAGGATATGAAAATCAGAGCAAATTTGCAGCAGCCTTTAAAGAAATTGTGGGAATAAGCCCTATGCAATATCGAAAAATAAATGTCTGATTGGAGCTAAAGTTGACTCTTAGGAGTTGGAGCACAGATTTTAAAAATGCTAAAATAGACTTAGTTAGTTAGAACTAACTAAGTCTATTTTTTATCCTATTCTATAGCCACTATCTAATATATTTAAGATAAGTGGAGGTAGGCAGAGGAGAATGATTTTTAATTTTCAAGTAGAGTTAAAAATCTATATAAATATTAGAAACTTATTTATGATATAAGGAGCGTGATTTTTAATATGGAAAATGCAAAAGTTGAGTCCCCTATTTCTAGACTTAGGGAATTTGCAAAACCACATAGGGCTAGTTTTATAGGCTCTGTGTTACTGGCTATTATTGGTGTGGCATCAGGGATGATTCCTTATCTTGCTGTAGCCAATATGGTGGTTAAGTTAATTGGAGGAGAAAAGAATATTTCTTACTATGGTTTTTGGTGTGTTTTAGCAGCTGCAGGATTTATTTTAAAGACCATTTTTATGAATTTATCTACAACTGTTTCTCATACAGCTACTTATGCTACTTTAGAGGAGATTAGACTCAGATTGGTTTCAAAACTTTCTAGAGTTCCTATGGGATATATTATAGAAACTCCCTCTGGTAAATTAAAAAGTACTATTGTAGATCAGGTAGAGAGTATTGAGTCTACTTTGGCTCATTTAATTCCAGAGATGACATCAAATCTTTTGGTGCCTATAGCTATTGTTGTATACATGTTTATTTTAGACTGGAGAATGGCATTGGTATCTTTTATTACACTGCCAATAGGATTTTTGTGTTATAAAGGTATGGCCAAGGATTATGAAAAGCGATTTAGTGGTTTTGTAGCGGCAAGTAAAAAAATGAATACTGCAGTTGTTGAGTATGTAAATGGAATTGAAGTAATAAAAGCCTTTAATCAATCTGCAAATTCTTATGAAAAATATACAGATGCAGTAACAGGGAATGCAAACTATTCGGTGAATTGGATGAAGGATTGTCAGGTTTTTATGTCTATGTGCTTTACAGTATGGCCTGCAGTTTTAGTATCAGTATTGCCATTTGGATGTTATTTTTGTATGAAGGGAAGTCTCACAATTTCTGTATTTATTACTATAGTGATATTATCTTTGGGCATTGTGGAACCAATACTTTCAGCTATTAGTTTTACAGATAGAATTGGACAAATAGGAACAGTTGTAGGAGATGTATCTAAGGTGCTTGACGCTCCTGAACTTGAAAGACCTACTAAAGAAAAAAATTTGAAGGATTTAACTATTGAATTAAAAGATGTAAAATTTTCTTATGATAAAGAAAGTCAAATTTTAAATGGTGTTAATCTTAGGATAAATCCAGGAACCGTAACAGCTTTTGTAGGGCCTTCCGGTAGTGGAAAATCTACAATTACAAAGCTTATTGCAGGGTTTTGGGATGTAACAGAGGGCAGTATTAGTATAGGAAATATAAATATTAAAGAAATTCCTCAGAAACAGCTTATGGAACAGATTGCTTATGTATCTCAAGATAACTATCTATTTGATGATACCATAAGGGAAAATATCCGTATGGGAAAAACTACTGCAACAAATGAGGAGATAGAAGCAGCAGCGAAAGCTTCTGGCTGTCATGAGTTCATTATGAAACTAGAAAAGGGATACAATACTGTAGTTGGTGGAGCAGGATGCCATCTTTCAGGAGGAGAACGTCAAAGAATTGCAATTGCAAGGGCTATGCTAAAAGATGCTCCTATTGTTATTCTAGATGAAGCTACTGCTTATACAGATCCTGAAAATGAGGCTATTATTCAAGAGTCAGTAGGAAAATTAGTTGTAAATAAGACGCTAATTGTAATTGCTCACAGACTTTCAACAGTTATAGATTCTGATAAATTAGTGGTAGTTAAAAATGGGAAAATTGTGGCAGAAGGAACTCATAAGCAGCTTTTAGCTGACTGTAAATTGTATAGTAGCATGTGGGAAGCTCATGTAGATGCAAAAGATGAGGCATAAGGAGGGATAAATATGATAAATACATTTAAAAAAATATTTGACTTTTCAGGAGATAATAGAAACACATTAAAAAAATCTGTAGTATTTAGTGTAATTCATTCTATATTTGATTTTTTGCAACTTCTAGCATTAGCGATTGTATTAAATGGGCTTATTAGTGGGATAACAGAAAAAAACATGTGGATGTCTTTAGGCATTATGCTTATAAGTATTATTGGAAAAACTATTTCTAGTTACATTTCTCATTTTTCTCAAACTAAAGTTGGTTATTTCATGTGTGCAGATAAGAGAATTCATATAGGGGATCAAATGAAATATTTGCCTATGGGATATCTTAATAGTAATAGCCTTGGTAGTATTACATCTTCTGTAACTACTACAATGGGAGATATAGAAAATAATGCACCTATAGTACTTACAAAGATTCTTCATGGGTTTATTCATGCTGGAATAATTATGATAGGTATAACAACTTTTGATTGGCGTATTGGGTTAGTAGTATTTATAGGAATTATTCTTTTTGTATGGGCAAATGCTTTGTTGCAAAAAAAATCCCATGTAAATTCTCCTAAAAGACAGGAAGCTCAGGCAAAACTTGTAGAAGCTACATTGGAGTATGTACAGGGTATAAGTGTAGTAAAAGCTTTTAATATGGATGAGAATACAAATAAAAAGATTGACCAAGCTATAAAAGAAAGTAGAAAGGGAAATATTTTATTGGAAAAAACCTTTATTCCTTATACTGTTTTACAGCAGCTGGTATTGAGGGTTAATAGTGTAGTTGTTATATTTATTGCTATTTTGTTTTATGTAAATGGAACCATGGAACTTTTCAAATGTCTTCTTATGGTAATTTCAGCTTTCATGATTTATGGGCAATTAGAGTCAGCTGGTAGTGTATCTGCATTGCTTAGAATGTTGGATGTTTCCATGAATAAAGTAGATGAAATTGATGCAATTCCCGTTATGGATATTGATGGAAAAGGTATCGTACCACAGAACTATGATATAAAGTTCAACAATGTAAGTTTTTCTTATGATGATAAAAAAATACTTAAAAATATCAATCTGAAAATTCCAGAAAAAACTACTACTGCTATAGTTGGACCTTCTGGAAGTGGAAAAAGTACTCTTTGTAATTTAATTGCAAGGTTTTGGGATGTAACTGAAGGTAGCATTACAATAGGTAATAGAGATATTAAAGAATACACATTAAACAGTCTCCTTAAAAATATTAGTATGGTGTTTCAAAATGTTTATCTTTTTCAAGATACTATAGCCAATAATATTAAATTTGGTAAACCTAATGCTACTATGGATGAAGTTATAGAAGCAGCTAAAAAAGCCTGCTGCCATGATTTTATTAAGTCACTTCCTAATGGTTATAATACTGTGATTGGCGAGGGAGGATCTAATATATCTGGAGGAGAGAAGCAAAGAATTTCTATTGCTAGAGCCATTTTGAAGGATGCACCAATAATTATATTAGATGAAGCAACTTCTAATATAGATCCAGAAAATGAAAGTCGCCTCCAAGAAGCCATAGCAGAACTTACAAAAGATAAGACCATTATTATGATTGCTCATAGATTAAAAACAGTAAAACAGGCAGATCAGATTATTGTTCTGGATAATGGTAATATAGTTCAAAAAGGTACACATGATGAATTAATTAACAAACCAGGTATTTATGCTAATTTTATTGGGGTACGTAAAAAAGCTATTGGGTGGAAAATTGTTAGTTAAATAAATTATTTTTCATCTATTGACTCTTATATTGTGTGGTAGCGTACATTTGAAAAAAAACAAGAAAATCAATAGTAAAGTATATAAGTCAGCAAGATTTCGAATATTAAATCTTAACTGACTTATTTACTTTTAAAATTTTATTAAAACATAATATTATAAATAAATTTTTTCAATTAAAGGTTATATTTTCTAATACGATAATATTTTATGAAAATGTAATGTAATTTGGAAAGGAGTTTATATTAATGGTGAAAATCCAATATGATAAGATTTTTGAGGAACAAATTTCTAATTCTTTTAAAAATAGAAAAAATAAAGCTACAGAAAAACATGATGAAAAAAATAAAGTTTTTGATATTAAAAAATTTTCTTCAAATAATAAGAAAGTTAGATCTCATAAGTATTTTTTAGAAGGTAATGTAATAAAACTATATCTTGTAGAAAATGGAATGAAAATAAAGTGCCTTAAAAGAATTGCTTTAAAAGATGCAGATGCATCAATTTTAGCTCAAATAGAGAACGTGAGTCCAGAAGAGTTACGTGTAATTATTCAAATGCAACAAGATGAAAGGAAAAAAGATGAAAACAAAAAAAATGAAACTGAAGAATATAGTATTTATGATACTAAAAGCTATTTAAGAAATTTAAAGTGATTTATTAGGTAAGTTTAATTTAATATAATAACATACATTATAAATTTTTATGATAAGACTTTTATTCATAGTTATATGTTTCCAAAATGCTATAGTATTTTAAATGGTAAATATCTATAAAAAGTTTAAGTATTCAATTAGATATAGCGATATATATAATATTATAAAAAATATTTTATATGAAATGGGTGTTCAAAATATGGCAAAAATAAGTTTAGATAATTTAATTAGTAAAGTTGAAGATATGCCTATTCTACCGGATGGAATAAATAAGATAATATCTCTTGCAGAAGATCCTTATTCTACAGTAGAGGAATTGGAAAAGGAGATATTAACTGATCAAAGTCTTACATCAAAAATATTGAAATTAGCCAATTCAACCTATTATGGATATGCTAGAAGAATCGATACTGTATCAGAAGCAGCTGTACTTTTAGGCGCTCAAGCAATAAAAAGTTTAGCTCTTGCATCAGCAGTAAGTGAATATCTTGTAAAAGAACTTCCGGGAGGATATGGTCTTGAGAAATATGAACTTTGGAATCAATCTCAAAGCTGTGCTATAATAGCAAGATTTATAGCTAAAAAATTAAAATATCCTAAAGCTGAACAAGCTTATGTTGCAGGTCTTTTAAGAGATATTGGTAAAACTATATTAAATTATTATGTAGCTAAAGAATATCAAACAATAATAAATAAAGTAGATGAAGAGGGAAAAACTTTTGTAGAAGCAGAGGAAGAGATTCTTGGATTTAATCATGGAGAAGTAGGAGCTAAAATAGCTGAAAAATGGAATTTCCCATTATCTTTAGTAGAGAGTATTCGTTATCATCATTCACCAGAATTATCAAAAGAAGATCCTAAATTAGTTTCTATAGTACATATAGCGGATTCTATTACTATGATGTTAGGTGTAGGTGTTGGAAACGATGGATTATCTTATAAATTTTCAGATTTTGCCCTTGAAACTTTAAATATAAAAGGAGAAGTTATTGAAAGTATAATTTGTGAAGCAGTAGATTACTTAAATGATAACGATAGTTTTAATATTATTTAAATATTGAAAAAGCTATAATATATTGTTGATGCATGATACAGATTACATAAATAATCTTTTAGATTATAATATTGATTTAACCTTAACTGGACATAGCCATGGAGGACAAGTGTATATATCCTTTTATGGTGGTGTGGGAAAAACTTTGTATGCAATAAAATCAGTAATTAAAATAGGCCTAGGAACAAAAATTATAATTTTATTCCTAGGTTATTTATATATTTTAAAGTAAGCTTAGATATTAGGGAACTATCTAAAATATAGTTTTTATTTAAATTATTATTTTAGATAGTTTATTTTTTATTAAATACCTTTTGCTAAAGAATGACTTAAATTAAGTTTTTCTTTAAATACAAATCTATAAGCTTGAATTATTATTGTAGGTAAAGCAGCTAAAATATAAATATATATATAATGTTCTATATTAAGGGGACTAACCTCAAATAATGCTTTTAAAGGATCAAAAGCTAAAACTAAATTTAATAAAAAGAATCCTGTAGAAAAGGCTATCCAAGTATATTTGTTGGAAAATAATCCTATTTTAAAAATAGAACTGTTAGAACGACAATTGAATCCATGGAACAATCTACTTAAGCATAAAGTAGCAAAAGCCATAGTTGCTGCCAGATTTTCGCCATAACCCTTTAATCCTATATGAAAGGCTATCATGGTGAATATTGTGATTAAGATACCCTCACTTAGAATACCCTTTAAGAAATCTTTAGAAAGTATAGGTTCATCTATATTTCTAGGTTTTTCATTTATTAAATCATTTTTAGTTTGTTCAACTCCAATAGCTATAGCTGGCAAGCTATCTGTAAGTAAATTTATAAATAAAAGGTGAACAGGAGCAAAAGGCACAGGTAGAGCAAACAGTGAAGCATATAAAACGGATAAAATACCAGCAGTATTTCCAGAAAGTAAAAATCTAATGGCATTTTTTATATTGCTATATATACTTCTGCCGTTAGAAATAGACTTAACAATGGTTGCGAAATTATCATCTGTTAAAATCATTGAAGCTGCGTCTTTAGATACTTCTGTACCTGTTATACCCATTGCAATACCTATATCTGCTTGCTTTAATGCTGGAGCATCATTAACGCCATCCCCAGTCATAGCCACAATTTTCCCTTTTTCTTGCCATGCTTTTACTATTCTTATCTTGTGTTCTGGAGAAACTCTAGCATATACAGATATATTTTCTACTCTATCTTTTAACTCTTCATCACTGATTTTATCTAGCTCTACACCTTCTATAGCTTCATCATTATTTCTTAGTATTCCTATTTGAGAGGCTATGGAGGAAGCAGTTATTTTATGGTCACCAGTTATCATTACTGGTTTTATACCTGCTTGTATACATTGCTTAACAGCTTCAAAAGATTCTTTTCTTGGAGGATCAATCATTGATATTAAACCTAAAAATATATAAGTATCTTCATCTTCCATAGAAAGTTCAACATCTTCTTTTATCTCTTTATAGGCAAAAGCTAGTACCCTTAATCCCTTTTGTGAAAACTCATAATTTACACTTTCAACTTTTTTCTTATCTTCATCCGTAAATTCCTTTATACCTTCAGAAGTTCTTATGTATTTTATTCTTTTAAGAAGAACATCTACAGCACCTTTGGTAATCATAAGGTATTGTCCATCAATTTTATGAGAAGTACTCATAAGTTTTCTATTTGAATCAAAAGGTATTTCTGAAAGTCTTGGATAAGTTTTTCTTAAATCTAATTCATCTAATGAATAGTTTTTACCTAACTCTACAAAAGCTATTTCAGTAGGATCACCTATTTTTTTATCCTGTTGCACAGTAGAATCATTACATAAAATTGAAGATTTAATTAAAAGATTTTGTACAGAATTTTTTAAATCAAATTCATTAGACTCAAATATTTTATTGTTTGTATAGATTTTTTCTGTTTTCATTTTATTTTGAGTAAGGGTGCCTGTCTTATCAGAACATATTACTGAAACACATCCTAACCCTTCTACAGCTTTTAGTTTTTTAATGATAGCATTTTCAGAAGCCATTTTTTGAGTGCCAATAGCAAGTACAATAGTAACAATAGAACTTAAAGCTTCTGGAATGGCAGCCACAGCTAAGGCTACAGCAAACATTAAGGAGTTTAATACAGAAGATCCTCTATGTATGTCAAGTAAAAATATTAAAGCGGATATTACTAAAATTATCATCGCTAATTTTTTACCAAAATCATCTAGGCTCACTTGAAGAGGGGTTTTCTTTTCTTGGGTATTCTCAATAAGTGAGGCTATCTTTCCTATTTCTGTATTCATACCAATACTAGTTACAACTACAGTAGCTCTACCATAGGTAACGAAACTTCCAGAGAACACCATATTTTTTTGATCACCAAGAGCAATGTCATTTTCAGATATAGTGTCTGCAGTTTTAAGAACGCTTTCAGATTCACCAGTTAAAGAGCTTTCGTTGACTTGGATAGAATAGTTTTCTATTATTCTTCCATCAGCAGGTACATAATCGCCAGCTTCTAAAATTAAAATGTCTCCTGGAACTATTTCTTTAGACAAGAGTTCTATTTTTTTACCATCTCTTATTACTTTAGCATGAGGAGAAGATAGCTTCTTTAAACTATTTAGAGAATTTTCAGCTTTTACATGCTGAACTGTACCTAATATAGCATTAAGAGTAATAACAGCAAATATTACAATGGTGCTTTCTATATTTCCTGTTACCATAGAGATAATTCCAGCTATTATTAATATAATTACTAAAAAATCTTTAAACTGTTCTAAGAAAACCTTAAGTATTGTATCTTTTTTCTTTTCTACTAATTCATTGTATCCATATAATTCTCTTTGTTTTTTTGTTTCTTTAGAATTTAAACCATTTTTACTCACATTAAAGTATTTCATAGTTTCTTCAATAGACTTTTGAAAATATTTTTCCATGAAAATGTCCTCCCTTTAGTTATAAATCAAAATGTTTCAAAGGCTAGAGTTATATATTGTTACAATATTTTTGTTCTATTTTTAATGTATATATTATAAATTTTAATGACATAAGTTATTTTTTTATCCTCCTTAAACTGCATGATATGAATAATATAAAATTTATAAGATAATTCATTAGCAAATAAAAAAGACTTTTAATATAATTCTTCTTCATCCTAAGAATTATATTAAAAGTCTTGCAACCAAACTTTGGTATATAACACCAGGCTAGATAACTAACCGGGCATGTTGATGTTATATTTTATACTACTCCCTTTTAACAACACATAACAATATTAACTTAAATATATAATATAACTTTGCGGAGAGCTTGTCAATAAAATTACCAAATTTAGTTTGAAAAAATATATAATTAATTATTAATTTATTCAATCAATAAGCCGTGATATAATTATTAATGGTTATTAAAATAAGTCCACTTTTGAAAAATTTTAAGGGCAAATAATAATTATTATAAGTAATATAGTGTAGATATTGGCATTATTATAGGGAAAATTAAATAATTTTAATGGTTTTCAAACTAATAAATATTATAGCTATATAAGGTCAGAACTTAGTTATTTTTGGATTTTTATCAGTGCTTTTAGTAGTTTGAAGAGAAAAGATTATTTAAATAATAAAAATACAATATAGGGGGGAATTAATGTACAAGATAATGATAATAGAAGATGAAGAAAAAATAGCAAATATTATAAAGAAATCCCTTGAAAAATGGGGTTTTGAAACTTACATAGTAAAAGATTTCAATGCCATATTTCAGGAATTTTTGCATATAAATCCTCAGCTTGTGCTTATGGATGTAAATCTTCCTGCTTATGATGGTTTTTACTGGTGCAGTAAAATCAGAAGTATGTCAAAAGTACCTGTAATATTTTTATCCTCAAGAAGTACCAATATGGACATTGTTATGGCTGTAAATATGGGTGGGGATGATTATATAACAAAACCATTTTCTATTGAGGTACTTAATGCAAAAATAAATGCTATTTTAAGGAGAACTTATTCTTATAGAGATTCCAATATGGATGTTCTTGACTGTAAAGGTGCTATGTTATCCTTAAAGGATAATATACTTTACTATCAAGATAAAACTATTGAACTTACAAGAAACGAGTTTAAAATTCTTTATATATTAATGAAAGAGTATGAAACTATTGTGAGCAGAGAGGATATAATGCAGGAACTTTGGCAGGATGAAAACTTCATTGATGATAATACTTTAACAGTTAATATTAATAGGCTGAGAAAAAAGTTAAATAAAATAGGCCTTAATGATTTTATTAAAACCATTATAAATCAGGGATATGTTATAAAATGAGCTTTATTAAATATCTAAAAGAAAACATTAAGCTCTTAGCATTTTATATTTTCCAAATAATTTTTATATCATTAACTATATATTTTGATAGAAAAAATAGAGTTTTAACTTCTAATATTTTTTATATCATTTTTGTTTCTATGTTTATGTTTATTACTTATATTGCAATAGATTATTATAGAAAATACCAGCAAATTAAGAAACTTTTAGATGTTGAAGCTTCAGAGGATAAAACTCCTATTTTACCTAAACCTATAGACTGTAAAGAAGAAATATATTATTCAATAATAGATAGCCTTTATAATGATTTTATGGAAACTGTAAAAAATATAGAAAATGAATTTAAGGAAAATAAGGAGTTTATGACTGCTTGGGCTCATGAGATAAAAACTCCAATAACAACTTCAAAGCTTTTAATTAGCTGTGAAAAGCAAGGTCTTGATACAGAAAACTTAAAACCTTTGGAAGAAGAGATAGAGAAAATTGATGATTATGTTGAAAAAGTACTTTATTATTCAAGAAGTGATAATTTTTCTAAGGATTACACTATCTCAGAAGTTAATATAGCAAAACTAATAAAAGAGAGTGTAAAAAAACATTCCATTATATTTATAAAAAAACATATAAAATTATTAAATGAAGTACCTGAAGCTTTTACTGTGGATAGCGATAAAAAATGGATTCTTTTTATTATAGATCAGATTGTTTCAAATGCATTAAAATATTCTAATGTAAATGGTATTGTAATTTTTAAAACCTTAGAAAATGATAAAGAAAAAATTTTAATTATAGAGGATAATGGTTTAGGAATTAAAAGTGAGGATTTAAAAAAAATATTTAATAATGCATTCACAGGTTACAATGGAAGAAATATTAACTTAAAGGCTACTGGCATGGGACTTTACCTTTCTCAAAAGCTAGCAAAGAAACTTAAACATCATATAGACATTAAATCGGAATATGGAAAGGGTACTAGTGTATTTATACACTTTCCCAAGTGGCATGATTATTATGATGTTACAAAAATGTAAGATGAACAAGAAAAATGTAAGTTAAAAAAATGGTGATACATTTTGGAATTTTATATACTGAAATAGGGAAATACAACTAAATATTTAAATTTAGTTGAATACATTTTGGAGGTATATAAAATGAAAAAAAAGTTATTTTTAACTACAATATCAATATTGGTAGTAATAGTAATATCAGTAACAGCTTCTTATTTAATTACAGTTTTTAATCATTCGAAAATTTATTCATCTAAAGATTCAAATGAATTTGTAGAAAGGCTTGATAATGAATTTCCAAATTGGATGAAAAAATACAAAGTACCTGGTGTTGCCATAGGATTGATTGAAAATGATAAAATCATATGGCAAAAGGGATATGGTTTTGCTGATAAAAAATCTAATACAAAAGTTACTCAAGATACTATTTTTAGAATAGCATCTATATCTAAACCTATTACTGCTTGGGGAATAATGAATCTTGTAGAACAAGGAAAAATTGATTTAGATGCTCCAGCAGAAAAATATCTTACTCGTTGGCATATTCCACCATCAAAATTTGACACAAAGGGTGTAACTATAAGAAGACTATTAAGTCATACAGCAGGGCTTTCTGTACAAGGGGCTCCTGGATATGATCCGGATAAACCATTACCTACTATAGAACAATCACTTTCAGGAATTGCAGGAAAGCAATGGCGTGTTGGAATAGTAAATAAACCAGGAAATACATTTCAATACTCAGGAGGAGGTTTTTCGGTTTTACAATTAATTGTTGAAGAAGTAACCGGAACAAAATTTGCAGACTATATGAAATCAGAAATATTTAATCCACTTAATTTAAAACATACAAGATATGATAGAAAATATAAAGATAATACTACCATTGCTACTGCATATACAGGCGATGAAAAAGCTATAGTAGATAGACCTTGGATAGAGCATGCCTCTGGCGGAGTATATACAAATTTAGCAGATCTTTCAACTTTTACTGCAGCATGTATGAATGATTCTAATGGAACCGGTGCTGGAAGAGGTGTTTTAAAATCAGATTCCCTTGAAAAAATGTTTTCGCCTCAACTAAATACTAAAAGTTCTTTTGGGGTTTATGGTCTTGGATTTATTCCAACAACGTTAAAAAATGGTGAAAAATTAATAACTCATAGTGGAGATATAACTGGTTGGAATGCTCAAATTGCATTTTTACCTAAAGAAAAAAGGGGTATTGTAATTCTTACCAATGGAGATGCTGGATACTATTTTAAATCTGATGTTCTAGGTGTCTGGACTAATTGGGCTACAGGAAGCAATATTAATGAGACTAAATTTTTGAGAATTATGCAAGCAACATTGTTATCGCTAGCATTTTTTCTAGATATTTTATTTTTGTATTTTATTTATAATATAAAAAAGCAATTTATAAGCAAAAGGAGAATTGTTTCTTTAATTTATAATAATAAAGTTAACTTTAAATATTGTATGAAAGTTATATTACCAGCTTTACTTGTGGCAATTTGGTATTTTATCTTCTATTCAAAAGTTCCTTTTAAAATTATATTTAAATTAGATGATTATTTACTTTTTACATTTTTGTCACCAGAACTTTTTTGGGTAACACTGATTGTTACAATTTTTGGAATTGTCTTAACTCTATTAAATATATTAACTAAAAAAATTAATTAGAATATAGGCTTAGTCTTAAATGCTAATTATATATGGTGTAGAATTGTTATAAGGTAATTTTTACATAAGGGGTATTTTAAAATGGAAGTATTAAAGGTAAACAACTTAAGAAAGGTTTATGGTTCAAAATTTGGTAGATTGAAATATACAGCTATTGATGATATAAATTTAGAGATAGAGAAAGGTGAATTTACAGCAATAATGGGGCCGTCAGGCTCAGGAAAAACAACATTTTTAAATGTAATTTCAACCATTGATAAGCCAACTTCTGGGAATGTGTTTATAGAAGGACAGGATATAACAAAATTAAAGGAGCCAAATTTGTCCTACTTTAGAAGAAAAAAATTAGGCTTTATTTTTCAAGATTTTAATTTACTTGATAACATGACATTAAAAGAAAACATTGTCTTACCTCTAATACTTATGAAAGTTTCTTATGAAACTATACAAAAAAGGTTAGAGAGTATAAGTTATAAACTTGGCATTAAGGAAATATTGGACAAGCATCCTTATGAGGTCTCAGGTGGGCAAAAACAAAGAGCAGCAGCTGCAAGGGCAATAATTACTGAGCCATCCTTGATTTTAGCTGATGAACCTACAGGTTCATTAGATTCTAAATCTTCAAAGGAACTTTTAAATTGCCTTAAAAGTTTAAATGATAGCGATACTACTATATTAATGGTAACCCATGATGCTTTTGCAGCCTCCTATTGTAAAAGAGTAATATTTATTAAAGATGGTAAATTATTTAATGAAATATACAGAGGAGATATGGAAAAAAAGAATTTTTATCAAAATATAATTAGAATTCTTTCTGTTATTGGAGGTGGCGCTGATGACATTATTTAATATAGCCTTAAATAATATAAAGAACAATTTTAAAAATTACTGGACATCTTTTTTAAGCTCTACTTTCAGTGTTTTTGTATTATATTTATTTATATCTATTGTAAATAATAACAGCATAAAATCTGAGTTTGAGGGTAAGCAAATGCTTACCCTTTTGTTCATTGTGGCTTCTTATATAACTGCAATTTTTTCATCTTATTTTGTATGGTATTCCAACTCTTTTTTAATAAAATCCAGAAATAAAGAATTTGCTCTATATATGATACTTGGGATGTCTAAAATGCAGACTTTTGTTTTAAGTTTTATAGAAAATTTTATAACTACAGTTGGTGCGTTTTTTTTAGGAATTACTTTAGGATTAATTTTTAATAAGTTTTTTCTTATGCTCTTATATACAATGATAGGGGCTCATGGAGATGTAAAAATTCAGCTTAGCTTAAAAGCCTTTGGGGTTTGTTTCGTAGTATTTGGATTTATGTTTATATTAATAAGTATTCATAGCTTTATACTTATGCACAAGGGTAATATTATAGAACTTTTTAATGCATCAAGAAAGACTGAGAAAGATTTAAAGGTATCTTTTATAACTAGTTTCATTGCACTACTTTCTATTATTTTTTTAGGAGTTGGATATTATATAGCAATAAAAAAGATTACTTTTAATATTAATCTTGCTTATGTAGTAGTGCTTTTAGTTGTTATAGGAACTATATTATTTTTTATAGGGGTTACTTCATGTATTATATATTTTAGTAAAAAAAATGAAAAAAATCTTTTTAAGGGAACAAAACTAATAGCTATTTCTCAAATTTCTTATAGATTTAAAAGTAATGTGAGTACTTTAAGTGTAATATCAGTTACAACTACTATAGCTTTGTGCGCTATGATAGCTTGTTTTGGACTTTTTGATAAAGTTGAAGAAAATACAAGATATGTGAGACCTTTTTCTGTAGAATATATAAAAGATAATGATAGAATAGACAAAATTTTCCAAGATACTGTTAAAAAACATAAAGAAGTTTCGGTTAAACATAATAAAAATATAGAACTACTTGAGGTGAAAGCTAAAGTTTCTTTTTATAGCAATAGTAATACATTTTTTATAATAAATGAAAGTCAATTCAATAAAGTTGCTAATAGTGAAAAAACTAATAGAAGAGTAACTTTAAAAAATTCTACAGATTGCTATTTTTTTCAAATGAAAGATTTTGCTGCAAATAAAAGTGTAATTGGTGAAATAATAGAATTAATGAGTAAAAATAAAAAATATAATCTAAAAATATCAGGTACTGATATGAAATATTTTATAGGAATGGAGCATTTTAAAGAAACTTTTGTTGTTAAGGATATTGTATATAACGAAATAAAAAGTACAATTTCTAAAGAAAAGGTGTTTAAAATTGCAGGATATACATTTGAAAATGAATATTTTTTAAAAGATTTTATACAGGATTTAAAAAAACAAATTCCTCCTAAAAATAATCTTTTAACTTATTATGAAAGTTACAGTTATGGATTAAAAATGACAGGCATGATGGCTTTTATTGGAATATTTATTGGTTTAGTATTTCTTACAGCTACAGGAAGTATAATATACTTTAAAATGATCATGGAAGCTCAAGAGGATAAGAATAAATTTATAACTCTTAAAAAAATAGGAGCTAGTGAAAAAGAAATAA
Organism: Clostridium sporogenes; assembly: GCF_001889325.1. Classification (NCBI taxonomy): domain Bacteria; kingdom Bacillati; phylum Bacillota; class Clostridia; order Eubacteriales; family Clostridiaceae; genus Clostridium; species Clostridium sporogenes. The sequence continues at coordinate 512,660 of NZ_CP013243.1, read as the reverse complement.
AGAAGGCTATATCAGAAGAATTGTTTATTTTGTTTGGATTGCCATTCATAGTAGCAGTAATTAACTCTTATGTAGCTTCTATAGTGCTTGGAAAAATGATGACACTTAAAATATATAAATCCTTTGCAATTATTATTTTAGTGTATGCAGTATTCTACAGTGGGTATTATTTAATAACTTTAGAATCTTATATAAAAACTATCAGTGATTAAAATATTATAACCAATTAAATATTTTTCAAGTGATATTAACCATTGATAATTAATATGACATACAGATGTCATATTACCAATGTTATGATTAGAGTAATTTAAATAACAAAATATTTAAATAAGCTTTTAGGCATTTGAGAAAGGAGAAGTTCATAAAGTTATAATTAGAAATTCAAATAAAAATTGTTTGGGTTTGTATATGGTTAGTATTATATTTCGTAAAGATGTATATATTAAACTTTCCGTTGGGAGATGAAATAAATATGGACTTGGAATTTAAACTAAGATCATTATATATATGCGTTAAAAATATGGAAAGAGCAATTGAGTTTTATGAGGACTTATTAGGACAAAAAGTTACTGAAAAAAATGATATATATAGTGTTTTTGACATTAATGGTTTTAGATATGGTCTATTTGCAAATGAGAAAATGAATGAAGTAAAAAAATGGGGAAATAATTGTCTTCCAAGTTTAGAAGTAAGTAATATTGATTTAGTTCTAAAAAAATTAGAAAAATTAAATTGCAAAATTGTTTTTCCATTGACAATTATAGGTGAAAATCAGGTTTTAGAATTTAAAGATAGTGAAGGTAATGATATAGAAATTACACGTCCTTTATATTAATTATAGTTTATTTGTAATTAAGAGCATTTAATTTTATATGGATTAAGTGCTCTTTGCTATGATTATACCAATATTTTGTATATAATAATTATCTTATGTAAAGTTGAAGTATAAGAGTTTTTATATAGCATTTAAGAAGAAAATATAATTAATTATAATAGAAAAATATAAAGATAAGGATGATCAAAAATATTGAATTTTTGATTAAGGTAATTTAGGGATTTTGATCTTTATCTATGAGTAAATTATAAGTTAGTCCAATTAGTACTAAAAGTCCTCCAAGCAAATTACCGAAGGATAATTTATTTAAAGTAAAATAATCAATTATAATACCAACAAATAATTGCCCTATAAAAATAATCAGTGTTAAATAAAAAGAAGATATTTTAGGTGTAACATAGCTTGATAGTACAATTACTAAAACACCAGTAAGACCACCTAGATAAGCCCATAAAGGTATAGATTTTATTCTTGTATTAGTTATGTTTAGGCTTTCATTACTTAAAAATAAGAATATAAATGAAAATAATAATCCAATAACATAGTTAAAAAAAGTTCCTTGGAAAATACCAATTTTCTCTGCTAGATTAGAATTTATTATTCTTCCAGCTACAATGGAAGCACCTGCTAGAATTGCTATGAATATATATAACATTATTAATCCCCCTTTAAAAAACAGTCATTATAAAAATTCCTAAAGTAATAAATGATAAACCAATACATTTCTTTTTTTCAAATTTAATAACTTTCATTCCTAGCAATCCAAAGTGGTCTATAAAAATTGATGAAAGTGATTGTCCTAATAAACCTAAAGCAAGGGTTAATGATACTCCAAGATTTGAAAAACTAAGATTACTAAAAACTACAGTAAAGACACCTATAGCACCAGCACTATATAGGTATATAGGTATTTCCTTTTGAATTTTAATTTTCGATCTACTTATTAAGAGCACAAATGTTATAGAAAAAAGTCCAATAACATGAATTATTATGCTTGAAGTATAGTTTCCAAAAGTATTAGACAAAGTTCCATTAAATAAAGTCATTATAGCTATTAAAGCACCTATAAAGGCTGAAATTAAATTATTCTTCATATTAGTATTCCTCCTAGTGAAACCTTAAACTTAATTTATCATGAAAAAGTTGTAAAGGGATATGACATATGTCATACTTAAAACAGGAATTTACAAGGAGTTTAAAGTTATGATAAGAATTAATGATTTAAAAGAAAGAGAGAAATATATTTTAAAGTATAGAATTAATGATATGTTTACTAAAGATATGAATCCTTTTATAGAACTTTTCTTTTTCAAAAAAAATGAGCATATTTGTAGAGAAGATGAAGAACTTAATTATCTTTTTTTTCTTGTAAAAGGAAAAGCTAAAGTATATACAACTCTTAGTAATGGCAAGTCTTTGTTACTTTGCTTTTATGATGATTTTAAATTATTGGGCGATGTAGAAATTATTAATTTAGAAAATGCATCTTCAAATGTGCAGGTTATAGAGGATACATATTGCCTAGCTATATCCTTAAAAAATGTAAGATTGTATTTGCTTAATGATGCTAAATTTTTAAGGTTTATTTGTAGTTCTTTAGGTGGAAAATTAAATAGATGTTCAAAAAATAGTTCTATAAATTTGCTTTATCCTTTGGAAAATAGATTGGCCAGTTATATTCTTGCTACTGGTGAAAGAGTAAATAATAATGAAGAAAGAATAATAAAGTTTAATGAAAACTTAACTGAAATAGCAGAGCTTCTAGGTACAAGTTATAGACATTTATTAAGAACATTAAATAATCTTAGTTGTAAGGGAGCTATAAGAAAGAAAAACAATTACTTTCAAGTATTAGATGAGAAAATTCTAAAAAAGCTTGCAGCAGATTTATATAAATAATTATTTTGAAAAAATATTTTAAATAATGGTATTAAAAATCAACCTTTAAAATCAACCGAAAGGTTGATTTTTTTTATGAGAAATTTTTGTATCATAAAAGCATAAAAGGGAGGAATTCATATGGAAAACATAATAGAAGTTAAGAATTTAGAAAAAAGTTACAAAAACAAAAAAGTAGTAAAGGGAATAAGTTTTGATGTAAAACAAGGAGAAATACTTGGTTTTTTAGGACCTAATGGTGCAGGGAAAAGTACTACCATAAATATATTATCTACTATATTAAAATCAGATAAAGGAGAAGTTAAGTTTTTAGGTGAAAAATCTACTGAGGATGTTATGAATATTAAAAGAAATATAGGTGTAGTTCCTCAAGACTTAGCTATTTATGAAGAAATATCTGCAGAAAAGAATGTAAGATTTTTTGCAAGTCTTTATGAATTAAAAGGGAAAAAGCTTGATGAAAATGTAAAGGAGACTTTGGAGTTTGTAGGTCTTTATGATAAAAGATTAGATATGCCAAAGACATTTTCAGGTGGGATGAAAAGAAGATTAAATATAGCCTGTGCTATTGCACATAATCCTAAGCTTATAATAATGGATGAACCTACAGTAGGAATAGATCCTCAATCAAGAAATCATATTTTAAACTCAATTAAAAAATTACAAAAAAGAGGAGCTACAATATTATATACTACGCATTATATGGAAGAAGTTGAGGAAATAGCAGACAGAATAATAATAATGGATCATGGGACCATTATAGCTGAAGGAACCAAGGAAGAGTTAAAGAAAAACATAGAGGATGAAAGAGTATATTCTATTAATATAGCAAATAAAGACAAACTTACGGAAGACGACTTCTTTAACATAGAGGGAGTAAAAAAAGTTATAATTTCAGATGAAAAAGTTGAAATAACATCTGTAAATACTGTTGAAAATTTAGATAAATTAATTTTAACTATGATGAACAAAAAGTGTAAGATACAAAATATTGATAGTAGTTTAGCCTCTCTAGAAAGGGTATTTTTAAATTTAACAGGAAGAAGTTTAAGAGAATAGGAGTAGAGTTATGAATTTATTAAAAGTTATAAAGATTGATATTATAAATATATTAAAAAATCCCATACTTGTTCTATATAACACAATTTATCCATTGGTTCTTATAGGCTTATTTGGATTTATAGCAAATGGAAATTATGGAGGTGAAGGAGTAACATCCTATGATTATTATGGAATTACAATGATTATTTTTACTGTATTATATATTGCTTTAACAGCTTCAAATACTTTTATGGAAAAGAAGGTTAAAAAGGGCAATGTAAGGTTAATATATTCTCCTACTTCTAAAACTATAATATTTTTATCCAAAATATTTTCAACATTTATATTTGCATCAGTGCTTTTTACTATAATACTCATTATAGAAAAATATATTTTAGGAATAAACTTGGGAGGAGAAAATTTTATATATATAATTGCTTTATTAATTTCATTTAACCTTTTAATGTGTTCTTTTGGAGCTTCAATGTGTTGTATCTTTAAAAGTGAAGAGGCAACTAATAAGTTTTTATCTCCAATAAACATGTTACTTGCATTATTAGGGGGATTATTTTTCCCAGTAGATAGCCTTGGAAAAACAGTAGAAAAGCTTTCCTACATATCACCAGTAAAGTGGATTAGTGAATGTATATTTAAAATAATTTATGATAAGGATTTTTCAATGTTTGTGCCAACCATAGCCATTTGTATTGGCAGTTCACTTATATTTATAATTCTTTGTCAAATAACTTTTAAACCGGAGGAATATATATAATGAGTGTGTTTACTATATTAAAAAATAATTTTTATAGGATAATTTCTAAAAAATCAATTATTATAAATACAATAATATTTGTTCCACTTATGATTATGGCGGCGGTTTATTTTACAGATAAAATGGAAATTAAAGGTACGATAGCAGTGGTTTCTGAAAATAAATCTGTAAACTTAAACACAAAATATTTAAAAGTAAAAGTATTAGATAAAAAGCCTAAGATGTCGGAGCTCTTATTAAACAAGTATGATGCAGTGTTAGATGATAAAGGAAATGGTAAAATTGAGATTACAACTATAAAGGGAGATACATTTAAAAACACAATAGAAAATTGTTTAAAGTCACCACAAAATATAAATAAGAACATAGATATAGGAGAAAAAAGAGGAGTAGGTACTAACATATTAGGATTTTTAATAATGATTATTTTGATTCAATCTGTAGGTCTTATGGTAATGTATCCTGAAGATAGAGATTTTAAAACCTTTAGAAGAATATTAATTTCTCCTGTAAGTGAGGGAAAGTATTTATTAGCACAGGGAATATTTAATTTTATTATAATATATATTCCTGTATTTTTAGCTATAGTAATAACAAAAGCAGTGTTTAATGTTGATATAGGTTTTAGTTATGGTAATTTAGCTATACTTTTGAGCATAATAACTTTTCTAGGAACCGCTTTTGCCTTATTTATTACTTCTGCTATTGATGATTTAGAGAGTAGTCTTATGCTTGGATCAGTAATAATTACATTAACTTCCATTCTTTCAGGAAGTTTTTATTCATTTTCAGATAATAATAAGATTTTAGATATAATAATTAATATACTGCCTCAGAAGAGTTATTTAACTTTAGTTCAAGGGATAGAAAATGGTAAAAATATATTAAGTTATAAACTTGAGTTAAGTTATATTGTTATCTTAATACTAGTATTATTTATATTAGCAAGTTTAATGACGAAAAATAGTTTAAAAACAGGAAAATATTAAATTAATTTACTACAGCATTAGATATATAGTATAATTAAGTATCGCAGATAATAGCTATGGGATAAATAAAAAAGTAACTTTATTTTGTTGCGAATTATTTAAAAGTAACAAAATATTTCACAGGTGATTATATGGACAACAAAGTAAACTTAATAAGGACTAAGCTTATTAGTCCAATGCCAAGAAAAAATTATGTTAAAAGAGAAAAGATTATAAAAGAATTAGAGGATATAAAAGACTATAAAGTTACAATAATAAAAGGAGCAGCAGGTAGTGGAAAATCCACACTGCTTTCTTCTTTTATAAAGGATAAAAATTTAAGTGATGTAAATTGGATAAGTCTTGATAAAGAAAATAATCAATGGAAATCTTTTTGGTATTATCTTATTGAAATATTAAAGAAGTATTTAGAAAATAATGGAAAAGAGCTCGCTAATACTTTTAATACTTTTATAAGAAAAGATGAAATATTTAATGTTATTCCTTACATAGTTAATGAATTATCTAAAAAAGAAGATATTTTTATAGTATTTGATGATTATCATTATATAAAGGATGAGTTTTTGAATTCAACTTTGGAATATTTAATGAAGTATTCATCTGATAATATACATTATATTTTTTTAACTAGAGAAGAGCTTCCTTTATATTTAGGTGAACTAAGAGTACAGGGACAACTTTTAGAAATTGAAGAGGAAAGTTTGAGATTTTCAAAAGAGGAATGTTTAAGTTTTATAAAAAATACATTGAATATTGAACTTACAGAAGATAGTATAGATAAAATATTTAATATCTCAGAGGGATGGATTGCAGGAATTCAGCTTATCTCCTTGGCTTTAAAAAGTAGAAAGGATAATATATTTAGTGATATAAGTGTATTAAATAAATATGTAATAGAATATTTGACAGAAGAAATTTTAAAACAACTTAGTGAAGAAGAAAGAAATTTTTTGGTAAAAACTTCAATTTTAAATTATTTTAACGTAGAATTATGCAATGATATTTTGAATATAGAAAATGCAGAAGAAATAATAGATTCTTTAATAGATAAAAATTTATTTGTAATTATTATAGATGAACAAAGAAAAATATATAGATATCACCATTTGTTTAAGGAGTTTTTAAATCTTACTTTTTCAAAGGTTAATAAAGATGAACAGATAAAGCTAAATTTAAAAGCATATGAGGCTTTTAAAAAACAAGGGGATATTGAGGAAGCCATAAAACATTTATTAGAAATAAAAGCTTATGATAAAGTTTTAATAGAAATAGAAAATAATGCACAAAATATTGAAGTATGGTCCTATTTAAAAGAAATTCCTATAGAATATCTAATTACAAGTAAGGAGTTAACTCTTCAAAGATTATTTTATCATTTTGTAAATTTGGAAGTAAATGAATGTAAGAATTTGATAGATATATTAGATAATAAGATAAAGGAAAGAGAATGGTTTGAAGTTATTAATGCTTTTAAAATATACATATATGATTCTTCTTTAGATGCAAAGTTGAATTTACAATATATAGAAAAATTTAATTTTAGTGAGATAACAAAAGCTATAATATATTTAAATAGCTGTTATATATTTTTTGCACAAGGATATCTTGATAAAGCTATATATTACTTAGATAAAAGCAATAGTATAGGTGAAAAATACAATATATCATATATAAGTTTTTTCAGTAAATCAATTAAAGCATGTGCTTTAGAGGAATTAGGTGAACTCTATGAGGCAGAATGTATCCTTAAAGATATGAAAGAAATGGTTGATAAAATGCCTATATTAAGCAATTTAATGTTTATGTATCATTTAGGAATAGCCGGAATTTATATGAAAAGATTTGAAATACAAAAATCGGAAGAAGAACTTAAATTGATAAATGATTTTTTTTGTGATGGCTATGAGTTTGCAGATAGAGGAATTTTATATAATTTGATGGAATTTAAATTTTTAAAGGGAGATAAAGAGAAAGGTAAAGAACTGGCAAATAAGATTATAACAATGTATACAGTTAATGAAAGAGAGATATTGCTTTATTTATATTCAGCAAGAATAAAATATTTCATATCAGCTGGTATTTATTCAAATGAAAATTTACAAGAATATAAGGTTTTATTTGAAAAACAACAAAAGAATTCTAATATTTATATTAGAATTGATGAGAAAATTACTTATGCAAGGGTTATTTATATATTAGGTGAACAAGAAAAAGCTAAAGATATTTTATATAAATGCTTAGAATATAGTAGAAAAAAATCATTTAAAATATATCTTGTTGATGGATTAATTGTGCTTACATTAATATTAGAAGAACTTAATGTAATTAAAAGAACCACATTTAATTTATTAAGGGAAGCCATTCATTATAGTGTTGATAATAGGTATTTAAAGCCATATGTACTTGAAGGGGAAAAACTTCTAAATATCATAAAAAAACTTAAAAATGATAAGGATATAGAATTAACTTCTAAGGAAGATAATTTTATAAAAAATTTAATTGATATTATGGAACCAGAAAAGGTAAAAGGAGAACTTCTAACTGAAAGGGAGAAGGAAGTGATGGAAATATTATTTGAAGGAGCTTCAAATAAGCAGATTGGAGAAAGACTAAATATATCTTTAGCAACGGTAAAAACTCATATGATTAATATATATTCTAAACTTCAGGTTTCTAATAGAGTGCAAGCTGTAGAGAAATATAAAAAAATTAAAGCCATAAAATATTAATACTTAAAATATTTTATGGCAACTAGCTTAGTATATTAATATTAAGCTAGTTTTTATTTGATAGCTACATAAATGTCTACTTCAGAATTTTCGGTTCCATCATATCTTTTATCATAGAGTTCAAAATCTCCTGTATAGGTTCTTTCAAGTCCTGCATTCCATATATATCCCCAAGCTGCTCCTATTTTATCGGGCATTTTGCCTTTAGCTGTTACTACACAATATTTTGCAGTTGGTATCACTTTATATGTCATACCTTCTGGTATAGAATTTTTATCTGTAACTTGAAATCCCACCATAAAAGAATATAAGCCAAATTCTTTATTTTCATAATCAGTATATAAACCTAAAATCTCATCTTTATTTACTTTATTTAATATTTTGTCCCCAAGTTTTTTGTTCTTAAACTCTTCCCAAAGCGTTGGAATTACAGCCATAAAGGCACCATCTTTGTTAGTTGTTCTTACTTCTTTTCCAACTATTATCATTTTATCTTTTTCTACTACTTTAGTAATTATATCTTCTTTTCCCCATCTCTTTAAATTAGGTAAACAATTTTTCATTAATGCTATTGCTTCATCTTCCTTCATTCCTTTTTCTTTCATAAAAGGTATACATACGTCTATCATTTGTTCCATAGTTAAATTTGGATGCTTAAAAGCTCCATTTTCATAACAATAAATACAATATTCATGATTTTTTTTATTATTTAATTCAGTACTATAAAGATCTTCACTCATTGGCATTCCACAACTTTGACAATATTTTTGTTCCATATTTTATTCCCCTTCCTTATGTTTATATTTGTATTATATAGGAAGGCTTTGACAACACTATGTCATATTTGAATATAGATCATTAATTTTTTTACATTTATCCTTTATAATTTCTCTAATATGATTGGGTTCAAGTACTTCCACATATTCTCCATAACTTAATATCATGGAATATACCCAGTCATCTTCTAATAAATATGTATCTATAATTACACTACCATCTTCTTGAAACTTCATTTCATCTTTATCAAAACAATCGTCTATTCTATATCTAACTCTTTCAGAAAACTTTAATACAATTCTTGTAGGTACTTGTTCACTCTCACTAATATCTATATATTCTTTATAGGAAATTCTATTTTCATTAATTTTTTCATGTAAAACAGTTAAATTTTCCATTCTTGATAATTTGAAAAATCGGTAATCATTTTTTAATTTGCAAAAGGAAAATAAATACCATGAAAAACCTTTAAAAACAAGAGTTAATGGTTCTACCTGTCTCCAATTATATTCACCTTTTGAGTTTCTATAATCAAAGGCTATACAGTTTTGGCTACCTACAGCATCATATATAATCTTGTATTTTAAGTTTTCTTCTTCACATTTTTTGAAGCCCCAAGGTAATGTATCTATACACATTTGCTCAAAATGTAAATCAAATACTTCTTTTTTTTCTTTAGGAACAATATTCTTTACCTTTTCAATGGCCATTTCAACATTTTTATTATCTAAAAATTTATTCATGTTTTTTAGAGCTTCTATAATTGAAATCATATCTTCTAATGTTAAAAGTTGATGATTGATTTTATAGTTATCTATAATATAAAATCCTCCATTATTTCCAATTTGAGAAACTATAGGAATTCCAGCAAGATTAATTGCTTCAATATCTCTATAAATTGTTCTTACAGAAACCTCAAATTTTTCAGCTAATTCTGATGCGGATATTTTTTCTCTATTTAAAAGCATTACAACAATTGCCAATAATCTATTAATTTTCATGAACCTATAAACCCCCCCATAATTTGAAATGACTATTTTATTATATCAAATTAATAACTTGTAAGATTGTTTAGAGAGAAATTGTTGGGAGAATTGCATAAGAAAGTTTTATAAAAATAAATTCAGTGTGGTAATTTTTAGGCTATTTATGGGTGTGAATTTGACTTAACAAATGTACTATAGTAAACTTATATCGTAAAAAAGAATAAAGACAGTTCGTAACCATCCTGTCTATAAATAAAACTAGGACGTAGCTACCGCCTTAGGTAGTTTTTTTGTTGATGGGCATTTAATGCCCTTTTTTATTTGTAAAAAATTCACAAATATGATTTTTTATTTTAGGTGAAATTTTTAATTTATATAAAGTTTAGAAATTGTTATTCAAGGACGCAAGGGTCTTATCCAATGAATTTTTTAACTTAAATATAACAGTAACAGTATAAGGCTGTTTTTTATAAAGATTGTTCAAATATAACTTAAAAACCTTACAAGTTAGGGAACTTTAAATAGTTGTAAAATATTCCAATAGATAATAATTTATCATAACCATTATAACTATTTAATGTTTTCAAGTCTAAGTGAGTGTAATAGACTGAAAAAATCTATAGCACAAGGAGGAATAAAATGAAAAAAATAGGATTAACAACTACAGTGCCAGTGGAAGTTATTGTTGCAGCAGGATATACACCAGTAGATTTAAATAATATGTTTATAACTTCAGAGAATTATTTAAAATATATAGATATAGCTGAAAGAGATGGTTTCCCTAAAAGCTTATGTGCTTGGATAAAGGGGATTTATGGAGCATGTCTAGAAAATAATATTAAAGAAATAGTTGGAGTTATGGAGGGGGATTGTTCTAATACTAAAGCCCTTATTGAGGTTTTTAAACTAAGAGGAATAAAAATTTATCCATTTTCATTTCCCCATAGTCATAGTTTAAGGGATGTAGAAATTGAAATAAGAAAGTTCATGGATATCTTCAATGTTAACGAGGATAAGGTAGAACAGGTTAGAAAAATATTAAATAGAGTTAGAAAGCTAGCAAAAAAAATAGATGAAATGACTTATATAGATAATAAGGTTAATGGTTTTGAAAACCATCTATATCAGGTGAGCTTAAGTGACTTTAATGGAAACATAGATAAATTTGAGAAACACCTTAAAAAAGTCATTGAGGATATGGAGAAAAGAGAGCCAATAAATAAAAAATTAAGATTAGGCTATATAGGAGTTCCTCCAATGACTGGAGATATATATGAGTTTAGTGAAAAATTAAATGCTTATTTTGTATATAACGAAGTTCAAAGAGAATTTGCTTTTCCTAGGGGGATAGAAGCTGCAAATATATTTGAACAGTATTATAATTACACCTATCCTTATGATAATGAGTTTAGAATTAAGGAATTGAAAAAGCAAATAGAAACGAGAAAGATAGATGCTATAATCCATTACACTCAGGCTTTTTGTCATAGAGCTGTTGAAGATATAGTATTAAAAAAAGAATTAGATATACCTATGTTAAATATTGAAGGGGATAAGTTAAATACATTAGATGCAAGAACTAAGCTTAGATTAGAAGCTTTTCTTGATATGTTATTAGATTTAAAGGAGCGGAATTAATGAGGTTATTGGGAATAGATCTTGGAAGTAGAGAAGTTAAGATTGTTTTAATGGAAAACAGTATTATAGTTCAAAAGAAAAAAGTAAGTACCATGAAATTTTACAGAGATTACTGTAGCTTTAATGGCAAGGTTATAGTAGATTTAGAAAAACTAAATATAGAAGGAATTGATAAAGCAATATCAACGGGCTATGGGAAAAATAATACGGATTTAAAGCTTTTTACACCAATAAATGAGATAAAGGCTCATGTTTATGGAGCAATTTATCAAAGTAAACTAAAAAATTTTATACTTTTAGATGTAGGTGGGCAAGATGTTAAAGTGGTAAAGGTAGAAAAAGGCATTGTTACTGATTTGGAGCTTAATGAAAAATGTGCTGCTTCCTGTGGAAGATATTTAGAGAATATGGCAAATGTCCTTGAAATATCTTTAGATGAAATGAGCAGGTACTCAGAAAATCCTGTGGATTTAAATTCCACCTGTGCAGTATTCTCAGAGTCAGAATTAATTGGAAAAATAGCTGAAGGGGTACAAATAGAAAGATTATGTGCTGGAGTTAACTACTCTTTGTATAAAAGGCTACAGCCTCTTTTAAGTAAATTTAGAGGTAAGAAATTAGTTCTAACTGGTGGTGTTGCTAGTAATAATTCAATAAAAAAATATTTAAATAATGATTATGAAGAAATAGTCTCCGTAGAAGATCCTCAGTTTAATGGTGCCATTGGATGTTGTTATTTTGGATTGGAATTTTTAAAATAAATTTGGGAGGAAAAATATGTATATTTTAAAGGCGGAACATACTTTTGATAGTGCTCATTTTCTTGCAGGTTATGAAGGTAAATGTGGAAATATTCATGGACATAGATGGAAGGTTGAAATTCAGGTTCAGTCAAAATCATTAGTACAAGGCGGTCAGCTTGATGGAATGGTAATAGACTTTGGGGATTTGAAAAAAGATGTTAAATCTATGGTGGATTATTATGATCATGCATTGATAATAGAAAAGGGAACTATGAGGGAACAATCACTAAACTCATTAAGAGAAGATGGTTTTCGTATAATAGAAGTTAATTTTAGACCAACAGCAGAAAATTTTGCATTATTTTTCTATAAAACCATGAAGGATAAAGGATATAATGTAAAAAGTTCTACAGTTTATGAAACTCCTAATAATAGTGCTACCTACGAAGAAAGTGGGGTTAATTAAGATGGATTTTAGCGTGGTTGAAAGATTTGTAAGTATAAATGGGGAGGGAACACGTTGTGGACAATTAGCCATATTTATAAGATTTGCAGGTTGTAATTTAAATTGTAGTTATTGTGATACACTTTGGGCAAATGAAAAGGAGGTATCTTATGAATTAATTAGTTCAAAAGATATATATGACTATATCAAGTCACAAAAAATTAAAAATGTAACCCTAACAGGTGGAGAACCTCTTATGCAAAAGGGAATAGTAGAGTTACTAAACCTTCTTTCTAAGGATAAAGAACTTTATGTGGAAATTGAAACTAATGGTAGTGTATTATTAGACGAATTTTTAGATATAGAAAATTCACCAAGTTTCACTATGGATTATAAGCTTCCTTCAAGTAATATGGAAAATAAAATGGTATTAGATAACTTTAGATATTTAACTAATAAGGACACGGTAAAATTTGTATCTGGTAGTATAGAGGACTTAGAAAAAGCTAAAGAAATAATAAAAAAATATAATTTAGTGAATACAACTAATGTATATATAAGTCCTGTTTTTGGGAAAATTAATTTAGATACTATTGTAGAATTTATGAAAAATAATAAAATGAATGAAGTTAATTTACAACTGCAGCTTCACAAGATTATATGGGATCCTAATAAGAAAGGGGTGTAGTATATGGCAATTGATGTTAAGGCCATTGAAGAGCACATAAAAGGAATTTTGATAGCATTAGGAGATAATCCAGAAAGAGAAGGGTTAAAGGATACACCAAAACGTGTAGCTAAAATGTATGAAGAAGTATTTAAGGGTATGTGCTATACCAATGATGAAATCGCAGAAATGTTTAATGTAACTTTTGAAGATGATTTATGTGTAAGCGATAATGTAGGCGATATGGTTTTTATGAAGGATATAGAGATATTTAGTCATTGTGAACATCACTTAGCACTTATGTACAATATGAAAGTAGCTATAGCATATATACCTAAGGGAAAAATTATTGGATTAAGTAAAATAGCAAGAATAGCAGATATGGTAGGACGTAGACTACAGCTTCAAGAGAGAATTGGGAGTGATATAGCAGAAATTCTAAAGATGATAACTGATTCAGAGGATGTAGCTGTTATTATAGAAGGTGAACATGGCTGTATGACCACTAGAGGAATAAAAAAGCCAGGTGCTAAAACTATAACAACTACATTAAGAGGAAAATTTAATACTGATACAATTGTAAGCAATAAATTAATGATGCTTTATACAAAATAAAGAAGTTTTTAGTTTTGGATAGAGTTTTATTAATATAAATATATTAGATTCGTACAAGGCTGAAAAACCTTGCATAGGGTGGAATGTTTTATATAAAGGAAGTGTATTAAAAAGCATAACTATAACAAAGATTTTTGTGGATTTTAAGATGATAATAAAATAATAAAGGGGTGTGTAGTAAATGAATAAGGAAAAAGCAATAGTAGTATTTAGTGGTGGACAAGATAGTACAACCTGTTTGTTTTGGGCAAAGAAAAAGTATAAAGAAGTTATAGCAGTATCCTTTGATTATAACCAAAAGCATAAGTTAGAGTTAGAATGTGCAAAGGATATATGTAAAAAATATAATATTGAACATAAGATTTTAGACTTAAACTTACTAAATCAATTAGCACCAAATTCACTAACTAGACAGGATATAACTGTTGATAAAAGTGCGCCAAAAGAGGGAGTACCTAATTCCTTTGTAGATGGAAGAAACTTATTATTTTTGAGTTTTGTTGCAGTATTTGCAAAACAAAGAGGAATAAATGCTATCATAACTGGTGTATCACAAAGTGATTTTAGTGGATATCCAGATTGTAGAGATGTGTTCATAAAATCCTTAAATGTCACATTAAACCTAGCTATGGATTATGAATTTGAAATACTTACACCACTAATGTGGATTAATAAAGCGGAAACTTGGAAAATGGCCTATGATTTAGGAGTTCTTGATATAGTTAAAGAAGAAACCTTAACATGCTATAATGGAATAAAAGCGGATGGATGTGGAGAATGTCCAGCTTGTAAATTGAGAAAAAAGGGATATTTAGAGTTTGAAAAAGAGTATTTAAAATAATAATTTTATATGTATTGTTTGAGCAATACCTCCTTTTTATATTTCGTATTTAGTTTTTGTAAATTTTGTCGATAATTTAATATTAGAAGTATGGAATATTAGGAGGAATATATTATGATAAATATTTTTGGTAAAAAAAATAGTAAAAATGATATCATTGACCAGGAAGTTATTGTTGAAGAAAAACATGAAGTTGAAACCACAGATACTATGGAATTTCTAAAGGAAATGACTGTACAAATAGAGGGTATAATACAGCAGCATAATAAAGTTAATGGTGAACATGAGGTACTTGAAAAATTAGCAAAGCAGATTGAGAACCATATGGCAACAGTATCAAATTTAACCGAGAGGACTAATGAATCAACAAATAAGCTTTTTAGTCAAGGAGAAAGTTTGTTGGAGATTACAAAAGATACTGTAAGCAAATCCTTAGAAGGTAAAAAATCAATTGAGGGCATGGTTAAAGTAATTGAGAATCTTGATATAGAAACAAAGGATACATATGAAAATATTAATGCTTTGGGTGAAAAACTAAAAGAAATTGGAGAAATAGCTCAATTAATAAGTGGAATAGCCTCAAAAACAAATCTTCTTGCTCTTAATGCCGCTATAGAAGCAGCTCGTGCAGGAGAACAGGGTAAAGGCTTTGCGGTAGTTGCTGATGAAGTTAGAAAATTAGCAGAAATGACGGGAGAGAGTAGTAATAATATAACTAATTTAATTAGTGGTATAGATTCTCAGACTAAAAATGTTTTAAGTAGTGTGGAAAAAAGTACATTAGTAGTTACAGAAGGTGTAGAATCTTCTAAAGGAGCCCTTGAAAAAATAGAGGAAGTTTTAGATTCATTTAACAGGGTTGAAGATGACACTGATAGTCTAATTAAAACAATTAATACTCAGAAGGAAGATATAAGCAAAATTTTTAGTGGGATAAATGAGGTAGACAACATTCTTACTAAAACAAATGATCAAATTATAAATCATATAGATGAGGCTCATAAAGTAGATAAAAAATTAGAGGAAAGTGTATATCATATAGCCCAATATGTAAAATAAAATTAAGAAAATGCATTTCACAAGTTAGAATTAGTTTAATAATATATATAATAACTTAAGGTTATAAAAGTAATATGAGAATTAAGGATATGGTAATTAAAATATTATAAATAGAATAAATATTATATTGGGAATTTATTATAAATACTTATAAGGGAGAACAATAAAATGTGGACACGAGAGCAGATCAAAGAAAGAGCTAAAAGAATATTAAAGCTTAATTACTGGAAAGCCTTTCTAGTAAGTTTAGTTATAAGTGTTGTAACTGCAGACAGTTATGGAAAGGCAGAAAAAAATGTTAACAAATTTACTGATGACTACGCTATCTTTGATAATACAATGTTTGAAGGATTAGTAAATTGGACAGGAAAGCTGTTAGTGTTTTTAGCATCTATAGCAATAATTTTGCTGATTTTAAGGGTTGTAGTAGGATATATGCTTGAAGTAGGTGGAAGGAAATTCTTTATTAAAGCAGCAGAAGGGGAAACTAATATGGGATACCTTGGATATTGCTTTAAAGAAGGAAGCTATTTTGGAGTGCTTGTAACAATGTTATTAAGGAGTATTTATACATTTTTATGGACTTTATTATTAGTAATACCAGGGATAGTTAAGAGCTATGCATATAGCATGGTACCATATATATTGGCAGATAATCCTTCTATAGGTGCTGAAAGAGCCATACAGTTAAGTAATAAAATGACAGATGGAGAGAAATGGGATATGTTTGTGCTTGATTTATCATTTTTGGGTTGGTATATACTAGGGGCATTAGCTCTAGGAATAGGTGTATTATTTGTAAATCCATATGTTGATTCTACAAAGGCTGAATTATATCTAATTCTTAGAAAAAAATCAATAGAAAATGAATCAACATCCTATGAAGAATTAAATATTGCAAGTTGTGGCAACAATATTTAAAGATAGATTAAGACCTAAATAATATATTGAAAGTTTAAAGTATATAAATAAGTAAAAAAGGAATTTATAGGACTAAGTCAACATAGGCTTAGTCTTTTTATATAGAGTAATGTACTTAATATATGTAGAATTGCAAAAATAAATTGTTTTTAATCAGTAGCAACATATCAAATTGGTAGCAAAGTAATAAGAAATTAGGATTAATTTTAAAATAATATGTTATAATAATATTAAAATTTAGGAAAGTTTAGGAAAAAATATTATTTTGTTACTTTTTAATGTGACTAAATTTGAAATTTAGGAGTTGAATATTTTGAGAAAACCAAGAACGTCAGAAGTAACAGCATATCTTCAGTCTGATATAAAATTTGTTTGGAATGTGGTTACTAATAATAATGACTATAAGTGGCGTAGCGATGTTGAAAAAATTGAAATTATTAATGATGGAAAAGAATTTATTGAGTATACTCCTAATGGAATTGCTACAAAATTTTTTATTACTAAAAAGGAAGAGTACAGCCAATATGAATTTAGTATGGGAAATAAAATGTTTACTGGTTTTTGGACTGGACATTTTTCAGAAACAGAAAATGGTGAAACAAAGATCGTTTTTGTAGAAAACATATTTATAAGAAATCCAATCATTAAGATTTTATCTTATTTTTTTATGGATTTAAAGAAAATGCAAAATACATATATATTAGATTTAAAAAAGAAGTTAGGGGAACAGTGATGACAAAAGGAGACTTAAACAATGTTAAAAGATAAAGACAGACAAAGTATAGATGTTGCAAGATTATATTATCAATCCGAATATAGTCAACATGAGATTGCGAATTTACTTAATATTTCTAGGCCTACAGTATCAAAACTTTTAAAATATGCTAAGGAAAATGGTTACGTTACTATTAAAATTAATGATCCAATGGATATATCTGATGATTTAGCCTTAACTTTAAAAAATAAGTATGATTTAGAGGAAGTCGCTATTGCTTATTCTCCATTAAATAACGAGGATGAGATAAAAAATCAAATAGGTCGCGTGGCAGTGCAGTATTTACATGATATTGTTAAAGATGGAGATATTATTGGGGTAAGCTGGGGAACAACCATGTATGCTGTAGCCACACAGTTAGTGGAAAAAGAATTAAAAGATGTTCAAATCGTACAACTTAAAGGTGGACTAAGCCATACTCGTAGCAATACATATGCCTCAGAGATAAATGAATTATTTGCAAAGGCATTCCATGCTGAGGGAAGAGCTTTGCCATTACCTGTTATATTTGATACACAAGAATTAAAAGAAATTACAGAAAAAGACAGCCATATAAATGAAGTAATGCAAATGGGGAAGCAAGCTAATATTGCCATTTTTTCTACAGGTACAGTTGAAGATGATGCTCTATTATTTAGATTAGGCTATTTTAATGAAGAAGAAAAAAAGCGTATTCAAAAGTATGCTGTTGGAGATGTATGTTCGCGATTTATTGATAAGAATGGTAACGTATGTGATGAAAAAATAAATAGTAGAACAGTAGGAATAAATTTAGAAGAATTAAAGAAAAAAGAAAGAAGTATTTTAGTTGCTGGTGGAGAAAGAAAACTTAATTCATTACATGTAGCATTAAGTTCAAAAATAGCTAATACACTAGTAACAGATCAATTTACCGCTAAACTATTACTTGGAAGATAAGTATATAACAAAGAATAACAGGCACTATATTTATTCTTTTAGGGTTGAAAATGGCATTACAAAAATAAAAATAATAACAAACTTAAAAATGCAATTTTATAAATGAAAAAACTCTCATGTAATTGTTTATGGGGGGCTTTTTTACTTTAAAACAATATTAGAACAAAAGAAAAAACTAATATTTACTTTTGTTCTAACAAGTGCTATTATGATGATGCAAAGAAGTATAAAATAGTTTTGGAACAAAAGTAAAAAATAATTAATAAAGTTAATAATAACCAAAATGAGAGGGGTTATAAATTATGAAATTATCTAAGTATATTGATCATACACTATTAAAACCACAAGCAACAGAAAAAGACATTTTAAAACTTATTGAAGAAGCTAAAACTTATGATTTTGCATCAGTTTGTGTAAATCCTAGCTGGGTTAAGCTTGCGCATAAAAATTTGAAAGATACAGATGTTAAGGTTTGTACTGTTGTAGGATTTCCACTTGGAGCAACTTCAACCGCCTCTAAAGTGTATGAAACAAAGGTTGCTATTGAAGATGGTGCAGATGAAATAGATATGGTTATTTCTGTTGGACAACTTAAATCAGGAAATGATGAATATGTAAAAGAAGAAATTAAAAAAATTGTAGAAGTATCAAAGGATAAGTTAGTTAAAGTAATTATAGAAACATGTTTATTAACAGAAGAAGAAAAAGTAAAAGCATGTACTTTAGCTAAAGAAGCAGGTGCAGATTATGTAAAAACTTCAACCGGATTTTCAACTGGTGGAGCAAAACCAGAAGATATTAAATTAATGAGAGAAACAGTTGGTAAAGATATGGGTGTTAAAGCTTCTGGAGGAATCCATACTAAAGAAGAAATGGAAGCCATGATTGAAAATGGTGCCACAAGAATCGGTGCAAGTTGTGGAGTAGAACTTGTAAAATAAACATAATATTATAGATTGTTAATCTGTTTTTTATAACAGATTAGCAATCTATAGGATAAAAAATTAAAGTTATATTTTATATAATTACATATCAGTTTATATTAAAAACAATTATTAAGTTGATATTTTATAGAAGTAAGTTATTATTGTGTATTTTGTAAAGGTAAACATAGCTTAATGCAACGTATAAAGGAGGAGATTTAAATGAGTATGAACGATATTAAAAGATACCTAGCTGATTATTTAAATAGAACTCCAAGCTTTCAATATAAAGTAAGTAAATACTGAAATAAGTAGATGTAGGATGTACTACATTAAATATTGAAAGGAAGTGCTTAAATAATGGATATTGCAGTTATTGGTTCAAATATGGTAGATTTAATAAGTTATATTGATAGAATGCCTAAAGAAGGTGAAACATTAGAAGCACCAGATTTTAAAATGGGATGTGGAGGTAAAGGGGCAAACCAAGCCGTTACAGCTGCAAGATTGAAATCAGATGTTATGATGGTAAGTAAAGTTGGAGATGATTTATTTGGCCAAAACACTATTAAAAATTTTAAAAACAATGGTGTAAATACAAATTTTGTAACTGTTCAAAAAAATCAAGCTAGTGGAGTTGCACCTATTTTTGTTGATGGGGAATCTAAAAATAGTATTTTAATTATTAAAGGTGCCAATAAAAATTTATCTCCTACAGATATAGATGATGCAAGTGAAGAATTGAAAAAGTGTTCTTTAATTATTTTACAATTGGAAATTGAATTAGAAACTGTTTACTATGCTATAGATTTTGCTAATAAAAATAATATTCCTGTATTGTTAAATCCTGCGCCTGCTACAAAAGAATTTGATTTCAATTATGTTTATAAATGTGATTTTTTTATTCCAAATGAAACAGAATTAGAGATTTTAACAAATAGACCTGTAAATACAATAGGAGAGATAAAGGAAGCTGCTCATTTAATTGGGGATAAAGGTGTTAAAAATGTAATTGTTACGATGGGTAGTAAAGGTTTACTGTGGATTAATAAAGATGAAGAACATTTTATAAAAGCACGTAAAGTTGATGCTGTAGACACCACCGGTGCTGGTGATGGATTTATTGGATGTTTTGCACATTATTATGTAGCTACAGAAAACATATTATTAGCTCTTGAGAAAGCAACAGCTTATGCAGCGCTTAGTGTTACAAGATATGGCACTCAAACTTCTTATCCTACAAAAGAGGAGTTTGAAGAATTTTTAAAGTAATTTTTAGGTTTGAGGAAATTCACTGTAGAAAAATATATTTTTAAAAACAAAGACTCCTATACATTAGTGTAGGAGTTTTCTATTTTGTGGAAAATAAGAGCAAATATTTATTGAAATTTCGTTTTTATCTGTAAAAAATAAAATTGGTGAAAATACAATGTTTTATCTGTAAAAAATAATGTATAAACAGTTTGATTGATAGCTATTTTAATGTTGGCGAGTTCTTTTATAAATAAAGAAAACAATGGTTTCTATAGGTATAAGACTAGGAGATGAATTTGTAGTTTACTGAACTATGGGTATAAGATTCTGTATAAGAATCTATGATTCCCAAAGCAGTTGGCTTTGAAAAAGCGAAAAATTGTATTGACAGTAGTAAAAAGAAATGATAATATATTTTTAATTTATCACTTTACTAAGATAAACTAATAAACTAATAAAGCGAGGGAGATAGAATGAAAAATTGGAATAAGTATATACCGGAAGGTATGAAAGATATTTTATTTGAAGAGAGCAATATAAAATTAAATATAGAGGATCAATTAAGAAAAATTTATAAATATAGTGGATTCTCTGAAATAATATCTCCTACGTTAGAATTTTATGATGTATTTAATTCTAATATTCAAACTATACCTCAAGAAAAAATGTATAAACTTTTTGATAATTTAGGAAGAGTTCTTGTTTTAAGACCAGATATGACTGCTCCTATAGGAAGAATTACAGGTACTAAAATGAAGGATTGTACATATCCACTTAAGCTTTGCTATACAGGAAATATATTTAGGGTTAATGAAAAATTAAATGGGAAGCTAGGAGAAATAACTCAATCAGGAATTGAAATAATTGGAACTAAGGGAATAAAATCTGATGTGGATAGTATAGTTACAGCTATAGATGCTCTTTTAAGCTTGGGGCTTAGAAATTTCAAAATAGAACTAGGAGAAGCTGGATTATTTGAAGCTCTAACAGAGAATATGAGAATAAAGGAAGAAAATTTAAAAAAATTAAAAGAAATAATAAGAAATAAAAATTATGTAGCTCTTAAAAAATTTTTAGATGAAATAATTTCAAAGTATTCAAAGAATGATTTTGAAATTATAGAGAACTTGCCTAAATTATTTGGAGGTATTGAAATTATAGAAAAGGCTAAGAGTTTAACTAAAAATGAAAAGGCTTTAAAATCTTTAAATGATATATATAACATATATAACTCTATAGAAAATATAGGACTTGGATCATATATATCCATTGATCTTGGAATGGTTCAAAACATAGATTATTATACAGGAGTTATATTTAAAGGTTATGTAGAAGAAGTAGGAGGCTCTATATTAAGTGGAGGAAGATATGATAATTTAATTCAACATTTTGGAGCGAAACTCCCCGCTATAGGATTTGCCATTAATGTAGATGATGTAATGATTGCTTTAAGGAAACAAAATACAATATCTATAGATAAAGATAAGAAAGTTTTAATATCTTACAAAGAGGAGTTTTTAAGAAAAGCATATGATTTTATGGAAGAGCTAAAGACGAAAAAAATCATATGTGAATTAAGTCCTTTAGATGATGATAAAGAAATTTTAATATACTCAAAGAAGAAAGGTATAGATTTTATTATAGGATTTACAGGAGAAGAAAAACTATTTGTTAAGGATTTAAAATCAGATAAAATAGCTTTTTTAGAAAAAGATGAAATTGAAGATTTATTAATGTTGTAATTAGTGAGGGGACAGGTGATTACATTGAAAAAGGTAAAAATAGCATTAACCAAAGGTAGACTTGAAAAGGAAGCTATTGAAATATTTAAAACTATTAATATTAATACTAGAAAATTAGAGGATAAAGGAAGAAAACTTATTTTAAATTGTGAAAATGAAGAATATAATATAGATTTTTTTTTAGTTAAAGCTAAAGATGTAGAAACCTATGTAGAATATGGTGCTGCGGATATGGGGATTGTGGGAAAGGATACTTTAATGGAAGCAAATAAGGAATTTTATGAAGTTTTAGATTTGAATGTAGGAAAGTGTAAATTTGCTTTAGCTGCATTGCCTAGTTTTAAATTAGATCAAGGATACAATAGGAAAAAAATAGCGACTAAATATCCAAACATAGCAAGGGAATATTTTAGAAAAAAAGGCATGGATGTAGAATTAATTAAAATAGAAGGTTCTGTAGAATTAGGACCTATTGTGGGGCTTGCAGATGCCATAGTAGATATTGTAGAAACAGGAAACACTTTAAGAGAAAATGGTTTAGTAGTTGTGGAGGATATATGTGAAATAAGTGCAAGAATGATAGTAAATAAGGCCAGTATGAAAACGAAAAAGGATGAAATCATAAAAATAATTAAAAATGTAAGTGAGGTAATAAAGCAATAAAAGAGAACAAAAAGGGGAAAGGGGGCATTTAGTGAGTTGATGTATTTTTTATATATTTTCTCACTAAAGTTAAAAAATGATAAATATAGTTAAAATAAGTGAAGACAATAAAAAACAGTGTATGAATAGTTTGAAAAGCAGGTCAAAAAAAGTACAAAATGATGTAATTACTTCTGTAAAAAAAATATTAGAGGACATAAATGAATATGGAGATAAAGCGTTAATAAAATATACTAATAAATTTGATAGTAAAAAAATAAATTTAGAAAATATTAGGGTTACTTCAAAAGAGATAAAAAATGCTTATGAATTAGTTGATGAGAAATTTATAGAGGCTATAAAAATTGCTAAAGAAAATATATTGTTTTACCATGAGAAGCAAAAACAAAGATCATGGATGGTAACAAAGGAAGATGGAATAATTTTAGGTCAGCAAATTAGAGCTTTAGAGACTATAGGCATATACGTTCCAGGAGGAACAGCAGCTTATCCTTCTTCAGTATTAATGAACACCCTTCCAGCTAAAGTAGCAGGAGTAGAAAAAATAGTTATGATAACTCCTCCATCTAAGGATGGGAGTGTAAATCCTAATATTTTGGTAGCTGCTAATATTGCAGGAGTTGATGAAATATACAAAGTAGGAGGAGCACAAGGAATAGGAGCTTTAGGTTATGGAACAGAAACTATACAAAAGGTGGATAAAATAGTGGGTCCAGGTAATATATATGTGGCTATGGCAAAAAGAAGTGTTTATGGTTTTGTGGATATAGATATGATAGCAGGACCTAGTGAAATTTTGATTATAGCAGATGAAAGTTCTGATCCTAAATTTATAGCAGCAGATTTTATGTCTCAAGCTGAGCATGATGTATTAGCATCCTCAATTTTGGTTACTACCTCTGAGAAATTAGCACAAAAGGTAAAAGAACAATTAAATATACAGATAAAAAATCTTTCAAGAAAAGAAATAATACTTACATCCATTAAAGATTATGGTGCTATTTTTGTAGTAGATAATTTAGAAGAAGCTATAGAACTTGCTAATGATATATCCCCGGAACATTTAGAGGTTATGACAGAAGAACCCTTCACTATTTTAGGACAAATTAAAAATGCAGGTTCTGTATTCTTAGGTAAATATGCTCCAGAACCATTGGGGGATTATATGGCAGGACCCAATCATGTATTGCCTACTAGTGGTAGTGCAAGATTTTTTTCACCTCTTTCAGTAGATGATTATATTAAAAAATCAAGTTTCACATATTACACCAAAAGGGCATTGGAAAAAGTAAAGGATGTTACTGTAACCATGGCTGAAACAGAGGGATTAACTGCCCATGCAAATTCCATAAGAGTAAGATTTGATAACAATAATTTTTGATTTTAGTAAGATGTTAAGTTTAAGTTGAAGATTTAAAAGTGGCAATTAATAGATAAATAGTAGTTTAATATGTTTCCTATAAAAAATACAATTGGAACAGTTTATAATTATTAAATAAAATTCATATACCATGGAAAAGAGGATAAAGTTATGAAAGAAAGCATAGCTAAAGTTTATAGAAAAACTGGAGAAACAGAAACAAAGTCGGAAATTAATTTATATGGAGAAGGAAAATGTGATATAAAAACTGGTATAGGTTTTTTTGACCATATGTTGAATCTTATGGCAAGACATGGACTTATTGATTTGAAAATCCAGGCACAAGGGGACTTACAAGTGGATTCACATCATACTGTGGAGGATGTAGGAATAGTTTTAGGCCAGTGTTTTAAAGAAGCCTTAGGAGAGAAAAAAGGTATTAAAAGATATGGAACTAGCTTTGTTCCTATGGATGAAGCCTTAGCCAGTGTGTCTATAGATATAAGTGGAAGACCATATATAGTATGTGATTTTAACTTTACTGTAGACAAATTAGGGGAACTGGATACAGAATTAGTGGAAGAATTTTTAAGAGCATTGGCTTTTAACGCTGGAATAGCTCTACATGCTAGAGTATTATATGGTAAAAATAATCATCATATGATAGAAGCGGTTTTTAAAGCTTTAGGTAGAGCTCTTAGAGAAGCTGTGGATAAAGATAAAAGAATAAATGGAGTTATGTCTACTAAAGGCATACTATAGAAATAATAAATATGAATTATATTAGAAACAATTATTTTTACTATTAAATATTACAAACTTTACAAGGAATAATGGGGAATATTATAAAGTTAATAACATTAAAAAAGAAATATAAGGGGGAAAAATAGGTGATTTCAATTGTGGATTATGGCATGGGAAATTTAAAAAGTGTAGAAAATGCCCTTAATTTTTTAGGTATAAAGTCTGTAATTACATCAGAGAGAGAAGTGATTTTAAATAGTGATGGAGTAATATTACCAGGAGTGGGAGCTTTCCCAGATGCCATTAATAATATTAAAAAAAATAGCATTGATAAAGTTTTAGAGGAAGTAGTAAAAAAGGATAAACCTTTACTTGGAATATGTCTTGGAATGCAGCTTTTATTTGAGGAAAGTGAAGAGGTTAAAAGCTGTAGAGGATTAGGTTTTTTAAAAGGGAAAATAGAAAAAATGAAGGTGAATTTAAAAATACCACATATGGGTTGGAATAGTTTAAGTTTTCGTAAGGATTCTCCAATACTTAAGTGTATAAAAGAGGACAGTTATGTGTATTATGTTCACTCGTATTATGCAAAAATTGAAGAGGAAGGAATATTAAATGCCTATTCTCAATATGAAATAGAGGTACCGGGGATAGTAAGTAAAAATAATATTTATGGAATACAGTTTCATCCTGAAAGAAGTGGGGATATAGGACTTAAAATATTAAGTAATTTTGGGGAGATGATAAAATGATAATTTTACCTGCCATAGATTTAAAAGAGGGTAAATGTGTTAGATTATATCAAGGAGATTTTAAAGCTTCAAAGGTGGTAGCAGAAGACCCTATAGAGGTAGCACTAAAATTTAAAGAGAATGGAGCGGAATATATACATATAGTGGATTTAGACGGAGCTCTTACTGGAGAAATTAAAAATTTATCTATAATTTCTTCCATAATAAAAACAATTAATATACCTGTAGAGTTTGGAGGTGGAATAAGAAATTTAAATACAATAGATATGCTTATAGACGCAGGAATTGAAAGGATAATATTAGGTACAGCTGCATTAAATAATAGAGAACTTGTTGAAAAGGCTGTAAAAAAATATGATAGAAAAATTGCTATAGGAGTAGATGCTAAAAATGAAAAGGTAGCTATAAATGGATGGTTAAATATAAGTAGTACAAACTATATAGATTTTGCTAAGGAAATGGAAAAGATAGGGATTAGAAATATTATATTTACGGACATTAGTAAAGATGGGACTTTAAAGGGTCCTAATTTAAATCAGCTTAAAAAACTAAATGAGAGTGTAAGTTGTAATATTATAGCTTCAGGAGGTATTAAAGATATAGAGGATTTAAAGGTTATAAAAGAAATGGATATTCATGGAGCTATTGTAGGTAAAGCCATATATTCAGGGAATATTGATTTGAATGAAGCTATTAAAATTATAAACAAGGAGAGTTCTAGATGAGCAAATATTGGAGCAATATAACTAAAAATATAGAACCCTATGTATGTGGAGAACAACCTAAAAATAAAAAAATTATAAAGTTAAACACTAACGAAAATCCATATCCTCCCTCACCTAAGGTATTGCAAGCTATAAAAAATGCTGCCAAGGATGATTTAAGATTATATCCAGATCCAAATTGCGATGACTTAAGAAAAACTATAGCTAATTACTACAATTTAAGTAAGGAAGAAGTCTTTATAGGTAATGGGTCTGATGAGGTTTTAGCCCTTTCTTTTTTAGCTTTTTTTAATCCAGAAGAGACTGTAGTTTTTTCAGATATTAGTTATAGTTTTTATCCTGTTTATGCAAACTTATATAAATTATATTATAAGTTAGCAAAACTTAGAGAAGATTTTTCTATAAATATTAATGACTTTAAAAATGCAAGAGGAGGAGCTGTTATAACAAATCCTAACGCACCAACAGGGTTGTATCTTTCCTTAGATTCAATAAAACAAATTTTAGAGGATAATATAAATAAGGTGGTTATGGTTGATGAAGCTTATATTGATTTTGGAGGAGAATCTTCAGTAAGTCTTATAAAGAATTATCCTAATCTTTTAGTAATACAAACCTTATCTAAATCTCGATCTTTAGCTGGAATGAGAATAGGATTTGCTTTAGGACAAAAGGAGCTTATAGAGGGGTTAAATAGGATAAAAAATTCTTTTAATTCCTATACAATAGATAGAATTTCATCTTTAGCAGCTATAGAAGCTATAAAGGATGAAGAATATTTTAAGGAATGTACATCAAAAGTAATAAAAACACGAAATTGGACTATAAATGAACTGGGGAAAATAGGATTTAAAATCATACCATCTAAAGCTAATTTTATATTTATTACTCATGATACATATCAAGCTGAAGATATTTTTATAAAGTTAAAGGACGAAAATGTACTTATTAGATACTTTAATAAAGATAGAATAAATAATTATTTAAGAGTTAGTATAGGTTCTAAAGAAGAAATGGAGATTTTTATAGATAAAATAAAGAAGATTATAAATAAATTATAGTTACTATATAAATAAAAATATATAAAAAGTATATATTAGAACATTATATATTTGGAAGATATGGATGGGAATAATAGATTTAAAATATAGGAAGTAAAAGTATTGGTGAAGTATAAAATTATGAAAAAAATATATATAATTAGAAAAATAGAAGGTTTAAAATATGCTAAAAAGGAGGATTATATGTGATTACAAAAAGAATAATACCATGCTTAGATGTAGATATGGGTAGAGTTGTAAAGGGAGTTAATTTTGTTAATCTAAAGGATGTAGGTGATCCTGCAGAAATAGCAGAGTTTTATAACAAAGAAGGAGCAGATGAAATAGTATTTTTAGATATAACAGCTACTCATGAAGGAAGAGCCATAATGATAGATGTGGTTAGAAAAACAGCAGAGAAACTATTTATTCCTCTTACTGTAGGAGGGGGAATTAAAAATATAAATGATTTTAAAGATATATTAAGAGCTGGGGCAGATAAAGTATCAGTTAATTCATCAGCTATAAGAGATCCTAAACTTATAAAAAAGGCAGCAGAATGTTTTGGATCACAATGTGTTGTAGTGGCTATAGATGGTAAAAAACGAAAAAATAAGGATGGATGGAATGTATTTATAAATGGAGGCAGAATAGATACAGGCCTTGATGCTATAAAGTGGGCAAGAAAGGTTGAGAAATTAGGAGCCGGTGAGATATTACTCACAAGTATGGATGCAGATGGTACAAAAGAAGGCTACGATTTAGAGTTTACAAATGAAGTTTCAAAGTCAATAAATATTCCTGTAATTGCTTCAGGTGGATGCGGAGAACTGGATCATTTTGGAGAAATTTTTGAAAAAAGTTCAGCAGATGCAGCATTAGCAGCTTCATTATTTCATTTTAAAGAATTGAGCATAAAGGAAGTTAAAGACTATTTAAAAAAAGAAGGCTTTAGTGTAAGACTTTAGTTTCATATATTTAAATTTTGAGATTTTATAGGTAAATTTTTTCTATATAAAGATTATAAATGATTACAAATAGATGTTGTAATCCTCATCTCCATATTTTTAAATAAAGGATGTTAGATTATGTGGTTATAAATTAAAATGGAGGATAAAAATGAATTTACAGAAAATATTAAAGAAAATAGATTTTAAAAAAGGATCAGGTCTTATACCTACTATTATTCAGGATTTTTACTCAGGGGAAGTCTTAATGTTAGCATATATGAACAAAGAGTCTCTAGAAAAAACTATTGAAACTAATACTACTTGGTTCTGGAGTAGATCTAGAGAAGAACTTTGGAATAAGGGAGCAACTTCAGGTCATTTTCAATATGTTAAAAGTATTCATATAGATTGTGATGGAGATACTTTATTAATTAAAGTAGAACAAGTTGGACCTGCATGCCATACTGGGCATAGAAGTTGTTTTTATACAACATTAATATAAATGTATTTATAAGTTAAGGAAGAGTATATACAGGAATTGATGTTACAGAATAGATAAAGGGAAGGATGTGAGTATTTAGTGGTTTGGGGTAATTTATAAACATTTAATCACTAAAGGAAAATTATGGATAAAGGTAATGTGTTAAATAATTTATTTAATATAGTAGGGGATAGAAAAGAGAAGCCGGTAGAAGGTTCTTATACTGGATATTTGTTTGAAAAAGGATTGGATAAAATATTAAAAAAAGTTGGAGAAGAAAGTTCAGAGGTAATTATAGCTGCTAAAAATGAGAATAAAGAAGAACTGATAAAAGAAATATGTGATTTAAGCTATCATATAATAGTTTTAATGGTAGAAAAACAAATAAAATTAGATGATATAGAAAAAGAATTAGAAAAGAGAAGAGAAAAAATATGCAATAAAAAAAGTGAAAGAAAGATAATAGAGAAATTATAAAAATAGGAAGATTCAATATAATTATTATAATTTGAAGTATTTTCATTAATAGATTAAAATAAATGTATATTTATAAATTTAAAATAGTGAATAAATGAAAAGAAAAAAAGCATTAATATTTTTATAAGGGGGATAACATGTCTAAGGATATAGATTTGCTTATTCAAAAAAGGCACAATGACCATAAGGTATATGTAAAAAAGAAAAGTCAAATTCCACAGGCAATAAGTATATGTATGATAAGCTTATTAGTAGGCATTATTTTATGGGAAATGAATCCTAATAATGTATTTTATTGGTTTACAGGTATAGCTATTGGTTTTGTATTAAGAAAATCTAGATTTTGTTTGTGTGGGGCTTTTAGAGACCCTTTTTTGTTTAATAATACAAAGCTTTTAAGAGGAGTAATAATTACTATTATAATTAATACTTTAGGCTTTGGAATAATACAGTATCATTATCTTAAAGGAAATATTATAAATTATGACAATATTCCTGGAAACGTTACTTCCTTTGGATGGCATATAGCTATAGGAGCCTTTATCTTTGGTATAGGCATGGTTATAGCTGGTGGTTGTGCATCAGGGATACTTATGAGAATAGGCGAGGGACATGCTCTTCCCTGGATAGTATTTATAGGGATGATAATAGGAAATCTTTTAGGAGCTAAAGACTATTCCTTTTGGTATGATAAAATTATTAAAAATTCAAAAGTTATTTATTTTCCTGAATATATTGATATAAGAATTGCAATAGCAATACAAATAATTATACTTATAATTATATATAAATTCCTTTCTTTTAAAGAAAAGAGAAATTTTGAGGAAAAATAATGGAGGCACAGTTATGGAAGTAAAGGATTTAGATTGTCTATATGAGCCCTGTCCAATACCTTTAGTTAGAGCAAGTCAAGAATTAAAAAAAATGAAAACTGGAGATATTGTAGTTTTACACTCAGATCAAAGTTGTATTGGGGTTATGGCAGAGGAATGGGCAAAACAAAATAATTATGAAATAAAAGTAATTGAAGTGGATAATGGTGAATGGGAAGTTTATATTCAAAAATAATAAAAAGGGGATAAAATATGAAATGCATAAAGGATAGATTAAAAAAGCCCTGGCCTTATTGGATAGGTGGGATCTTGCTAGGTATTTTAAATGTAGCTCTTTTAGCAACAACGGGGGTTGCGTGGCATGTCACTAGTGGGTTTTTGCTATGGGGTGCAGCAGTATTAGACTTTTTGGGAGCTGAACCATTGAAGTGGGATTTTTTTAATATATTTAATGTACAATATAAGGAGATATTATTAAATCATAGTTTAATTATAAATAAATTTACTATTTTAAATATAGCAGTTATTATAGGATCTTTAGTAGCAACCTTATTTGCTTCTCAATTTAATATAAAAAAAATCAAAAATAAAAAGCAAGTAATTATTGCTTTAATAGGTGGCATAATTATGGGGTATGGAGCTAGGCTTGCTTCTGGATGTAATATTGGTAGCTTTTTAATAGGTATATCATCTTTTTCTTTACATGGTTGGATATATTGGATTTTTATTACTTTAGGAGCCTTTATAGGTACATTAATATTAAAGAAGTTTATATTATAAGATAGATAATATAAACTTCTTTAATATTTATTAGCAGAATCCTCTTTTTCTAGATATTATAAAATCAACAAACATTTTTTCGTATTTGGTAAACACATAATTTTTTCGAAATATTACATAGTAATTAAATTTAATATCTATATTTTCCAAATTTATATGCTTAATAATTTCCTTTTTCAACTCTTTTTTCACCGTTAGTTTAGGTAAGAAAGCAAAACCTTTTCCGGCACATATGGAAGACTTAATAGCTTCTGGAGAGTTAAGATTATATACAATGTTTAAGTCCTCTATACTAACTCCTTTTTCAGAAAGAGCTTTTTTTACTAAATATGTGGCATTAGATGTTTTTTCTCGTAAAATTAAGGGTAAATTTTTTAATTCTTCTAAAGTGATGCTATCTTTGTTATATTTATTATTCCCCACCAAAATTAATTCATCTGAGGTTATAAGTTTTGCATCTATACTTTTATCCTTAGGCAGATCTTGAATAATTCCAATATTACTAGAGTGGTCACATAATTTTTCCATCACCTCAGTAGAATTTAATATCTCCATATCTATGTCCACTTCTTTATTGAACTTTTTAAAAATATATATGCTACATGGTAGAGCATATTCACCCACACTTTTACAAGAGCTTATGATTAATCTAGGTCTAGTTTTTTTTATATTTTTAATATCCCTTTCTATATTGTCTTTCATAGATAGAATAGTGTCCGCATAATTGTATATAATTTTACCTTCTTCTGTAGGTCTTACTCCCTTATTACTTCTTATCAATAGATCTGCTCCAATTTCTTTTTCAAGATTTTTAAGTTGCATACTAAGCCCAGGCTGGGTAAGATGTAGAGTTTCAGCTGCCTTTGATATGCTATTACATTTTACAGTTATATAAAAAGATTGGAGATATTCAAAATTCATATATGTTCACATCCTTAGAATTAATAATTTTAGATAACTGAGATATAAGCAACTGTTATACAGTATAACACTTACTTATTATAAAATAGGGTGCAATGATATTATAATAAAAATAGGGATTGAGAGAAAATTAACAAACACTCTTTATTATTTTCATTATAATCTACATTTGTATAAAAATAAATAGGGAAGGGGGGATAAGTATAATTAACATATTTGGAGAAGCAGTAAATTTTTTAAGTACAAATTTATGGAACATTTTTTTACCTTTTATAATAATAGCAGCTTTGTATGTAAATTATAAAAGAAAGAAATTTTTTAATGTAATAAGTAAAAAAGATTCTAGTAAGATAGAGTTTAATAAAGTGAAAAATGCTCTTTCAATTTCATTATCTTCAAAGATTGGTACAGGAGCTGTAATAGGAGTATTAGCTGCCATGTGGAAAACTTCCCAAAATGGTATAGGTGGAGAGGCGGTAGTACTTTGGGTTATTATTGGCATGATTTTACTCATTCCATTAACTTATTCAGAGGTTTTTTTTACTCAAGTAATAAATAAAACTCCAAGGAATTTTATAGAACGATATATTAATAAAAAAGTTGCAGCTGTTTATGCAGTGTCTTTAGTTACATTGTATTCTTTTGGATTTACAGGATTTCAAATGACAGGGGTTCAGAGTGTAGTTAAAATTTTTGCTAAACAAAATTTCAACTATAACTTTACAACTAAAGGTAGATTAATTTTTATAGTTATACCAATTATAGTTATAGTATCTTCTATAGTTTTAACCAAAAGCTATAAACTTTTTATTAATGTATTAGGTTCTCTTGTTTCTTTATTAATTATTTTATATGCAGGATTTTTTTTAGTATTTTTATTTATAACAAGGAGTTTTATACCAGAGTATTTATCTATAATTTGGAGAGATTTTTTAAACTTTAGAACTGCAGCCACAGGTATTCCTATAGGACTTATTGTGGGATTTCAAAGGATTATCCAAGTAAGTGAAACAGGATTAGGAACCAGTGCTTTAGCTAGTTCAGATATGATGAATTCTCCTAGGAGAGAAGCTATGCTTCAGACCATTGCAACTATTATTACTATATGTAATGCAATTATAATAACGTCCTATGTATTTGCTTATGGAAGATACAATCTTAACGGAGTAGTTTTATCAGGAGATGGATTAGATAGAATTGCTAGTTATTTAAACAGTGCTTATGGAGTTACAGGTTTTTTAGGACAAAGTATAATAATTATGTTTTTTTTAACCTGTGGTTTTACTACAGTTTTAAGTTCCTATCATTTTATTAATACAATTATTTATTTTAATGAAAATAAGAGGATAGTATTTTATATATGCTTAGTAACAGCTTCGGGGCTATTAAGTGTATCAAATTTTGATATGATTTTTGATGCTGTGGACTTATTGATGTTCATTGTAGCAACAATAAACATAACTGCTCTTTGTATATTTGTATATAAAGATATACAAAATTATAAAATTAAGTGATCAATAAGTTTTATTTATAAATACAGCCATTATAAGGGGCTTAATACCTTGTACAATATATTTTAATGGAGGTATAAATTATGAGCAAAAAATATTTAATAATAGGAGGAGTTGCTGGTGGTGCATCTACCGCAGCTAGACTTAGAAGACTTAGTGAGGAAGATCAAATAATAATGTTTGAAAAAGATCCATATGTATCCTTTTCAAATTGTAGCTTACCTTATCATTTGAGTGGGGTTGTAGAAAATTCTGATAGTTTAGTACTTATGACTCCAGAGCAATTTAAAGCTCAATACAATATAGAAGCTAGGGTAAATAATGAAGTTATAGCAATTGATAGAACTAAAAAAGAAGTTGCAGTGAAAAATACATTAACAGGAGAAGAATACACTGAAAATTATGATAAATTAATTTTATCACCAGGAGCGACACCAATAGTTCCAAAAATTAAAGGGATTGAAAATGTAAATATATTTACAGTAAGAAATGTAATGGATATACAAAGATTAAGTGAAAAATTAAAGAATAAAAAAGTTGAAAATATATCTGTTATTGGAGGAGGTTTTATAGGGGTTGAAGTTGCTGAAAATTTAAAAGAAGCAGGAAACAATGTTACTTTAATTGAAGCTATGCCTCATATTATGAAACCCTTTGATTATGATATGGCACAAATTTTACACAAAGAATTTTATGATAATGGTGTGAATTTAATTGTAAAAGATAAAGTTAGTGCTTTTGAAAAAGACACAGTAGTTTTAGAATCTGGAAGAAAAGTACAGGCTGAGGCTGTGGTTATGGCCATAGGTGTAGCTCCAGACACAAGACTTGCAAAGGCGGCAGAATTAGAAATTGGAGAAACTGGAGCTATAAAAGTAGATCAAAACTATAGAACTAGTGATAAGGATATATATGCAGTAGGAGATGCTATTGAAGTTTATCATGCCCTAGCTAGAAAAACTACTAAACTACCTTTAGCAGGACCTGCTCAAAAAGAAGCAAGACAGGTGGCAGATCATATTCATGGAAAAGTTATTAGGAATACAGGCTTTATAGGAAGTTCAGTAATTAAATGTTTCAATTATAATGCAGCAGCCACAGGACTTAATGAAGAAATGATAGAAGCATTGAAATTAGACATAAAATATGAGGTGGCTAAGGTAATACCAGGAGATAAGGTGGGATTAATGCCAGATTGTGAGCCTCTACATTTTAAATTGATTTTCGAAATTCCTACAGGGAAAGTATTAGGAGCGCAAGCTATTGGCAAAGGAAACGTGGATAAGAGAATAGATGTAATTGCTACAGCAATTAAATTTGGAGCTACTGTAGATGATTTAAGAGACTTAGAATTATGCTATGCACCACCTTTTGGAACTGCTAAAGATGTAGTGAATTTTGCAGGCTATGTAGCATGTAACTTATTACAGGATGAATTTAGACAAGTTAGAGAAAAAGATATAAGAAATATCGTAAGAGAAAAAGCTTTAATCATAGATGTAAGAGAAAAACATGAATATGAATTAAGTCATATTATTGGTGCAAAAAATATACCTCTTAGTGAGTTAAGAGATAGAATAAATGAAATACCTAAAGATGAGCCTGTGTATTTACACTGTAGAAGTGCTCAAAGAAGTTATAATGCATTAAAGGCTCTTAAAAATTTAGGTTATGAAAATATTTATAACGTTTCTGGTGGATTTTTAGGAATTTCTTTTTATGAATACTTTGATGACATAACTACTGAAAGAGAAAAAATTCTTACAGATTATAACTTTTTATAAAATGAGAAATTGAGTAATTTAGCTTATTTAAATAACTATAAGAATTCTATGGTTCAAAGGGATCTTTTATTTCAATTGAACCATAGCAATTCTTAACTAGCCTATTAGTTATAACAATGGATTAAATTAACATGGATGGAGGGAATGATTTTATGAATAAAAAACAGATATTCTCAGGATTTATAATTTCAATATTAATGATCATATTTGCTATAGTACAGTCCAATAGAAATTATAAGCTAGGATTGTTTTTAATAAGTGGCCTTGCCATAGGTTATTTAATGCAAAGATCAAGATTTGGTTTTGCAGGAGGTATAAGAAAACTATATGTTACAGGAGAATCAAGTCTTACTAAAGCACTACTTTTTCTTTTTTCTATTTCATTAATA
Source organism: Clostridium sporogenes (assembly GCF_001889325.1). Lineage (NCBI taxonomy): Bacteria > Bacillati > Bacillota > Clostridia > Eubacteriales > Clostridiaceae > Clostridium > Clostridium sporogenes. The sequence goes on along the minus strand of NZ_CP013243.1, from coordinate 476,678 downwards.
GTTACAGCGGCTATTCATTATGGAGCCCATGTTAATGGAGCTGAAGTAGCTTATAGAGCTTCAGAGGGAGTTAAAATAATACCTGGAACTCAAAGTGTATATCCTGTAAATTTAGCTACAGTATTTGGGGGAATACTTTTTGGAATTGGTATGATGCTAGGTGGAGGATGTGCTTCAGGTACTTTAACAGATGCCGGTGAAGGGGAAGCTAGAGCTCTTATAGTATTATTATTCTTTATAACAGGTTCTCTATGGGGAGCACATGATATGCCATGGTGGAAAAGTACTCCTGTTTATACTTGGAATAAGAGTGTTTATTTGCCAGATGTTTTTGGATATATGGGAGCTATTTTAGTTTCTTTATTAGGATTTTTAGGAATTTATATATTTACTAAGAAATATGAAAATAAGAGAAAAAGAGAAAACACATATATACCTTTAGAATATGATAGCTGGCAACAGGAATTGCCAGAGACTAATGAATATAAATTTTTTAGTAAGGAAACTTATCATAAATTTTTTGTGAAAAGATGGTCTTTTTATACAGGAGCAGTTTTACTAATGATAATGTTCGAAGTAATATTGTTAACTACAGCCAAAAATTGGGGAGTTACTTCTACATTTGTAGAGTGGGGGGCTTGGCTTTACCAATCTTTAGGAATAGTAGATGTTTCTACTTGGCCATATTTTGCAGATAAGATGAAAACTATAAATGCTGGTTTTATTAATGATCCAGGTTCTATGAGAAACTTAGGAATAATAATAGGAGCTTTAATATCTCCGCTTTTAGCAGGACATTTTTCTTTTAAGAGAGGTTTTAAATTAAGAGATATAATTTTTTATGCCTTAGGAGGTATATTTATGGGATATGGAGCAAGATTAGCTTCAGGTTGTAATATTGGAGCTTTATATGCTGCTATATCTAGTATGTCTTTATCTGGTTGGGTATTCTTACCTTCATTAACTTTAGGAGGTATAATAGGAGTTAATTTAATTAAAAAATTCAATATTAATTCATAATGAAATTCAAAATATATAAAAATTCTAAAACAAATTCATACTCATTAGTATTCTCTTGATAATATGAATATTATAAAAGAAATCACTAAAAATCGACTATAAACTAAGTTGGTTTTTAGTGATTTTAATTTTAGAAAATAAAATTGTTTTATACTTTAAATGTTCATATTAATTTGTAATTTACAGTTATATTAATTTATTTTAGTAATGGTTATAGAAGCAGAATAAGTATTTTCTGAAATCCTTATAAAATCCTTATAATTGTAGTTTAGAGTAAATATTGAACAGAAGGAGAGGATGATTAATATGGAAAAATATATTTTACAAACAAAAGATATTTGTAAAGTTTTTAAAGGTCAGCATGCAGTAAACAATATTTCAATTACAGTGAGAGAGAATTCTGTGTACGGATTATTAGGGCCTAATGGGGCAGGAAAATCTACTATGTTAAAAATGCTAACAGGAATGTTGCGGCCTACATCTGGACAGATTATATTTGATAATCATCATTGGACTAGGAAGGATTTAGTGAGTATTGGTGCTCTTATTGAAGCTCCACCCCTTTATGAAAATTTAACTGCAAGGGAAAATTTAAAAGTTCGTACTACTCTTTTAGGATTAAAAGACTCACGAATTGATGAAGTATTAAAAATTGTTGATTTAACCAATACAGGTAAAAAAACTGCTGGTAAGTTTTCGATGGGTATGAAACAACGTTTAGGAATTGCCATTGCTCTACTTAACAATCCTAAACTATTGATATTAGATGAACCAACAAATGGTCTTGATCCTATTGGTATTCAAGAACTACGTGAATTAATTCGATCATTTCCAAAACAAGGAATAACAGTTATTTTATCCAGCCATATTTTAGCGGAGGTTCAGCTTATTGCAGACCACATTGGAATCATAAGTAATGGGATCTTAGGATATGAAGCAAAAATTAATCCTTCAGAGAATTTAGAAACACTTTTCACAGAAGTGGTAAAAAAGAACAAGAAAAGGAGGACATAAAAATGTTAAATTATATAAAAGCTGAAAAGCTTAAATGTAAAAGAACCTTTGGGAAAAAGAACACTTATATAGCTCCAATTACTGTTTTGCTACTTGCATTTTTATCACCATTGTGGTATCAAGCTTGTGCATTTAATTGGTGGTATCTATTAATTTTGCCGGGATTTATTGCTTTGAGTTGTTACTTTGTACATCAAAAGGAGGAAAAAAAATTAAATTATAGAGCTGTATTTTCTTTACCTATTGATTTAAGAAAGGCCTGGATTGCTAAAAATATTATGATTTCTATGAATTTATTTATTGCTTGTATGGTTTTATTAATTGGTATTAATTTAGTTGGAGTATTTTTTAGTGGGGCTCACAATATTCCAGTTTTAAATACTGTAATGGCTACTATTATTATGGTTATAACATCTTTATGGCAGATTCCTTTATGTTTATTCTTATCAAAAAAGCTTGGAGCTTTTGGAGTTATACTAATAAATGTTGGAGCGGGAGTGATTTTCAGTATAAGTATGGTGTCTAAGTCTTTATGGTGGTTATGTCCTTACACATGGACAACTCGATTAATGTGTCCAGTACTAGGAATATTACCAAATGGACTATTTGCAGAACCAGGAGATTCGTTATTAAATCCTAATGCTATTCCTATAGGAATTGGTATGGCTATTTCATTATTTATTATTCTTATGCTTATTACAACCAATTGGTTTAAGAATCAGGAGGTAGCTTAAGTATGATCAGTTTATTTAGGTGTATAAAATCGGATTTTTACAAACTAAAACGTACTCCTATTTTATGGCTGCATGTTTTTATTCCAATTTTAGGCTCGTTTTTATTTTTACTTTATTATTCTTTTGGTTCTAAAGGAAATATAGATTCAATCTGTGGGTACTTAGAGACGGTGGCAATAGTATTTCCATTACTAATAGGTTTAATGAGCGGTATGGTTCTAGAACAAGAGGAGAGAACAGGAAATTTTCAAATGCTTTTAAGTAGCACAAAATGTAAGAGTATCACTTATCTAAGTAAATTGGTTTTATTACTTTTATTAGGGATTTTCTCTGTAATAATTGCTATAGGAGTCTTTGCACTTGGTTTTAAAAAGATGGATGCTATGTTTTATGTACAAGAAGCAGTTGTTTTATTTGTAGCAAATATTCTTCTCTATATTTTACATGTATTAGTAACCCTTAAATTAGGAAGAGGAGCTTCCATAGGCCTAGGAATTGCTGGAACTTTACTTTCGGCACTAATGCTTACAGGTTTAGGAGACAGAGTCTGGCAGTGGACACCTTGGGCTTTCGGGGTTAGATTTTGCGACTATACTATGTTAAAAATAATAGATCCCTCAAATTATAATATTGTGTCTAGAGATGTGAATAAGGGACTTTTTATTATGATATTTGAAATATGTATTGCTTTAATAGCTAGCCTTTTATGGTTTAAGTATTGGGAAGGTAGAAAATCTTATGAATAAAGAAATTATCCGAAGGTAAATAGAAAATTTTGGTAATAAAGCTAAAGATAAAATGTCTATAAAAGGCAATTAATTCTTATTTTAAGCTACAGTTAGGCTATTAAAATATAGGTTTTTTTATTGGAGAATTATTTGATTAAATTACTCTTAAAGAAAAAGTATAGGATATTAATTATTAAATTTAAAAATTATAAATTAAATAGGAACTTAAAAAATACAGTATATATTATCAATAACAAACTGTATTTTTTCTAATAGAGTAGTTTATAATTAAAAATAAAAATATAATAAATACAGGAGGATATTATGTCAAAAATACTTGCAATTGATGATGAGGAAGATATTTTAATTCTTGTTAAAAATGTTCTTTCCAAAGATAATCATTTAGTAACTACAGTAAAAGAAGCAAAAGATATTCCATTAAATGATTTTGTAAAATTTGATTTGATTTTATTGGATGTAATGATGCCTGATATTGATGGATTTACTTTGTGTAAGGAAATTAGAGAGATGGTAGACTGTCCAATTCTTTTTTTAACGGCAAAAACTATGGAAAGTGACATTATGTTTGGATTAGGAATTGGTGGGGATGATTATATAACAAAACCTTTTGGAGTAGGAGAATTAAGGGCCAGAGTAAATGCTCATCTGCGCAGAGAACATCGTGAAAAACGTCATATTTTTGTAGCTTCAGATATTATATTTAATCTATCCAGTAAGGAAATTAAAATAGGCGATGTAAAGGTGGCCTTCACAAGGGGAGAATATGCTATCTGTGAATACCTTGCAAGAAATTCAGGGCAGGTGTTTTCTAAAGAACAGATATATGAAGCGGTTTATGGTTATGATGGAGAAAGCGATAGTTCTGCTATTACAGAGCATATTAAAAATATTAGAGCTAAGTTAAAAGTTTTTGATATGTCACCAATAGAAACTGTTTGGGGAATTGGGTACAAATGGGTATAAATAAAAAACAGGCCACATTAAAAACTGTTTTTCTTAGGTATCTATTAGCATTAGCTCTTGCTTTTTTTGCAGCAATAATAATTGAAATAATTATTGCAAGCTTAGGGATGCAAATGAATTTTTTTAATAGTGCTAATTATAGTGAAGATTTAGCAAGACGAGCAAAGCCTATACTCCAATCTGCAGAAAAGATTACAGAAGACATGATTCCTAATGGATGTAAATTTGCTGTATTTGATAAAGAATTTAAGGTTATTACAACAGATCTTAAAGAGGAAGATTTAAAACAAGCAACTTTATATGCTAAAGGTATTAGTAGAAAAAATGGAGATAAGAAAAGTTATTATTTTATTGAAAGAAAAGATGGATTTTGTGTATTGCAATATTATATTAAAATGAGCTATTCTTCAGAATGGATGAATGAACATTTTCCTAATCCAGAATTTTTATTAATTGCAACTCTTATTTTTGGATGTTTAATTGGAGCTTTTATTATTTCTATATCCTTTGCAAAAAATTTAAAAAATAATTTAATTCCTTTAATGGAAGCTACTGAAAAAATAAAAGAACAGGATTTAGATTTTGACATTGGAAATTCTCCTATAAAGGAATTTAATGATGTGTTATGTTCTATCTCTGATATGAAAGAGGAGCTAAAGAAATCTCTAAAAGAGCAGTGGAATTTAGAGAAGACTAAAAAAGAGCAGATATCTTCTTTAGCCCACGATATAAAGACTCCTTTAACTATTATTAAAGGGAATACTGAACTTTTAAAAGAGTCCTATCTTAATAATGAACAGAAAGAATATATTGAGTTTATCGAAAAGAATTCAATACAGATTGAAAAGTATATAAAACTGCTTATTGATATGTCAAAAGGGAAATTAGAGTTTTTAGGAAAATTACAGAAAACTAACACAAAGGAATTTGTTTATGAGATTTATAATCAACTAATTGCTCTTGCGGGTCCAAAGGAACTACAAATTAAGTTCGAACAAAAAGATATACCAGAAAATATAATCATAAATAAAGAAGCTATGCATAGAGCTATAATAAATATAATTTCTAATGCAGTGGATTATTCACCCTGTAATAGTAATTTATATTTTTATGTTGAAGGTAAAAGTGGCTCTGTTGAATTTTCAGTTATTGATAGTGGTAAAGGATTTTCTAATGAGGATTTAAAAGCTGCTAAGAAACAATTTTATATGGGAGATTCAAGTAGAACATCAAAAACACATTGGGGTATGGGGCTTTATATTGCAGATTCTATTGTAAAACAACATAATGGAATTTTAACTATTGAAAATTCACATCAAGGAGGAGCAAAGGTAATAATTAAAATACCTTTATTAAGTGACTTTTAGGCTTACTAAAGTTTATTTAGAATAATTACTTTTAAGCAAGAATGGTGCAAAAATAAATATTCTAAAAATATATCACTAGAAATTAATTAAGATTTTGATTAATTTCTAGTGATTTTAATTTGAAAAATAATAAAATTTAAAAAAATTAAGAAAAATATATAAAAAATAATTTGTTTAATTATTCTATATATATGAATAATTAAATGAATAAATAAAAAAAGTAAACGATACAAATATGCATAAATAAATATATATATACTATAAATCATAAAAAAAACTTATATACAGTATAAAACACATAGAAAAATGAATAATTATACACACTATATACATTTTTAAAAATATAGGTTGCATGAATAATATACAGAATATTTTTAAAATCCTGTAAAAACCGTCTAAAATCTAAGAAAAACATATAAAAAATGAAGAAAAATGTAAAAATACAGTTAATTATTCATATTTTTGACTAGAAATATCAATTTGAATTAATTATGCATTATATGTATAATGAATAACAAATGTTAAATAAATAACTAGTACATGAGTACACAAGAGGAGGAAAAAAATATGAGTTCTTTTATTAATGTAACTTCTGAGATAGGAAAGCTTAATAAAGTTATGCTTCACAGACCAGGAGCAGAAATTGAAAATCTAGTTCCTGAATATCTTGAGAGGTTACTATTTGATGATATACCTTTTTTAAAAGTTGCAAGGGAAGAGCATGATAGATTTGCACAAATTCTAAGGGAAAATGGAACTGAAGTTTTCTACTTAGAAGAACTTACAGCAGAAACTTTAGAAGATGACAAAATAAAGAAAGAGTTTTTAGAAGAGTTTTTAACAGAAAGTAAGATAACATCACAAGTAATAAGAGAAGCTTTAAGGGAATATCTTCTTAAAATGCCAACAAGAGAAATGGTTGATACATTAATGGCTGGAGTTAGAAAGGAAGCTATTGAAGTTAAAGAAGCTACTTCATTAATAGAGTTAATGCAAGATAGTTATCCATTCTACCTTGATCCAATGCCAAACCTTTATTTCACAAGAGACCCAGCAGCTTCAATGGGATCTGGAATGACAATTAATACAATGAAAACAGAAGCAAGAAGAAGAGAAACATTATTTTTAACATACATCCATAAATATCACAAAAACTTTGCTAATGGCGAAACTAGCTTATGGTATAATAGAACACTACCTTATTCAATAGAAGGTGGAGACGAGCTTGTCCTTTCAGACAAGGTTGTGGCTATTGGATGCAGTGATAGAACATCAGCTGAAGCCATTGAGATAGTAGCTAAAGGCTTATTTGCTAAGAATGAAAGTTTTGAAAAGGTTCTTGTATTTGATATACCAAACTGTAGAGCATTTATGCATCTTGATACAGTATTTACAATGGTTGATTATGATAAATTTACAATTCATCCACAAATACAAGGTCCACTTAGCGTTTATGAAGTTACTAAGGGTCAAAATGGAACATTAAGATTTAAACATCATACAGATCCATTAGAAAAAATATTAGCTTCAGCTCTTGAAATTCCATCTGTTGAGTTAATTCAATGTGGTGGTGGAGACTTTATAATAGCAGGAAGAGAGCAATGGAATGATGGTTCAAATACACTTGCAATAGCTCCAGGAACTGTTGTAACTTATGAAAGAAACTATGTATCAAATGAACTTTTAACTAAGAGGGGCATTAATGTTCTTACTATGCCAAGTGCAGAGCTTTCAAGAGGAAGAGGCGGCCCAAGATGCATGAGTATGCCTCTTCATAGAGACAATTTAAGATAACCCAATTATTTAGATATGTTAACATAATTTGTATAATTATGTTAACATAATCTATATAATTTTCCATAGCAATCTATATAATTTTGTATAATAATCTATATACATTTAGAAAAGGGGTTTGAAAATGGGAACACAAGATAAAAAATTAGGTCTTGGACTTTTGATTACTCTTGGTATAGGCTCTATGATAGGCGGCGGGATCTTTAACAGTCCCACAGACTTAATAACAAAAGCTAATCCACAAGCAGCTCTAATTGCTTGGATAATAGGTGGATTTGGAATTATATGTTTAGCACTAGTATTCCAATTTCTTGCCAATAAGAAGCCAGATTTAAAAGGTGGAATTTATTCCTATGCACAGGATGGATTTGGAGACTTTATGGGTTTTAACTCAGCTTGGGGATATTGGCTTTCTGCTTGGCTTGGAAATATTGCTTTTATAGTTTTAATGTTTAAAACTATAAACAGTTTATTAGGACCAGGCCGTGAATTAAAGCCAATAGTGTCTTTTGTAGCAGCATCCTTATTATTATGGGCTGTGCATTATATTCAAACAAAGGGAACAAAAAATGCAGGAATCATAAATGCAGTTGTAACTATAGGTAAGTTATTACCATTAACATTAGTTGTTATACTAGGTATATTCATATTTAAGCCAGAATTATTTACGGTTTCAAACTGGAGCACAGTACTTGCAAGTTCTGGAGAAGCAACATCTACATTTAAACAGGTTAATGGTGCTATGGGAACTATAATTTGGTGCTTTATAGGTGTAGAAGCATCTGTAGTTCTTTCAGAAAAAGCAGAATCACAGGCTATAGTTGGGAAAGCCACAGTAATTAGTTTGTTAATTACATTACTTATTTATGTTTCAATATCCTTACTTGCAATGGGGATTATTCCAGCTAAGGAACTTGTAGCATCAGGAACTCCTCTAGCAGAGGTTTTATCCAAAACAGTTTTTGGAGGAGCAGGAGCTATAATAGTTAAATTAGGTCTTATAATATCATTGTTTGGAGCATTAATAAGTTGGGTAATGCTTGCAGCAGAAATACCATATGTAGCAGCTAAAGATGGAGTTATGCCAAAATGGTTTGCTAAAGAGAACACTGCAGGAGTTCCAATAAATTCATTAACATTTACAAATATTATAACACAAGTATTTTTATGCGCATTACTTTCAGATAAATTACAATCAGCTTATAGTTTAGTATTTGCTATAGCAACTACTTGTATGTTAATTCCTTATACTTTATCAGCATTATATGCTATAAAGGTGTGTAATGAAGAAAAGATAAGTGGGAAAAATAAAATAATAGCAATTTTAGCTTCTGTATATACAATATATGGTATATATGCAGGTGGAATAAAATACTTTGCTCTTGCATTTATAATGTATGCCTCTGGAGCAATAGTTTTCAATAAAGCCAAGAAGGAAAAGAAACAAAAGTATACATCAATGGAGAAAATCGGTACAGCTGTAGTTGTATTTGTAGGAGTAGCTATGATAGTTTTACTAGCAATAGGAAAAATATCACTATAATATTTAGATAAATAGTGTAATATATTTTATATAAAGTAAAATATAAAAGTTAAAACTGTTTTTATGCTAAATAGGTTATATGTGACCTATGATTAAAATCACCTCTTTAAGTAAATCCCATTACTAAAATGGTTAAAATTTACTTAAGGGGGTGATTTTTTATTATAAAGAGAAAGATATAAATGAGAAAAGGATAGCCTTGCTGGTTATCCTTTTTTTACATATACATTATGTAATTTGACATAAGTATAAAATGACATAAGCTACCCATAAGCACAAATATATGAAAAATATCATGAAAATTAAGATATTTACTAGCGATTTTAGGTCGTTTTGTACCATAAATTACTGCACCTATAGAATAGGCAATTCCACCACTTATTAACCAAAATAGGCCACCAGAGGAAAGAGTTTTAGATAATGGAAATATTGCAATAACTATAAGCCAGCCCATAATTAAATAAAAACCAGTAGATATCCACCTTGGGGCAGAAAACCAAAAATTTTTAACTAGTATCCCAATAATAGCTAAAGCCCAAATAATAGCTAACATGCTTAATCCAAAGGTTCCTTTTAAGGCCAATAAACAAATAGGAGTATAACTACCTGCAATCAAAACGTAAATCATTGAATGGTCTATTCTCCTTAATATTCTAATGGATTTTTCTGAAGTTGTTACCAAATGATATATAGAGCTAGCACTATATAATAATATTAAACTTGCCCCAAAAATTGCAAAAACTGTAATATGCAAAGGACTATTTTGAAATATTGAGGAATTGACTAATACTATAAGCCCTACTATAGACATAATAGCTCCAAACAAATGAGTTAAACCGCTTACTGGATCTCTAAACTTTTTAAACATAAAAACCATCCTCTCTAAAATGTATTGATATAATAATATGTAGTTTTGAAAACTATGTGTTATCTTATTGTTATTTTAATACTAAATATAAAATTTTTCAAGATGTTAATCTAAAATATTTTTATTTAATCAATATTTGTTCTAATACTCACTGTCTACTTTGTGAAAAAAATTTGTAGTAAATTAGTATTTTATCTAAGATATTTCATATAAAATCAAAGATTGCTTAATGAGGCATATAGTTTTTAATTAAAGATTATATTAATAATTAAAATATAAAAATAGTGAAATAAACTATAGATATAGGTTTTAGTTACTATATATTAGAGTAGAATATATAGATTTGTAGTAGTTAATACTATATAATTGTAATGAGGTGATTTTATGGAATATAATGAAGAAAATTTGGGAACCATTCTTTCAAATATTACAGAATTTAATGATATTAAACTTTCAGATATTCCAGATATAAATTTATATATGGATCAAGTAACAACATTGTTTGATATGAAGCTAAAATCATTAAAAAGAGATGAAAATGATAAAATTATGACCAAAACTATGGTTAATAATTATGCTAAAGGAAAATTTTTTCCAGCTGTAAAGGGCAAAAAATATAATAAAGAGCAGATAATTTTATTAGAAATAATTTATAATTTAAAACAAAGCTTATCTCTTTTAGATATTGAAACAATACTTACACCAATTATGGAAAGTATACATAAAGAAGATAATAGATTTCCTTCAGTGGAAGACTTATATGGAACTTTTTTAAATATAAAGGAAATTCAGTTAAAAAGCTTTCATGAAGAGTTTAAAAAGTTAAGGGACATAATAAAGGAGAAATCTGAAAAATTAGAGGGAGAAGATGTACAATTAAAAGAGTTAATTTTATTAATATTTATTTTAATTAGTAAAGCTAATATGGAAAAGAGAATGGCGGAGAAATTAATAGATAACTTTTTAAAAGACAATAAATGATTGTTAAAATAGAGATAAATTATAAAGAGACTAAAACATAAGGTCTCTTTATTTTAAGTTATAGATAGGGAAAGAGGGTTAGCTATGATAAAAAAAATCCTTATAATAGAAGATGAGTTAGCTATAGCTGATTTAATGAGCTATTCATTAAAGAAGGAAGGATATATAGTAAAAACTGTAGATAATGGAAGTGAGGGTATAGAAATTACAGAAAGTTTTAAGCCAAATCTTATAATATTAGATTTGATGCTTCCAGATATAAGTGGATTTGATGTATGTAGAAACATAACTCAAAGTTTTAATATACCTATAATTATGATTACAGCTAAATGTGATATAACAGATAAGGTATTAGGGCTTGAGTTAGGCGCAGATGATTATATAACAAAACCTTTTGACATGAGAGAAGTACTTGTAAGAATAAGATCCATATTTAGAAGAATAGATATTATAGAGAAAAGTGTTATAAATAAGGATATATCTTATATAAGTATTGGTAAGGATATAAAAATATATAAAGATGAAAGAGTGGTTATAAAGGAGAAAAAAGAAGTGGAATTTACTCCAAAGGAATTTGATTTATTAATATTTTTGGCTGAAAATAAGGGGAAAGTTTTTTCTAGAGCACAACTTTTAGACAAAGTATGGGGTTTTGAATATTTGGGGGATACAAGAACAGTAGATATTCATATACAGAGAATAAGAAAAAAATTAGAAGAATATAAAGGTAGGTCCATTATAGAAACTATATTTGGTGTTGGATATAAATTAAATAATTAGAGGTGAAAATATTGAAAATTTCTGTAAGATATAAAATGTTAATAAGTTTTTCCTTTGTGTTTTTTATAGGAATTATAGCCCTTATATATTCTACAGAAAAGATAATAAACAATAATAATGAATATATAATAGAAAAAGAGATGAAACAAGTAAGAAAAGATATAGATATATATTTAAAACAATATTTTATACTTAATGATATTCAGCCTAATAAATCTGTATTTAAGGTTGAAGGTAAAGACATTACAGAAGAACTAAGCTATAAAATAGGAGATGAAGTAACTTTATATTCTCAAAGTGGAGAAATACTATGGGACTCCTATGCTGAGAAAGGTAATAAAGATAGTCATGAGGATTTAAAGTTAGCTTTAAAAGGAAAAACTTCTTATAGTATAAATAAAAGAAATAGTAAAACCTTGGTAAGTTTAAGTTACCCTATAACTTTGGATAATAATAATATAGGCATATTAAGATATACAAGAGATTACACAAGGCTTTATAAGGGCAGTGATCATATTATAAACACTATAAAAATAATAGCTATTACTTTGTTTTTATTTATAGTATTATTGTCATCTATATTAGCAAAACATATAACTAGACCTATAATAAAGCTTCAAGAGGCTTCTAGAAAGGTAGAAGATGGAGATTTTGAAGTGAAAATTCGTCCAAGCTCTAAAGATGAAATTGGAGAATTGGCAAAAAGTTTTAAAAGCATGGTAGATACTATAAAAGAGCAAATTGTAACTATAAAAAAGGATAGGGATACACTAAAAGAATTAGAAATGAGTAGAAAGATATTTTTTGATAATGTAACTCATGAACTTAAGACGCCTATAACTACAATTTTAGGATATTCTCAAATAATAGAAGAAAATGGATTTACAGATGAGGAATTTTTTAAAAAGGGCATAGGTCATGTAATACAGGAAAGTGAAAGATTAAATAGGATGGTAGTGGAACTTTTAAACCTTTCTAAAAATACATATAAAGATTTTTCCTATGAATTTACTACTATAGATTTATCTAATATATTAAGTTCTACCTGTGAAGAAATGATTATAAAAGCCAAGAGATACAATATGGTTATAAAAAGTAAAATAGAATATGGAATAAAGATTAAAGGAGATAGAGATAAATTAAAACAAGTTTTTATAAATATTATTGATAATGCAATAAAGTATGGATATGTAAATTCAACTATAAAAATAAGGGCCTATATAAAAGATAATAATGTAATTATAGAAATGGAGGATAAAGGAGAGGGAATAGCTCCAAAGGATATAGAAAATATATTTCAGCCTTTTTTTAGAGTAAATAAAAAATCTTCTAGAGAAAAAGGTGGAAATGGATTAGGGCTTGCCATAGTAAAGGCTATAGTTGAAAAACATGATGGAAAAATTTATGTACAAAGCCAAATAAAAAAATGGACAAAAGTTATAATAGAATTTCCTTTATTATAATTTTTACAATTTAGATACAACTTTAATAAAATTGGATACAATTGTGATTTAAAATATAAATTAGGGAGATTTAGGAGGAAATTGTGAATAGGTGTAAAGTTAAAAGTATAATTTTCATTATAATGATTGTGCTCATAAGTGCTTATTTTATAAAATATGAAAAAGCAGATTATACTAAAGTTTTTACTTTAGATGAAAAAGATTTTGAAGAAACCACACTGAAAAAGGATAAAAGTGAAATTATTTCTTTAAATAAAGTAAAGAAAATTCCTTTTGAAGGAATATGCGGAGATTGTGATTTTATAGATGAGAACAACATAATTTATACTACTAGGAATAGCAGTGATAGTTTTCTTGATTCTAAAGATAATAAAGTTAATTATTTTGAAATAAATGTTTTGAATATTAAGGAAAATAATTCTAAAATATTAAATCCTGTACATAATAAAAGTCAAAAATTCACAATATCATCACCAGATAAAAAAAATTTATTCTATAGTGAAGGAAAAGATGTACTAGAAAGAAATAATTATGAATATAAGGAAGATAAGAGTTATATTTATAATGTAAAAGGTAATAAAAGCATAAATATTGATTATAAAACCTTTTTAAAATGGATGCCAGATAGTAGCGGATATATAGGCATAAAGGAAAATTTATTTCTTTATGATATAAACAATAATAAAAAAATAAGTATATTAAATGAAAAGCAGATAAAAAGATTAGGAAATATTTGTGATGTATGTATTACAAAAGATTGTAAAAATATATTTTTACGATGTTATAAAACAGATGAGGATTTTTATAGTTATATTTATCATGTAAACTTAGATAATCCTGAAAAAGTTTCTTTTATTGTTAAGGGAAATATAAAAAAAATAGATGCATTAGATAAGGAAAATTTAATTTTTACAGGTAAGTTTAATAATGAGAAAGCCCTTTATATATACAATGTACCTAATAGAGAAATAAATAAGTTTATTGATGATGAAGTAATAATGTTTAAGCTATCAAATGATATAAAAAATATAGCCTATGTAAAGATGGATAAAGAAGGTAATACCAATCTTTATGCTGCAAAAATAGATAAAAATGCTATAGGGCACAATTTAATATTATATAAAAATATATATATAAAAAGCAATAATTTAAATTGGAGCGAAAATAGTAAAGAATTAATAGCATCCTTTTATGAAGATAAAGAGGATAGTCATAATTTAATGTACATCTTTTATTTTAAATAAAGGAGAGAATTTTATTGGAAAAGAAAAAAAGAAAAAAGAAAAAGTTTTCTTTGAAAAAGTTTACATTTTTTATAATATATCAGGTTTTATTTATTAGCATAACAGGAATGCTTTTAGTATTTCATGGACCCTTTGAGAATGTAAAAAAGATTTTAGTAGGCACAGCAATGTCTACCTTTAAGCATCAATATATAGCTACCATGTTTCTATCAAAGGATGAAATAAGCAAAATTGTAAGTAATCCTAAAGTATATGATAAACAAAAGGTTGGAGTTATAGATATAAAGGGAATAGATGATAAGAGTATAACTAGATATAATGTTCATCAAAATAGATTTGATGGGTATATATTAGAAATCAAAGATCCTAAAAGAGTTAAAGTTGCTTGTACAAGTAAGCCTGGCGTCCAAGGACAGAGAGTAAGTGAAATGGCAGAAGAAAAGGGTACTGTGGCTGCCATAAATGGAGGAGGATTCTTTGATAAAAATGATAGTGGTAAAGAATGGGTAGGAACAGGTGCTTATCCAGAGGGAATAGTAATATCTGATGGAAAGATTATATCAAAAAATGTTAAAGATAATGAGGAAGTTGATGTTATGGCCTTTAATAATGAAGGCGAGTTAATTGTGGGAAAGAGAACTTACAATGAATTAAAAAGAATGAATATAAAAGAAGCACTATCCTTTAATAGAACTTTAATAGTTAATGGGAGACCTCAGGTAGAAGATGAGGGAGAGCAAGGACTTCAGCCAAGAACTGCTATAGGACAAAAGCAGGATGGGACAGTAGTGTTCCTAGTTATTGATGGAAGAAAATTGTTTAAGGAAGGGGCAAGTTTAAAGGATGTACAGGATATTCTTTTAGATAGAGGGGTATGGAATGCAGGAAACTTAGATGGCGGGGCGTCCACCACTATGTACTACAAAGGGGAAATAATAAATAATCCTTGTAATAGTACTGGTGAAAGAACTGTTGCCACATCTTTTTATGTGGAACCTTAAAATTTAAGGAGAGTGTGAAAATGAAGTTAGCAAAAAAATTAATTATATGGAGCATAATACCTTTAACTTTTGAACTTGCGGGGCTTTTTTATGTGGATAAATATTATTTAGCTACTAAAGGACAGTGTAAAATAGAAAAAGTAGAAGAAAAACAAGAAAAAATAGTAGATAAAGATATACAAATAGCAATTCCAGAAGAAGCTGAAGATATTAAGCTTTCTTATGATGGAAAGTATGTTTCTTATAAAGAAAATAATAATATAAATATAATAAACACAATTAATGGTGAGAAGAAAAAAGTCGAGATACCAACTGAAGGGAAGATTTGTTATTATACATGGCTAAAAGATAGACATAGAATGTACATATGGGAAAAGTTTAGTAATGATTCTGATTATTTAAAGGTATGTTATTATGATAGAGATAAGGATCAGAGAGCTGTTGTAGCAGATAATCATTATGAGGAAGTAAAAATTCCACTTAAAAGTTCAGAATATGAAGTTAAAGATCATGTAATATCAACCCTTAATGGAGCGGAATATGTAAAGGTGGAAACAAATAATAATAGAAGTGATATTTATAGACTTAATATAATGTCACAAATAGAAAAATACAAATCATATTCTAAAATAGGAAAAATAGATGCATTAAATAGGGATGATAATTTTATATATGAGGATCTACGTTATGGAAATGTGAGAATTAGTGAAAGAGAAAATTCATTAAGCATACCAGGAACGGATAATTTATGTGTCTTAGGGGTAGATGGAGAAGATAATGTGTATGTGGGAAATGTAATAGATGAAAAAGTTGATAAGGTTTTTTATGGAAGTATAAAGGAAAATGAAAGTTCTTGGAAACAAGTCAAATTAAATAACCCTATAGACAAAAGGGATATATATATATCAAAGAATAGTAAAATATATACAAAAAATAAAACTGAAGGTATAGTAAGAGATGTACTTTCAGGGAAAGAAATAAAGTATAAAGGTAAATTAGTACAATACTATAATAAAGGCATAGGAATAGTTAATGAAGGAAAATTTAGCAAGATAAAATTTTAGTATAGGTATTGATAGAATATAAAATGGAGTATATTATATAAACAATAATTAAAACAAATTCTATGAAGAGAAAAAGTAAGTTGTATCTTGTCCTGCAGAGAGTTGGCATTTTGCTGCAAGCCAATGTTCAAGGTATTACTGAAAATCATCTCTGAGAAGCAAAACTGAAATTAATTTCAGTAAGTTTTGCCGGAGTCTTTCACCGTTAAAAGATAAGCGTATTGTTGGATACGTAACTAAGAGCTATAAAAGGTTTATTTGTGTTAGACTTTTTTATAGAATTAGGGTGGTAATGCGGTTTGACCCGTCCCTTATTTTTAAGGGACGGGTTTTTTATATTTTAAAGGGGGCGATTACATGGATATCGAGGATGATATTATTATTTGACAAAAGAAAGTATTTACGCTAGCTTGTTTAACAACTAGTGTTGGACTTATAACTTCTTGTAGTCAATATTTCCAAACATTAAATCATAAAATATCCTATAAAAGTTGGGTTAGAATATTATGTGTCTCTAGTATGATTCTTGCCAATATGGGATTAACAAAAATACTTTCAATATCAGTACCAATTCTAAATGCAATTTATCCAATATCAATAATGCTTATAGTACTTGCAATGTTAGATAATTTATTTAAAGAAAGTTCTATAGTTTATGGATTAACTATATTATTTACAGGAGTTGTAAGTGTAGTTGATGCATTAGGTCAAGTAGGAATAAAATTAAGTCTTGTCACAGATTTGTGTAATAGCTTACCTCTTTATTCAAAAGGATTGCCTTGGGTAGTACCAGCAGTATTTGGAATGATTTTAGGAGTTATATCTAAGATTATAAAAGAAAGAGTACTATATCTTAATTTTACCCCAAAATCTGACGTATAATAGACATTAATGTACTAACTTATATAGAAGTTAGAAAATTATATGTAATATGTATTACTTAGATTAGGACATGTAAAAACAAAATAGGCTTAATTTTTTTAACATAGCAAAGATAAAAAATGCACGCAATAAACATATGAGTTAGTTTATCAACTGTGTTTTCTATCTTTGCGATACTAAAATTCAAACTATAGATTAGAAATAAAAGGTGTAAATATTTTTAGAAAATTAGTAAATACATAGGAAATTTGGTATATAATAATGTGGGAGGTGATAATCATTGAACTTAAGAAAATTAATAGAAATAGTAATTGTTAAGTGTTCAAAGTCGGTAAGAATAGAAGGAAAGAAGATTTATAAAAGTGGGTTAGTATTTGATATAAAAAGCAAGAAAATAGATAATTCTTATAATATATATGGGAAAGTTAAAAATGAAAATAAAAGCAATGATTATTATACTCATATAAGGATAAATATGTCAAAGAGTATATTAGAAAAAACTAAATGTAGCTGTGATGATTTTATTAATAACTCCGTGTATAAGGAAGAATTTTTATGTCCGCATATTATAGCCACTATGTATAAGTTTTATGATTTGGCATCTAAAACTCTTAAGGATAAAACTAATAAAGAAGAAGATAAATCTAAATTTATAGTAGGAAATACTATATTAAATGAAATAACAAAGCATAATAATTTAAGAGAAAAACTGAATGTTAGTGTAAAATTAAATCACATAAATAATGATAATTTAGATTATTATGAGGCTCAGTTTAAAATTGGTAAAAATAATATGTATTTAATAAATTCTTTGGAGGATTTTATTCAAGGAAGAATCCAAGGAACTAAGGTTTTTATTAATAATGGATTGGTATATGATCCTAAAATTCATTATTTTTCGCCTGAAGATGAAAAAATTATTAAGTTCATAGAGGAATACATATCAATAAATAAAGAAATATTTAAAAACCAGATAAATTTACCCTTTAAAATAGTTGGTGGTAGAAAGCTAATAATATTAACAAGTGCATTAGAAAGATTTCTAGAGACTATTCAACATAGGACCATTAAATTTAAGTACGAGTATATAGATTATAATACTAAGATTATACATAAAGATTTACCTCTTTCTTTCACTCTGAAAGAAAGGGAAAATAGTTTTATTTTAACCACTAAGAAACAGTTTCCGATTCCACTTACTTTAAAGGGAGAAGTATGCTTTTATGGTAACAATCTATATATTCCTTCTAGAACTCAAAGGAAATTATATGAACCTTTCTATAAACATCTAAAAAAGCAAGGGAAGATATTATTTAGTAAAGATGCTAAAATTTTTCAAGAATTAATATTAATATTAAACAAAATTTCCCAGGTAATAACCTTTGATGAAGGAGTAAAAAAATTTGTATCAACTCTTATAGTACCAAAATTCTATTTTTATAAGGAATCAGACCATATTTCTTGCGACGTTAAATTATATTATGGACAAGAATATTTTGAACTTATTAAGGATGCAGAAAATAAAAATTTATCAAATTCTATAAAGATAAATTTACCACCATCCATAGCAGAAGAGTTATATATTAATAATATAAAATGTGAGAATTTTAGGAAAGAAGATTTAGGTGATAAAGTTATTATTAGAGATTTAGAAAAAGAAGAAAAAATAGTTAAGGAACTGGGTAAATTTAGATTTATAAAAGGGAAAAATAGATTTTTATTTGTTGGAGATGAAAATGATTTATATAATTTTTTAAGCAAGGGATTAAAAAGATTTAGAAATATAGGAGAAGTAATTTTATCAGACAGTTTGAAAAGTTTAAATTTATATGGTTTAACTTCTATAGAATTTAATATTACTGAAACTTCTGAGGAATGGTTAAATTTGTCTTATAATATTGGAAATGTTTCTAAAAAAGAGTTTGAAAATATATTTAAGGCTTTTAAGCATAATAAAAATTTTTATAAAACAAAGGATAATAATTTTATTGATTTACAGGATAATGAAGTTAAAAGTTTTTTTAGTTTATTAGAAGATTTAAGTTTTAATGGAGATGTAAATGGAGATTCTTTTAAAATTCATAAAAATAGGGCCTATTATATTGAAAGCAGAGGATCGTCTTTTATTAAAGAAAAAGATTTGCTCCAAAATATTTCAAACAGAATTACAAAGATAAATGACGGCTATTATGAAGTCCCTAAAAATCTTAATGCTACTCTTAGAGAATACCAAATAGCAGGATATAGATGGATGAAAACTTTAAGTAATATGAAATTTGGTGGGATTTTAGCAGATGAAATGGGTCTTGGTAAAACCATACAGACTATAAGCTTTCTGTTATCAGAAAAGGGAGCTAAAAGCCTCATAGTTGCACCAACTTCTTTAATATATAATTGGCAAGATGAATTCCAAAAATTTGCTAAAACTTTAAAGATTGGAGTTATCCATGGAAGCAAGGAAGAGAGAATGAAAGTTTTAGATGATAGGGAGAAATATGATGTTTTACTAACTACTTATGGAACATTAAAAAATGATTTTCAGTTATATAAAGATATAATATTTGATTATTGTATAATAGATGAGGGACAGAATATTAAAAATCCACTAGCTCAAAATACTGATAGTGTTAAGAGAATTAATTCTAAAGTGAGATTTGCATTAACAGGAACTCCAATTGAAAATAATCTAATGGAGCTTTGGTCTATATTTGATTTTATTATGCCAGGATATTTATATAGTGAAGAAAGGTTTCAAGAGAAATTTATAGATGAAGTGGAAGCAGATATTGATAAACTAAAAACTTTAATTCGTCCATTTATTTTAAGGAGAGAAAAAAAGGATGTATTAAAGGATTTGCCACATAAGATAGAAAAGAAATTTTTAGTGGAAATGACTACTAATCAAGAGCGAATATATAAGGCATATATGAAAAGTATAAAGGAAAAATTAAAAAACAAGAAAGAAGATAAAATCACAATATTTTCGTATCTTACAAGACTAAGACAGCTATGCTTAGACCCTTCTCTTATAATTGATGAATATAAAGGGGGAAGTTCTAAACTTAGAATAGCCATGGAATTAGTTCAGGAAGGAGTAGATGAAGGAAAGAAAATTTTATTGTTTTCACAATTTACTTCAGTATTAAAAAATATTTCAAAGCTATTAGAAAAAGAAGGCATAGAATACTTCTATTTAGATGGATCAACTAATGCTAGTGAAAGAATTAAGCTAGTTAATGAATTTAATAAAAATTCCAATGTTAAGGTTTTTTTAATATCATTGAAAGCAGGAGGTACAGGATTAAATTTAACATCAGCAAACTTAGTTATACACTTTGATCCTTGGTGGAATCCAGCAGTAGAAGATCAAGCCACTGACAGAGCACATAGAATAGGACAGAAAAATTTAGTACAGGTAATAAAGTTAGTATGTAAGGGAACCATTGAAGAAAAAATTATAATGCTACAAGAGGATAAAAAGGAGCTTATAAATAATGTTATGAATAGTGATTTGAAGAGTGGTAATTTAATAAATACATTATCAAAAGAAGAGATATTAGATTTATTTACTTAATAATTGAAATAGATAATATAGACTTTTAGTAAATCCTTTAATAAAATTTATAGAAATATTAATTTATATTAGTATTGCATATATAAAGCATAAGAACGTTAAGGCCATAGGTAGAAAAATAAACCAAGAAAAAGTGTTTAAGTATATGAATAATAAAAATATATTATAAGGTAAGGTTGGAGGAAAATATGGAGAATAAACTTATAAAGGAAGAATTTTTAAAAAAATATCCTTCTATAGAAGATGACATTATTGAAAATAAAATAGAGTGGAATAATCTAAGAGACATATATTTAGATTTTAATAAATACAAAGATACTTATGAAAGCCAATGTGATTTTATATCCAATATATTGAGGACTCACAATAAAATACATTCTGTTAAATCTAGAGTTAAAAATCCTGAAAGGCTAATAGAAAAAATTATTCGAAAAACCTCTAATAGAAAAGAAAGATATGGGGAAGATTTTCAGTTTACTGTTGAAAACTATAAGGAAGAAATAAATGATTTAATAGGTATTAGAGTTATACATATATTCAAACAGGATTGGGAAGATATACACCAGTTTATTTTAAATACTTGGAAAGTTATAGAAATAACTGCAAATGTAAGGGATGGAGACGATACAAAAAGATTTGAAGAACTGAATATTCAAATTCAATCTAGAAAATCTGGTTATAGATCTGTACATTATCTTATAGAATTTTTTCCTACCAACCAAAGGGTCATAGCAGAAATTCAAGTAAGAACCATATTTGAAGAAGGTTATGGAGAAATTGATCACCAATTAAGATATTGCCATAAAGAAATTCCTGAGGTTTTGGCATTAAATCTTCTTTTATTTAATCGTATTTCAGGAAGTGCAGATGAAATGGCCTCCTTTATAAATTTGCTTAACAAAAATTGGTGTGAAAGAGAAGGAAAATATGAGGAAATAATAGCTTCTAAGGATGAGGAAATAAAAAAATTAAAGGAAAAAATAAATAATAAAAACTGTAAATAGATTCTTCATTTAATACAAATATCTTTATGGTTTAAAAATTATAAATTAATCAAAAAGTTTTTTATATGTAATATCAATAATTTAAACTCTCGGTAAAATCCCGGGAGTTTTTTATGTAAGTATAATAAATTTGCTATGGGAAAAAAATAAATTGAGGTGATTTTACTATGAAAATAGCATTAAAAGAGGATACAAAACAAATGGATAAATTTTTAAAAGGAGTACACATGGGAGGAAGTACTTTTAAAGACTATCTTGAAAAAGCTCAGAATGTGGATTTGAAAAATGAGTTAAAAAATATTATAGAATCCTTTAAAAGACATGAAGAAGCTATTACCAATAGAATAGAACAAATGGGAGGAGATGCTCCTGATACCTTAGGATTTTTAGGAAGTATAGCAGAAATTTTTGAAAAAATAAAGTTAATACCTGTAAATAATGATCTAGAAGTTTGCGACCAAGCTATAAGAGCAATGGAAATGGGAGTAAAACAAGGAGAAAAATTTAAGGAAGAAAATAAAGATTTAGATTCTAGTTTAATGGATGAAATAAATAGTATAGTAAATGATTATTATACGCACTTAAATACTCTTAATGAAATGATGAGAAACTATAATAGATAATATAAAAATAAATATATTTTTATTAGTAAAACAATTAATAAAAACTATCCCTAAAAGCCTAGGAATTTGCTAATTTATTTTTCAAATTTCTAGGCTCTAAATATTTAAATAAAGTTATTAAAATTAGTATATTAATTTAGATTTTGTACTTATTACAATAGTGCGGTGTTAGGATTTATATTGCTTTTTAGGATAAAATCCCATATAATTTAAGTACAATGAAAATGAAAATCATTTAAATCGCATATATAATTATTTATGTTAAGGGGGATAATTTTGAGTAGTGAAAAAGATATTGTAGATACTTATTATGAATACATCGAAAAAGAGTTTAATTGTAAAATTTCAGAAGAATTATTAGGCAAAAAATATGTTATTGGAAAACAGTTTGGTACAGGAAATTTTTCAAGAATGAAAATAGAAAAGGGATTAGAAATTTCAAAGGTTATTGTTGATAAAACAATTATGGATTTTGATAATAGAAGATGTAATGATAATGTTTTTGAATTAGGATATTGCTATAGTGGCTATTCAAAAATAATATCTTTGCCTAACAATAAAGAATATATACTTAAACAAGGAGATATTTTTATATATAAAACACTAAATGATGTAGAATATTTTAAATTTAAATATAATAATTGCAAAACTGTATCTATTAACTTACATTTTAATACTTTTAAAAATGCTGTAAATCCAATATGGGAAGACAAAGTTATAATGGACTGGGAAACTCAAATGAATAATATATTTAAAAAAGATATATTAGTACTTGAAAAAGCCAGTTATGATATAAAAAAAATAGCAGAGGAAATAGATGCCATTTCAATTGATAGTATGATGGGTTATATGAAGCTTAAGCTAAAGACAATAGAATTTTTGGCTATTTTTTTTGAAAATAATTCTAATATGAAATTAATGGAAAATTCAGAAGATGAGAAGAGAGAGTGTATAATTAAGGCTAAGGATATAATAAATAAAAATTTACAAGATCCCCCATCACTTAAAGAACTAGCTAGTGATTTAAATATAAGTTTATATAAATTACAAAAAGCTTTTAAAAATAGTACTGGAAATACAGTTTATGAATATATAAAAAAATCAAGAATTGAAAAGGCAAAAGATTTACTAACAAATACGGACATGTCTATTTTGGAAATTGCAAATGAGATAGGTTATGAAAATCCAAGCAAGTTTTCAAATGTTTTTAAAAGTTATAATAATATTAATCCATTAAAATATAGAAATTTAAATAGATCAATGTAAAAATAAGCTTAATTTGTAGTTGTTACAAATGCTCTAAATTTAATAAAAATCCTGTATTTAGGTTTTTATTTTTGGAGCATTTTTTGTTTTTTTTGGAGTAGAAGTTGAAAATGATTTTCAATTATAATAAAGATGAAGTTATTTCATAATTGTACTAAATATTGAGAAGAGAAAGGAGAGAAATTATGAAAGAAAAATCAAATTTAAGTTTTCTTTTAGAGGTATCAGGCAAAGAAAAAATTAAATTATATATATCAGCTTTGTTTAGTATAATAAGTTCACTTATGGCTATAGTACCGTATATTCTTATGTATAATATAGTTTTGGAGCTTTTTAATGACACTGTAAACTATGGGAAAATTAAATCCATGGCTATAACTGTAGGTATTATTGTAGTTTTAAGAATGGTTATATTTTTATTATCAGGGGTATTTTCTCATATAGCGGCCTATAGCATACTTTATGAGCTTAGAATGAAGACAATAAACCATATGTCTAAACTTAATATGGGATTTTTTACAGGTAACACTATAGGTAATGTGAAAAAAACAATAAATGAAGATATTGAAAAACTAGAAAACTTTATAGCTCATCAAATTCCAGATTTGTCTGCAGCTGTGGTAACACCTATTATAATTATAGCTTATCTTTTATATTTGAACTGGAAGTTGGCTTTAGCTTTATTTATTCCTATTGTTTTAGGATTTGTAAGTCAAATAGGTATGTTTAAAGGTATGGAAAAAATGATGGCTCATTATCATGATTTAGTTCAAAGACTCAATTCTACTATTATTCAATATATAAATGGAATGAATGTGATGAAAGCTTTTAATTTAACAGCAAAATCATTTAAAAATTATAAAGATATAACAGAAGAATATGCAGATTATTGGATTGACTTAACTATGAAAACTGCCCCGCTTTATGCAGTATTCTTAGTACTTATAGATTCAGGACTTTTATTTATGATTCCTATTGGAGGAGTTATGTTTTTAAAGGGAAGTATAAATGCACCTACTTATATATTATTTTTAATTTTAAGTGCAAATTTCCTTACTTCTTTTAAACAATTATTAGAATTTGGATCAACTTTTTCAATGTTATTAGAAGGAGCAGGAAAAGTAAGAAATATTCTTGAAAAAGAGCCTCAAGTAGAAGGAAGTAAAAGCTTAAAGAAAGATATTAATGGGAAAATAGAGTTTAATAATGTTACATTTAAATATGATAAAGAGGAAGTTATAAAAGATCTATCTTTAACTATAGAATCTAAAAGTACAGTTGCTCTTGTAGGACCATCAGGTTCAGGGAAAACTACATTAGGTCAATTGATAGGAAGGTTTTGGGATGTTAAGGAAGGTAATATTACTATTGATGATATGGATATAAAAGATATAAAAATGGAAGAACTTATGAATAGGGTATCCTTTGTATTTCAAGATGTATTCATGCTTCAAGATAGCATATTAGAAAATATTAAAATGGGTTCTGATAGAACCATAGATCAGGTTATTGAAGCTAGTAAAAGAGCACAAATTCATGATTTCATAATGAGTTTACCTGATGGGTATGAAACATCCCTTGGAGAAAATGGAATTAAGCTTAGTGGAGGAGAAAAACAAAGAATTTCTATTGCAAGAGCTATATTAAAGGACAGCCCTATTGTAATTTTAGATGAAGTTACTTCTTATTCAGATATAGAAAATGAAAGCAAGATACAGGAAGCTCTTAGGAATCTTCTGAAAGGAAAAACTGCTATAATCATAGCTCATAGACTATATACAATAAAAAATGCAGATAAAATTGTAGTTTTAGAAGAAGGAAAAATTATAGAACAAGGAACTCACAATTATCTTATGAACAAAAAAGGATTATATAGGCATCTTTGGGATATGTATGATTATGAAATTACAGAAACAGCAGAAGTAGCAGGAGGGATGTAGTATGATAGGGGATATAAAGGTATTATTAGGTGAGCATAGTAAAAAGCTTAAAAGACCTATAATTTTATTAACTATAGATAGTTTATTTAATATGTTTTTTTATTCAATGCTATATTTTGTGTTATTAGATTTAATTAATTCTCAGTTAACTTTTCCTAAAATTAAAAATTATACTATAGCCATGATAATAGCTTTTATATTTAGAACTATAGTTAATGGAATAGGATATACAGGAATACAGGCTAAAGGTGCAAGAGGCATTGAAAGTATGCGTATATCCTTAGGAGATCATATTAAAAATATAAATTTAGGATTTTTTAATAAAAATAGCATAGGAAATTTGTCTAATATAATGACCAATGATTTGCAAGATTTTGAAAAAATTATAACTCATAATACTAGTGATTTGATAAAAACTATAGTTCTTAGTATTTATTTACTTATAATAACATTTTTTATTGATGTGAATTTAGCTATCATTCAACTTGCCTTTGTATTTGTGGCTATGCCTATTATTTTAACAGGAGGAAAAAAAGTTGCTAGAATAGGGAAACAAAAGAAGGTAGTTATGAATGAAGTTATATCAAGAATGGTTGAATATCTTAGTGGCATACAGGTGTTTAAAGCTCATAATTTAGCAGGTAAGAAATTTGAGAGATTAGAAAAATCCTTTAGAGATTTAAAGAGGGAAAGTATAAGAACAGAAATATCTATTGTACCCTTTGTACTTATATTTCAGATAATAGTTGATATAAGCTTCCCTATATTATTACTTATAGCTACAGCTAAATTTGGAGCGGGGAATATTAACAAGAAAGCTTTTTTAACCTTTATTATAATAAACATAGCCCTTACAAATATACTAAGAGCTTTTGGTGCTCAATATGGACAATTTAGGTATTTAAAACTTGCATCACAAAAATTAATAGATACTTATAATCAGCCAGAAATGAGTTACAATTATGAAGAAGTAGACTTTAAAAATTATGATATTGAGTTTGAAAATGTAAGTTTTGAATATGAAGAAGGAGAAAATACTATAGATAATTTAAGTTTTAAAGCAAAGGAAGGAACTATGACAGCCTTAGTTGGGCCTTCTGGTTCAGGCAAAACTACAGTTACAAGTCTTATAGCTAGATTTTGGGATATAAATAATGGAGCAATAAAAATTGGTAGGCAAGATATAAAATATATAAAGCCAGATTCATTATTAAAACACATAAGCATGGTATTTCAAGATGTATATCTTTTAAATGATACCATATATAATAATATAAAATTAGGAAATGAAAAGGCTACTAAAGAGGATGTTATAAAGGCAGCTAAAATTGCAAATTGTCATGAATTTATAGAAAAATTAGAAGATAAATATGATACTATAGTAGGAGAAGGCGGCTCAACCTTATCAGGAGGAGAAAAGCAAAGAATATCTATAGCTAGAGCAATACTCAAAGATGCACCTATAGTATTGCTTGATGAAGCTACAGCTTCCCTTGATGCTGATAATGAGTTAGAAATTAGAAAGGCCATAAAGAAACTTACTTTAAATAAAACTGTTATAGTTATAGCTCATAGATTAAATACTATAAAAGATGCAGACCAAATTATAGTTTTAAATGAAGGGCATATAGAAGAAAAGGGGAGTCATAGGGAACTTATAAATAATAAAAAGAGATATTACAATATGTATAATGAAATGGAAAGAGCTAAAAATTGGGCAATATAAAGTTAAAGATATAGATAATTATATACAATTTCAAATAATAAAAGGGGCTGTCTCAAAATAAGATGAGCTTTAATTTTAATATAGTAAATATAAAAAATACATGTAATAAACATATGAATAAGCTTTAATAGTTCTTAATTTGACGGAATTAAAAATTTTTATAATTCCTCACAGGACGTGAGGAGCCAGTAGTGAAGCCATGGATGGCGCCTCTACTGGGTAAAAAATTTTTAATGGAATCAAATTTAGAACTACTTAGCAAAATGAATTGCTTTATGAATGAATTATTTATATTTACGAACCTAAAATTAAAGCTATTTTGAGACAGCTCCTTTATTATTTAAATTAATTTTAAAATAAATAAATTATTTACTCCTTGAGAAATTTATAATTAGTTGATAAGCTATAAATGATTAGTTTTAGTTAAATATATTTATATATAATAAATTCAATAAAGACTAAATAAAACATTATTCATAGATGAAAATAAGAAGAACAGGATTTTGTGTGATTATATACAAGATATATTAAAAGGAGATTAATAAAAATGAAGGTTACCATAAAAGATGTGGCTAAAGAAGCAAAGGTCTCACCATCTACAGTGTCAAGAGTATTATCAAATAGTCCTAGAATAAGTGATGAAACAAAGGAAAAGGTATATAAAGTTATAGAAAAGCTTAAATATAAACCTAATGCAATAGCTAGAGGATTAGTTAATAAGAAAACTAGAATATTAGGGGTTGTACTCCCAGAGGAAGCAGAAAATTTGCTATCTAATCCTTTCTTTATACAAGCTATGAAAGGCATAAGTTCCTATGCTGAAAAAAGAGAATATTATATAACTTATGCTTTTAGTAATAATAAAGAAAGTGAGAAAAGACATATAAAGGATTTAACAAGTAGTGGACTAATAGAAGGTATGCTTCTTTTAAGACCAAAAGAAAATGATGAAAATATAAAATACTTAAAAGACATAAATTTTCCTTTTGTTATTATGGGACGATTAAAATATACCGAAGGAGTTCTTTGGGTTGATAATGATAATTTTAAGGCTATGTATAATATAGTTAATAAATTAATAGATAAAGGCCATACAAACATAGCATTGATAGGAGCTAAGAAGGAATTAAACGTATGTAAGGATAGAGAAAAAGGATATAAAGTAGCACTAGAAATGAATGGAATTAATTTTAGTAAAAATTTAGTTAGTTATGGAGAAGATTTTAAAGAAGAAGAAGGGTATATGCAAATGAAGAAAATATTAGAAAAAATAAAGCCAACAGCAGTAGTGGCAATGGATGATTTGCTAGCAATAGGTGCTATGAAGGCATTAAAAGAAAAAGATTTAAATGACCTTTCTATAGTTGGTTTTAATAATATACCCTTAGATAAATTTCAAAAACCTGAGTTAGCTTCTGTGGATATAAATGGAGTGGAGCTTGGATATTATGCTACAAAGTTGTTAATAGACAAGATAGAAGAAGTGGAAGATATTAGAGATCACTATATTATAGAAACAACTTTTGTAGAGAGAGAATCTTTTAAATAGATTAATATTTTTAAAATAAATATGAAGAATAAATAGTTTAATCTATAATGCATATTTGTACAAACGTTTGCGCAAGAATGCATTGAAAATAATGAGGATTTTGTAGAATTTAGCATAATAAGTTAATAAAATTAATGAATTTGAAAAATTCTAGCATTGTAAACTTTTACTTGCATTGATATAATAAAAATCAATAAAATTAGTACTAGTAATAAATAAAAACTTATTGGATAATAGATTTTATAAGGATTAATATAAAGTTTTAAATTTATATTATTAACTATTGAGGTGATAAAATGAATAAAAAATATGTAGTAGGTGTTGATTTAGGAGGAACAAAAATATATACAGCACTTGTAGATTTAGACGGAAATATAATAAAAGAAAAAAAAGTTAAAACAGAAGCAAGTAAGGGAGAAGTTGATGTATTATATAAAATAATAGATACTATTGACAATGTTATAGAAGAGGTAAATTTGGAAGAAATAAAAGCTATAGGAATAGGATCTCCAGGACCTTTAGATGCTAAAGAAGGGGTTATAATTTCATCTTCAAATCTACCCTTTAAAAATTTTAGTTTAGTTGAGCCTATAAAGAATAAATATAATATTCCAACATATCTAGATAACGATGCTAATGTAGCTACCTTAGCAGAATTTATGTTTGGCGAAGGAAAAGGCACAGAGAATATGATATATATAACA
The DNA here is from genome assembly GCF_001889325.1 of Clostridium sporogenes. Classification (NCBI taxonomy): domain Bacteria; kingdom Bacillati; phylum Bacillota; class Clostridia; order Eubacteriales; family Clostridiaceae; genus Clostridium; species Clostridium sporogenes. The sequence continues at coordinate 446,825 of NZ_CP013243.1, read as the reverse complement.
GCAAGTACAGGCATTGGAGCAGGAGCTATAATAAATGGTAGAATATATAGAGGAAATACAGGAAATGCTTTAGAAATAGGTCATACAACCGTTATGAAAGATGGACCTAAATGCGGTTGCGGTAATAGCGGTTGTGCAGAAAGTTTAGGATCTGGTACTGCTATAATGAAAAAAGCAAAAGAGGCTTGTAAAGACAATAAGCAAACATCTTTAAAAGAATATGATGATTTAACTGCTAAAGAAGTTTTTCAAGAAGCTAAAAAAGGAGATGAAGTTTCAAAGGAAGTACTAGAATTTTGTTTATCATATCTAGGTATAACTGTAGCCAATATAATAAATACCTTTGATCCAGAAATGGTTGTTATAGGTGGAGGAGTTATAAATGGTGGGGAAATCGTTTTTGATACAATAAATAGAGAAGTTAAAAAGAGATGTTGGAAAGCCATTACAGACAACTGTAAAATAGAGAAAGCTAAGCTTGGAGGAAAAGCAGGGGTTTTAGGAGCTGCAGCCTTAGCTATAACTGAAAGTAAAAATTTATAATCTATAAGTATTAGTTCTAAAAGACTAATACTTATAGTAAAATTACTTATAGCAATGTTATTAAAGCATTATTTTTTACTATTTTGCGCAAACGATTGCGCAATATTGCAAATGGAGGATTATTAATGAATAAGAAATGGTGGAAAGAAGCTGTAGCATATCAAATATATCCAAGAAGTTTTAAGGATTCTAATAATGATGGTATAGGAGACATAGAAGGGATAATTTCTAAATTAGATTATTTAAAGGATTTAGGTATAGATATAATTTGGATTTGTCCTATGTATAAGTCACCAAATGATGACAACGGTTACGATATAAGTGATTATAAAGCTATAATGGATGAGTTTGGAACTATGAAGGATTTTGATAAATTGTTACAAAAGGTTCATGAAAAGGGTATGAAACTTATAATAGATTTAGTTATAAATCATACTAGCGATGAACATAAATGGTTTATTGAGTCAAGATCTTCTAAAGATAATCCAAAACGTGATTTTTATATATGGCGTGATGGTAAAGATGGAAAGGAGCCTAACAATTGGGAAAGTATATTTAAAGGTTCTGCATGGAAATATGACAAAAATACAGATCAATATTTTCTTCACTTATTTAGCAAAAAGCAGCCAGATCTAAATTGGAAAAATGAAGATGTTAGAAAAGAGTTATATAAGATGATTAACTGGTGGCTAGACAAAAGAATTGATGGATTTAGGGTAGATGCTATAAGTCATATAAAAAAAGAAGATGGATTAAAAGATATGCCTAATCCAAAAAAAATAGAATATGTCCCTTCCTTTGATAAACATATGAATGTAGAAGGAATTCAAAAATATCTCAAAGAGTTAAAGGAAAATACCTTTGATAAATATGACATAATAACCGTTGGAGAAGCTAATGGAGTAAATATAAATGAAGCTCCTCAGTGGGTAGGAGAAAAAGATGGAAAATTTAATATGATATTTCAATTTGAACATTTAGATCTTTGGGATGTTGATCGAGAAGAACAGTCTACAGTAAAAAAATTAAAAGAAGTATTAAGTAAGTGGCAAGAAGGCTTAGAAGGGGTTGGATGGAATGCTTTATTTATAGAAAATCATGATATTCAAAGAGTAGTTTCAACTTTAGGCGATGATAAAAACTTTTGGGAAGAAAGTTCAAAAGCTTTGGCTCTTATGTATTTTATGCAAAAGGGTACTCCCTTTATATATCAAGGTCAAGAAATAGGAATGACTAATGTTAAGTTTGAAGATATACAGGATTATAATGATATAAAAACTATAAATATTTATAAAGAAAAAATAAAAAAAGGTATACCAAAAGAAGAGGCTCTTAAGTATGTCTGGGAAACTTCAAGAGACAATTCAAGAACACCAATGCAATGGGATCCTACAGAGAATGCTGGATTTTCAAAAGAAAAACCATGGATGAAAGTTAATCCGAACTATGTAAATATAAACGTTAGGGAACAAGAAAATAACCTAGATTCCATTTTAAATTTTTATAAAAAAATTATAAAAATAAAAAAGAAAAATGAAGCACTTATATATGGAAAATATAATTTGATTTTAGAACATCATGAACAAATATATACTTACACAAGAATTTTAAAGCATGAAAAATTTATAGTAATTGCTAACTTAACCAATAAGAAAGCTAAATATATCTATAATAAAGAAAAATTAAATTATAAAGGATTGATAATTTCAAATTATCCAGTAGAAAAACATGAGGATATAACAGAAATAGTATTAAAACCTTTTGAAGCTAGACTTTATAAAATATTTTAAAATTTAAATTGATAGAGAATTATAAATATTGGGGGGATAAAAATGAAAAGGAATAAGCTAATATCTTTTGATTTTTGGCAAAAATTTGGAAAAACATTGCTAGTTGTTGTGGCAGTTATGCCTGCAGCAGGACTTATGATTTGTATTGGTAAACTTATAGGAATGCAGGCTTCTATGGGATTATTACAGTCTATAGCAAGAGTAATAGAAGATATAGGATGGGCAATAATAGGAAATCTTCATATTCTATTTGCAGTAGCAATTGGTGGATCTTGGGCAAAAGAGCGTGCTGGAGGAGCTTTTGCAGGATTACTTACTTTTATTCTTACAAATAGAATAACAGGAGCTATTTTCGGAGTTAAACCTGATATGTTTTCTGATGAAGCAGCAAAAGTAACTTCAATGTTTGGAAGACAATTAGTAGTTAAAGATTATTTTACAACTATACTTGGAGCACCAGCATTAAATATGGGTGTATTTATAGGTATAATTTCAGGATTTTTGGGAGCTTACTTATATAATAAGTATTATAATTTTAATAAATTACCAAAATCTTTAGCTTTCTTTAATGGAAAACGATTTGTACCTTTTGTAGTTATACTAGGATCTGTAGTAACAGCAATAATTTTATCTATGATTTGGCCTTCTATTCAAGGTGCGTTAAACGCTTTTGGAAAATGGATAGCAACATCTAAGGATACTGCACCAATAGTAGCACCTTTCATTTTTGGATCATTGGAACGTATATTACTACCTTTTGGGCTTCATCATATGTTAACAGTACCACTAAATTATACTTCTCTTGGAGGAACTTATAAAATTTTAACAGGACCAACTGCAGGCACTATAGTTGCAGGTCAAGATCCATTATGGCTTGCTTGGGCAAATGATTTAATTAATTTGAAAGCAGCCGGCAATATGACAGAATATAATAATTTGTTAACAACTATTATACCTGCACGTTTTAAAGTAGGCCAGGTAATAACATCTTCAGCTTCATTATTAGGTGTAGCCTTTGCAATGTATAAAAATGTAGATAAGGATAAAAGAGATAAATATAAGACTGTTTTTTTATCAGCAGCATTAGCAGTATTTTTAACAGGCGTTACAGAACCTATAGAATTTATGTTTATGTTTATATCACCAATTTTATATGGAGTTTATGCAGTTATTACAGGAACAGCTTTTGCTTTAGCAGATTTAATAAATCTAAGAGTTCACTGTTTTGGATTTGTTGAATTTATAGCTCGTACTCCTATGATGATAAAGGCTGGAATTACAAAAGATATGTTAAATTTTGCAATTGTATCAGTGATATATTTTGTATTAACTTATTTAATATTTAATTTTTTAATAAAAAAATTAAATATACCGACTCCAGGTAGAGCAGGGAACTATATTGAAATGGAAGGAGAAGAAGATAAAAAAGAAGAAAAAATATCAGAAAAAGATATAGATAGGGATTCATTGCCAGTGAAAATAATAGGTTTACTAGGAGAAAAGGAAAATATAGTAGATGTAGATGCATGTATGACTCGTCTTCGTGTAACAGTAAAGGATAAAGGATTAGTTGCAGAGGAAAAAGAATGGAAAAGACTTGGAGCATTAGGTCTTATAGTAAAGGATAAAGGGGTTCAGGCTATATATGGACCAAAGGCAGATGTATTAAAGTCAGATATTCAAGATATTTTAGGAGATTAATTTATGAAAGTTCTTACTTTAAATTGTCACTCTTGGCAAGAAGAAAAACAAATAGAAAAAATAAGATATTTGGCAAAGGTAATATATGAAAATAATTATGATGTGATTGCTCTTCAAGAGGTTAGTCAAAGTATTAATAGTAAAATATTATTTGATAATATAAAAGAGGATAACTTTGCTCTTATATTAATTAAAGAACTTGAAAAATTAGGAGAGAATAGATTTAAAATTCTGTGGGATTTTGCTCATATAGGTTATGATAAATATGAAGAAGGCCTTGCTATATTAACTAAGCATCCTATAAAAGAAAAAGATTCTTTTTATATTTCCAAAAGTAAAGACAGGAATTTTTGGAAAACTAGAAAAATAATAAAATGTAAAATATATTATAATAATCATCTAATTTCCCTTTATTCCTGCCATTTAGGCTGGTGGGATGATGAAGAGGAAGATTTTAAATTCCAAGTAAATAAATTGGTTCAAGATTTAAAAGAAGAGGGAACCTGTATACTAATGGGAGATTTTAATAATGATGCCTTTTTAAGAAATGAAGGATATGATTATGTTATAGATAAAAATCTCAAAGACATATATGATTTAGCAGAATCAAAAGATAATGGGGTAACTGTTATTGGAAATATTGATGGTTGGGAAAGTAATAGAAAAAATATGAGACTAGACCTTATATTATCTAATAGAAGTTTAAACATAGAATACTGCAGGGTTATATTTAACGGAATAAATAAAGAAATAATTTCAGATCATTTTGGGGTTGAAGCAAAAATAGAAATTTAAAAAAGTGTTGGACAGTTCGTAAAGTTTATGAACTGTCCATAGTAATTTTCTATTGCTTTTGCATAGAAGATTAGATATATTATAAATTTTTAAAAATAGGATGTTTATTTTTAAGCTGTACTTTGGTATTTAACTGGAGTGCGGTTTTTTTTGTGGATTTAAACTTTTTATTGTTATTTAATAAATATATTTATATGTATCATTAAATAAATCTCTTTTGGAAAAGTTATAACTTTAATATTGTAACTATTTATAAATAGCAGAATACCATATTAATAGTTAAATTATATAAAAATTAAATACTTAGCTATCAGTTTATATATTTATGTAAGCGAGGTGATTAAGTGATAGAATCATTACTATTAGTATTAGCTGTATCTTTAGATGCTTTTGTGGCCAGTATTGCTTATGGAACAAATAAAATAAAAATTCCTTTTGTTTCTGCAACAATAATAAATATAGTTTGTTCAAGTGTTCTTGGGGTATCACTTTTTTTAGGCTCTGTAATAAAAAAATTTGTGCCTATTAAAATTACTTCAATAATAAGTTTTATTATATTGTGTTTATTTGGAATATACTATCTGTTTGATAGCATTGTAAAAAATTATGTAAAAAAGAATAGAAATTCTAATAAAAAGTTAGAGATAAAGTTTTCAGATTTAAATTTTATAATAGATATATGTATTGACGAAACTAAAGCAGATATAGATCATTCAAAGAATCTTAATCCTAAAGAAGCTTTGTATCTTGCTGCAGCCCTTTCTTTAGATTCTTTAGCTATAGGTTTGGGAAGTAGTTTAGGTAATGTAAATTATGTGCAAATAATAGTCTTATCTTTAATAAGTGATTTTGTATTTGTATATGCTGGAGCATTTGTAGGAAGAAAATTTGTTGAAAAATCAAAACTTAGTTTATCCTGGTTATCAGGAATAATTTTAATAGTTTTAGCTGTGATAAGAATAATATAATTATTAAAATAGATTTAACATATAATTATGCGGATAGTGATAATTATACAATTAATGAAAGAAAAAGGATACCTATTTAGGTTGTCCTTTTTCTATTCAAATGAATTTAATATTGGAATTATATTTATTACTGGTATTTCATAAGGATGTACTTTTTTTATAGTAGTTATTGTATTTTTCAATACTTCTTTAGTACAGCAAAACTCTACTTTATATTCTTCAGCTTCACATATTTTACCTATTTGTCCATTAAAGGGGTCTGCCCCATCTAGAGCTCTCCAGGAACCGTTAACTTTAGAAACTGCCATACAGTTATCATAATTTCCTCCTACTGTAAGAGCTCCTATATGGTTTAATGCTTTTCTTAATTCTTTTATATATTCTTCTGGTATAAAGGTTTCTATTTTAAAAAAATCAAATTTCATAGTTTAGTATCATCCTTTCTCTCTATATATATTTACTATTAGTATAACATAGACTGCAAATATTAAATTATTTGCTTAAGATTTAAAATGAAAGGTTGTTTTTATTTTTCTATTTCTTAAAGTTTACACATTATAAATAAAAAAACATAAACTATTAAGAAGGGATAAATTATATAAGGAAGGAGAGTTATCATGGAAAATACTCCTATAGAAATATTAGGTATTACTTCTGAAGAGGAAATAAGTAAATATAATATACAATATCCATATAAGGAATTTTGCAAGTCTTATACTATAAGCCTTGCAAAGGATAAACCAAAGATAGGACAAATATTAAAGGTATTTTTAAAACCTAAAATAAATGAATGGAAATATATATTTACCCAGGGACAATGTAAAATTTTTATGGAAGGTTCTATAAAAATAAGGATATTGTTTTTAGAAAACCTATATGATCAGGATACTTATTCTACTGAAATTAACAAAATTATTTCAGGATTTTTGCCAGTAGAAAGTGATTATATGCACAATTTAAAGCCAACTTTATTTATTGAAGAAGCTTTTATTGACTCTTTAAATGAAAATAAATTTTCAGTATCCTTATTAATTGCTATGGGTACAATTTCAGAAGAAAAATGTAAAAACAAAAAAGTCATAAATAAAGAAGAAAACTTTGAACAAGAAATAGATTTTAAAGAAGAAGCACAAAATGAAAATATAGAAGATGCAGATTTAAAAGAAAAAGTACAAAATGAAAATATAGAAGATGCAGATTTAAAAGAAGAAGCACAATATAACGATATAGAAGATGGAGATTTTGAAGAAGAGGTACAATATAGGGATATAGAGGATGCAAGCTTCAAAGAAGAAGTACAATATGAAAATATAGAATATACAGATTTAAAAGAAGAAGTACAATATGAGAATATAGGGGATGGAGATTTAAAAGAAGAGGTACAATATGAAAATATAGAAGATGAAGATTTTAAAAAAGAAGTACAATATGAGAATATAGAAGATATAGATCTTAAAGAAGAAGTAAAATATGAAAATATAGAGGATGAAGATTTTAAAGAAGAAATACAATATGGGGACATAGAAGATGCTGATTTAAAAGAAGAGGTACAATGCGAAAATGTAAAGGATGTAGATTTTAAGGAAGAAGTACAATATGGGGACATAAAATGTGCAGATTTAAAAGAAGAGGTACAATACGAAAATATAAAGGATGTAGATTTTAAGGAAGAAGTACAATATGGGGATATAAAAGACACAGATTTCAAGGAGAAAGGACAATATGAGAATACAGAAAGGGTAGAAAATAAAAATATAGAAGAAAGAGATTTTGCAAAAGACATATATAATATAAATTTACAAGAAATAAATTTGGAAGAAAATGATTTCAATAAAATTGATATGGAAAAGCTAAAGGAAAACTCTATAAATATAGATGTGGAGTATGATATGAATTCGGAAGAAGATAATTTTTAATAACTAAAAAAGAAAGGTAACATTTTTTTATGCCTATTAATATAGTGTAGTATAGGACGTTTAATTTATACAGTCTAAATTAATTAAAGGGGGAAAATGTTATGAGTAAATCTCCAGAAGAAAAGATGGAAAACAGAGAACTTTTAAATATAAATTCCTTTACTATATCAGAGTTCTGTAATGCAGATGAAGGAAATAATTTCATTCATTTTAGACCTTGTGAAATTTGTAAAAGAGTAAAGCTAGATCCTATAGATGTGGCACATACATCAAGATTATTGCAAGTAAATGTAGCTTTAAGAAATGTTTGTATTGGGAAGGAATTAACTGTAGGATGCATAATCATATCTAGATCTGGTAGAGTGCTAGCTTTTAAATCTGAAACCTTTACTGTAAAAGGTAAGGGAGGATGTGACTGTGGCTGTTCAGATGATAAAATGGGTTCACCATGTACAAATGTTAATAGAAGATTTAGCTTTATTATTCCAACAAGGGATCTATGCGAATCTCAAGATGTAAAGGTAAAAATAATTGCTAACTATACTAATCCATGTTAAAGTAAATTGATTTAAGTATAATTAATATTTTAAAATAATTATTTAAGGTAAATCATAACTAAATACATAATAATATACCATTATTATGTATTTAGTTATAAAAAAGCATATCTTTTCAAAAACATACCTATTTTCAATAGGTATGTTTTTGCTTTGGAGTTTTATGGAAATTAGTATGAATATTTTAAGTTTTATAATAATTAACTATTTAAAAGTTATAAATTATATATTTTTGAGAATAGTTATAAAATATTAAAATAATATATAAAGAATCTTATTTTTTATATTAGTGAAATCAAAGTTAAATATACTATTTGTTAAACTCTACAATAACCTTAAAAAGATCTCCATCAATGATAATGTTTAAGTTCCCACCTTGGAGTTCTACAATACTTTTTGCAATGGCAAGACCCAGCCCGGATCCCTCTGTGTTTCTGGCCTTATCTCCTCTTTTAAATCTTTCAAAAATTTCATCAGAATTAAAGTCCATTTCATAGTGAGATATATTTTTCATAGTAATTATTATTTTTGTGTCTGCTTCTATTAAATCAATATATACCCTAGTATTAGGCTCGGAATATTTAATAATATTGTTTATTAGATTTTCAAATACCCTCCAAGTTTTTTTACCATCTAAGTTTATATAAATTTTGTTGTTATGACATGTAAATTTAAGGTTTAGAGAGGATTTTTTTAATTTTTCCTCAAATTCTCCTAGAGCTTGTTTTAATAAAGCTGTTACATCTATTCTTTCAATGTTTAGATCTACTGAGCCACTGGACATCTTTGATGCCTCAAATAAATCCTCTATAAGTGCTTTAAGTCTTTCAGACTTCCTGTCTAAAACAGAAATATATGCATTAACTTCATCCCTAGTTAAATCTTCTTTTTTTAGTAAGCTTATATAATTTATGATAGAAGTAAGGGGAGTTTTTAAATCGTGGGATACATTGGTTATAAGTTCAGTTTTTAATCTTTCACTTTTAACCTGCTTCTCTAGAGATTTTTTATAGCCTTTGTTTATGTTGTTAATATTATGGGCTATTTTGCTTAGAGTACTTTTTCCTTTTTCCTTTATAACATAATCTAAGTTCCCACAGGACATTTCTTCTGTAGCTTTTAATATTTCATTTAAATAATCAGCCTTTTTAAATAAGTATCTAATAAGCAAAACTATATAAATAATAGCTACAATAGATGCAATTATTATATTATGAATTCCTAGTACTATTACTAAGAGTATAAATGTAGCTAATAGTGCGGATAATGCCATAATAAAAGCTATTTTTAATTTAATATTTTTATTCAAATTACTATTTTTAAAAGCATTGAATAATTTATTAATGAAACTTCCCTTACATTGAATTAAAAACTGATTTTTATCTTTTTTTAGTCCTATAGCATATTTTACATTAAATATTAAATATAAAATATAAAGGCTTACTAAAGTAATAATAACAAAGTGATTAATTCCTAAGGGTTTATAAAAAAAACTAAGATTTATTAAATAACTCCCCATTATGGCAGTGTATAAAATAAATATAAATAACTTCAAATCTAGTGGAATGTTATTATATATTCTTTTTAACTTATTTAACATAGGAGAATCTAAATAATTCCTTCTTTTGAAAATAATCAATATAAAAATTCCCATAATTAAAGAAGAAATACCTACGATTATTTCTTTTATAAGCCTATCTCTAATGGAATTATAATAATTATAATTTTCAGATATATAACCACTAGAATTAAAATCCTTTGTAATTATAATATTTCCTTCCCAGTTAAAAGAATTAAGTAAATTATTGGTTTCTAAAAAATTTTTAGTATTATCAGATTTTAATGGAGAACTTATAGAATAGATAGAATTATTTTTTATATAATTATCTATATTAGTTTTAGGCGCTAAATTAGTATAAACTTCTTTGGTTAAGCTGTTTTTAATATAGTATTTTATCTCTTTTTTGGATTCTATAGCTTTTTTTATGTTTTTGTAGTCATTGTAAGACCATAATGCAATTTCTTTTCTTAATTCAGCCTCAGTTTTAGTATTTTCTTTTTCTACTTCTTTAAGTTCTTTATTCTTTTCTTGTGTTAACTTAGTAAACTTATCTTTATCATCAGATTGTGCAACTGCTGATAAAATACTAATATACCTATTTCCAATATCGTTTTGAGAATTTTTTATCATATCTTCATAAAATAGTTTTAAGTTTGCTAATTGTTCTTTAGTAACTTTATTTTCTGCTACTTTATAATCAAAATTTTTATAGGTTATATGAAAGTTATACAAGTTTGAACAATAAGAATATATTTCCATGTCAAATTCAGGGCTATTAAAATAAGGAGCTTTCACAAGATACCTTTTGTTTTTTATTAAATCATAGCCAGTTAAAAATGAAAGAGACAGCATATATATACCTACAATGAAACATATTATATAAATAAATTTATTCTTGGATTTTATAACCAATTCCCCACACCACCTTTAAATATCTTGGTTCTCTAGAGTTAATTTCAATTTTTTCTCTTATTCTTCTTATATGCACAGCTACAGTATTTTCACCATTGTAATAGGGCTCCTTCCAAGCTTTTTCATATATTTCTTCAATGGAAAAAACTCTTCCTTTGTTTTCCATTAAAAGTTCCAGTATTCTATATTCAATAGGGGTAAGTCTTATTTCTTTTTCATCTACAGTTATCAATTTTCTTTTTTTATCTAATACAAGAGTTCCTGCCACAATTTTATCTTCAGTTTCTTTATAATTTCCTAAGTTTACATATCTTCTAAGTTGAGATTTAACTCTAGCAACTAGCTCTAACATATTAAAAGGTTTTGTAATATAATCATCTGCCCCTATATTAAGCCCTAATATTTTATCCGTATCCTCAGATTTAGCCGAAAGCATTATTATAGGAATATTTTTATTTTCTCTAATTTTGAAGGTTGCTTTAATACCATCCATTCTAGGCATCATAATATCCATTATAATAAGATGGATATCCTCTTCTTCTAAAAGCATTAATGCATCTATTCCATCTTTAGCTTTAAAAACAGTTATACCTTCATTTTTCAAATAAATTTCTATAGCTTCCCTTATTTCATCTTCATCATCAACTATTAAAACCTTATATTCAATCATATTTTGTCCCATCCTTTCTTTACCAAATAAATTATACCATTTTTATTACCTCCTAAATAGGCTACAAAAGTCAGCCTTAATTTTTAATGAACTGTTTTTTGTTATAAAATTTTAAACTGATTTTTAATGAATAATAACCTTTGAATAATTCAATTATATAGTAACTTTTTAACAAAACAGGTATGATATTTCTTACAAATTTCTTAACAAAATATATACATATTATTTAAACAAATCTTATCTTATAAATAAGATCTAATGTGTAGTAAAAATATAAAAGATATAAACATAACTATAAAATTAAACATAATCCATGTAAAAGTTTACATGGAAAGATATAGAACCTCTTAAAAGCAGTAAATATATATTGTAGAGTATATTTTTAGATGATATAATTAAAAACAATATGAAATTAAAAGGTTTTCAGAAAGGGGACTAAAAATGAATAAAAAATCCTATAGGGTGTTGTGGGTAGCAACATCGACCAACTTTATTGCAGGTTTAATTTACATATGGAGTGTTATAAGTAAATCATTAATTAATGATCTTAATTGGACAAGCAAACAGGCCTCCCTTCCTTATACAGTTATTACAGTATCCTTTGTAATTGCTATGGTGGTATTTGGAAAAGTTCAGGATTTAAAGGGGCCAAAACTTACAGTAACTTTAGGTGGAATATTGATGGGAGTAGGACTTATTTTTTCAGGAATATTTACAGAACCTAATATAATGATTTTAACTATGGGGATAATAGCGGGAGCAGGGATAGGTACTATAAATGCTTCTACTGCACCACCGGTTGTAAAATGGTTTCCGTATGAAAAAAAAGGAATGGTCACAGGAATAGTAGTAGCTGGAATAGGTTTATCATCAGCATTCTATTCACCATTAGCAAATTATTTAATAAAAACTGTTGGTTTATCTAAAACTTTTATATATATAGGAGTAGGTGCTTTAATTTTATCAGTACTTTTAGCACAATTTTTAGAAAATCCACCGGAAGACTTTATACATAAAAATATTAATTCTAAGGATAAAAAAGAGATAAAATCATCAAAGGATTGTACATGGCAAGAAATGATCAGGACCGCAGACTTTTATAAACTTTGGTTAATGCTAGCATTTTCATCTTCAGCAGGACTAATGATCATAGGCCATATATCCAATATTGCGAAAATTCAGGTAAATTGGCAGGGGGGATTTATATTAGTTATTTTACTTGCCATATTTAATACACTTGGCAGAGTATTAGGTGGTACTTTATCAGATAAAATGGATAGAATAAATCTTATGAAATTGATATTTATTTTCCAAGGAATAAATATGTTTATGTTCCCTAGATATTCTAATATAGTACTTTTATCAATAGGAGTAGCCATAGCAGGATTATGTTACGGTGCAGGATTTGCAATATTTCCTGCTGCAGCTACAGATAGATATGGAGTAAAGAATTTTGGAATTAACTATGGATTAATTTATACAGGCTGGGGAATTGGAGGAATTATAGGACCTATGACAGCAGCAGCTATTTTTGATTCTACAGGAAATTACAATTCTGCATATATAGTAGCAGCAGTATTAATGATTATAGCAACTATTATAGGATTAACCTTTAGACATGAAAGGTCTAAAATAGAAGATGTTGCTTTAAATAATAACAATAATTAAATAGATTTGTTTAATTATTAGTGTAAAGGCTTTATATATTAAGAAATAAAAATAATTAATGATGAAAAATCCTCTAAATATATTATGTGATATGTTGGAAGATTTTTATGTTCAAAGAAAATGATAATGTGAAATTGTATTACGGATATGAAAATTTTTATAAATATTATAGGAAAGATTCCCTTAAGATAAGTATAACGAAAAAGTAATTTATAATTTTTTTATAAAGTATATATAAATATGATAAGTATCAATATATAAGGTAGGTGAAAAGTCTGATTAATTAAATCAGATCATCTTTGAATGAATTAATACCTATGCCTATTTATTTAAATGAGAAGATGTTATCAGATATTTATCCTATAGTAATAGACGGATTTATAGAAAGTAAATCAATATATACTAAGTTTTATTTGTTTTATGATTTAAGAAATGCTCTCATAAATAAGAATATGCTAAGGTATATTACAGATTAGGATATTTTTAATAATAATTTAATTCCAGGAGAATACGTTGAGTTTGATTCAATAGAGCCATACTTAGATATACTTAGAAATAATAACATAGTTACACCTAAGAGTATCATAACAGAAATAAAGGCACCAGCCATACATATAATGCCTATAGGAATGTATGTATAAATTAGGTGTAGTTTAATTGAATAAAATAAGGTTAACTTTAAAATATGTAATTAAAAGGACAGGATATAATATTCCTGTCCCTATTAATAACTTATGGTTACGCCCAAAAGGTCACGCCCACAAGAGATTAATTAATTTTTATTGTTTTAATATATTCTACAAAGTTAGCCAATGAATTTATAAATCATTTTTGCTACTCCATTGTTATGATTAGTATCTGCGACCAGTTTACATATTGATTTAATATTTTCATCTGCATTGCCCATAGCAACACTATATTTTACCTTTTCAAACATAGATATATCATTATAATTATCACCAAAGGCCATAGTTTCCTCTAGGGATATGCTTAAATTTGAGGCTAATCTTTCTAGTGAAGCTCCCTTTGAAGTATTTTTGTTAACTATTTCAAAGTTATGATCCCCAGAAGAGAACACTGAAAATTTATCTGAGGTTTTAAAGTAATCCATACCAGCTTTTCTCTTTTTTTCATCAAAAGAAAATGCAAGTATATTATAAAAATCATCATCTTTACTTAATATTTCTTCATAATTATCTACAAAAACAAAGCCTGATTGGATAAATTGCTTTTCACAGGATTCATATATTTCTTCTATGTTTACAGATCTAGGATTGCTGCTAATTACTTTATCTGCCTCTATTTTCAACATATTTTTTCCATTAAAAGGAGTATAAATAGCTTTATTTGTAGATACCTCATAATAAAAGTTTTTATCAGTTAACCAATGTAATATTTCTTTTACATCGTTTTTATCTATATCTATAGAGTATAATTTTTTCTTATCTTTAAAATGAATAGAAGCACCATTATTTCCAATTATATGTGTAGATATATTTGCTTTTTCACATATAGAACACACATCAAAATGAGGGCGTCCTGTAGAAATTGTGATTTCTACTCCTTTATTTTGAGCATATCTAATGGCATCTCTATTTTCATTACTTATGATGCTTTTATTATTTAATAGAGTACCATCTAAATCTAATGCTATTAACTTCATCATTATGCACCTTAACCTTTCTCATTTACAGCCATAATATCTATGTTATTTTCTTCAAATATTTTAGTTAAATCTTTATTTGGCAATTTATCTGTAACTATTAAATCAATATCACATAAATCACATACTTTAAAAAAACCATTGTTACCAAATTTACTGTGGTCTACTAAAACTATAGTTTCATTAGATTGTTCAATCATTTTTTTCATAACAGAAGCATCCTCTGCATGAGCTACAGTTATACCTTTTTCTGATATTCCAAGGGCACCTATACATGCTTTATCAGCAAAATAATTGGAAAGCATATCTATGGTACTAGGACCATATAAAAATTTATATTCACAATCTAAGATTCCTCCTAATAAATGAATGTCTATATTAGTTTTTTTTGATAATGTATGTGCCAAATTTATTGAATTTGTTATAATAGATAAATTATCTACTTCAAGCATTTCTGCAAAAATTTGTACTGTAGTTGATGAATCCATTATTAATTTATCTGTACTTTTGATTAAAGATGTTGCAAGTTTTGCTATAAGTTTTTTTTCAGCTGGATAAGCAAGAAGTCGGTCCTCATAGTTTTTTACTTTACCTCTTGTATTAGGTAATATGGCACCACCATGGGTTCGAAGAATTGCTCCTTCTTTTTCAAGATTTACAAGGTCTCGTCTTGCAGTATCTCTTGAAACATTGCACATTTTACATATTTCATCTACTTTTATTCGTTTATTTATTTTTAAATATTCTAATATTTTATTCATTCTTTCTTCTTGATACAAAACTTTATACCTCCAGATCAGAAATATTATAAGTTAATTATAAGTTATTATAAGTAATTTATCAAGTATTTTTAAGTGTTTTTAAGTTGTTTTAATTTTTAATAAGTATTTTTAAGCTGAAAAGAAATTTTATATAATAAATATTGTCTTAGATCTATGTTCTAAAAGTTTTTTATAGAATATAAATAGCCTTACCTAAATAGTTTCACACAATATTTAGATAAGGCTTAATTCTTTGTTTTTATAGGTTTTAATTAAAGATATTTTTACATCAATACTACAAGTTGAGTCACAATAGAGTAAAATTGATAACCATCCCACTTAAGAATAGATTCTACTGAACCTAGAGTATCAGCATTATAAAGACCTATAATTCTTTGATGGGTAAGCAGATTAAAGCTATCAGAACCATTTAAACTTAAAGGGGATAAATTACTAAGGAATAAAACTTCAGCTTTTATAGGTTCTTTAAGCTTGCCATTTTCATTATAAATTTGTGATAAGTATTCTTTATCTCTTATAGCTGTAAGATCAATTATTCCTTCTAAATTACCTTTTAAGGATTTTACTCTTACTTTATAATAGTCTTCATATACTGCGGTATATTCATTATCTTTACTAAATTTTTCATAATCAAAAATAAGTCTTGCAATATTATCTTTAAAGGAATAAATATAGTTAAAATAATATCCACCGCTGCCTCCAGAATCTATAGAGAGAAATACTTTAGGAATATTATCTTCTCCAAATTTACCTATAAATAGATTTGGCTCATAACCTGCATTTTCCTTTGGTTTTATACTTATATCAACATTAGTTTTTTTATTTTTTACATTAAGGGTTATATCTTCAATAAAACCATTTTCACCATAGGGTTTTTTCCCTGTAACTGTTATAATTTCATCGAATCCATCACCGTTTACATCTGCACATTTGGTATCTAAAATATATATTTTATCTTTGGTGCCATTAATTTCTTCTGGAATTCTAAAAAACATATACTCACCTTAATTATTTATTCCATATAAGTATATTAAAAATAATTAAAAAGATGAATTTAAACAATGAGGACTATGTTAATAAGTGTATTAATGCAATATTTAGGATAAGTTATATATATAAAATAAATTTAAATTAAAGAAATATTTTATAATTTTAAATTAGTAGACAACCTTAAGGAGGTGTAGAAATAATATGAATAGTAGATAGAGCTATAATTTTTTTATTAATAAGAGGATGGTGTTTGTATTGTACAAGCTACTAGAGAAATATAAAGAAGGAGATATAGAAGTTTTGAATAAAATTATAGCATATTTTACTCCAATTATATTAAAAGAGGCTTCAAAGTGGAGAATTTCATGTTATGAATATGAAGATTTAGTACAGCATGGATATCTTTCCGTTATAAAGGCTATTAATATGTTTAAAGGGGAGGACAGTAAATTTATTCCCTATTGTATAAAAACTATTAAAACAAATTATAAAGCTCTATTAAAAGGAGAGATAAAGCATCATAGGGAAATACCAGATGAAAATATATCAGATAAAGGGAATGAATATTTCTTCACTATAGAGGATGAAATAATAGCCTATGAAAATATAAATGAACTTTATAAAGCATTAGACAAGCTTACCTTAGAGGAAAAAGAAGTGATAAATAGCTTTTATATTAAAAGTAATAGCCTTCAGAAAGTGGCAGATTCTATAAATAAAAGCTATAACTCGGTAAGGTATATTAAAAATAAAGCTATAAAAAAACTGCAAAAGATACTTGAAGAGCATAGTTAATAGTAGAGAATAAAAACTCTAAAAAAAAGGCGGTGGATTCCATGTATGACCAATTAATAAAGCTTATAAGTGATGTGGGATTCCCTATAGCAGTTAGTTTATATCTTTTATTAAGGATAGAAAAAAAGCTTGATGAAATAACTAAAGCTTTGACTTCTTTGGATAAAACTATAACTTCTGTTATGAAACAAGAAGTTGATGATCATTTTACTAAAAAGTAAATATCTCAATTTTTGGCTTGTTGATTATTAGAAGTAAATAAGTGAGGGAATATTTCAAGATTAAATTTATTTTGAAATATCCCCTTATTTTAAAATATTATTAGAAAGATTAATTTTCAGTAATATTTTATGATGGCTTTATAAAGTAGGAAAATATAGTTATATTTTTTACTACTTTAAAATTACTTTATTGTTAATGAATAATTGCCATTGTCACCAGAGTATTTATATACATACAAATAATATTTACCAGGAGTTACATTGCATTTTCCTTTTATAGTATTACCTGAAACTGATCCATAAGCAATATAATTATTCAAATCTGATTCTTTATAAAGATTCCAAGCTAATCCTAAATTATTTAAATTATTTAGTTTTATGTCTAAATCTTTAGCTTCTTTTATATCAAATGAATAGATATCTCTAACATCTTTATCAGTTAAGTTGCCTAATACAGTAGTATTAAGCATAATTTTATTTGCAGATTCAAAGGAATCATTACTTTCCTTTTCATAAATTTCATCATTTTTTGGAGCATTATCAATATCGCCTTTTATATTTAATTTATAGTTGATTTTATTTGAAGAAGTTTTATAAGCTACTATATAGTATCTGCCAGGCTTATCTACTTTAAAGTTTCCTATAATTTTATTACCTTCTCTTTTGATAGGGTATCCAATATAATTATTAGTATTATCGCTACTGTAAGCAAGCCAATTAAATTCATTAGAATTGTTGTCGGTATTTTCCATAGTCACTTCTATGTTGCCAGCAGTTAAAGCATCAAAATAGTATGTGTCACGAGGATCGTTAGTATCTAAAGTAGCTATTACTGATTGATTTTTACAAACTCTATTAGCTTTGTCAAAAGAATTATTATCTTCCTTTTCAGATATAACTAATTCATCTTTATCAGTATCAGTATTGGTATCAGTATCATCTTTTGGAGATGCTGATATATCTCCTTCTATATTAAATCTATAATCTGATTTTTCTCCACTAACTTTATAAATTACTAAATAGTATTTACCAGGTTTATCTATTTTTACAGTGCTATAAAATAAGTTTTCTAGTTTTTTATTTGGATAGGCTATATAGTTTGATTTATTTTCTTCGCTAAATAAAAGCCAACTAAATTCATTTTTATCTTTATTAATTTTTTCCACATTTATAGTTATATCTGAAGGCTTAGTAACGTTGAAATAAAAAATATCTCTATCGTCTGATGAACTAACAGATCCATTTACTAAATCTTTAGAATAAACTGGGTTAGCATTTACGTAATCATTGTTATTTTCTTTTTCTGATACTACATTTCCTTTAAGAACTTTCTTTATGTTTATAGATGCACTTTTTTCTGATCTAAGACCCTTATCGTCTGTTACTGTAAGTTTCACTGTGTAAGTACCAGGAGTTTTATAAGCATGAGTAGGATTCTTTTCTGAGCTAGCTTCACCATCTCCGAAATCCCAAGCATAGGAAACTATTTTTCCATCATCAGCTGAGCCTTCGCTAGAAAATTTAATTTTTTCATCTGTATTTGCTTCCTTAGGAAAATCTAATTTAATTGTTGGTGCTTCGTTAAAGTTTTTGTTGTGAGTTAATAATCCATGAAAAACTACATTATATTCTACTTGATTATGTGAGTTTACCTTAGGATTTGAGAAATAAGCAGTAACTGTTTTATATCCGCCCCATCCTAATTTGTTTAGTTTTTCTAGAGATTCATTAACTTTATTATTCATATAAATCCAATTGTTGGCTTCACCTTTATTAGAATCTAGTATGTAAGTTCCTTTTAGAGTATAAGTATCAAAATATTGAGAACTTTCTTTAGTTATTTGAGAATTTGTTAAATTCATAGTACTTTCAATATCTGATTTTATTTCATTTAAGCTTCTGTTATTGTATTTTTTCATGTAATCGTCAGATACTAGTGGTATTGTGTAATTATTGTAATTGTCCACTAGTTTTTGCATATGATCTTGATAGTTTTTGTTAACATTAGGATCTTTACTTACATTTTCTATTAAGTTTTCATAACATTTAACATCATTATTTTTCATAGTAGATACTAAATCGCTGAATAGTTTTTTGTTGTTATTATACATATAATCTGAAAAAGTATATCCGTATTTATAAAAATCCCATCCATCATTATATTTTGAATGTAATAGTTTATCTGCACTAAATCTTTCTTCAGGGTTCTTAGAAAGTCCACCTACCATTGATTTTCTTGGTAACACAGAAGTTCTAGTTGAACCTGCGAAAAATTCTGCAGAACCTTCTTCAAACCATGTAATTCTTCCACTATTTTCTTTATAAAAATCACCTTCATTAAATAATCCTGGTACTAAATAACGTCCTTGTAAATAAGGAGTAAACTCATGACGGAAAAGTTCTTCAAGGCTATAGATGCTTTCCTCTGGAGTTCTTTCATAAGTAAAGAAAGTACCAATTCCTTCAATATATATTCCACCATTGTCTACACTATATCCATATAAAGTTCTATTTAGTTTATATTCCTTTGGACTATTGTATATTACCATAGTTAGGACATCATCGGCATTACCTGCTTCTAAAGGTTTATCATTACCTATTATCCTATGAAATTGAGATTTTACTTCTTTAGATGCCCAATAAAGTCTTTGAATTTTTGATTCCTCTACTTTATCTCCAGCTTTTATAATCATTTTTCCGTTATCAAAAGTATAAGTTTTAGGTAAATAATGTTTTTTACCATCTTCAAGCAATTTATCAATATCTATAACATTTCCCTTTGAATCTTTGGAATTAAAATCCTCCTTTATTCTTTCTACTGCAATATAATATTGCTCACTATAAGCAGGAAGGATTTCAAGACATTTGTCTATTACTGAATGAGGAATAGATGGATTGCTATGATATATAGCAAATTTACTAGTATAATAAATACCATTATTTATAATCCAGCCATTATCTTCTGTAACTTTAGATAAACCTGCAAATTTTGAAATTGTATTTATGAAAGGATCTATTTTACTGGACCAAGGAGTGTTTTTACCATCTCTAATATTATGATCATATGCATATTGTGAGATATCATAATTTATCTCTTTCATAATATTATATACAGCATCTGCTTTTAATTTATCCTTTGGATATGTGTTCATTTCTTTATAATATTGTTCTAATATAGGAACTGCCTTATTAACTACTTCAGCATTACAAGAGGCGTTCCCTATAAGTTTACCTAAAGCGTTTATTACTGTATCTTGACCTTTTTCACCTAGTTTGAAATTTTTATTATTTTCTATGGCAATCATTGCGGGAATACATTTATCTTGAAAAGATCTATCGTTTAAATATTTTAAAGAATCATTATAATATCCTAAATAAAATCCGGATCTTAAAATTTCAACTAATGTATCTATTCCTTTGTCATCAGTGCTTGTATAGTTACAACCTTTTTCATATAATCCATCTATTAAAGCTTGTACACGTTCTTTGTTTGAATAAAAAATATAACTATCTTTATTGTACTGAAAGATATCTGAAATATCATTCCATTTTATTTTGGAAGTTAAATCTAAAATTTCTTTATTGCTTAGTTTGTTTAAATCACTAAAGGAATACTTTGATGTATTAGCTTTTGTAGCATTTAAACCTAAAGGTTTAGAGTTAGTAGAAGGGATTCGTTCCGATTTACTACTATCTTCTGAAATATTAATTTCATTAGAATTAATTTTAGTATTGTTAGTAGGGGCTGCAGATACTTTAGATATATAGCTTGTACTTATCATACAACCTATAGCTACTGAGCATAGCATTTTAATAAATTTTTTTTCCATTTTTACACCTCGCATTATAAAATTATATTTAATTTAATGTTTAATTAGAATTTTAATTAAATTCATATAAATATTAAATGAATGTATTATATATTATACATATTTTTGTAATAATTTCAAATAAATTTATTTAAATACAAAATAGTGAATAAATAAGATCTACCTTTAATATGATTTATATTTTATGTTTTATCTATATTATGAATTGAGATTATATTTCTATATTAGTATTATATATTAATATAAAAATTGTATTATATTGATTTGTTAAGGTTTTTTCATTAGATTAGTTTTATTTTGTTATGGAACAATTTTTTTAAAATGTAAAAAACTCTTTACAACTATAATTTTTTATTATATAATTACAGTTAAAATTTAGTAAGTTAAAATTTAATACTTATCAAGAGCGGTGGAGGGACTGGCCCTGTGAAGCCCGGCAACCTATATGCATAGTAGCATGTAAGGTGCTAAATCCTGCAGCATAAGCTGAGAGATGAGGATATATTTAGGAAATTTAAACCTAAGGGAACTATCCTTTAGGTTTTTTATTTTTAAAGTCTCTCGGTAGTTAAATATTTATAGCATATTATATAAAAAATTTATTAGGGGGCTTTAAAATGCATATAAAAGAATTATTTAATGAAAAAAATTTGGTTTTTTCTTTTGAAATTTTCCCACCAAAAGCTACATCATCTATAAAAACAATACATGAAACTTTAGAAGAATTAAAAGATTTAACACCGGATTTCATAAGCGTAACTTATGGAGCTGGGGGAAGTTTAAAAGACAATAAAACCTGTGAATTATCATCCCTTGTAAAAAACAAATATGGTATAGAAGCATTAGCACATCTAACCTGTATAAATTCAACAAGTGAGGATATAGATTTAATAATAAGTGAACTGAAAGAAAATAATATTGAAAATATATTAGCTTTAAGAGGAGATATACCAAAGGATAAAAACATTATCGGAGAATACAATTATGCCTTTGAACTTATAAGAAAAATAAAAGAAAATAACAACTTTGGAGTGGCAGGGGCTTGTTATCCAGAAGGTCATATTGAATGTGAAGGCTTAGAACAGGATATAAGAGAATTAAAAAGGAAGGTAGATGCAGGAGCAGAACATTTGATATCTCAATTGTTTTTTGATAATAATACATTCTATGAATTTTTAAATAAAACACAGCAAAAAAATATAAATGTTCCTATACAGGCAGGAATAATGCCTGTAGTTAATAAAAAACAAATTGAGAAGATAGTTAAAATATCCGGTGCAACATTACCTAAAAAGTTTATGAAAATATTAGATAAATATGAATATGATAAAGAGGCTATGAGGGATGCAGGAATAGCCTATGCAGTAGAACAGATAGTTGATTTAGTGTCTAATGGAGTAAATGGAATACATCTATATACAATGAACAATCCTTATATCGCTAGAAAAATAACAGAAAGCACAAAATCAATATTTAATTCCATAAATAAAGATGTAGCAGTTTAAAAATTAATACTAATTAAATAAATATATTAGTTCATGGTGTTTGCAAAGAAAATAGTGTTTGCAGGTAAATAGGAAAGTTTAAGTTAAAATAGAAAAAGATTTATTATATATATTTTAAATAAAAAGTTATATTATAAATGTAATAATACTCTTAGATAGGGTTTTAATAGATAGGGTGAATAAAAATGGATAATAATAATTTAAATATAGATAAAAATCAGGTTTTAAGGTACTTAGGATATAGAGGACAGGAAATTTCTAGTGAAATAGGCACTCTTATAGAGGAGTGTATAAAAGAAATAAAAACCTTAACTAGTCTAAGGGCTACTTATAAATATTCTAGTGTCCATATAAACAATCAGGTTGATTTAAGGGAGATTGGTTTAAATCTAAAGGGAAAGGATATAGTTCATCATTTAGAAAAATCCAATAAATGCTTTGTAATGGCTGCAACTTTAGGAAGTGAAGTTGATAGAAAAATATTATATTATGAAAAGGTTAATATGACTAAAGCAGTAATTTTAGATGCCTGTGCTACAACAGCTATAGAAGAATATTGTGATTTTATAGAAAATAAAGTAAAAAAAGAAGTAGAAAAAGATGAACTAAATATAAATTGGAGATACAGTCCAGGTTATGGTGATTTGGATATATCTATACAAAGAGATTTATTAAAATCCTTAGATGCTGAAAGAATTATTGGATTAACAGTTTCATCTCATAATATATTAATACCGAGAAAGTCTGTAACGGCTATTATAGGTATAATTCCAAAAGAAGTTATAGTAAAGAAAAAATCTTGTAATCAGTGCAATAAATTTGATAGTTGTAAATTTAGAAAGATAGGTGAGATATGTGAATATTAAAGATTATATAAAAGAAAATATATTAGTATTTGATGGTGCCATGGGAACAATGCTTCAAAAATTAGGACTAAAGATTTCAGATTTGCCAGAGGAATTAAATATATTAGAGCCTGAAAAAATAATAAACATACATAGAAAATATGTAGATGCAGGAGCAAAGGTTATAACAACAAATACTTTTGGGGCAAATGAAGTAAAGCTTAAACAAAGTAAGTTTTCTGTAGAAAGTATTATAGATAAAGCCATAGATAATGTGAAAAAAGCAAAAGGAAATAAAGAAACACTTATAGCATTAGATGTAGGTCCAATAGGACAGCTTTTAGAACCTATGGGAACATTAAAATTTGAAGAAGCCTATGAAATTTTTAAAAGACAGGTTATACAAGGACAAAAAAGTGGGGCAGATATAATTTTAATAGAAACAATGACGGATCTTTATGAAGCTAAAGCGGCGATTTTGGCAGCAAAAGAAAGTACAAATCTTCCTGTATTTTGTACTATGACCTTTGAAAAAAATAAGAGAACTTTCACAGGATGTACCCCATTGTCTATGGTTCTAACTTTAGAGGGACTAGGAGTAGATGCTTTAGGTGTCAATTGTTCACTAGGACCAAACGAATTAGGAGACATTGTAGATGAAATAATAAAATATTCAAGTATACCTATAATGGTTCAGCCTAATGCAGGTCTTCCAACCATCAAAGAAGGTAAAACTATTTATAATATTAAGCCTAAGGAATTTGCAGATTTTCAAAGAAGAATTGTAGAGAAGGGAGTAAGAATAGTAGGAGGTTGTTGTGGAACTACGGATGAATTTATAAAAGAAATTGTATATAGTTTAAAGGATGTAGAGATAAAAAACTTAAAAGAAAATAATATTTGTGGAGTATGTTCTTCTACAAAGGCAGTTTTAATAGATGGAGTTAAGATAATAGGAGAAAGAATTAATCCAACGGGTAAAAAGTTATTTAAAGAAGCCCTTAGAAATAATGATATAGACTATATATTAAAAGAAGCAATAGCTCAGGTCGAGTCTGGTGCAGATATGTTGGATGTAAATGTGGGACTACCAGAAATAGACGAAGAAGAAACAATGAAGAAAGTTATAAGAGAAATTCAATCTATAATTGATACACCTCTTCAAATAGATTCTAATAATCCTAAAGTTATAGAAAAGGCATTGAGAGTATACAATGGAAAGCCTATAGTTAATTCTGTAAATGGAGAAGACAAAGTATTAGATAATGTATTACCATTAATAAAAAAATATGGAGCTGCCGTTGTTGCATTAACTTTAGATGATAAGGGTATACCTAAAAAAGCTGAAGAAAGGCTAAAAATAGCTGAGAAAATAGTTAATAAGGCTTTAGAGTATGGCATAAGAAGAGAAGATATATTTATAGATTGCTTGGTTTTAACTGCATCAGCACAACAGGAAGATGTTGGAGAAACCCTTAAAGCTGTAGCTTTGGTTAAAGAAAAATTGAATGTGAAAACAGTGCTAGGAGTATCTAATATATCCTTTGGATTACCTAATAGAGAGCTTATAAACAAAACTTTTTTAGCTATGAGTCTTCAATCAGGATTGGATTTACCCATATTAAATCCTAACAATAAAGAGATGATAAATATTATAAATGCTTTTAAAGTTTTAAATAATCAGGATATAGGAGCTACAAATTATATAGATATGTACGGAAATGAAACTTCAAATAGTAAGGAAGTAAAAAAGAGTGGTAATTTAACCTTAAAGGAAATAGTTATAAAAGGAATAAAAGAAGAGGCATATAGTAAAACAAAGGAACTTCTTAAGGATAGAGGTGAACTTTCAATAATAAATGAAGAGCTAATTCCTGCATTAGATGAAGTTGGAGAAAAATATGAAAAAGGTATAATATTTTTACCACAGCTAATTCAATCAGCGGAAACGGTTAAAAAGGCTTTTACAGCTATAAAAGAAAAACTTAGAGAGGATAATGCCCCAAAAATAAATAAAGGGAAAATATTGATGGCCACTGTTAAAGGGGATATTCATGATATAGGTAAGAATATAGTGAAGGTTATACTAGAGAATTATGGATTTGATATTATAGATTTAGGCAAGGATGTTGAAGCGAAGAGAATAGTAGAGGAAGTAAAGAAAAATAATATAAAGTTAGTAGGATTAAGTGCTTTGATGACTACTACGGTAAACAGTATGAAAGATACCATAAAGGCTTTAAAGGAAAGCGAGATGGATTGTAAAGTTTTTGTTGGTGGAGCAGTGCTTAATAAGGAATATGCAGAAATGATAAATGCGGATTATTATGCTAAGGATGCAAAGGAAGCAGTAGATATAGCCAAAAGATTTTTCGGAGGATTTTAAAAATCAATCTAATAAAGTATTTAAATCTATACAAAACACTTACCGGTATAAAGGTAAGTGTTTTATAGTTTTGTGTTAATTAATTTTTATGAATAATAGAGTCTGTCAAGAATTTTATGTAAACAACTCACTTGTAGGTGTTGCTTGCTTAATAAGTTCTTTTTTTGAAAAAGGCATAATCTGTACAACCTCCGTTTTTATAAGAATTATTATACCATTCTTATGGAGTTTACACAGATTGTTTTACATTTCTAGGGATTTTTATATTTGTAGACTTTTCTCAAATTATTTCTCATGTGCTCCAAAGCCAGTTATTATAAGAGTAGCCCAACTATTTTCTTCAGTTTGCACCCAATTAAATTCAATATCGAGTTCTTTAAGCCATGCATTTAATCCAACGCTTTGTTTTGTAGGATTTGGTGATTGCCTTCCAAACTTTTCTTTAATGTTTTCAAGTAATTGCTTTTGATCTTCTTCATTTAATTCTTTATCCAAAAGTTCTCTTATAATTGCACGACAATCATAATATGATTTTGTATCTTCACTATAAAGTTCATCAGCTAATTCTTGTCTTTTCTTATTTAAAGTATTTCTAACCTCATTAATTTCATTTATGTTTGATAGATATTTTGAGGCAATTTTAAGTGATTCTATTTCTCTATCCAATTTTTTTATTAATTTTTCTACTTTAGCATATCTCATAATTTATTCTCTTTTCTTATTTATTTTATTTGAACTTATTAAGTATAACATATAACTAAACTTAATTACATATTTTATTGTATCCATTTAGATCAATCTTATAATAGGAGACTATTTTGTTAGTTATTAACTTATTTGAATTCATCGAGTAAAGTTTATCTGGGTCATTACCTAATTCAAGCTACTTCTCAAAAATACTAATAGTTTCCATTTATATCACCATTCCTTTGTATATTAAGTATCTAATGTATAAATATAAAGTTTATTTGTATCAAGATCAAAAATAGATATTGTTACATTATAAGAAAATCTTGAGTTTATATTTGTATTTTTTATCATAGATTTCTCCTATAATTATTAAAAGTAATTATTAAAAGTAGTAATAAAAAATACTGTGCTTAAAGTCATCTAAGGTAAAAGATTATACAAATTAAATTTTAGTTTATAAATCAATTATATTATAATAATAAAGAATTTAAAGAATAAAAAGGAAATAGAGAAGATAAAAGTAAAAAAGTTTATTTTTTATGATAGAAAGAATAAAAAGATTTGTATTAGTATATGAAAGGCCTTTTAGTAATTATTCAATATAATGGAATATCATTGTAAAATTTATAAGAAATGATCAGGAGGTAAAGATGCAGATAAATGAAGACAATTTTATTAACAGACTGAAAGATAAAGATCCAAAGGCTCTAGAATATGCTTTTGATGCTTATTGTGATTATATATATAAAGTAGTATTTTCTGTTTTTGGATCTAAAGAGTATTCTACTTATATAGATGAATGCATTAATGATATATTTATGTGTTTATGGGACAACATAGATAAATTTCATGAAGAAAAGGGAAATTTCAAATATTGGTTTAAAGCTGTAGCAAAGTATAAGGCTATAAATTATAAGAAAAAAATTATTAAAAATACAAATATAGATTGTATTGAAAATTATATTTTTGAATCAAAAGAACAAATAGAAAATTTGATTGTATCCAAGGAAAATAAAAATGAGATCATAAATATGATAAAAGATCTAAAAGGAATGGATAGAGAAATTTTTATAAGAAGATATTTAATACAGGAAGATATAGTTGAGATAGCAAGCTATTTAGGAGTAAATAGAAGTGTAGTTGATAATAGACTCTCAAGAAGTAGAAAGATTTTAAAAGAAAAACTTGAAATATTAAAGAAGGGAGAGTGCGTAAATGAATAAAGATATATTTGAAGAAAAGGATATATTGGAATTATTTAATTATATTAATATAGATAAAGATGAAGAAGAAAACTTAGATTTAAATATGGATAATTTAAGAAGGAAAAAATTAAAAAAGAATTTGTTAAAGCAAGTTAAGGGTAAAAGAACTAGGAAGAGTTTTAAACACAAGGCTATAGCTGCTTCTTTAATAATAGCTGCAGCCCTTATTAGTGTAAATATACCCGCCTTTGCAAAAAATATTTCAGAATTTAAGTCAGTAATTCAAGCCTTAGTAGGATATGGAGTACCAAAAGAAGGTGAATATGAAAAATATTCTAATAGTATAAACAAAAGTGTTACAGATAAAGGAATAACTTTGACTATAAACGAAGTTGTGTGCGATGATACAGAATTAATGATAGCGTATACTATAAAAACTCAAGATAATATAAAAAAAATAGTTAAAGAAGTAAAAGAGGCTACTGGTATATACTTTTCTCTTGCTCAATACATTAAAATAGATGGTAAGGAGCCTAGTGGTGGCTCTAGTTCAGATGGTAAACATTTAGATAGTAATACTTATATAAATTCAGATAGTATAGACATAGGTGACATGAAATTTAAAAATAAATTTAATGTGAATTTAAATGTAAATAACATATATGGTGTAAAAGGAAATTGGAATTTTAAATTTAGCCTTTCAAAGGATGAAATATCCAAACATATTAATGTATTTAAATCTAATAAAAAAGTTAATTTTAATGATGCACTTGTTAATGTAGAAAAAGTGAGTTTTACACCTATAAATACTACTATAACTGTTACTGGTAAATTTAAAGATAAAAGTCAGGAAGCTTCTAAAAAGAGACAAGAAGCTTTTAAGAAAGAAATGGCAGCAGGGCAAAATCTATATGGATATGATGAATGGTTTGTTTTTGATGATAAAGGTAATGAGATTACACTAAAAGGTTCTACTAGCGATGGAGGTCAAAATGCATCTTCAAAGGACTTTACTTATAATCTCAATTTGGTTGCTTTAAAATCTATTCCGAAGTATTTAACTGTTATACCATATAAAATTAATTTTGATAAGGAAGAATATAAAAAATATAAATCTGATGATGGATCAATACACATACCACCAGTATATAAAAATATAGATGGTGTATATCCTATAGAACTTTCTCAAGGAAGTATGGGTAAACTTATAATTAAAGAAATAAAAACCTATAAAGATAAAGCTGTTGTTAAATATAAAGTGGAAGGAAAGGCGCCATTTTTACAAGCTAAGGATTTATATTTATTTGATGATGAAGATAATCCAGTACCAAAAAAGGATAATAATATTGATATAAAAAAGGATAAAAATAATCCTAATGAATATATTATGGAATTTGAGCCTTTAGATAAAAATAAAAAGTATAAAATAGAAACTAATGATTTAGGACATTATGAAATAAGAAATGATTTAAAATTTAGAATAAATCTTACTAAATAAATAGTAAAATTTATTTAAAATGTTTTATAAATAAGCAAAAAGAGTATTTCACTAAAAGGTGAGATGCTCTTTTTTAAATTATAGGAAAAGTAAAATTTAAGGAAATAGTAAATAAAGTGTATAGATAAAAAATTTAGTTTATTTTTGTTGTTAAAAATATAGGAGATAAATTTAGTTGTAAAAATATGTAATAGGGAGTATTTCTATTTATATAAGAGATTATCTTGTTAGATGTGCTATAATAGCAGTAAATTAGTAAATATATTTATAAATAAATATATTATTTATAAATGAGGAGTATTTTATATAAATTTGAAAGAAACAAAAAATATTTATGCTGATAAATTTATAGTGTTTCAATAGATTTTTATAAATATTATTTATTATGTAGGTGATAACTATGATTAATATATTAGAGGTAGAAAAACAAAGGGAAAATTTCATTAAAAATAATGATATACCGAAAAGTGTAAGACCTGAAATATTAAATTCATGGATAAGATGTAAAGAATACAAGGTAGATACTAATAATGGACAAGGTAAAGAATTACCTAAAGGGGAATTTGAAAAAATACTATACGAAAAAAGAGACCTTATACAAATAGCTATACCTGCTATGATTGATTTATATAATGTAGTAAAGGATACAAACTATTCCATTATTTTAGCGGATGAAAATGCAGTAATTCTTGAAGTTATAGGAAACGAAGAAATAATGAATAAAAATATGGAACTGCATTTTCTTAAAGGATGCAAATGGATGGAAAAGGATGTAGGCACCAATGCCATAGGAACTAGTATTTATTTAGACAAGCCAATACAGACAATAGGAGCAGAGCATTATTGTAAAAGGCAACATGGATGGACTTGTTCTGCGGCGCCTATACATGATGAAAAAGGAAAAATTATAGGTGTTATAGACTTATCTGGAGATTTTTATGATTATCAAATTCATACCCTTGGGATAGTAGTTGAGGCAACAAAAACTATAGAAAAGCAATTTGCCATAGTTCAGCACAGAAAGTGGGTAGAGGTTGCATTTAGCTCTATTGAGGATGGTATTTTGGTTATAGACAAAGATTTTTTTGTTAAAGATTTCAATAAAAAACTATGTGAAATTTTACAGGTCCCAGAGGAGAAAGTTAATAGATTAGATATAAAATTACTTTTAAAAGATATCATAAAGGATGAAGATAACTTTAGTAATAATAGAATTAACTATAAAGAGACTAATTTATATTTAGAAAATCGTAAATTAGAGTGCAATATAAATGTTTCTCCTGTAAAACTAGAAAATAAGTATATTGGATATGTTATATTGGTTAAAAAAATTGATAGCATTAGAAATGTGGTTAGAAAAATAGCGGGCTTTTCATCTAAATATACCTTTGAAAGTATAATAACTAATAATAAAAGAATGTTATCTGTAATTGAGGAGGCTAAAAAAATTGCTGAAAATGAATGCTCAGTGTTAATTACTGGAGAGAGTGGAACTGGTAAAGAATTGTTTGCTCATTCAATTCATAACTCTAGTAATCGATGCAAGGGTCCTTTTATAGCAATAAATTGTGCAGCTCTTCCCAAGGATTTAGTTGAAAGTGAACTTTTTGGATACGAAAAATCTGCTTTTACAGGAGCATCAAAGGATGGAAATCCTGGAAAGTTTGAATTAGCAAATAGAGGTACAATTTTTCTAGATGAAATTGGGGAATTGCCCTTAGAAATTCAATCTAAGCTTTTAAGAGTTTTAGATAACCATACAATAACAAGAATAGGTGGAAATTTTGAAAGAAAATTAGATGTAAGGGTTATAGCTGCAACAAACAGAAATTTAAATGAAGAAATTAATAAAAATAATTTTAGAAGTGATTTATATTATAGATTAAATGTATTTAATGTAAGATTAATTCCCTTAAGGGAAAGACCGGAAGACATTAAATTATGTGCAGACTATTTTCTTCAAAGATTAAATGATAAAAACCAGAGAATGAATAAATCCTTTGACAAAGAGTTTATAAATTTAATTAAATACTACAATTGGCCAGGAAATGTGAGAGAGCTTGAAAATGTAATTCAAAGAGCATATTATTTATCTAAGGATGAAATTATTAATTATTCTTTTATTCCAGAGTATATAAATGGAAATATAAAAGAAGAGGAAATTAAAGATAAGAAAGAAAAATCTAAACCACCAACCCTTGAAGAAATGGAAAGAAAGCTTATTATACAAGCTTTAAAGTATTGTAATGGAAATGTTATTAGTGCTAGTAAGATTATAGGAATTGGTAAATCAACTTTATATAGAAAAATAGAAAAGTATGGATTAGAGGAGGTTTCAAAATGGGAAAAATAATTAACAATTCCCATTTTGGAATAGATATTTTCCCAAAATGAAACTTTAAAAATAAATAATCTTTAGAAGCCTTGCAAATGCAAGGCTTTTTCTTTTGGCATAATAGTTGCTTTTATAATAATTGAAAGAAAAAAATAAATATTCGCACTATATTGAAAATTTCTCGTATTGGGGGGTGAAGCTTATTAAAAGATATATTATTGAATTTGGGCTAGGTATGGATTTTCATGGTCAAGATGTAAATAAAGCTGCTCATAAGGCAGTACTTGATGCTATATCAAAAAGTTGTTTATGTGGTTTAAAAGAAGTTCTTGGCATTAAGGATATGAATAAGGATATTGTAGTAAATGTAATCCTTTCCACAACCCAGCCAGAAAAAATAGACAAAGAAAAGATAAAAACTTATTTGCCCGTAGGAGAAGTAAAGGTTCAGTCCGTAAGTGGTGGGCTTAATGTGCCAGGAATTTTTATTCCTGAATTTGGAGACTCGGATAATAGTATTGAAGTGGCGATTGCTTGTATTGAAGTATATATTAAATAAAAAAACAGGAGGGAAAAATTGTGAAAAAATTAAATGAAAATTCTATTGTTGAAATGTATAAAACTATGCTAAAAATAAGAAAGTTTGAGCAAGTGGCAATGAATACCTTTGCAGAAGGGAAAATTCCTGGCTTTGTTCATCTTTATATAGGAGAAGAAGCGGTAGCTACAGGAGTGTGTGCTAATTTAAAGGATAGTGATTATATAACAAGTACTCACAGAGGTCATGGCCATATACTTGCAAAGGGTGGAGATCTAAAATTTATGATGGCAGAGCTTTTTGGAAAGGCTACAGGATATTGCAAAGGAAAAGGAGGTTCTATGCATATTGCAGATGCAACTAAAGGTATTTTAGGGGCAAATGGTATAGTAGGTGCCGGTCATAATATTGCAGTGGGAGCTGGATTAAGTGCACAATACAGAGGAACTGATCAAGTGTGTGTATGCTTCTTTGGAGATGCGTCAACTAATCAAGGTACATTTCATGAATCTTTAAATATGGCAAGTGTATGGAAACTACCAGTGGTTTTTGTATGCGAAAATAACCTTTATGGAATATCTATGAGTCAAAATAGACATCAAGCAATAAAGGATGTTGCAGATAGAGGTGTTGCTTATAATGTACCAGGTATTGTAGTAGATGGTAATGATGTTTTTGCTGTGTATGAAGCAGCAGAAGAAGCTATTAAAAGAGCAAGAGAGGGAAAGGGACCAACACTAATAGAATGCAAAACTTATCGACATAGAGGACATTTTGAAGGAGATCCTTGTGTTTACAAACCAACAGAGGAACAGGAAGAATGGCTAGCTAAAGATCCTATACCAAGATTTGAAAAATATTTAGTAGAAAATGAAATTTTGACAGAAGAAAAGCTTAAGGAAGTTCAAAATAAGGTAGAGAGTCAAATTGATGAAGCAGTAGATTTTGCAAATAATAGTCCATATCCAGAATTAGAGTCAGTATTAGAAGATGTTTATACTGACATTAAAGAGGAGGTTAGATAACTATGAAAAAGTTAACATACGCAGAAGCAATAAGAGAAGCAATGAGAACTAAAATGAGTGAAGATGATAAGGTATTAATTTTTGGGGAAGACGTAGGAGCTTTTGGAGGATGCTTTGGAGTAACGGGAGATTTATATGCAGAATTTGGAGATAAAAGAGTAAGAGATACTCCTATATCTGAAGGTGCAATTGCAGGATGCGCTGTTGGAGCAGCAGCTACAGGTTTAAGACCAATTGCAGAGATAATGTTTGGGGACTTTTTAACGGTGTCAATGGATATGATCGTAAATCAAGCTGCAAAAATGAGATTTATGTTTGGGGGAAAGATAAGTTTACCTATGGTAGTTAGATTACCAGAGGGAGCAGGTGTACAAGCAGCTGCACAGCATTCTCAATCCCTTGAAGCTTGGCTTACACATATACCAGGTCTTAAAGTAGTATATCCATCCACACCACAGGATGCTTATGGACTTATGATAGCAGCTATAGAGGATGATAACCCAGTTATGTTTATGGAACATAAATTTTTATATGGAATGAAGGGTGAAGTTTCAGATGAAATAAAAAGAATACCTTTAGGTGTGGCAGATATTAAAAGAGAAGGAAAGGATGTTACTATTATAGCCACAGGTAAAATGGTACATGAATCCTTAAAAGCAGCGGATAAACTTTCAAAGGAAGGAATTGAAGTAGAAGTGATAGATCCAAGAACTTTATATCCACTAGATAAAGAAGCTATATTTAATTCTATAAAGAAAACAAATAGAGCTGTAATTGTAACAGAGGAAAATAAAAGAGGAGCCTATAGCGGAGAAATATCTTCCCTAATAAATGAGGAGATTTTTGATTATTTGGATGCACCTGTAGGAAGAATTGGAGCCCTTAATACCCCTATACCATTTTCACCTACATTAGAAAGTTATGTTATTCCTGATTCTAAAGATATAGTTAAAAAAGTAAAAGAGCTATTCTAACGTAAAGAAACATAAAGGGTATTTTCCCTTTAATTAATAGGGTGATAATTATGAATAAAATAGGTATAATTGCAAACCCAGCCTCAGGTAAAGATATAAGGCGATTAGTATCACATGCAACCACTATAGACAACAACGAAAAAGTAAATATAGTGGAGAGAATAGTTTTAGCTGCTGAAGCTTTTGGAGTGAAGAACATATTTATTATGCCAGATACATTTCAAATAGGTTATAAAGTATTGGATAATTTAAATACTTTAGGAGAACTATCTACAAACCTACAGATAATGAATATGAAAGTTAGAGGCAGTATAGATGATACTATAAATGCTGCAAAATTAATGGAAGAATATGAGGTAGACTGCTTAGTAGTATTAGGTGGAGATGGAACAAGCAGAGCGGTGGCAAAGTCCATTAATAAAACACCAATAATTTCAATATCTACAGGAACAAATAACGTGTACCCAGAAATGCTTGAGGGCACTGTAGCTGGGATGGCTGCAGCCTTTGTTGCATCTAAAAAATTTAGTCTAGATGAGATATCTAATAGGGACAAAAGGATAGAAATTTTTAAAGATGGAACTTTAGTGGACATAGCTCTTGTAGATGCAGTTATCTCAAAAAACTTATTTGTAGGAGCAAAAGCAATCTGGGACGTAGAGGATATGGAAAAGGTAATAGTTACAAGGGCTCATCCAGGTACTATAGGCTTTTCTTCCCTTGTGGGATGTAGAAAAATAATAGAAATAGAAGATGACTTTGGAGCAGTTATTGATTTAACAGAAAATAAATATAAAATAATAGCTCCAATAGCTGCAGGAACTATTGAAAAAGTTCATATGGGAGATACAAAAATAATTAAGCTTAATGAGGAATATAAGTTTACATCAAAGGAAAAAGGTGTAATTGCTTTGGACGGAGAAAGAGAAATATCCTTTAAAAAAGGAGAAACTTTTATTTTTAAAATAACAAGAAAAGGGCCTATTAGGGTTAATATAAAATCCGCATTAGAATTAGCACAAGCTCAGGGATTTTTTAATATATAACAATATTATTTACAATAGTTAAAGGAGGATTGTTTATGGGTAAGTTAGAGGTTATGCCAAAGTTGGGATTAACTATGACAGAGGGTGAATTAGTTAAATGGCATAAAAAAGAAGGAGATACTATAAAGGTAGGAGAGACCTTATTTGATGTAACAACGGATAAATTGACTAATAATGTGGAAGCAAAGGCTGATGGAATTGTAAGAAAGATCTTAGTAGATGAAGGCACAGTAGTTGAATGTTTAAAACCAGTAGCCATAATTGGAGATAAAGATGAGGATATATCAAATCTATTAAAGGAATCTTTACAAGATAGTAAGGAAAATGAGGTAGAAAAAGAAGTTAAAGAATCTAAGGAAGAGATAAAAGATAATAGGAAAATTAAAAAGGGAGAAAGAATAAAGATATCTCCAATAGCAAAAAGATTTGCAAAGGAAAATAATGTGGATATTCAGCTATTAGATGGAACAGGTCCTGAAGGAAGAATAGTCTTAAAAGATGTAGAAGAATATATAGAAAACAGTAAGAATAATATTAAAACTTCTCCAGTAGCAGAGAGGATGGCTAAAGATTTAGGCGTTAATTTAGAAGATTTCAAGAAAGACGGAAGAATAATGAAAGAGGATATATTGGAATTTAGCCAAAAATCTAGTCCTACTACAGGAGAAGAGGTAAGTGAAAGAAGAGTAAAAATGAATGCTATGAGGAAAATAATTGCCTCAAGGATGAGCGAAAGTTCAAAAATTTCTCCTACTGTAACCTATGACATTGAAGTGGACATGACTAATTTAAAAAGGTTAAAGGAACAAATTAAAGATGAATGGAAAGTTACTTATACAGATTTATTAGTAAAAATAGTTTCTAAAGTACTCATTCAATATCCTTTAGTTAATTGCTCAATAGAAGGAGATGAAATGATTTTTAGAAATTATGCAAATATTGGAGTAGCGGTGGCTTTAGAGGAAGGCCTTGTGGTACCTGTGGTTAAATATGCAAACCAAAAGGGATTAAAGGATATTTCTATAGAAGTGAAAGAATTAGCCCAAAAAGCAAAAAATAATGGACTTACTGAAGAAAACAGTACTGGGGGAACCTTTACTATAACTAATCTTGGTATGTTTGGTATAAAGTCCTTTTCTCCAATTATAAATCAGCCTGAAGTAGCTATACTAGGTGTGAATATGATAACTAATACTCCAGTGGTAGAGAATGGAGAAATAGTGATAAAACCCCTTATGAGTTTATCCCTTACTGCAGACCATAGGGCGGTAGATGGTGCTGTAGCGGCTCAATTCTTAAAAGCAGTTAAAAAATATATGGAAAAGCCAGAGTTACTTATATTGTAGGAGGGATAAAAAATGAAGCTAGTAGTTATTGGAGGAGGACCAGGAGGATATGTAGCAGCTATTCGTGGAGCACAATTAGGAGCAGAGGTTACTCTTATTGAAAAAGAAAAGTTAGGCGGAACTTGTTTAAATGTTGGTTGTATACCTACTAAAGTTTTATTACATTCTTCAGAATTATTAAATGAAATAAAAGAAGCTAAAGCTTTGGGAATTGAGGTTAATGAAGAAGTAAAAGTTAATTGGCCTCAGCTTCAAAATAGAAAAAATACTGTAGTAAATACCTTAGTTTCAGGGGTTTCATCATTACTTGAACATAATAAAGTTAAAGTAATTAATGGAACTGCAACCTTTGAAGGAAAAAGTAGTATAAAAGTAACAAAGGATCAGGGAGAAATTGAAAATATTCAATTTGATAATGTGATAATTTCATCTGGTTCCGTTCCCTTTATACCTTCTATAAAAGGAAGAGAATTAGAGGGAGTAATTGATAGTACTGGAGCCTTAAGCTTAGATTCTATTCCTAAAAGTATGGTGATAATTGGTGGAGGCGTTATAGGAATAGAATTTGCAAATATTTTTAATTCCTTTGGATGTAAAGTAACTGTTATTGAAATGCTACCATTTATATTGCCACCAGTGGATAGAGAAATTTCTGAGATTCTTAAGGAAAAGCTTAAAAAGGACGGAATTGATATATATAATAACTGTAAGGTAACTAAAATTGAAAAGAACAATGAAAATTTAAATGTAAGCTTTGAAGAAGGTAATAGTAAGTTAAATATAGAGATCCAAAAAGTTTTAATAGCAGTAGGAAGAAGAGCAAATATAAGTAATCTAAATTTAGAAAGTACTGGAGTATCCACAGAAAAGGGTTGCATTTTGGTAAATAATAATATGGAAACAAATATAAAAGGAATTTATGCTATAGGTGACTGTACAGGAAAAAATATGCTTGCCCATGTAGCTTCAGATCAAGGAATAATAGCTGTAGAAAATATTATGGGTGAAAATAAAAAAATGGATTATAAAACTGTACCAGCTTGCGTATATACTAAGCCAGAATTAGCCTCTGTAGGATTAACGGAAGAACAAGCAAAGGAAAAGGGAATTGATTACAAAGTAGGAAAGTTCCCTCTAATTTATAATGGCAAATCCCTTATAATGAATGATACAGAGGGGCTTATAAAAATAATAGCGGATAAAAAATATGAAGAGGTATTAGGAGTTCATATACTTGGACCTAGGGCAACGGATTTAATAACAGAGGCAGCCTTAGCTTTAAGACTGGAAGCTACCTTAGCGGAAATAATTACAACAGTACATGCTCATCCCACAATAGGGGAAGCAATGAAGGAGGCAGCTCTTGCAGTAAACAAAGAAGCAATTCATATGGTGAATAAATAAAATCAAGTTATGGAGGTAAAAATAATGCAGTTTTTAGTAAATAAATCAACAAATCCTTTTTTCAATTTAGCTTTAGAAGAATATCTTTTAAGAAATGTAGATATTAAGGAAGACTATTTTATTCTCTGGCAAAATGAGCCTACAATTGTAATAGGAAAGCATCAAAATACATTAAAGGAAATTAATATGAATTTTGTGCAAGATAATAATATAAATGTAGTTAGAAGAAATTCTGGAGGAGGAGCTGTATATCACGATTTAGGTAATATAAATTTTACCTTCATAACTAAATATGATGAAAAACATTTGCTTGATTTTAAAACCTTTACTAATCCTGTAGTTTATTCATTAGACAAACTCAATGTAAAAGCGGAGTTATCAGGAAGAAATGATATTTTGATAGATGGAAGAAAAATATCAGGAAATTCTCAACACATATATAAAGATAGATTTCTTCATCATGGTACTTTATTGTTTAATTCAGAACTAGAAAACTTAGTAAAAGCCTTAAATGTAGACAATGATAAAATACTATCTAAGGGTATTGAATCAATAAAAAGTAGAGTAACAAACATTAAAGAACATGTAAAAGAAGATATTTTTATGGAAGAATTTAAAGAAATACTTATACAAAATATTTTTATATGGAATAAAAGTTCCCTTAAAGAGTACAATTTGACTAGTGACCATATTAATGAGATAGAAAAATTAATGAAAGAAAAGTACATGACCTGGCAATGGAACTATGGCGAATCACCAGAATTTAACTACAGAAATTCTAAAAGATTTCAAGGTGGTAAACTCGAAGTATTATTGAATATTGTAGAGGGACATATTAATGAATGCAAAATATATGGTGATTTTTTAGGGTTAATGGATGTATTAGAAATAGAGAAAAAAATTATTGGAATAAAATATGGAGAAGAATATATAGATAAATTTTTAAAATCCATTGATATAAAGAAATATTTTGGTACTCTATCATTTGTTGAAATAAAATCCTGTTTTGTAGAACTTTAAAAAATTATTAAAGGAGTTAACTTATATAACAAGTCTAATATAAATATATTGTTAGCAAAATATTTATATAAAAATTAAAAAAATTTATTTTTAAAGTAGAAAAGAAAGAGTATTTCACTAAAAGTGAAATACTCTTTCTTTTCTATATTTAGACAAAATATTTGTATTTTTTATATGTAAAAATAAGTAATTAAAATGACAATAACCATATATTGATATAAAGGAATTCGTTATTAAAACTTGATAGCTATAATTTTTTGTGTTAGCATTAAAGGTACAACCTGTTACTAAAAGAAGTTGTTAGTATACAAATAAATGTAATTTTAAATTGCAGAGAGGAAGGTAAGTAAAGTATTTATGAAAAATACTATAATTGAATTTAAAAATATTAAAAAAAGTTATAAAGATGTTATTGTAATAGAAAATTTTAATTTAGAAATAGAAAAAGGCAATTTAGTTGTATTAATAGGGTCCAGTGGTTCTGGAAAGACTACATTATTAAAAATGATAAATAGATTAATAGAATCTACATCAGGAGAGATATTAGTTAATGGGAAAAATATAAAGGAAGTAGATTCAATAAAATTAAGAAGAAGTATAGGATATGTAATTCAGCAAACAGGGCTTTTTCCACATCTTACAGTTAAAGAAAATATAGAAATAATACCAAAACTTATGGGGAAATCCAAGGAAGAAATTGATAAGAAAACAAATGAATTATTAAATATGGTTGGATTAGAGTCAGAAAAATATATGGATAGATATCCCGTTGAATTAAGTGGGGGGCAGCAACAAAGAGTTGGAGTTGCAAGAGCTTTCGCAACAGATGCTGAAATAATTTTAATGGACGAGCCTTTTAGTGCTTTAGATCCTATAACAAGAACAGAACTTCAGGAAGAATTATTTAATATTCAAAAAGAATATAGAAAAACTATAGTTTTTGTTACACATGATATGGATGAAGCTTTAAATTTAGCAGATAAAATTTGTATATTGAAAGATGGTAAACTTCTTCAATATGATACCCCAGAAAATATATTAAAAAATCCAGCAGGAGAATATGTTGAGGAATTTGTAGGTAAAAATAAAATATGGACTAAACCAGAAATGATAAGAGCAGAAGATGTTATGATAACAAATCCTATAACGGTTACTCCTAGGAGAAATCTGCTCCAAGCAAGAGAAATAATGCGAGATAAAAAAGTAGATAGTTTATTAGTAATAGATAAGGAAAGAAATTTACTTGGCTATATAAAACTAGAAGATATTCAAAAAATAAAAGAAAAAGATAAATTAGTTGAAGAAGTAATGAATAAAGAACCCAAATACGTTCTTGAAGATACTAGCCTACCAGAATTATTAGATAAATTCAATAATCTAAAAAGAGGTTATTTGCCTGTAAGGGATAGCGAAGGAAAACTTTTAGGATTGATAACAAGAAGTAGTTTAATATCAGTTTTAAGTAGTCAGTATATAGATATGGAGGGGATAATTGATGAATAGTTTTATACAACAATTAATACTAAAAAAATCAGAAATATTCTCTCTTCTAGTAGAACATGTAGAACTTACTTTAATAGCAGTTTTAATAGCAGTAGTTATTGGAGTTCCCCTTGGTATAATTATTACTAAAAATAAAAAGTTAGCTAATATAGTAATAGGTTTTGCAAACTTAACCCAAGCTATACCAAGCTTAGCCATCTTAGGGTTTCTAATACCTTTAATAGGTATAGGATCAGGGCCTGCCATAACTATGGTTGTTTTATATTCCATGTTACCAATATTAAAAAATACTTATACAGGAATTACTAATATAAATCCAGATATGCTAGAAGCAGCTAAAGGTTTAGGGATGACAAACACTCAAACTCTTAAATTAATAAAAATACCTTTAGCAATGCCAATAATAATGGCAGGTATAAGGATAGCATCAGTAACAGCTGTTGGACTTATGACTATAGCAGCCTTTGTAGGAGCAGGTGGACTTGGATACTTAGTATTTTCAGGAATACAAACAGTAGATAATAATCTTATACTATTTGGTGCTATTCCAGCCGCTATATTAGCTTTAATAATAGATTGGATAACAGGAAGAATAGAAGACGCAACTATGCCAAATGGTGTAAAAAGGGCAGATGGTACAATGAAAGTAAAAAGAGGTTCTTCAAATAAAAACAGGAAAAGAAATACTATAATAGCATCAATAGTTGGAGTTTGCATATTGTTAGCACTAGTAGTTCCAAAACTAATAGGAATGGGACACAAAAAAGTAGTTATTGGTTCTAAAAATTTTACAGAACAAATTATTTTAGGTAACATATTGGAAGAATTAATCCATAAAAAAACGGATATAGATGTTGAAACAAAATTAAACTTAGGAGGAACTCAAGTAAGTTTTAATGCATTAAAAACTGGTGGAATAGATATGTATGTTGAGTATACAGGTACTGCATATGGAAATATGTTAAATATAAAAAAACCTAATAGAGATAGAGATGATGTTTATAATACAGTTAAAAAAGAGTTTAAAGAAAGGTTTGGAATTGAAGTTCTAAAGCCTATAGGGTTCAACAATACTTATGCAATGGCAACTACAAAAGAGATTGCACAAAAATACAATTTAAAAACAACATCAGATCTAGCAAAGGAATCAAGTAATATGATAGCAGGACCAACTATAGAATTCGCAAATAGAGAAGATGGACTTATAGGGCTTAACAAAGCATATAATATGAATTTTAAAAGTGTTAAACCAATAGATGGTGGGCTAAGATATACAGCGTTAGCTAATAATGAAACTCAAATTATAGATGCTTTTACAACAGATGGGCTAATAGAACAGTTTAATTTAGTTCTTTTAGAGGATGACAAGCACTTTTTTCCAGACTATTATGCAGTTCCAATCGTAAA
Source organism: Clostridium sporogenes (assembly GCF_001889325.1). Lineage (NCBI taxonomy): Bacteria > Bacillati > Bacillota > Clostridia > Eubacteriales > Clostridiaceae > Clostridium > Clostridium sporogenes. The sequence goes on along the minus strand of NZ_CP013243.1, from coordinate 404,736 downwards.
AGAAGAAACATTAAAAAAATTCCCAGAACTTAGGAAAGTTCTAGGAGAACTAGATGGAAGAATAACTGACGAAAAAATGAGAAAATTAAACTATGAAGTAGATGTAAATAAAAGAGACCCTAAAGAAGTAGCAAAAGAATTTTTGCAAAAAGAAGGGTTAACAGATTAAAATATTTAAATATATTTAATTTATAAGAAGAAATTTTAAATAAATAAAATAGAAGTATATCTGGAGGAGAAAAACAGAGAATTTCTATATAAAGCAATAGTGGTAGTTATATATTAGGATTTTAACTACCGCTTTTTTTTATAAATAATTATATTTTGTGTTTTGTAGAAAAACACTTGACTTTTTATGAGAGACGGAATAATATATATATTATAACTTTAACAGAAGAGGAAAAAATAGAAAATGGAATAAAGCATATTAAAATATATTTCATTAAAAGGAGGCTAATAATTTGTTTTATAAAAGTACCATAGGAGAAGAAAAAAATGTTAAAGCATCAGAGGCAATAATTAGAGGAATAGCTGAAGATGGAGGATTATATGTACCAGAAGAGCTTCCTAAAATAGATAAGAGTTTTAAAGAATTAGGAAACATGAATTATAAAGAATTAGCATTTTATATTATGAAAAAATACTTTGATGATTTTAATGAAAAGGAACTTAAGGATTGCATAGATAGAGCCTATGATAGTAAGTTTGGAAATCCTCTTATAGCACCATTAAATTATAAGGCAGGAGCATATTTTTTAGAGCTTTATCATGGGAAAACATTAGCTTTTAAGGATATGGCCTTAAGTATACTTCCTCACCTTTTAAAAACCTCAGCAAAAAAGATGAATATAACTAAAAATATAGTTATATTAACAGCTACTTCAGGAGATACTGGAAAAGCTGCTCTAGAGGGATTTGATAGTGTAGAGGGTACAAAGATAGTGGTGTTTTATCCTAAGGATGGGGTAAGTGAAATTCAAAAGAGGCAGATGGTTACACAAGAGGGAAAAAACACTTTTGTAGTAGGTATAGAGGGAAATTTTGATGACGCTCAAAGTGGAGTTAAGGAAATATTTAATGATAGGGAATTTAATGAATTATTAGAGGGAAATGGCTATATCTTTTCCTCTGCTAATTCTATAAATATAGGAAGACTAGTGCCTCAAATAGTATATTATGTTTATTCTTATGTAAACCTACTTAAAGACAAAAAAGTAGGGGAAGGAGAAAGTATAAATATAGTTGTTCCTACAGGGAATTTTGGTAACATTTTAGCGGCTTTTTATGCCAAGAACATGGGAGTACCAGTGGGAAAATTAATTTGTGCATCCAACGAAAACAAAGTATTAACAGACTTTATAAATACGGGAATATACGATAGAAGAAGAAATTTTTCTGTGACTAACTCTCCTTCTATGGATATTTTAATATCTAGTAATCTGGAAAGATTCTTGTATGAAATAAGTGGAAGAGATTCACATCTTGTAAGAAATCTTATGACAGAACTTAAAGAAAAGGGTAAATATGAGATAACAGAGGAAATGAAGAAAAGATTAGATATATTATATGGAGATTTTGCAGGTGAAGATGATACACTTAAAGCTATTAAAAAGGTTTATGAAAGTTCTGATTATCTTATAGATACTCATACTGCAGTAGCCTACGAGGTTTATGAAAAATATAAAAATAAAACAGGAGATAATAGGGTTACTATAATAGCGTCTACCGCAAGTCCATTTAAATTTCCTCAAAGTATAAATGAAGTATTAAATATAGGACATAATAATGCCTCAGATTTTGAATTAGTTAATTTATTTTTAGATAGATTAAATCTAAAGTTGCCTAAAGGATTAGAAGGACTAGAGCAAAAAGAAATTTGTCATAAGGTCACTTGTAAAAAGGATGAAATGGAAAAAGTAATTAAAAATTTTTTAGGGATATAGGTGATTAAAATGATAGAAGTTAGAGTACCTGCTACAAGTGCAAATATAGGACCAGGTTTTGATTGTTTAGGTGTAGCAGTAAATATGTATAATAAATTCTTTGTAGAAGAAATTGAAGAGGGACTTATTTTTGAAGGCTGTGCGGACAAATTTAAAAATGAGGACAACTTAATATATGTAGCTATGAAAAAGTGTTTTGATAAAATTGGATACAAACCTACTGGATTAAAGATAAAAATAGAAAGTGATATACCTGTGTCGCGGGGGCTTGGAAGTAGTGCTGCCTGCGTGGTAGGAGGTATAGTTTCTGCCAATGAATTAGCTGGTAGAGTTTTAAATAAAAAAGAACTTTTAGATTTAGCAGTGGAAGTGGAGGGCCATCCAGACAATGTAAATCCAGCCTTTTGTGGGGGGATGACTGTTTCCATATCTGACAATAAAGAGATAATTTATAGCAAAGTAAAGGTAAGTGAAGGCATCAAGTTTTGTGCACTTATACCAGATTTCAATTTATCTACAGAAAAGGCAAGGGCAGTGCTTCCTAAAAGTATAGATTATAAAGATGGAATATTTAATGTAGGAAGAACTGCACTTATGATTTCTGCATTAAACAATGGTGATTTTCATTTAATAAAATATGCTTGTAAGGATAAATTACATCAGGATTATAGAGCAAAACTTATAGAAAATTTTTATTCAATAAAAAAACAGTGTGAAAAACTAAATTCCTTAGGGGTGTTTTTAAGTGGGGCAGGTCCAACAATTATGGTTATGCTTAGAGAAGAGGATAAGGATTTTTCAATAAATATTAAGAGTTATTTAGGTACTTTAAAAAATAATTGGCAGGTTAGAGAACTTAACATAGAGAACTTTGGAACACTAGTAAATAATGGTTAAATTTAAATTCAATAAGATCAAAGAAGTATTAAGGGATTCTAAGACTATGGTAGAGTTTACTCAGACGAACTTATTCATTTAGGGAACAGTGTTTAAATAGAGTATAAGAATTCTAAATGAGTTAAGTTCAAAAATTTTAATATCTATGAATTTTAAAATTGCAATGAATAGTTGATACTGGGTGGTAAAGTACGTTTTAATATTCTATTTACTAGCCAACATCCACTACTTACTAATTCATATATAGGGGGCTTAAAATAAAATGGAAAAAGTAGTTGTAGCTAAGTTTGGAGGAAGTTCGCTTTCAAACAGTGAACAGTTTAGAAAGGTAAAAAATATAGTTTATGATAATGAAAGTAGAAAATATGTAGTGCCTTCAGCACCGGGTAAAAGATTTAAAAAGGATTATAAAATAACAGATCTTTTATATTTATGTCATGCTCATAGGGAAAGTGGTATATCCTTTGATGATGTATTTAAACATATAGAGGAAAGATATTTAAATTTAGCAAAGGAATTGCAAGTTAAAGTAGATATAAAAAATAAATTAGAAGAAATAAAGGTGGAAATGGAAGCAGGTGCCTCAAGAGATTTTGCAGCTAGTAGAGGAGAATATTTAAACGGATTAATTTTAGCTGATTATTTAAATTATGAATTTATAGATGCAGCGGAGATTATACATTTCAAAAAATATGGAAGTTTAGATTTAGAAAAAACAGAAAAAGCAATAAAAGAAAAAATTAAGGACGTAAAAAAAGCTGTTATACCAGGCTTTTATGGATCACTACCTGATGGAACTATAAAGACTTTTTCAAGAGGTGGTTCTGATGTAACGGGAGCTATAGTAGCTAGAGCTGTGGATGCTTGTCTTTATGAAAATTGGACAGATGTTTCAGGGTTTTTAGTTGCAGATCCTAATATTATAGATAATCCGAAACCTATAGAGATAATAAGTTATAAGGAACTTAGAGAACTTTCTTATATGGGGGCAAAGGTGCTTCATGAAGAGAGCATATTTCCCGTAAGAGATGTAAAAATTCCTATAAATATAAAGAATACTAATAAACCAGAGGATAAAGGTACATTAATTGTGGATGATGATAAATCTTTAAATTATACTGGAGCTATTACAGGTATAGCAGGTAAAAAAGGGTTTACAGTTATAGCGATACACAAAATGCTTATGAATTCAGAATTAGGTTTTTGTAGAAAACTTCTTTCTATACTAGAAGAAAATGGAGTAGCATTTGAAAATATTCCTTCAGGTATAGATTCTGTATCATTAGTAATAGAGGACAGTCAGCTTGGCAATAAGTTAGATATTATATTAGAAGAAATTAAAAGACAGTGTAATCCAGATTCGCTAGAAGTTCATGTTAATATGGCACTGATTGCCACAGTGGGAAATGGAATGAATAGAACTAAAGGTATATCTGCAAAGATATTTAAAGGACTTTTAGAAGCTAATGTAAATATAAGAATGATTAATCAAGGTTCTAGTGAAATAAATATTATTGTGGGTGTGGAAAATGATGATTTTGAAAAGGCTGTAAAGGGTATATATAATGCTTTTATAAATTAGTTTTTAAAAAATTATCTAGAAATATTAGTAGAATTTATCCTATTAGTATTTATAACATTGTTAATTTTAAAAGTTAGAGATATAAAAATCCCTAAGTTTTGGAAAGTTAGAATTTTTATATTTTGTATAAGAGAGACCATGTGTTTGGAGAAGGAGTTCAAAGTTTAAAGTAGATTGAAAAAAATAATTTAAAAATTAGGGATCTGTTTACAAAAAAAAGGGGGCAAAAATTGTGGAAAAAGTTAAAATTGCGTTATTAGGATTAGGAAATGTAGGTAAAGGTGTTTGGAATATATTAAAAACAAATAAAGAAGCTATAATTAAAAGAGCCGGTTATGATATAGAAATATCAAAAATATTGGTAAAAGATATAAATAAACAAAGAGGAATAGAAGTACCTAAGGAATTATTAACTACAGATGTGGAAGAAATATTTAATGATGAAAGTATAAAAATTGTAGTAGAGGTTATAGGTGGGCTGCAGCCTGCTAAAGAATATATACTAAGAGCTATAAGAAATAAAAAACATGTTATAACTGCCAACAAAATGCTTATTGCAACTAATGGTAAGGAAATTTTTAGAGAGGCTGAAAAACAGGGGGTAATTGTGAATTTTGAGGCTAGTGTAGCTGGAGGAATTCCTGTAATCCATAGCATAAATGAAAGTTTAACTGCTAATAAAATAGAGGAAATTGTAGGTATAATTAATGGAACTACAAATTATATATTAACTAAAATGACTTTAGAAGGTATGAGTTTTGAAGAAGCACTTAAAGAAGCACAGGAAAAGGGCTATGCAGAGGCAGACCCAACTTCTGATGTAGAAGGGTATGATGCAGTCTATAAATTAGCTATATTAACTACTTTAGCTTTTGAAACAAATGTAGATATAAATGATATATATGTAGAGGGGATAACTAAGATAAAAGCAAAAGATATAGAATATTCAAAGGAGCTAGGATATGTTATAAAACTTTTAGCTATAGTTAAAGAGGTTAATGAAAAGCTTGAACTTAGGGTTCATCCGACAATGATTCCATCAATTCATCCTTTAGCTAATGTTAATGATTCCTTTAATTCAATTTTTATTAAAGGTAATGCGGTAGGAGATTTGATGCTTTACGGAAGAGGAGCAGGAGAACTTCCTACAGGAAGTGCAGTAGTTGGAGATATAATATCTGTTCTAAGAAATGAAGGTGTTACTCCTATGGATAAAAATTATATTGATAGGGAAATAGCACCTGTAGATAATTTTAAATCTCAATATTATTTAAGAATTTCTGTAAAAGAAAGACCAGGAGTACTAGCAAAAATCACTGCTATATTAGGAGAAAACAATGTAAGTATTCTATCCTTTATACAGAAACCTAAAAAGGAGGACTTCGTATCTATAGTGCTGGTAACTCATGATACTTTGGAAGGAAACATAAATAGATCCATAGAAGAAATAGAGAACTTAGATGTAGTAGACAAGATAAAGAGTGTTATAAGAATTGAAAATTTAAGTTAATTAAAATAAGGTGTTTCACCGTAAAAGATTTAAATTTAACACTCCAAATATAAAAAATACATTCATAGACCAATTCATTTTGCTAAGTAGTTCTAAATTTTGCTCCATTAAAGATTTTCTACCCAGTGGAGGCAACCTCCTCTGGCTTCACCACCGGCTCCTCACGTTCTGTGAGGAATTACAAAAATTTTTAATTACGAAAGATTAAGAACTACTAAAGCTTATTTATATGGTCTACTATGTGTATTTTTTATCTTTTCTATGTTAAATTTAAATCTTTTTAATATATTACTTAGATGTTAATTTAAATTAAAGTATAAAATTTTATTTTACAACACTTATATATGTCTTGCTACTTCAAAGGCATCCCATATAGCAGTCATAATATTATTTACTTCCCTTGCGTCTCCTAATAAGTACAGTTCTTTATCATCAAATTTTAATTCATTATATAACTCTTTTTTAGAATTGATTGTCCATTCTTCCCGCAGTGATTATAGAAACTTTAAGAGCCTCTTTTAATTTTTCATTTAATGAAAGATACATTTTACTCTTTTATTTCTTTAAATAATTCATAGTATTTTTCTTTATCTTTTTTAAGATTGTCTTTTATAAGGTAAATAAAAATATGAATTTTTGATATAATATTCACATAAGGAAGTGATATCTTGATCTATGGTAAAGAGAAACAGGATAATATAATAAAAAAATCTCATGAGAGATCTATTTATTTTGGAATAGAGGAAAATAGAGTTTTTCCTAAAAAAATTTTCAAAGGAAAAGAAATTACCAATAATATAGAAAAAAACAAGAGTTTTTTAAAAGTTGCATCTCCTTTTATAGATATATTATATGATTTTTTAAAGGGATCAGAGTTTTTTATAATTTTAACAGATAAAGAAGGATGTATTTTAAAAATTATTGGAGATAAAGAAGTAATAGATATTGCCAATGATCTAAATATGGTAATGGGAGCATTTATGTCAGAAAATAGTATTGGCACAAATGCTATGGGCACAGCTATAAAGGAGAACATACCTATTCAAATATCTGAAAGAGAACATTTTATAAAAGCTTATCACAGATGGACATGTTCTGCAGCACCTATACATGATATAAATGGAGAAATAATAGGATCTTTAAATTTAAGTGGAGATAGAGATAAAGTTCATTCTCACACATTAGGATTAGTTGTAGCAGCCGTTAAATCTATAGAAAATCAAATAAATGTAGATAATACAAATAAAAAGTTATTAGAAACATATCAATATATGAATACTATAGTAGATTCAATATCTTCAGGAATATATGTGGTGGACTTTAAAGGAAAGGTTAAGACTATAAATAAAGCGGCCTGTAATATACTTGGAATTGAAGATAAGGATGTATTAGATAAGAATGTAGAAAATATATTACCTAATTGGCATCATATATTTGAAAGAATTAAAAATGGTAAACCCTATGAAGATAAAGAAGCAGTTTTAAATGATAAATTGATTAAGGGAAGATATAATGTTTCTGCTACACCAATACAAATAGAAAATGAAATGATAGGAATGGTTATTGTTTTTAAGGAAATAAAAACGGTGTTAGATTTAGTGAATAAATATAGTGGTATGAGAGCTGTGTATAACTTTGAAGATATTATAGGAGAAAGTAAAGAAATAAAAAAGGTAATAAGTTATGCTAAAAGTATAAGTTCATCTCCATCTACTGTATTAATTGAAGGAGAAAGTGGTACAGGAAAAGAATTATTAGCTCAATCAATTCACAACTATGGTGATAGAAGAGAAAATAGTTTTATTGCTTTAAATTGTGGAGCTATACCTAAAAGTTTAATAGAAAGTGAGCTTTTTGGATATGAAGATGGAGCTTTTACAGGAGCAAGAAGAGGTGGACATGCAGGTAAATTTGAGTTGGCTAATGGAGGAACTTTATTTTTAGATGAAATTGGAGAAATGCCTTTAGATATGCAAGTGAATTTACTTAGAGTTTTGCAAGAAGGATATGTAACAAGAGTCGGTGGAGACAAAATAATACCCGTAGATGTAAGAATTATTGCTGCTACTAATAAGGACTTAAAAAAAGAAGTGGAAATGGGTACCTTTAGGCAGGATTTGTATTATAGATTAAGTGTAATACCTATAAAGTTACCTCCTATTAGAGAAAGAAGAGGAGATTTACCCATACTTATTAAATATTTTTTGAGAAGTAAAGCCATAAAATTAAACAAGCCAATGCCTCATATAAAGGAAGATATATATTGTAATATGTTAGAATATAATTGGCCAGGTAATATAAGAGAACTGGAAAACTTTATAGAGAACATAGTTAATTTAAAGGGGGATAGTTCTTTTATATTGGAAGAAGACTTTAAAAACATTGAGCATAAACATAATTTTCATGAAAATAATATAGAACTTTTATATAGTACTAAAATAAGAACATTAGAGGAAATTGAAAAAGAAGCTATCATAAATACATTGAATGAATATAATAGAAATATGTCACAAAGTGCAAAGGCTCTTGGTATAACTAGAGCTACCCTATATTCAAAAATTAAGAAATATAATATTTGATTTTTCAAAGGATTTTTATTCATAATAGAAAAATTCTTTATTTAAATAAAAATAAAATTGAATTTTTTGTAGAATATTAAAATTATAAAATTTTGGATAAAAGCAACAAACACTGTATAAAAAATATACAGTGTTTAATTTTTATACAGTCAAACTCAAACTATTGTATAAATATTATACAATAAGCTGTTTAAAATTTTGATTTTTTTAAGTGATGTATATTATTATTAGAGTAAAATATAAATAAAATTAAATTTATTTATTATATAGTAGTTATTATTTTATCAGATAGTTTGTTTTTTTATATTAATCTGTAGATTAAGGGAATGTCTGTGTATATGGGTTTTTTAGATAGTAAGCAGATATTTAATTTTAAGTTTATTATAAAAAATCCGTATATTCTTATAATAGAATACAATTTAATTCTGTAACTTTGTTAAAATTTTGGCATGATAGTTGCTTTAAATATTTATGAAATAATAAGATTAATAAAAATATTCTAATATTTATAATATGAGGAGGAGTTTTAAATGGAAAGATTTACATTACCAAGAGATCTTTATTTTGGAGAAGGTTCCCTAGAAGCATTAAAAACACTAAAGGGTAAAAAAGCCGTAGTAGTTGTAGGTGGTGGCTCAATGAAAAGATTTGGCTTTTTAGATAAAGTACAAAGCTATTTAAATGAGGCAGGTATAGAAGTTAAACTAATTGAAGGAGTAGAACCAGATCCTTCTGTTGAAACTGTTATGAATGGCGCAGCTGTTATGAGAGAATTTGAACCAGATTTAATAGTTTCAATAGGCGGTGGATCACCAATTGATGCAGCAAAGGCTATGTGGATATTCTATGAATACCCAGATTTTACATTTGAACAAGCTGTTGTACCTTTTGGTATACCAGAATTAAGACAAAAAGCTAGATTTGTGGCTATACCATCAACTAGTGGGACTGCTACGGAAGTTACAGCTTTTTCAGTTATAACTGATTACAAGAAAAAAATAAAATATCCTTTAGCTGATTTTAATTTAACTCCAGACATAGCTATAGTAGATCCAGATTTAGCTCAAACAATGCCAGCAAAATTAACAGCTCATACTGGTATGGATGCTCTAACTCATGCTATAGAAGCTTATGTGGCAGGATTAAGATCTGTATTTTCAGATCCTCTTGCAATGCAAGCTATAATTATGGTAAAGGAATATTTAGTTAAATCTTATAATGGAAATAAAGAAGCAAGAGGACAAATGCATTTGGCTCAATGTTTAGCAGGAATGGCTTTTTCAAATGCACTACTTGGAATTACGCACTCAATGGCTCATAAAACCGGAGCAGTATTCCATATTCCTCATGGATGTGCTAATGCAATCTTCCTACCTTATGTAATTCAATATAATACCAAATCCTGTGGTGAAAGATATGCAACTATTGCAAAAAAACTTGGACTTGCAGGCGAAAATCAGGATGAATTAGTAAAATCATTAATAGAAATGATTAAGGAAATGAATAAAACTATGAATATACCATCAAATTTAAAAGAATATGGTATAGCAGAGGAAGAATTTAAGGAAAATGTTAAATATATTTCTCATAATGCAGTATTGGATGCTTGTACTGGATCAAATCCAAGAGAAATTGATGATGAAACTATGGAAAAATTATTTGCCTGCACATACTACGGAGAAGATGTAGCATTTTAATTAAAAAACTATTTCAATAAAGTAATATAACTTTATTGTATAACTTATAATTTTAAAACTTCCTTTTTAAAAAGAGGAAGTTTTAGAGTTGCATATTACTTTATAAAATTCATTATTTATATATAAAATTATAACAAATAAAATTTGTGCTTTTGAATGAAGTTTTTATTAAATTTATAGCTTATAGATTAGTACTCAAGACTTAATAGTTTTTAATATAGTATAGAAATTTTAAATATTTGAATTTTTAAGAAGTATAATATATATTATTCTTTGTAAAGAAAATTTTTAGATTTATATTAATTGGGAGAGAATAGGGGGAATAAAAGTGTATAAAATAATTGAAAAAAAAGAATTAGCGCCAAAAATATATTCTATTGAAGTAGAAGCAAAAAGGGTGGCTAAATCAGCAAAACCAGGACAATTTATTATAGTAAGAATAGATGAAAAAGGAGAAAGAATCCCACTTACTGTAGCAGATTATAATAAAGAAAAAGGAACGGTAACCATAGTTGTGCAGGCTGTTGGATCTTCAACTAGTAGAATGGTACAGCTTAAAGCAGGAGATTACTTCATGGATTTTGTAGGACCACTTGGACAACCGTCAGAATTTGTAGAAGAGGATTTAGAAAGCCTTAAAAATATGAAATTAATATTTGTAGCAGGGGGAGTAGGAGCAGCACCTGTATACCCTCAAGTAAAATGGCTTTGTGAAAGAGGAGTAAAACCAGAGGTTATAATAGGAGGAAAAAGCAAAAACTTTATACTATTAGAAAAGGAAATGGTAGGGTTAGGAGCAAAGGTATATCCTTGTACAGATGATGGTTCTTATGGATTTCATGGACTTGTAACCAATAAATTAAAAGAACTAATAGATAGTGGAGAAAATTATGATAGAGTAATAACTATTGGTCCTATGATAATGATGAATTTTGTAACTAAGTTAACAAAAGAATATAAAATACCTACCATTGCAAGTTTAAATACACTTATGGTAGATGGAACAGGAATGTGTGGAGCCTGTAGAGTAACTGTAGGTGGAGAAACAAAATTCACCTGTGTAGATGGACCAGAATTTGATGGACATCTAGTAGATTTTGATGAGGCTATGAAAAGACAAGCTTTATATAAAACTGAAGAAGGAAAAAGGCTTCATAAAATAGAAGAAGAAAAAGAAGGTCACGTATGTCATATAGGAGCGGGGGGAAATGCATAATGGATAGAATGAAAAAAATACCAGTTAGAGAACAGGATCCAAAGATAAGAGCTACTAATTTTGAAGAAGTATGCTTAGGATACAATGAAGAAGAAGCTGTTAAAGAAGCTAGTAGATGCTTAAATTGTAAAAAACCAATGTGTGTAACAAAGTGTCCAGTTTCAATAGGAATACCAGAATTTATACAAGAGGTAAAGAATGGAGAGCTTGAAAAGGCTGCAAAAACCATAGCAAAATATAGTGCATTACCAGCAGTCTGTGGAAGAGTCTGCCCTCAAGAAAGTCAATGTGAAGGAAAATGTGTCCTTGGCATAAAAGGAGAAGCAGTAGCTATAGGAAAGCTTGAAAGATTTGTGGCAGACTGGTCAAGAGAACATAATGTAGACTTATCTCAAAGAGAAGAGGGTAAAAATAAAAAGATAGCAGTAATAGGAAGTGGTCCAGCAGGACTTACCTGCGCAGGAGATTTAGCTAAAAAAGGATATGATGTAACTATATTTGAGGCTCTTCATGAACCAGGTGGAGTTTTAGTGTATGGGATACCAGAATTTAGATTGCCAAAAGATACTGTAGTAAAACATGAAATAGAAAATGTAAAAAAATTATGTGTTAAAATAGAAACTAATGTAATCATAGGAAGAACTGTAACTATAGATGAGCTTATAGAAGAAGAAAAATTTGATGCAGTATTTATAGGATCCGGAGCAGGACTTCCAAGATTTATGGGAATACCAGGAGAAAATGCTAATGGAGTATTCTCAGCAAATGAATTTTTAACAAGAAATAACTTAATGAAAGCCTTCAAAGATGAATATGATACACCTATAAAAGTAGGACAAAAGGTAGCTGTCGTAGGTGGTGGAAATGTTGCTATGGATGCTGCTAGAACAGCTTTAAGACTTGGAGCAGAGGTTCATATAGTATATAGAAGATCAGAGGCAGAACTTCCAGCAAGGGTAGAAGAAGTACACCATGCAAAGGAAGAAGGAATAATATTTAATCTTTTAACAAATCCGGTAGAAATATTAGAGGATGAAAAGGGCTGGGTAAAAGGAATGAAATGTATAAAGATGGAACTAGGAGAACCAGATCAATCTGGAAGAAGAAGACCAGTAGAGATAGAAGGTTCAGAATATATAATAGATGTGGATACAGTAATAATGTCTCTTGGAACTTCTCCAAATCCATTAATATCCTCTACTACAAAGGGATTAGAAACAAATAAAAGAAAATGTATAGTAGCAGAAGAAGAAACAGGATTAACTACAAGAGAAGGGGTATATGCAGGAGGAGATGCAGTAACAGGTGCTGCCACTGTAATTTTAGCTATGGGAGCAGGAAAACAGGCTGCTAACGCTATAGATGAATATTTGAGTAAATAAATTAATTATAAAAAACTTCAACAAAATACCGTTGAAGTTTTTTATTTTAATAATGATTTTAAAAATTTATTTTATAAATATTGTTAGATATAATATAGTATATATGGGTGTGTTAAAATATTAGTTATAAATTTTATTAAATTTATATACGTATTTGTAAAATTAGATTTGTTTCATGAATAATTGAGTATTTACTCAATATTTAAAATTATTTTGCGAGGTGAGAGTGTGCAGGATTACTTAAAATTTATACATAATGCTTGGGAAAAATTTATTAAAACTGAATATATAGATAATAAAGTAAGGCCCGAAATAGCAGAATCTTGGAAAAGATGTAGAAATTACGGTGTAGAGCACATGAATGGTCGGGGGAGTAGTAGAAATAAGGTTTCAGTAGAATTTAAGGTTCAAGAAAATGCAGAGTTAATTTCAGTGGCAAGACCTATAATGAAAGGTATATATAATATTGTTGAAGGTTCTGATTTTGCAATAATATTATCAGATAAGGATGGATATATAATTGAAGTAATTGGGGATAAAGACATAATGAAGAGAGTAGATGAATTGAATTTTGTAAAGGGTGCTCTTTGGACTGAAGAAGCTGTTGGAACAAATGCCATAGGTACAGCTCTTTATTTAGATAAACCTATACAAACTATTGGTGCAGAGCATTTTTGTATAAATCAGCATTCCTGGACTTGTTCAGCCTGTCCTATTCATGATGAATGTGGAAATATAATAGGATGTTTAAATATGTCTGGGAATTATTATAATGCTCATTCTCATACACTTGGTATTGTGACAGCTTCTGCACAAGCTATAGAAAAACAATTAGCTTTAACTATGTCTTATAATCTTATAAATATAACATTTGATTCTATTTCTGAGGGGATGATTATTTTAGATAAAAATTTAAATATAAAAAGATTAAATCATAGAGCTGAAGAAATTTTATTTATAAGTAGTGAATATGCTTTAGGTATAAATATTGACAGTATATTAAAAAATATTAGTATTAAGGAAATTTTAAAAGAAAGTTATAAAAGTTATAGTAACATAGAGGGGGATTTCTATATAAAAGATAATCGAATTAAATGTATTATAAATGCAGTTTCCATAAAGGCTAATGGAGAAGTTACAGGTGTTGTTATAACTTTTAGAGAGGCTACTTTAGTTCATAAATTAGTTAATAAAGTAATAGGATATAAAGCCACTTATACTTTTAATAATATATTAACTGCAAATGATAAAATGATCCAAATGATCGAAATGGCTAAGAAAGCTGCTAAAAGTCAGTGCAATATACTTATTGAAGGAGAAAGTGGCACGGGAAAAGAAGTAATTGCTCAATCTATACATAATTATAGTATGAGAGAAGAAGGGCCTTTTGTAGCTGTAAATTGTGCATCTATACCTAGAGAACTTGTTGAAAGTGAACTTTTTGGATATGAAAGAGGGGCTTTTACTGGAGCTTCAAAGGAAGGGCATCCTGGAAAATTTGAGCTAGCAGATGGAGGTACGATATTTTTGGATGAGCTAGGAGAATTACCTTTAGATATACAATCAAAATTATTAAGAGTGTTGGATAACAATAAGATTATAAGAGTAGGAGGAACTTATGAAAAACAATTAAATGTAAGAGTTATAGGAGCAACTAATAGAAATTTAAAGGAAGAGATGAAAAAGAAAAATTTTAGAGAGGATCTTTATTATAGGTTAGGTGTAATAAACATAAAAATATTACCACTAAGATATAGAAAAGAAGATATAGAAGTTTTAGTTAATAGTTTTGTAAGAAATCTTAACCAAAAAAATTTACAACAAAATAAAAGAGTTAAAAAATCATATATAGATAAATTAAAGGATTATGATTGGCCAGGTAATGTAAGAGAGCTTAGGAATGTGGTGGAAAGAGATTATTATTTAAGTGATCTAGATACTATTTCACCTTACTATATTGAAGAAAATGTATTTAAAGAAATAAATAATGAAAATCAAGATATAAATATTATTCCTATGAAAAGATTAGAAAAAGAAAATATTCAAAATGCTATAGAAAAGTGTGATGGAAACTTAGCTAAAGCTGCAAAACTATTAAATATTGGTCGATCTACATTATATAGAAAAATAAAAAAATATAATATAAAATAATTAATAACTCCACATTTAATAAATAACATAAAAGAGTTTGATGATATAGAATCTTAAAGTTTTTAGAGTATATCAAACTCTTTTTACCTATACTAGTTATATAAAGTGAACCTTAATTTAGATAAAGTTTTATTCTATCTAAATTTTTGGTAACATCTGTTACAGAATTTAATTATTAAGTGATATAAAATATAAACATAAAATTAAGGAGAAAATATAAATAAGGTTGAAATGGAGTGAGGTATTACTTATAAGTAGGCTCCTTTTAAGCTTTAGAAAAATTTCATATATGGAGGTATTGTTATGAGCTTATATTTAGGAAAGGTACATTATTGGTTATATAATAAAATAACTTGGTTTGAAGAGTTAGAAAAGGAAATAATAAATTTTGGTGAGAGTGAAAATTTACCTGTGGAACAGTGGAAAGAAGAAATTATATCAAAATATGGTGCTCCTACTGAAAATAAACCATTAGAGGAAATAATAGATACTTCTAATATTCATGGATGGCTTCAAAACAAAATTCATGCAGCAGAAGTAAGACAGGCGGCTTGGGTTACAGTTATATTGAAAGAGAAAAAAGAATATAAGAAAAACTTAATGGACATATTTAAAAAGCAAGGAGAAAAGTGTGCATTAGAGTATAGAGAACAAAATAATCCCATGTATGCTGAGGATATGTATAATGCTTTAAATGATTATATATTAGAAGGAATGCCTTGTGATAGAATAAATGTTATTTTAGATTCTAATGAAAATGAAATATCTTGGAAAGCTAATAAGTGCCTTCATGCTCCTAATTGGGAGGCTGTAGGTGGTGAAGTAGCAAACTTTTATAGTTTAAGAGAAGCATGGATATCTGCTTTTATAAATTCCTTAAATAAGGAGTTCCATTTTGAATCCCTAGGAAATTACACTTATTCAATAAAAAAATAGAATAGTTGTAGAATAATTTAGGAGGAATAAAAATGAATTCAATTGAACTTATGATAAATGAGCATAAAAACATAAAGCGTATGTTAGCAGTTATAAGAAAGTATTGCTTTAAAGTATTAAAAAACAAAGAGGTAGATTATAATGATTTTTATAGAATTATTGATTTTGTAAGAAATTATGCAGATAAGCATCATCATGGAAAAGAAGAAGATTATTTATTTAATAGAATGGTTGATGAAATTAAAGGACCTACAGAAAAGTTAGTAAAACATGGTATGTTAGTAGAACATGATCTTGGGAGACTATATATGCAAAATCTAGAAAAGGCTCTTAAAGCTTTAGAAAATGGTGAAGAAGAAGCTAAAATAGATATAATAGCTAATGCGGTTTCATATACGGATTTATTGTATAGGCATATAGAAAAAGAGGACGATGTAGTTTACAAATTTGCAGAAAGAAATCTATCTAAAGAAACTTTAAAAAAATTAGATGAGGATTGTAAAAGAATTGAAAAAGAAGCTAAAGAAAAAGGTATACAAGATAAATATATAAACCTAATTTATGAACTTGAAGAAAAAATTAAATAAAGATTATTAATAAATATAAGAATAATTGTATAAATTTTATTTAAAGAGATTTTGGAATTATAGGGAACTTTAAAAAGTTGTTGTAATAATAATCCTTTTATTTATTAAAAATCATATGTTGCATAGAATTTTATTTAAATAAACTTAGAAATTCTAGCAATATATGATTTTATTTTTATTTAAAACATAAAATTTTACAAAAAAGAGGACATTTACTATGTAATAACGAATTCATATAAAATCAGTTCAATACAGATAATACAAAGAATAGGTACAACATTAAAGGAGTACAATACTGAATAAGTATTAAGCGTATATTAGTATAGAAATATTGAACTTAAAATAAATATTATAAAATAGAATATAGTCAATCCTTTCACAAAATTGGTTTTTGCTCTTAAATTATGGCAGACAACTAAAAGAATATGAAAGAAAGAGGAATGATATTTATGTTTAGAAATCATAGGCCGGTTTGGGAAGAAGTAAACTTAGACAATCTATCTTATAATATGAAAAATATTAAAAAGAAAGTTAAATGTAAAGAAATTTTTGCAGTTGTAAAAGCTAACGGTTATGGCCATGGTGCGGTAAATATAGCTTCAACTTTACTTGAAAACGGTGCAACTAGACTTTCAGTTGCTTGTCTTAGTGAAGCTATTGAGCTTAGAGAAGGCGGTATAACTTGTCCTATTAATATTTTAGGGATTACTCCTTCAACCTTATTTGAGGATATAATAAACTATAATATTGAACCAGTTGTTTTTTCCTATGATTATGCATACCAATTATCAAAATCAGCTTGCCAGAAAAACAGGATAGTAAAGACACATATTGCAGTTGATACTGGAATGGGAAGGCTAGGATTTGATCCCACAGTAGAAAGTTTAGAAGAAATAAAAAAGATACAAAATCTATCTAATATTAAAATTGAAGGACTATGTTCTCATTTTAGTAGTTCAGACGAAAAGGATAAAAGTTATTCAGAATATCAATTTAACAGGTTTCAACACTTTAGAAAAAAATTAATAGAAATGAATATTAAAATCCCTATTCATCATATGGCTAATAGTGCAGCAATTATAGATCTTCCTAATACCTATTTAGATGGAGTAAGAGCTGGAATAATATTATATGGATATTATCCTTCTATAGAGGTAAATAAAGAAAATCTGCACATTAAACAAGTAATGACTTTAAAAGCCAATATTGTGCATATAAAAACCATAGATTCAGGGAAATATGTTGGTTATAATAGAAAATTTAAAACTAAAAGGAAAAGTAGGATTGCTATTCTTCCCTTAGGATATGGAGATGGATATACTAGATTTTTATCAAATAGGGGCAAGGTTATAATAAATGGGCAATATGCTCCTATTATTGGCAACATATGTATGGACCAATGTATGATAGACGTCACAGATATTAAAGAGGTTAAAGTAGGAGATGAAGCAATAATTATTGGTAAGGATCATATTAACAATTTAAAATATGATGCAGAGGATATATCATCCCAGGTAGGCATGACTAGTGGAGAAATTATGTCTATAATAAGTAAGAGAGTGCCAAGGGTTTATATTAAAAATAGAAATATTATAAAAGGTAAAAATTATATAGCTTAAAGCTTTACACCTAATTCTTCAAATATTATGAGGAATTAGGTGAATTTGTAATCTTCTTAGATTAAGAAGGAGTACTCATAGGTCTACTACATTTTTATTTATTATATTAAAATTAAATATATTTATACATACTCTTTTTTTATATAAAAAGTAAAAATGTAATTAGAATTGATATTTAATTGCAGTTGAAAGCAAATAATTATTCTTGTATAATTAAAAAAGTAATTAATAAATATGCAAAATAGGAGTGAAAATCATTGAGAATATTTAAAGAGAATACCATTGAAAAGGAAATAATAAAAATATCACAGGATTTTTGTAATGAAAATGTACATGCTTTAGATGAAGTAGAAAAGTCTACAAGTAAAAATAAAATAGTAAGATTTACTGCAGGTATAGCTAAAATAGTACGAGTTATATCTCCTAAGGTAAAAAAAATGATAAATGGAATATTATCAATTACTACTAGAATAAGTACATTCTCTGTGAACTTAGATTATTCTGGAGAGCATCTAAAAAAATCAGCGGATAAATTATATAATTCTTCTGAAGTTTTAAACTCATCTATTAAAGAAGTAAAAGAGGCTATGCAGCAGATAACCTTAGCTATTGAAGATGACGCAGAAACTGTTGAGTACATAAGTAGTGGTAATATAGAATTAATAAAACATATGGATGAAAATAAAAAGAATTTAGGACTTGTAAAAAATGTAAATAAAGAATTGGAATTTAAGGCTCAATCTATGGAAAAAGATATGACAGAGTTAAATTCTATATTGGAAAATATGAAAACTATAGTTACTGGTATGAGTGAAATAGCATCAAAAACTAATTTATTAGCTTTAAATGCTAGTATAGAAGCTGCAAGAGCAGGAGAAGCTGGAAAAGGTTTCGCTGTGGTAGCAGAGGAGGTTAGAAAGCTCTCCGAAAGTACAACGAAACAATTAGAAAAGATGGAGGAATTTGTTAATGATATAGGAACTTGCTCTACTAATAGTAGCAAAAGTGTAAAGGATACAATAGAAAGTATAGATAAATTAGGAGAATATACAGAAGCTATATCTGCATCATCTTCTAAAGTTAGAGAATCTATAGATACTGAAGTAAAGAGCATAGAACTTTTGGCTGCAAGTATGGAAGAAATAAATGCTTCCAGTGAAGAGATAAATAGTAATATGGATATTATAGGTGAAAATGTACAAGAAGTAAGTAATGAAGCTGCTGTTTTAAGTGAAAAATCTTTAGAAATAAAATATCTAGCAGATGAAATGGATAAAATAGATGATGAAATGTCTAATTTGGCTAAACTAAGTGGTGATATAACTGGGGAAAATCACTTTAAGATTACAAATAAAGATTTTATTGTGGCCATAAATAATGCTATAAAGGCCCATGAAAATTGGGTAGAACAGCTCCAAAATATGGCTATGGAAAATAAAATAAAGCCAATACAAACGGATGGACAAAAATGTGGATTTGGCCATTTCTATAATTCTGTCATGCCAAGACATGAGGGAATAAAAGAAATTTGGATTAAAATAGATAATATACATAAAGAGTTACATAAAGTAGGGGAAGTTGTAAAAAACAATATAAAGAATGGAAACACAGAGAAGGCTAAAGAAAATAGCAAAAAAGCCACACAGTTGTCACAAACAATTATAAATATGTTGTCCAATATAAAATCCATTGCCACAGAAGTTGATAAAGAGGGTAATTTGGTTTTGTAATAATTGAATTTTATAAAGGATCTATGAAATATAATTGATTATATTAATTGTTTTTAATATAATATTTAATGCATTATAAAAATATAATGTGGGTGGGAGAGGGATAAAAAGAAAAGGACGAAGGAGAAGTGAAAAATAAATTAAACAGTTTATTCAATCTTAAAGAGTATAACACTACAGTTAAAGGAGAAATATTAGCAGGTCTCACCTCATTTTTTGCAATTGTGTATATAATTGCTGTAAATGCATCTATATTATCTGATGCAGGTCTACCTTTAGAAGGTGCAATAATAGCTACCGTATTATCTTCCTTTGTAGGATGTATATTGGTAGGATTTATAAGTAATGCTCCATTAATTTTAGTTCCAGGCATGGGAGTTAATGCTCTTTTTTCCTATACCATTGTAGGTTCTATGGGGCTTTCATGGCAGCAAGCATTAGCCGCGGTATTTGTATCAGGAATTGTATTTTCCATAATAGCCTTTACAAAGTTTTCTAAAAACCTTACAGAATCAATCCCAATTTCCTTAAAGGAAGCTATAACTGTGGGAATTGGGATTTTAATTACATTTATAGGATTACAGAAAAGTGGAATTGTAATAGGAAGTAAGACAACTTTTGTTGCATTAGGACATTTTAATAATCCAATGGTGTATGTAACTTTTATTAATTTAATAATTACATTAATATTATTTATAAAAAATGTGCCAGGAAATTTTTTAATAAGTATGATAGTTGGAACGATTATATCATATTTTTTTGGACTTTTAGATATAGCAAAGCTTACTTTTTCAAACTTTTCACTAGGTGCTTATAAAGAGCTTTTCTTTAAAATGGATTTTAGTAGTATTACTTCTATAACCTTTTGGATAGCAGTATTTTCATTAACACTAGTGCTTGTATTTGAAAATTTAGGGCTTTTACATGGTCATATAAATGTTATGTTAAAGGAAGAAAATAAATTTAAAACTTCTTTTGAGGCCTGTTCATTATCTGCTATTACTTGTGGATTTTTGGGAACAAGTCCTACAGTAGCTACTATAGAGACTGCAGCTGGCATAACAGCAGGAGGAAAAACTGGGTTAACATCTATTTTTACAGGGATTTTATTTTTAGTATCTCTATTTTTACTTCCAATTATAAAAATTATACCTAATAGTGCTATTTCTCCTATACTCATTGTTATAGGAGGATTAATGATAAAAAATGTCTTAAATATTGATTTTAATGATTTTTCAGAAGGATTCCCTGCTTTTTTAATTATAGTTATGATTCCACTAACTTTTAGTATTGTAGATGGTATGGCTTTTGGATTTATTGCTTATCCAATTGTAAAGTTATCAGGGAAAAAATCAAAGGAGATTTCTTATGCAATGTATATAATTTCAATTATGTTCTTGTTAAATTTTATATTGCATGCAGTAAGTTAAAATTATAATTGTTTATTTTAAAAATAAATAGTAAACTCTGTTTAATTATTGAAAAATATAACTAAACAGAGTTTTAATTTTGTTTCAAATATCTATAAAAAGTTGTATAATATTAATTTCTGATTATTTTGTATACTTATTGTAAATGAATACAAAATTTAATACTATTTGAAATGGGAAAAAAATATGGTATAATAAGAAAAAAATATGCACAAAAGGAGACGAATATGGAAGAAAAGACAATATTATCTAATTCCCAAATAAAATCTAAAGCTAAAGAAGCCTTAAAGGGGAATTGGGGTACAGCAGTTATTACGTTCATTATATTTAATATAGTAATGTATTCTGTAACTTATGTATATAATATAAATCAAATTTCAAATTATATACATGATCCTTATTTAATTAGAGAGAATACAGGCTTTGGAGCATCTGGTATTATATTTTTTATAAAATTGCTTTTAGCAGGTCCTATGACCTATGGAATAACTAGATTTTCTATGAATTTAGTTAGAGATAAAAGCCATAAAATAGAAAATATATTTGAGGGGTTTAAACATTTTAGTGGAACTTTCATTATGAATATAGTTCTAGGTATATACAGTTTTTTATGGTCATTATTGCTTTTTATACCTTTCTTCGTAATTATTTTTGTTATGGTAATTAGAGAATTTTCAAAAACTAATATGAATTTTTATAGTAATGGTAATGATTTTAGTGGATGGATGATAGCAATTTTTATACTTTTAATTATAGTTTTAACTGTGGCCTTATCAATGATTTTATTTAGATATGCTATGACTTATTATATCTATATTGATAATCCTGATATGGGAGCTATGAAAGCAATTAAGGAAAGTGTTGCTATGATGAAAGGAAACAAAACAAGATTACTTTTATTATATTTAAGTTTTATATTGTGGTATTTATTAGGAATTATAACTATAAGTATTGCATTTTTATGGATAACTCCTTATATAAAATCTGCTGAAGCTGTTTTTTATGATGAGCTAAAGAAGAAAAATGAATGTAATGCTGAAGAAGCAATAAGTACATTATAATTTAAGATAATAAAATTTTTTGTTTATTGGTACTTTTAAATGTGTACTGATGATTTAAAAGATAAAAACCTATGAAGTCCTTATAAGTTTAAGGATTCCATAGGCTTTTTAATTTTAAATTATATAAAATTAAATTAAAATGATTTACTATTTCATACTTAACTAAAATTGTTAAAGTATTACAAGTAAAATTATTATATATAGTAATTACCCATTTATGATTTCCCCTCCATTTATATGTATTACTTCACCAGATACAAAGGAGGAACATTCATTAGAGGCTAAATATACATAGGTTGGAGCTAATTCTACTGGTTGACCGGGTCTTCCCATAGTTGTTTTAGAACCAAAGGTTTCTACATAATTAGTATCAAAGGAAGATGGGATAAGAGGAGTCCAAATAGGCCCAGGTGCTACAGCATTAACTCTTATACCTTTATTCCATAAAGATAATGCTAAAGAACGAGTAAAGCTTACAATGGCACCTTTACTAGAAGAATAATCAATTAAAATTTCATGACCTTTGTAGGCTGTTATAGATGTTGTATTTATAATGGAAGCACCCCTATTTAAATGAGGCAAAGCTGCCTTTGCTAAATAAAACATACTGAATATATTAGTTTTAAAGGTTTTTTCTAATTGTTCTTTTGTTATATCTTCTATACTATTTTGAATGTATTGAACAGCTGCATTATTTACTAAAATATCTAGTTTATTAAAAGTATTTATAGTTTGATTTATAGCATCTATGCAAAAATTATCATCCGTAATATCTCCAGAAATTAATAAACACTTTCTACCTAAACTTTCTATTATAGCCTGAGTTTCTTTTGCATCTTCATGTTCATCAAAGTACACAATGGAAATATCAGCTCCTTCTTTAGCAAATGCTACAGCTACAGCTCTACCAATGCCACTATCACCACCCGTAATTAAGGAAACTTTGCCCATAAGCTTTGCGGAAGCTTTGTAATTAGGATTGTCAAAAATAGGTTTGGGATTCATAATAGCTTCTATGCCAGGTTGTTTTGGTTGTTCTTGACCAGGTACAGATTTAGGAAAACTGTTTATAAAATTCAAATCTTCATTCATATAATATCTTCCTTTCATTAAGTCTTGGTGTATTTTACATAGTTTGTTTAATAAATATAGAGTTATATCATTTATTATTAGTATTTATACATGAAAAAATTCTTAAAATAATTGTAACTTATATTAATTACAATGTTATGTTTAATAGGGATGCGTTATTTAGAATATATTTGATTTAAAAACCCTTAGTCTGCTTTGAAAATAATTGATTTGTAAATCAGACTAAGAATTTAGATGTTAAAACTAATGATAGCTACAGTTATATAAACTTAGTTATAAAGATTTTGATTTATGCTATTTTAAGGGAATTTTATTTGAGAAAATTTAAACTAAAATCAATAATAAATAAAATAAACTGTTATTAGTAGGCAAATTATTAAAAAAAACAACAAAATTTGTTCATTTTTTTAGAAATTAGACGATATAATTTAATATAGTGTATAAATTATATTTTAACAAAGATAGGAGTGTAGCAATATGAGAAGTATAAAATCTAAAATAATAGCTATCATATCTATTGTTTGTATATTAAGTATAGGTTTATGTTCTTCTATTAGTTATTATTTTTCATACAAGGCAATAATGAAAGAAACAACTAATAAAGTGAGTATGGCCTCTCAAAAATATTCAGAAATCATAGAGGGATGGTTATTAACAAAAACTAAATTTCTCGATTCTATGATATTAGATGTTCAATATAATAATAAATATGACAAAAAATATTTAGAAGAATATTTTAGACTACAAGCTAAAGGTAATAAAGATATTGTAAGTATATATTCAGGTTTTAATAGCAGAGAGTTTAGGTCTATTGAAGGAGTTCCGCCTACTCCAAATTATGATTGTACCCAAAGACCTTGGTACAAAGATACAATTGAGAAAAATGGAGTAATGTATTCTTCTCCTTATCTTGATCCAAATACAAAAAAAATGATAGTAACTATAGCTAAGCCTATTAAAAAGGATGGCAAATCTATAGGGGTATTAGCCATAGATATAACATTAGATTATATTAAAAACTCTGTTGAGCAGGCTACACCTGTAGAAAAAAGTTATGGATTTTTATTAGATAAAGATAATAATTTTATAGTACATAGAAACAAAGAATTTCAGCCTAAGGATGGGAAAAGTTATAATGTAAAAGAAGTTATGGACAAGGGGTTAGAAAAATTAGCTTCCTTAGATTCTAAGAATAATAATGCTTTAATTCTGAAGGATTTTGATAATGAGAAAAAGGTCTTTACAAAAACAATGATACCTTCATCAAAGTGGTCCATAGGATTCGCAGTACCATTATCAGAATTTAAAAAGCCCTTAAATAATATAATAATTTCATTTATATCTATTGCTATTCTATGCTTGGTGGCAGGAACATTATTTGCAATATATTCAGCTAAAAAAATATCTGATCCTATTTTAAAAATAACTGAATTGGTAAATGAAACTAAAAGTTTAGATTTAAAAGATAACAATAATTATGATTATATAAATTCATATAAAGATGAAATAGGGATTATAGGAAGAGCAGTTATTCATCTAAGAGAAGAGCTAAGAAATATTATAGAAGAACTAAAAAATTCTTCTAGTAATGTTTTAAAATACTCAGAATCGATAAATGAAGCTACAGGAGAAACAGTACAATCTATAGAAGCCATATCAAAAACTGTAGATGAATTAGCACAGGGCTCTGTGGATCAGGCTAAGGATGCACAAAATGGTTCCGAAAGATTATTTACCTTAGCAGAAGAAATTAAAATAACAGATGAGAGTACAGATTTAGTTAAAAAATATTCCTTAGAAACAAAGGAAAATAGTGAAAAGGGTATAGCAACTATGAAAGAGACTATAGAAAAATTTAAGGAAAACAATAAAGTAAATAAAGAATTAGGAAATAATGTAGACATGTTAGCAAATAGGTCTGGTTCAATAGGAGAAATAATAAATTCTATACAATCTATTGCAGAACAAACAAATCTATTAGCCTTAAATGCAGCTATAGAAGCAGCCAGAGCAGGAGAGACGGGAAAAGGTTTTGCAGTAGTAGCAGAAGAAATAAGAAAACTAGCAGAGCAAACATCTACGTCAACTAAAGAAATAGAAAACATAGTACAGGAAATACAATCTGAAATCAATAAAACAAAGAATAATATGGATGTATCTCAAAGGGTAGTAGAGGAAGTGAATGGGGCTATGAATATATCTAAAAAATCCTTTGATAATATTACAAATTCCATAGAAAGTATAGTAGAACAAATAGAGCTATTAGTGCAGAATGTTAAAAAGGTAGATTCAGATAAAGATGAAGTCTTATCAGCTATCCAAGGCATATCTGCTATAGCAGAGGAATCTGCAGCATCCACAGAGGAAGTATCCGCTACCGTTGAAGAGCAGGCAGCTTCTATGGAAAGTATATCTCAAACTGCAGAAAACTTAAAAGAAATAGCAAGTATATTAGATACTGTAGTAAATAAATTTGAAATTTAAATAGGTGTTATAAAACCCCATGGGAATCCATGGGGTTTTTCAATAATATAAAGTATGGTTTCAAATCCTCCTATTTATTTTGTTTTTTATTGTAAAATTATAGATCATAAAGAAAAGTAATAGTGAAACATAATTGTATAAAAATTACTTATTTGTATTTCATATGATTGTCACTTAATATGGTAATTGATGATATGTTTTGTTATATTTTGTATTAAAAATAAAGGAGGATGTGAATGAAAGATAGAAATAAGAAATTTATCTTCAGCTTTTATACATTAAGTGTTTTTATACTTAATGTATTTTTATGTAGTACAAATGTATATGCAAAGGATAGATTATATGGCAAAAATAGCTTTGATACTTCTATATCAATTTGTAGGAAAAGTCTAGAGAAGAAATTAGGTAATGTAAAAAGAATTCATAGGGAAAACAGATGTTTAAACAATTTATCAGTATTGCAAGAATTTAAAGAACAAATTTTCTTTAACAAAATATATGCGTCTAAGGGGAGTTGCAGTGTAGAGAATAAAGAGAATAACTCTTCTGAAGAGGAAACCAACCAACAGGAAAATAATAATGATAAACCTTTAGGAGAAAAGAAAGAATTAAAAACATTTTATGAAGTAGAGTTATCGCAGATTAAATTTAATATAGAAAATATAAAGGATTCTATGTTATCTATAAAAGTTTGTGACTCTAGAGGAAATATAGAATATTTAAACCAAATAGATAAAGAAAAAATACAAGAGGGAAAAGCTACACTTGCTTTTAATGTTAAAAAAGAAGATACATATACCGTTAAGATTTTAGGCAATGAATCTCAAAATGCCAAAATAGAAAATATAAAAGTTACAGAACTTACTAAAATACTTGAAATAAAGGATATAAACATAAGTATAAATGAAAATGAAAAATTTATATTTCCCAAAACAGTTAAAGCTAAAATGAGCAATGGAAAAGAAAAGAAAGTTAAAATAGTTTGGGATCATAAAGAAGTAGATACAAGTAAAAAAGGAAAGTATACCTTCGAAGGAACTGTTGAAGGATATGATAAAAAAGTTAAGTTAAATTTACAAGTAAAAGAACTAGAGAAGATAAAACTTTTAGAAAATATAACTGTTCAATTAGAACAAAATGATCCTTATAATATGCCAAAGACTATAACTGCAATAATGAATACAGGTGATAAAAAAGAAGTAATTGTTAAGTGGAATAGTGTTTTAGATACTAGTAAAATAGGGGTATTCGTTATAGAAGGCATTGTGGAAGGCTTTGAAGTAAAGGCAAAACTAATAGCAAAAATTATAGCCATAGATGAAAATGAAGTAGTAAAATTTAAAGATCCTGTTTTTGAACAAGTAATAAGAGATATATTATATATTGAAGGAGATATTACTAGGAAGGATCTAAATGAAATTGAAGAATTGGAAGTGCCCTCATGGATGGGATACGAATTAAATAGTATAGAAGATATTTCTTTATTAAGAAATTTAAAAACATTAGATTTGTTTGGTAATTTTATAGAAAATATAGAGCCTTTAAAAAAGCTTCATAATTTAGAAGTTTTAAATTTAGGTGCCTGTGAAGCTATAGAAAATGTAGAACCTTTAAGAAATCTAGCTAAACTAAAAGAATTAAAATTAAATGGAAATATAATAAATAATATAGAGCCTTTAGTTAATTTAACTAACCTTGAAAAATTAAATTTAGGTGGAAATCCTATAAAAAATTTCAGTCCTACAGGAAAGTATTTTAATAAGTTAAAAGAAAAAGACTTTGATTTAAAATTAATGGAGACAAAGGATAATACTATAGAGATAGACATAGAAGAAGGAGAAAAATTCTTCTTACCATCTGTAGTAACTTTAGTAGAAAATAAAAAAAATGTAGCTGTAAAATGGGATAAAAATAAAGCAAATACAGATATAGCTGGAAAATATACTTTTGAAGGATATATTGAAGAAACCCAGAGTAATATAAAGCTGAATTTAAATATCAGAGCTATAGATAATAATAAAAAAGTAGAATTTAAAGACAAAGAGCTAGAAAAAGCTATAAGGATGGTAATAAGCAAACCATCAGGAGAAATATATAGAAAAGATATAGTAAAACTTAAAAAATTACCCTCACTTTACTCAGTAAAAGATTTAAGTGGTATAGAAAACTTACAGGGATTAGAGGAACTTATTATTATGACCACTCCAATTTCAGATATTACTCCAATAAGTAAACTAAAAAACTTAAAGCGGTTAGAGTTAGATACTGTTGGCATTACTAGAATAAATTCAGGTGTGTTTGATGATTTAAATAAATTAGAATTTTTAAATTTAGCAGGTAATGGCATAGAAAATATAAGTTTAGATGCCTTTAGAGAATTGAAAAATTTAAAAGAACTTAATTTAACAAATAATAGAATTACTAATATAAAGTCAGGTATATTATTTGATAATTTAAATAAGTTAGAGGAGTTAACTTTAGATAGTAATAAAATTAGTATATCAAACATGGAAGGAAATGTAATAAACACTATAAAGGTAGATGCTTTTAGAGGATTAAAAAATTTAAACAAGTTAAATATACAGGATATGGAATTAGAAAAAATAGATTTTTTAGAGGATTTATCTAACTTAGAGTGGATAGATATGAGAAATAACAATATAAAAGATATAAGACCTATTGGAAATTCACAAAAATTGAATTATTTATGGGCAGATCATAATAAAATAGAAGATCTTACTCCAATTAAATCACTAACAGAAATAGAAAACTTAAAATTAAATAATAATGAGATAAAGGATATACAACCATTAAAAAATTGTGTGAATTTAAAAAGTTTGTGTATTGAACAAAATAAGATTACCACTTTAAAGTCTTTAGAAAACATGGTGAGATTAACACATTTAGAAGCTAAGCAAAATAGTATAAAAGATATAGAAGCATTAAGTAATTTAATTAATTTGAATTCTTTATATTTAGAGAATAATCAGATAGAGAATGTAAATCCAATAGCTAATTTAACGAAATTAAAGGTATTAAAATTAGGTAGTAATAAAATTAAGGATTATAGCCCATTAAAGTATATATATAATAATTTAAATAATCCGGATTTCACATTGAATTATAAGTAGCATAGAGAATATTTAATTATTTATAAGCTTATAAATAATCTACACTTTCGGGAGGGAGATTTTTGAGGAAAGAAAATGAAATTTTAAATAGAATTTTAAGTTTTATAATTACTGCTTCTATTATATTTGGAAATGGAGCTTTTTTAGGAAATAAAATACATGTACAAGCAGCTAATGAAGTTAAAACAGAAGAACAGGTAAAAGAGTTATTTAAAAAGGATATAAATAATTATAAAGATGAAAAGTTAAAAAAAGATATAATAGATTCTAAAAAAAATAATACAGATATAAAAAAAGAGGAAGACATTGTTACTTTAATAGTAGAATTAGAGGAAAAATCTATAAGTGATTATAAAACTAAAAAATCATTAGAAAATTTAGCAAAAGATAAAAATTTACAAAGCAATGTTATAAATTCTCAAAGTCAGTATAAAAATAAAATAAAACAAATAGATAAAGATGTAAAATTTAAAGAAAATTATAGTATTTTATTAAATGGTTTTAGTCTAGAAACAAAATATAAGTATAAAAAAGCTATTGAAAAATTAGATGGAGTAAAACATGTTACATTAGCAAAAGAGTATCATAAAGAAATGAATCATGCTATAGATTTAACTGGTGTAAGTAAAGTTTGGAAGGATTATGGATATGATGGAAGAGGAATGGTTATATCCATAATAGATTCAGGTATAGATTATAAACATAAAGATATGAATATATCAAAAAATATTACTCCAAAACTTACAAAAGAAAAAATACAAGGGATGAATAATAGTATTCCAAGGAAGAATGGGGAACAATCCATAGGAAATGGGAAGTTCTTTACACAAAAAATACCTTATGGATATAATTTTGCAGATAAAAATCAAGATATTATTGATACAGCAGAAGGAACAGCAAGTTATATGCATGGTATGCATGTAGCAGGTATAGCAGGAGCTAATTGTATGGAGGAAGAAGTAAAAAAAGGTACAGGAATAAAAGGAGTAGCACCAGAGTGTCAACTTTTAGCTATGAAAATATTTTCTAATAATCCTTTAAAAGAAAGTGCTAGTGAAGATGTTATTGTATCTGCTATAGAGGATTCCATAGCTCATGGTGCAGATGTAATTAATATGAGTTTTGGTTCTGCAGCAGGTTTTCAAGACGTAGAAGATGCTCAACAAATAGCAGTAAAAAAAGCTATAGATAATGGAATAATAGTTGTATCTGCAGCGGGGAATTCATATTACTCTACGTATCCTAATAAACATAAAGATGTTTTAGATACAGGAGTATTAGGATCACCAGGATTAGCTGAAGAGACTATACAGGTAGGATCTTTTGAAAACGATGTGGAGGCTACTTATGCATTAAATTATAACATTTCTGATAAAAATAATTTTATGCCCTATAGAAGGTTTAAGTTAGAACCTACCGCATTAAAGGGAGAATTTGATTTAGTAGATTGTAATTTAGGAAAAATAGTGAAAGATAAAAGTATAGATCATTTTAAAAATAAGAATTTGAAAAATAAAATAGCTCTTATAAAAATAGGAGAAATAGATATAAATGAGAAAGCTTTAAATGCACAAGAAAAGGAAGCTAAAGCAGTTATTTTGTATGATGATGAAAAGGAAAGCACAAAATTAGACTATATTCCTAGAGATAATAATATAAAAATACCTGTAGTTTTTGTGAAAAATTCTCACGGAAAAATATTAAAAGACCTTATAGAAAAGTCAATTAAAATAAGTTTTAGAGGACAAGTAGTAACTACTACAAATGATGATAAGGGTAATGTGTCTACATTCTCTTCCTGGGGGCCTGCACCAAACTTAGATTTAAAACCAGACATAACTGCTATAGGCGGTAATATATATTCTACCGTTAATAATAACAGCTACACTTATATGTCAGGTACATCTATGTCTTCACCCTATACAGCAGGAGCTATGGCTTTAATGCTTCAACATATAGAAAAAATGAATGTTAAATTTGATAAGCCACAGGATAAAGTTAATTTTGCTAAATTATTGATTATGAACACAGCAGATGTAAAAAAGGATAAAACTTATAATGAGTTACCTTACTCTCCAAGAAGACAAGGAGCAGGTTTTTTAAATATAGAAAAAGCACTGAAAAATAAAGTTACGGTAACCTATAATGGAAAGCCATCTGCAGCATTAAAAACATTGAATAATAAAAATGAATTTACATTAACTTTACATAACTATGGTGATAAAGTTGTAAGTTATAAAATAGATACCATAGGTGGGGTTTTAACAGAAGAAAATAAAAACTTAAAAGAGATACCTTATGATATAAAAATGGAGGATAGTAATATAAAATTTGACCCATTATTTGATAGTGTTACAGTAGAGCCAGGTAAAGATGTAAATATAAAAGTAACATTAAATATAGGAACAAAAGCCATAGAAAATTCCTTTGTAGAAGGTTTTATAACATTTATACCTAAAAATTCAGAGAACATCCCAATAGGTATGCCTTTCATGGGATTCTATGGAGATTGGGGAAATTTAAAAGTTTTAGATGATCCTATATATAGTAAAGATACTATTTTTAAAGAAACTTCATTGTTCACTACAGTAAATGAAGCCTGGGGTGGATTTAGAACTTATTATTTAGGAGGAGAAGATAAAAATCCAGATTGTTTTGCTATAAATCCTGATGATAAAAAGGCTTACAACAATGCAGTACCACAAATATCATTTTTAAGAAATGTGAAAGAGTTTAAAATTGACGTTACAGATAAAGATAATAAAATTATAAGGACAATAGAAGAAAGAAAAAATATAAAAAAAGAAATAGTATCAAAGCAAATAATACCTGCAAAACTAGATTCTAGGTGGAAGTGGGAAGGAAATATTTATGATTCTCAAAAGGGAGAAAATATTTCTGTACCTGAAGGTCAATATTTTATAAATATAAAAGCTAAAGCGGACTATGATAATGCTAAAGAACAAAAATTAACTATGCCTATAAAGATAGATAAGACAAACCCTAAAATAAAAGTAGACAATATAATCGTTACATATTCTTTAGATTGTAAATTAGATATTGAAGCTTCAGATAATAAAAATGGTTCAGGAATAGATAAGTTTTTATTCTTAATAAATGGTGAGAAGTATATAGATAAAGATGGAAGAAAGATTTTCAAACTAAAAAAAGATGAAAATACTAATAAATATACTATGAATTTAGATTTGCCAGAAGAAAATGAAAATAATGTATATGATATTCATATAGGCTCTACAGATTATGCGGATAATATGGCAGTAGAAAATATTGCAATAATATATAATAAAAAATCTAAAATAGATATATTAGAGCCAAAATCTAGTGATAAATATTATTTGGGAGAAGATATAGTATTAAAATATAACCTTAAGGAAGATTTAAAAGATTTAGATCATTATGAAGTATTCTTGGACAATATAAAGAATAGGGAAGAAAACAATGGTAAAAATTTAGAATATACATTTAAAGGTGGGTTAAGTGAAGGTGAACATACCATAGTTGTAAAAGCTTTAGATACTTCAGGAAAAACTTTAGATGCCAATGCTGTTAAAATAAAAGTTCAAGATAATAAAGATGAAAAAGGATTATCTATAAGAAACATAACAGGAAAAACAGAATTTAATAAGGGTGAAAAAGCTAATATAAAATTTAAAGTTTCTAATTATACAGATTCTAAAAAGAAAGTTTCTTTAATATTAGCTTTATATGATGAAAAGGAAACTATGATAAATCATATAGATATTAGCAGGGAATTAGATAAATCTACAGAAGAAGTTTTAGAAAATACCATAGAAATACCTAAGGAAGGCAACTATAAATTAAAAGCCTTTTTATGGGATTCTATAGAAAACCCTAAACCTTTAAAGGAGTCCTATGAATATAAAGTTAAATAAAACATGTTTATAATTTAAATAAAGAATCACTTAACATATGATATAAAAAAATAATAGTAGCTAGCATATATACATATAATATATATACTAGCTACTTAGTAAGTTTTAATAGAGTAAACTCATTTTCAACTATTTGAATATGAACAACCATCCTTTCTATAAAATTTATTTAAAATCTTGATTACAACTGACAGGCAAACATAAATCTAATTTTTCTAATTCAACATTAAACAAATTCAATACTTCAAATATATACACATATCTGGTCAATTTAATTATAGAAAACTTAAAGTATAAAATAATTTTTTCAGGGAATATATAATTTGAATTAGAACTTACTTAAGTAATTTTTAAAGTTTAAATTCCCATTGGTCTATACCTCTTCTTTTTACAGTTTAAAATATTGAATAAAGTTTAAATTATTTGGTGGAATCACTCCAATCTTTTTTATTATCAATAGATAGGAATTTTAAATTTAAGGAAGTTTTTTATTAAATATTATCTATTGATTAATTAAATGATACTACATATACATCTAAAAGTCAATATTCAGAATAAATAAAATATTATAAAAATATTTTATTTAGCAAATTTATTTTCTAATAGAATTCTATTAGAAAAATGAACCTTGATAATTTTGATGTTTTAAAATTCATTTTATGGTATAATTTTTCGAGAATAAGTAAGTATATTTGCATAGAGTTTTGTTTTGCGAATATGACACAACACTTTGCACCTCTTTTTATAAAAAATATAAGATTTTTGAGTTTTAAAATTATGAAAATTATGCTATGTATAATGGTTGCTGCGGTTGTGAATGAAAAATTTCAAAAGCACAAGGATTCTATTAGAGTATAAGATTTTCTAAAAACAAGGTTAATAAGAGCTATTTTGGTAAGAAACCAAACATCTAAGAGTTGTTTATAAGGCTTGAGTGAAGTGTTATAAATTACCTTTAAAGAAACCTTATTTGAAGCTAAAGATAATTTATATGTAAAATAATCAAATACAATTCCTTTAGTAGGCTAAAGGGAATATAAAAAGGAGATTTAAAAGTATGACAATGGATACAAAACTTTTCCCAATAAAGTCAAAGGGTAAATATGGATATGTTAATGTTGATGGCGAAACTTGTATAGAAAATAAGTATAGTTATGCTGAAGAATTCATAGGAGATTTAGCAGTAGTAGCTATAGACGATTATTTTGGATTTATAGATAAAAAAGGGAATGAAATAGTTAATATTGAATACGATGATGTTTATGATTTTGTAGAAGGCTTGGCTGCAGTAGATAAGGGAGGAAAGTTAGGTTATGTAGATGTTAGGGGTAATATAGTTGTAGCTCCTCAATTTAAAGAAGCTAATGATTTTAGTGAAGGTTTAGCTGCGGTACAATTGGGATATAAATGGGGATATATAGATAAAAAAGGCGATTTTGCTATTAAGGCTGAGTTCTTTGATGTTGGCGATTTTAGTGAAGGTTTAGCTATGGTTCAACCAGGAGGAAAGGTAGGATATATAGATAAACTAGGAAATAAGGTTATAGAAGCTAAGTATGATTATGGTAAAAAATTTAGTGAAGATTTAGCTCCGGTTAAGTTAAGAGATAGATATGGATACATAGATAGATCAGGAAATATGGTGATAAAGCCTAAATATTATGAAGCTCATATTTTCAAAGAAGGGCTAGCGGCAGTGGAACTTATGGAACGGTATGGATTTATAGATAAAAATGGAGAGATAGTTATACCTACAAAATATCATTGGGTAGCTGATTTTTGTGAAGGTATTGCAGCAGTAAGTCTTGAAGAAAAATATGGTTTTATAAATAAAGAGGGTACAGAGATAATACCATTAAAGTTTGATGCTGTAGGTGATATTAGTGAAGGTTTAATAGCTGTAGAAATAGAAGGTAAATGGGGATATATAGATAAGGAAGGTGAATTTATTATCAAACCTATTTATGATAAAACAGAAAAATTTGTGGATGGAGTGGCAAAGGTTAAATTTGAAAATAGAGTAAAATATATAGATGAGAATGGAACTTATTTAGGAGTAAAAAATATTTAATAAAAATATTTTTTATATTTGTTTATCCCTATTTAGTTATGCCAAAGTCATAACTAAATAGGGAGTTTATTTTTATAAAAAATTTCTATATTAAAAACTATATTAACAATATTTCTTAATTTATAATTCTCAAAATATAGTTTATTTTCTGTTAAAGGGTGTAAGCATAATTATTATATTCGTTAAGCTTTCCGCTATATATAATTTTTTTATTTTCATATATCCTAAAATCTTGAGGAGTTGTAAGACCAGGAGGTTTATTGAATAATTGTACACCAGATTCTATAAGTACATGGGAAACAAATTGAGAACAAAAATATTTATACTTTGTTTCTAATGGATAACCAATTATTACCCCTAATATACCTAGAAGGTTATAACTATATTTATCACTTTCCTCTTTAAAATTTTCAATTATTTCTTTTAACTTATAATAGTTACCTTCTGTAATATCTAAGGAATATATGGTACATTCAGCATTTTTAAACTTAAGAAATGCACCCTTGTCCAAAGATTCTTTAACGAACCCTGCTATGAAGGGATTATTAGGATATTTCCTACCAAAACTATACATTTCCTTTAATTCCTTATCAAAAGATAAGGAAACATGGGAGTAAGGTTCCTTTGTATAAAACTTTATAAGATGTCCGAAATTTGAACCTGTTAATGATAGGACAATATATATTTGTTTATATTTTTCCATAGCAAATCTCCTTTAAAAGAATAGATAAAAAATTAAATGTAAAATAATTTTCTAGCTTATTATAAATATCAGTATTTTTTATTTTATAAGTATTATTTTAATATGTCTTTTTTTATGTGTCTAGAAAATATGTAAACAAAATTAAAGAAAATTATTGTAAAAAATATTATTATACTAAAATAGTATAATAATTTACAATAATTGTGAAATTAATATGAGTATTATATGTATTTTTGAAATAAGATTATTTTTAATGGTAAGCAAGATTATTTTATATAAATTTTATAGATGTTATAATACTTATATAAATAAAAAGTTTTAAACATATTTAAGGAGAAGATTTTTGTGAGTATTACAAATAAAGACCTTAGAATAGCTGCAGGAGAAAAAATCTATGAAAGAGGATTAAATTGTTATATTAATAATCAAGTAGAATATATAGAAGCATATGAGAAAAATGGTGATTTAAATATTAGATCTAGGGTAAGATCTTCTTTAGGTAAAGATTTCTATGAGGTATCTATAAAAGTTTTAAGGGAGGGTACCTATATAAGTAGTAATTGTGAATGTAAATATTGGGGAATAAATTGCAAACATTCTGTAGCCACTCTTATTAAATATATAAATGAAAAAGATATAATATTAAAAGAAAGCGAAAAAAGAAGAAAAAGGGAATTCATAGAGGTAATAAAGGAAAATTTTTTAAAGGAAGTAACTATAGATACAAAGCCCAAAAATTTATCTGTAAGTTATAAACTATGTATAGATAGTACACCAAATGAGAGATATATATCACTAGAACTTAAGTTGGGGGAGGATAAATTTTATGTAGTAAAAAATATGAGAGGATTTTTAGAAGCTATTACAAAAAAATGTGAATTAGCTTTTGGAAAGAATTTTATTTTCAATCCATATATACATAGATTTACGGAAAAAGATGAAAAAATAATAAATATGTTATTAGAAGTATATGAGTATGACCAAATTGCAAAAAATATAAATTTTTCAAATATAAGTTCATTTTTAAATGGTAAAAAAGCTTATATTTCAGAAACTATGCTTAAAGGATTTTTTAATATAATAGACAAAGATACCATAGAATTAAAATTAGATGGTGAAAATTTTAAAGTGGTTTCCATTGTAAGGGAGGATTTTCCTTTAGAATTTAGTCTTCAAAAGGAAAAGGATAAATTAGTTTTAAAACAGACAGGTTGTTTACCTTGTACTATTACTAAAGAATATTTTTTTTATAATGATAAAATTTATGAGCCTTCCTCAGAACAAATTAATTTATATAAAGGATTTGTTAAAGGTTTTACTAGAGAAGATGGGATAGGGATAAGCTTTGATGAAAGTTTTAGTGAAGATATAGCCTCTTATGTGATTCCATCCTTAAAGAAAATAAGTAAAACTTTATATATTGAAGAAGAATTTAAAAAAAGATTTTATGAGGAGCAATTAATAAGCACTGTTTATTTTGATAAAAAAGATGATAAGGTAACAGCAAATATAATATTTACATATGGTGATGTTAAACTAAACCCCTTTCAATATAGCAATAGATTAGATTATAAAGTTCTAGTTAGAAATATAGAAGAAGAAAAAGCGGTCACTAATTTATTAGAGAGATTTTCTTTTAAAAAAGGGGTAGAGTGTTATGAACTTGAAGAGGAAGAAAAACTTTTAGATTTTCTAGTACAGGGTATGGAAGAACTTCAGCAGTGTGCAGAAGTATATTATTCAGAAGGATTTAAAAACATAAAAGTATATAATTCTTCTAGTTATAAATCCAATGTTAGACTTAATAATGGAGACCTTTTAGAATTTAGTTTTAGTATAGAAGGAGTAGATAAAAAAGAGCTTTTTAATATATTTAATGCAGTAAAACAAAAGAAAAAGTATTACAGATTAAAAAATGGGGGCTTTATACCTTTAAATAATGATGAAATTTTGAATATGGGCAGTATAATAGATTATTTAAATATAAAAGCTTCAGATTTTAAAAAGGATGTTGTAACCCTTCCAAAATTTAATGCAGTTTATATAGATAATTCTCTTAAAGAAAAAGAAATAGATTTTGTAGAGAGAAATAAGAAATTTAAAGAACTAGTAAATAGCATAAGGGACATAAAGGATATAGCTTATGAGGTCCCTAAAAATCTTCAATCCATAATGAGACCCTATCAGAGGTTTGGATTTAAATGGTTTAAAACCTTAGCAAGTTGTGGGTTTGGAGGAATATTAGCAGATGAAATGGGACTTGGTAAAACCCTTCAAACTATAGCTTTTATAAAATCCGAGGCGGAGGAAAATAAGAATAAACCTATGCCTTCTTTAGTAGTTTGCCCAACATCCCTAGTTTATAATTGGGAAGATGAAATAAAGAAATTTCAACCTGATTTAAAATGTACGCTAATATCAGGGGATAAAGATTCTAGAGAAGAAAGTATAAAAGCTATAGACGCATCAGATGTAGTTATAACTTCCTATGCTCTTATAAGAAGAGATATTGATAAATATGAAAAAGTTAAATTTAGATATTGTTTTTTGGATGAAGCACAAAACATAAAAAATCCTCAGTCTTTAAATGCTCAGAGTGTAAAAAGTATAAAAGCTAATAACTATTTTGCATTAACAGGAACGCCTATAGAGAATTCACTAACAGAGCTTTGGTCCATTTTTGACTTTATAATGCCAGGATACCTTTTAAATTATAGAAGATTTTATACTAAATATGAATCTCCCATTGTTAAAGATAAAAATGAAGAAGCTTTAAGAGAGCTAAATAATCATATAAAACCCTTTATTCTTAGAAGATTAAAAAAACATGTAATAAAAGAACTACCACCTAAAATTGAACATAATATAATAGTTAACATGACAGAAGAGCAGAAAAAAGTATATGCATCCTTTGCAGAAAGTGCAAAAGAAGAATTTTATAAAGAAATAAAAGAAAGGGGATTTAATAAAAGCAAAATTAAAATATTATCTATAATTACAAGGCTTAGACAAATATGTTGTGATCCATCTACTTTTATAGAAAATTATGAGGGGAGTAACGGAAAAATAGAAACCCTTTTAGATATTGTAAATAGTAGTATAAATGAGGGGCATAAGATATTATTGTTTTCTCAGTTTACTTCTGTATTAAAAAATATAGCAGAAGTCTTTAAAGCAAATAATATAAACTATTTATATTTAGATGGTAGTACAAAGGCTAATGTAAGAGGAAGTTTAGTTAAAGACTTTAATAATGGTAAGGGGGACATATTCTTAATTTCATTAAAGGCAGGTGGAACAGGATTAAATTTAACTTCAGCAGATATAGTGATTCACTTTGATCCTTGGTGGAATCCAGCAGTAGAAGACCAAGCTTCAGATAGAGCCCATAGAATAGGTCAAAAGAAAACTGTAGAGGTTATAAGACTTATTGCTAAAGGAACTATAGAAGAAAAAATATATAAAATACAACAAAAAAAGAAAGAAATTATAGATAAGGTAATAGATAAAAATCTAGGAGAGGAAGTTCTTTTATCCAATATGGCAGAGGAGGAAATTGAAGAACTTTTAAAATTTTAAGATATTTTTATGCAACTCTTTTGAAAAAATACCTGGGGGAAAGGGTGCCAATCAAGCAGTAGCAGATAGTTTTATAGGTGCATTAAGTACAAAAATAAATTCAGAGAATATTATGCTTAAATCCTTATTAGAAGCTGTTAAATTTGGAAATAAGGTTTCAGCCATTGCAGTACAAAGAAAAGGAGCACAGCCATCTATACCATACTTAGAAGTAGTAGAAAGTATATATAAAGAAGATCAATAAAAAAAGTTATTGTTAGATAAAAGATTTCATATTTATTATAATAACAAATATGAAATCTTTTATCTAATTAAGGATTTAGTTTGTCTGAATAGGGTTTTATATCTAATACAGGGGTGCCATCTAACATATCTACCCCTTCAATTATTATTTTATTATTATCTATTTCTATTAATTTTACTATAGATAAGCCTACAGCATTAGGTCTTTTAGGTGATCTAGTAGAAAAAACACCTTTTTTTTCATCACTCCAAGGAGTTTTAGTTATAAGATTAAAATCTTTAGATTTATTAAAATAAAAAAGAATTATTATATGCGAATTTTTGTCTAAATCTTTTAATCCATCTACCAAATCTTCTTTTAGTTCTATTGTAGCTTTTTCATCCTTTGCATAAATACTTTGAGGAGGTATTTCTTCAAGACTTTTAAAGGGAGATTTTACATATCCAATAGGTTTTAGTTTTATTGTATCCATACTTCATTCTCCTTTTCAATAAATTTTACAATTAACAATTCTAATAGACTTTTTTTCATAAGTCTATTAGATAAATATTTAGCTCCAGATATTTAGAATACTCCTGAGAATAATAATTAATACTAATCATAGTATATATAGTTACATTTCTTATTAAGGAAACTGTACAAAAGTTAATAATGTTTTTATTAAGTATAGTATAAAATATAAATAAGAAAAAATAAAGAAATATGACGGAATTTAGGAAAAATAAGATAAAAATGTATCAAAGTGATAAAAATATCAAAATGAAACAAAAGAAGTATCATTTTGAGAATAAATTTAATGATTTTATTGGCAAATGCACATTTACTATTACTTATGTTCTTGGCATATTAATTGCTATTAAGTATTTATGGGATAATTGAGAATTTTTATGATTAAAAGGGGCCATATAAAATAAAATAGATTTAATTTTTATACCATAAATATAAAATCAAATCTATTTTCAGATGGTACCTTCAAAGTAAAATACAATATGTTCATTTATATTGTATTTTTAACGAAGTAAAGTGCTCAATTAGTAAATAATAACATTTTTGGAGGTATAAAAATGAAAGAAAGATTATGGGAAAAATGCACAGATTTTCATGGGCATTCTTGTCCGGGGCTAGCCATAGGCTACAAAGCTGTAGAGGCAGCTATAGAAACTATGAATATAAAATTTTCAGAGGATGAAGAAATAGTTTGTGTTACAGAAAATGATGCCTGTGGAGTAGATGCAATACAAGTGTTATTAGGTTGCTCCTTAGGAAAAGGTAATATTATTCATAAGGATTCTGGAAAGATGGCTTTCTCTTTTTTTAATAGAAAAAATGGGGAGGCAATAAGAATAATATTTAGTCCTAAGGAAAAAAGGGAAGATAGAAATGAATATATGAATTACATATTGAATGAAGATTATAAGGAACTTTTCCAATTCAAAGAACCTAGTTATTCCTTACCGGAAAGAGCTAAATTATTTAAAAACATTACCTGTGAAATCTGTAAAGAAAGTACAGCAGAACATAGAATAAGAATAATGGATGGAAAAATGGTTTGCTCTGATTGTTTTAAAGAATATTCAAGGGTTCTTTAGAGCTATTTTGTAAAGTCAATAATAAGATAAGTATAGTATTTAATAATAAATTTTTTTAACAGGAATAATAGATTGTAGTATTTAGTTAAAAAATAAATACAGATTAATATGAGATTATTTATGGTAATGTGGGAGGGCTAATATGAAAAGGTTATCTAAAAAGAGTATGTTGTTAGTATTTACAATGCTAATAGCTATAAGCTTTTTGTTTACAGGTTGTGGAGGAGATAAAAAAGCAAAAGAAACTACAAATGCAAATAATAAAACAGAAAAAAGAGATGTAAGTATTAAATTAGAAGGGGGAGATTGGGGAGAACCAAATCCATATAGAACATATCCTAGAGGTCCAGGAACGTCTAAGACTAATTTAATATATGATTCTCTTATAGAAAAGGATGAAAAGGGAATTATACCATGGCTTGCAGAAAAATGGGAAGTAAAAAACAATGGTAAGGAATATTTATTTAAAATAAGGGAGGGAGTAAAATGGCAAGATGGCAAGAATTTTACTCCAGAAGATGTTAAATTCACCTTTGATTATTACAAAAAACATCCACCAGTAAGCAAAAGTATATACATAGGTAAAAAATGTTTTATAGATAAGGTAGAAGTGTTGAAGGATAACTATATCAAAATAACAGTTAATACAGTAAATGCAGCTTCTTTAGAAAACTTAGGAACTACTAGAATAATACCAAAACATATTTGGGGAAAGGTAGAGGATCCTAAAAAATTTGATGGCAAGGAAGCTTTTATAGGTTGTGGTCCATACATGCTAGACGATTATAATAAAGAAAGAGGTTCTTATAAATTTACTGCTTTTAAAGATTATTGGGGACCAAAACAAAATGTTAAAACTATAGAATTTATTCCAGTAAGTGATCCTATACTTGCTTTTGAAAAAGGGGATATAGATTTAGTAGAAAGCGTTAAACCAGATATAGCTAAAAAATATGAAAATAACAAAGAATATAAATTGATAAAGGGACATAATTTCTTTGGGTATAGATTATGCTTGAATATGGATAGAAATCCAGAATTTAAAGATAGAAATGTAAGGCAAGCCATAGCCTATGCTATAAATGAAAAAGAAATAATAGATAAAGTTATGAGAGGAATAGGAACAGAAGGAAGTGCAGCCTATATACCAAAGGAACATATATTGTATAACAAAGATATAAAAAAATATGATTATAATGTAGAAAAGGCTAAAGAACTTTTAAAAGAAAAAAATATAAATTTCCAAATTATTGTTTCAAATAAAAAGGATAATTTAAGAATGGCAGAACTTTTAAAATTACAATTAGAAAAAGCAGGAATAAAAGTTAATATTAAAAGTATGGATATGAAGAGTAGAGATGCAGCGGTAAAGTCAGGAAACTATGAAGCTATAATAACTGAACATGGTGGTTGGGGCAAAGATGCTGATGTTTTAAGAGAACTTTATAAATCAAATAATGATAAAAGCGGTGGCAGTGTTATAAATGGTATACCAGGATATAAAAATGAAGAAATAGATAAACTTTGTATGAAACAAATGCAGGAAATGGATCCAGATAAGAGAAAAGAAATAATATTTCAGCTTCAAGAAAAAATAGCGGAAGAAATACCTATGATACCTATTATAAATACATCTTCTATATCAGTGCACAAAACTGATAAATATGATGGATATATGAATATGTATGATCACTTTGTGGTATCTCATAGTAAATTAACTTACTTACAAAGGAAATAATGGAAGTTGATATTATGAATAGTAAGTTTATAAAGATTTTAGAGTATGTGGTTACTATAGTAATTATAGTAACATTAAATTTTTTTATCCCTAGGCTTATGCCTGGGGACCCTTTTGTTATATTATCTGGAGACAATGGAACAGAAATATCAGCTTATTCAGAAGAACAGATAGAAAAGTATAAAGCCTATTATGGATTAGATAAACCTTTAAGCAATCAATATTTAGCTTACATTCAAAACTTATGCAAAGGTAATTTAGGATATAGTATTTATTACAATGATACTGTTAAAAATATAGTGAAAGCTAGATTTAAGTGGACTTTTATGCTGGTTATTAGTTCTATATTTATAAGCTTTGTATTAGGTGCTCTTATAGGAACATTATCAGCTTTTAATCAAAATAAAAGATTAGATAAGATATTATATGGCTTTTTTATGACTTTATCTGAAATACCTGGTTTTTTATTAGGTATAGTTTTTTTATTTATTTTAGCAGGAAAATTAAATTTGTTTCCTCTTTCTGGAGCTGTAACAGATTTTAAAAATTATAGTTCCTTTGTGGATAAATTTCTAGATATAATTTATCATGCAGCATTACCAATTATAACGTTAACTATATCTAAGTTAGGAGAGTTTTATCTTGTAGCAAGAAGTAGTGCTATTTCTGTTATATCTAAGGAATACATAAAAACCGCAAAGGGTAAAGGACTTGGCAGCAAAACAGTTATATTTAAACATATCCTTAGGAATTCTATATTACCTATAATAACCAAAGTATTTTTAAGTTTAGGATCTATAGTAGGGGGATCTAATTAGTTGAAAATGTATTTAATTATCCTGGACTTGGAAAACTTATGAAAGAAGCAGTTTGTGTAAGAGATTATCCTCTTATACAAGGCATATTTTTAATAGTTACTTTTATGGTTATTTTTATGAATTTAATTTCAGATATGTTTTACAAAAA
Source organism: Clostridium sporogenes (assembly GCF_001889325.1). NCBI lineage: Bacteria > Bacillati > Bacillota > Clostridia > Eubacteriales > Clostridiaceae > Clostridium > Clostridium sporogenes. The sequence continues at coordinate 360,905 of NZ_CP013243.1, read as the reverse complement.
ATTAGATCCAAGGGTGAGATAGTATATGAAGAAGTATTGTGAAATTTTTAAAAAATGTTCTGTTATAGGTAAATTATCCTTTTTAGTTGCACTTGTTTTTATAAGTATAGCTATTTTATCTCCCCTGTTATGTAAGTATCCTTATAATATTCCCAGTGCCAGTTCTCTAATTCCTCCCTCCATAGAGCATATTTTGGGTACAGATGACTTAGGTATAGATCTATGGTCACAAATTTGTTATGGAGGAAGAATAAGTATAACTTTAGGTATATCTACAGCTGTTTTAGCTGGTACTTTTGGTAGTTTTGTAGGAATAATTTCAGGTTATTATGGAGGATTAGTTGATAAATTTTTAATGAGATTTACAGATTTAATGTTAGTATTACCACAGCTTCCTGTTATGATAGTTCTTGCTGCTTTTTTTGGACCTAACTTAAAAAATGTAATAATAGTATTAAGTATATTTTCTTGGGTAGGACCTGCTAGGGTAATAAGATCCAAGGTTATGTCTATAAAAGATGAAAGTTATATAAAAGCGGCTAAAAGTTATGGAGCAAGCTTTTTTCATATATTAAGAAAGCATATATTGACTCAAATTTTCCCACTAGTAAGCATTAGTATGGTAAAAATAATAAGTAAAGCAATAATAGCAGAATCTTCCCTATCTTTTTTAGGATTAGGAGATCCAGTATCTAAAAGCTGGGGAATGATTTTAAATCATGCTATAGATTTTGATGGGATATACTTTACGAATTATTGGAAATGGTGGATTACAGCACCATTACTTTCTATTATTATTTTAGTATTATCCTTTGCTTTTATAGGGAAAGAGATAGAAAATTTTTAATATATTACATATTAATTGGAGGGGATTTTATTGGAAGACTTGCTAATAGTAAGAGATTTATCTGTTTATTACGAAAATGAAAAGTTATATAAAGCAGTAGATAATGTTTCTTTTACATTAAAAACAGGAGAAAACATAGGAGTTATAGGAGAATCTGGTAGCGGTAAAACCTCTATAGCTGTGGCTATAATGGGACTTTTAAGAGCAAATGCTAAAGTACAAGGTGAGATTATATACAAAGATAAAAATATACTTAAGGTAAAAGATGAAGAAAAAAATAAATATAGATGGAATAAAATAGCTTTAGTTTTCCAAAATAGTTTAGAAGCATTAAATCCAGTTTTAAATATAAAGGAACAAATATTGGAGGTGATTTATAAACATTTACATATTGATAAAAAAGAAGCTTTAGATAAAGTAAAAGATTTATTGAAAATGGTAGGACTAAGTGAAGATATAGGAGAAGAATATCCTCATAATTTATCCGGAGGAATGAGACAGAAAGTTCTTATAGCTATGGCATTAGCTTGTGATCCAGAAGTTTTAATAGTGGATGAACCTACTAGTGCTTTGGATAATATAAGTAAAAATGAAATAATAAAACTTTTAAAAATGCTACAAAATAAAAATAATATGACAATGATAGTAATATCTCATGATTTATATGTTATAGATAAATTAACAACAAAATTAGAAGTCATGTATAAGGGGAACCTACTGGAAGAGGGATACACGAAAGAAATAATAAATAATCCTATGCATACTTATACTAGAGGTATAATAAATTCTTCTATAGAAATAAATCCCTTTGGGGACTTATGGGGAATACCTAATGAAGAAGTTTCATCAGAAGAGGGATGTACTTTTTATGGTAGATGTGTTCAAAGAAGTGTTTTGTGCAAAGAAAATAAACCTAAGCTTTCTAAAATATCAGATAGAAGAAAGGTATGCTGTAACAAAGGTGGAATAATAAATTTGCTTACGGCTAATTCATTAAGAAAGGTTTATAAAACTAAATATAAAAAAGTTTCTGCGGTAAAATATTGTGATTTAAGCATAAGAAGCGGTGAAATAGTATCTTTAATAGGCGAATCTGGTTCTGGTAAAAGTACCTTAGCAAATATACTATCTGGAATATTAAAGCCAGACGAAGGTCAAATATATTTTAATGATGAAAAGTTAGAGGGTAATAAATTTACTTCAAAAAAATTTGGCATACAAATTATATTCCAGGATCCTATATCTGCTATCAATAGTTCCTTTACTATAATGGAGGCTATAAGAGAACCTTTGGATATAATAAAAGATGGATCAGTTGAAGAGCGAAATAATAAAGTTTTACAAGTTTTAAAGAAGGTACAATTATCTACAGAAAAATCCTTTGTAAATAAAAAATGTAATGAATTAAGTGGAGGGCAAAGACAAAGGGTATCAATAGCAAGGGCACTTATAATGGAACCTACTCTTTTAATAGCAGATGAAATAAGTTCTATGTTAGATCCATCCACCAAGGCTAATATATTAAGACTATTAAAGCAATTGCAAAACTTAAATGGATTTTCTATGCTTTATATAACCCATGATATAAATTTAGCTAAGAAAATTTCAGATAAAATATTAGTTATGAATAAGGGGGAAATTGTAGAATCTGGTTCCGTTTTGGAGGTTTTAAATAATCCTAAAAATATTTGCACTAAAAGATTAATATGCTAATTTTAAGGGATACTAAATAGCTTGTATCCCTTAAAACTTCATTTCAGAGTTGTTTGGAAGGTTCAAGGTGAATCAACTAAGAATATCCTAATTTCTTAGCTTTATAATAACAAGATACAAGAGCAGCTACATCATATCTAGCATCATGAAATCCAACATCATCACAATTAAAAAGTTTTTTAGCTCCCTTTAGAACTACTTTTTTATCTATGTTTAAAAAATCAATAGTTTCTTCTAGTCTAGGTTTTTTTAGTTTACCCGTTCTAGTGGTTGCTTTAACAATAGGTTTAAAATATTCCATAGTACAAAAGAATTCTTTAGGAATCCAATTTATATCATCTAATCTATTAAATTCAGCAGTAACAAATTTCCTATCAAAATTAACATTATGAGCTATAAATATTCCATCCTTTAAATCAAAGCTAATTTCTGAAGCTAAATCTTTAAATTTTTTACCATTAGATAAAATTTTTAATTTTTCTACACTAAAACCATGAATGGCTTCCGCAGACTCTTCAATATAATCTACATCAAAAAAGAAGTTTTTAGAAAAGGAAACCCTTTCCGCTCCCTTTGAGTTTATATCACAAACACAATAAGTAAGTTGTATAATTTCACCAGGTTCTAAACCTGTAGTTTCTGTATCTATAAAAATTTTTTTCATAAAACAAATCTCCTTTATACATAAGTCTGTAACTTAAATAGTTATAAATATTATATAATTGAACTTTACTTAATTATATAATATATGAATTTTCCAATAAAGTCTAAAATTAATCTTAATTTATAATAAAAAGTTAATAAAATTATAAGTAATTTGTAACTATATTTATACTTTTTTATACTTGGATATGTAGTATAATATATGATGATAATATAAATCTATCCTATTTATGAAATTAACAGTATAGATTTATATATCACTACACATAAAGTATAAAGGAGACTGAAAATATGAAATGCAAAACAGTGATTAGTAAATTATTAGTTTTAGTGTTTACTTTTTCTTTAATAATATCTGCTTCTTCGGCCAATAAAGTTTATGCAGATGCTTTTAAAGTAGTTACGTTAGGGGCAGATTTAACTAATGAACAAAAGGAAGAAATGCTTAAATATTTTGGAGTAACAAGAAAAGAAGCTAATGTAATGGAAGTTAACAAAGAAGAGGAAGATAAGTATTTAGCTGGAGTGGCTACAAGAAAACAAATAGGAACGAAATCTATATCTTGTGCCTATGTAGAACCTACAGACAAAGGTGGATTAAACATATCTACCCATAATATATATTGGGTTACTGAGAGTATGATTAGAAATGCTTTAATAACAGCAGGAGTAGAAAATGCCAATGTTAAAGTAGGATCACCTTTTAATGTATCTGGTACAGCAGCTCTTACAGGTATATTAAAGGGATTTGAAAGTAGTAAAGGCGGTAAAAAAATAGATGAAGAGAAGAAGAAAGTAGCCAACGAAGAAATGGTGGTTACTGGTAACCTAGGAGAAAAAATAGGACAAGATGAAGCAGCTAACTTAATAAATGAAGTTAAAAAAGAGGTTGTTAAGGAAAAACCAAAAACAGAAAAAGAAATAAAAAATATAGTAAAAGATGCAACTAATAAGTATGACTATAAATTAAGTGATGAAGACATGAAAAAAATAACAGCTTTAATGGATAAGATAAATGGATTAGATTTAGACTTTAAACAAATAAAAGATCAGCTAAATCAGGTTAGCAATAAATTAAAAGATGTTGTAACTAGTGAAGAAGCAAAAGGTTTCTTCGGTAAGATATGGAAAGGGATTAGGGATTTCTTCGATAATATTTTTGGTACTGATAAAGAAGAAAAAACTACATCTTTTAACTTAACAAAAGTTCAAGATATAAATTACAATAATTTAAGAATATAATTTATTTGTAACTTAAAAATATATATAAAATATAGAAGTTAAATTTTTAGATTATTTTTATTTTGTAAAATTATAAAACAGCCTCTATAAGTGAATAGGGGCTGTTAATATTTAAAGTGTATTTAAAAAATTTATTTTAAATTTTGAATCATAGATATAATATCTAAAATTTTATTATTGGTAATACTATAATAAGTCCACATGCCTTCTTTTCTAGCTTTTAAAATTTCTGCATCTTTTAGTATTCTACTATGGGAATCTGAAAATTACTTGATCATTATAAAAATACAATTTTTTTTATAGAAAGGAGTACACTATGAAAAATTTAATAAATAAATTTTATGGACAATTTAGAAGACCTAAAGGAATGATGGGTAAATTTATTGCAAAAAGTATGAATAAAGAACACTTTGAAGTAACTACTTGGGGACTTGATAAACTTAAAGCAAAAGATAATGATATCATATTAGATATAGGCTGTGGAGGGGGAAGAACTGTAAATAGACTTTCTAATAAAGTTCCAAAAGGAAAAGTTTTTGGTATGGACTATTCTTTAGATTGTGTAAATTTTTCTAAAAAATATAACAAAGATTTAATAGAAAAGGGGAAAGTAGAGATTATTCATGGTAGTGTAGATAAAATGCCCTTTGAAGATGATAAATTTGATATTATATCTGCAGTAGAAACTACATACTTTTGGCCAAATTTATTAGATAGTTTTAAAGAAGTAAGAAGAGTATTAAAACCTTCAGGAAAATTTATTATAGTAAATGCCAGTTATACCAGTGAAAAATTTAAAGAAAGAAATGAAGAATATCTAAAAAAAGTACCAGGTATGAAAATATATAGTGTGGATTATATAAAAAACTTATTAGAAAAAGCAGGATATAAGAAGATATCCATAGAAACTTTAGAAGAGAAAAATTGGTTATGTGCTATGGGAGAAAAATAAAAAACGAGATAAGATAGCTTTTTTACTATTTATTATGTATAGTATGAGAAGGTTTCTTTTTTATATTACAAATCGTATATATAGTAAATATGTTAATTAAAGTGTAAAGGAGTACTTTTTATAGTACTCCTTTAGTTCTACTTGTTATTATAAAAATAAGCTACTATTTTATAATTAATTGCAAAAGGCTGTTTATATTTTTATTGAATATCAATTTTTTCCCTATTTAAATTTTCTTTATCTAATTTAGGTAAATTAATTTTTAAAACGCCATCTTCAAAGGAAGCCTCTATATTATTTTCATCCACATTATCTATATAGAAACTTCTGTTAAATTCTCCTTGTTAATTAATATTATTGAGTTTATATGTATATGATAAATCTAAAGTCAAAGAAAGTCAAAGTCTCAAAAATAAAGGTTTATTTATCTACATTAAAAAATTTTAAGTGAAGATTACATAAATTTTTAAAATAAAAGTTTTTAAATATAAATTAATATTTTTAATCTAATTTCAATGTTAAGTAAATTTTATATAATTTAAATACAAGTAGTAATTTAGAAGTCTACGGTAAAAAAATTATTCTTGACAATTGTAGAGTGGAAGTATTAATCTTATGTTAGAAACTTAAAAAACTAATTCAGTTTCTTTGGTGAATTTTAATGTAAGAGGTGTATTATGAAAAAGAATGTGTTTTCAAAAAAAGAATTAATGTTTATATGTACACTAGGGTTTGCCTTAGGTATAAGGCAGATGGCTATGACTATGGTTATGCCCTTTATATCTGTTTATAGCAAAACTTTGGCTTATAGTACTCCGGTATTAGCTGGTGTAGCATTAGGTATATTTGGTCTTATGCAAGCTTTTTTTCAGATACCTTTTGGTGTTTTTAGTGATAAATTTGGGAATAAAAAAGTTATTTTAATAGGGCTTATGCAAGTAATTATAGGACTATTATTGGCCTATTTTGCAAAAAATATTTATTTATTAATAGTTGCTAGAGCTTTGCAGGGAAGTGGTGCTATAATTGCAGTAGGATATTCTTGGATTTCTAGCAGTGTACATTCTGAGAAACGAACAAGAGCTATAAGTATAGTTGGAATTATATTGGGTTTTGCAGCTACAGCTTCCTTTGCTTTAGGACCTATAATACATAACTATGTATCTGTAAATAATATGTTTTTATATTGTGCCTTACTAATATTACTTAGTTGGATTATAATATTAATATTTTTAAAGGAGGAAAAGTCTTATAATGAAGAGGAAAAAAATTCTAAAGAGGAATATTTTAAAAATAATATTAATACTAAGGAAGTTTTTCAGATATTGTTAAGAAATAATGTATTTGTAAAATTAAATATGGTAGCTTTTTTTAATAATTTTATAATGGCAGCAGTATTTTTTGCTATACCACAGTATTTAGAAACTATTACAGGCATTGATGGTATGTGGAAAATATTTATGCCTTCAGTACTTATAGCCATAGCTTTTATGACATGGGTTGTAAAATTCTCAGAAAAGGGTTATGGAATAAAGCTATTAATTCTATCCTTCGCTATTACTGCTTTAGGTATGATTTTTTACTTTAACAAAAGTTCATTTATATTTATATTAATAGGAACTATATTATTTATGACAGGATATATATGTATATGTACATTAGTACCATCTCTTGCCAATGACATAGCAGAGGAGAGCTATAGGGGCACAGCTAATGGTATAGTTAATAGTTTTCAATATATAGGGTCTTTTGTAGGCTCAGTTATTATGGCAGCTCTATGGGTAAATTATGAAAAAATAGCATTAATTATACTTATAATAGTTTGTATTCTAGGGATAATTATGTTTAAACATTGCAATTAGAGAAATTTTAATGTGTTCAGATACTAGAGTATAAAATGAAAAATTTTATTAATAGATGTATGATATAAAGAAAAAATACTTAATTAAAAACCTTTAGTATACAAAATAAATGGTATATTATATACCATTTACATAAAGGAGAATAAAATAATGAAACAAAATATACTAGATATAACCTCTAAAAATATAGAATTATATGGGTTGAAAAAATTTACCATGGATGATATATCTTATGATCTTAAAATAAGCAAAAAAACCATATACAAGTATTTTAAAAATAAGGATGATCTAATAAGCCAGTACTTTAAAGAAATAATAGACAGTGATAAAAAAAGCACTTTAGAATTATTAGAAAAGAAAATGCCTTTAGACGAAAAATTATATAATATAATTTATTCTTATCATAAATATAAATTACCAGTAAGGATTTTGGATGAAGTTTATAAATTCTATCCTGATGAATTTAAAAAAATTCAAGAGTTTAAAGATTTTAAAATAGATTTAGTAAAAAAAATTTTAAAAGAAGGTAAAAATCAAGGGGTAATAGAAGAAAATATAAATATAAATATAGTAAGTTTAATTTTAGAAAAAGTTAGTGATACATTTTTAGACTATAAATTTTTAACTAATAATAATATTACTATGAAACAAGCCATGGTAGATTTGATGAATATATTATTAAATGGTATTTTAAATGAAAAATATAATGGATAAAACTCCTTATATTAGAGAATCTTTAGTTAAGGAAGAGGTGTTAACAATATCTAAAAATGCTTATGTATTAGCTGATAATTCTAAGTTCGATCAAATAAGCTCTGTAACCTTTGGCGATATTAGTAAAGCCACTATAATTACAACAAGAGTTTTAGATGATAAATACAAGGATTTAACAAGAATAGTGGAGGTAACAATATAATGATTTATACTATTACTTTTAATCCAGCTTTAGACTATGTAGTTAAGGTAGAGGATTTTAAAACAGGTAATTTAAATAGAACAAGCTATGAGAAGATTTATGCAGGCGGTAAGGGAATAAATGTTTCTATAGTCTTAAATAATTTAGATGTAGAAAATATAGCTTTAGGTTATATAGCTGGTTTTACAGGGGAGGAAATAGAAAGAAGAGTTAGATCCTTTGGATGTAAAACGGATTTTATTAGATTAAAAAATGGAATGTCTAGAATAAATGTAAAGCTAAAATCAAAGGAAGAATCAGAGATTAATGGAACAGGACCTTCTATAAATGCTGAGGCCTTAGATGAATTGTTTAATAAACTAGATAATCTAAAAGAAGGAGATTTTTTGATACTTGCGGGAAGTATTCCTAAAACTCTTCCAGAGAATATATATGAAACTATAATGGAAAGACTTAAAGATAAAAATATAAAATTTGTAGTGGATGCCACTGGAGAACTTTTACTAAAGGTATTAAAATATAAACCATTTTTAATTAAGCCTAATCAACATGAGTTGTCAGAATTGTTTGGTGTAGAAATTAAAAATGAAGAAGAAATAATAGGTTATAGTAGAAAATTACAGACGATGGGAGCGGAAAATGTTCTTATTTCTATGGCAGGAGATGGAGCAATATTTATTTCATCTAAAGGAAAAGTAATAAAAAGTGGAGTACCTAAAGGAGTTTTAAAAAATAATAATTTAGAGGAGGCCTTCAAAATGGGATTAGCTACTGGTAGTGCTAGTGCATTTTCAGAAGGATTAGCTAGTAAAGAAAAAGTAAAAGAGATATTAAACCAAATACTATAAAGTAAGATTGATTTATTTAAATATAAAATTAGTTAGGTGTATTATAATATGATTTTAAAATTAAGTGGTTTACTAATTAATGACATTCTATCAGAATATTTTTAATTAGGTTGTATTTAATTAATATATAAATATTTTATAAATGATTATATATTAATAATAAAAGTCCCACAATAAAATGTGGGACTTTTATATTAATCAAATTGCTCAGCCATACTAGTTAATTTTCTATTAAGTGCAAATATTATTACAGCATTTGCAATAAGAGCTACAGGAATGGCTATAAATACTTGTAATGGTCCTAATTTGTCTATGAACGCCTGTCCGTATCCGGCTAATTTGTTAGCCGCAAAAGTGCTTAAGAACCAAACTCCCATTAATACAGAAGCATATTTAGGTGGTGCAAGTCTATTAACCATTGAGTTCCCAATTGGTGAGAAACACATTTCTCCAGTAGTTTGTAATACATAAAATAATAATACCCAAATTACACTAGCCTTTATTGCAGGGTCAGCAGAACCGCCTCTTTGCAATACTGCAAATATCATAAATGCAAAACCAACAGCTAATAGTACAAAGCCAAGAGCCATTTTTTGCGTTATGTTTAAATCGCCTCTTTTAGACTTTTCAAGCTTAATCCAAAGAGCAGACATTATAGGCCCTAATATAACACACATAAATCCATTGAATGAATCTAGCCAAGGCACTGGCATAGTAAAGCTTCCTATACTCATATCTATAAAATCTCTAGTATATAGAGCTATAGATGTAGAGGCCTGATTATAAGCTGTCCAGAAGAATATAGAGAAGAATGTTAATACAAATATAACTATAGTTCTATTTTTCTCAGCCTTTGTTAAAGGTGCAGTTGATTGCTTTTTATTATCTGCACCTGTTGTAGCAGGAGCGAGTTTAGCAGCTGCTATCTTGCCAGAATCCCCCATTGTTTTTCTTACACCAAGGGCAAAGGAAAGACCTGATAGAAGGCAAGCTATAGCTCCACCTAAGAAAACAGCTTTGTATCCATAGTGGGCTATTTCTCCATTAACTTTTGTAGAAAATATTTGATCTGCAAAAAGTCCAAATAAAAGAGGTCCAAACATAGCACCTATATTTGTAAATGAATACATAATTGAGAATGCACCATCTTTTTTAGAATCATTTTGATCATACAAAAGACCAACCATTGTATTTAGATTCCCTTTAAAGAAACCAGTACCAATAGTTACTAATATAATCATTGCATAGACTCCAAACTTACCTTGATTTAGGAAAAGGACAAAGTTACCAGCAGCCATTAATAAAGTACCTAATACTACGCAGTATCTTGCTCCTAGATAACGGTCACAAATCCAGCCACCTATCACTGGTGCTAAATAAGTTAATGCTGCGTAAGTAGATACCAAAGATGCTGCATCTGCTTTGCTTAAGCCAAAGCCCCCTTTAATAATTTGAGTTGCCAAGAAAAGAATAAGTACAGATTTTACACCATAAAATGAAAATCTTTCCCAAGCAACTGTCATCCCACAAACATAAAGACCTGAAGGATGTTTTGAATTTTCAGCTTTTGCCATTTAATAAGACCCCCCTTATTTAAAATTTAATGTTAAAACATATATGATTAAGTTAAAAACTTAATATATAACAAAATATAATAAAAACAATAAATATTAATTTAAATTAAATGAAAATCTATTCTTTTATCTAATTGACAGACTAGTCATACATCTTTAACAACTCAATTATAATAATATTATTAATTGTTATAAAAATCAATAGATTTACATTAAAGATAAATAATAACTATATTTCCTTTTTTGACAAAAAGTATTTTAAATTTAAAATTATACTATAATAAATAAACGTAGTTTTAAAAAAATCTACATATCACGATTATACTGTAATAAGATTCTAAAAATTACAGTAAATATTAATATTATTTTAATCTTTTTTAATTTATATTATATAAATTAAAAAACTTTTGATATAATCAAAAAAATATAAATAAATTAATAAAATATGCAGGACTTTTGAAAAATATATTTAAAAATCACTTTATGTTGATGGAAATATATATAATTTATGATGAATAAAATTTTATTAAAAATAAAAAACTATTTAAAAAGGAGTGAGTTTATTTGAAAACTAAAAAAAATAAAATAAGAGGTAATAAAGAACAGTTAAATAGTTTAAATTTAAAGAATAATTCAGAAATAAATTCAAACTATTATGGTGATAATGATAATATATCTACTCAAATAGTTACAAATTATTATTATGCACCAGATAAATAATAGATAAAAACTTATTTAATTTAGTAAAATTTATAAATAATAGATGTGCATTAGGTTAAAGCATAATTTTTTAAAGGACATCATATATGTAAACTAAATTATAGTACATTAATATTATATATAGTATAAATAATTTAAAGGATGAGGATAGTATATGATGTCCACGCCTATTTATTTAAATAAGATGTTAATACAGGATTTATATTCTGTTTTAATAAATGGATATTTACAAAGTACAAGTATAAAGTATATTACAGATAAAACAGATTCTGTTAAATTGCAAAAGGGAATGGAGAAACGCTGTAGAAATGAAGATACTTATTCTAAAAAGAAAAATAAATTTCATAACAGAGAAAAAAGCATATGTAATAAGGATAAAGAAAGCTTATCTATCGAATGCAATTCTTTAAGTGATGAATCTAATATTATGGGAAGTTTAGATGGAAAAAATACTAATATAAGAGAATTTGGAATTACTAAAATATATACTACTTTTCATTTGTTTCATAATTTAAAAAATATGATGATGAACCAAAATATGATAAAACAAATCACAGAAAAAGATATTATAAATAATAATATAGATTGTGGAGATTATGTAGAGTTTGAAGCTAATATGGATACTATATGTATAGTTTCTCAATTAAGTTGTATAATAGACACTATGGAATGCTATGATGTTAATAAATTAGATTATTTACTTCAAGAAAAAAGTAAATTAGATGAAAATCACTTTATGAATAATTATAATGTAGTATTAAAAGAATTAAAAAATTTAAATGAAAATTTAAGGAGGTATAATACTAGAGATATTGTAGTAAGACTAAAAAATTGTAGTGGAGTATTAACCGTAAATACAAATAATTTTTCTGAGGAAAACCCATATATGTATGATATGGCCTATTGTAATTGTAAAATTTTGTGCAAGGTTGTTAAAATAGCGCAAAGTCAAGATAAGATTGATTTGCTTAGAAAAACTAGGATGAGTGGTTATTACAATAAGTTTTTAAAATCTATAGCTCCTCATCTAAAACTACTGAATGATAATGATATTATAACTTTAAATAATATTATTACAAGTATAGAGGGACCAGCTATCCAGGCTTTACCTATAGCTATATATATATAAATAATTAATACTGATTTATATTTTTACAAAAATAAATTTATAGCTACTATATAAAATATAAAAGTTTAGGTACTAGACCTAATTAACATAAATTATTATTTATTGAAATATTATGCTTAAAATCTGTTTTTGGAATTTTCTATTTTATTTATAAAATTACCAATTGGGAAATTATCAAGATTTTCTCTAGTTTTATAATTTTGTAGCAATGAAAAACATTAATTATGTACATGAGTTAATTCTATATGTATTACTTCAAAACTCTTTAAAGTAATACATATAGAATTATAAGCTTATTTTTAAAAAATGTATTTTATCATATTTCCAGGAATATTTAATAGGAATATTTAGTGCATTAAAAGTATGATGTGATATTAGAGGTTCTTTGTTTTGAAAGGCGGTTATTATTGCAGAATGAAATATATGATTATTATTATCCTCAAAAAATACTAAATCTCCAACATCTAATTCATTCTTATTATAAACTTCTAACCCCTTTGCGCCAAAAGAACCTTTTTCTTGGTTTACTTTTAAATAATAGTATAAAGAATGAGCTACAGCCCAAGATATAGACCAGGTATCATCTAACACATTTATAGTATTGTTATGATTATACCACCAAGGATATTCAGCACTAAATTTCATGGGAGCCCCACCGGCTAATAGACATTGAGATATAAAATTTGCACAATCACCACCATTATCATCTATTAAAGGAAAATACCTATATTGAGGATTAGGGGTTAAAGCATAAGTTATAGCATAGTCTACAGCCTTTTTTCTTAAGTATATATTTTGTCTTTGCATTGACCAATTCATTACAATTAAAAACCTCACTAAATGATTATAATTAATATTATATGATAATTTAATTGTTACAGTGAAGGGTATAAAGATATAATACAATAAAATTAAATATTTAAAAAGAAAAATGAACAAATATGATATAATACTGTGTTTTTTATATGGATTATGGGGATTTAGTTCTTAAAATTATATTTGCTAAAATTATGGGGTGTTCACTATTATAAGAAAATAGTATAATATTCAAGGGAAAGCCTGTGTGATCATTAAAATATAGAAATTAGAGGAGAATAATATGAAGGAAAGTACTGTAGAAAAAATGAAAAAAATAATAGAAGAAAATAAAAAGAAATCTTCACAAAATAATTCTAAATTAAGGGCTCAAAAGAACATTGGAGGAAGTAGGAAAGCCATTAGAAATAAAAAGACTGGGGGATTGTTTGATAAATAGATAATTTATATTGTAGAGAATAATATAAAAAATATTCAATGGGTTGAATAATACTTATAATTAAATCATATAATATGTGTAATTATAAGTATATATAATATATAATACATAGAATGCTTATGTAACAAAGTATTCAAAAATAAATTTCATTTTAACATTAAAAAGCTATGAATAAAACATTCTATATTCATAGCTTTTTATTTAATTTTTAAGGTTTAATAAATAGTTGAGTCCAATAATATACACCAGAAGAACTTTTATATAAGCCAACACCAATTTCAGTATAAGTATTGCTTAATATGTTTTTTCTATCATCAGGAGAATTCATTAAATTAGTCATAACCTGTTGAGGAATCTTTTTATCATAAGCTATGTTTTCACCAGTGGTAATAGACTTTATATTAAAATTTTGTAACATGGTAGGAGGGGAACCATAAGTTGATGAAGTATGAGAGAAATAGCCTTTAGTGGCCATATCTTGAGATTTATATCTAGCTACTTTAGAAACCTGGCAGTTAGTTCTTAAATGAGGCAATCCAGCCTGTTCTCTCTCAATATTTACAAGGCTTATGACTTCATTTTCTAAAGCTTTTATAGTATCTATACTTGGTATATTTATCTTTTGACCAGAATATATTAAAGAAGTATTTTTAATTTGAGGATTAGCTTCCATTATCTCACTTAGTCCAATTTGGTATTTTACTGCAATCTTCCATAAGCTGTCTCCAGAAACTACAGTATAAGAAGTATAATCAGCAGCAGAAACACTAGTGCATTTGAAAATACATAAAAAACCAGCTAATAACACTGAGAACAAAGTTTTTTTAAATAAAAATTTCTTCAATTATTACACCTACCTTAAATTTCTTTACAATAATAGTTTAAATTTAAAAGTACATTTATATCCTATAATAAAAATGGAAATAAAATTTTATTATAAAGCATAATATTAATAATATTTCAAATATTAAAATAAATAAATTTAATATAAAATAATTTTATATAATTTCAAAAGTTCCCAATATTATTAATATTGGGAATTGATGCTATAAAGATGATAAAATATGCTAAGATGTAATTAAATTTATATTAAGGGAAAAACTATTATTTAATTAAATTTAAAATAAGGAGGAAGTTAATTTTGAAATTTACAGATTATAAATATGAAAGACCAAACATAGAGATGGTTTTATCAGAATTTAAGAAGTTAATAGAAGGTTTTCAAAAATCTCAATCTTCAGAGGAACAGGATAAAATAATAATGAAAATCAATACTTTAAGAAATGAAGTAGAAAGTATGATAGAACTTGTGAATATAAGAAATTCTATAAATACAGAAGATTCTTTTTATGAAAAAGAAAAAGCTTTTATGGATGAGAATATACCTATATACGAAGGGATTATAACAAAATATTATAAAGTGCTGGTGAATTCAAGATTTAGAAATGAATTAGAAGATAAATGGGGAAAACAATTATTTATATTGGCAGAGATGAAGCTTAAAACCTTTGAAGATGGAATATTAGAGGAATTAAAAGAGGAAAATAAATTGATTACTGAATATGAAAAATTAAAGGCTTCTGCTAGAATAGTATTTGAAGGAGAAGAAAGGAATTTAGCACAGCTAGAACCTTTTATTCAATCAAAATATAGAGAAATGAGAAAGAGAGCCTATGAAGCTTCTACTAATTTTTATGAGGAAAATGAAGAGAAATTTGATAATATATTTGATAAATTAGTTAAAGTAAGACATAAAATAGCTAAAAAACTAGGATACAATAATTTTGTAGAACTTGCTTATGTAAGAATGATGAGATCAGATTATGATTCCAATATGGTTAAAAACTATAGAAATGCAGTAGAAAAATATATAGTTCCTTTAGCAGAGTCGCTAAAATTAAGGCAAAAGCAACGTTTGGGGCTTAAAACTCTTAAATATTATGATGAACCTTTGAAATTTTTAACAGGGAATGCTGTTCCAAAGGGGGGTGCTGCCGATATATTAGAGAAAGCAAAAAAGATGTACGGAGAATTATCTAAAGAAACGGATGAATTTTTTACATTTATGCTGCAGAATGAACTTATGGATCTTATAAGCAGGAAGGGGAAAGTTTCAGGGGGATATTGTACTTATATATCAAAATATAAATCTCCTTTCATATTTTCAAATTTCAACGGAACCTCTGGAAATGTAGATGTACTTACTCATGAAGCAGGCCATGCTTTTCAGGCTTATTGTAGTAGATATTATGAAGTGCCAGAATATATATTCCCAACATATGAAGCTGCAGAAATACATTCTATGAGTATGGAATTCTTTGCACGGCCTTGGATGGAATTGTTTTTTAAAGAGGATGAATTAAAATATAAATTTAGTCATTTAGCTTCTGCTATAATATTTATACCTTATGGAGTTACGGTGGATGAATTTCAACATTTTGTATATGAAAATCCTGATGCATCTCCTATGGAGAGAAAAGATAAGTGGAGAAAAATTGAAAAGAAATATCTTCCTAGTAGAGATTATGAAGACAATGATTTTTTAAATAGAGGAGGATTTTGGTTTAAACAATCCCACATATTTTCAGTTCCTTTTTATTATATAGATTATACCTTGGCACAAATTTGTGCATTGCAATTTTGGCATAAATCCAATGAAAATAGAGAAAAAGCTTGGGAAGATTATTTGAATTTATGTAAAAAAGGAGGAAGCAAATCTTTCTTAGAATTAGTTAAGGAGGCTAATTTGAATAATCCATTTGAGAAGGAAACTATTGAAAGAACTATAGAACCTGTTAAAGTATGGTTAGATTCTATAAATGACACTAATATGTAACCAACAAATTTAGGCTATATCTTAAATTTTATTTAATAGATATAGCCTTTTTATTTGGATTTTTTAGATATACATATAAGAGTATCTATTTTATATTTTAAAGAGTCATATATGTCTTCACACTGTTCAGTTATTTCATAAATTAATTTAAGCGTATCCTTAATCTTAGAATCCTTAGGCTTTAAATATATAGCAGTGGATAGAACATTAACAGAAGTAGATAGATTTAGAGAGGTGGTGCTAAGATTCGTTAAAGTATAAAGTAAAGGATAAACTTCATTATTAAAATAAATTAATCCTTCTGGATTTAAATTAAGTCTTATTAATTCATCTCTTAAAGCGTTTATATTTTTTATCCTATTTAAGGTTTTTTCTATGCACTCATCAGATAGGTTTATTAAAGTATCTACATTTTCTATATCTTTTATATCAATATCTTTTTTGCTATTTTCATTATTCATAATTATTAAATTATCCATTCTAAAATTGATATTTATATATAGTTATTATGAAAAGTAAAAAAATATTAATAAAACAGATGTAATATATTAGTTTTAAAATAAAAAACATTATTTCATTTATTAAAAGGCATTTTAAAAATAATTAAAATATCCATAATATTCTAACAGAAGAAATATTTTTTATGAAAAGAAACATTATTTTATAAAAAAAATAAAAACATTATCGATAATAACATATAATTATAAATATATTTTAATAAGAGACGGAGGATTTTGAGATGAAAAAAATAAGCACTAAAATAGCAATTATGGCTATACTAATATCTACTATTACAGCATTTTGTATAGGAGGCTTCTCAATATATCAATTATTTAGTACAAAAGATAAAGTGCTGGAAAATCAACGAAAAATAATGGTACAGTCTTATGATTTAGGTATACAAAATGAAGTTGAAAGTGCAATCAGTGTTTTGGAGGGTATTAATAAACGTTACCAAAAAGGAGAGCTAAAATTACAAGAAGCTAAAAAGTTAGGAGCAGATTTATTAAGAGACATGAGATATGGAAAAGAAGGGTATTTTTGGGCAGATACTTTAGAGGGTATAAATGTAGTTTTGCTAGGAAAAGATACAGAGGGCAAAAGTAGATTAGAAATGCAGGATGCTAAAGGAAAATATTTAATAAAAGAAATAATAGAAAATGGCAAAAAAGAAGAGGGTGGATTTACGGATTATTATTTTCCTAAAGAAGGGGGAAGCGAAGCTTTACCAAAAAGATCTTATAGTAAATTATTTAAACCTTTTGATTGGGTAATAGGTACAGGAAATTATATAGATACTATAGATAAAATTATTTTAACTGAGCAAAAAAGTTTAGAAAAACAAATTTTTAATAAGATTATTTTTCTTTTAATAATGATGGTAGTAATGTTATCATTAGCCATCACTGCAGGGATAACTCTAGGTAAAAAAATATCTTCTCCTATACTTCATATAACAAAATTAGTAGAAAAAACTGCAAACTTTGATTTGGTTGATGATGAAAATTTCAATAATATATTAAAGTTTAAAGATGAGACAGGAGTAATAGGACAGGCTGTAGTGGATTTAAGAGAACAGTTAAGGCATATATTTGAAAGTGTAAAAGATAATTCTAATTTGTTACTTTCAAATTCTGAGATTTTATCACAATCTTCAGAAACTACAGCTGATTCTATAGAGGCTGTAGGAAAAACTCTAGAAGAATTAGCAAAAGGGTCTGTAGATCAAGCTAAAAATTCACAGATAATAGTTGAGAGTTTATCTGGTTTTTCTGAGGAACTTAATGGAGTTGTAGATACATCTAATAAGGTAAAAGATTTTTCTAAAGAAACAGAAAAAGAAAATATTAAAGGAAGAGACAGTATAGATATACTAAATGAAAAATTTGTAGAAAATAAAACTGCATTACTTATGGTAGGTCAAAATGTAAATGAATTATGGACTAAGTCTAATTCTATAGGAGAGATAGTGGGGAAGATTCAAAATATAGCAGAACAAACTAATTTATTAGCTTTAAATGCTGCTATAGAGGCGGCACGTGCAGGAGAAGCAGGGAAAGGTTTTGCTGTGGTAGCAGAAGAAGTAAGAAAGTTATCAGAACAAGTGGAAGAATCTACAAGAGAAATATCTCAAGAAATACAGGAGATACAGAAAAAAATAAATGCTTCTAAAAATAGCATGAATGAAAGTGAAAATATAATCTTAGAAGTGAGCAATGCAGTAGAGGATACTAAGAAAGTATTTAATACTATAGAACATAGTACAAAAAATACAATAGATCAAATTACAAATTTATATGATAATATAACAAGAGTATCTAAAGATAAAGATAATATATTGGAATCAATTCATTCTATATCAGCCATATCAGAGGAGTCTGCAGCAGGGTTAGAAGAGGTTTCAGCATCTACCCAAGAGCAAACCCAAATAGCGGATAGTACTATGGAAGCGGCAGAAACATTAAAAGAAGTTGTATTAAATTTAAATGAAATAATTAGTAAAGTTCAAATTTAAATTAGTATTTTAAGTGTCTATTTTTAATATATTTTAATTTAAAGGTAGAGTGGGTAAAAACAGATTTGTTTTTTACCCATTCTCTTTTAAATTTTTTAAAATTTTTATTAAATTTATTTGGTATATGGAATTTATAAAAAGCAAAGAATATATAAACAGAGATGAATTAGTGTGAGTATATGTACTAAATATTTAAAGGAGAGATATAAATGAGTATGCATACAGGAATAGTTAAATGGTTTGATAATGAAAGAGGATATGGTTTTATATCAGGGAATAATGGAAAAGATGTATATGTTCATTCTATGCAGGTAAAAGAAAAAACTCATAATAAGGATTTGCATGAAGGTGAAGAGGTATTATTTGATATAATAGAAAAAGAAAAAGGGCCTGTAGCTATAAATGTTCAAAAGCTATAATAAATTAAACTTATAATAATTAACAAGCTGTAGTTTTTTAGTATAGTAAATCTATTTTCAGTAAATATAAAAGTAGTTAAATTATATAGTGAAAATAGAATAATTTTTTAATGATTTTATAAAATTTTATAATTGTAATTTATATAAACACTAGATAGATTTAAATCTTTCTAGTGTTTTATTATATGTATTTGAGTAGATATTGAAAGCAAAAAAGTATCAAATGGAAAGGGTTACCTTTAATTAAATAACATTTTATAACAAATATAATTGTATATTTTATATTTATTTTAAAATAATTAATATATTGTAAAGATTTATGAAAAAAATATCGAATAATAAAAGGTAATAACTAAGTATATTTTATAAGGAGGAGTAATAAATGAAATTTAAAACCATGAAAGGGAAAATGCTTACATATTTTCTATCCCTTTTTTTAATTATTTGTATTGCAATATCATTTATGGCATATTTCATGTCCAAAAGAATGATAGAAAGAAAAGCATCGGATCTTATGTTAGAAGTAAGTAGGCAAGCAGTTCAAAATATAGAAGCACGTCTTAACGGAACCCTTGATTCAATAGAAACTGTAGCTAATATGCCAACAATAAAAGATCCAAAGCTAGGCTGGGATAAAAAGAAAACCATATTAGATGAGGAAATTAAATTACATGGACATATAAAAATGGGTATAGTTAGTAAAGAGGGCCAGTCAATCCAAACTGATGGTACTACAGTTAATATAAAGGATAGACCTTATTTTAAAAAAGCAATGGAAGGAAAGAGTACTATATCTGAACCTATAGTAAGTAAAGTTGATGGTAAGGTAGTTATAATTTATACAGTTCCAATTAAAAATGGTAATATTATTATGGGAGCACTTACAGCTGTAAGAGCGGGAAATGATATAAGTAATATTTCAAATAGTATAAAGGTAGGAGAATCTGGAGGAGCATATTTAATAGATTCTAATGGAACAGTAATAGCTCATAAAAATAAAGAATCTGTTATTAAAAGAGAAAATAGTATAAAAGATGCTCAAAGTAATGAAGAATTAAAACCAATAGCAGCTATAGAGAAGTCAATGATTGAAGGAAAAGAAGGCACTGGACAATATAAATATAAAGGAGCTGAAAAATATATAAGTTATAGTCCAATGAAAAGTACCGGTTGGTCTTTAGCTATATATGCACCTAAGAATGAAATTTTAAAAGAAGTAGCTGAAATTACAAGAAATATAATTATAGTATCTACTTTAGGAATAGGTATAGCTTTAGTTTGCATATGGTTTATTTCTACACAAATATCTAATAATTTAATATCCATGAGAGATAGTTTAAACATAGTGGCAACGGGAGATTTGACAACTAATGTAAATTCAAACATAGAGAAGGAAAAGGATGAGATAGGTCATATGGCAAAGGCTCTATCTAAAACGGTACTTTCTATAGGTAGTATGATAAATAGTTTAAAAGGTAATTCCTTTAATATAGATGATAAAGCAAATAATTTAGCCGCTATATCAGAGGAATTTACAGCTACCACAGAGAATGTATCAACAGCAATACAAGAAGTAGCTACTGGTGCCACTAATCAAGCACAAGCTTTAACTGAAATAGTATCTATGCTAAATGATTTTAGTGATAAAATAAATTCTACAGTAAATAACATAGAAGAAATAGATGGAATGTCTAAAGAAATAGATGAAAAAGCAAATGTTAGTAATAAAGACATGAAGGAGCTTTTAAATTCTATAGAAAATTTAACTAAGGTATTTGAAAATTTTGAAACAAAAATTTGGACTATGGAATCTAATGTACAAAAAATCAATGAGATAACTAATCTTATAAATGATATAGCTGAAAAAACTAATCTTTTAGCTTTAAATGCTGCTATAGAAGCTGCTCGTGCTGGAGAATCAGGAAAAGGATTTGCAGTGGTGGCAGAGGAAATAAGAAAGCTTGCTGAGATGAGTAGAAAGTCTTCAGAGGACATATATAACATAGTAAATGGAGTTTTAGAGGATACCAAGGATATGGTTAAAAGTTCAAATGAAGTAAATGAAAAATTAAATGGTCAAAAATCTACTGCAGATGAAGCTATGAATTCTTTCATGGAAATATCAAAATCTGTTACAAATATGATACCTAAAATAAGAAATATAAATAATTCAGCTAATATTATAGAAAAAAATAAGAATGAAATTTTAAATAAATCAGAAACTATAGCATCTATATCTGAGGAAATATCTGCTTCTGCAGAAGAAATATCTGCATCTTCTGAGGAGATGAGTGCATCCTCAGAGGAAGTAGCTAATACAGCTCAAAGTTTAAATGAAATGACACAGGATATGTTAAATGAAATGAATAAATTTAAAACAGAATAGTAATTAAGAAACTAAAAAGTTTGCAATATATAAAAAATGAAGAGGCATAATAAATTTTTATTAATGTTTCTTCATTTTTTTATTAAATGTATATAAAGTGTAAAGAATTAAATTTATTTTATAATTGTTAAAAATAAACACTATCAAATTTTAATAAATTGATAGTGTTTTTCATATATTTAGTTATACATTTTAGATTTTATGATTTTTATTTTCAAAATAGTTTTTTATTTGCTTTCTAAATATTCATCATAAGTAACCTTTTTATCAACAAATTTTGCTTCAGATACTTCTATAATTCTATTGGCTATAGTTTGTATAAATTGATGGTCATGAGAAGTAAATAATATGTTACTCTTATAGTCCATTAAACCATTATTTAGTGCAGTTATAGATTCTAGGTCTAAGTGGTTAGTTGGTTGATCTAATATAATTACATTAGCATTATTTAGCATCATTTTTGATAGCATACATCTAACCTTTTCTCCACCAGATAGAACTTTAACCTCTTTTAAGGCCTCTTCACCAGAAAATAACATTCTTCCTAGGAATCCACGTAGATAGCTTTCAGATTTTTCTTCGGAGTATTGTCTTAACCAATCTACTAAATTTAAATCTACATCATTAAAGTATTCAGAATTATCCTTTGGGAAATAAGCATTTGTTATAGTTATTCCCCATTTATATTCCCCAATATCTGGCTTTAGTTCACCAGATATTATTTTAAATAGAGTAGTTATAGATAATTCGTCTCCTACAAAAGCTATTTTATCATCTTTACCTATTATAAAGCTTATATTATCCAATACTTTTGTTCCGTCTATAGTTTTAGTTAAACCCTCTACTCTTAATATATCATTACCAACTTCTCTTTCGGGTTTAAAGGCTATGTAAGGATATTTTCTACTAGAAGGTTGTATGTTATCTAAATCGATTTTATCTAATAATTTTTTACGGGAAGTTGCTTGCTTAGATTTAGATGCATTAGCACTAAAACGAGCAATGAATTCCTGCAGCTCTTTTATTTTTTCTTCTTTTTTCTTGTTTTGATCTTTAGCCATTTGAAGCGCTAATTGGCTAGATTCATACCAAAAATCATAGTTTCCTACATATAGTTTAATTTTACCAAAGTCAACATCTGCCATGTGAGTACATACTTTATTTAAGAAATGTCTATCATGGGATACTACAATAACTGTTCCTTCAAAATTTATTAAGAATTCTTCAAGCCAGTTCACAGATTTTATATCTAAGTGGTTAGTAGGCTCATCTAGTATAAGAACTCCGGGATTACCGAATAATGCCTGAGCTAGTAATACTTTTACCTTTTCGCTACCGGATAAATCCTTCATATTTTTTTCGTGAAGCTCTGTGCCTATTCCTAAGCCTTGAAGTAAGGATGAAGCTTCTGCTTCCGCCTCCCAACCGTTTAAGTCTGCAAATTCTCCCTCTAGTTCAGAGGCTTTTATGCCATCTTCATCTGTAAAAGGAGTTTTAGCATATATAGCATCTTTTTCTTTCATTATTTGATAAAGTCTTTCATTTCCCATTATAACTGTTTCTAAAACAGGAAATTCATCGTATTTAAAGTGATCTTGTTTTAAAATAGACATTCTAACTCCCGGCTGTATAGATACATCTCCAGTATTAGCCTCTATTTCTCCAGATAAAATTTTTAAAAAGGTACTCTTGCCGGCACCATTAGCACCTATAACACCATAGCAGTTACCAGGTGTAAATTTAAGGTTTACATCTTCAAAAAGTTTTTTGTCCCCATATCTTAAACTTAAATTTGTTACTGTAATCAAGTCTATACCATCCTTTACTAAAATTTATGTTCTCGCGACATTATACCATAAAATAAGCCATTTAAAAAGAAGGTATTTGTTAATCTTTCAAACTTTTCAAATTAATAAATTATTTTAAATAAAATTAATTTGAAAAGCAGTATTTTATAAAAAGCAACAGGAGTTTTAGTTACTTTAATATGATATAATATACATAAAAATCATTATTCAACTCTAGTTCTTAAAGCTAAATTTTAAGAAAAAACATATAATAAAAGTAATGTATAGCTATGACAAGGGGATTATACCTTGTATACTAGATATAAAAAGAAGGTGTATATGAATATGAGTTTGGAAAGCGTAAAAAAACAATTCACAGATGAAAATTTAAATCTCAAAATATTAGAATTTGATGAAAGTACAGCTACAGTAGAATTAGCAGCAAAAGCTTTAGGAGTAGAACCGGGTCAAATAGCAAAAACTTTAGCTTTTCATGTTAAGGGAGAAAATATGCTTATAGTAGCTAAAGGCGATGCTAGAATAGATAATAAAAAATTTAAAGCTCATTTTAATGGAAAGGGTAAAATGATGACTCCAGAGGCAGTATTGGAAGTAACAGGTCATGCCATTGGAGGAGTATGTCCTTTTGGGCTTAAAAATCCTATAGATATATATTTAGATCAATCATTAAAAGAATTTGAAAAAGTATACCCTGCAGCAGGCAATGCAAATACTGCAGTAGAAGTAACCTTAGATGAGCTAGAAGGTATAACTAAGGGTTTATGGATTGATGTGTGTAAATAACTTAAACATATATTAAAATTTATAATATTTTACGTAAATATAAAATGTAGTAGTTTAATATAGAAAGTTTTATATATAAGAAGTATGGAAGATCTTATATCCTACTTTAGAAGGATGGGTATTACAGAGGGGAAGCATAAGATAAAGTTTATTTTATAAAGATGGTGTCTCAAAATAGATTTAATTTTGATGGAGCTAGGTTTAGAACTTTTTAGCAAAATAAATTTGTTGATAAAGTATACTTTTGCCATAGCGGTGCTAAATTAAGTCTATTTTATTTTGAGACATCATCTTATTTAGTTTGTATTATTTTTACATTTTTATGATAAATTAAAATAAATATATAAGGTTATACTTATTATATATATAATTAAATAACTATTTTATTATTATTATAGATTATAGTAATATTATAATTGAGAAATTATAGGAGGTTATATAATTTTTATTTAAAAATTATGAAAGTAATCTTAGATTAAAGAAGTTTTAAGTTTTTTACAAAGACTAATTTAATAATGGAACAAAATAGAAGGGCAGGTGAATTGTTGCTTTAATACTGAGCTATTTTATATTTATTTTAGTATTAAATTAATAAAAATCTATATTTAAAAATAATTTTAAAGCTAAAATAACTATAAAAGGGCTACTTTAAAGGCAACTAATGAAAATGATAAGTAAAAATGAAATTGCAAAACTTAAAGGTGAAGGATTTTTAGCTCAAAAACAAGAAGGATATTTTTCTGTAAGAATATTAAGTAGAGCAGGGAATTTTACTTCTAAACAGATTATAAAATTGGCAGAAATAGCAGATAATTATGGAAAAGGCTATTTAGGAGTGACTACAAGATTAGCTACAGAAATTCCTTGGATTAAATACGAAGATATAGAAGCAGTAAAAAAAGAAATAGTATCTAGTGGCATGGCTCATGGAGGTACAGGTAAAAGAGTGAGACCTTTAGTATCTTGTAAGGGTACCGTTTGCGTTCATGGGTTATATGATACACAAAAACTTTGTGGTGAGCTTCATGATAAATACTTTGGCTATGAATTGCCATCAAAGTTTAAAATAACTCTAGTAGGATGTCCTAATAACTGTGCTAAGGCATCTATTAATGATATAGGAATTATGGGACAGGCATACGTGGAATTTAATGAAGAAAAATGTAAAGCCTGTGGTATATGTACTAAATCCTGTAGACAAAAGGCTGTTACTGTAGAAAATAAAAAAATAGTATATAAAAAAGACTTATGTGTAAATTGTGGTAAATGTGCTACAGTTTGCCCTTTTGGAGCTATGACCATTAAAGAGCAAGGATTACAAGTATATTTAGGTGGAAGATTTGGAAGGGAATATAGAATAGGTAATAGGTTAAAGGGATTGTACAAAGAAGAGGAAATACCAGCTTTAGTACAAAGGATTTTTGATGTATATAGTGAAATGGGAAATCCCGGTGAAAGATTAGCTAAAATGATAGAGAGAATAGGATTTGAAAGAGTAGAAGAAGCTATATTATTATAAAAAAATAGATGAGGGTATAGTGATATACAGTGAGCTTCTGCCTATTTTAATATAGTTTAGATATTTTTTTTATAATTATAAAACCTCTACTCTTTTACTACAAAAGTAAGGGACTCACACCAAATTTGATATTTGGTGTGAGTCCCTTACGATTTGGATTTTCTGCTTAATTAGTGAGGTCTTATTCTATATAATTATCTATTATACTTACTAATTCCCCTATATCTGGTTTACTTAATTGAGCATCTGCGCCTACAGAGGTTCCTTTATGTTCTAAATCCTTTGTAATTAAAGAGGAAAATATTATAACAGGAAGTCTTTTAAGTATTGGGTGTTCTTTAACTTTTCTTGTAAGAGTATGGCCATCCATTTGAGGCATTTCTATATCTGTAATAAGAACTTGTACATCCTCTGTAAAATCTTCGCCTTTTTTCTCTACTAGTTCAAGTAATTTGTCTAAAGCTTGCTTTCCATCATCAAATATGGTTAGCTTTTTAAATCCAGCTTTAGTAAGGGTGTCTTTTAAAAGCTTTCTTATTAAGGAAGAATCATCAGCTAAAAATACTTTAATATGAGATCTATCTTTGTAATCTACATTAACTATTCTTTCTTCACTAATACCTGTACTTGGATTTATATCTGTAACTATTTTTTCAAAATCTAGTAATAATATAATTTTATCTTTTAATAATATATTCCCTATGACCAATGGATTAGCAGCTATGTCATCTGGTTTCAATATTTTATCCCAACCTATTCGGTGAACAGCTACTATTTCATCTATTTTAAAAGCTACACTAACCCTATTGAATTCACATATAATAGTTTTAAATTTTTTCTTTGAAGTATTCTTTTGACCCAATATATAAGAAAGGTCTATTAGTGGGAAAATCTTTTCCCTGCATAGAATTAATCCTTCGATAGCTGGATCACTTTGAGGTACCTTAGTTACATTATCTACTTCTATTACTTCTTTTACTTTTATAACATTAATAGCATAGTGTTTATTATTAACTAAAAATTCTATTATTTCTACTTCTCCTGTACCAGATTCTAATAATATATTAGTCTCCATTTTATTACCCCACTTTCTGGATTATAGCAAAAAAATGCTTATATTTTATTTATTGTATATTTCGTATATAAAAAATATTACTTTATATTTTTACTTATTTTTATGAGGAGTTTCATTAATAAGTAATATATAGAGTAATTACATTATAACATAGTAATTTTATCCAATAAATTAAATGACGCAGAAGTTTATAAATTTTAATATTAAAAAATAATTAGGTGATACTATGAATTTAAAGTGAATGTAGTAATTTAGCTGTATGAGTTGCTTGGTATAAGATGGATTAATTTCTTGACAAAATGATTTCCTAAGTTTAAACTTATATAAGTTTTTAATTATAAATATAATTTATATACATTATATAAAGGAGAATAATATGAATAATTCATTTGATAAATTAAATTTGGAACCTAAATTAATTGAGGGACTAAAAAAGTTAAATATAAATATACCTACAGAAATTCAAGAAAAGACTATACCTTTAGCTATGGAAAATAAAGATATAATAGGTCAGTCAGAAACAGGTACTGGAAAAACTTTAGCTTACCTATTACCTATATTTAAAAAAATAAATACAGAAAAAAGAGAAATGCAAGCTATTATATTAGCTCCTACTCATGAATTAGCTATGCAAATAAATAATGAGATAAAAAATATATCTTCAAATTCAAATATGGATGTAAAATCTATGGCTATAATAGGAGAGGCAAATATAAAAAGACAGATTGAAAAATTAAAAGAAAAACCACATATTATTGTAGGATCTCCAGGAAGAATATTAGAGCTTATAAAGAAGAAAAAAATAACTGCGCATACAGTTAAAACTATAGTTATAGATGAAGGGGATAAACTTTTAGATAAAAATAATTTAAAAGTAGTAAAGGATGTAATAAAGGCAACTTTAAGAGAAAGACAGTTGATGTTATTTTCAGCTACAATAACTGAATCTACTCTAAATATTGCAAAGGATTTAATGAAGGAACCTCAAATAGTAAAAGTTAAAGAAAAAAATACTGTAAATGAAAATATTAAGCATTTATATATTACTGGAGAACATAGAGAAAGAATTGAAATTTTAAGGAAACTTATAGCAGCTACAAATCCTAAAAGAGCTATTGTATTTATAAATAGAAATGAAGAAATAGAATTAACTGCACTAAAACTTCAATATCATAAAATTAAAGCCTATGGCATATATGGTGCTGCAGAAAAAGAACAACGTAAAAAAGCTTTAGAAGATTTTAGATTAGGAAAAATTCAAATATTAGTTTCATCGGATTTATCCGCTAGAGGACTTGATGTAAAAGACGTAACTCATATATTTAATTTAGATTTACCTGAAAACCCAAAGGAATATTTGCATAGAGTGGGAAGAACAGGAAGAGCTTCTAAGGAAGGAACTGCTATTTCCATAATAACAGAAAAGGAAATACCATTAATAAGAAAGTATGAAAAAGAATTTAATATTAATATAGAGGAAAAAAAGATTTATAAGGGAACTTTGATTAATTCTAAAGGAAAAAGCTCCAGCTATCCAAAGAGTAAAAACAAATCTACCTCAACGCATAAAGATAATAATAAAAAGAAAAGAAGTAGCTCTATAAATAAATTAAAAAACAACCATAAAAAGAAAAAGTATTAATTTAATAACATAAAAAGGTGGTGTCTTAAAATAAAAGTTATTTTGAGGCTCCTTTTTTGTTTTGAAAATATAAAGAGTGGTAATATATTATTAAGTATAAAATATTACTTATATATACAAAATAATAATAAACATTAGTAAAATAATTAAATATATATAAATATGAGAATTATATGGTATAATATATAAGTTATACTTATGTAGGTAAATATATTCAGTAAAAATTGTGGTAAATAATTAATAATTTTAAAAATTATTGTTTAATATAAATGGATTATTTTACATAAATAGTATTAAATTAATTAATGAAGAAGGTGCAGTATGATAAAGTTAGGTGAAATACAAAAGTTAGAAATAATAAGAGAGGCTCCTATGGGAGTATATTTAAATTCTAAAGAAGATAAAAGTGAAAATGATATATTATTACCTGGAAAGCAAGTGCCTAAAGATGCTAAAATAGGTGATGAAGTAGAAGTCTTTGTTTATAGGGATTCAGAAGATAGGATGATAGCTACCATAAATGGGCCTAAAATAACTATTGGAGAAATAGCTCCTTTAAAGGTTATAGAAAAAACTAAAATGGGAGCTTTTTTAGACTGGGGACTAGAAAGAGATTTATTTTTACCCTTTAAAGAACAAACTTATGGTATACAGGAAGGAATGGAATGTTTAGTTTATTTATACATAGACAAAAGTGATAGACTATGTGCTAGTATGAATGTATATAGAGTATTAAGTACAGAATCCCATTACAAAGAAAATGATGAAGTTAAAGGGTTTATATATGATATAAAAAGAGAAATAGGAGCTTTTGTTGCTGTAGGCAATGAATACCATGGATTAATACCTAAAAATGAATTATATGGAAAGTTTAGATATGGAGATATAGTAGAGGCTAGAGTAACTAAAGTAAAGGAAGATGGCAAACTAGATTTAAGCATTAGAAAAAAAGCATATAAACAAATGGATGAGGATGCAGATACTATTTTAGGAAAGTTAAATTCTAATGGCGGTAAGCTTTATTTAAATGATAATAGTGATCCAAGAGCTATAAAGGAACTTTTGAACATGAGTAAAAATGCATTTAAAAGAGCAGTAGGAAGACTTTTAAAAGAAGGTAAAATAGAATTTATTGAAAAGGGCATTAAGCTTAAATAAAAGAAGGAGCATCTGCTATATTGGATCTAACCAAAGGTAGATGCTTTTATTTAATTAAACTAAGTAATATTTTTGTAGTTTAAAATTATGGAATTTGTGTAAAGATTTTTATTTAATTTAAATGTAAATATATTAACTACAATAAGGAATTATATAAAATAAAAATGAGGTTGAGTTTATGAATAAATTAACTTTTGAAAATTATAAATTAAGTGATGAAATATTAAAATCCCTGGGAAAACTAGGATATAAAAATCCCTCTGAGGTGCAAAAACAAGTTATACCACTAATATTAAAGGATAAGGATATTATAGTAAAATCTGAAACCGGTAGCGGTAAGACTGCGGCTTTTTCCATACCTGTCTGCGAAAAATTAGAGCTAGAAGAAAAGGATCCTCAAGTATTAGTACTTACCCCTACTAGAGAATTAGCTCTTCAAGTTAAAGAGGAAATATCAAATATAGCTTTATATAAAAGATTAAGATGTACAGCGATTTTTGGTAAGCAACCTATGAGTCTTCAAAAAAGGGAACTAAAACAAAGGGTACATTTAGTTGTAGGTACTCCAGGTAGAACTTTAGATCATATAGAAAGAGAAAATTTGAATTTAAAAAAGATAAAATATTTTATTTTAGATGAAGCAGATGAAATGCTTAATATGGGATTTATAGATCAAGTAGAGGCTGTTATCAAAAGATTACCCAAAGATAGAGTAACTATGCTATTTTCAGCTACTATACCAGATAAAATAGAGAATCTATGTAAAAGATATATGAATAATCCAGAAAAAATAAATATAAATCCAGAAAATATAACTACAAAAACTATAAATCAATGTTATTATGAAGTAGAGGAAAAAAACAAATTTTCCCTTTTACAGAAAATAATATATAAAGAAGTAGTAGATAATTCTATTATATTTTGTAATACAAGAGAAAAGGTAGATGAAATATTAAAGTATATGAAGAAAGAAGGTTTTAACGCTATTGCTCTACATGGTGGTATGGAACAAAAGGATAGATTAGAAACTATGAAAAAATTTAAACAGGGACAATTTCAGTTTTTAGTATGTACAGATGTAGCAGCTAGAGGTATTCATATAGAAAATATAAGCCATGTTATAAACTATGAAATGCCTTATGAAAAGGAAAGTTATGTTCATAGAATAGGTAGAACAGGAAGAGCAGGAAAAGAAGGAGTAGCCATAACCTTTATAGAGCCTAACAAAGTTAGATTTTTAAAATATATAGAAGATTATATAGATAAAGAAATATCTAAAAGGGAGGAACCTTCTTTAGAGGAGGTAAATAAGGGTAAAAAAATATTTAAAGAAAATATAAAAGATAGGCTTAAAATAAAAGTACAAAAAGATAATAAAAAACAAAAGGATATTACTAAAATATATATAAGTGCAGGAAGAAAGAAAAAAATTAGGCCAGGAG
Organism: Clostridium sporogenes; assembly: GCF_001889325.1. Lineage (NCBI taxonomy): Bacteria > Bacillati > Bacillota > Clostridia > Eubacteriales > Clostridiaceae > Clostridium > Clostridium sporogenes. Next base: position 329,601 of record NZ_CP013243.1, on the reverse strand, counting down.
ATATTGTAGGTGCTATTACTAGTATAGAAACTATTAATGTAGATGATATAGGTATAATAGATATACAGGATAATCACTCCTATGTAGATATATTAGAAGGAAAAGGAAATATAGTACTTAAAGCCAGTGAAGATATGAAAATAAAAGGAAAAAAAGTAAGAATACAAAGAGCAGTAAAATAAATAAAGGATATCATGATTATTGATTAAATAATACAAATCAGAATAATTTAATATATATATATAATATTTGGATATTATATATAGGAATTTATTAAGAAATTAGATATATATACGATAATTATTTTAAAATGAAATTTTTTTTAACTTTTAAAATTTAATAAGGGGGGTGTTTGCTATATTTAGTAAAAAAACTGTAGCAAAGATTTTATTATATTCTTCTCTAGCTATTGTACCAATACTTAACTATAATTATGTACAAGCAGCTTCACCTAAACAATATGAAACAAAATATAATGTTTCATTGGATAAAGTATGGAAAATTAGATTTTCAAGAGAAGTAGATAAAGCTACATTAAATCCAGAAAATATAAAAATACTAGATAATCAGGGTAAAGAAATGCCTATAGATCTATCTTTAGATGTAGATAAGCATTATGTAAAAATTGCTCTTAAAAGTGGAACTTATAATGGAGTACATTATACAGGAAAATATGAAAAAGATAAAAAATATACCTTGATTGCAAAAGAAGGTCTTATGAGTGAGGCTTATAAAAACAAGAAATCTAAGAATCTTGCTTATGAAACAGTGATGGACTTTAATACCATAGGAGACAATGAATATCCTGGTCTTCCTATAGAGGATGGTTTAATAGTAATAGGAGATAAGGCTTATTCTGTAGAGTATCTTTCTAAGCATTCTTCTATAGCAAATGAAATAACTTCTAATGGGAATTATTACATAGCCTATATAAGTAAAGAATATGGAGAAAAGATAAAACAAGTATTAGGTAATAATACTACTAAAGGTAATCAGGAAAGAGCAAATAAAATATTATATTATGCACCAAATGGAAATCAATATGAATATGAGTGGAATGAGGCTTTTGGTGAATATAAAATAGTTCTTCCAAAGGCTTATGTAGACGTAACTCCAGGAGTTATAAATGGAGTGGTTAATTTAGCTGTAAAACAGGTAAAGGCAGTACCGGGAGCAAAATATTTCAAATTAGCTCATAGTAATACCATTAAACCTATAGGAGAATCAATTTCTTATTCTATGACCTATCCAACAGAAAAATTAACTATATTATCCGCAGATGAAACGCCTTTAGCTACAGCTTTAGTGGATGTATATTTACCTAAAACTGGTTATGTTAGCTTGAGTAGTGTAAATGAAACCTTAGGAAATACAGCAGGTAATATAAGTAATAATGGTAGTGCTGCTATGGACCTAGATTTTTATGTTTACTATGTAAATTCTGCAGATAAAAATTCTTTATATAGAAAGACTTTAACAGGCAGAATGGATACTCAAATAAGTCTTGATAAGGCTCAATATATTAATGTAATAGGTGATTGGATATATTACAGTAATTATAATGATAATGGGAAAATATATAAGATGAAAAGGGATGGTACTAAAAAGCAAATATTATGTGATGATACTGCAACTTATATAACTGTATCCGGTGGAGTTGTATATTATGCAAATCAATCAGATAAGGGAAGATTGTATAAAATAAATACAGACGGTACCATAGATGGCGGAGTTACAAATAGAGACCCTGCAGGAAAGGTTCATGGTATGCCAGTAATGGATGATTACGGTAATTATAATAAAGCTACAGATCAAGCTAATTTTATAAATGTAGTAGGAGATTGGATATATTACAGTAACTTCTCTGATGGACATAAAATATATACTGTAAATAAGGATGGAAATATAAGAAGAAAAGTAAATGATGAATGGGCAGATGGAATACAAATAGTAGGAGCATGGGCATACTACTGTTCTGGATCCGGTGCTATAAGTAAAGTTAGAGTAGATGGCACAGGCTCTGTGATACCTTTAAGAGGAACTACAAGAAAAGTAGACAAGGGATATCATTTAAATATAGTAGATGGATGGTTATACTATAGTAACGCAGAGGACGGCGGGAAACTCTATAGAATAAGAGAAGATGGATCTGGAGAAAAGAAAAAATTAGCAGATTTAACTACAGATTATATAAATATAGTAGGAGATACTATGTATCTAATTAGTGGTGGAAAAACTTATACTCTTCCACTTAATACAGATGGAACAATAAAACCTACATTAGTAACTAAAGATAATAATGGTAATACTGTAGTAGATGTTAAGGATCTAAGTATAACTGTAGCTTATGAGGATGCTAATAAAACTATAGGAGAGTTAGAATCCAAATATTTACCACAAAAAGTTGCAGTGTTTATGAAGGATGATACAGTACAACAATTGCCAGTAGATTGGGATATAAAAAATAGAAAATATAATGGACAAGGTGTTTATACTTATACAGGTACAGTTTTAGGTCATGGTAAACAGATAAAATGTACATTGACTATACCATCTGAAATGATAAATGCAACTAGTATAATAGAGGTTTATAATAATGGTCCTAAAAATGGTTCCATAATGATAAAAGAAAGAAGTTTTGGACCGTCAAAACAGGATCAGGAGTTAAAAGAAAAATTAAAACTTGCCAAAAGAGTAGAAATAGGAGATGTTATAAAAGTATATGATAATCCTAACAGTGAAAAACCATTAGGAAATGTAAAAGTAGATGCTAATAATGCTAATGCTCCTTTAGTTAAGGCATTAGATTTAGATATGTATGGGAGAAGTTTTTGGATAACTATAACAAGGAAAGATAAAGCAGAAAGTAAACCAACAGAGGTAAGACAACTAGGAGGACCTGTTTTATCAGGAGATGTATTAGATGAGGATGGAGAAGCATTAGGTGTAGATGGAAGAGATATTTCTGTAAAGGGATGGAACAATCCTACTATAAGAGATGATGGTTTTATATCAGATACTACAGAAATAGCTGCACAGGGAATTAAGAGTATTTATGTAATACCTGGAACAGGTAAATTAAATATGGAAAATCAAGGTGTTATGCCAGCAGGAATTACTAATGCAAATTATTGGAATGGTGGAAATGCTAGGGATTTACTTACTAATTATGACCTTTTAACTAATGATAGTTTAAAAAATAAATTAAAAGAGGGTAATTATAGTATTTATGTAGTAGCAGGTTATGATGGGAAAGCAGAAGAGGATGTAAATGGATTTGGATCACCTATTGTAATAGGAAAAACAGCAAGTATTCCAAAGGTTATGAAAGCAACAGAGGAGAAAATTCCTAAAGCTCCAAGTGTAACTAAGCAATATGTTAAAACAGGAGATGAAGTGAAAATATCTGGTGTAACGAATGAAGATGAAATTTATTTAGCACCAGAAGGAGCTAGTTATATAGCAAAGGATATAACTAATAAGCCGTATAAATCCCACGATAATTTATTCTTTGAAGATCAAAATAAGAGTAAGGATGAGAGAGAAAAAGATTATGAAAAGAGTGGAAAACCTTCTATAGAAGATGGTTATCAATGTAAACTTGTAAATGGGAAAATACCTCAGGGCGTTAGATCAGGAAAATATAAAGTTTACATGGTAAATGCCATAGGTTCCTCTAGTCCAGCTTCTGGAGAAATTGTTGTAGATAATGAAGATCCAGTAGCTAGATTGGATTCTGCTAAACAAGAAGATGTAATAAAGACTGTAACACAAAATGGAACTACAACACAAGAAACTACAGGTCAAAAATTCAAAGTGAATTTTGCAGCTTTTGATAATAGCTTTGACAATAGCATAAAAGAGGGAATAACTGTTAGTTTGGCAAGGCTCGATAGTCCAAAGAGTGCTGTAAAAACTCAAGAAATTAAGGATAAGGGCAGTAAAACTTTTGAAGTAACAATTAATGATCCAAATGCTAATTTAAATGATTATGCTATATATGCACAAGATAAAGCAGGCAATATTGGACAAATAAATCTTAAAGAACAAGCTTCTGCTACTAATACAAGTACTATATCCTTAGCCATTAGAACAGACCAGGACGGTGTAGATTTAGTTAAATCTAGATTAGTAGGAAGAACAAAATATATGACAAAGGATCTAACAAAGGTTAGTGATAATTATGAAATTACTGTAGGTACAGTTAAATATGCTCTACAGGAAGATTCTTTAAGAAGCTTAGGTGTAAGTCCTTCTATAGATGCCTTTATGAATGCACTTATGCAGGCAAAAGAATGGGATTCAAATGCTAACAAGCCAAAGGAAAATGGATCTCAATTAAGCTCAAAGGTAAGTATATATAAAGTAAATGATGTAGTGTATATAGAAGGGAATGATAAGGAGCTTATAAAAATAAATGATAAAACTAAAATAGGCACAGATACTGCTATAGTAAGCAATATGATAGGATTAAATCCTGATGAAGGTAATACAGGAGTAGATTCTAAAAAACAACAATATGTAATAACTGTAACAGGAGAAGCTAAGAACAAGGGTAAACTAATAGTGTGTCTAGCAGGTAAATGCTTTAATATTGATATAGTGGCTAATGAAGGTGTAGAATCTATAGCAACAAAAATTGCAACAGCTATAAATAATAATAGAATATTAGATGGATATGAAAGTGCAACTGCAACTGGTAATACAATTAAGTTAATTAGAAACTATGGAGGTGCTGTAATACCTACATTTACTGTAGAATCTTTTAATTATGACAATTAAAAGTTTTAAAGAGCTTAATTAAAGATTACTATAAGTAAAAGTGAATATTTAAAAATTTAATTCAAAATCCTAGGGGATTTAACATAAAATTATTAAAAATTAGTGTTAAATCCCTTTTTATAGATTTAAAATTTGATGTAAATATCTTTTATAATGTGTAATGACAATATTAGGGGGAAATAGTTATGGTATAATGTTTAGGGTAAATAAATTAATTTTTATAAAAAACTTCATTGATGTAAAAATTTTACTACATAAATGTTAAAAATATACGAAGATAATATAGAGGTGGAAAATAGTTACTACCACCTAATAAAATAAATTTTTTAGGTGTAAATATAATGATTTCTATGAATATAAAAATAGTTTAATATATAAGAAATGATAGATTTACATATAAAGTTAGAGCATTACCTAAAGGAGGTACATAATGAATAAAAAAGTTCTTATTCCAGTATTTATGGGAGCTTATCTATGCCTTTCACCACTATCTGTAAAGGCTGAAGATTATTATAAATGGGATAGTAAGGTTACAGCTGATAAAAATAAAATATGGACAATAAAGCTTTCAAAAAAATTGGACAACAATATGAGTGGTATAAAGGATAAGGTTTATATAAAGGATTCTAAAGGAAACAAATTAGATTGCAATGTTAAAATAAAGCCAAATGAAAAAATGTTAGAAGTATTACCACCTAAAGATGGTTATAAAGAAAAAGAAAATTATTATCTTTATATAGATAAAAGTATTCCTTCAGATAAAAATAAAAATTTAAAAGAGACTGTAAAAATGAATTTTTACATAGATGGTTATATAGAATTTGAAGATAAAAACCTAGAAGAAGAGGTAAGAAAAGCAGCAAATCCTAAAGATAGACCTAAAGGCCCTTTAACATATATGGATGTTTCAGGTATAAAAGAACTAAATGTCCATAATAAAAATATAAAAAGTCTTAAAGGAATAGAGTATTTAAAAAATATTACTAAATTAGATATATCAGATAATAACATAACAGATATATCTTACTTAAAGGGACTTGATAGTTTAGAATTATTAAATTTATATAATAATAATATAGAAGATATATCACCTATTAATAATATGGAAAAATTAAAGGATATAAATTTATCTAAAAATAAAGTAAAAGATATATCCTGTTTAAGGGATTTAAACTTACATCATTTAGATTTAAGGGATAATAAAGTAGAAAATATAGAAGTTTTAAAAAACAAAGCATCTTTGCAACATTTATATTTAGCTAATAATAGTATTAAAGATTTTTCACCTATATCTAATTTGAAAAATCTACAAATATTGTATTTAAGCCATAATTATAGTTCAAATTATGATTATGCTAAAGATTATTATAATAACCTTAAGGATAGGGATTTTAAATTAAATGTACCTATAGAATTTAAGGATAAGGTATTTGAAGATTTAGTGAGAAAAGAAATAAATAAGCCTTCAGGTTATGTATATCCTAGTGACTTAGAAAACATTAAAGAATTAGATTTTCATAATGTTCATATAGAAAAATTAAATGGTATAGAAAATATGACAGCTCTAGAAAAGTTAAATTTAAGTGGAACTGATATAAAAGATATATCTCTTTTAAAATATTTGATAAATTTAAAAGAAGTAAATATATCAAATACTAGTATAAGTGATATAACAGCTTTAGAAAGTTCAATTTATATTAGGTATTTAAATTTAAATAAAACAGAAATAACTACTTTAGAGGCTATTAAAAAGTTTGAGTATATAGAAAAGTTATATGTATCAGGTACAAAGATAAATACTGTTCCACAGTTAAGTAGTTTATTAGAATTAGATTTATCTAATTGTAATATAAATGATATTAGTTTTATAAACTATTTACATAATCTAACTTATTTAAATGTAGGTAAGCTTAAATATAAAAGCAATATATTAAGTAATATAAGCTTTGTTAGCTCCTTAGAAAAACTTGAATATTTAAGTATAGCAAATACAGACGTGGTTAACATAGATGTGCTTAGAAATTTAATAAATTTGAGAAAGTTAGATATAACAGGCTGTGCTAAAATAAATACTCAGGTTTTAAATCATGTAGAAATAATAGGTAATGAAATAGTTAACTTTGGAGATAAAGTTTTAGAAAGAGAAATAAGAGAATTAATAAATAATTACTCCGAGCCTATATATAAAAGACAGCTTTCTTCTATAACTAAATTAGAACTTTCAGGGAGAGGCATAGTAGATTTGCAAGGGTTAGAGAGCATGGAAAACTTAACATATTTAGATTTATCAAATAATGAAATTTCTAATATAGATTCTATAAAAAAAATTGTAAACTTAAAAAAATTAGTACTTCATAAAAATAAAATAGGATCAATAAAATCAATAGAAAGTCTTAAATATTTAGAGGAATTAGATTTATCTAATAATTTAATTGGGGATATAACAGCTTTAGGAGGATTATCCCAATTAACTAGATTAGATTTATCAAGAAATGGAATAGTAAGTATAAATAGTCTAGGTGGACTTATAAACTTACAATATTTATCTTTGTATGAAAATAAAATTTCAGAGGGAGAAGAAGCCTTAAAAAAATTATATAATCTTAGAGAACTCTATTTAAAAAATAGTGGAGTATCAAATTTTGATGTAACATTAGCTTATTATAATAATCTAGAAAAAAAAGATTTTACAACTAACTCAGATTTTATAGTTTTTGATGAAAAGCTTGATAGTGATTTAGCTAAAATTATTAGAGAGATTTTAGGTAAAGATGAAAACACTAATATATATAAAAGTGAGATAGATACCATAACAGATTTAGATTTAAGTGAGGACACTATATCAAAGTTAAATATAAGGTCTAAACTAACAAATACTAATGTAATCAATTTAGATGGTATACAAAATTTTTCTAATTTGCATTCCATAAATCTAAGAGGGCATGGTAAATTAGAAGGGTTAGAAAATTTAATGCCAATTAGCGGGTTAATTAAATTAGATTTACAAGGAAGGGAAATAAATTATACTTCCTTATATTATATTAAATATTTAACAAGTCTAGAGTATCTATATTTAAATAATATGAGTTTAACTGGAGATTTATCATTTTTAGAAAATCTTACAAATTTAAGGGTACTAGACTTATCTAGAACTGGAATATCTAATATAAGTATATTAGATAAACTAAGAAAATTGAACGAGCTATATTTAGGTGGTAATAACATAACAAATTTATCTTATTTAGAGAACCTTACAAACTTAGTCAAATTAGATTTAGTTGAAAATAATAATATAACTAGTATATATGCTTTGAGAAATTTAATTAATTTAAGGTACTTAACTTTGCCAATAACAAATCCTAAAAAAATACAGGATTACAGTGCTGTAGCAGCATACTATTATAATCTTACTTACAAGAATTTTGATTTAGGTGATAGTAATGCAATAGTTATAAAAGAAATAAGACCTATAGAAAAGGAAGCAAATAAAGGTGATAAATTTACTCTTCCAGATTATGTTGAAGCAACAATGAGTGATGGCTCTAAGGAGAAGTTTAAAGTACATTGGAAAGAAAAGAGTGTAGATACATCAAAGCCAGGAATATATACTTATATAGGCACTGTAGATGGGTATGCAGGGGAAGTAAAATTAACATTAAAGGTAAATGGAGAAATACCTTATGGTATGGGCAATTCTTCTAGCAATATATTAAATGGAGGATTTATTATAAGAGATAGTGAGTATATATATTATATAAATAGGGAGAATGGCAGTGGTAAAATATATAGAAATAAAATAAATGGAGCGGAAGATAGACTATTATCTAGTAATACTGCAGAATATTTGAATGTATATGGAGAATATATATATTATGTAAGTAATGGTAGCATATATAGAATAAGAAAAGATGGTAGCGAGGAAAAACTAATAAAAGAGGCATCAGCTTCCTATATGACAGTGTGCAATGATTTTATTTATTATTTTGATAAGAGTAAGCTCGGTATATATAAAGTTAAAATAGATGGTACAAGCTATAGTTCTGTGGTATCTGGTGGAAAGTGGAGGTTAGATTCACAGTTTATAATATCAGGAGAATGGATATATTATACTAATTATGAAGATAAGTCATCTATATATAAAATTAAAATAGATGGAACGGGAAAAGAAAAATTAAATAATATACCTTGTAGCCAAATGAGTGTAATAGGAAGCTCAATATACTATGTTTCAAGTGGAAATCTCTATAAAATATCTATAGATGGAAGCAATAATAGCTTAATATATTCAGGAAATATAGCTAATATAAATGGATATAGTAACCACATATATTATATAGATAATAATGATAATGAAACATTGTATAAGATGAGCTTAGATGGTAGCTATAGGGTTAAATTGACTAAAAAATCAGTTGAATATATAAATATTTTAGAAGGGGAAGTTTACTATATTTCTTCAGATAATGAAGATAAAATATCTAAGTTTTATGAAGAATAAGTAATATAATGTATAAAAAAATTAGCATTATATTTATTTAAAACATATATAGGAATAAAGGAGAATTAACATTTTTTATATTAAAAGGTTAATTCTCTTTTCTATTTTATAGGAGATCTTTAAGGAAAACAGAATGCACTTTTGTCTAAAATAAAATATTAAAATTTATATATAGAAAATAAATTAATTTTAAAATAGAATTATTAACGTAATAAATATTATGTAAATAAACTAAAAAGTAAACTCCAAAAATTACAATACAAATATAAAATAAAATATATAAAATAAAATATATAAAATAATTAATAGTTTAAATTTTTCTTATATATTTATTAATATTAGCTTTTTAAATAATTTTTATAATAAAATTATTTAGATTTTTGATATAATAATTTTTACAAAGACATATATAAGCTATATCAGGAAGTTATGGAGGGTTCTATGAAAAAAATAACAGGTTTGATTTTAAAGCTAATAATATTAGTTTTATTAGTTTTTACTATTTTTATAATATTTAATTCATTAATTCTAAATAAGACAAAAGAAAGGTTTTTACCAGAGAATGCAATGAATACTTATATTAGAGCTGCAGATGAAGTTAGTGAAAACAAATTGCAAGTTAATTGGAAATACATAGCTGCTTTAGATGCAGTTAAAAATGAAGGAGATTTTTCTAAAGCTAATATAGAAAGTGCAAAGACTTTAGGAGGAAGTTTTTTAGAAATTAGTAAAAATAGAAAATTTAAAAATACTAATTATAGATTATTAAATTTGGATGAAGTTATAAATAAAAAGTCTTTTAGTGAAGAAGAAAGAAAGCAGGTATATAAGTATTTAGACAAGTTAAATAATATATATCCTATAACGCCAGATGAATATAAAAGGCAGTTTATAGATGAATTGATACCTATATCAAAGGAATTATATGATGAATATGGGATTTTACCTTCTGTAACTATAGGGCAGTCTATTTTAGAATCAGATTGGGGTAGATCAGAACTTAGTAAGAAAGGAAATAATTTATTTGGAATTAAGGCTACTCCTTCTTGGCAAGGTAAGGTTTTAAATATGGAAACCTCAGAAAATTATAATGATAAAATTAAAGATAACTTTAGATATTATTCTTCCAAAGAGAATTCTATAAAGGATTATGCAAATTTTTTAGTTAAGAATAAGAGATATAGAGAAAATAAAGTTTTTAGAGCTACAGAATATAAGACACAAGCAAAAGCCATAGAAAAGGCAGGGTATAGTACTAAAAAAGATAAGGATGGTAATTTATTATATAGTAGTTTACTTGGAAAAATTATAAGAGAGTATAATTTGCAGTTAATAGATAGTAAAACTCAAGAGGAGATAAGTAGAAAATAAAGTAAAAATTGTCGCTAGTAAATTATTAATACTCCCTATTATCACAACTAGATTGTGAATAGGGAGTATTTTAATTAAAATTGAATATAGGATTTAACTTAATAGCAGATTTTTTATATTAAAAATTAAGCTCCAGTGTTTGTTGGTGGAGTAAATACTCTTGTAGATAACTCATCATCGAGCATATAAAGCACTGCTGGATTAGATTCTGCTCTCCTTAATTTTCTTATTATAGTATTAAAATTATTTTCTTCTTCTACTTGTTCATCTATAAACCATTTTAAAAGACTTATAGTAGCATGTTCTTTTTCTTCTGTAGCAATATCAGTTAAATTATAAATTCTACTTGTGACTATTTTTTCATGATTAAATCCATCTTCAAAGCATTCAAGTATGTTTTTATATTCAGCTTTAGGCTGATCTATTTTCTCAAGTATTACTCTTCCGCCCATTTGATTTACATAATCATAAAATTTCATAGCGTGGAATATTTCTTCTTGAGCCTGCACTCTAAAAAAGTTAGCAAATCCAGCTAAATCCTCTGATTCAGCATAAGAGGCCATAGCTAAATAAATATAAGATGAATAAAATTCAAAGTTTATTTGATTATTTAAAGCTTTTAATAATTTTTCACTTAACATAAAATTTCCTCCTATAAATAAATTTAGTAACTAAAGGTGTATTTAATAGCAATTATTACTATAATGTGTAATTTTTAATCTTATATACTAATTATATATTAATATAATTATTCAATCAACAAATAAGTTGATATCTCAACAAATATATACAAAAAATATAAATGTATTTAATAAATTATTATTTAGAATATAGTAAAACTAAGATTTATAGTGAATAATATATAATAAATTTTTTATTATAGAAAAATATTAAAATTTTTTTATAAATCTAAAGGAAGCTATTATATGAACGAAAAAAGATTTATATAAGTTATTTATAGAAATTGTTTAAATTTTAAGAAAAATATATTAAAATAGAAACAATAAGAAATAATTTTTATTATTAATAAATTTTGCAAGAAAGAAGAGGGAAAAATATGAAAAATACTAAAGTAGTTATTGTAGATGATTCTCCTTTTTCAATTAGTATTATAAAAGATATATTAGAGGAAAATGGATTAACTGTAGTTGGAGAAGCAGGGAACTTAGAAGAAGTTATAAAAGTAGTAAAGGATAAAAAACCAGATATTGTAACCATGGATATGACTTTGCCAGGTACAGATGGAATAGAATGTATAAAAGCTATTAATAAAATAAATGAAAATGTAAAAGTAATAGTTATAAGTTCTATGATGGATGAAGAAATAGTTAAAAAAGCTAATGAAAATAAGGTTTGTGGATATATTCAAAAACCTATAGATCCAGAAGAACTTATAGCAACAATAGAAAAGGTTATTATGAAGGAAGAATTATTTTTACAACTTGAAAATAATTATTTTGAAATTTTCAAAGAATCCTTTAGAGACACTTTAAATAAATTTACTAAGACTACTGCAGAATTTTCAGAAGAGAGAAAGTGTACTATTTCAGAAGCTTCCAGAGGTATGGCTGTAGTTATAGGTATAATAGGTAATTTTTCAGGAAGAATGATTTTAGATTTATCACAGGAAACAGCTAATAGTATGGTTACTTTTATGTTGAAGAGAGAACCAAAGGATATGAATGAGGTTTTAAATGTTATTGGTGAGTTTTCTAATATTGTAGCTGGAAATGCATGTTCTATGCTAAACAGAAAGAATAAGGTGTTTGGATTAAGAATAGCTCCTCCAAGTATATTTTATGGTAAATCCCTTAATATATCTCAAAGCTTACTAGAGAGCTTATCTGTAGAATCGAATACAGAATTTGGGCAAATTTATATAAATGTAGGCTTTAAAAGAGGTGAATCATAATGGATGCAAAATATATTAATCCTTTTATAGATTCTTTTTACAATATATTACCTCAAATTGGTTTTTCTAATGTTACAAGAGGGGATGTTACTGTAAAAAATAGTGTGGAAAGTTTAGGAATACTTATAAATTTAGGTATTGTAGGAGATATTAAAGGGAATATTGTGTATAATATAGAAGGGGAAAATGGTAAAAAAATAGCTTCAAAAATGATGATGGGTCTTCCTGTGGAGGAACTAAATGAAATGGCTCAAAGTGCTCTTTCTGAACTTTCAAATATGCTTACAGCTAATGCTAGTATAAACTTTTCTAATATAGGAGTTAATGTTAATATATCTACACCTACCTTAATGTATGGTCAGGATATAAAAATAAAATTAAATACGGATAAAATATTAAATATTAAGATAGTAGCAGATGATATTCCTATAGATGTAAATGTAGCTTTTGAGAAAATTTAAATAAAACCTCTAGATTGATAAAACACATTTTTAAATTTGTTTAATATAAATAAGCACTTATTTAAAATTATAAGTGCTTATTTTAAAATTATTCTAATAGTGTTTTAAAATATAAATCTATTAAATTGCTATTAGAATGTTTTAAATATTTATTTTTATTAATCTTTAATATATAATATATTTTTTTAAAATAATATGTGAGCTACTAAAGTAATAATAGGTAAAGTTATTAAGGTTCTCTCAAGAAATATAATAATCAAATCTTTTAATGAAACAGGTATTTTAGAACCTAATAATAGTCCTCCTACCTCAGACATATAAATTAATTGAGTAACTGAAAGGCAAGCTATTATGAATCTTGTCATTTCGCTTTGTATAGTGGCTGCAATAACTGAAGGTAGAAACATATCTGCAAAACCAACTACAATAGTTTGTGATGCTAAAGCTGCTTCTGGTATTTTTAATAAGTTTAGTAGTGGTATAAAAGGTAGACCTAACCATTTAAAAAGCGGAGTATATTCAGCTAATATAAGAGCAGATGTTCCCATAGCCATAACTACAGGAGTTACGCCTAAAAGCATATCCAATACATTTTGTAACCCTTGTCTTATAAAATTAAATGGATCATCATTAGAGTCGGCTTTAGCAACAGCTTTTTCAAGACCCCATGTAAAAGGCGTATATCCTTCTGGAAGAGCTTCAGAATTTTTGCTTTCTCCACCATTTAAATAAGCATCTGGTTTTCTTGAAAGTGGTGGTATGCGAGGAATTAATATAGCTGCAATTATGCCTGCTAAGCAAACTGTTAAATAAAAAGGTACAAACATATGAGCAAGTTTAACTTGAGATATTACAACTAAACTAAAAGTTATAGAAACTGCTGAGAAGGTTGTTCCTATAACTGCAGCTTCTCTTTCGCTATAGTAACCCTCTTCATATTGTTTGCTAGTAAGTAATACACCAATAGTACCATCACCAAGCCAAGAAGCCATACAGTCTATAGAAGAACGGCCTGGTAAATTAAATATTGGTCTCATTACTTTAGTAAGTAATGCCCCAACAAATTCTAATAAACCAAAGTCTAATAATAAAGGAAGTAACATTCCTGCGAATATAAATACTGAAAATAATATAGGAAGCAAATCATAAAGTAATAAGCCTCCTGTCTTTTCTGACCACATCCATTCAGGGCCTATTTTAAAAAAGGTAGAAATAATAAATATAAATCCTAATACTCTAGCTAGTACCCATACGGTGGACACATTGAATAAATTGTTGAAAAATTTATTTTCTAAAATAGCTTTAGGTTTAAATATTTTAGTAATTGTTGTACAAATAAAAGTAATGCATATTATGATTCCCATAAGTTGAGGTAATATACTACCTAACCCAGCTAAAACAATTTTTGAAAGTACAGCAATAGGTATTGTTATTTCTCCATCATAAGAAATAGGTATTATAAAGAGTATAAAACCTATTAAGGATGGACAAATAAATTTAAATAATTCACTAAATGAATATTTGTTATTTTTTTGATTTTCCAAAACCCCATCTCCTTTGCAATTTTTTATTCATGTTATTTTAAATTATAATGTATAATTATAATAAAATCAAGTTGAATAAAGAATATGAGTCTAGGTATATCAAGGTTTGTAATGAATAATCAATTTGATTACGCATAATTATTCAAAATAAAGTGTTTTTATTATTGCGAAACATAGGGTTATGGCTTTAAAGTCACATTTTTCTGAAAATTTATGCACTAAATAAATTAATCTAGAATTTAACAAAGATAAGTTTAAAATTCAAATGAATCGTACTGTGATTTACATACAGTGTATCAAAATGATACAAATATTATCGCAATCTCAAATTGATATTTCAATTATAGCATTTTGAGATTATAAGGCATAAATCTTTACTGTTTTTAGCTTTTAAGTACTTGGCATGAATTTTGCTACTTATATAAGTGGGGTTAATAATGGTTTGATTTATATATTATATAATGATTTCCTTTTTACTTAATTAATATGTTTTAGAAATTCCTTATAGAAATATATTAATGTATCTTTATTATTTAATAAAGAGCTTATGCTCTTTATTTTTTTGTTTGCATATATTATATTTAAGATTATATACAATATATGTATTAAAAGTAAAACTTAATCATAGTTACCTTTAGTTTTATATAATAATAAATTTAAAACTACACATACTTATAATACAAAACTTAATAAAGCATAATTAAAAAACAAAAGACAAATAAATAGGAGGTAATATTTATGGCAAGTAATAAGAATTCTAATAATTTAGTAGTGCCAGAAGCACAACAAGGATTAAACCAATTAAAAATGGAAGTTGCAAACGAAGTAGGAATATCAAACTATGATTCAATGGATAAAGGAAACTTGACTTCAAGACAAAATGGATATGTAGGCGGAAACATGGTTAAAAAGATGGTAGAAGCTTACGAAAGAAATCTATAAACTAAATACAAATATTAAAAAATAAAATTTGAAGATAGGTGTATAAGGAGGTAATATATCATGGCAAATAGAAATTCTAATAATTTAGTAGTGCCAGAGGCAAAACATGGATTAAATCAATTAAAAATGGAAGTTGCAAACGAAGTAGGAATAGCAAACTATGATGCTGTGGATAAAGGAAATTTAACTTCAAGACAAAACGGATATGTAGGCGGAAATATGGTTAGAAAGATGGTAGAAGCTTACGAAAGAAATCTATAATAGTTAAAAATAATTATATTACACCAAACACACTAATATAAAAGCAATTTAATTGAGGAATCATACAAGAATTTATTTCTTATATGATTCCTTTTAAGTTTATTAGATAAAAGTTCAAATTATATATTTGTATACAATTCAAATATTGTTTATTTGTTTAAATGGATATTATAGTTGATAAGATCTATTTAAACAAATTATTTATATATAAGTATTTCGGATTAGCTACAACTTGAACAAGTAGAACAATTAATGCCTTCTGGTTGTATTAGTGGATCTATAGTAAAACCACCTTTGCCATTTTCTTCGGCACATTGGATTATAAAACCTCCAAATTCTGAAAAAAGATCCCTATGTACTAGAAATGCTAATTCTCCGATAGGTGATAGTAAATCTTCGTTTGTTTGTTCATCCAGAACAATGTTAAAAACAGGACCGCCTCAACCATTTCCAGCTAAAAATATTCTAAATATGTTTGAATTCACATTATTTTCTTCTATAAATTTTTTAAACTCTTTATAAGCTAAATCACTCATGTTAACTGGTGTCATATAAACATCTCCTCTATTGTATATAAAATTGTGTTAAAAATAAAAAAATAATAGATATATTATTTTTATTTGGTTTAGTTTAAATCTAACAATATTAATATTATTATATATTATAAATATTTTCAATATACTAGGAGGTTATCTATTAAAAATATTTATAAATAGCTCTAATTTATAAAAGTTTTCAAATGATATCTATTATTTATTGTTTCTGTAATTCGTGTCTAATTGTTTACAAATAATTAGATTCATATAAATATGTAATATTAAAAATAACAATGAATATATAATAAATAGATTTAAAAATTAATTTGGAATAGCTTATCTTTAATAATATAGTTATCTTTCTTACAGATAAATGTATAATAATTTTAATAAAAATAAAATGTAGACGCATATAAAATATAGTGTAGAATAAAATATTATTCATTATTATACAAATAAACTGAAAAATCATTTTAAATTAAAACGATGGTAATAAATGTAAAAATATGTTTCCACAAACATATTTACATATTGTGAATTAAAATCAATTTAATAATTAATACCATTTTTTTACACACGCTGTTAAAAGAATGAAATGTATAAATATAGAATTATACATAGCTAAATAATTGATGTTCATTATCAATTGAAATGCAATTGATGGGAATAGGGCAGAAATTTAAAATTCAACTACGATCCAAACTGCTAGCTAAACTATATATACTAAGGTATACTATTCTTAGTGGTTTTATATATGTTAGCTATAAGGAAGATTCTATATAAAAAAATACAGATAATAGGTATAAGTTATATATCTATATAACAAAACTTATAATATTAATAAAAAAAAGAAGGATTTTACCCCTTTTATATAGAATATTATAATCGCGAAATATAAATTTCGCGAAGTTGTTGTTATTTTTAGGCTAAGGAGGTACATATTTTCAATGAAATATAATATTCAACAATTATATGATCCTAATCTTCCCCAAAGATTAAATGATTTTTTAAATTATCTTAGAACTATAAAAGGAAAATCAGAAAATACAATTGAAAGTTATAAATTGGATTTGATTATGTTTTTTAGATTTTTAAAATTATACAAAGGTATGGTTCCTGGAGAAACAGAATTTAGTGATATAGAAATAAGCAATATAAGTGATGAAGACATTAAGAATATATCATTAACGGATTTGTTCGCTTTTATATCCTTTGCAGAGAATTATAGAAATAATGGTAGCTATGCTAAAGCTAGAAAAGTAGCTACATTAAGATCTTTCTTTAAGTTTTTACAAGGTAAAGTTAAAATCATAAAGGAAAATCCAGCCCTAGAGTTGGAAAGCCCTAAAATAAGTAAAAGAAATCCTGTATATTTAACATTAGATGAGAGTAAAAGACTATTATCTTCTATAGATGGTAAGTTTAAAGAAAGAGATTTATGTATAGTAACTATGTTCTTAAATTGTGGGTTAAGACTTTCAGAATTATGTGGTATAAACATATCTAATATTAAAAATGATGTTTTAACTGTTATAGGTAAAGGAAACAAAGAAAGAACTGTTTACCTTAATAAAGCCTGCATTAAAACTTTGAATGATTATTTAAGCGTGAGAAAAGAAATGGGAGAAAAAATAGTTGACAAGGATGCTCTATTTTTAAGTAAAAATTATTCAAGGATAAATAAACGTTCTGTAG
The DNA here is from genome assembly GCF_001889325.1 of Clostridium sporogenes. Classification (NCBI taxonomy): domain Bacteria; kingdom Bacillati; phylum Bacillota; class Clostridia; order Eubacteriales; family Clostridiaceae; genus Clostridium; species Clostridium sporogenes. The sequence continues at coordinate 311,599 of NZ_CP013243.1, read as the reverse complement.
AGATGCTAGTAAAGAAGTATGTAAAAAAATCAGGCTTAGATGGAGAAAAATATTCTCCTCATAAATTAAGGCACACGGCTGCTACATTAATGTACAAGCATGGTGGTGTTGATATAAGAAGCTTACAAATGATATTAGGCCATGAAAACATATCTACAACCCAAATTTATACTCATGTAGATAGTGATAGATTAAGAGAAGCAGTTAAATCTAATCCTTTAAGTGATGAATAAAGCAAACTTTATAAAGCACTTTAAAACCTTGTATTATATAGGTGTTTTAAAGTGCTTTATCTTAGATTTTACAATTCCAATATCCCGTCTTCTACTGTTGTATAAGAAGTTCCTATTTTTCTATTTATTTTCTCTAATTTTTATAAGTCCTGGAAATTTTTCATAGGCTACTTTTTTCAATCTAGATTCATCCTCCATCAGTTCGCTTAATCCATCTACATCTTCTATATATTCTATTTGTACCCCATCTACATTTTCTATGGCATATAGTCCCTGCTCTTTAAAATTTTCATCATAGTCCTTTAGTAATTCTGCATCCTGTAGAATTTCATTTTCTAGATCCTGTTCAAATTTTTTTGAGGATTCTAACTCCTCTTCATCTTCTTTTAGTACCTTCTTTAAGGCTTCTTTATCTACAAAGTTTTTATCCTCTTTTATTTCATCAATCTTTATAGCTTGAGTATCTATTCCTTCTCTTTGTAAGCATTCTCCGCAATTATCGCATTTTTTATTTGTGTTCAAATCGCAAATTTCACATTCTCCACAGTCAGTACATTTTTTAGTATAATTAAAAATACAAGTTTCTCTGTTCATATATTTACACTCTACCTTTCTTTATGGTATCTTATTACAAATTATAAATTTATTATATTGGTTATTATTATACTTAAAAATTATTCCTCATAATAAAAACACTTATTATTATGAGAAATTTATATCCTCTATAAAAACACTCTTACTATTATAGCAAAAATATAGTTTATATGCATTAAAAAAACCTTTATAATTATAAGCTATATTATAATTTATTTGAACATTAGTTTGCAGCTTTCCATTTTTATGGTATAATTTAATTATTATTTAAGTAATGAGGTGTGATTATGAATAAAAGCCGAATTGACAAACAAAATGAAGTTTATAACTTTATAAAATTACAAATTAAAGAAAAAGGCTATCCTCCTTCTGTAAGAGAAATTTGCAAGGCCGTAGGTTTAAGTTCAACTTCATCAGTGCATTTTCATCTTAAAAGATTAGAAAAAGAAGGTTTGATAAAAAGAGATAGCAGCAAAACTAGAGCCATAGAAATTGTTGATCCTACCTCAAAAAAAGAAGTTATAAATGTACCTATTGTAGGAACTATAACTGCAGGAAATCCTATTTTGGCTATAGAGAATATAGAAGATGTATTTCCATTGCCTATTGATTATGTGAAAAACACAAAGGATTTATTTATGTTAAAGGTATCTGGAGAAAGTATGATAGAAGCTGGAATATTAGATGGTGATTTAGCTATTATTGAAAAAACCGATTCTGCAAATAATGGAGATATTGTGGTTGCTCTAATAGACAACGAAGCTACTTTAAAAAGATTTTTTAAAGAAAGTTCCTATATAAGACTTCAACCTGAAAATAAAAGTATGAAACCTATAATTTTAGAGGATTGTAAAGTTCTTGGAAGATTAGTAGGGATATATAGAAAGTATTAATAACATTGTTATTTTGATAAATAAATGTGTATTAAAAATAAATTGCTTTTAAAAAGGATTGTTAATAAAAATAATTCCTAGAAGTATTAAAGTAAATAACTTCTGGGAATTATTTTTATATTAATTCTGCTTTTTTTATCATTATTAAACTTAATATCGCCAAGGTAATTCTGGCTAATTTACATGCTTAATATTTTTGATAGAGAAATTAAAATACCTATTTTAGCATGATCAAAAGTAAGTCCACCCTGTAGATATGCTATAAAAGGATCTCTTATAGGTGCATCTGCAGATAATTCTATGGAAGACCCTTGAATAAATGCTCCTGCAGCCATAATTACTTGATCTTTATAGCCTGGCATATCCCACGGCTCACAAGAAACAAAGGAATCTACAGGAGAACCTTGTTGTATTCCCTTGCAAAAATTTATAAGCTTTTCTTTATCATTAAACTTAATAGCTTGAATTATATCGCTTCTATCATCATTATATTTTGGAAGCACCTCAAAACCAGCTAATTCCATTATCCTTGAACAAAATACCGCTCCTTTAACAGCCTCCATAGATATATGTGGTGCTAAAAATAACCCTTGGTACATTTGTCTAACTACTCCAAAGGTAGAACCACATTCTCCCCCTATGCCAGGAGTGGTTAGTCTATAAGCAGCTTGAGTTACATACTTTTCTTTACCAGCTATATATCCACCAGTAGGTGCTATTCCTCCACCTATATTTTTTATTAAGGACCCTGCTACTAAATCTGCGCCTACATCCGTTGGTTCTTTAGTATCTATAAATTCACCATAACAGTTATCTACAAAACATATAACTTCTTTTTTTATGGATTTTACAAAGGAAATTAGTTTTTCTATTTCAGGTATAAGAAGAGCTTTTCTCCATCCATAACCTGTTGAACGTTGAATATGTATAAGTTTTATTGAAGTATCCTCTTTTAATATCTTTTCTATTTCTCCATAGTTTATAGAGTGGTCTTCTTTTAAATTTACTTGTTTATATTTAACTCCAAAATCTTTTAAAGAACCTATGTTCTCTTCCCCTTCTATGCCTATTATATTATGTAATGTATCATAGGGTTTTCCACATACAGATAACATAGTATCCCCTGGTCTTAAATTTCCAAATAGAGCAGCTCCAATAGCGTGAGTACCATTTACAAAATGTGGTCTTACTAAAGCACTTTCTGTGTTAAATATCCTAGCATAAACTTTATCTAAGGTATCTCTTCCTATATCTCCATATCCATACCCTGTAGAATTTGTGAAATGAGATTCACTAACTCTTTCTTCCTGAAGAGCATTTAAAACTTTTAGTTGATTAAATTCTCTTATTTCATCATATTTTTGGAACTCATCTTTAATATCTTCTATAGCCTTTTCATATAAATCTAAAGCTTTAGGATTTATGTCATATATGTTTTTTAGAGTATCTTTTGTTATATGTAGCATTTCTATTTCCATCCTCCTCTATATGTAAGAAAAATAATAAGTATGTATTATTATCTAACATTGTATATATTAACATATAAAAAAAGAATAGGCAATTAACCTATTCTTTATCTTTATAATCATCTCCGTTAGGATTTTGTACAAATAATAAGGGCTTTGCTGGGTTAATTGTAGATATAGCATGTTTGTATATCATCATTTGTTTACCATCTGAATCTAATATTACTGTAAAGTTATCAAAGCCTTTAACAAATCCTTTTAATTGAAATCCATTTGTTAAGTATATTGTAACAGGAATTCTATTTTTTCTAGCACCATTTAAAAATATATCTTGTAGATTATTAACAACTTTAGTCATATAACCTTTCCCTCCTAAAAAAATTACAAATAATTAGAAACTTATTCTTATATAATTCTATAAATAAATTAAAAATCCTTTTAATTTTATTTATATTTTACCATTTTTATAATTTTATCCACTATTTCCTCCTCAGATCTATATTTATCTTTATCTATCCATATAGATCTTTTATCTTTTCTAAACCAAGTTAGTTGCCTTTTAGCATAATTTCTGCTTCCTTTTTTTATTAAATAAATAGCTTCATCTAGTGGAATATCGCCCTTTAAATAGAATAGAATTTCTTTATAACCTATACCTTTCATAGATTGCATATCTGGAGTATATCCCATAGATTCTAATTTTTTTACTTCTTCTATTAAGCCTTTATCCATCATTATATCCACTCTTTTGTTAATTCTTTCATATAGTACTTCTCTATTCATATTTAAAACAAAGTAGTTTATGTTATAAGGTATATTATACAATTTTTTTTCGTTTTCTTTTGTATATTCACTTATAGATTTACCTGTAATTTTGTAAACTTCTAAGGCCCTAACTACTCTTTTTAAATCGTTAGGATATAATCTTTCATAGGATTTTCCATCTATATCTTTTAGCAAGCTATGAACATATTCTTTTCCTTTATCTTCTGATAATCTAGTAAGATATTCTCTATAATCTTCGTCTCTATCTGCATCTGTAAAATCATAATTGTAGATTAAAGAATTAATATATAAACCTGTGCCTCCTGCTATTATAGGAAGTTTCCCCCTGCTCCATATATCTTTTATACATTTTTCTGCTAAAGTTTTAAAGGAGGCTACATTAAATTCTTCATGAGGTGCTACTACATCTATAAGATGGTGAGGTATACCCTTCATTTCCTCTTTGGTTATTTTAGCTGAACCTATATCCATGTATTTATAAATTTGCATGGAGTCAGCGGATATTATTTCTCCATTTAGTTTTTTTGCAAGTTTTATAGAGATATCTGTTTTTCCTACTGCTGTAGGACCTGCAAGTATTAATAAGTCTATCATTTTTGCTTATCCCCCTTATTGTATTCTTTTAAATTTTTTTTCTAAATCTTTTAATGTAAATTTAATCATAGTAGGTCTTCCATGGGGACAAGTGTATGGATTATCTAATATAAGCATATCTTCTATTAATTTTTTTATTTCTTCATCTTTTAAGTTGTCATTTGCTTTAACTGCGGATTTGCATGCTAGTGTGGCAATAGCATTGTATTTTATTGTAGAAGTTTCTTTAGATTTCATATTTTTTAAGTTATAAAGTATATCCATAAAAAGATTTTCTACATTGGGTTTACCTAAAATTAAAGGCACTTCTTTTATATTTATAGTGTATTCTCCAAAAGCTTCCACTGAAAAACCTGAGTTTTTAAAAATATATTTGTTTTCTTCGTATATGTTAAATTCATCTTCTGATAGTTCTATAACTACAGGCGATAATAAAATTTGGCTTATTACATATCCCTTTTCTATTTCGGATTTAAATTTTTCAAATAGCACCTTTTCATGAGCTGCATGCTGATCTATTATATAAAGTTCTTTATCCTTTTCTATTAATATATATGTATTATTAAACTGTCCTATTATTTTCATATCTATATAAAAATTAGTAGGCTTATTTTCTTTAATATTTATAGATGAGGACGTTGTATCATTCTCATTTAGATATAGGGTATTTGGATTCTTATTATCTTGCTTTGATGAACTTTCTTCTTTGTTATTATTTGAATTTAAGAATTCAGTATTCTTTTTGTTATAGTATACTTCATCTTGTTTAGAAATAGAAGAATTATTATTAATTTCAAATATATTTTTTCCTTCAATGTTTTCATCCTTAGTAGGTTCTATATTGTTAGTTTTAGTTGAACTATTTATATTATTACCAAAAATATGAATTTTATTATTGTTATTTAAATCTATTGGTATTTGTACTTCTTCTTTTTCTGTTTTTATAGTTTCACCCATAGATTTTTTAGAATCATATATATTAATATCTTCTTTATTAAAGAAATTTGTAAATGATTCTTTTAATTCTCCTTTTATAGCTTCATGAACTGCATCAAATATAGCCTTAAACATAGCCCTCTCATCTTTAAATTTAACTTCTGATTTAGTAGGATGTACATTTACATCAATATATTCTGGGAAAATATCTATAAATATTACAAAGAAAGGGTAGCTATTTACTGTTAAAAAAGATTTAAAAGCATTTTCTACCGCAGCAGTTATAAATTTACTTTTAACATACCGCTTATTTACAAATATACTTTGATTTGTTCTACTTTTACGGCTTATTTCAGGTTTCCCTATAAATCCATATACAGATATTATATCCTTATGACTTTCAAAGTTTATAAGATTTTCACTGATTGTTTTGTTGTATACACATCGTACGGAATCCTTTAGATTTCCGGTACCGTAACTTTTTATACTTTGCTTTCCTTTGTTTATTAAATTAAAAGATATATCTGGATGAGCTAATATAAACCTATTTACTATATCTGATATAGCAGTGCTATCGCTTCTTGTACTTTTCAAAAATTTAAGTCTTGCTGGTACATTATAAAATAAATCAGAAACCTCTATAGTTGTACCGACATTGCAACCTGTATCCTTTAAGTATTCTATTTTGCCACCTTCTATATATATTTCTTTACCAAAATTGTAGGAAGCAACCCTACTTTTAAGTTTAGTTTTTGATACAGAGGAAATACTAGCTAGTGCTTCACCTCTAAAGCCCATAGTACTTATTTTATATATATCTTCTATGGAATTTATTTTACTTGTAGCATGCGGAAGAAAAGCATTTTTTATATCAGTAGGATAAATACCTTCTCCATTATCTATTATTTTTATAAGTTTTTGTCCCCCATCTTCTATTTCTATGGTTATATTTTTAGCATTGGCGTCTATACTATTTTCTACTAATTCTTTTACTACAGAAAAGGGCCTTTCTATAACTTCTCCTGCAGCTATTTTATTTGTAGTTTCTAAATCCAATAAATTTATTTTTCTCATTTAAATCACCACATAGCGTATATTTTATTATATAGATTAGTACCACTTATAAGTGGTACTAAGTTAGTAAAAATCTAAAGATCATGAGATTTTTTTATGTACTAATATATAGCTTTTTAAAATTTAATAATACAACTATCCTTTAATCTATATCTTTTGTTTTATTTATTATATCATATAATTTATTAAAACCTTCCATTGGAGTCATATTAAGTATATCTATATTTTTAATTTCTTCAATTACTTTATCTTTTTTTATATATTCAAAATTTATTTGAAAAGAATCCATTGCTACTTCTTTTTTTATAGACTTTTCATCATTTTTTTTATAGTTTATTTGTTTTTTATTACAAGAAGGATTCTCTTTAGTACTCTCATCCTCTATTATAGTAGTGGTATTAGTTTCAGATAAAGTATCATGTTGTATTCCACTCTCAAGATTATTTTTAGTACTTAAAGTATCCTTTGATGCTTCTATATAATCTTTGTTTTTATATTCTCTAGAAGGAGTAATATTAAGGGAGTTTTCTTCATTACTACCTTCAATATGTTGTAATATCTCCTTAGCTCTATTTATCACAGGAGAAGGTAAACCAGCTAGTTTAGCAACTTCTATACCGTAGGATTGATCTGCTCCCCCTCTTATTATTTTTCTTAAAAACACTATTTCATTTTCTAATTCTGATACGGATACAGAATAATTTTTAACACCCTCAATATTGTCTTCAAGTTTTGTAAGTTCATGATAGTGAGTTGCAAATAAAGTTTTGCATCTTAAATTTTTATTATTACATATATATTCTATAACAGACCAGGCTATGCTTAAGCCATCATAGGTGCTGGTTCCTCTGCCTACTTCATCTAAAAGCACCAAACTTTTTGAGGTAGCATTTTTTAGTATATTAGAAACTTCCCACATCTCTACCATGAAAGTACTTTTACCTGCAGCTAAATCATCTGAGGCACCTATTCTTGTAAATATCTTATCACATATAGAAATATTAGCCTTTTTAGCAGGAACAAAGCTACCTATTTGAGCCATAATTGTAATTAAGGCTACCTGTCTCATATAAGTAGATTTTCCTGCCATATTAGGACCAGTTATTAATATAAGTTGGTTTTCTTTTGTATCTATTAAGCTATCATTAGATATAAATTCACCTTTAGGTATAACTTTTTCTACTACAGGATGTCTTCCCTCTTCTATAAGAATTTCATCTTTAGCATTTATGTTAGGCTTTATATAATTATTTTCTAAGGCTACAGTAGCTAATGAACATAAGCAATCTATATCAGATATTATTCTTGCAGTTTTTTGCATTCTATCTATATTTTCTTCTATAAAATCTCTTATTTTAGTAAAAAGTTTATATTCTATATCTATAAGTTTTTCTTCTGCCCCTAATATTTTTTCTTCCATTTCTTTAAGCTCAGGAGTAATATATCTTTCAGCATTGGCTAGAGTTTGTTTTCTTATATATCTTCCCTCTGGCACTGAATTTAAATTTGCTTTTGTAATTTCTATAAAATAACCAAATACTTTATTATAACTAACCTTTAATGATTTTATACCTGTTTCTTCTTTTTCTTTTTGTTCTAAAGAAGCTATCCATTTTTTCCCGTTTCTTTTTGCTTCCCTTAGGGAATCCACTTCTTCATTAAATCCCTCTTTTATTATATTGCCTTCTTTTACAGATAAAGATGGGCTATCTAATAAAGCTTTGTCTAGCAATTCATGAATATCTTCTAAAGTATCTATATTTTGTTCCATATTTAAAAATAAATCGCTTTTAAAATTTGCTAAGTATTCTTTTATATAAGGAACCTTACCTATAGAGCATTTTAAAGATATAAGTTCCTTTGCATTAACACTTTTAGAAGCTACTTTCCCTACTATTCTCTCTATATCATATATAGATTTTAAATCTTCTTTTAAATCTTCCTGAAGAGATATATTATTTAATAATTCTTCTACAGCATTTAATCTATTTTCTATAGGATTTTTATTTATAAGTGGTTGTTCTATCCATCTTCTTAATTGCCTTCCACCCATAGCTGTATTAGTTTTATCTAATACCCATAAAAGAGATCCTTTTTTAGTTTTTTCTCTTAAATTTTCTGTTATCTCCAAATTTCTTCTTGAATTTACATCTATAGTTAAATAGTCTACTATACTGTAATAGTCTATTTTATTAATGTTAGATAATATATTTTTTTGGGTATGAAATATGTAATATAGAAGACCATTAGCGGATTTTTTTACTATGGTTTCATAATCCTTTTCATTAAAATTATTAAATTGCTCTTTTAAATTATTATCCATATTATAACTAAAATTTTCTTCTTTTATTTTGCTTATAGAGATATTAGGAAATCTTTCTTTTATAGTATGTATAAAGTTTTCCTCTGTATTTTCATCTAAAACTATTTCACGAGGAGCAAATTTTGATATTTCATCAAATACTACAGCTTCTTTAAAATTGCTATGAGTTGAGTTAAATTCACCTGTGGATATATCCGCAAAGCTCATAGAACAAATATTATCATCTAAATAAAAGCTCATTATATAATTGTTTTTATTCTCTTCTAAAAATGAAGAATCTGTATAGGTTCCTGGCGTAATTATTTTTATAATTCCTCTTTTTACTATACCTTTAGAGGCGGAAGGATCCTCCAATTGTTCACAAATAGCTATTTTATAGCCTGCACTTACTAATCTACCTATATATGTATTAGCAGCATGATATGGAATACCACACATAGGAGCTCTTTCTTCTAGACCACAATCTCTTCCTGTTAATACTAGCTCTAGTTCTTTTGAGGCAACTTTAGCATCCTCAAAAAACATTTCATAAAAATCTCCTAATCTAAAGAACAATATACAATCTTTGCAGCTTTCTTTTACCTCTAAATATTGTTTCATCATTGGAGTTAATCCCATATTTTTTCCTCCTTAAAATATTTCTTTTAATTTAATCTTTTAAAAAAAGCTCTTATTAAGAGCTTTTTAATTTATATTTAAATTTCTTCTCCTGTTAATGAAAAAGAGTTTGCTTTTGTTATTTTAACATTAACAAGTTTTCCTATGGATTTTTTATTACCAATAAAGTTAACAAGTTTTCCTGCTCTTGTTCTACCCATTAGTTTATTTTCATCATTTTTACTAGTACCCTCTACTAAAACTTCTTCTATTTTTCCTTCATAGGCTTTGTTCTTTTTAGCACTTATTTCATTAACTACTTCTACTAATCTATTAAATCTTTTGTGTTTAACACCTTCAGGTACTTGATCCTCAAATTTAGCAGCTGGAGTTCCTTTTCTTATGGAATATAAGAAAGTAAAAGCAGAATCATATTCTACTGTCTTTACTAAGCTTAATGTTTCTTCAAAGTCTTTTTCAGTTTCTCCAGGGAATCCTACTATTATATCAGTAGAAAGAGCTACATTAGGTATAAGTTTTTTTATTTTAGATACCACATCTAAATATTTTTCTCTATCATAATGTCTATTCATTTTTTTCAGCATATCACTAGAGCCAGATTGTACAGGAAGATGTATTTGTTCACATAGTTTATCACATTTAGCAATAGCTTCTATAACATCATCAGTTAAGTCCTTTGGATGAGAAGTCATAAATCTTACTCTTTCTAATCCTTCTATAGTATTTACTCTTTTTAAAAGTTCTGCAAAAGTAACATTAGGTTCTAGATCCTTACCATAGGAATTTACATTCTGACCTAGTAAAGTTATTTCCTTATAACCTTTAGAAACTAAATTCTTTATTTCATCCTCTATGTTTTCAGGAGTTCTACTTCTTTCCCTTCCTCTTACATAAGGAACTATACAATAAGTACAGAAATTATTACAACCGTACATTATGGTAACAAAAGCCTTCATACTATTTTTTCTATCTATTGGCATGTTTTCTATTATACTATCTTCTTTTTCTTGTATCTTCAATATAGATGTATGTTTTTTCTTAACTTCATTTAAATAATTTGAAAAGTTATGAAGATTATGCGTTCCTATTATAATATCTACAAAAGGAAATTTCTTTTTAATAGTTTCTGCCATACCTGCCTGTTGCATCATGCAACCAGTTACAGCTATAATTAAATTAGGGTTTTTAGCTTTTAAACCTTTAAGTATCCCTAAATTGCCATATACTTTAAGCTCTGCATTTTCTCTAACACAACAGGTGTTGAATATAATTACATCTGCTTCTTCTCTTTCTTCAGTTCTTATATAGCCTTCTCTTTTTAACATGCCTGAAAGTTTCTCTGAATCCTCTTCATTCATCTGGCAACCGTATGTAGAAATAAAGAAGGATTGAGTAGTATCTTTATTTTCAAGATTATTATCATATTTGTTTGTATTTGCATTTTTATTCATATTATTAATTACCTCCAAATAAACTGTATAAAATGTTATAAATTCATATTGTATTATATCAAACAATTAAAAATAAATAAACTATACTAATTAAGCAATATTATTTTCTTTATTTATTTTTAATAAAATCTGTTTGTTTTTATTATTATTTTCTTTTTTTAATATTAACAATAGTTTATAAAATTTTATTTCTCCCTCTAGCATTATTATTTCCCTCTTTTCTCATATCCCCTATTTCTTTTCTTTCAATTGTATTATAACTCAAAAAATATTCATGGTATGAATATCGTTCGCTTTTTTACCACATTTTTCTTATTTATTATTGTAATATTTTGTCGTAAAATTAAAATAAATGAGATATTTACACGAGGTGGTACAAATGTTAAAGGCTGTTCGCGAGGATAAAGGAATTAAACAAAAAGATTTAGCTAATAGATTAGGTATAACACAACCTTATTTAAGTAAATTGGAAAATAACTCTATATATAAGATTAATGTTAATGTAGATCTTATAGAAAATTTAGCAATAGAACTAAATATTTGTCCAATTGCTGTGTTTTTGTATTTTTTAAATGTTAATATATTCTGTCCTTTTCATTTAAAAAAGACAGAATAACTAGAATTTAAAACAATACTTCTTGGCCTGCTATAAACTTATTTTATAAAAGTTTATAGGAGGTATTATTTTTGTTTGGGGATAGACTTAAAGAATTAAGAGAAGAAAAAGAATTTACACAAGAGGAACTTGGAAAGTTTTTAAATGTTTCTAGGCAAACCATCTCTGGATATGAATCTGGTTCTATAGAACCGAGTATAGCTAATTTAGTTAAAATTGCAGATATATTTAACGTAAGCTTAGATTATTTATTATGTAGAACAAAAGAAAGATATAATTTAAATTTAGAAAATAAAAAGAATAAAAAATTACTGCTAGATATAATAAAGGTAATAGAAAAATATAAGTAAAAAACTCTAAAGGTTAACCCTCTAGAGTTTTTGTATTATAAATAATATTATTTTACTGGTACTTCAAATTCTATAGTTGTATTATAAGATTCGCTACTAAATACTATTCTTACTTTATCGCTTAGATTTTCCAAACCGTAATAAGCTTGTACAGTACAATTAGCTCCTACTGGAGTTTTTTGTGGTTTTTGTTTAGGATACATATCAGAACTCTGTGCCATAGCTCCTTTAGAATCCATAACTTTCAAATCTGCTCCATGTAGTTCTAATTTATTTTCATCATCTTTAGCTATGTTTTTATAGTTATAAGTCACTTCTACTATTTGTTTTCTATTACTCTCTGGAAAATCTTTTTTATATTCAAAATCATTATCTGTTTTTACTTCATTTATCTTCAATGAGTACACTTCTTTTCCATTTTCATCTTTAACAAATACTTCTTCTCCAAGTTTATAAATTTTGCTTTTTTGTTCATTATTAGTTGTTTGTTTTGATCCACAAGCAACTAATCCTAAGGCTAAAATTCCTACTATTAATATAGATAGTATTTTCTTCATATTATCAAATCCCCCTCATGGTAATATAGCTTAATTATAACAAAAATGTAATATTTGTAAACAAATTATCAAATTCTAGCTACCTATCATTTATACCTATCATAAATAACTATATAATAGGTATAAAATAAAGCTTAGATATAAGTATCTAAGCCATTATATGTTTGCAGTACAATAAGTAATATTTTTTTGTAATTAGTAATTCCCTTTTAAAAATTAGTAATTAGTTAAATAATGTGTTTATATTATTTATGCACATAGTAGAATAGATAATATTAAAAGGTAAATTATTAATATTGTTAGAAAGAAAGGGTCGTAAAATTAAAACTGTTGGGAAAATATCTGTATCTAAATCTTTGTACTTATCTTGAAAATAATTAGAATTATAAATATCTAATAGCTTTTTATTAGATGTAAAATGTGTATAATCTACTTCTATTAAGATAGGATAGAAATATCCATCTTTTGTACACTCTACAAGTCCATCTGCTCTATATTCTTTGTTTTTAGTAGGTATTATATATTCTCTTTCAAAATATTTTATTTCTGCTCCTAAATGCAATAATTCCGCATATATATCTAGTACTTTCAAATCGTGTGCAGATAATTTCTTATCTAAATAGTATACAGCCTCTGATCTCATATCTTTTCTATATCTTTTAAGATATTTATTATCTGAAAGTAATTTTAATCTTTTTCTAGCCTGGTAATAATTTTGCTTACATTTACTAAAAAATATTTTACTACACTGGTTAATTGTAATACTTCCATACTGCTCTATAAATTTAAAAATTTCCTTATCCCTATTTGTTAGATACATATTTTCACCCTGCTTTTAGACTTCTTCTTTTCAGGTTCTACTTCTATTGATCTGTTAGTTTCTTTTAAAGATTCTTTTTTATAATTGTAATAATTTTTGTGGTCCATATCTATATGAGGTTCTAAAATATCTTTTATCATTTTATTATCAATATATAAAGTCTTCATTAGATATTCCTCGTCTGCGTTTACTATGGCCTCACGCTTTGGCTTTAAATTAAATGCTTTTTCGGAATCAGTTACTACTAGTGAGCTTGCTATGTTTGACTGTTTAAAGCTAACTTTACAATTAAACTGCGCTTTTAATCTTGGAGGTAAACTTTCCTTATCGGGCCTTTGTAAACTTGCTAATACATATATTCCAGTACATCTACTCTGTTGTATTAGTTTAACAAGCAGATCTAAACATTTAGTTTTTAATTCTGTATCTTCTTTATTATCTAAAGCATCTGGCATATAAGAAGTAAATTCATCCATGGCCAAATAAATTACACGCATCTTTCTTTTAGGAAACGCTTTATTCCATTCATATATATCGTCCACATATTTACTCTTAATGCCATTAAACATAGATATTCGCTTTTCCATAGTGTGGTAAAGATATTGGAACATATCATATGCTTTAACTAAGTTATCTGCATATCCTCTACATTGTTTTATATCCTTAAATTTTCTTAGGTCTTTCTTAGCACTTACTTGTGCCAAAAATAATTCTATATCCCTAGAGCTATTAAAGTGTATTAGATTAACTAAAGCTGTTACCATGCATAAGGTTTTACCACTCGAGTTTATACCACTAAATAAGCAGTGTGGTAAATCTCGCATATTTAATATTACATCTTTTAAAGTATAAGTTTTCCCTATAAATAGCTCATATGGTTTAACAGTAACAGAACTATATTTATAACTATCCGTTAGCTTTTCTTCTATAACATATATAGTTGCTGTTTTAAGATTTTCGTTTTGTTGTATTTCTACGTAGCTTCCTAAACTGCTTTCTAATAAATCTTTTGCATTTTCTAATTTTTCATATCCCACTCCATAAAGAGAAATTATAATTTTATATCCGTTTTCTGTATTATCTATATTAATAACCTTGTAATCTAAATTATTATTTTCTAATGTATCTTTTATAATTTTTTTAACTTTTCTTTTACTGCTAATTACATAATTGTATCCATAAACTAATCCTCCCGCTAATGCAAATTCGGTAATCATCTTCTTTTTCCACCTTGTTTATTGCTAAAAGTTCCACTATAAAGAAAAGTTCCTATTAACCCGCCAAAGCTTATTAAAAAGAATTGGTAGTAATTTAAACTTAAAACAGTTTTTAAGATAGTCTTATCTAACCAAAATAAATCCATATAAACCTCCTGTATAAATTATTAATAGCTGGTTAAACTATTATGTAACAAGGATAGAGAAAGAGAATAAAAAATAAATATGGTTGTTTATTTGTAATATTCTCAATCTCATTTTAAAAATAAGTTTGGTTACTTATTTAACTACTCTTAAATGTGGCTTTTGAGTAGTTGGGATTTGTGCATTATATGTTGTAGCTGCAATAGCGTAAGGCATAACATAATCCCTTAAAGCTATCATATCTTTTTCTTGGATATGGTGGCTTTTTAATTTTGTATAGATCTCATGTGCATCATTTTCAAATTTTTGACCATAATAAGGTTTTAAATTACCTTTTAATGCATGTTGTAATATCCCTTTAAATTCTAATAACTCTTTTCTTGTAAGCATTTTATTCTGTAATGCAATCCTAAAGTAATTCCTAGTTTCTAAATATATTGGATATACTTTTTCTTTATAAAATATCTGTTCTGCTGTTATTTGTTTTCTTTTGTTAGGTTTAAATATAGTACAAAATATAAACCAACTAAAAGCACCTATTGTAGGAATGCTAAAAAGAATTGTTAAAGACAATACAAAATTAGGATTTAAACCCACCTCCTTCGCAATAAAACTTATGCCTAGAATAATAAATGCACAAAATCCTATAGAAATTAAAGCTGCTAGTAAATCTGTTAGTTTTTTCATTAAAAAAACATCCTCTCTTTTGTTATTCATATAACTTTTTTTCTTTAGTTATATGTAAAATAGGGATTGCTCCCTAATTTATGGTTTAAAATGTTTTTTATATTAATATGGTCCAACTAAATTACTAACTACTCTTTTAAATTAATAATATCTACAGGTAAAGTACCTTTCAAAATATCTTTAACTACTGCACCTGGATTGCTAAATTTCAATAATTCGCCATATAACTGTAATTCTTTTACGTCAGTTTTTCTAAATTCTAATACCACTCTCAACCTATCTGCCATCATTTTAGCCCCCTGTACTCTTTGTTGCCTTCTTAATACATACTATTCAGAAATTCTGAACTTGATACCACTTATTTAAATTTTTTTCTAAAAATATGAATTTAGAGTATAAAAAAATATGGTACTATTCTAAATACCATATTTCATCTGTCTTTTTATTTAATTTTTTAGCTATAGTAAAAGCTAATTCTAGTTTTGGGTTACAAATTCCACTTTCCCACTGGCAATAAGTCGTATTTGCTATTTTAAGCATTTTTGCAAATTCTTTCTGACCCAGCATGTACTCAGTCATTCTTATTTCCTTTAATCTATTTTTAAGTGCCACACCATCACCTCAGCATCAAAATGTACACTAATTATTATATTGTATATTCTATTTTAATTTACTAATTCCCTTTATATGTTTAAAATTTATATTAATGTAAATAATTAAGATGGTGATAATATGAAAAGTAAAATAAGAATAGATTTATGTATGGTGATAGGCTTTATAATGATAATATGCATGTGTATACCTATATTGTTCAAAAAATAAAAAAAGAAGAAATTCCTTAATTGGAGCTACTCCTTTTTTTATTTTTTCTAGTTTTTTAAATCAGATTACCTTTATTACTTATTCTTCTATGTTTTGTTCATATTCTGCAAACACGCTAAGTACAGCAGATATACCTTCTACACCTTTATCTACTCCGTTAATGCCATCTATAACATGTTCTCCTAATACAAACTTAACATGATTATTTTTAGCAAATTCTATTATTTTTTCTAGCCCTTTTACATCTCTTGTTATTCTGTTTATATCCTTAGAGAATATTGAATCCTCTTCTTTCACACTATCTAGTAATTTGTTCAGCTCCGCCCTATTGGTATCAAGTCCACTTCCAATGTCTATATAAATATCCTTTTCGTTAACACCTTTGCTTTTTACCCATTCTATTTGTTTCTCTATGCTCTTTTTATTATCGTTGGCACTTCTACAATATCCATATAACATAATATTCCCTCCAATTATCACTTTTTTTTATAATAACATATAATTTACAATTTTATCAAATTTAATTTATTTTTATTAATTTAATAACTGTATTGTTTTTAGGATTAGATAAATAAAGAAATCTTTCTCCTTCTTTAACTTTATCCAATTGAACCCACATAGGTTTATTTTTATCTGTACAATACATATAATAACCGTTTTGTGGACCATTGTCTTCTGCTGGTTGAATAGCTTTTGCAGTTCCTAGAAATCTTGTAGATGCTCCAATAGCCAATCCTATCAATATACCTATAACTATTTTTTTCATAACAATCTCCTTTTTCCTTTTATTAATTCTTCTCTTTCTTTTATTAATTCTTTTAATTCCTGCAAATCTTCTAAAGTTGCCTGTTTTTTTACAAATCCACGTGCTGTAGATCTGTTTCTTAAATACCTAGTTCTTTCTCTATTCTTTTCCTGCCATTTTTTATTAGCTTCTGTTTGTAGGTTTTTATTTTCGCCCATTAATATCACCTCTAACATTGTTTTTAAAATAGTTATATGGTATATTTTCTTTAGGAGAGTTATTCTCCTAGTGGGTTTAAATAAGCTTTCTATTACAAAATTAAACAGTAGCTAATAAACCTATTAAAGTAAGAGTTCAAAGTGCTCGCACCACTTTTGAGCTCTTTTATTTTTTATTTCTATTATCTCACCTCCTAATCTTATTATACTATCGATAGTATAATAAAGCAATACTTTTTAATTAATTTTTCCAATAAAAAAAAGAAGGGACTCCCATTATAGAAGTCCCTTTAAAATTAATACCTTATATATTTAGCATAAACATATCCACCATGTGGAGGATAGTATACATGCATCCAATCTCCTTCTTTTCTATATAATTGTACTTTTGCACCATTAGGTAAAGCCCCTAATATTCTACTAGACGTAGATTTCTTTTCTCTAACATTTACACCACTTGGTGTGCATATAGTACCTGTTTTTCCATCTAAATTAATCCAACTATTATTTGTAGATGGTTGACTTGGTGTAGGTGTTACATTTGAAGATACCCCTAACACACCATTTACTATTGCGTTGGCAATTCCATTCATACCATATTTATTAAGTATAGCTACATCTCCAGAACTATCTATGAAGCATACTTCTATATAAATTGTTTTGGCTTTAGTTCTTCTAGTTAATGCTAACCCTTGGTTTTTAATTCCTCTATTTCTAAATCCTAAATTATTTAATTGCTTTAATACTCTATCTGCTTCTACTAAATACTTACCACTATACGTATATACTTCTGATCCATAACCACCTACTGTGGTATTAAAATGTATACAAATATTTAAATCTGCATTTACTGAATTACATAATGATACTTGTTTATTTAAACTTTCTTGCAATGTTGATGCATAATCTACTCTACATATGTTAGTGCTATGTCCTCTACCTCTTAATTCTTTATCTATTTCTCCTATTAGTTGCCTTGTTAAAACTTCCTCTTTTAATCCATTTATTCCTCTAGTTCCTACATCTCCACCACTTAATGTATGTCCTGGGTTTAAATTAAATAACATATTAAAATTACCTCCTAAAATTTAATATAAAAAAGAACAGGTTTATTCCTGCTCTTTACTTTCTTTTACCGCTTGTCTAGCACTAGACTGTCCAAAATAAAATCCTATTATTAATGTAAATACAGAAAGAAATTCCGTACTTGATAAACTCCCTTTTGTACTTAAAATACAAAATACTATAGTAGTTAATAATGCTATAATCTTTTTTATCTGCAAGAACTGTTTTAAAAACTCCATTTAAACACCTACCTTTCTAACTTTTCCTCTATCTTATCTACACTTTTTTTTACATCATCTAAAATGCTAAATTTATCTGTAAGTGTAGAAATAATATCCTGGTATTTTCCTTCCCTCTTTGAATTTTCTTTTAATACATAAAAAAGGAGATAAGCGAAAAATATCGCAAACACTCCTTGACTAGCAACCATCTTAATTATTTCATTTTCCACATTGCACCTCCAAAATTATAAATAAAAAAAGAACCTACATTAAGTAAGTTCTTTAATTAATAATCTTTCTACTTCTAGGATCATATACTAATTCAATTCTATAGTTATCTTTAACATTTATAAATACCCATTCTTTATTATCTTTTTGATTATCTATAAATACTTCTCCGGAATATCCACATAATATAAAATTGCTTAAAACAATATCATAGTTATTATCAGAAACTTTTTCAAAATTTCTTAATTGACCTATGTATATTACTTGTTCTGAACTTAAAAATACCCTTACCCACATACCTAATTCAAAGTCTACAATATCTGTGACGATATCTGTCTTAAGTGACCTAGTTATTTTAAATCTTTTTAAAAGTTTATTACTAAATTCACTTTGCGATAAAATAGAATATAAATATCCTACTAATATAGAAAAACAAAACGTACATACAATATTTTTAGGTGATGAAATATTAATACTAATTTTAAAACAATCTAGTATTAATATTTCAAAATTTATTATTATGTAACTAATTACTATACATTTTAATACAAAATTCTTATCTTCACTTTTCTTTTTATTTATTATAAAATCTTTTATACTTATAAAAACATATCCTGGAAGTATATAGATAATTAATAATGGTATTACACTGATAAATTCCTTAAATTTTAATAAATCAATCATTATTTTTGTTTAGGTGGAAGAGGTGGGGCAGATGTTGATGAAGGTGGTACACTTTGGCTTCCACGTTCATTATATGAAGTTTTAGTTTCACTTGGCTTATTCTTACTTATTCCACTTTGTTTTGAAGTTGTATTTGTTTTATTGTCTGACATTTCCATCACTCCTTTATTCTTTAAATTCTTCACATCATCTTTTTTTCCTCCTAATATTAAATTTATATTTTTAGAAATAATTCCTATAGAAAAAATAATTATAAAAAAAGTCATCCATGGATGTTGTAAACACCATTCTTTCATTTTTTCTCCTCCAATTTTATTATTATAAAATAATATGGTTAATCTTCCTTTAATAGAACTTTAGACATCTTTAGTATATGAATTTTTTAATCTTATTAAAAATAGGCAAAATAAAAACACCTACTCGGTGCCTACTTTGCCTTTATAAAATATTTATTTGTGTCACATTATTTATCTATTGTGTAACAACTTTTTCTGTAGTATCTTCTACATTTAATCCTTGGTTTCCTAAATCTTCTTTTTCAGCTGGATTAACTGTAGCCATTAACTCACTATACTGCTCTAAATTGATCTGGTTAAAAGTATAAAATACATTTAACTTATTTGCCATATCCTCCTTCTCATAGTAATTATTATTAATTAAATTTTTTAATAAATCATATAGTATCATAACATCATTTCCTTTCTATTTTATATTACTTAATACTTCTTTATATTTTAAATTAACTACTTCTGCTTGTGTTTTTAGCAATTCATCTTTTAATTTATCTTCTTCTGTTTCTACTTTAGGAATATCTTCTAATATTAATTTCTTAGTTTCTACATCTACACCTTTTACAATCCTTCCGTCTAACTCTCCAAACTCTGTAATTATATAAGGTAATCCAGTGGGGACTATGTGTGGTAATATATTCCCTTCTGCATCACCCGTATTAACCCATATTTCACCTGTATTATCATAAATAATTAAACTTCCTCTTTTCATTACTAATCTCCTCTTATTTTCCTTTATTCAAAAACATACCATTTTATACAATGATCAGTTTCATTATCTGTATATATTTTTTTTATATAATTTTCTCCAAATTCAATTTTTTTATATTCTTGCGTGCCTTTATTTACTCTTGCACTCCAATCATTAAATAATATGCAAAAAATAGAATTAACATATGAATATTCACGTATCATAGGTATATCTTTATCTCTAATTCCTATCCCAAACAATAAAGTACTTGAGCTATAAAGCTCTGTAGAGAAATACAAAAACAAATTAGGTTTAAAATTTAAATTCGTAATGTCAAATTTCTTTTCTCCATCTTTTAAATAATATGTGCCTGCCGCCCATCTTTTACCATTCAATACTAAATTAGCGCTATTTAATTTAGCAATTAAATTGGCTACTCCATCTGATTCTGAAGCATTTATTCCTTTTGCAATTAAAGCACTTTTTAAATCTGCCTTTTGATTTAAGCCTTGCATATTTTCAAGTGCTGTTATTATTTCACTTATTTTTGCTGTACTACCTAGCATACATCCACCTCCCTATTCATACGCTTCCCAAGTTACGTTTTCACCAGAAGTCCAATGTATGTTTATATCAAAATTATTAGGTCCCATTGAACAATTTGAATATATATTGGACGAAAAAAATCCACTTGACTGTGTTATTGACGCATCCCTAAACATATAAAATTTATTTTCATGTATATTTACATATACAAGCCTAGGCTGAAATGGGATATCAGATACAACAATATGTCCTCTTGAATCAGTTATTGCAGTACCACTTATATATCTTTTAGAACCTGTTGCATTTGATATGGCATTCACTACATCTATCCATGAATTATCAGTTCTTAAATTGCTTCCTATTTTATTATTCAAAGTATTAATTATATTAGTTTTAATAGTAGATTGATTAGCTTCTGCTTTATTTACAATATCCACAAGTTTCTTTTTATCTTCTTTTGTTAAACCTTGTAATGGAATTAAATCTCCTATTTTTAAGTTCATACTTCCACCACCTCTAAGAATGGTTCCCCATCTATTACAACTAATTTATATTTTACATTTGTATTTCTATCTTTTAATGTCGCCATATCAGCCAAATCCGACTTAATATTATTTATACTTTCAGTATTTTTAGTTATTAAGTTTAATAGATTACCTGCTGTATCCTCCCCTAAAACATCCTTTAAAGTTTTAAGCCAATCTTCAAATTCTTTTTCAAATTTTTCTGATTTTATTTTAAACCTTGTACTGTATTGATTAAATAGAGTTGTAACATCTATTTGATCTACAGTTCCATGCACTATGCCGCATAAGTTTTTATCAAGTCTTAGATCTGTTATATTAGCCTGTGTAATACTAATAGCACCTTTATTAACAGCCACATCTGCTAATGCTAATTCATATGCATCGGCATCTCTTTGTAAAGTCGGTGCTACTGGTGAACTTGCAAATTGTCCTTTTTTTACATAAGAATATATTTTTCTTTCAGCTGTATCCATTCTTAATACAACTCTATCTATTCTATTAAGCACTCCATCTGCTACGTCTATATTTAATATATAATCATCTGTATTAATATATATAGCACCATTTAGCCATGCCTTACCTTGTTTAATTGTAATTGTCATATTGCTGTTAGCAATGACCTGTAAATTAGTTGACGGATTAGGAAATACACCATTCCCAATAAAGCTTGCAAAGTATTCTCTAAAATCTTCTGCTTTATATCTCCTATCCCCATTTACACTATTGAAAACAAAGCTCTTTTCCATTATTTCACCATCCTTTTTAACACAGCCAGTAAGCTTGGTATTCTTGTACCAAAAGTAGCTTTAAGTTTCATACCATCATTACCGTAGACTTCCTGTATTTCTACAATTCTACTATCCATAGTTACTTTTAATTTCTTATCCTGGATAGTAACTATATCCCCTAAATTATAGTCTTTTTCATACACAAATGTACTATTTGGATTAATTTCTAATTCAAATGTTTTTAGTTCCTTAATCTCTTCAAGCTTAACTAAACCTTCTTTTTTTATATCCCCTACTTCTTCTGATGTACTATCTAAAAATGTTTCCATTCTTTCAAATCCAGTTATATCACCAAGGTTTAAAACTAACTTTTCTTTACTTCCAATGTAAAGAGAATTTCTACTATTAATAATGCTTTCTGTATAATGTCTAGTCTTTATGTTATTAAAATCAGAACGAAAAATAACTGGAGGGTTAGTGTTTTGATTAACTGTTAAGTTTTTCCCTTGCATTACATCAAATATAAATTTCTTTTGCTTATGATCTAGTACAATGTTCCAACCAAGCTTGCTATATTCACCTATTTCTTTTAACTTTTCGTCTAAGCTTTCATAAGCCCCTCTCCACCTATCATTTTCACCACGTTTTTTATCTACTGCCACAATCAAATTATCTATTCTTCTATTCAAGTCTGTTGGATTAACACAGTTCCTATTTACAAAATATTTCATTATAGTTTCCTGGTTACCAATACAACTATCAAATTCTTGTCCTGTATCATGTATTATAATTCTTCTTTTAGCTAGTCCTTGGAGCATTACACCTTTTATTAAAAGTGTCTCTGTTTCCTGTCCCCCTTCTCCATAAACAAACTCCCGGTGTAATATTAATCCCACCTTGTTATAATCTTTTCCTAAGAGAATCAAGTTATTTTTTACTAATTTATCCGTATGAAGTTTATTAGAATTAATTTTAAATTCAAATTCTCCACATTCAAAGAATCTTCTAGTTATAGAAAAGCTTTCATAATTGTCTATAACACCTAATAGATTTATATCCTTATCTAATATTTTAGCTGTCTTAATAATCTACACCCCCAAATACAGCGAAGTATGATAAATTGCTACCTCTAAATTATCTATACCACTTTCCGCATCATATCTAAACAAGTTATCTCCTACCTCTAGCTGTAAGAACTCCGAATCTAAATCAATCCAATTGAAGACATTCTGCGTAACTCCATTATTTTTTACAAGTTCTATTCTTTTGTTACTAAACTCCGTAGTAACTTCTAAAACATCCCCAGCACTAAGTGTTCTATTAATTTTTATAAATTCTCTAGTATTAACATTAAACAATGAAGGATTTACTACTGTAGCAAGTGCTTTAAATTGTATTCTCATTCCGCAAGGAACGGCTCCAGTATTATTTATATTAACAATTAAATTGCTAACTCTATGTCCCATTTCTATACCTTCTGATGGAATTTCTAAAGGAAATTCAAAATCACCGACCCATAAGGCCACTTCTTCTTTTTTAGTGTAGATATCTTCCCAAAATGGATTGGGAACTAAAATTTGTACTAAGAATTTTTGAATAGATCCAACCTTGTCTTGAAAGGTTATATCTTGCACTCTTCCTTTAATTTTTCTACTTGTTGCATTATTTGTATAAACAAGTTCCCCATGAAACTTAGGATTAAATATATTTGTTAAATATTCTCTTTTTCTATCTATATCCTCAAAACTATCACCTACTAATCCTCCCGTTATAGGCAATAGTTTTTCTTTAATGGATATATTATCTATACTAACTCCATCCTGTCCAGCACTGTATGATGTGTTTATCCCAGCACTTGTATTAGCTACATTTCCTACTGATTCCAAAATAAAAGGACGAGAGTTACTTAAAGTTACTTCTTGTCCTTTAGAATTTCTATATATTAATTTTTGCAACTCTAATACTCCCTCCTTATGCCATAGAAAAAGCCAAACTTCTTAATTCACTTTCTATACTTCTACCTCCATTATTGTTAGAGGCATATACATTAAATGTATTATTTCTATTATTAGTTACACTATTATTATTTGTAGTAACACCACTTCTACTTAAGTCTAGAGCCTTTTGCTTTGCTTCGTTTATTTCAGCGGTTATACTTGCTATCATGTCCTTAATTTCTTGAATTTTTGGACTAAATCCATCAACTAGTTTTTGCCCTAGTGTTTGTCCGGCATACTCATATTCTTTACTATAACTGTGCAATAGCTCTACTATTTCCTTTTGGTTATTATCCATAATCATTTTTTCGGCTTGCGCTTGCAGAACTGCATCCTGTGTTCTCTTTTCACAAAAACTTCTATAATCCTCTAACTGTTTCTCTAAACTTTTCTTGTTACTTTCATATATAGAATTAATGTTTTGCAACTTATCTTCTTTTTCTTTTTCTAATTTTTTCTTCTGTTCTTCTAATTGTTCTTTGTGTAACCTTTTCTCTCTTTCTTTAAGGAGATTATTAAGTTCCTGCTGCATTTCTGCCTTATTAAATTGATTATGTTCAAAATCAATAGCAGACTTAAGGCTATTGATTTTCTTCATTTCTTCTGCATCTTTATCGGCTTTTTCTTCTTCCTCTAACTGTTCTTCTATAGCTTTTATTTTAGCGTTATATACATCATCTATTCTTTTTATGCTTTCATCTTTCCATTTTTCCAAATTTTGAATTTGAGTATTTATAGATTCCTCTTGTAGTTTTAATTCATCTTCGTATCGTTGCTTTAAAGCATTAACTATATCCTGCTGAAACTTATCTATATAATCTGATAAGTTTTTAGTTGCATCCTTTACTGCATTAGCGATATTTTCTAGTTCTACTCTAGCATTTTCAAATTCTTCTCTAGCTTTTACTGTTTCAGATGCTGTAATTCCTAAAGTATACGCTAAGTCCTCATAACGCTTTCTTAAGTCTTCTACTTTTTTACTCTGTACTACAACTATAGCTTCCTGGTTCTCAAGGTCCTTTATTAAATCACCGGTTTTAACTTTAAGAGATTTAATCGCAGTATTATAAGTTGTCATAAGGTCCTTGAATGTATTTTCTTCAATTTTTAATGACTTCTTAACTTCTTTTTCTCTCTTGTCTAGTAACTTTATGCCATCATCATAATATTCCTTAAGAGCTTTCTTAGAACGTTCGAGACTATCTACCTGTGCTTTCTGATTAGCTTTAGTAGTGTTCAAGACTTGTTTTTGGTACTGCCTTAAAGTAGCAATTTGATTAGCATAATTAGCCTTACTATTTTTATCTTTAGCATTTCTTTGTAGATTTTGATAATAGGCTATTTCTTGATCTACCCTAGCTTTTTCTGTCTGCAGCTCTATTGAGTTTTCATTTTTTAATATTCTAAGTCTATCCTCTACACTTTTAACTCTGTTTTCATAGTCTTCTTTTAGAAATTCTTTACTTTTTTCCACCTCTTCTTTATTAAGTTTATTTACAAAGTTTAAGTATTTTTGATATTCATCTTTATTATAAACACCCCAATTAAGCTGCCTTGCTACTCTATCTTTTATTTCTTTATCATTAGTATTTATCTTTATTTGTATATTATCTAGCTTATTTTCTGTAACATCCTTTATAATTTGTGCTGCCAGATTAGCTGCGCTTTCTACTTTATCTTTATTCTCTAATATACCTAAAGCTAAGCCTTCGCTTGAAAATTTCCCTAGTTCTTGCATGACTTTTGAAGGAGAATTTATACCAAGTGCTTTTCTTGTTTTTAAATTTATTCCATTTGCTGTTTCTAATATAGAATCATGTACTAATTTTCGGCTATTATTTATTCCATCTGCTAAGCCTTGTGAAAGATTAACTCCCCATTCTCTAGATGTTGCATAGCCAATTTTATTATCTAATTTATTAAACAAGTTAAGAGTGTCTCTGTTATTTAAAACAGTTTCTCCACCATCAAACCAAAGCAATTCGGGGCCTTCTTCCCCGACTAAGTTCCAGCCACGAGTAGCATTAGTTGTACCAGTTGCATATGCTTTGCCACCTTCTTTTTTTTGTACAGCTTCTCTTTCTGAGCCTCGCAATGTGTAACTAAATTGTTTAGAATCTGGCTTCCATCCATCCCACCATTTTTTTAATTTATCCCAAGTGGTTAACATATTTCCACTAGTAGTATCTACACTCTCTCCAATGTCTTTATTCATGGAAGTAATTTTTTTTACTACTTCTTTCTTTTGATTTTCTGCCTTATCAATACTTTCCTTTCGTTGTCGCTCTGCCTCTTTAATCATTTTATCTGCAGTGGCCGCAGATATAACTTTGCTTTCATCACGAAGCTTTATTATATTTTTCACAGTTCCATCATACTGTTGATTAGCTTTATCAATAGTACTTTGCTTTTGTTTTTCTGCATTTTTTATAACTTCGCTCGCTTGCTCAGCGGTTATTCTTCCATTGTAAGATTTTAGCCTTTCCATTATTACCTTTTGTTCCACTTCACTAGCAGACAAGGTTTTAACAGCATTTTCTTTCATTTGTTGTTGTAGCCCATCTATTGTTTTTGCTTCATCTTCTGTTATTTGTCTGTGCTGGTTTGATGCATGTTGGATGATTGAATTAATTTGATTTTGTAAGCCATTTATTGTTTTCTTCTTGTTTTCCCAACTGGTTGCAGTTGTTTGGACTATCTTTGCTTCTTCCGTAGTAGTAAGAACATTACTCTTTGAGAAGAAATCTTGTTGGCTTTTTAATTCCTCTGTTTTCTTTTTGTCTAGGCCAACCTTAATTTTATCTCCCATATCTTTATATATTTTTTGTAAATCTGATGATTGTTGCTTGGTAATTGCAGTACTTTTATTTAAAGTGTCTGTTAACTCTTTTATTGTTTGGTCTTTCTGCTTTTTACTAAGCCCCTTAGTTCCATTTACCATTGCAGTATATTGTTTTATTATTTCATCTTTATTTTTCTTAGTTAGCACTCCTGTATCAGTAATTAATTTTTTAAAATTGGTTGTCATGGTGTTTTTTTGTTCGTTTGAAAGTTTGCTAGATTTCTTACTCATATCTGTAAAATTTTTTATCACTTTGTCTTTAGCTTGTTTAGTGAACTTATCAGAATTTGCTACTAAATTTGTTAAAGATCCACTCGCTTTCTTATCTAATTCCATGTAAGAACCTACTGCTTTTTTAGTTGCTGATGAAATTTTAACAGAAGTTTGTCCATAAACAGTTACCATTTGTCCATTTGCAGCTTTAACCCTTTGCACTGTTTGTTCGTTCTTATTTGCAAATAAATCTATGCTTGGTATTGCATCTTTTTGTAAGTGTTTATATAATGCTACTCCAGCAACTGTTGCAGCACCAATTCCCAATACCCAAGGGTTAAGAAGTAATGCTCCTGCTTTTGCAGCCAATCCCATTCCAGTAATACCTTTGCCAGCTAGTCCTGTAGCTACACTTGCTGTCGTAGTAGCTGCTTCTGCTCCTTTTGTAGCGAGGCTTACTTTCCCCATTATTCCAGCTACTTTACTTGCAACACTTAAAATACTTCCAAATCCAGTCGCTAATTTTCCCACACCTACTATAGCAGGACCTGTAACAATTGCAAATGCTCCAAATTTAACAATATTTTTTTGTGTCTCTGGACTTAATGCTGAGAATTTTCGTGTTAATTCTGTTATTTTATCTGTAATTTCTCTTATTGCTGGGGCTGCTGCGCTACCAATACTTATTGCTGCACCTTCCATTGCAGATTTTAAACTTCTAAAAGCACCACCTATATTATCTTCCATTGTCTGAGCAGCCTTCGCTGCACTACCATCAGCTTTTTTCAGTTCATCTGCATACTTTCTTACACTATCTCCACCCTCAGTCATAAGAGCATTAATCCCTGCTATAGCTTCTTGCCCAAAGATAGTTACGAGTGCATTCATTTTTTGTTCTTCTGTTAATTTAGAGGTTCCCTTTTTAACCTCATCTATAACTTCCCCTAAAGCTTTCATTTTACCGTTACTATCAAATACCTTAATTCCTAATGCTTCCATTTTCTCTGCTGAAGCCTCTGAAGGTTTAACTAATCTAGAAATAGCACCTCTCAACGCAGTTCCTGCTTGGCTACCTTTAATTCCGTAATTAGACATAAGACCTATAGCACCTGCAGTTTCTTCAATGCTCCAACCTGCGGTATTTGCCATACTACCAGCATATTTTAGTGCTTCGGCCATATCATTTACTCCCAAGTTTGCTTTGTTAGCACCTAAGGAAAGTACATCGGCAACATGGCTTGCATTTTTAGTCTCTATACCAAACTGTGACATACTGGACACTAATACATCCGTACTTTGTGTTAAATCAATAGCTCCCGCCTGCGCCAAATTTAACACTGCTGGCATAGTGTTCATAATTTCTGTTGTTCTATAACCAGCTTGTCCTAACATGACCATGCTATCTGATGCTTCCTTTGCACTATATCTAGTTTTTACACCCAGATCTTTAGCTTGGTCACTCATCTTTTTCATATCTTCTGTACTAGAATTGGTTATAGCTTTTAATTGGCTCATGCTGTCATCATAGTCAGCTGTCGTCTTCACTGCTATTGCGCCTAGTCCAGCTAAAGGTGCCGATACTTTTGTAGTTATACCCTTACCTACAGACTCCATTTTCTTTCCTGCAGTTTTAAACTTATTCCCTGCAGAATCGAGTTTTTTTGAAATTTTATTCCATGAATTTTCTTGTTTATCTATTTCTTTACTTACACTAGAAAGTGAACTTTTCATTCCTTTTAATTTAGCTTCAGCATTATTTGCCTTAACATTCCAATTTTCTATCGCTCGTACGTTGTTTCTTATTTTCTCTTCACTATCAGTATACTGTTTATCAAGTTTTTCATATTCTGCTTTAAGTTTTTTTGTTTCTTCTGCATTTTTACCCAAGCTCTTCTCAGAATCTTCCCAGGCTTTTTTTGCATTGTTTACCTTTTCTTTTAATTTCTCATGTGCTTTACTATTGTCTTCTAATGTTTTTTCACTTTCTGTTATTTTAGCTTTATATTTTGCTACTTTTTCAGTTTGCAATTCAATACTTTTTGATAACATTTCTTGCTTAGATTTAAGTCCATCTAAGCCTTGCCCATGATCCTTTAACCCTGCAGTTGCATTTTTGAATTCACTCTGTGCTAATCTCATAGATCTATTAAGATTTTGTATGCCTTCTTCAAAGTTAGATTTATCCATAGCTACACGTACTACTAAGCTTCCTACATCCTCTGCCATATACATACCTCCTTTCCACAAGAAATGAAAAAGAGCCTAGTCTCCTAAGCTCTTATAACCAGCTACATTGGTCTATATAAACATCATTTTCTTTTTTTTCTTCATTAGTCCAGCCATTAAATTTACAATGTTCCTCCCAAACTAATAATAATTTTCTTAATGTAAGTTTCCAAAATTCTCTCTCAGAAAATCCTAGTTGAACCTTTGCAATATAAAAAAGCCATGTCCAAGGTAATTTTTTATCCTCAGACTGGCTTATATGTTTTTTTCATCTTGGCTCGATTCTGGCAGTGAACCTAGTAAAGCTTCGCCTAATTTGTTTGAAATTATATCTATCTCCGTTATTGTCATCAGCCTTCCAGCTTCTTTTTCTGTTATTTCCTCATCTTCATACTTTAATGCCAACCATAAAGTATAACGTAAATCTTTCATTTTTATATTCTTAGATAATTTTTCAAATGCAGCATCTATACTTTCAAATTTTTCTTCTAATTCACACATAGCATTTAAGTCAAACACAAAATGTCTTTCTTTATCTAATTTAATCGGTACTCCCATTTCTTTAATATCTCTACCATTCATTTTATTACCTCCTAAAATTCGAATAAGCAAGAGCATTAAGCTCCTGCTTCTACTGGTTTCTTTCCTGTTTTTAAGAAGTCAACACTAAAGAATTCTTCCTCCGTTGGCGCTCCTTTTAAGTCTGTATCGGACTTATGTTTATGTTTCCCATCATTTACTCGAGGCATAAATATAAATTTTGCTTTTTGAGTTTGGAATTCTACTTTGTCATCTTGTGTCTTGCCCTCGCCACTTATAGGTTGCATTTTACCTTTTAACAACCACACCATTCTTGTACCGCCATTGCTCTTAGGTGCTACAAACCCAAATGCAATGTATGGAGGGTTAAAATCTTTATCCTCTGTTAGAACACCATTTTCATACTTATATCCTAATAGTTCTCCTTGTTGTTCCAACGTTAGGTCTGCCACATCAATATCTACGTCTATAGAGCCTATAGCACTTGCAGTTTCTAAAAGCTGGTCGTCTCCATAAAGCTTGGCATCATTTACTTTATTGTCTACTTTTATACTTCTAGCACCTATTAATCTTTTAATTTCTGTTTCATATTCAAATCCTGCCACATCGTCATTCGTCAAAATACAATATCTAAACCCATGTAATCCCTTGATAGCCATTATTATTCCTCCTTATTTTCTACATAATAAAAGAACCTCAATACTTTATGAAATATTCCTGTATCGGGTTCATATAAATCTGGTACACCTGGTCTTTTTATAAAACCAACTTTTTTAAGCAATTTTGCAGTATCTATTTTTAATTGTTCTGCATTCCCTTTGCTCCATATATCTACTTGCATATAAATCCCTGTAGCAATTTCTGTATCATCTGCAAAACACTCTCCTTGCTCGTTATAACAGAAGAAAGTTATATATGTTTCTTCTTTCCCCTTATAAGTTTGAAAATTCACTGGAATGTTTAGAGGTTTTAAAGCATCTATTATTAATTTATTTATGCTCATAGTCCTAATCCCCTTCGTAGTTCATCTTTTATAACTTCTTTTGCTTCTTCTTTTTTGCTCTCGTACGCAGGCCCCATAAAAGGCCTCGCTTTCATTTTGCTTGTACCAAACTCCAAAAACTTTCCATAGAATATCTTGCTGTTATCTCCCTTTTGTATTCCAGCTAAAACAAATTTATTTCCACCTTTTTTACGAACACCACTTACCTTTAATCCTTTTTTTAATTTTTCAGTTTTAACCGGCACATTATTTTTAGCTTCTTCCACAATTAATTCTCCAGCTTTTTTTAGTGCAGCATTTTCTACCCTTACTCCTGCCTTACCCATATCTTGTACTTTTCTTATTAATTCATCTAAACCATCTAATTCCATACTAGCCACTTTGTTTCACTTCCTTTGCATGTATTTCATATTCCACATGCTTTTCATTTAAATCATTTATAGAAGTAATATTATAAAGCGTATCATTGTATTTTATTTGCATAGAAGTATCGAGCCCTTTAAAATATCTACAATTAAAAACTTTATCTTCCTCTGCTTGTACTGCTGCGGCATTATAAAATTCTCTGCCTCTTAATCCTCTTACACTTGCATGACACTTTCTTATTGTTTTTTCTTCTTTTATTGGGTATCCATCATCATCTGTGTCATCATTAAAAATTACAAATTTAATTCTTTTATTAAGTTTGCCTGGATCCATCTGTTTCACCTCTTTTAATTTTTAAATATTCAGCTTCCAGCTGAATCAAAATGGAGTCCACGCTAAAACTAAGTTTATGGAAGTTAGGTCCTGTAGTTTCGATAACTCTATTCTCGTACCAGTGGCTTATAAGTATTTTCAAACAAAGATTATATAATTCTTTTATTTCATCACTTTTTATCATGTCTTCTTCTAGTCCAGTGCCATTTTTTATATATGATTTAGCTGCAAGTAAAAGAGAAGATAAAGTTATATTTTCATCTTCTCCATCTATCCTTAAATATTCTTTTAATTCATTTAATTCCATAAAAATAACACCCCCTAAGGTGTCAATATTGCTGTTATTAAATCAGCTTTATTCATGCTGGAATAACTTGTTATATTTTTATCTTTAGCTATAACTTTTAATTGTTCTACTGTCATAGCTTCCAAATCTTCTTTTGTATATATTATAGGTTTTGTATTTTCTCCCCCTTCTGGCTGTTTAGGGGGTTCACTAGGGAGTAGTTGTTTTTGTTTTAGCTATTCTGAAAGCAGATTTTAATTTTATTTTATGATCGAACCAACCTGTTAATACAAATAAATATTCACCCTTATCTACATCCTTATCGCTATCATAAACTATATCACCATCATAATTGAAATGTGAATAATGGAAATCTCCAACTATAGGATCTACTGCACTATCACAAAATTGTGTTGGTTTACCTAAAACTTTTTCTGGTGGCGCCTCATATAATGTTGCTGATCCATTGGCTAAGGTTTCAACTATGTCCAAGTAATCAGCATATCTCATAACTATTTTTGCATTTTCTCTATAATCTTCGTGTAAATCTGCTAGTGCTGCTTTAATTGCTTTATACTTGTCAGTACCTGTAACTTCCTTTACACCAGCTTTATACAATGACAGTGTTTCTTCCCCACTCTTAGGAGATGTTGTAAATGCTACCTTCTTTTCTTTAGCTGCTAATCCACTATTTAAAGCATTCTCAACAAAGGGAACTAAATTTGAATCAGTACCATGTAACACTGTATCAGAAATTCTTGCCTTTACTTTAAATTTATGCCTTCCAAATTCAACTTGGTCTCCATCAAGTTTTATCTCCTTGGCAGTTTCCTCGTCACTTATAAAGTCATCATCATCAAGCTCATAAGCTATTTTAGGTAATACTAATCCTTTTTCATTTGTAAACATAGATATATCTCTCAATGGATTTTTAGTAAATGGCTCATGAATTAAATCTTTTGTCATATTAGTTGGCAATATCTTTTCTCCACCTGTACTAGTAGATTGGCCTATCGCTCCTAAAAGATTTCTTGTTTCATCAGATACCTGTCCACCAAGTAGGCTACCTCTAATAAATTCAGCTTTAGCTGCAATCATTCTTTGTTCTACATTTTCTGGGTTAGATATAGCGCTCTTTCTTTGCTGCATTTCTAGCTTTTGCCTTTGTTCTGCTTCAATTTTATCAACCTCGGCTTTTAAAAGATTGAATCTTTCTTCTATTTCACTTTTATTTTGCTTTAATGTTCTTATTTCCTCAATCTTTACAGCTGGGTTAGCAGTCTTTCCTACAATATCATTATTTAAGCTCCTTAGCTCTGCACCTAATGTTGTTAAGTTTTGTTTCATTTTCCATAATTCCATAGTTATCCTCCTATAATTTAAAATAATTATCTATTTCTTTTATTTGGTTTCTAGCTTCTTTTAAGAGTCTACTTCTTTCTTCTTTCTCATTTAAATCAGCTGTTCTTGTATTAATTTTATTTTTTTCATCTTGGTTTTGAGTAAAATTTAAACTCCTAACTTCCGCCGTTGTATTTGTATAAGCAGGTATAGGAGTTAACGTAATTTCAAATAATTCAATTTGCTTAATTACCCTAAAGTACTCTCCATCTTTTTCTTCCCATTCTTGGTCTACTATTCGAAATCCTATTGAGCATTGTTTTATAATCCCACTTCTGACATCTTCTTTTAGGTCATTTGCTAGTGTAGAATTATTTGGGGTTAATTCAAAATAAATACCTTTTTCATCATTTTTAAGGATTAAATTAGCGTCAGTTCTGCCTAAAACCATATCCCAATTATGGTTTTTAAGAGCAAATACTTCATGGCCATCTTCTAATGATTCTTTTGCGGCATCTCTTGAAATCTTTTCATAGAATGAATCCCCCCATCTATCAGTTAGCTTTGTAAATTCATCATATACTGCTGCATAACCAACTATTTTATTGCCGCTATCTCCTTCTGACCTAGTTTCTAGGTTCAAGATATTTACTGTTCTAACTTCATGAGTATTACCTAGTTTATTTTGTTCTATCTCCATTACCTTCACCTCCCTTCAATATCAGATCTATCTTATCTATGGGAACTAAATCCCTTGATACAAATAATTGATCTCCTCCTTTTATTGGTGGCATTTCTTCCAATGCTCTTATTTCATTGGGTGTAAACCATGCACTTCTAATGCCTTTAAAATAAAATTCCCCTCTAGTACTCATATCTGCCCTGGCTAAGCCATTAAGATTGAATCTAAAGGAGTATCCTTCATTTCTTTGCGTTTCAGTTAATAACTTTTTATTTAATTCCTGTTCATATTGCCTAACTAAAGGTAAAATAGTGTCTTTAATATACTCTAAATCAGCCTGTTCAGCACTAGAATAGCTTTGCTTTTCTGCTAATAACTTATGTAATGGTATATTATAAACTCTTGCTACTCTAGCGATAGTTATATTTTCTACATCAAATACTTTAGGATCAATAAAATTACTATTCTTTAACTCTTGAAATTCTTTCCCTTGGTCTACAAATAATATCCCATTCTTTTGAAACTTCCCTAACATTTTTGTGTATTCTTCCATTGCTTCTTCACTTAACTTACTTGGTAACTTTATAACTAAGTTAGCTTTTAATCCATTTTTCATTTGATTCAAACTAAATTCTTTTATTTCTCTGTCATAGTCAATAGTATTTCTAAGAACATTTATAGGATTAATACCTTTGCGCCCATCAATAGAAACATGACTAAAA
Source organism: Clostridium sporogenes (assembly GCF_001889325.1). NCBI lineage: Bacteria > Bacillati > Bacillota > Clostridia > Eubacteriales > Clostridiaceae > Clostridium > Clostridium sporogenes. Next base: position 276,924 of record NZ_CP013243.1, on the reverse strand, counting down.
TGTATTATGTGAGAATTATGCACATAGTTTAATCCATTTTCATCTCTAATCTCATACCAAAGTTCTTTTGTGTCCTTTTCTATTACTGGTGTTACAAAACTAGGGTTTAAAACATGCATTTTTATAGGCTGATACATGTAATCATACTCTTTTATTGCATAAGAATTACCATTTATATCTTTTAAAGTTTCCATACATCTAACCCAGGTAAATGGTGTCATATATGAATATGAATTATATTCTATCATTCTAGCCAACTCATGTTCATCTGGTTTTACAACTTCATAATTTCTATATAATTTCAACGGTAAACTTCCCATTGAATTGCTTAACAATGATACTGCCGAGAATATAGTTTCATTTGTTGCTAAATCAGTATTAAAAAAACTAAAGCCTTCCCTATAATCTCTTACAATACTAGTTTTGAATGGTGCTTTAATAAAACTCTTTATCTTATTCCATATTCCCAATTTTCCACCTCCTTCCTATATATCTGGACTATAAAATATATCTCCTGCTCCATCATCTAATATAACCATTCCTCTCACATGAGCATCTATTGTGGCAGCCATTGGGTCTATTTTTTCGCTTGACCTAGCTTTATCCAACATTATATATTCCTGTTTTCTATTAGGATTAGAACAAACTGCATTACTCGCTGCCCATGTATATAGTCCATCCTTAGGATGTTTCATCGTACCATCATATATCCTAGCTCTATAATCTTGAGTAGGCTCATTTAGAGTTAATGCTCCCTGCCTAACTTCAACACATATATACCCCTCAAATTCTAGTTCTTGAATAAAGTGAGTTGCATGAGCTGGGTCATAGCATATCTCAAGTATATTTATTTTATATTCAGATTCTACATCTTTAAAATAATTCCTTACTGCATTATAATCAATTACTGCCCCTTCTATTATTGTTAAGTTCCCTTCTTCTACCCATAAATCAAATCTATACTTACCTTCTCTCATTCTTTTTTCGTATGTTTCTTGTGGCATAAATGAATGTTGATAAGTATAATAAATCCCATCAATGCAAAACTCAAAGGCGATTGAAGTTAAATCCAGCTTTGTGGATAAGTCCATTCCCATTACACAATCCATTCCTATAAATTTTTCAAGTGTAAATATTTCCTCTGCTTCACTCCATTTGGTCATATTCATGTAGCCATTTTCTTTCATGTCTACCCATTTATTCATGTTCTTAGTTAAGAAGTTTCTCATTTTCTCTGGGGCGTCAAGTGCCGCTTTGAGTTCTCCTCTTAAATAATTCAATCCATTTTCATAAGTAGCTACTATAGGATTTGCTTTTATCCAATTGCTTTCATCTTTTATGTCATCCTCGGGTTCAAGCTCACATACAATTACAAAGTATTCTTCATTCTCTACAGAGTTATTACGATCAAGTATTTTACTAACATATTGGTACTCTTTAAAGCATGGTCTACTTAAATCAAATCCAGCTGTTGTTATAATAACCATTAAAGGTTGTTCTCTGGCGACCATACCAGAAAGAATAACGTCATATATTTCTGAAGTCTTATGGGCATGGTATTCATCCACTATTCCCAAACTTGGGTTTGTACCATCACCTGTATTTTTAGCTTCCCTTGAAAGAGGCTTTATAAATGAACCACTTTTTAAGTGAGTTATTTTCCCATAGCTATCGGTGTATTTACCTTTTAATAATTCAGCACTTTCTATTTGATACTTTATTTCTCTGTAAACTATACTTGATTGTTCTTTATCCCATCCAGCAAGATAAACTTCTGCCTGTTCCTCGCTTAAGAAACATTCATAACTAGCTATTACACCCAATAATTGTGACTTGGCATTTTTCCTAGCTATTTGAATATAAGCTTTTCTAAATCGCCTTAAACCGGTATCTTTATGTTTCCAACAAAATAAATTTCCAACAATAAAAAGCTGGAATGGCACAAGGTCAATTTTCTTACCTTTTAGCACACCAGCTCTATGTTTGAATAATCCAGCCCATTTATAAAATTTGTATAGTTCTTCATAGTCAAAAAAATAAGGATAGTCTTCATTTTGAGACTTATCCAAATCATCAAGGAACCTTTTACAAGCTTGTATATGCTTTTTACAAGCTTTAATTTTCCCGTCTACAATATCACATGCATATCTGTAAACTATAGTATAATATCTAGCTATATCACTCATAGGAAACTACCGAAAAGCTTCTCCTCTTCTGTCTTTTTATTCGGTTCCTCTTTTTTAGGTACAACTAACTTACATCTACTACTTATCGTTAAACCTAAATCACTTGCAGATGATCTACATTGTTTAAATAATTTATCCTGTGTTGTTACTATATCTTTATCTACTATCATCATTTCTGGTTTTTCAAGTATCTGCTTAGTAAGTTCTAAATACATTTTCTTCGCTATAATAAAACGAGCCAAGGCATCTATATCAAGATTAGTAATAATACCAATCTCTTTTAGTTCCTTGGCTATCTTATTAAATTCTTTTTTTAAATCAGCTGGCAAGTAAGAAGGTGCTTTGACCTTATCACTTGGAGCTTTAACTTCTTTGCTTTTTCTATCTTCTATTTCAGCTTTAGTTAAATGTTTTTTACCTTTTACTAAAAGTAAATCTGCAGGTTGTCTTGGTCTTGCCAGCCTTCTCACCCCCTATTTATTTAAAATAAAAAAGTTAATCGCCTGTTCTACATGCTAATATAATATGGGTAAGGATTTGAACCTTACATGACAGCTGCTTCAACTCATGTCTGTGCTTCACTGTCGAGCCGACCGCGTTAAGAGATACCTATGTCTACCTATTCCACCACCACATATATAGCATAATTCCTATTTTTCTCAAATTTTCATTTAGGGAATTTTTTGTGAGGGAATCTACCCCCTCGGTCTTTTGAAAGAGTGCTAAATTCTCTAAGGGAGGGGGGATATGCCAAATTGTTTTCTAAATCTTTCTAGTAGCTCTCTAAGTAGTTCTTGAGTTCCTTTTTTATCCTTCCTATATAGTGAGTGTATTTTTTTATGATTAGCATCTGTTAAAGGAAATATATTGTCTTTATCTAATCTTTTATCCCAATCTTCTTTTAACTCTATAATATGATGTGCTGTATTTGCAGTTACTGCTCTATTATCTATATAGTACGAATATATATCTACACCATTATAAGTTCTTAAAACATCTTCTCTTAGACTTTCCCATTCCTTCCTATGATAAAACTTAGTATATTTTTCATCCTTACTATATCTTATATGCTTATCATAGTATCTATTTCTTTCTTGTTGTCTCTCTTCTGCTATGTGTATATGTTCCCCACAGTAACCTGTTACATCTCTTGTTAGGTTCTTACACCAACGTTGCTTGCATGGTCTTAGACTACGTTGTGCCATTACCTTAAAGGCTCCATGCTCATTGCTGCTTCCACACATCTCTTCATTATATCTTTTATGTCTACATTATTATTTATTGCTATGTTCTTAACTTCATTTAAAGATTTATCAAACCTTAGCATATCTTCTAGATCTTTTATTCTTGTTAATTTCTTTTCCATTCTATCTAATTTATTCTCAAACTCTGTTGTATCTAGATTTAATTTAATAGTTAAATCTTTTACTTTACTTTTTTTATTTAGCATATATTGTTTATCTGCATTTTCTATCTTATCTTTCATTGTGTCTATACTATTTTGTAGTTCATCTACACAACCTAAAGGTATTAATGATCCTTTACACTTATCGCAATTTAAGCCGTCTCTATTTCCATTATTAATAAATGTCTTTCCACATTTACTACATTCATATAATATTTTACTCATTTTATTTTCCTCCCCATTCTATCTTCTCTTTCTTTTTATTGCTTGTAATATAATAATTAACCTTTAGCCTGTCTCCTGTTTCTACACTTTCATACACTTCTTTATTATTAATAGTTGTAGTTATGTTTTTGTATTTAAGTTTTATATTGTATTGTTCTGGATTAATCTGTGGTCTCATTGTGGTAGTTATAGTTTCGGCATTTGATATTGTCATTGGTATCATAGTTATACTACTTTTCCTATACTCTTTACTTGTTACAGTAGATTCTACCTCGCCTGCTAATTCATATTTAGTACATCCACATAAAATAATAGATACCTCAAAGATAATCATTAATGCTATTAATATTCTCCTCATTTATATAACTCAGCTCTCTCTACTTCATTTCTCTTATCTTAATTATTAAAAGGAATACCAAAAATAGTAAGCCTATTTCTAAGCCTACTACTTCCATGAATAACTTAAATTTAAAATATGTTTCCATTTTAAATTCCTCCAAATAAAAAAAGACACTCTATTGAATGCCTAAAGTATATTTGTTATCTCTATTTTATTTCCACACGAACATTGAATCTCCATATACCCATCAAGTATATAAATACTTACTGATTCTTTATTGTTTATATCCCATTGATCATTATCTTGTTTTTTAATATTAATTAACTTATTGCAACTATTACATACAATCTTAAAACCTTTAGTCTCTTCTGCTTTTTCTAAATGACTTATATTTTTTCTAATTTCTTCAATTTCATATTTAAGAGATTGAATTATTTTTTCATCCATTTCTGGTTTACATATTTTAATATTTTTAATTCTTTCATACCGAAAAACATGATTACTTAATTCATCTTTTTTATTATTTAGAACTTCTTTTAATATCCTTATAGCTACATCATACATAACAAGCTCCTTTATTAAAAAGATACACACCTTATAATTTCTTATTTACTATTTAACATTTTATCTTTTAGGGTACTCATATCATTACCTATCTCCGCTTTAAGCTCATCTATTTGCTTAAGTAATTTTATGATTTTATATTCATCTGTTTCTTTACCATATTGTTCATATAGATTTCTAATTTTCTTTTGTTTTTGTCTTATACTTTTATTTGTAAAAAATGAGGTGTACCGTTCTTTACAATAGGGACATTCAAAATAAAGTTCTACTATTCCATCTTTATATTTCTTTTCTTTAGCATTTATTTCAAAATCTTTATTACACTTATTGCAATATACTTCCATAGTTACTCTCCTTTACATATTAAAAAAGAGCCCTTATGAGCTCTTTAAATCTTATTTTTAATCATTTTTAGCAACTAATTCCCTTCCAATTTCTTCAGCTATACTCATTCTAAAATATTCAATCATCTTATTTTTGTTCTCTAAAATTATTTCATTAAGTACATACTCATCTAATTCTTTAAAGTCTCCATAAGCAATCGTTTCTATAATGCTTTTTACATCTTTATTTTTTAAGCATTCATGGTTTAAAAATTCTTCCTTATCTATTTTTACATCAAGAGTACTATTTATCTTTATTTTCATATTAATCACTCCTCCTTTTTTTATTATACTTCTACATTTTAGGAGGTTTACCTTCTTTTTATAACAATTACTTCTGTCTTAATGCTCCATTAATTCTCTTATAACTTCTCTCACTCATACATTCTTTTAAATTGTCTGCTATGTTTTCTTTCTTAACCTTTCTACTAGAACAGTAGGGACACACTAGGTATCCTTTTATATTCTCTAATTGTTCTGATAGTAATACAAATTCTTTCTTGCAACACTTACAAACAAAAGAACTATAAATACTTAGCATATCCTCACACCCTTTCTCTATATAAAGTAATTTGAAAAAGGCACCTGAAATTAATCAAGCACCTTCACATAATTATTTACATCTAACTTTTGTTTCTTTCCCACATTCTGAGCATTTATAAATTTCATATCTATTTCCATCAATAGTTTCAAATCTGTAGAAATTAAATACTCCATCCTCACAATCAGGACATGAATCATCATCTAGATCCGAATGATATACACATCCATCTGCAATATATGCAAATTTAATATAATTTCTTATATTCTTTAAATCAACCTTATGATTTTCCATTTCCTTCATATAAAATTCCATAGCACATTCTTTCGAACAAAATAGTTCACAGGTAGCATTGCTAAATTGTATATCCATATCTTCTGTTAAATCTGCCAAGCAATTACCACATTCTATTTTTTCCATATTTCAATTTTACTCCCTTCACAAACATTCGTTTTTTTGAAATTATTACTGTACGAACATTATAATTTCACTTCATTTTATTCTCTCGCAAAGGGCTTATTTCCTTCTTTTTATAATACAACTTCTTATATATAATTTCCTGTACTAATCCAGGTATGTAAAAAGCACCTAACCTCTAGTAGGGAGCGAATCACCCACCTTATAGTTAAGTGCTTTTTTTAGTACATACACAATACATTGTATTTTTTATTTTGCAGTTACCTTGTACGATAAGTCCCTGCTTTACATATTTTTGCTTAATATCATATTATCACTTTTAAATCGAACATGGCGAACATATTTAAAGTCTATCTAAAAACCTATTACATAACATCCTTACACTATCTGATGTATTATTCCCTCCTATATTATTTGCTACATCTTCCCATGTTAATCCGTTTATATATCTTAAACTTATTACTTGCCTTATTAAACTGTCATCTATATCTTCTATAAATTCATTTGTTTTTTCAACTAAATCTATAAGCTCTTTTATTCTTTTATTTAATTTTCTTCGTAATCTTTCTGCTTTTCTGTTATATTCTAAAAAATCTACACCAGTAATAGTAAAGCTCCTTTGCACATAAGGGAAATGAGAACTAGATCCTTTTACTTTGTCAGTTGCAACTGTATAATCTAAATCTGAAAGTTGCTTTTTAATTGATTCTATTTCACTCTTTACATATCTTAATTGTTTTAGTTCCTCCTTATTCATGCTTGTCCTCCTATTTATTCTTAGTATTTTCTTTATATAACACCATTGTAGTTATTACACTTACTACTGCAGTTATAAACAATATTATCTCTAGTTTAGTCATACTGCTTTTACCCTCCTAATTTCTTTTCCCTTTAGGTTGTAGACTATCCCATGATCCATATCAAGCTCCTGTACATCATATAATTTACACTGATCACAATGTTTACTTTTTTCGCATTCTTTTTTAATTTCTTTTAAAGCATTTATCAATTCTTCTCTTTTCATTCTTAGTCCTCCATAATCTTAGAATATTATTACACTAGTACAGTTAAGGTGTAGAAATACATAGTTTAATCCCTACACCTATTTAATTTGTTTTACTTATCCTTATTTAAAATACTTGCTGCACTAAGTGGATCTAATCCTACATCATCTTTCTTTTTAGTCTTGCAAGCTTTGCAGTATCCTATATTCTCTGCTATATAATTTGCTATTTTTAATACTTCTTCTTTTTTATAATTATATAATGCTAATTTATAGCTTTTATTTTCATCCAGCTCTTTAATTCTTTCTTTTATTACTTTAGAATAATCTTGTCCCATTTCTACTATTGTTTCTAGTTGCTTATAGGATAATTTTAGTTCCTTGGTATAGCATTTGGATTTTTTTATTGATATATATTTTATTTTTGCTACTTTATTAATTTTTTTAAACATTATGCCCCCTTACTGGAGTTGTAGCAGCTTTTTCATAGCTCCAATTATACTCCCTTACCCTTCGTCTAAAATTGTACTCAGATATTCCATTTCCCTTAGCTTTTTCTATCCATTCTAAAGGGTATTTTCTAAGTCTATTAACAAAATTTTGTGCTTTAGTTTCCATATCCATAATTGGTTCGGTCGCCGCTTTTTCAATATCCCATTTGCAAGCATAAATTCTACTGTAAAAAACACCTTGAGATACATTGTTCTTTTTACACATATCTTTAAATTTTTCAGGTATTTTATTTCTTTTTTTAATTGGAGTTTCTAGTGCATCTTTCTTACTCCACCCATAGGATCTTATCCTTTGTTCTAAGTTTTCTTTGCTTATACCATTATTTTTAGCTATTTCATATTCTTTTGGAGTTATATAATACTCATAGCTACACATACCTTTTTATACACTCCTTCATAGTTTATTTATTTTAAAATACTAAACAATACTTAATTGCTCAACCCCTATAGGTTTATAATTCATAAGTATCAATTCATTCCGTACTGGGCACTTTTCTCCATCAGTTCTATTTTTTATTTGGCTGGCCGTACTGTATTCAACTATATGCCAATCTTTATATAATTCATCTATTAATGGACTACTATAATAACAAACCATTGCTTTTCCTTTAATTTTATCTAGTCTTTTCTTTAATCTTATATGGTCCTTTTCTTCAAATCCTCCAAAATACATATCTTCATGTTTATGATAGGGTGGATCTAAGAAAAATAATGTTTCTTCTGTATCATAAAATTTTATTACTTCTTCAAAATCTCTATTTAAAATATTCCATTCTTTTATTAATCCAGCCATTTTAGGAATTAATTCTGTTGCTGTCATTAATTGCTTGGCCTTATTTTGAGTTTTAGACAATCCTATTCCATTTCTATATTTATGGCCTCCACCGCCAAAGCAAACTCTCATGAGATAATAAAATCTTACTGCAGCTTGTAAATTATCTTCCGGCCATGCTTCCCATTTCCATTTTTCAAATAAGCTCTCACTATAGGGTAATGAACTACATTCCTTATATAGCCTTTCCGTATCCTCTTTAAGTACCATCATATAATTTATTAATCTATCATTAATATCATTTACTACTGTAAGTTTTGCTGGATTTACTGTTTCTTTATAAAAAGGTATCGCTCCAGATCCAAAGAAACAATCCACAAATATTTTATGTTCTGGCATTAAATCCAGGTACTTTTCCTCTTTGCCATGCTTACCACCTATCCACTTTATATTGCTTATATGTTTAAGTTTCACTTTATCACCTCAATTTAAATCATTTTATCTTCCTAAGATATTTTTTTATATTCATATTTGATATTTTCCTCACTTAATTGTGCATAAATTTGAGTGGTTGATGGGTTCTCGTGGCCCATCAAATGTTGTAACACTGGTAGTGACATACCGCTATTAATCTTGTAGGTTGCAAAAGAGTGTCTAAATAAGTGAGGATGTATTGACTTTTCTATTCCTGCCATATTCGCTATCTTTTTAAATTCTCTTTGAATACTTCTTTTTCCTAATCTATGATAAGGTCTTTTGGATGTAACGAATAATGCTGGATCATCATCTTCCCTTGAAAATAAATATTTTTTTAATAAAATTTTGGCTTTTGTATTGAAGTAAACTTTTCGTTCCTTATCTCCTTTACCAACTACAAATAGGCTCATTTCATGCCAATTAATATTGTCTTTATTTACTTTAAAAACTTCATCCAATCTACATCCTGTAGATATTAAGAACTCTGTCAATGCCTTTTGTCTTTCCGTTTCACAAGCTTGTCTTAATAATTCAGCCTCTTCCTCTGTTAATGGCTTCCTAACTCTTTTAGGCTGTTTAGTTTGCTTCAACTTTTTAGCTGGATTTTTAGGTATATAATCTTCATCCGCAAGCCAACCAAAGAAGCTTTTTAGAATTGATATTTGTCCGTTAACACTACTTTGCTTCATATCCTTGCATCTAGCCCCTAAAAACATTCTTAAATCCATTGTTTCTATAGCTGCTAAAGGTTTTCTCAAATAGTCTGCAAATATTATTAAGTTATATCTATAATTTTTTAATGTTTCTATACTTAAGCCATCCAGCTTTTTAGATGCTAGATATATCTGTAATTTTTCCTCTATATCGCTTGTTACTAAGCTTGTCTCCTCCGGCAATACACGGTATTTATATAAAACTTCCTCTACTATGCTTCTAACCTTTAACTGATCTATTCCCTCAAATTCCATAGACAGCTTGCCTACTAACTTAATTACAACTTCATTCTTTGCACTTGTACTATACATATAAATACCTCCTATATTGCCATCAAAGCCATTTTTAAATTTTATTTATATCCTGGACCTTATTTACAATGTGTCTTAATATTTAAAAATATATCTTTTTACTTTTCTCTAGTGGGAATCTTCTATAGAAACATTTTCCTGTTCCCTCTTGATCTTTAATACTTTTAATAAGCTTCTTAGTTTCTTCTAATTGATTTTCACTACAATCTTTTCTAAAATAATCCTTACTATTTGTTCTAAATTCAACTCTATATTTATTCATTTCATATATCTCCATTTATTTGAAATGCGACTATTTTTTAAATATCCCTTTTTCTTTTGAAGTATCTATATCCTTGTTTTTACAATTAGGGCATTCAGAACCCTTACTTCCTCCATAGACACAATATATTGTTCCACATTTTAAGCATTTAGCCATATATACTCACCACTTTCTAATGTCGGGTAGGTCGGAAACCTTTCGGCTTCCTTCCCCCCTAAGAACCGTACAAGTCTCTTTCAAAACATACGGCTCAAGCCATCATTTATCCTAGCAATTTGTATATTTAAATTTCTTAAGTTGTTTTTTCATTAATCTTATTCCCTCTTTGCTTGATGGGTCTACATTTCTTTCTGCAAAGAATTTTTTAATTTTAGGCAAATCTCTACCTTCTCCATATTTATTCAGTAATTTATGATGTTGTATATGACAACTTGTATGTAGTAGTTCTAAGTTATCATATACATCTTTACCACCAATTAGAGTTGGTACAATATGATTAACCTCAAGTGATTCATCGCTAACTAATGATTGATTGCATATTCTGCATTTATATTTGCTTTTCTTAGCTAATTTGCGTCTGCTTAAAATATTATGTCTATTGAACTCTTTTTCATCTCTTACTTTAAAATAGTCTTTTAAACTAGGGTCATCTGGGCTATTTTTATATTTAATTAATACATGTCTTACTATAGGTATCCAATTCATTTTCATTAATTGATTTTTGTTATTATTAGGGTCTGTAAGTATCCATTTGTCTTTACTTACTCCCGTGAAATCAGGTTTAAAGTATCTCTTTATTCTCCATTTCCAAGATTTATTTGGATGAAGTGTTTTAAGATATTTTCTTGTCTTAAGCCATACATAATAATCTATGCTACTATAGATATCTTTCGATATTACACAAGACCAATAGTTTCCTGTGCCTCTTATGATTGGATTAAGTTTACCTATTATTGCTCCGATTGGATTACCTCTATGTTCTTCAAAGACTTCTTTGATTGATTTTTTGACTTTTTTAATACTTGCTTTGGATGGTTTAATTAGTAATGTCATGCCCTTATTTTTCTTGTATTGCCTTATATTGAATCCAAGAAAATCAAATCCCATACTGATATGAGTTATTCTCGTTTTATCTTCAGCAAGTTCCAGTCCCCTTTTCTTAAGATAAGGACTAAGTTTCTCGTACATTGTTTCTGCTTCTTCTTTTGTCTTACATAGAATAACAAAATCATCAGCATATTTCACAATACCTATGGAGTCATCCTTTAGATAGTATCCTTGTCTTTTGTTAAGCCGATATTTAACTCCTAGTTCTTCTTCTATTCCATGTAATGCAATATTAGCTAGTAACGGTGAAATTATTCCACCTTGCGGTGTCCCTTCGTTAGTATTTTTAAAGACATTATTATCAATATATCCTGCCTTAAGCCATTTATATATTGTTTCTTTAGCTGGAAAGTTATTAAGACATTCCATAATATATTCATGGTTTAAATTATCAAAACAGCCTTTGAAATCACCTTCAAAAATCCACTGACGTTTACTACCTTTCCTCAATTTTAAATACAGTTGCTCTATTGCGTCATGTGTACTTCTTTTTGGTCTAAAACCATATGCTATGGATTCAAATTTACTCTCCCATTGAGGTTCGAGAGCATTCTTAACAATATTTTGATATATCCTATCTTTAATTATTGGTATTCCTAAAGGTCTTAATTTACCGTTTTTCTTAGGGATATATGTTCTTTTAGCAGGTTTTGGTTTAATATACTTGATGTTGTAACTTTTGAATAGGTTAAATAATCCTATTTTCTCCCACTCAGTAGTTGCTTTAAATCCATCAATTCCCGCTGTACGCTTCCCTTTGTTGATTTGAGTTACTCTCTTGATTGAAATTAACAAATTAGCCTTGCTTCTTAACATTAGTCTTTGTAGTTTCTTAACCTTTCTTCTTTGACCTAACTGCTCGGCACGAAAAATTCGTTGGCGTAATCTCTTCACATATCTGTTTATTTTCTTCCAGTTAAGTGTGTACCACTCTGTGATATGTGGAGAAGTAGCCGACTTATTAAGTTTATTAATAGTTTTCATAACTAAACTCCTCTTTTGTAATTGGTTACTTTTCGTTTTCTTTCGTGTTGACGACCATGTAGAAGTCTGCATCCTTTCGGATTAGAGCAAATTTGGACTCCTATCCAACGGGTTATGTATTTCCCTAGACTTTCGTCTTGTTGGCTTTCGCTTTCTCTACACTCCCTTACCCTCTATACATTGTGACTTTCTTGCGATTGTCCTACCTTAATTGGAGTATATAGGGCTTACCAAGTTCCACTAATAATAGATATGAATGAGTTAAGTATCCTTCTATATTCCGATAGGTATATGGGTCACTCCTCGATTGAACAAAAAAGCAATCTTTCCAACCTATAATATAAGCCTATCAACCACCTTTGGCTTAACTTCGCATGACGAAACTTACAAAGATTCAACTTACGTTTATACATTCTCATTCTTTCCCTAGCCCTGTAGACTACTATGGTTATATTCTGCATTAGACCTTTAACTCTCATGCAACCCACATTTCAATTACTCAAAATGCAGTTTTGAGCGGGAATATGCTTAGTGACTAGCACAATTTCTTTTGACGAAACACTATTATTTAGCGACTTCTTGTCGCACTTTTGTATTACGAATTAATTACTTTTTATATCTATTACTAATGAACATACCAAGTTTAGTTTACACAACTTAGTCAGTTACTTCGATATGAATAAAATCATCATCATACACATTTCCAACAGACGCATTATCGCACCATTCTTCTGCTCTTGCTGATTTGTTATCATATTTCCCAATCTCATTCTCAATCCAAAATTTAATTTCAGATGGTTTTAGCATTTCACAAGCAAAATCACCTAATGTCATTTTATACTTCATAATTATATTCCTCCTTAAAGTTGTTTCGTACTTATTTCATATTCCGACTCTCTTTTCTCTTTGTCCCTGTTCTCCTTTGTTCCATAACATTCTTGTGAATTCATGTATATACTGCATCTGCCTATATTTTCTATAACAATAATCTTTTAAATCTGTTTTATTAAACTTTTCTTTTAATGCTAACTTTCCAGCATTAGATGCTATATTTGCCCATCTATCTGAAAGGACCCACGCTTTTTTACTTATTTGGAATGCGGTTAAATGGTCCTCAGTACTTAGGTTTAAAAACTTATTGGCTATATCATAATATTGATTTACATCTTCGGGAAACAGACTATCAAAGTCCGTTTCCTTTCTTTCTATTACCATGGCCATACCTATTTAACCATTTCAAAAACTTGCTTGTACTCTTCTGTAAAGTTTTCTAGCTGTTCTATATTTTCAAAACTTATAGTAACATTATCTTTTGTTAACACTATTCCTTCCCCTGTTGTACCTGTATATATGCCATTCTTCCCCTCAACTTTAACTGTTTTTATTACCTTTTCTTCTAAAACTTTTAATCCTTCCACTTTTACCTCTTCCTTACTTTGCACTTTTTTAGATTCTTCTTGTAAATCTCGTGTTTGCTTTTTATCTGTTTTTTCTACCTTAGTAATCTTATTATTCATAAATTCTTTTTTCCATTTGTAATAATAAGTTTGTGCTGTGCTCTCTGTAAAACCGAACTCTTTTATAGCATGTTTAATCATTTCCTCACCATTCCAACTTTTTAAATGGTCAGTGAAATATTCATATACATCTTCTCTACATACTCTATTTTCTGTATATCCTTTTTCTTTTTTTACTTTGGTATAAACATTTAACAGCATACTTTTGCTTAATTTAGGGAACTTAAATACTAAATCATCTATAGCTTGTTTTTTACTTACTCCCTTCTTAAGTAATTCTTCTATATATTCCTTAACTTCTTTGTCTATTTTGGCCATATCTACATTCTCCCTTTCTAATTCAATAATTTTTCTATTGTCCTCTTCCATTAATTCAGTTATTTTTAGTTCTAATTTATATACTTCATCTGTTGTATATCCTTCATCGATTAGCACCGCACTTATCGCTCTATCTGCTACTTCTGAAAAGTTATCTATATATTTTTTAGTCATTGCTTTAGCTTTTTCCGTTGCTGCAATATTAATTAACTTAGTTTGTTGTGGGGTTAATTCTTGTATTGTTCCTAAATTTTTCTTTAAATCTCTTTCTTGCTGCCTTCTCTGTTGTCTATTCATTCAACCACCTCTAAACTTCCTTTTAAGGGGCATATAGCTCCGATCTATTTAGCTGCCTTCAGATTAAATTTTAATTGCTTGTCTGCTTTTTTAAGCATTTTAAAATCTTCATCTTCAAATCCTTCTAACAAGTTAGGTATTGGGCTTAAAGTAGTTTCCCATCCTAATCCTAAGTTTCCTATTACCTCTTTCCATCCTTTAACGTCTGGTTCTATTAGCTTGTCCCCATCTATCTGTTTTAAGCAGCTATATATGTGCGCTACTACTTGCTCTTTTGATATTCTAGACATCCAAAATTCTCTACTCTCTATAATAAATTTATATCCTGTAAGCTCTGTAACTTGTTTTGGCGCTTTCTTAATCCACATAACATCATCAGGTTTACTCATTTCATCTCCTACATAATCTATGTCCTCAATAAATAAAATCTTTTCCACATTAACACGACTTAACTCTGGAACCTGGCCCATAAGATTTTGTTTAATTTTTAAGGCCATTGGTTGATATATATCGTTTTTAATCCAATGCTTAATATCATATTTCCCATTTCCTAAAGCTCTTATCTTTTGAATTTTTCCATCTCCTGTAGCTTCTGCATATTGTAAGTTATAGCCTATGCATTCTATTTCCTTTACTTCTCCTGTACGCTCATTAAGTATTTTTATTTTTGGCATTTCTTATTCCCCTTTCTAATTTTCTTTAACTCGTCATATTCTATCCATCCAGTTGAGCTATATTTTAAGGACCTTGATATCCATGTAAGTTTTAAATCTGGATATTTATAATCAAACATTTTTCTTCTCATATTTCCTTGTTGGGTTTCAGTTCCTTTAACATCTATAAGCTCCTCTGAACCATCTAAATGATATATTAAAAAATCTGGTGCATATGTTATTGCTCTATGTGCCTTTCCGTACTTTTTAAAGCTTGGTTGTAACTCATACTTAGGTTGTCGCTCAAAATTTAATATCTTATCTTTAGCCTTTAATTCTTTAAGGTATAAATAATATCTACCTTCATCCTTACTATCAAAAGTAATTCCATCTATAACAATTTTCTTAGCTCCATATTTGCTCCTATTCACCTTTGACCCTCCAATCTAATATGCCTTTTGCCACTCTTCTTTCTGCACCTGTTCATACTTTCAATTACTGTTGCCTTATATTCCTGTTCTCTCCTACGTCTTCTTTTTGCTTGTGCTTTTAATATGTTCTTTACAAACTCATCTTTACTTATTTCCATAAAAAACACCTCGTATTACTGTTTTAGTATTGTAATACACTATAGGTATAAACATCTCCATAGTTAGCCTATACCTATAGTATTTAGTTAACTTAAGATATATTGATTTTATTATCTAATTTCTTTTCCATCTTCATTTATTTTTATTTTAAATCCACATTTACAAGTTCTTGTATAAGTATCATCTTCGATTATTATTCCGCCCTCACCATTACCGATCTTATTGTTTCCACATCTAGGGCACTTCTCATATTTTTTCATTATGGGTAATACTGCTCTTACATTCATAATTAAAACCTTCTTTTCAATATTTAGTTAATAACCTTCTTGTTGCCTTTTAATGTTTGTCTCATACTTTTCCAGATAAGAGCGCTCCATTTCTTCTAATGTTATTCCCAAACTCAATCCCAATCCTATTATTGATAACAATATTGAGTACCCTTGTAATACAAATTTATATACTAATAAAAATGCTTCATTAATTTCTTTATTGTCTCTTTTTATACTATGCATAGATTTTGTATTATCTAATATATCATCCGATGTCTGATTTAACTGATTTTCTAAACTAAGAGCCAAATGTAAACAGTCTGCAAATTCCTCTAGTACCTTTTCTCTATTTATCTCCTTATGTTGTTTCCAATGCTTAAAACTCTGTACTTCATTTGCTAACTCTCCAAGTTCAACTAATAAAGCTAGTTTCATACTTTCATATGGATACTTCTTTATGCCTGCTCTTTCTAAAATTATTCCATCAAGTTCTTCCTGTTTCTTTAAAAGTTCTCTTAAATTCACTATTTCCCCAACTCCTTTAAACAGATTTTACAAATATTTTTACCTTTAAAGTTTATAACCTCTTTAGCTTCTCCACAGAATATACAAGATGGCTCGTACTTCTTTAGAATTATTTGCTCTCCTTCTGTGTAAATTTCTAGTCCATCACCTTCCTCTAAATTTAAAGTTCTTCTTAATTCTTTAGGTATTACTATCCTTCCTAACTCGTCTACTTTTCTTACAATTCCAGTTGATTTCATTTTTCATTCTCCTTCCTGGAGCCAAAGCTCCCTAACCTAATAATTCTTTTAATATTTGTGTTTTCTCTTTAGCCTTTTCTACTCTTATACTTTTTCCATCATTAAATACTGGAGTACACATTTCTAAGAGCCTATCATAAGTTCTTTTTTCATATCTATTTTCAAGTTCTGCAAGAGGTAAATTTGTTGTAACTATAAGTGGTAATCCATTTCTGTATCTACTATCTAAAATGTTATATATTTTACTTTTAGCCCAATCTGTATCTTGCTCTGTTCCTAAATCATCTATAATTAATAAGTCTGCATTACTTAAACTCTTTAATATAGTTTCTTCCCCTTCTTTGCCCCATGTGTTATATGTTTCTTTGATCCTATTTAGTAAACCATCTATATTTACACATATAACAGGAATCATTTTATCTATTAGTTCATTTGCTATGCATGCTGTTGTATGAGTTTTACCATTACCAGGATCACCATAAATTAATAACCCTACCGATTCTTTTTTCATTTCAGAAAATTTTGCTGCATATTTAAAGCCTATATTATACATTTTCTTTATGCCTTTACTAAAATCCCAGTTGTTAAACCTGCTATTCTTAAATTTTTCATCTATTAAACTATTTTTAATAATCTTTTTTAATCTTAATTGCTTTTCTTTATTTTCTTCTTCAATTCTTTTAACTTCATATTTTTCTTTTTTACATGAACACATTATAGGAACAATTCTTTCTTTACCTAGCAAATTAATTATTTTTTCTACTGGTTCACCACAATTGTCACAAGTTTTTATTCTATATTCCAATACCTTCGGCTGTAAGTCGTTGTTGTTCATCAGTATTTGGGCTACTGTATCCATTTTGCTTTTGTCCTCCTTTCTTTTTTCTGTTTTCAGAATATGCTTTTGCCTGGACTAAAGTTTTTATTCCATTTTTATCCCAATCTATAAGAATCTTTTCTATAAAGTTCCACTTTCTAACATTTGATTTAGCTGCTATATTTATCGCATATATAACAAGTTCATTTCCTAAATTATTGCTCCAACTATTTATACCTTCTATTTCTATTACTCCTGGCATAGGGTATATATTGTTTTGATATACTTCCATTGGATTTACTTCTTCTTTATTATTTATATACTTATTATCATTATTAACATTATTATCATTATTGTTTGTGTCTTTGCATGGTTCTTTTGTGGTTCTTGCATGGTCTTTTTGTAGTTCTTCTGTGGTTCTTAATTCTTGGTAAAGCTCGTAATTCACTATGGTTATAGTGGTCTTTTTTTTATCACTAACTTTTATTATCATGTTGTCATCTTTGAGTAAATCTAAAAAGTTTCTTACTTTGCTTTTACTCCATCCCCATTTCTCCATTAATTTAAGTTCAGAAGTGATGAAACTGCCTCGCTCAACTTGCAAAAGTTCATTTCCTAATAAAAACTTATTTTCTTTATGGTTAGCTGACAAGAGAAGGTCTAACCATGCCTGTCCTTTACTAAAAGGCTTCTCTTGCCACAACCAATGATCTTGTATACTTCTATATAAACTTATCCAGCCTTTGCCTTCTCCTGCCATAGTATCTCTCCTATAGTTTCTTATTTAACTCTTCCTTAAATTTCTTAGCTATATGCTCTGGAACCGCTATTTTTACTTTGCTATGTGTATTTGAATCATAAAAAGTTAAATTTAAATCATCAAAGCTTGATATTTCAAAATCAACACTATTCATTTTCAATTCAACTTTCATGTTATACCTCCAATTCTATCTCTAAACCTTTATCTGCAATGTAAGTAGGCTTACCTGTTAGCCTTTCTATTTCTTCTTGGAATTGTGCTGCATTACTATTTCCATCTGATAAATGTATAAGCATTATTTCTTTAGTTTCTTTTAGATCTGTAGACTTTAAAAACTCTTTTACATTCTCCAATTCAAAGTGGGATTTAATTATTCTATTTTTTAAGGCCTTAGGGAACTCTCTTTCTCTAAGAATCTCATTACTGTAATTACATTCCACAAGAAGATGGTTCACACCATTAAAGCTATACTGGCAATAGTAACTATCTGTAATGAATAAGAGTGTTCCTATGTCTTTGTGATAAATAAAAAACCCTAACGGCTCATTGGCATCATGTTGAACTTTAAATGGTAATACTATAAACTTACCTATTTCAAAAACTTTTTCACTTTCAATAATATTTGTTCTATGTCCTTTTACCCCTATGGCTTCAAAGGTTCCCTTACTACTATAAACATCTATTCCATTTTTAATTAAGTCCTGTACTGCCTTGCTGTGGTCTTTATGCTCATGGCTTATCAAGCATCCTATCACATTGCCTAAGTTGAAATTTAAGCCTTTTAGAATTGTTTTATAAGATAATCCACATTCAATTATTAAAGTTTCCTTTTCTCCTTGGAGTAGGTAGCAGTTTCCACTGCTACCACTCCCTAATACTTTAAGTTTCATTTTAAAATCCTGGTCCTTCTAAAGTCATTTGGTTTGATTCTTCTTCTACTTGTTTAACTTCAACCTTTTCTGCTTCAACTACTTCTATTTCTTTCATAGGTTCCTCTGTTTGTGGATTCAAACTCAAAGGTTTAGAATTTGCTTTTTCTTTTATCTCTTCTTTAACCTCATATTCAACATTACTAACCATGTCTTTTTCATCATAAGTTTTATCAGTATTATTAAAGGCTTCAATCAATAAATCACTATCATCTGATGTATTAGCAAACATCTTGCAGGCTCTATTTATCACAGTTTTCTTTGCCATTTCTTCTGCAAAATTTATATGTGTATCACTTTTAGCCTTTCCATATCTTTGTGCCCATGCTTTTTCTATTTGATTTATATTCATAACTTCTGTATGAAGTGGTCCGCTTTCTCCTAATACTACAGCAAAGGCTCCTTTGATTTTATTTATATCAATATTTTCAAATTTAGGATTAAACTTAGTTATTTCAAGAGTTGCAGTATCAACATTATATTTCTGTTCGAAATCATCACCTTCATAAATGCAATAAGCTTTTACATCTTTAACTTCTTTAAGTCTTTTAGTAACTGCTACAGTTCCCATATAACTTCTCATTAACTGCAATTGATTTCCATAAACCACAAAGTAACATTGTTTTTTAGCTGGTGTTAATCCTTGTAAGCACATATCATACAAAGAACCAATTATTGAATTTTTAGTACACACTTCTAAAGCAGGTTTTTTATTTTTATCATGGACATCTTGAAGCATTAACCATGCACTGTTAACTGCATTAGCTACTGAATAATTTTTAGGAAATACTATTTCATTATTCTTTTTCAAATCTGATATTTTAGCTGTTACTTGATTTAAAGCTTCTTCCTTTGCTAGTGTTATAGCTGTTGTATTTTTATCTGCCATTTTACATTACCTCCATCTAATTATTTATATATAAATTGAATCATTTCTTTCTTAGTTGGCTTCACTTCAAATACTCTACAATCAGTATCTTGTCCCTCTTGCATTTCTGTTGCTGGGTCATTCCAATCTACTGCCAAATACATTCCTTTATATTCGTAAAATGCTGTCTTTTGAATACTCCATCTTGATTGTTCACCTATTTCTTCTCTTATAAATTCTGCATCTGGGAATATATCTTCTACAATGTAGCCATTAGAATAATCATTTATATTGTTTTTAATTTCTTCTAATTTTTTATTAAAATATTCTCTATCTTCTTCTGATATTTCCAAGCTGTTTTCTATTCTTAAAACTTTATCTTTGGATACTAATAAATTAATTACCTGGCTATTAGTCTCTATTAAGTCATTTACACTCTCACGGTTATCTATGAATATAGGAGCTTGTACACCGTAATGTTCTGAAAGTGCATTTATAATATCTAGACCTGCATTAATCTGTGAAGCTGTATTTGCATTACTAAAAGGTACTCCATTTATCAATGCTTCACATGTTTCGTTTAGGCCACCATTTACTTGGGTATCAAACAGTTTAAAGCTTACATATTTAAACTTAGAATTAATTGAAGATTCCAATAATTCAACTTTTGTTTTTATAAACTCTTCACAAAGATACTCTTGACCTTCTAGCTCTGCTATTTGTTGTGCTAGTTTCTTTTCTTGTTCCTGAAGCTCTTGTATTCTATTTTTAAGCTTTTCATTTTGTTCTTTATATGCTAAGTCTTTGTTAACTTCTTCAAGTTCAATTTCTAACTTAATTTTTCTTTCTTTAAGTTCTTGAATTTCATTATTTAATTCCTTAGGTTGCTGTAATTTTTGCTCTAACTCTGCTATTTCTATTTTTAATTCCTGGTAATCTGAATTATTTATTAATGGATCTATTGGTTTAAAATTATTTATTTCTTTTTGAAGTTTACTTTCTGCTGCTTTAAGTTTTTTTAATTCTATTTTTAATTCTTCTATATCTGAATTAGTTAATCTTAATCCCTCTTGGTACTGCTCTAATGATTTTTTATATGCCTTACCTTTGTCTTGTATTTCCTTTAATGTTTTAGCCTTATTAGAATTAAAACTTTCTTCTAATTCTTGCTTTTTATTTTCTATATCTTCAGTATTAAAAGCTCTTTTACACGTAGGACATATACAATTATTTTCATCAAACTCAAACACTTCCTCATTTTTTTTAAACCATTTATTTCTTTCCTCACTACAAAGTTCTTTGTATCTTTTAATATCATTCTCAAAATGTTGTTTTGATATCATTCTACTATTTATGGTATTTTCTAAATTCCTTATATCTATTTTTGAATCATTAAGATCATTCTCAAGTTCCCTCTTAGGCATATAAGATTCCATGCTTGCATTGTATTCCATATCTTTTAATTTAGATTTTAAAGAATATAGTTTATCCTTTTCTTTTAAAACTTCTTCACTCATTTTAGAACTATCTAATAGTTGTTCTTCTAAACTTTTTATTCCAGATACTATACCTCTTTTTCTAAACTCTAAAGCTTCAAAATCAATTTCTTTTATAGAATTATTTGCTTCATCTATTCTTATCGGAATAGCTTTAATTTCATCATTTAATTTTCTTTTACGTGCTTGTATACTCTTCTTAAGTGTATCTATATCTTTATCTCCTAAAAGCTCTAATAATGGCTTTAAATCATTTTTATAATTAACAACTTTTTCATCTGTAATATCTCCAATAATATCTAATAGAGTTGTTCTTCCATCCTGCCATTTCATATTAGTGCTAAAATATAAAGGGTTAGTTATAAGCTTAAATAGGTTTTCATGTATAATATTGTTTATAAATTCCTGGTACTCTTTCTTTTTAACCGGTACTTCATCTATTGAATAAATAGTTTCATGTCCGGTAAGTTGCTTTTCTGCTTCACCACGCCTCTTAGTCCATTTTTCTTTATATATTTTTGAAAGTGTTATGTTTTTACCATCTACATTTAAAACCCCTGTTACCTCATGTTCTAAACCATGTATTACATTATTGTTACTATCTAGTGTTTTAATTTCAAAGCTTGTCCTATCTTTACTATCCTTATCAAATAGCAACCATGTAAAAGCATCATTTATAGTTGTTTTACCAGTTGCATTTTCCCCAAATATATTAGTTATATTTGAAAAATCTATAGTTAAATCTTTTATTCCTTTAAAGTTTTTAAGCTTTAAGGAATTTAAAATTATTTGTTTGGCCATTTATATTTCCTCCTTTTTAAATAACTTAGCTCTTAAATCTTCATTTTCAGCTTTAAGCAACTCTATTTTTTTAAGTTGATTTTTCTCAACATCACACATATACTGGCAACTTTCTTCAAGATCTTTAACTGTTTTATTGAGAGCTTTATTTTCAATTACTATCTCATGAAATATGTTCAAAACTTCATTTCCTTCCGGAATATCTTGTATATAATCTAAAATATTAGTTAAATCATTAATAACGCATTTCTGTGATACTATGCTTCCAGGAACCTCAGAGTATCTATTTATAGTTGTTGTTAATAGTGCTATTACAACCTGTTTCATCTTTACAAATCCTCCAATCTGATTTAGAATTTAAGTAACGTATTTTTATTTAAATTATTGGTGGCTTAAGCCATCTCTTTTTTTATGCTATAATCTACTTGAAATTTTAAATATTCCAAAGCTTCTTTTCTTAATCTACTAATACTAACCTGTGAACAACCAATTATTTTAGCAATTTCTGTTTGTGAAAAACCTTCAATATATATCATACTTACAATATCTTTTAGTTTATTTGGTAACATATCCACTAACATTCTTACTTCTATCTTTTCAAAGTTAAAATCATAATTTCCAATAGAATCTATATAAGTTATTTCATTTTCAGTTCCTTTTATAATTGAATCCAAGCTATAAGGAGCACTTTTTTCAAATCTTTCTTTTCTGTTTTTCCCATACCATTTATCATCTCTCGCCATTATTAAAATTTGACCATCCACATAAGGGTAAGCATATGTGCTGAATTTTATGCCTTTATTATCATCAAATCTATTTACAGCTTTCATAAGGCCTAAACACCCTTCTTGAAATAGATCATCATAAGAATATTTATGACGAAACTGTTTGTATCTCTTACTAGCAATGCTATGCACTAAATTTAAGTGCTGCTCTATATCAATCATTTTCATTACCCCCAAACTATATTTATTAACAAGATAAATACTGGTATTAAAAATACTGTTATCCATCCCTGATTTTTGTTTTTAATATCTCCTTTTAAATCTGTTACTATAAGAGCTGTAATTACAAGTAGGCTATATATTGCTGTTATAGCTTGTCCTACTGTAGTCACTTTTTTACACCTCCTTCTCTTACGGTTGATTTTCTCCACTGCTATTTATGGTAAATGGCATAGTAAAGATTCCTATATCTAATTCTGTTTTTGCCATTTCTTCCTTCAATTGCTTCATGGTATAAATTCCATAACGCTCATTAAGTACTTGCCAAATTCTTTTCATATGTTCACTCATTTCTTATAGTTCCTTTCTTCTTTAATTTCTCTAGAAGTTCATTAAATTTTTTCTCATTTTCTGTCATTGTTTTTCACCTCCTTTTCTTTTATGCTTGCTATTGAGAGAAGTTCTTCTATGTCTTTACAATAAACTTTGCATAACTTTTCAAGTTTGAGCTTGTCTAATTTGTATTTACCCTGCTCTAAATTATATAATTGTGTTCTACTTATACCTAGATATTCAGCAACCTTCCGTGCTTTAAGGCCACTTTCAATCCGCAAATCTTTAAGTGTCATTTTACGTTCCCTCCTTGACAATATAGTAATATAACTTTTCTAATTTGTTAAGTCCCAAATTTTAAAGTGTTATTTCATTAAAATGAATTAACTCTCAAATTCTGCTATTTAATATAATTATCTTTGATTACCACGGATTTCCATATAATTATACATACTTTTACTACTTTACAAATATGTAAAGTTTGATATAATAGTATAAAAGAAAGGTGGTTAAAAGATGTTTAATGAAAGATTGAAGAAATATAGAGAAAGTAAAAACTTATCAAAGAGAGAATTTGCTGAAAAGCTCGAGGTTAGTGAGAGTTACTATAATATTATTGAAAACGGGAAAAGAAACCCAAGTAAAAACTTTATAGAAAAACTAGTTTGTGAAAGTTCCATGCCAGAAGAGTACTGGATATATGGAATTGATAACAGTGAATATATAAATGTTAGAGAAGATTTAAAATGTGTTAGAAAAGCAGTTGAACAAATATTGGATTTAAATTTGGTAAAAGATGTTGAAAAATTATTTAACGGTAACTACCCTGAGGGGACTCTTGAAGAATTGTTAATAGTTGCGTTAAAAACAGATATTGAATATTTGCTAAAGAAAAGAAATGAAGATAAATAACATAAGATTTAAAGGAGTTTTTTATGAATAATAAAGTTGCTATTTATGTACGTGTTTCTACTCATCATCAAATAGACAAAGATTCATTGCCATTACAGAGGCAAGATCTTATTAACTATAGTAAATATGTTCTTAATACAAATAAATATGAATTATTTGAAGATGCTGGCTATTCTGCTAAAAATACAGATAGACCTAATTTCCAAAATATGATGTCTAAAATTAGAAAAAATGAATTTTCTCATCTTTTAGTTTGGAAAATAGATCGAATAAGTAGAAATCTATTAGATTTTTGCGATATGTATGAAGAGTTAAAAAAATATAATTGTACGTTTGTATCTAAAAATGAGCAATTCGATACATCTTCCGCCATGGGTGAAGCTATGTTGAAGATTATATTAGTTTTCGCAGAACTTGAAAGAAAATTAACTGGTGAAAGAGTTACTGCAGTAATGTTGGATAGAGCAACTAAAGGGCTTTGGAACGGAGCTCCAATACCCCTTGGCTATGCATGGGATAAAGTTAGAAAATTTCCTATAATAGACCAAAAAGAAAAAAATACCATAGAATTAATTTATAATACATATTTAAAAACTAAATCTACTACAGCAGTAAGAGGGTTATTAAATTCAAATAACATAAAAACAAAACGGGGTGGAAGTTGGACCACCAAAACAGTAAGTGATATAATTAGAAATCCATTCTATAAAGGTACATATAGATACAATTATAGAGAGCCAGGACGTGGGAAAGTGAAAAACGAAAATGAATGGGTTTTAATAGAAGATAATCATCCAGGAATCATAACTAAAGAACTATGGAATCAATGCAATGAAATTATGGATACAAACGCTCAAAGAAATAATGCAGCAGGATTCAGAGCCAACGGAAAAGTTCATGTATTTGCGGGATTGTTGGAATGTGATGAATGCCATAATAATTTATATTCCAAGCAAGATAAACCAAACATAGATGGATTCATACCTTCCATATATGTTTGTAGTGGTAGATATAATCACTTAGGATGTTCACAAAAAACTATTAGTGACAACTATATAGGTACGTTTGTATTTAATTTTGTATCTAATATTTTAACAACACAAAACAAAGTAAACAAATTAGATACTCAATCTTTTGAAAATAGCTTGCTTAAAGGCAAATTTTTCAAAGATATTATTGGAATTGATAACATAGAAACTATACAAGGAATATCTTATCCTAAGAATATATTAAAAACTAAAAATATAAATGTTAAAAGCAATTCAATTGAATTAGAAATTATAAAAAAGGAAAAGGTTAAATTTGAAAGAGCCATGCAAAGATTAGAAGATTTGTATCTTTTTGATGATGAAGCTATGAGTGAAAAAGATTATATGATTAAAAAGAAAAAAATAAATGAAAAGCTTCAAGAATTAAATAATAAACTTAAAGGCTTTGATACTTGTGGTGATGTATCAGAGTTAAATTTAATGAAAGAAGTATCTAATTTTATGCTTTCAAAAGAATTGTTAAATATGCATGATATAAATTATAAGAAGTTAGTATTAGCAGTTGGAAGAGAACGATTAAAAGACTTTGTAAAAACAATAATTGATAAAATAATAATAAAAGATAAAAAAATTTTAAATGTAAAATTTAAGAATGGATTAGTTATAAAATTTGTATATAAATGTTAACTATCCACTATATCCCCCTTTCTTTAATCTTCCTATTTTCTACATACGGTCAACCCCAGGTTTCTATGAAAAATTTTCCTATAATATTTATATCTTTTGTATTTAATATTTCATTCACTATTTATTCACCTCATAAATTTAAAAAATTTGACTTATATATTATACTATATTTTATTAATAATTTCTAATGCGATACTACATAATATAAAGAAAGTTATATAAATTAAATTTGTTGTAATAATAATTCAAATTATATGATAAATTTATAACATCTAAAATTTTTTTTGGAATTAATAAATTATTTAACTTTATAATATATTATAAAAAATCAAAAAAATATTTATTATAAAATATATTTAGATTAAAATTCGCTACATTATAAATGATAAAAGAATCATTAAGTGTTGTTTAATGACAAATTAAGACAAAATATGATGAGGAAATATGATAAAACTTTAACATCAATGGGTTTTTTTAAAAATTTTTTTAATTTTTTATATATTGAAAAGAAGGATATAATAAGTGTTTGTAGAATAGATATATCTATAAAGGTATTGATTAACCTATTATATTTTTGGAGGGATTTGCTAATGAATATACGTTTTTCAGAAAGAGCATCAGGATTAAAAGCATCAGAGATAAGAGAACTATTAAAATTAACTGAAATGCCAGAGATAATTTCCTTTGCAGGAGGATTACCAGCACCAGAATTATTCCCTGTAGAAGAGATGAAAGGTATAATGCAAGAAGTATTAGATACTCAAGGAAGAGCAGCATTACAATATAGCTCTACTGAAGGTTACAAACCATTAAGAGAAATCATAGCTAATGAAAGAATGAAACCAGCTGGTGTAAACGTTTCTTATGAAAACATTGCTATAACTAATGGTTCCCAACAAGGTATAGAATTTTCAGCTAAAATTTTCTTAAATGAAGGAGATATAGTTGTTTGCGAAAGTCCTAGTTATTTAGGTGCTATAAATGCGTTTAAATCCTATAGACCTAAATTTGTTGAAATACCTATGGACGATAATGGAATGATTATAGAAGAATTGGAAAAAGCTTTAGCAGAAAATAAAGGCAAAGTTAAAATGATATATACAATCCCTGATTTCCAAAATCCTACTGGGAGAACTATGCCAGATGATAGAAGAAAGAGAATAGCAGAATTAGCTGCAGAATATGAAATACCTGTAATAGAAGATAATCCATATGGAGATCTTATTTATGAAGGAGAAAGACATCCATCTATAAAGAGTTTTGATAAAGAAGGATGGGTTATTTATCTTGGAACTTTCTCTAAAAATTTCTGTCCTGGATTAAGACTTGCATGGGTTTGTGCTGAACCTGAAATATTAGATAAATATATAATTGTAAAACAAGGTGTTGATTTACAGGCTGGTACATTAGATCAAAGAGCAACAGCTTTATTCATGCAAAAATATGATTTAAATGAACATATTGAAAAAATTAAAAAAGTTTATGAGAAACGTAGAGATTTAATGCTAGATAGTATGAAAAAATACTTCCCAGCAGGCGTAAAATATACTCATCCTGTTGGAGGATTATTTACATGGGTTGAATTAAGAGAAGATTTAGATGCTAAAGAATTAATGAAAGATGCTTTAGCTGAAAATGTTGCTTATGTACCTGGTGGTTCTTTCTTCCCTAACGGAGGACATGAAAACTACTTTAGATTAAACTATTCTTGCATGAGTGATGAAAAAATAGTTGAAGGTGTAAAAAGACTAGGTAAAGTTTTAGATAAATATTATAAATAACATTAAGTTATTTTAGTAGAATCTATTTAAATAAAATAAATTATCTCCTTTTAGGTTAAAATAAAACTAGAAGGAGATGATTTATGTGTATGATGTAAAGGTTTTAGAAGAACAGGATTATTCATATAATGATAAATTAAAATATGAATGCATTATAGATAGAAGTTACTACAATAAGATAGTAACAGAAAATACTTTAATTAACTTAAAATCAAGTTATGTTCCAAGAGAAAATATATTTTATTAAATTTTAAATATATTTATTAAATTTTAAACATTTATTAATGGGGGGTAAAAACAATGAAATTTTCAAAAAGAATATCTGACATGCAATTTTCACCAATAAGAAAGCTTGCACCTTATGCAACTGAAGCTAAAAATAAAGGTATCCATGTTTTCCATTTGAACATAGGACAACCAGATATTAAAACTCCAGAATGTTTCACTGAAGGTGTAAAATCTTATGAAGAACCTGTATTAAAATATTCTGACTCTAAAGGTATGGATCCTTTATTAGAAAGCTTTATAAAATATTATAAAGAATGGAATATAAATTTTGAAAAAGATGAATTACTAGTAACAAATGGTGGAAGTGAAGCTATCCAATTTGCATTAATGGCTTTATGTGATGTTGGGGATGAAATTATAATTCCAGAACCATTCTATACAAACTATAACGGTTTTGCTGAATCAGCTGGCGTTAATGTAGTTCCTTTCTTAACAAAAGCAGAGGAAGGATTCCATCTTCCAAAAAAAGAAGAAATAGTAAGCAAAATATCTGATAAAACAAGAGCTATATTAGTTTCAAATCCAGGAAATCCAACTGGTGTTGTTTATACTTATGAAGAATTAAGAATGCTTGCAGATATTGCTAAAGAAAACGATTTATTCTTAATTGCAGATGAAGTTTATAGAGAATTTGTATATGATGGATTAAAATATACATCAGCTATGTACTTAGAAGATGTACAAGACAGAGTTATAGTAATAGATAGTATATCTAAACGTTATAGTGCTTGTGGAGCTAGAATAGGACTTATAGCTTCTAAAAACAAAGAACTTATACATCAAATACTAAAATTATGTCAATCAAGATTATGCGTTCCCACAGTAGAACAAATAGGAGCAGCTAACTTAATAAATACTCCAGAAAGTTATTTTACAGAAGTAAAAGCTGAATATGAAAACAGACGTAATATAATGTTTGAAGGATTAAAAAATATTCCTGGAGTTGTATGCGAAAAACCAACAGGAGCTTTTTACATAGTAGCTAAACTTCCTGTAGATAACGCAGAAGAGTTTACTAAATGGATGTTAACTGAATTCAGTCACAATAATAAAACTGTTATGGTAGCTCCAGCAGCTGGATTCTATGCAAGTGAAGGTTTAGGAGAAGATGAAATAAGACTTTCCTATTGCTTAAAGGGCGAAGATTTAAAAGAAGCTATGGAAATATTAAAATTAGCTATAGAAAAATATAATAGCAAATAAAAAATAACCCCTTCGGGGTTATTTTTTATTTGAAGTATTTATTATAAATACATGCTTTTCTTTATATAATAAAAAACCTAGAGATTTATAAAGATTTAATGCTATTTCATTTTCAGAACTTACCCTTATCATTACCTTTTTAAAACCTTTAATTTTTAATTTATTTAAAATATGATTTAAAAGTACTTTTCCATAGCCCTCTTCCCTAAAATTTGGAAGTATCCCGAAATTCACAATAAAAGGTATATTATTTTCTAATATAACTTGGCCATATCCTATATATTCATCATTCTTCTTTATAAAAAAGGATACATCTTTAACATAATAATCTTGAGATTCATCAAAATATATATCTTCTTTAGTTAGGGGAACTCTATTATTGCTTTTAAAAACTTCATTTTGTATATAACATCTTATTTTTTCATGTTTGTTTATTATAGGATTTTCAAAATTAATATGTTCAGAGATTTTTATATAATCATTAAACTTTTCCAGATCTAAATATAATTCTAGAACTCCCCTACCCTTTTTAAAGCCTATAGCCTCTAATATATTATAGTTATAACCGTTATGTTCACAATCATATTCTATAATTAAATTCTCACCTATAGATTTTATAAGATAAGTAGATATTTCCTTTAGATTATCTGTTTTTATAATGTTTAAGGCATTTATATGACATATGTTTTTTATAGTAGTATTTGTCCATATATATCCAATGCATTCTTCCCTTTTATATAGCAATTTTACTCTTTTTTTTAAAAATAATCTTTGTATAAAACTACAGTTATTATATAAAATAAAAAAATCTTCATTTAAAAGATTGAAATTTTTACTGTTTTTGTTTAATTCTTTGAATTTTATAATATTATCCTTATTTAAATTAATACATTTAAACATAATCAGCCTCTTTGTTAATTATTATAGTTACTTATATAGTATAAATCTTAATGAAATTTAAGTCAATTTATACTATATTACTCATATTGCTCTAGATATTTCAAATAACTTTCTAGAAATTCTCTTTGCATAGCATCGTATTTTATAATTTTATTTAGTTTTTTCATATATCTAGTTTCTGGCCAATGTTTATGCTTTATATATCGTTTTTTCCCTAATTTCCAGAACTTATGAGGAAATATAATTAAAGATGCCATAACTTCTAGATCTTGTTTAGTAAGTTTATTTTCAGAGCTATAAGCTTCTATTATTCTTTTGGCCTTTTCAAAATCCCATTGATAGCTTTTTTTAGTCATAAGTCTTTGTATATACTTTCCTAAATCATTTACTTGTAAATCTATTATTATGCTGTCTAAATCTATTATATAGTATTCTTTGCCCTTTTTAATTATATTTTGATAATAAAAACTATGATGACATAGACTTTTATTTTTTTCAGCTTCCTTAGATAATTTATAATAGTCTGATTTATTTAAAAAGGAAAGTGCTACCATAGCCCTTTCATAAAAACTATCTATATAATCCTTGTAAGTAATATCAAATTCATTTTTAATTTTTTTATTTTCTATATTATTTTTAAATCTATCCATATCAGATATTCTTTTATTAAATCTCTTAGGCCATTTTTTAAGATGACTTTTAACTTCTAGTCTATTTATATCAATTTTTTGGGTAGCTTTATGAAACTGAGCTAAAGTTTTGGCACAATTTTCTGCTTCTACTATATCATTTAGATCGCATTCATCACCATCTATCCATTCTGTAGCATAAAATACCCATTTTTTATATTTTATATAATTTCTATTATCTTTACTTTTATAATAGGAGGCTACATTGTTAAATCCTACACTTTTTAATTCTTCTACAAATATAAACCCATTCCTTATTTTGTATTTCCCGTGTCTAGTTCTCTTTAAACATTTATTTCCTGTTGTGGTTTCAACTTTATATACACTTCTTACTTTAGAAAAATCTATAACATTAAAGTTGTATTTGCTTAGTACTTTATTAATCATTTGTCTTTCTTTTTTAGTAATGTTGCTTTCATCATAATTAATAACTCTTCTATTCCCCATCTAGATTCCTCCCTTAGTATATCTATTAAATTATATTAATAGATATAGGGAATATTACTAAAAAATATAAAGCCTATTTAAAACCATAGGTAGAAAATTTAAATCAAGAACTAATAAAGTTTATTTTATGAAAAATTACTTCCCTTATTTCAGCACCAGATTTTAGCGCTGATTCTACTATTAAATTTTCTATATAATGTTTATCATTTAATAAGTTGGCTTTGCATCCATATATTTCTGCTAAAATATGACGCCCAAGTACATTCATAGATTATTACCACCTTTACTAAATCAATAACAAGTAAATTTATTTGTTTAAAGGAGTTAATTATATACTAATTTAAAATTATAAAAAAATAAAATATATGTATTAATATTTTCATCTAATACATATATTTTATACATTTAAAATAATATTGATTTTAAAAATAAATTTCTAAATAATATTAAAATTCTTCAACGTCTTTTATGCTTAATGCAATTCTTTTTTCAGCTGAATTGACTTCTAGTATTTTAGCTTTAACTTCTTTTCCTAAAGTTAACTCTTCTTCTGGTTTATCTATTCTTTTATTACTTATTTTTGATATATGCACTAGACCATCTACACCTGGTTCCAATTCTACAAATGCGCCAAAGCTTGCAAATCTAACTACTTTTCCTAATACTATATTTCCTATTGGATATTTTATCTCTACACTTTTCCAAGGATCTTCTATTAATTTTTTTATGCTTAAAGCTAGTTTTTTATTTTCCTTATCAATATCTAAAATATATACTTTTATTTTATCTCCAATTTTTAATGCATCTTCTGGTTTTTCTACCCTTCCCCAGGATATTTCGGAAACATGTAATAACCCATCTACTCCGTTAATTTCTACAAAAGCCCCGAAATTTGTAAATCTTTTTACTTCTCCTTCTACTATTGTATCTTTTTCTAAAGAGGTCCAGGTTTCTTCTATATGTTCATCTCTAATAGTTTTTAATATCTCTCTTCTTGAACCTACTATTTTAGTTTTATATCTATCTTTTATAAATTCAATAATATTAACTTCTAATTCTGATCCTTTATATTTTTCTAAGTTATCTACGTGAGAAAGTTCTATATGAGAAGCAGGAATAAATACTCTAACACCATTATATATACATATTAATCCAGCATCAACGGCATCTTTTACAATAACCTTTATAGTTTGTTTATTTTCAAAGATTTCTTTTAAATTTTTTAACGCTTTTTCACGATCCAATTCTTTTAAAGATAATACTACATATCCATCTTCATTTTTTATTCTAACTATTTTAGCTTCTATTTCATCCCCTACTTTAAATGCCTCTTTTAATATAGCTTCTTCATTTAAAGTTACTTCTTCCTTAGGTATAATACCTTCAGATTTATAATTTAAATCAACAAATAATTCATCTTCATTTAAAGAAACGATAGTTCCTTTTACTACTTTCCCAACTACTATTTGTTGCTCTTTTTCATTCATATATTCAAGCATTTCATTTTTTGATACTTCTATTATATTATCATTATTATTCATTTTATTAACAGCCTCCTTTATAATCCAATCTGGTGTAGATGCTCCGGCGGTAACACCTATAATATTTGAGTTTATATATATGTGCTCAGGTATTTCCTTTGCATTTTCAACATGTATTGTATTTTTGCAATTATTTTTACATATTTCATAAAGCTTAGTAGTATTAGAACTGTTTTTACCACCTATAACTACCATACTATCTACTTTTTCAGATAATTTTTTTGCAGCTTGTTGGCGCACTTGTGTTGCATTACATATAGTATTGAAAGCTAATATCTCTCTAGATTTTTTAATTAATATATTAAGGACTTTTTCCCAATTTTCTTGTTTTTCTGTAGTTTGGCACAATACACAAACTTTTTTATCTAAGTTATTTATATTGGAACCATCCTTTGAGATAATAGCAGAATTATTACACCAACCATTTATCCCAATAACCTCTGGATGATTTTCATCTCCAACTATTACTATTTTGTAACCTTCTTCATAATATTTTTTAGCTTTAATTTGTATATTAGCCACATGAGGGCAGGTTGTATTTATAACATTTAACCCTTTGTCTTTTAAATAGTTTATAGTTTGAAGTGGTACTCCATGTGATCTTATAATAATAGTATCATCTTTGTTAAGTTTATCTACGTCCCCTATACTTATAGGTTCTATACCTTTGTCTTTTAAAAGATTAACCACATCATTATTATGTATCAAAGGCCCTAAAGTATAAATTTTACCTTTTAAATTTTCTTTGGTATTTATTGTTGTATCTAAAGCTCTTTTAACACCAAAGCAAAACCCTGCTTTATCTGCTAAAATTACATTCATCTTTTATTCTCCTAACTTTAATGTTTTTAATATTGTTTTTTCATAGGATTAATAATTGTTTTTTAATCTCTTTTTATTATGGTACATATTTTATCAACTACTTCTTCTATAGTAAAATTAGAAGTATCTATCAAAATAGCATCTTCACTTTGCTTTAGAGGATTAATTTTTCTAGTGCTGTCTATATAATCTCTTTCTTTAATTTCCTTTAGTACATCCTCAAAATCAATATTTATATGCTTTTCTTTTAATTCTTTTAATCTTCTTTTTGCTCTAATTTCCGCACTAGCTGTAATAAAAAATTTGTAAGGAGCATCTTTAAGAACTACTGTACCTATGTCTCGCCCGTCCATTATCACATTATATTTTTTGCTTATATTTTGTTGCATGGAAACTAAAAGCTCTCTTACTTCTTCTACTGCTGCGTATTTAGATACATTATTATTTATTATAGGCATTCTTATAGCCTCTTCTAAATCTTTTCCATTAACAATTATATTATTACCATTAAAACTTATATCCATGGAATTAATTAAAGTTTTAAGGCTTTCTATATCAGAGGGTTCTATATTATTTTCTAAGGCCATAAGGGTTACTGCTCTATACATAGAACCTGTATTTATGTACATTAAATTTAATTTCTTTCCAATAATTTTTGCTATGGTGCTTTTCCCTGCTCCTGCAGGGCCATCTATGGCTATAGATATATTCAACATTATTCCGCCTTTCCTTAATGCATTTTATAATTAACACTATATAATTTTATATTCTATAAAATCTATAAAAATTCCTTTAATTTGGTGAAAACAAATCTTTTCTAAGAGTCTTTGCTCTGCCAAGATAAACATACTCTATATTTTCTTCAATATTTTTATTTTTTTTGTCTATTAGAATTAAAATTCTTATGCATAAAGGCATAGAACCTTCAACATACATTTCATTAAAATGCATTATAGCTACATTTTTTAAGTTAAAATCCTCTCTAATATATTTCCCTGGATAGTCTATATCTATATCCTTTGTACAGGATATAAATATAGATACTATATCATCTATATTTAAATTGTTTCTTATTAATATTTCTGAAAAAAGTTTTATTGAAGCTTCTTTAATATATTTTACTTCATTTTTTTCTATAGTTATTGCCCCTCTTATAGACTGCATTAATCTTCACCTACCTTTAAACCAGCCAAATAACCTGTAGATAGAGCTATTTGTATATTAAATCCACCAGTAAAGGCGTCTACGTCTATTAATTCTCCTGCAAAATATAAATTATTTATTATTTTAGATTTCATAGTAGATGGGTCTATATTTAGCACATCAACACCTCCAGAGGTTACTATAGCTTCTTTTATAGATCTTTTTCCTTTTATAGTTAATGGTAAATTTTGTAGCAAATGTACTAAATTTTTTCTTTCTTCTTTTGTAATAGAGTTTACTTTTTTGTTCGGATCTATTTTACTTAAGTTTATTATAATATCTATAAGTCTTTTAGGTAATAAATCATTTAGAGAGTTACTAAAATCTTTATTACAATACTTTTTAAAATCCTTTTGTATTCTCTCATCCAGATCATTAGATGAGAGAGCAGGTTTTAAATTTATGAAAACTTTTAAATTATCTCTATCTATTACACTACTAGCTGTAAGTATAATAGGACCTGATATGCCAAAATGAGTAAACAACATTTCTCCAAAATTTTTATATAATGCCTTATTTTTAGAATCTATAATTCTTATTTCTACATTTTTTAATGCCAGTCCTTGTAAGTCTTTTACCCACCCTTCTTTTGTCTCTAGGGGAACTAAAGATGGTTTTAATTTTTTTATATTATGGCCTAATTTTTCGGCTATTTTATGTCCATCACCTTCAGAACCTGTTTGAGGATAGGATACCCCACCAGTACATAATATAAAATAATCTCCCTTTATTTTTTCTCCTTTTTCTGTTTCCACATATTTTATACATGAATCTTCTTTGTGAATTTTTGTTATTCTTTTATTAAGTAATATGTTTACATTTCTTTTTATAAGTTCTTTTTCTAAAGCATATATTATATCTGAAGATTTATCTGAAGAAGGAAATACTCTATCTCCTCTTTCTACTTTTAATTTAATATTTCTATCATTAAAAAATTTAATAGTATCTTCATTTGTAAAAGTATATAAAGGACTATATAAAAAATAAGGATTAGTTGGAATATAATCAAAAAATTCGCTTATATCTTTAGAACTTGTTACATTACATCTACCTTTTCCAGTTATATATAACTTTTTACCTACCTTTTCATTTCTTTCTATTAATATAACATCATGTTTTTCTGCTGCTTTAATGGCTGCCATCATACCAGCAGGGCCACCACCTATTACTATAATTTTTGACACCTTATCACCTCTAAGTTTTATTTTCTAATACTTATTATATAATAAATTCATTACTATAAATATATATTTTATAATAAAAAAGTATTTATTTCATGGATAACTTTACAATTATAAATTAAGCTTTACTTTATTTTTATAGTAAATTTATTTGACATATAGTATTATAATTTGTATATTTAAGAATAAATATTTAAGTATTTTTTAAATTAAAATTTATAAAAATATACTAAAAACGAAAAAAGAGGTTTGAATTATCAAACCTCTTTTTGTATATTTAAGATTAAGATTAATACCAACCTCTTAATTTCATAGCTCCTGCTACTTTTTTGATTGAATGCATGTAAGCAGATTCTCTCATTGTAACATTGTATTCTTCTTTTATAGCCCATAATGAATTGAAAGCTTTTACCATAGCTTCTTCTTCTTTTCTTTCTACTTCTTCTTCTGTCCAATAATATCCGTATAGGTTTTGTACCCATTCGAAGTAAGAAACAGTAACACCACCAGCATTAGTTAATATATCTGGAGTAACTGTTATTCCTTTTTCTTTTAATATAACATCTGCATCTGGAGTTATAGGACCATTTGCAGCTTCACAAACAAGTTTAGCATTAATTGATGGAGCATTGTCTTTAGTTATAGCATTTTCAAGTGCTGCTGGGATTAATATATCTACACTTAATGCCCAGAACTCATCTAAAGATATTTTCTTAGCTCCTGGGAAGCCTAATAGATTTCCGTTTTCTTTAACGTATTCTATCATAGCTTTTCCATCTAAACCATTTTCGTTGTATATAGCATAAGTTCCTTCTTCTTTGCACCATTCAGCTAAAGCTACAACTGTTCCACCTAATTTTTCACAGTTTAATACTGTATGACTTCCAACATTACCTATACCTTGGATAGCTAATTTAGCTTTTTTAAGATCTATTCCTAATTTAGCAGCGGCTTCTCTTGCTGTTACAGCAACACCAAATCCAGTAGCTGCATTTCTTCCTAAAGAACCACCAAATTCAACTGGTTTACCAGTTATAACACCTATAGCACTTGTTCCTACTAATTTATTATATTCGTCTACCATCCAAGCCATTATTTGACCATTTGTGTTTACATCTGGAGCTGGAACATCCACTTTTTCACCTATTAATTTGTGAATACCGTCTATGTATCCTCTACTTAATCTTTCAAGTTCTCCTTTAGATAAAGTTTTTGGATCAACTATGATTCCACCTTTTCCACCACCATATGGAATTCCTGTTACTGAACATTTAAATGTCATCCAGATTGATAACGCTTTCACTTCATCTAAAGAAACATTTGGATGGAATCTTACTCCACCTTTTGTTGGACCTACTGCATCATTATGTTGAGATCTATAACCTTTGAAAACCTTTACTGAGCCGTCGTCCATTTTAACTGGAATTGAAACTTCAATTACTCTTTGAGGTTCTTTTAATAACTCATATACTGCTGGTTCCATACCTAATTTGTCACAAGCTGTTTTAACTTGTTTTTGCGCATTTTCAAATGGATTTAAATTTTCTTTTGCCATATTGATTACCTCCCAATAGTGAATATAATATTGCAACAAATTTTGCAATTTTACAATTAAAATTTATTTTTAATTGCTTTTATATTATATGTATTCTATAAATTTTTAACTTTTCCTTCTTTAAAATAAAAAAATAATTAAATTTTTAGAAAAATAATAAAAAACAGAAAAAAGAGGTCTAAAAGAGATCTCTTTTTTACACAAACCCTAAAAACAGCTTTTTTATGAATATTTTAGTATTTTTTGTCTTTATTGTCCCTGTAAGAATAAACTTCATATTCTTGCCAAATATCTTCAAGTGTACTAAAGGTTGAAGATATTTTGTCTTTTTCTCTTAATCCTACTGCTATAATTAATGCATTTATTACACTAAGTGGGGCAACCAAAGAATCTACAAAGGAAGCCATATTACTTTGAGCTATTAATGTATAATCTGCTTTTGCAGCTAAAGGAGATAATAAACTATCTGTTATAGCCACAACTTTTGCTCCTCTATTTTGAGCAAAAGTTAGAGCTTCTATAGTTCTAGCTGCGTATCTTG
The DNA here is from genome assembly GCF_001889325.1 of Clostridium sporogenes. Taxonomy (NCBI): domain Bacteria; kingdom Bacillati; phylum Bacillota; class Clostridia; order Eubacteriales; family Clostridiaceae; genus Clostridium; species Clostridium sporogenes. The sequence goes on along the minus strand of NZ_CP013243.1, from coordinate 238,626 downwards.
GGAACCCTATACCTATAACTAAGTCATTTTCTGATACATTTATCATTTGTTCAAAAATATCACTAATTCCATAAGCAATTATATTTACATTATCTAATATTAAATTTAAATAGAATCCTAAAAACTCTGCTAAAGCAGTAGAACTTCTAAGCCCCAAAATATAAATTCTTTTAGCTTTAAATATATTGTCCACTACATCTTGAAAAGTATTATGATTAATTTTTTCTAAAGTAGCTCTTATATTTTCCATATCAGATTTTAATACACCTTTTAAAGCAGACTCTTCACTTACATAATCATTTGAAAGTTCTATTCTTTGAACTGTTGTAAGTTTATTTTTTATAAGTTCTTGTAGAGCTTTTTGAAGTTTTGGATATCCAGTAAATCCGAGCTCATTTGCAAATCTAACCACAGTAGATTCACTAACACCTACGCTTGTTCCAAGTTTTGCCGCAGTCATAAAAGCAGCCTTATCGTAATGCTTTAATATAAACTCTGCTATTAATTTTTGACCTTTACTTAATCTTGGAAATTTAACTTGAATTATTCTCATTAAATCTTGTTTGTTTTCTTCCATATATAAATCAAATCCTTTCTTACAGGTAAAAAAATTTATGCATCATCTATTTCAGTTTATCATCTATTGAAAACTTTATCAATAGATGATGCAATTGTTTGTTAATTGAACTATTTAAAACAATTATTATTCGTATATATATATTTTTATTTTCTTTGATGTGATATTTAGGGGATAAACTTATAATAAATATTGAAGTTATTTTAAGTAATCATTGAAACAGCTATTAAGAGTATAATTATGACTATACTCTTAATCTTTTAAATAATATGAATTACAAGTGTTTTTACATAAAACTATATTCCTTTGAAACTATTTATGATTTTTAAAAAAATGAATCTTAAAAATCTTTGAATGTATTATTGGTAAGTTTTTAACAACTTTATTTACTTTTAGATTTAATTTATATTTTAATTATATAATCTATTTCCTTCTTAGTTAAGTATCTCCACTCACCTAATTTCAAATCACCTTTTGATATATTACCTATAGAAATTCTATCTAAATCTATAATAGGATGACCTATAAATTTACACATTCTTCTTACTTGTCTATTTTTACCTTCGTGAATTTTTATTATTATTTCAGAAGTATCTTTGTTTGTTTTAAAAATTTCTAATGCCGCTGGAGCTGTTATGTAGTCCCCTATATCTATGCCTTTTTTAAATAACTCTATATGTTCTTTTTTTATAGTTCCTTTTACTTTAGCCTTATAAGTCTTTATTTTTTCAAATTTAGGATGAATAATCTTATTGTATATTTCTCCGTCATTTGTAAGTATTATTATACCTGATGTGTCCATATCTAACCTGCCTATAGGGTATATTCTTTCTTTAACTTTTACTAAATCTAAAATAGTTTTTCTGCCCTTTTCATCTTTAGCAGTACATACATATCCTTTTGGTTTATTAAGTAAAATGTAAATTTTATTTTCTTCTGGTTTTATAATATTCCCATCTACTTTTATAATGTCTTTTCCAGATATAATTTTTGTACCTAATTCTTTTATTTTAATTCCATTTACTTCTACTCGCCCTTCTAAAATAATATCCTCACATTTTCTTCTAGACGCAACTCCACAAGAGGCCATATACTTTTGTAATCTTTCTTCCATATAATCACCTTTATATTATATTTTATTGTAACAATACTATTGTATAGGTTTTATACAAAAAGTCAAAATATAAGGAAAGTGCGTAGCACTTTCCTTATATTATACTAATTTAGGCAATGTATTAGCTCCATGTGGTAATACATAGGTTTTTAGGTGTTCCCCTTTTTCTTTTTTTACTATATCTAAGGCCTCTTCTAAAGTTTTTACAACTTTAATTTTTGTGTTTTTCATAATTTCAGGATCTATATTACTTACTAATATTAAGTTAAATTTTTCTGCTGTATCACAAGCTATATAACTTGTATGTTTGGATATACTATAGTTGTCTCTAAGTTCTTTTTCTCTATCTAAGGCATTAGTAAAGTCTGTAAGCATCATTTTAACGCCTTCATCGCCACCTAGCCCTTCACTACATTCTGATAGTATTATAATTGTTCCATTTTCTTTGCAGGCTTCTCTTGAATTGACTATAGTTTTAGAAGATTGATAAAAATTTATATCTTTAGGGAATCCTCCAGCTGTAGATATAACTAAATCTGCTTTTTCTTTTATATCTACTCCATCTATTTTATCTACATATTCTCTCCCTTTATCATGAGCTTTTATGTAATTCCCAGATACTGCAGCACCTATATTTCCATCCGGACCTATTATTACATTAAACATAAATGTAGGTCTTATAAAGCTTGCAGCTTCTAACATATCATTATGAATTGGATTTTCATATATATTACCTGCACGAACATTAGGATTTTCACCATCACCAAGGTTTCCACATAAGGATAGAGCATGATTAGCCATTACTGTTTCAAAACTACTTATACCTGGTAGTATAGCTTTTTTACCGCCGGAATAACCTACTAAAAAGTGATATATTATTGCACCTGTAAGTATTACATGGTCACATTCCAATGCAAGTTTATTAATCATTACAGGAGTGTTGTAAGAGGTCTTACCAACATAGACTAAATCTCCTTTTTTAGTGCTGATGTGGTCAATTACTTTATAGTTATTATATAATTTTTCACCTATAAGTATTTTATGTTCTTCCTCTGTTTGTTCTCTGTGAGTACCTGTAGAACTTAAGAAAATTATATCTTCATCCTTTACTCCACCTTTTTTTATTTCTTCTACTATATAAGGTAAATATACACTTGATCTTTGCCAAGCTCTAGTTATATCTGGTATAACAATACAAATTTTTTCTCCTTCATGAACAAGTTCCCTTAAAGGTGCACTGCATATAGGGGCTCCTATAGATTCTTTTATTATTTCTTCTTCTGTTTTATCTAAATTCCACTCATTACGATCTATTACCCCTAATACATCTTCTTCAGATAATGAAAATTTTATAGAATCCTTCCCATATTTTAATTCTAATTGCTGCATAATTAAAACCTCCTTCAAATTATGACAAATTAATTTTAAATTTACACTTTTTATTTAAATGTGTCAAGAGTACTATGGGTAAAGAACATATTATAGAGAACAAAGTACAATAAATAGCGTATAATTGGAAATTACTATGATAACTTTTAAAGGTATAAAATAGAAAGTACTTTTAGGGAAAATTAGCATTTCTTATTTTTATAGCTATTTATTCACTAAAAGTACTTTTATTTTAATCTCTTACCTTTAAAACCTAGGATAACATAATTAATTTATTTTGAACATTCTATCATTATATTTAATATTTCTTTATCCGTTTCTATCATTCCAGGATAAGCTATTCTACCTATATTTTTCATTGTAGTTTCTATGGAATCTGAAACAATGCCACATTTATTTGGTATTACTATATTTTTAATAGCCATTTTAGCACTTAAGAAAGCTGCTTTCACACCAGTGTTCGCTTTTAGTGAACAGGCTAAATTTCCACCGGTACAAATCATTCCTGTAATATTAGAAGCCATGTTTTTTATGGTGTTTTCTATTTCTTTTAAACCACCACCTAATAAGTAGCAAATTCCGGCGCTAGCTCCTGTACCTGCAGCTACAGCACAGCCACAGAAAGCAGATAGTTTCCCAGAATATTCCTTTATATATATATTTATCATATAGCTCAAAGCTATGGATCTTGCTAGCATTTCATTATTTAAATTCTTTTTTTCTTTTATAGCCAGCAAAGGCAAGGTAGTTATTATACCATGATTGCCACTGCCTGTTATTGTCATAGCAGGTAAAGCAGCACCAGACACTCTAGCATCTATAGCGCTGCAAGTAAGTGATTCAGCATATAATTCATAATTATTTTCATCACAGCTTTCTAAAATTAGTTTACCAAGGCCTATTCCTAAACCTTCTAACCCTTTTTCAGATAGTTTATTGTTCATTTTAATTGATTCTAATAAAAATTCTATTTTTTTATAATTAACAGTATTTACAAAATGCATTATTTCATCTAATTTCATCTCGGTTATTTTTTTAGAGTTTACAGTTTTTCTTGAAAGCTCATTGTTTTTGTTTAAAGGATCTTCCTTTTGGTATAATACTTTATCATTTTTTTCTACTAAAATTATATTATCGTGTTTATATCTTATTATAGTTCTTCCTACTCCATTATTTGTAGTTACGATAGCTTCTACATAAAGCCCTTCTGTTTGAGATTTTAGTTCTATATTAATTTTATCTACCATAGTTTTAGCTTTTTTTACATCTTCTTCTTTTATTTTTCTTAAAGACTCTAAGCCGAAGGAAGCATCTCCACCAATAGCCCCTAATAAGGCAGCCATCTCATTACCAAATTCCTTTGTTCCTGGAACTGTACAAGAAAAAGCATTTTTAAATAACCCAGGATCTGTTATTACTTTTATATTTTTTATTTCTCCGCCAATTACTTCATAGGCTTTAGCGGTTGATAAAGCTATAGAAGCTGGTTCAGTAACACCAAATCCTGGCACCATTTCTTTTTTTAATATATTTATTATAATATTTTGATCCATAATATACCTCCAAATATAATATATAGTTTTATACTAGTGGATTATAGTTCTAATCATATGAGATTAATATTAGAGTTAAGCTTTGATTTATAAAAATATAGTTATGTATTTTATATATAACTTTATTAAATTAGCCTTAGATAAATAAAAGCTTCTTAATTATTAATTTCTACAAAATAATGCTAAATTCCTTTGTTAATATTATTTTTAATAGAGAGCCTTTAAGATAGTGATATAGTTATTTTAAAATTCTATATATAAAGATACAGACCCATATAAATTTTCTTTATATGGGTCTGTATCTTTATGGTTTAGTCCATTTCCTGTATGCTCATTTTTCTTATATGTTTTGTGTGGCTCCATTCTTTATTATTTTTATTTAATATTCCTTGTATAGTTATTGGTATCCAAGTCAGAGTATATATTCCATATAATAAATACCATATAAACATTTTTAAGGATTTTTTTCTGTCTACTATATATAATAGTAATATGAAAGTGCTTAAATATATTACTGATAAAACAGCTACTTCATATAATTTAGGTTTATTACCTAAAATCAATCCGAATAAAAATACATTTAAAGAATAAGCTGAAAATGTCAAAAACATTCCTTTAGAAAGTTTCTTTTCTAAAAGCATGATAAGAGGAGTAAATAAAAATTGTATTATGCTAAACATCTTCCATATCCAAGGTGAAAATAAATAACTTATTACGAATATATTAGATCCCCTAGAAGAATTATTTTGTATTAAGGTAAGGATAGCTGATAGTGCAAGTAAAAGAGTAACAAAAGGTTGCACCGTATATAAAGCACAGTCTAGGGCAACAAAACTTTTTTCTTTAAAAGCTTTTTTAATAAGTTTTGTAAAAAATCTTGAAGATACATCCGCAAATCCTTGCATCCATCTTTTCCTTTGATTCCAAGATTGTTTTAAAGTAAGGGGTTTTTCATCATAAACTCTAGCATTATGTGCCCAGCCTACTTTGTGTCCATTTAAGACTAATTTGCAGGTAAATTCTAAATCCTCTGTTAAACAAGTAGCACCCCAACCTAATTCTTTTAGAGTTTTTGAATCCATACAAAAACCAGTACCACCTATTTGATTTGATAATCCTAAATTTGCTCTTGCTAATTGAAATAATCTATTTGTTGTCCAAAAAGCTATAGAATAAGAACCGGTTATCCAAGAATCATTAGGATTTTTGCTGTCTATGTATCCTTGAACAACTTTATAACCTTTAAGCATTTTGTAATTCATTTCTTTTAAAAAGTTTTTAGAAACTAAATTATCTGCATCGAATATTGCTATAGCATCATAGTCTTTGTCCATATTAAACAATTTAGAAAACATCCATTCTAAAGCATAACCTTTTCCTCGTTTGTCTGGTACATTTCTTTCACAAACATATATTCCATCGTAAGTTTTAGCAATTTTAGCAGTATTATCAGTACAATTGTCCGCTATTATAAAAATATCATACATATTTTTAGGATAGTCTAGAGATTCTAAGCTCTCTATTATTTTGGCTATAACCATTTCTTCGTTATGAGCTGCTACTACTAGAGCAAAGTTTTTTTTGGGTGTGCAATTTTCAGCACCATTGTCCTTTCTTTTATATATACCAAATAAAGATAATATAAGGTAATATAGTGTTATAACAAATACAAAAATTTGAAAAATTAAAGTTAAATCAAAAATAAAATCCTTCATTAGTTTTACCCTTTCTATTTAAATATTTAATAATATTGTCCTCAATTTATTTTTAAAAATTATACCGTTATTCATGATAACACATTTTCGTATAGTTGTTAATCATTAAAAGTATTTTTTATTTCTTAAATTATTCATTTCAATTATATATTAGTCATATTATAAAGTAATATTATATATAATTTCTGTATATGATTATTTAAACATATATTTATTTTTATACATATTTATGTTGACCATATTGACTTTACACAGGCTATGTGCTATACTTTATATTGTAATATGATTGATAAACCTTTTGTGTAAATGTATACATAATATGTAGTATACTCTATTGAGAATTTAACATTAAATTAAAGGAGTGTTTTTTATGAACAAAAACTTTAATAAAATTTCTAAAAATGTATTGGATCAAGTTGATAGCTTAATAGGTGATTCAGGAATGTCAAAAGAAGAATTTATAAAAAATTTAATTATGACCTATGGCATAAATTCTGAAGCTAATAACTATGCTGAACATTTAAAAGGTTACGATGCTTATTGTGATAGTTTTATAGGCTAATTTTAAAATATTAGCCTTTACCCTTAATATATATAATTATAAAACTAACAAAACAAAAATACCCGCTGTTTTTATAGCGGGTATTTTTGTTTTGTTTTTTTCTTTCTTCATTGAGTATAGAAAACTATCTTATTTAACTGATATTAAATAACACTAATAATACAGATAGAGAAATAAGAAGTAATCTCTTATCCAATTTTAAACTTTTCTAGAAGGTAAGAATTTTAAGATTAAAATCAATAAAAAATTTCATGGTATAAAAAATATTATGGTATTTTTCCCTGTTTATAGTTTAAATTTTGATTTTCGTTTGATTTAAATTTAAAAAATCATTATAATATACTTACATAATGCTAAATTATGTAATAATATTTAGGGGGATTAATACAATGTTTACTAAAGAAAATTTTATAAAACTTAATTTTAAAAAGAAGATATTAATATCTTCTCTATCAATTTTTTTAATTTCAATGATTTTGTTAACGGGATTTATCTTTAAAATGGTAAGTGGTAAGTTCCAAAATCAAGTTCAAGAAGATGGCTTAAATCTAGCAAAGCAAGTAAGTTCTCAAATTACTTCATCACAAAGAGCTACAAAGGAAATAGACAAAATTTTAGCAGATAAAGTTTTATCTATTTCAAAAATGGCTATAGAAAACAAAAATATTTCTAATGAATATTTAACTAGCGTTGCTGTAAAGTGCAATATTCAAGAAATAAATGTAACAGATAAAAATGGTAAAATAATATATTCAAATATGCCAGAGAATATAAACTATGTATATCCTTTAGATTATTCTGGACAAGACATATTAAAGGGTAAAAAAGATCAAGTTATTGAAGAAATAAGACAAAATAAGGTAAATCATAATTATTATAAATATTGCGCGTTAGCTATGCCTAATGGTGGTTTAATACAAATAGGTATTAACGCAAATGAAATACATAATATTAATAAGTCAGTAGACCCGCAAATTATATTAGAAAAATTAACAAAAGATAGCAATATAAAGTTTGCTTTAATTATGGATAATAAACTTAAAGTTACTCATCATAGTGATAAGAAAAGAGTTGGGAAAATTTTAACTGATACTGGAAGTAAAAGTGTACTAGATACTGGTAAAAATTATACATCTACATATGACTATAAGGGTGAAGAAGTTTATGATGTTATAATGCCTTTAAAAGATGAAACTGGTAAATTATTAGGTGCTATGGATATAGGAGTATCTTTGGCTACTCAAGAAACTGCTCTTAGAAATATACTAATAACTTCTATATTGATAACTTTAGTGACTTTTGTTTTAGCTGGATTAGTAATACTTTATATACTAAAGATGTCTTTAAAGCCACTAGATAATTTGTCTAATATAGCTCAAAAGGTTTCCAATGGTGATTTAACAGAAAAGGTTGAAATTATTAATGAAGATGAAATTGGAGAGTTAAGCAAAATATTTAATACAATGATAGATAGTTTAAGAAAAATCACACAAAACATAAATAATTTTTCAGTACAGTTAGCTGGTTCCTCTCAGGAAATTTTATCCTCTGCAGAGCAAACTTCAGCAGTATCACAAGAAATTTCTAGTGCAACTGAAGAAATTGCTTCTGGAGCTGAAAATCAAGTAAAGGCTAGTAATGAATCCTCTCTATTAATGAATGATGTTATGGGAAATATGTATACTTTAAAAGATGAATTTGATGAAATAATATCTTTTTCCAATAATACAAATACATTAGCTTCAAAAGGACAAGAAAACATGTCTAATATGGTTAGGCAAATGTCAACAATTAAAAACAGTGTAGTAAATTCTTCTAATATAATATATGATTTGCAAAAGAATTCAGAGGAAATAGGAAATATTGTAGAAATAATAAATACTATAGCGGATCAAACTAATTTATTAGCGTTAAATGCTTCTATTGAAGCTGCTAGAGCAGGAGAAGCAGGAAAAGGCTTTGCCGTAGTAGCAGATGAGGTTAGAAAACTTGCAGAAGAATCTATGAACTCTGCTAATAATATTAAAAATTTAATATTGAATACTCAAGATAAAACTAAAGCAGCTTTAAATTCTATAAAAGATGGTGCTTCACAATCAGAAAAAGGTGAAAATATAGTTGCTAACGTAAAAGAATCTTTAGAAGAAATTTTAACTTCATTCTCTAGTGTAAATCATAAGTTTGAAAGTGTAGATTCTATGATTGCAGCTTCCAATGATAGTATTACAACTATGGCATCAAAATTATATGATATAGAAACCATATCTAATACAGCCTCTGCAAATACTGAAGAAGTAGCTGCTTCTACAGAAGAACAAAGCGCTACCATAGAAGAAATTACTGAATCTATAGAAAAGTTAGTTAGTATGGTAGAAAATTTAAAAGAAAGTGTATCTATATTTAAACTTTAACTAATATAAAATAGAACCTAGATTGAGAAATCTAGGTTCTATTTTATATTCCTATATATATTAGATAAAGTCCTGTAGCCAATATAATTATTCCTAATATTATTTTTAATAGATTATTTATTCTGTTTGCCTTAGAAGATCCGTTTATAGATTCAACAAATCCTAAGGAGGTTCCTGATAAAATTATTACAAAACAATGACCTATAGAGTATAAAAGTAACATTAAAAATCCTAATAATATATTACCTTTACTTCCTACAAAAGCTAATATAGCTATTAATATAGGTGTAGAACAGGGAGAAGATAAAACCCCACCTAATATTCCTAAAAAAAAGGCTCCAAGTATTCCTTTTCTCTTTTTAGGAACTTTACACGACTTATTTTTAGATTCTATTACACCTATAAGTTGTAAACCTACAAAAAGCATTATAATTCCTAGTAATAAATACCATAGTTTCCCTCCAGATGTAAATAATCTTCCTACTAAAGAAGAAATTATCCCTAAGAAGGTAAAGGTAATTATTATACCTAAAGAAAAAAACAAGGAATATTTAAAAGCAGTTTTTTTATCATTTTTGCCATATTTATTTACATAACCTATTATTAAAGGAAGTGAAGAAAGCACACAAGGACTAAAAGAAGAGATTATACCACCTAAAAAGGATATTAACAAGGCTAAAAAAATATTATTACCCATTAAGTTTACAGCTTTTGTTATAATATCATTCATATTATTTTACACCCATCTTATTTATTATATCTATAATTTCTTCTTTTGTAAGCATACCCTCATGTCTAAAAAATACTTTCCCTTCTTTATCCAAAAATACTTGTGTTGGAACTACTGAAACTTTATATTTGTCTCCAAATTCAGGATTCTTTGTTAAATCTACTATATGAGTGTCCACTTTATCTTTATATTCTTCTTTTACTTCTTTTATAAGAGGTGTCATTTTTCTGCAAGGTCCACAGGTTGGGGAACTTAATTCTAATAATACAGGCATTTTACCTATATTAGCTTCATAATCAAGGGTTTCTTCTTTTACTGAATCCCCTCCTATGTTTGAATATTCTTCCTTAGGTTTAACAGCTTTAAACCAAGCCATAATTCCTATGATAACAATTAAAATAAATATTATAAATAATTTAATTTCTTTTTTCATGGTTCCTCCTTTATGTTTTATGATTGTAATGTAAAATTTTAAAATAACCTTCAAAGAATATAATTTCTCTGAAGGTTATTTCAATTTTAACATATAATTATTAGAATTGTTAAATTAAACTTCTGTTAAACTATATATGTCTTTTCTTATATGTTTTAAAAGAGGTAGTTCTTCTCTTATTTTATTTTCATAGTCTAAGTCTATTTCTGAAAAAAGTATATTTTCTTCAGCACCTAATCTAGCTACTATATTTCCCCAAGGACTAGCAATTAATGAATTACCATAAGATATATAATTACTGTTTTCATTTCTAGCAGGTGCTACCCCTACCATATAAACTTGATTATCTAATGCTCTACTTTTAAATAAAGTATCCCAATGAGTAGGACCTGTAGTCATATTAAAAGCTGCTGGAGTAAATATGATTTTAGCTCCTTTAAGTGCCATTATTCTCGAAAGTTCCGGGAATCTTATATCATAGCATATCATCACTCCTAATTTGCCCCAGGGAGTATCAAAGAGTGTTATTTTATTTCCAGCAGTTAATGTATCAGATTCTTTAAAGGTTATTCCTCCTTTTACATCTATATCAAATAAGTGAATTTTTCTATGCTTAGTTATTAAAGCACCTTTATTATCTACTACCATAGATGTATTATAAACTTTATCCCCTTCTATTTCAGGAATAGAACCTGCTACAATATAAAGATTTAGGTCTTTTGCAGCTTTTTTTATAGTTTTTACAGTTTCCCCCCCATTTTCTTCATTTATTATTTCTCCATAAGGCTTAAAATATTTATTTTCATAAGGGCAATTGAACATTTCCGGTAGAATGGCTATATTACAATTTTCTTCTTTAGCTTTTGTTAGCATTTCTATAGCTTTTTCTATGTTTTTTTTCTTTTCTTTTTGAACTTGTATTTGGCATAAAGCTATTTTAAATTTATTCATAAAACGCCTCCAACTTAAATTATTATAAACCTATTAATTTAAGCAAAGTATTAAAAAGTATAAGGTAAATACAATATTAGTTAAATTATAATATGATTTTATTTTTAGTCTTAAATTAACAGGCTATTTATTTTTTTCAGAATTAGGGTTCATGTTTTCTAAAGTACTATCTACAAAAGCATATTTTACATATTTATTTAATATGGATTCAAAATTTTCTTTATCTGAAGATGGAATATCCCAGTCCCTTCTATCTGTCTTCCCTTTTTTGTTTGAAAAAGTAAAAAATAAAAGATTAGGATGTTTAGGATGCCATTCCCATCTTGTTATATCTCCCCAGTATACAAAATTATATATACTATTATTATATAAACTTTTATTTCCAATACCTTTATCTGTTACTATTTTTAATTTTGTAAAATCATATATACTTATAAGAAAATATATAATTATAAGTAACCCTGTATTAGAAGCAGTACCTTTTATAAAAGCATATAGCATATAAAATACGATACTTACCATAAGTAATAGTATAAAACTTTGTTTCATTGCACTTCTTTTTAAGGTCATTAATTTATTACCAATATCTTTATCTTGTTTTCTTCCTAATATAAAGGAATAAAAAAACTGAATAACTATAGCTATTACCAAAACTATTTGCAATATTTTTTCAAATTTCAAAGGAATCCCTCCATTATATAGTAAAATTCTTTAAGCATATTTTAATATATTCTACAATTAAAAATAAAAATCCTTTTATTTTTAATTTGTTAAAGTTTTTTGTTTATATGTTTCATATGAAGAAAAGTAGTTCTTCTAAGGAGATTCCACCAAAACCTAAGAAGCATTTTATAAAATATAAAGTATATATACTTTATATTTTATTATTTACTAATAATTATTATACATATTATCTATAGGAACTTAATGATAATTAAATACATATTTTAATAAAAAAATTGAATTAAATTAAATATTCAATAATATTTTTAAATTTCAAAATATTTAAATTCTAAAATTAATGTGTTATAATTAATAAATTCTAATTTTATATGCGGCTAATAATTATTTTAAAGGAGAGATTTTTAATTGGAACATATTAATTATGACTCATTACTGATACTTTCTTTGCTTGCATTTATAACTCCACTTTTTATAAATGCTTTAAAAAAATATAAGGTTCCCTTTGTAGTGGGAGAACTTTTTGTAGGTATTATAATTGGAAAAAGCTTTTTAAATTTGATACAAATAGACCCTTGGATACAATTTTTATCTAATTTAGGATTAGCCTACTTAATGTTTTTAAGTGGTCTAGAAATTGATGTTCATAGTATAAAAGTTAGTAAAGATAGTAAAGGAGTAAATAATATAATTATTTGTCTTATAATGTCTTTATTATCTATAGTAGTTTCTTTTGTTATATGTAAATTTTTATATTCTTTAGGACTTATTAAAAATTCTATTTTTATGACTTTTTTATTTTCAGCAGCAGCTCCTGGATTTTTAGTACCATTTTTAAAACAAAAAGGTATATTAAAAACAGAGTTTGGGCAAATACTATTAATATTTTCACTTATAGGAGAGTTTGTAAGCTTAATTGCTATGACTATTATATCTTCTAAGTTAACCTATGGATTAAGTTATAAAAGCTTTTTATTTTTAATAGTTATTATAGTTTCATTTTTAATTTATAGAGTATTAAGTAAATTACAGGGAAAATATGATTTTGCTACTTTGGCAACTAATAATACTCATTTAGAAGTAAGGGCAGCCTTTGCGTTAATATTAACTTTGGTTACTATATCAAATAAAACTGGTACTGAAATAGCTTTAGGCTCATTTTTAGCCGGAGTTATATTTACATTATTGACGGACAAAAGCCATGAGGAAGATTTAAAATATAAATTAGATATTATAGGTTATGGTTTTTTAATTCCTATATTTTTCATAATGGTAGGAGTAAATTTAGATATAACTACTATATTTCAAAATCCTAAAAGTTTAATATCAATTCCTTTACTTATACTAATAATTTATGTAATTAAATTTGTTCCTTCTTTAGTATTAAAATATAAGTTTAATACTAATAAAGCATTATCTTCGTCAATTATTTTATCTAGTCAATTAAGTATACTTATAGTTGGAGCTCAAATTGCTTTTAATTTAAAATTAATTCCTCAGGAAGGTTACTCAGCTTTGATTTTAACTGCTGTAGTATCCTGTATGTTGTTTCCTTTTATATTTGATAAAGTTATGAAGTATGATGATTTAGAAAAAACTATAGAATCTAATACCAATAAAATTTGTGTAAGAGAAGTAGTTCCAATCAATAAAAAAATATTTAATAAACCTTTGAAAGATTTAAATATCCCTCAAGGTTCTAGAATATTTTTAATTATTAGAGATGAAAAAGAAATACTTCCAGATGGTAATTCTTTGATTTTGGAAGGAGATATGCTAGTAATTGCAGGACTTTCGGATAAATCTTTAGATTTTTTAAAAATATTGAAAGATGAAAATTAGAATGATTATACTAAAGATTAAATTAAAAGGTTATAACTTTTAGAATATCATATTCTAGAAGTTATAACCTTTTAATTATAAAATAAGTTTTATAATTTAGGAAAGCTTATATATAGTTATTTTCAAACAAATACTTTATTTTTCTAATTCATTTAAAGCGTCAACTAATATTGTAGAACTATAAGCCATAGCTGGACCACCACCGAAAGCCATTGCTACTGTTCCAGCTTCTATTATTTGTTCTCTAGTTAATCCTGCATCTAAAGCATTTTTAACATGAGCTGATATACAGTAAGGGCATCTACTATAAACAGATATGGCTATAGCAATAGCTTCCTTTGTTTTTAAATCTAAGGAACCTTCTTTAAAGACTGATTGTACAAAACCAGTTAAAGCTTTCATTTCTTGTGGATTAGAGGCCGCTAATTCTCCTGCCCCCTTTTGTAAATGTTCTACCATTTGTTTTGGATTTTCTGACATATAAAAATCCCCCTATTTCTATAATATTTTATAATTTATCCATACATTTAACATTATACTTCATTTTTTTACTTTGATTATATATTATAGAAAATTTTTATAATATAAACTTTAACTATAAGTAATCAATATAGAATTTAGTATATAAATAAAGTTCAACTAAAATTTAGAAAGTAGTTATCTTATCTAAATTTTAGTTGAACCAATTTAAAGAGTTTGCATGATTTTAGAAATTATTGTAAATAAGATAGATTTTATTACTAAAGGGATCATTATAGATTTTCTACAATTTTTTCAAAACATTTGAATGGAATTTCTTTATCTCTAAAATAAACTTCTCCTACTATGAAATAACCTAATCTCTCATAAAGGTTTATTGCTACTTTATTTTTTGAATAGGTATCTAATCTTACAGATCTACAATTTTGTTCTTTAACCTTTTCATCTACAAAGCTCATAATAGCTTTAGCTACACCCTTTCCTTGAAATTTTGGGTTCACTGCTAATCTATGTACTACCAAAGGAGATTTATCATCTAGTTTCCAATGAACATTTTTATATTCAGGAGCTTGATCTTTATTTATTGCTATAATAGCTATACAGTTATTTTTTTCTATTATAGTATATAAATCTTCATTTATTATATCCCTTCTTAAGGTCTCCATATCTGGATATTCTCCATCCCATTGATCATTATCGTTTTCTATCATATGCTTTTTTACAATTGTTAGCATTTCCATTATAAAATTTAAATCTTTTTCCTTAGCTAATCTTAAGTTCATTGTACCCCACCTTTACTTTGAATTATATATAGTTACTTGTATTCATTATTATATTTTAATAAACGTATTTAAGTAAAGAAATTTTTAAAACTTATATATTCTTATTTAAATTAATATAATAATTGCTATTTAAAAACATTTATCATATTATATCTAAAAATAGAAATGCCACAAGGAATATACCCTTGTGGCATTTTATACTATTTTATTTTTCTAATAGATCTTCATGTGTCCAACCAGCTTGTCCTTTTTCTAGTATAAGTAATCTATCTTCTTTTATTCCTTTTTCTTTTAGATAGTTATAAGTTTTTTCTGCTCCACCTTTTCCTTTTGGACAGATAATAGCTATTGGATCTTCTGAAGATGTAAGTTTGTCCATAACCTTATCAAGTTTTGCTTTATCTTCATCAGTTTTAACTGGATATGCATTAGTTTCTATAGCACCTTTTATATGGTGCTTAGCAAACTCATCTTTTACTTGAATATCTAAGATTATAATTTTTTCTTTTTTCTCAATTTTTGATTTTAACTCATCTGCTTTTATGTAATTAAACTTTTTAGCTGCTTCATCCTTTTTATCTTCTTGTTTAGTTTCTTCTTTTTTATCAGCATTTGTAGCTGTATTTTGGCTACATCCCGCGAAAATAAAAGAAAATAAAGCTACTACAGATAATAATAAGGCTACAATTTTCTTTTTCATATTAGAATCCTCCCCTATATAAATTGTAAATACATTAACATTTTAGTTTATTAGAGAAAATAATTCCATAAGTATAACCAATTTTAATAATATAGTTAATATCTATAAGTTTATTTTATAAAACTAGATTAAAATAAAAATAATTAGTTTTATATAGTTAATTTACTATAGAGAGAATGTATAATATATTATTTAAATTTTACAGCAGTACCATAAGCTATAACCTCTGCAGCACCTTGCATTATGTTACTTGTAGCATATCTTATATTTAAAATTCCATCTGCACCTAGAGCCTCTGCTTCCTCGACCATTCTTTTAGTAGCTTTAGATCTAGCTTCATTCATCATTTCAGTATAACTTACAATCTCTCCTCCTACTAAAGTTTTAAGACCACTTAATATATCTTTACCTACATTTTTAGACCATACAATAGATCCTTTAACTATGGATAAAGTTTCTACTTCCTTTCCCGTGATATAATCAGTATTTACTAATATCATCTTTGTTGTCCTCCTTGATTTCTTTAATTCTTTCATACATATTGTATATTAATGCTCCAACTAAAGCTATGAAAGGTAAAACTATAATAATTAATAAAAGTTTAGCCATACTGTTGCCTATACCAAACATAGGTATTAGGAAAGCACTACCATATAATAGAATTATAATAGAAAATATTATAGTTATAATTATAGTGCTAATATATTTTCCCATATATTATCTCCTTTTTTATAATTATGTAAATATATTATAATATTTTATTAATTAAATTACTATATTATTTTTTATTTTTTTATTGTAAAATTATTATAAATATACAGACAATTAATAGAGGGTGGTTATTTTTATGTTAACAATAAACATTTGTGTGGGAAGTGCTTGTCATTTAAAGGGTTCTTATAAAGTTATAACTTTACTCCAAAATTTTATAGAGAAAAACAATTTGAAAGACAAAGTGGAAATAAAGGGTTCGTTTTGTTTAGGTCATTGTACTGAGGGTGTTTCTGTAAATGTTGGAGATAAAATTTATTCTGTAAATGAAGAAAATGCAGAAGAATTTTTTAACAATGTGGTATTGAGAGGGATAGAGTAATGAATTATATAGATATATCCGGTTTAAACTGCAAAAACTGTTATAAATGTTTAAGAGCCTGCCCAGTAAAAGCCATTAAATTTAAAAATGAAAAAGCTGAAATAGTTGAAGAAAGATGTATATCCTGTGGAAGATGTCTTGTGATTTGCCCTCAAAATGCTAAAAAGGATAAACCGGATATAAAACATGTAAAAGAAGCTATAAAGTCTGAGAAAAAAGTTGTGGCTAGTGTTTCTTCAGTATTTGCAGGAGTATTTAATGTGGAGGAAGGTAAGATAGTTTCTGCCTTAAGAGGATTAGGATTTTCTTATGTAGAGGAAACAGCCCTTGGTGGAGAAATTGTTACTGAACTATATAAGGATTATATAGAAACAACTAAATTAAATAATTATATTACTAGCTCATGCCCTTCTATTGTAAATTTAATAGAAAAGTATTTTCCTCATCTTATAAAATATATGATACCTATTGCATCTTCCATGACAGCTCATGGGAAAATATTAAAGGAAATTTGGGGCAAGGATGCTTTTGTAGTATTTATAGGTCCTTGTATAGCTAAAAAGACAGAATCAGATATCTATAAAAAAGAAAAAATTGTAGATGCTGTTATAAATTTTGATGAATTGAAAACTTGGTTTAAAGAGTGGAATATAGATTTAAATTCTATGCCTATAGGAGAATTTGATAGAAATGCTTATAAAAAAACTCGGTCTTTTACTTTAAGTGGCGGAATAATAAATTCTATGGGGAATGTAATAGAAAATAATAACTTAATTCCTATGTCAGTAAGTGGTATTGAAGAATCTATTCAAGTATTAAAAAGTATGGAAATAGGTGAAATATCTAATGCCTTTTTAGAAATTACTGCCTGTAGAGGTAATTGTGTAGGGGGACCTAACATGATTAAAAATGAAGTTTCTTACTATACAAGATTAAATAAAGTTAAAAATTATATAAAAAATAGAGAGACTAGTAATACAATAAGATTACTTTCTGTACCAGATAACATTGATTTTTCAACTCCTTTTTTAGATAGACGTTTTGAAAAAAAAGAAGCTTCACGAAAAGAAATCTTAAAAATAATGAAAAGTATGGGAAAACATACAAAGGAAGATGAACTTAATTGTGGAGTATGTGGTTATAATACTTGCATAGAGAAAGCACAGGCTATTTATGAAGGAATGGCAGAAACCAATATGTGTCTTCATTTTATGAGAAATAAAGCTGAAAATCTAACTAATGTAATTTTTGAAAATACAGTTAACTGTATCTTTATTCTAGATGAGAATATGAATGTAAAAGAAATAAATCCCGCCGGTGAAAAAACTTTTATGATAAAAGCCAGAGATATAAAAGACAAACCTATATCCTTATTAATTAATGATGAAGATTTTAGATATGTTAGAGAAACGGGAAAAAGCATTATAGGTAAAAAGGTACATTATTATAAATACAATGTAATTTTTATTAAAACTATAGTTTATATGCCAAAGCAAGATATAGTTATGGTGTCTATGATGGACATTACAAAAGAAGAAGAAAATAAAGAAGAGCTATTAAAAGTAAAAGAACAAACCATAGATACAGCCCATAAGGTAATAGAAAAACAAATGAGAGTAGCTCAAGAAATAGCAAGTCTTCTTGGTGAAACTACTGCAGAAACTAAGATTACTTTAACTAAATTAAAACAAATAGTGGAAGGAGATAAAAGTGATATAAAATGAGTTTGTTTGTAGAGGTAGCTTCTCATAGTTTAAATAAATATGGCGAAGAGCTATGTGGAGATATGGTAGAAATTGTACGACTCTCAGATTGCACTATAATAGTGTTAGCAGATGGGTTAGGCAGTGGAGTTAAAGCTAATATACTATCTACCTTAACATCTAAAATAGCAGCCACTATGCTTAAAGAAGGTGCTAATTTATATGATACAGTAGATACTATAGTAAATACTTTACCTATATGTAAAGTAAGAAACATAGCCTACTCCACTTTCACTTTAATAAAAATATATAATAATGGAGATGCTTACATTGCAGAATATGATAGCCCGCCAATATTTATTATAAGAAATAACAAATATTTAGACTTCCATAAAAAAGAAATAATAATAGATTCCAAAAGAGTTTTAGAAAGTAATATAAAATTAAAACCCGGTGATTTGCTTACTGTAGTAAGTGACGGAGTTATCCATGCTGGACTAGGTGAAATACTTAATCTAGGTTGGCAATGGGAAAATGTTAAAGACTATTTAGAAAGAAGATCTCATCAAAATATATCTGCTCAATTTATTGCAAAGGATCTATTAGAAGTATGCTTTGATCTTTATGCTGGGAAACCTGGAGATGATACAACGGTAGTTTCTATAGGTATAAAAAAGCCAGCCTATGTAGATTTATTTACAGGACCTCCTAAAGATAAATCTAAAGATAAATATGTTATAGAACAATTAATGAACGCTAAGGGTAAAAAAGTAATTTGTGGAGGAACTGCAGCTAATATACTTCAAAGAGAGTTAGATAGAGAGTTAAAAGTAAATCTCGAACTCATAAGTACTGATCTTCCCCCTACAGCTACTATGGAGGGCATAGATTTAATTACAGAAGGAGTGCTTACATTAAGCTGTGCCTTAGATATCATAAAAAGTTATTCTAATCCTTTTCATAAAATAGAGGAAAATAAATTAATATTAGGTAAAGATGCAGCTTCTTTGTTGGTTAAAGTATTAATGGAATGTACTCATTTAAATATATGGGCTGGTAGTGCTATGAATCCCGCTCATCAGAATCCAAATTTACCTGTAGACTTAAGTATAAAATTAAAATTAGTGGAAGAACTATCAGAACATATGAGAAAACTAGGTAAAAATGTTACTGTAAATAGGATATGACTTATATATACTAGGTTTAAAACAGTTAAAGGTTACCCTAAATGTAGTATAGTACTATATTATTAAATTCATCTATCTTAAATCTTTCCTTTAGTTAGGAGGAAAACTATGGATTATATAAATTTTAAAAAAGCTAATTGTAAAAATTGTTATAAATGCTTAAGAAGTTGTCCTGTAAAGGCCATAAAATTTAAAAATCATCAAGCAAAAATAGAAATAGAAAGATGTATATTATGTAGTCGTTGTGTTTTAGTATGTCCTCAAAATGCTAGAAAGGTCGTTAATTACCTAGATAAAGTAAAAAAAGCTCTAAATGAAAATAAAAAAATAATAGCATCAATTGCACCTTCTTTTATGGGGAATTTTAATGTATCCTATGGAAAAATAGTAGCTTCACTAAAAGCCTTAGGTATAAAATACGCAGAAGAAACCGCTTTAGGAGCAGATATGACTACTAAACTATATAAAAACTTTATAAAAGAAAATAAACAAGATTATTATATTACAACAGCCTGTCCTTCTGTAAATCTTCTTGTTGAAAAATATTATCCAGAGTTAGTGAAATATATGCTCCCTTTTATGTCCCCTATGGCTTGTCATGGTAAAATATTAAAAACAATCTATGGTGAAGATTCATTTACATTATTTATAGGACCCTGTACTGCTAAAAAAGCGGAACATGAAAATTATAATTTTGAAAATAGTATAGATGCTGTTTTAACCTATGAAGAGTATTTGAATTTATTGAAAGAACATAATATAAATATGGAAAAGTTAGAGCCTTTAGAGTTTGATAATAGATCTTTAGAATTAGGTAGTTATTATCCTATAGCTGGAGGTATTATTAGTAATTTCAAGGATGAGTTAAAGAATAAAAATATAAAATCTTTTTACGTAGATGGAGTATATGCTTGCATAGATATTTTTGAAAGTATAAAAAAGGGATATATAAAAGATTCTTTTATAGAAGCTAGTGCTTGTGTAGGTAGTTGTATAGGCGGTCCTGAAGTTATAACTAATAATCATGAATATTATAATAAGTTAGAAAAGGTTCAAAATTATATTGAAAATAGACAGAATTATATAAAATCTTGCGAGAATAAAACAGATAAACAAAATGTTCTAAAAAATTTCAACTTAAACTTTCATAGAGATTTTGTAGATAAATCTATAAATAAAGAAATACAACATGAAGAAAAAATTAAAAATACATTAAAATCTATGGGAAAATATGGTAAAGAAGATGAGCTAAATTGTGGAGTTTGTGGATATAATACTTGTATAGATAAAGCCAATGCTATTTTGAAAGGTATGGCAGAACCTGAGATGTGTCTTCATTTTATGAGAAGTAAGGCTGAAAATATATCCAATATAATTTTTGAGAATACAGTCAATTGTATAATAACAGTAGATTATCAACTGAATATAATAGAAATAAACCCTGCAGCTGAAAAAACTTTTATGGTAGAGAAAAATCTAGTTAAAAATAAACCTATAAACTTCCTGATAAGTGAAGAAGATTTTATTAAAGTTAAGGAAAGTAAAAATAATATTTTAGGTAAAAAAATTACTATTAATAATTATGGGCTAGTATTTATAGAAAGTATTATTTTTATAGAAAAGCAAAACATTTTTCTTCTATCTTTAACTGATATAACAGAAAAAGAGAAAAATAAAGAGAAACTAAAAACACTTAAAGAAAGTTCTTTTAGTGCAGCAGAAGAAGTAATAGAGAAACAGATGAGAGTAGCTCAAGAAATTGCTAGCCTTTTGGGAGAAACTACTGCAGAAACCAAAATAACTTTAACTAATTTAAAAAGAGCAGTAGAATCCTCGAATGAAGATTAATTTATCTAATTTAAAAGTTTTCTAACCGGTGGAGGCGTTTTCCTTGGCTTAATTTCTTATATCCTGTGAGAAATTAAGCCAATTTTTAATTGCCTTAAATTAAGAACTATTAAAGTTTATTCATTAATTAACTAGGGCTTAATTTCAATAAATTTAACATATTCTTGGAAGCATATCTCCTTCTAACATATTTATTATTCGTGTACCACCTAAAAAATTTTCTACATATACTATATTGTATGGCTTTTCCACAAAAGTACCTATGATTTTTGCATTTTCACAATCATCTATTTCTTTTATGATTTTTAACATATCCTCTGCATATTGGTCTTCTACTACCATAATTATTCTTCCTTCACAGGCCATGTATAAAGGGTCTAAGCCTAACATTTCATTTATTGCTCTCACTTCTCTTTTTATAGGTATTTTATCTTCCCAAATACATATGCCTAAATCGTTAGTTAATGTTGCTATTTCATTTAAAGTTGTTGCAACTCCTCCTCTAGTGGGATCTTTCATTATTTTTATATAAGGATAACATTCTTTCAAATTATTGGTTATAGTATTAACTGCTGTGCAATCGCTTTTTAAATTTGCTTTTATATTTAAATTATACCTGTCTAAAGCTATAGTTGTTCCATGATCCCCTATGTTTCCTGTAACTATAACTTTATCACCATTTTCAATATTTTTAATAGCATATTGCCCTTCTATAATTCCTATGCCTGCAGTATTTATAAAAATTTGGTCTACATCCCCTTTTTCTACTACTTTAGTATCCCCTGTTACTATTAAAACTCCAGCTTCTTTAGCTGTGTTTCCCATAGATTCTACTATAAGTTCTAGTTTTTTTATAGGAAATCCCTCTTCTATTATAAAAGAACAACTTAAATAAAGAGGTTTAGCCCCAGATACGGATAAATCATTTACAGTACCACATACTGCTAATTTCCCTATATCTCCTCCAGTAAAAAATAAGGGCTTTACCACAAAGGAATCTGTTGTGAAGGCTAACTTACTTTTTTCTATATTAAAAATTGCAGAATCTATACCTTTTATGAGAGTTTCATTATTAAAATGTTTATACATAATCTTTTCTATAAGTTCATGGGTATACTTTCCACCATGCCCGTGACTTAATGTAATAAATTCATCCAATCTATATTTCCTCCTTGTATCTTACAACTACATATTTTAATAGGCTCAGTATCTTTGAAAAGCATTTAAAATAAATTTTTAGTTTATAATTTAATGTTTTTCAAAATTAAAATTTATTGTATTTATAAAATATAGCACAAGCGCCCTCTTTAGATACCATACAAGGACCCTTTGAGTCTCGTGGAGTACATTCTTTAGAAAACAAGGTACATTCCTTAGGAGATTTTTTACCTAATATAATTTCACCACATATACAGCTAGAAGATTTTTTATGCTGTTCAATTTTTATATTGAATTTTTTTAAAGCATCATAGTCACTATATATCTGCTTTAAACCTAAAGCAGAGTTTTTAATTAATCCTATGCCTCTCCAGTTTGAATCCTCAGGGGAAAAAACTTCATTTATAAGTTCATTAGCAATTTTATTTCCTTCTTCTTTTACACAGGTCTTATATAAATTTATAAAAGTTTTTTCATTTTTCATATTACCATTTATAATAAAATATATAGAACCTAAAATATCTAAGGGTTGAAATCCTGATATTGCTGCTGGAATATTATATGTATCTCTTATAAAACTAAAATAATTAGCTCCTTTAATAGAAGCTACATGGCCTGGACAAATTAATCCATCTATATCATGATTTTTATCTTTAAATATATGCTCCAATATGGGTTTCATTGTTTTTAAACCTAATAAAAAACTTATATTTTCTATTTTTTCATGTTTAGCTTTTTTTACTGATAAGGCTATTAAGGGGGCGGTAGTTTCAAAGCCGACTGCTAGAAAAACCACTTCTAAAGATTTATTTTCTTTTGCCATTTTAATAGCTTCTAAGGGTGAGTATACAATTTTTATATTATTATGATCTATTTTTTTATCCATCAAACTATTACTACTCCCTTTAACTCTTACTAAATCTCCAAAGGTAGTTATTAATACATTTTTCTTATTTAAAAGTTCTAAAGCTGCATTTATATAACTTTCATCTGTTACACATACAGGGCATCCAGGGCCAGATATGAATTTTACCTTAGGGTATAAAATATCTCTTAAGCCTAATTTACCTATGATATCAGTATGACTACCACACACCTCCATTATTTTTAGAGGCCTTATATTTAAATCTTTTATTTTTCTTATAATTTCATCCATTAATTTGTTAGTATCCATTTGAATTACTCCTTAAAGCTTCTTCTATAATATGTTCTAAATAAGAAAAGTACTCATAGTCTATTTTTTCTATAGCACAACCTGCATGAATTAAAACATAGTCATTTATACAAGGGTTTTCTATAAGTTTTATATTTACTTCACTTTCTACACCCATGGTATTTGTTATAGCATAATCTCTATCAATACTTATAATTTTCCCTGGTATTGCAATGCACATTTCTTCTCTCCCTTTCTATAATAGAGTCACCAATAGCTAATTGACCAAGGCTTATTCCTTCATCATTTATAGGAACCTTTTCATTAAAAAACACCTTAAATCCATTATCCTTTAATTTGTTGTATATACCTTTTAATAAATAATTGTTTTGAAAAACACCTCCGCTTAAAACAACTTTATCTAATTTATATTTAAGTTTATAACTTTTTTTTATTTTACATACCAAATCACAGGTAAAATTAATAACTGTATTATGAAATTTTGAGGATATAGTAGTTAGATCTTTGTTTTCTTCTAAATCTGTAATTATTCCTAAAAGTATATTTTTATAATCTATTTCTAAAACATTATCTATTTTGTTGATGCTATAATCATAATAAAGGGATACAGATTCATCTATTATATTTTCTAATTCTATAGGAGCTTGACCATCATAACTTATGATATTTCTTATACCTACTAATGAAGCTACTGCATCAAAAAATCTTCCCATACTAGAAGATGTATAGCAATTTATATTATTGAATAAAGCTTTTTTTACTATTTCAATTTTTTCTTCTTCTATGTTTTTAATAATAGAACTATTTTTATAATTTATAGAATGCAAGTAACTTAAAGCACATCTCCAAGGTTCTTTTATGGATTTATCTCCACCCTGTATCTTAACTTTTTTTAGATGGCCAACTCTTTCAAAATAGGTTCTGTCACCTACTAAGAATTCTCCTCCCCATATACTATTATCTTTACCAAAGCCTGTACCATCAAATATAACAGCTATAACCCTATCAAATAATAAGTGCTCTACCATACAACTTACCATATGAGCATGATGATGTTGAACTTTAATGGTTTTATTATAGCTTTTATTTTCACAATTAGTATTAAAATTTGGATGTAAATCTTCAGCAGCTATTTTAGGATTTATATCTAACAAAGCCTTTAAATGTTTTATAGTATTTAAATGTCTACTATAACAATCTAGATTTTTTAAGTCTCCTAGATATTGACTCATGTACACATATCCCTTTTTAGAAAGGCAAAAGGTGTTTTTTTCTTCTGTACCCTTTGCCAATAATTCATTTTTACTTTCCATATTTAAAGTATAAGGAGCATAACCACGACCTATTCTAATTAAACTTTCTTTATTATTTATAACTTTTACTACAGAATCATCAACAGGAGTATGAATATCTCTATTATGGATTAAAAAATAATCTGCTACAGTTTTTAAATTTTCTATAGCCTCACAGTTTTTATATTCCATAGGTCTTCCACTTATATTACCACTAGTAGTTATTATTACATCTAAACCTTCTTTAAATAGTAAATAATGGAGCGGGCTATAAGGCAGCATAACTCCTAGATATTTATTTAAAGGAGCTATGTCATCTGGCAATATATTTGTAGTTTTTTTCTTTAAAATTAAAATAGGTTTTTTATTACCCTTTAAAATCTGTTCTTCTGATTTAGATACATAGCATAATTCTTTTACGATTTTTAAATCCCTACACATTATAGCTAAAGGTTTATGAGGTCTTTTTTTTCTTATTCTTAAATTTTCTATAGCTTTTTTATCTTTCCCATTACAAACTAAATGAAATCCACCTATACCTTTTACAGCTATAATGTATCCTTTTTTCATTAGCTCTACAGCAGTATAAATAGGATGTCTTTTATAACTTAAATTAGCTAGATTTATATAATTGTTATGAATCTTCTTTTCATTATAATCACTATTATTTATATATTCTTTTTCTTTATTAGTACATATAACTTGTTTTTTATTATTCAATAATATTAATGAAGGACCACATAAACTACAACAATTAGGCTCTGCATGAAATCTTCTATTATTCGGCATATAATACTCTTTTCTACAACTATCACACATAATAAATTTTTTCATGGTTGTATTTTCTCTATCATAGGGTAATGATTTTATAATAGAGTATCTAGGTCCGCAATCTGTACAATTAATAAAGGCATATTCATATCTTTTATTAGTACTTAAATTTAATTCTTTTATACAGTTTTGACAAAGGGCTATATCTGGACTTATAAAATTTGCTGCATTTTTTTCACTAGAACTTTCTTTGATGATAAAGTCCCTATAATTAATAGGTTTTAAATATTTACATTTCAAGCTTTCTATTTTAGACATAATCGGAGGATTTTTAACTACTTCTAATAAGAAATTTTTAATATTTTCTTTATGTCCCTCTAAATCTATCTCTACCATACTACCCTTATTTTTCACATATCCTTTTAAATGAAACTCTTTTGCTTTATTATATACAAAAGGTCTAAAGCCCACCCCTTGTACTATACCTTCTATTTTTATTAAATACCGCTTTTTATTATTAAGGTTCTCTTTAGAATTCAGATACATCACCTTCTAATAATTCAATAATAGCTGTTTGTTCATCTATAGATTGTCTTTCTACAACAATTTCTATATTTTCATCTACTAAATCACTATTGCATTTTGCTATATAATCATATAGATTTTTTTTATTAACATGACTGTTATTATCTACCGTTACTACCAATTTAGTGAGTTTTTCAAATTTATTTTCTATGCATATTTCTTGTACCTTAACCCATATTCTATCTATTAAAAAAGTATCATGCATTTTTTTATTTCCTTTCTCCAATATTTTACGCATTTTTATAATTTCTTTTCCTAAAGAATAAGGATTTTTCATGAAGGATAAGGGCCTATAAGAGATCTCTTAATAAGGATAAAAGCTTACAGTAGCTTTATTAATAATGTTTAGATGGATAAAATTAATTATTCTAAGAAAAGCCCACCTAACTCTAAAAATTACTTGATAGTACCTACTTTAGGTAATTTATTTAAGATTTCTATCATCCCTTTATGACAGCCTAAAAATTCATTGCTTAAATCCTTGCCAGAATAAAGTCCAAAATGAGTTCCTCCACCCCAAGTAGCTTCAGAGCTTACATCATATACAATACCATTCACTGCTACATAAGCTGGTTTTCCATTACTTCCATCATATTTTTTTAATTCTTCTAATGTAAATTCCTTTTGTCTTTCCATATTGTTACCTTCGCTAGTTCTATTTTGGGGTGTAATTTTATTCGCTTTTAAATCATATGAAAAATTATTATAATAAAACCTGTTATCTTCTAATATTTTGAAGCTGTCTTCGCAATGTTTTGTTAGTTTTTTTAGCTCAGTTAATTCTTTTTCTATTAAATCTGTATAAAACCTTATTTCTGATAAGCCTGAGCTAAAAAATAGCATTTGACTATAATAAGATATTCTATGACGATAGCTAGAAAGCTTTAAAAATACACAATCATTACATTTCATTTTTTACTCCTTAACACTACTATTAAACGATTATTCAAACAAAAATTTTCAAAGTCTTACTAAAATATATTTATTATTTTATTTATATTACTGCTAATACTTACATTTTCCATTATCATAAAACCAAATATTTTATTTTCTTTCTAATTATAGATATTACTTCATTAGAAATTTTATTCATATTAGCTTTAAGCTCCTTACTGATTTCTAAAGTATAATCTATGTTAGAAACTTCAATAGCTAAAATATATCCCTTAGTTTCTTTATAATAAAGTTTAACTAAATCTATAAAACTATAGCTGTGTTGAGTATATCCCTTTTTGTGTGAAGTATAAGTATCTAGTGTTAAAATTGTTATATCTCCCACCTTTTTACCGTAATACCCTGCATCTAGTATAAACAAAAAATCATCACCTTCTATATTTGAAAGACAATACTCAAAATCCGTTTCTCCTATTATAACTTCTATATTATTTTCTTTTAAAAATCCATGTATATTTTTAGCTATTTCTATGGCTATACCATCATCACCCATTAAAACATTTCCTATAGCAATAACTTTAATAGCTATACTAAAACTTCCACTTTAATTGGTTCATTATTATTACTTATTAAATGGGTGGCACAGGAAATGCAGGGATCAAAAGAACGGATTATCCTACCTATTTCTACGGGCTTTTCTACATTATTTATTTTTGAACCTATTAAGGATTTTTCTCCCACACCTCTTATACCATTTGAATCTTTAGGAGATATATTCCAAGCTGTAGGAGTTATAATATTATAGTATTTTATAGTTTTATTCTCTATTTTTATAAAGTGTGATAAAGCACCTCTAGTAGTATCTATAAGACCTTCTCCAAAAGCATTATCTGGGATATCATATACAGATTGATTATTAGGTAATAATTGAATTTTTTCTGATATAATAGATAGTATATCTATTATTTTTTTAGTTTCTAGAACACGGGCTATATTTCTATCCATAGAGGAATTACCACCAGTATATTCTCCAGCAATTTTTAATCTAGCTAAAGGGCCTACTTCCATAGGTAACCCATCATATCTAGGCGCCTTTACAAAACTATAAGCTCCTTCTTTCTTTAAATCCACAGTATACTCATTATCCATAATTGGATTTTCTGTTATAGTGTCACTTACGTACCAAGCATAACGAATATTTTCTGTTATTTTATTTCTATCAAAATTTTCTGATTTATTATTTATTATTACTCCTGGTTTTACATAACTTATATTTTTGTCCTCATAGTTATCAAATACACCAAAACTCATAAAATTCCCATAGGTGTTTCCAAGGTTAAAATAGTCAGAGTAATACTTAGCAATTATATTCATATCCTCTAGCATATAGATATTTACAAACTCTTTTATTGCCTTTAATATGGATTGTATTTTTGTTAATTTGTAAGAATCTATATTTACAGTAACTCCTCCTACAAAGATACCATGAGTATGAGGTGCTTTACCTCCTAATACAGCTAAGGCTTCATGGGCAAATCTACTATACTTTATGCCTTCTTCATAATGAGAACTTATTCTTTCATTAAGCTTTTTAGGTAATCTAAAATCACTATATTCCTGAGGGTATATAGGCTTTATATTAGGTATATTTACATAGCTTGGCACAGTAAAACAATAAAAATGCCTTAGGTGATTCTGTATAAATTCAAATCCGTGCATCATATCTCTTATATATAAATCATTTATACTTGGAGTTATATTTAATGCATTTTCTAAAGCTAAAGTAGATGCCGTAGCATGGGCAGTAGAACATATGCCACATATTCTTTCAGTAAAATATATAGAATCTAAAGGAGGTCTTCCTTCTAACATTTTTTCAAAGCCTCTAAATAATAATCCGCTGGTTTCACCATCTAAAATAATATTATCTTCTACTTTTACCTTTATTTCTAAAAATCCACTAATCCTAGTTATAGGATCAATAGTAATAATCTTTCCCATAATGACCTCCCCTTTTTATAATTTAAAATTTAATTAGTTACCTTAAGCATAAATAATTTAAACTAAAAAATTAATATACTTTACTTTTTAAACTATAGAAATTAATACCTAACAAAGGGTTCCATACCATCTGGAAATCTTTCTTGGGCACAGCCTATACAATTTGTGTTGTCTCCAATAGGCCAATTTACATAGCCATTCCATTTTCTTCTCGGGCAATCTGTTTTTGTAACAGGTCCTCTACAGCCTAACTTAAACATACATCCTTCTCCTCCAAATTTTTTTGCAAAGATTCCTTTATCAAAAAAACCTCTTCTTGTACAACTATCATGAATGGTTATACCATAAAATAATATAGGTCTCCCCTTATTATCTAATTCTGGTTTACCGTAAGCCACTAAATGAGCTAAAGTACCTACTACCCAATCAGGATGACAAGGACATCCCGGTAATTTTATTACTTCTTTATTTATAACAGCTTCTACGCTTTTGCTACCGGAAGGATTAGGCTTAGCCGCAGAAATACCGCCATAAGAGGAACAGGTTCCTACAGTTACTACATATTTTGCTTTTTCACCTGCCATCTTTACTGCCTCTAATGCGGTAACTGGCTTTCCTTTATAATTAGCGATAATGTTATAATAGCCATTTTCTTTAGTGGATACAGCTCCATCTACTAATAATATAAATTCTGTATTCAATGTATTTAGAAACTGTTCATAGGCAAATTCTCCTTCGGCTCCCATTAAAGCATTATTAAAAGTTAAGTTAACTATATTTTTTAATATATAAATAAGCCCTGGATTTTCTGCATTTAGAAGAGAAATTATATTCCCAGAGCAACCTGTAACCTCTAACCATATAGCATTTATTTTTTTAGTTCTCCTATGATTAATTAAATCTAAAGCTTCTTTCCAAAGAATTTTTGAAGTGGTATCTTTTCTTTCAATTAATGGGCAAAAGCTATTATTCATTACTCCTCCTAGAAATTTATTGATTGCCATAAAAAATATGCTCCAATAAATTATATAAATAAGAATTACTTATTATGACATGAAAATATAAATAGAGTTTTTATTGTTACATAACAATAATATTTAAAATTATTAACTGGTGATTTATTAAAATCAAATGAGTTTTATATTACACTATTGTAATGTTTATGTAATATAAATAAATTCCCCTATCTCTTTTAACCATATATAATTCTATTCATAAAAGAATACTTAAAGGAGGATTTATATTATGAAATTAAATAGTTTTAAATTGAAAATTATAGCAATGATACTTATGGTATTAGATCATTTGCCTAAAGCTTTTGATAATACGCCAATATGGTTTGGATGGCTTGGTAGATTGGTAGCCCCTATATTTTTCTTTTTTGTGGCAGAAGGATTTTTTCATACAAAGAATAAGAGTAAATATTTAGGAAGATTATTTGGATGGGGAGCAATTATGTTTGCAGGTTCTTCAATATTAAATTATGCTCTACCAGGAAAGGAAACATTGCAAAATAACATATTTTTATCTCTAGGATTATCAGTACTTTTGATGTGTGTTATTGATTATACTAGAAAAAGTAAAAATTATAAATTTGGTATTCCGTTAGCTATTATAGTAAGTATAGTATCTTTGTTTACAGAAGCATCTTTTGATGGATTATTAATGACTTTAGTTTTCTACTTTTTTAGAGAGGATAAAATTAAATTATCTATTGGATATATTTTAATTTCTTTATTTGAATTTATTATGGTTAGTGGTGAAGGACTAACTTATTTAAATTTATTCGTATTAAATTACCAATGGTTAATGATTTTTGCTCTTCCTCTTATTCTTATGTATAACGGTGAAAGAGGACTAAATAATAAATTTATAAAATATATGTTTTATACTTTTTATCCTATACATTTATGGATAATTACTATAATATCTCACTTTTTAAAATAATATAAAAAGATTACTACTTATACTGTATAATTGTAGGTTTTACCTTTGGTCGTTATTTAATATCTACAATTATATTTTTATTTCTGATATAAAAATTAGGTAGGGTTAATATTTTGTTACTTAAAATATTAACTCTACCATATATAAGAATAATTTTATTTATTTTTTAAATTAAAAACTAGCTTTAAACATTTTCTAACATCACCATGCTTTTCATTGTAAATAAGAACTGTAGAACTAATATTAATAATTTAATTATTTATTAGGATTAAATTTAACCTAATCGCTCTTATTATTTTCACCCATTTTAATAGCAGCAAGTGGTGCTCCACCCACTCCTGCCATAGCTAATTCACCATTAGGCATTCTGCCTATAAATATTCTATCTACTATGTTATAAAGTACATTTACTATCTGTGCAATTATAGCCGGTACTGCTAGTTTAAATAGTAGTTTTCTTATATTACCTTTCACTAAATCTGCTGTATTTGTGTTCATATAGCTCACTCCTAGTGCGTAAAATTATTTATATCATTAAGTAAAAGTTTATTTAAATTAATATTAACATTAACAAGTATTAGTTTAAATGAATCATAATTCATATTATTATACTATGTATTATAACATTACATTGAAGAAAAATGTAAATAAATTTTTTGTTAAGAATAATATAACTTGTATTATAAAAACGTTAATAGAAATAAGTATTTAATATATATTAATATTATATTAGAAAAAACTTTAAAAAAGCATTGTAGTTATATGAGTTTTTTCTGCATATAATGATAGTATAGAGATATAACAAAAGCCCTAATTATTGTTTGCTTATGGCTATACTAGGTGGTAAAATTATGGTATACTATAAAAAAATTCAAATTTCGTAGAAGCGGATGGCTACGGTGGTTGTACGTTTTCCCCCTTGGGCTATAGATGATTTTTCATTATAGCTTAAGGGGGTGGTATTGGATATGCTAGAACTTTTAATAAAAGGAGCTTTTGTGATTTATATTATTAGTTTAATATTAAAACACAATCTTTTTATTTCCACTATAAAAATCAAGGTTAGATTTCTTGGTTTAGATATAGAAGTTGATAGCAAAGAGAAAAAGCACCCATCCTCCAAAGATTAGTGCCTTTTCCCTTGTTTAACATATTTATAATTTAAAAATCCAATAGCCCTAAAACAACACCATTAAAGTGGTAAGCAGTTGTACCAAATAATAAATTTGGACTTTTGCTTAAAAACGTTCTAGGATCGGCTTAGTGTTCTCAGCACTGAGCCTTTTCTAATTAGAATTTTTAAAAACTTGGTTTTAAAGTTCTGTACTTCTCAGTTTGCCTGTGAATTTTACCTAATATATATTATAACAAAAATTATATAAAAATAAACATAATAACTTAATTAATATAAATATTTTATAACCATAAATATTATATTCATATACAGTACTTTCAGTACTATAAAAATTGAAAAATATATTTAGTACTTTTTATTAATGACCCTAAACTTTATTTATTATAAATCCAAAGAAATTATTACATAAATTCAAAAAAATATAAGAAAATTTTTGAACTGTATTCCATTGCTCTAGACATATATACTTGTAAGTTTTTTTATTGAGTATATATTTATATTAATTATTTTCTATGAAACATAGATTTTATATTATCATTATATGTTATTAAGGGTACTTTTTCAATGATTTTATTGTCAATATAGTTAAATTATACATTAATGTGTATCTTATTACAATTTATATAATTGTTTTGTAATAATTTTTTTTGAAATAATTGTAGTATATATAGATTAGTTTGAAAGATCAAATATATACAAAGTTTCATCTTTTATCTCTTTAGATGTAATATCTACTATAGCTTTTAACGTATCTAGTGATGTTATTACTCCCAGATTTCTTTCAATGGCTGCTCTTCTTATGCGGAAACCATCTCTCTTTGAATCATTACCTTTTGTAGGAGTGTTAACCACTAAATCCACTTCATCATTTTTAATTGTATCTATTATATTTGGACTCTCTTCTTTAAGCTTTCTAACTTGCTTAACTTCTATGCCTTCTTTCTTTAAAAGCTCAGCTGTTTTAGAAGTTGCTATAAACTTATATCCTAAAATGTGAAGTTTCTTTGCTATTAGTAAAAATTCTTCCTTATCATGATCATTTATAGTAGCAAGGATTGTTCCTTTTTCCTTTTTAACAAACATATTAGCTCCTACAAATCCCTTATACAACGCTTCCTCTAAAGTTTTTCCTACACCTAAAACTTCTCCTGTAGACTTCATTTCAGGTCCTAAACATACTTCAACTTTTGGAAGTTTCTGAGTAGAGAATACTGGGACTTTTACAGAGATTAGCTCTGGCTCTTTATATACGCCTAGTCCATATCCTAAATCACTTAACTTTTCACCTAGCATTACTCTAGTTGCTATGTCTACTATAGGAACTTTACTTACTTTACTTATATATGGTACTGTTCTTGATGCTCTTGGATTAACTTCTATTACATAAAGCTTTCCTTCAAACTCAATAAACTGTATATTTATCATACCTTTTATGCCTATTCCTAATGCAAGCTTTTTAGTATATTCAAGTATTTCTTCTTTTATATCCTTGCCTACATTTTGAGTTGGATACATAGTTATACTATCACCCGAGTGTACTCCTGCTCTTTCTAAATGTTCCATTATACCTGGTATTAAAACATCTTTTCCATCAGATATAGCATCTACTTCTATTTCTCTTCCCATTAAGTACTTATCTATAAGTATTGGATTCTTCTTATCTTTTTGGAAAGCATTTGATAGATAGTATATAAGCTCTTTTTCATCATGAGTTATTTCCATTCCCTGTCCTCCAAGTACATAAGAAGGTCTCACAAGAACTGGGAATCCTAACTTTTTAGCTTCTTCCAATCCATCTTCTACAGACCAAATGCCTTTACCTTTAGGTCTTGCTATTTGAAGTTTTTCTAATAATTCATCAAATTTTTCTCTATCTTCTGCCATATCAATTTGATCTGCAGTAGTTCCAAAAGTTGGTATATTCTTTTCTTTTAGAAAGTTAGCAAGCTTTATAGCTGTTTGACCTCCAAACTGTAGAATTACCCCGTCTGGTTTTTCCTTTTCTACTATATTTAATACATCTTCTTCTGTAAGAGGTTCAAAATATAGTTTGTCAGATACATCAAAATCCGTACTAACTGTTTCAGGATTGTTATTTACTATTATTGTTTCTATACCCAATTTTTTTAGAGCTTTTACACAATGTACTGAAGCATAGTCAAACTCTATTCCCTGGCCTATTCTTATTGGCCCTGAACCTATAACTATTACCTTTTTATTTTTACTAACTTCAACTTCATCATAAACATCATAAGTTGAGTAATAGTAAGGTGATAAGGCTTCAAATTCTCCACCGCAAGTATCAACCATTTTATAAACTGGATTTACTCCCCATATATTTCTAAGTCTATATATATCTTCTGGGCTTACCTTAAGCATGTCAGCTATACCTTTATCTGAAAAACCTTTTTTCTTTAATTTATATAACCATTCTTTATCTAAATCATCTATTTTACCAAGTCTTAATCTTTGTTCTTCTTCAACTATCCATCTGAATTTTTTTATAAAGAATTTATCTATACCTGTTATTTCAGCTACCTTATCCATTCTGTAATCACGTCTAAGCATTTCAGCTAGTGCAAATATTCTCTCATCATCTGGAGATATAACTCTAGTCTTTAATTCTTCCATGCTAAGTTCTCTAAACTTTTTATGCTCTAATGAATACTTTCCTATTTCTAATGAACGTATTCCTTTTAAAACTGCAGCTTCAAAATTGCTTCCTATGGCCATTATTTCTCCTGTAGCCATCATCTTTGTACCTAAAACTCTATCTGCTTCTTGGAATTTATCAAAAGGCCATTTTGGAATTTTAACTACTACATAATCTAAAGAAGGTTCAAAACAAGCATATGTTTTTTGAGTAACTGCATTTTTTATCTCATCTAGAGTATATCCTAAAGCTATTTTAGAAGCCACCTTTGCTATTGGATATCCTGTTGCCTTTGATGCTAATGCTGATGAACGACTAACCCTTGGGTTTATTTCTATAACTGCATATTCAAAGGAATTTGGATTTAATGCAAATTGTACATTACATCCTCCCTTTATTCCTATTGAGTTTAGTATATTTATAGATGCACTTCTAAGCATTTGATATTCTTTATCAGATAAGGTTTGGCTTGGTGCTACAACTATACTATCTCCAGTATGAATACCTACAGGATCTATATTTTCCATATTACATACAGTTATAC
Source organism: Clostridium sporogenes (assembly GCF_001889325.1). Lineage (NCBI taxonomy): Bacteria > Bacillati > Bacillota > Clostridia > Eubacteriales > Clostridiaceae > Clostridium > Clostridium sporogenes. The sequence goes on along the minus strand of NZ_CP013243.1, from coordinate 202,721 downwards.
AATTTCCTCTGTTATCTCTCATTACTTCATATTCTATTTCTTTCCAACCCTTAGCACTTTTCTCTAAAAGTACTTGGCCTATAGAACTTAATTGAAGACCTAATGTAAGTATTTCATCTAACTCTTCTTCACTTTCAGCTATTCCACCACCAGTTCCTCCTAAAGTATAAGCTGGTCTAACTATAACTGGATATCCTATTTTATTTGCAAAAGCTTTTCCATTTTCCATATCAGTTACAATTTTACTCTGTATAACAGGCTCATTTATTCTGCTCATCACATTTCTGAATAGCTCTCTATCTTCTCCTTCTTTTATGGATTCTATAGATGTACCTATTACATTAACTCCGTATTTTTTTAATATTCCTTTATCATAAAGCTCTACTGCTAAGTTTAGTCCAGTTTGACCTCCCATTCCTGCAAGAAGACTATCTGGTCTTTCCTTAGCTATAACTTTTTCTACAAATTTCACTGTTAAAGGTTCCAAGTAAACTTTATCTGCAACTTCCTTATCTGTCATTATTGTAGCAGGGTTGCTATTTATAAGTACAACCTCTACTCCTTCTTCTTTTAGTCCTTCACAAGCTTGTGTTCCTGAATAGTCAAACTCTGCTGCTTGACCTATAACTATTGGACCTGAACCTATAACTAAAACCTTTTTTATATCTTTATTTAATGGCATAACTACTACCTCCTAAATTTCCTGTTCTTATAGTGCATATTTCATGAATTCATCAAATATATAGTCGCTGTCCTTTGGGCCTGGACATGCTTCTGGATGGAATTGGACTGAAAATATAGGTAAAATTTTATGTCTCATTCCCTCTATAGTTCCATCATTTACACTAACATGAGTTACTTCCATATCGCTTGGAAGAACATCCACAAAATATCCATGATTTTGTGAAGTTATATGCACTTTATTTTCTTCTAGGTCTTTCACAGGATGGTTACATCCTCTGTGACCAAATTTAAGTTTTGCTGTCTTTCCTCCTAAGCTTAGAGCTAGAAGTTGATGCCCTAAACATATTCCTACAATAGGCTTTTTACCTATAAGAACCTTTATATTTTCTATAACTTCTGTTAAATCTTCTGGGTCTCCAGGACCATTAGATAAAAATATCAAATCAGGATTTACCTTTAAAACTTCTCCTGACTTTGCATTTGCTGGGAAAACTGTTACATTGCATCCTCTATTTAAGAAAGATTTTATAATATTTTGTTTTATGCCAAAATCCAGTATTGCAACATGATTTCCTTTTCCTGATACTTCATATTTTTCTTTAACTGTAATTTTTTTTACAGCATCTTTATTTGAGAAATCTTTAAGTTTTTCTTTAACTTCTTCATATTCTATATCTTCTAAAGTTATTATACCTTTCATAGTTCCACTGCTTCTTAAAATTTTAGTTAAAGCTCTTGTATCTATTCCTTCTAATCCTACAACATTGTTTTGCTTTAAATAATCTTCCAATTCTACTTCTGATCTGAAATTACTTGAAAAACTGCATTTTTCTCTAACTATAAATCCTTTAACCTTTGGTGACTTTGATTCCATATCTTCTAAATTTATACCGTAGTTTCCTATTAGAGGATATGTCATTGTAACAATCTGACCATAATAGGATGGATCTGTAAGAACTTCTTGATACCCTGTCATTCCAGTGTTGAATACAACCTCTCCAACACTTTCCTTTAGACATCCAAATGCGTTTCCTTTAAATTTTACTCCATTTTCTAATATAAGCTTTGCTTTCATAAGTGGCCCCCTTTTATTTTTTCAGTAAAAATACACTTTGCAAGGGCTAAACCTAATTTCTAGAACAAAAGGGAAATAAAAAGATTATTTTTTAACATAAATCTTTTTATTTCCCTTTATATAAATTTTATTTAAATTTAAACCTTTTTTTGCATCACAAAAAAATTCTTTCATAATTATCATACCTCTTTCTGGTCTCACAGGACCAATTTAAAGTGTATTCTTTACTTTAATTTTTTTATTAATCATTATAATTTATAATTTTTAATCTGTCAATGTATAATACAGGTTTTATTTATCATCATTTAGTATACCTTTACATTGTTAAAGATTTGTTTATTTTTTAACTTATGACTATACTAGCTGGTAAAATTATGTTATACTATAAAAGTAAAAATTTTCAAATTCCGTAGAAGTGGATGGCTACGGTGGTTGTACGTTTTCCGCCTTGGGCTATGGATGATTTCTCATTATAGCTTAAGGGGGTGGTATTGGATATGCTAGAACTTTTAATAAAAGGAGTTTTTGTTGTTTATATTATTAATTTAATATTAAAACACAACCTTTTTATTTCCAATATAAAAATCAAGGTTAGATTTCTTGGTTTAGATATAGAAGTTGATAGCAAAGAGAAAAAGCACCCATCCTCCAAAGATTAGTGCCTTTTTCCTTGTTTAACATATTTATAAGTTAAAAATCCGATAGCCCTAAAACAACACCACTAAAGTGGGAAGCAGTTATACCAAATGATAATTCGGATTTCTGCTTAAAAACGTTCTAGGATCGGCTTAGTGTTCTCAGCACTAAGCCTTTTCTAATTAGGATTTTTAAAAGCTTGTTTTAAAAAGTTTTTATTTCTCAGCTTAGGCATAAAATTTATCCAATTTATATTATATCAAAAAGTTTATAAAAATAAACATAATAACTCTATTAATATAAATATTTTATCGCCATAAATAGTATATTCAAATACATTACTTTCAGTACTATAAAAATTTAAAAATATATCACTCCTCTTTATTAGTACCCTAAATTTTATTTATTATAAATCTAAGGTAATTATTACATAAATTCAAAAAATATAAGAGAATTTTTATCAAATAATAAGTTTACAAAACTGGACACCAAAAGAGAAGAGATATATTTTATATTGTGTTAAACTTTGAACTAAGGAGGTGATGATATGGAGTGGTTGAAGCAACTAAGCCAAGCAATTGATTACATAGAAAATAATCTAGAAGGTGATATATCTTATGATGAAGCTGCAAAAATTGCTTGCTGTTCAACATATTATTTTCAGCGAATGTTTTCTTACGTAGCGGGTATTCCCCTATCTGATTATATTCGTCGTAGGAGAATGACAAAAGCTGCTTTTGAATTACAGGTAAGTGACACTAAAATCATGAATATTGGTTCAAAGTATGGTTATGTTTCTCCCACATCATTTAATCGTGCATTTCAAAATGTTCATGGTGTTGCACCAACTGCTGCTCGCATGGAAGGAACCTTATTAAACACTTATCCTCCTATTAGTTTTTCTATTAGCATTACTGGAGGTGAAAGTATGAGATATAGAATTGAAAGAAAAGATCCTATTAAAATTGTAGGAATTAGAACTGCACTAAAAGAGTATACAGAAGAAAATTTTAAAATTGTTCCTTCTTTCTGGGATGAAACGTTAAAAAGCAATTTATTTTCACAAATTTGTAAATTAAATAATCAAAACCCTCATGGTATTTTAGGTGTAACTGTGTATAAAAATCCTGAAGACATATATTATTATATTGCAGCAGCCACAGATGAACCTGTACCAGAAGGAATGGTGGAATTCAATATACCTGCGGCTACATGGGTTATCTTTAAATGTAATGGGAATTTTAAAGATTCTATTCAAAGAATTTTTAAAAGGTTTCTCACAGAATGGCTTCCCTTTTCTGGATATGAATATGCCAAGTTGCCGGATATAGAAATTTACCCTATTAGTGATCCCAAATTAAAAGGTGGACATTCGGAAGTATGGATTGCAGTTAAGAAGTCAACATAATACAAATATATTTAGGAGGAAAATAAATGAATTATAAAATTGAAATCAAGGATATTGAACCTATCAGGGTAGCTTTCATGGGGTACAAAGGAGCTGTTAGCGGAGCGTCAAAAGTGTTCCCTAACCTGTTTAGAGCCATACAAGGAAAAGTAAATGGTGCCCCTTTTTTCTGCTACTATGAAATGAATCAAGAAACTAAAATGGGAGAAATGGAATTATGTGTGCCTACTGCTGAAACTCCAAAGAATAATGGTGTTACGGTAAAAGATATGCCACAAGTAAAGGCTGTTTGTGTTACACATGTGGGGTCTTATGAAACCATGCATTATGCATACGAAGCTATTAAGAACTATGCACAAGAAAACAATCTATCTTTACAACCTCCTTTTCGAGAAGTTTTTATAAAAGGACCTGGAATGATATTAAAAGGAAATCCAAATAAATATATTACGGAAATAATATTCCCACTTAAAGAGGAGGAGTAAAATGTTAGCAATTGGAGTTGACAAATTGGTTAAGCAGTACAAAAATGGTGTTAGAGCCTTAGATGACTTAAATTTAAAAGTAAATAATGGAGAAATTTTTTCTTTGTTAGGTCCCAATGGCGCGGGAAAATCCTCTTTGATTAACATTTTGACAACCTTTTACAAACCCACATCTGGAAATGTAACAATTCTGGGTAAAGATTTATGCAAGGATCCTGCCTGGGTTCGTACACAGATTGCTTGTGTTGCACAGCATGTTTCTATTGATGAGCACCTGTCACTTATGGAAAACATGATATTTCAAAGCAGGCTGTATAAAGTAGATGCGCAGGTAGCAAAAGAAAGAATCAATTCTTTGATTGACAGCTTTGAGCTTTCCAGGTATCGGAAGTATCCTACCGCATCCTACTCCGGCGGGGTAAAACGCAGACTAGATATTGCCATGAATATGGTATCAATGCCTAAAATTCTGTTTCTGGATGAGCCCACAGTGGGAATGGATGTTGAGTCTAGAAAAGCCCTGTGGAAAATGCTACTGAAAATACAAGATGAATATGGGACAACTATTTTTCTTACTACTCATTATCTTGAGGAGGCGGATCAGTTGAGTGATAGTATTTGTATCATGAAAGATGGTAAGGAACTAGCTCAGGGAACACCTGGTAGCTTACGTAGTTATATTAGGCAAAATATGCTTCGCATCACATTTACCAGCATCCAGGAAATGAAAAAATATAAAGATTCCCTTAATAGCATGAGACTCATTAAGTTTATTAATGTGCGAAATAATTCTGTTTTTTTAGGTGTAGATAACAGCAGAATAGCTCTTACAGCTGTAAATAAGTGGCTTTTAGATAATAAAGTGGTTTTCAATGCAATCGAAATTGTAGAACCTAGTTTGGAAGATGTCTTCTTGTCATTAACGGGTTCAGAAAAAAATAGAGAGGAGGAATAAAGATGCTAAATATTATGTGGAGAAATATGAAGTGGCGCCTAAAAAACCCAATTTCTATCCTAGTTACCATACTGCAACCTCTTCTTTGGCTTGTTTTGTATAGTGCTGTGGCAAGTCAGACAATGAAAAATATGGGAGTTGATAATTACACTGCTTTCGTTTTGCCAGGTATCATATTTCTCGTGATTTTTTCTGTAAGTTGTAGTGGTGGCATTATGAATTTCATTATGAAATCTAGTGGTAGCTTTTATAGAAATCTAATTGCACCTGTGAGGCGAAGCTCAATTGTGCTTGGCCAAATGTTAGAAGTGATACTGGTTTCCTTTATGGAAGTAGGGATTTTATTTGTTGTAAGTCTTTTTTTCTCAGTAAAGATATCATCCAGCATCATCGGGATTGCTCTCATGATACTGCTGATATTTATGACAGCCTTCTTCCTGTCAGGGCTTGCCTATTTCATCAGCCTTTCTTTGCCAAATGAAGTAATATATGAGACAATTATGACTGCTATTATCCTGCCTATATTCTTTTTGAGCACAGCTCTTTTTCCTTCTGAAAATTTGTCCGGGAGCTTGGCAGTAGCTGTGAAACTCAATCCATTCACATACGTTATTAACGCTCTACGCAGTTTAATATTAGGAGAGATGATTATATTTTTGGACATTCTACCTGTCATCCTGTTATTTGCAGTGTTGTGCTGTGGTAGCTTTGCACTGGCAATATGGAGACTCAAAAAAGAAACTGCCCACTAATTGAGATTATAACATTTTTGTAAATATAGAATATGAATCTATAAAAAAGAGAAGATATAAAATTAGCTGCCCTTGTAACTAATAAAAAGTCTTAATTTGATAGATTTCTTTCCTAGGATAAAATTTCATAATAAAAGCCAGAGGGTAGTTTGAAATAAAACTCAAATTTCCCCTCTTCTTTTGTTATTAGAATTACCCTTTTACTAGCCCTTTTTATTTTAAATTTTTATATAATTTTAGTTGTTAAACCTAAATTATATTTTTCATACCTAGACTGATCCTATATATGCTTAAAACATAATGTTTTTAAATTAATTTTAGTATCAGTCTTTTTTATGTGTTTTTTTGCTATGTTTAGTCCCAGAATTATTTGCTTTTTTTTCTTTTTGTTGTTGACTTGCACAAGATTTATCATGTTTTTCACTCATAGTATTTATACCTCCTAAGATAAGAATTAAATTTTAGAATTATAGTACTATTTTCTTCAATGCACAAATTATAATGCTATGAAATAAATAGCAAAAAAGTAGCTAGATTTGATAACTAGCTACTTTTCTAGACTTACTATACAATTTTAGTTGTCCAACTTTCACAATTCCAAGTTTCTGTTACTATATCTTCATAAAATTCTTTTTCGTGGCAAACTAAAAGTATAGAACCTTTATATTCTTTTAATGCTCTTTTTAATTCTTCTTTGGCTTCCACATCTAAGTGATTAGTAGGCTCGTCTAATATTAGTATATTGGTTTCTCTATTTAGTATTTTACAAAGCCTTACCTTCGCTGCTTCTCCACCGGACAGTACTACTATTTTAGATTCTAATTGCTTCGTAGTTAATCCACATTTTGCTAGGGCGGATCTTATTTCGTATTGAGTAAATACAGGGAACTCTTTCCACACTTCTTCTATACAGGTATTATAATTAGATTCTCTTTCTTCTTGCTGAAAATATCCTATGTATTGATAATCACCTAGAGTAACATCCCCTTCCAATGATTTTATAGCTCCTAATAAACTTTTTAGTAATGTAGTTTTTCCAAGACCATTGGCTCCTACTAAGGCTACCTTTTGTCCTCTTTCCATTTTTATATTTAAAGGTTTTGTTAAAGGTGAATCATAGCCTATAACTAAATCTTTAGTTTCAAATATAACTTTTCCAGAAGCTCTAGCCTGTTTAAAATTAAATTCTGGCTTTGGTTTTTCTTTTGTAAGTTCTATTTTATCTATTTTATCTAATTTTTTTTGTCTAGATCTTGCCATACCTACGGTGGAAACTCTTGCTTTATTTTTTGCTATAAAATCTTCTAGTTTTGATATTTCTGCCTGTTGTCTTTCATATGCCGCCTCTAGTCGTTTCTTGTTTTCCTCATAAACTCTTCTAAATTCATTATAATCCCCTACGTAACGAGTAAGTCTTTTATTTTCTACATGATAAATTAAATTTATTACCTCATTTAAAAATGGTATATCATGGGATATTAAAATAAAGGCATTTTCGTAGTTTTTAAGATAATTTTTAAGCCAATCTATGTGATCTTCATCTAAATAGTTTGTAGGCTCATCTAAAAGTAATATATCTGGATTTTCCAAAAGGAGTTTTGCTAGAAGTATTTTTGTTCTTTGTCCTCCAGATAAATCTGATACATCCTTATCCAAACCTATGTCAGCAATGCCAAGTCCCCTTGCTATTTCCTCTATTTTAGCATCTATTATGTAAAAATCATTATGATCTAACATATCCTGTATAGTAGCTGTTCTATTTAGCATTTTTTCCATTTCTTCCTGGGATACCTCTCCCATTTTCATGTATAAATCATTCATTTCTTTTTCAAGATTAAATAAATAGTCAAAGGCTTCCCTCAAAACTTCTCTAATGGTTTTTCCCTTTGTAAGATTTAAATGCTGATCCATGTAGCCTACTCTTACATCCTTTGCCCATTGAATTTTACCCTCATCTGGCATTAGTTTTCCTGTTATTATATTCATAAATGTAGACTTACCCTCTCCATTAGCTCCAATAAGTCCTACATGCTCTCCCTTTAAAAGTCTAAAGGATACTTCCTCAAAAATAGCTCTGTCTCCAAATCCATGGCTAATATCCTTAACGGTTAATATACTCATATGTAAAAGTCCTCCTGAAAATATAATCTAAAATAAACTTTAATTTATAAATAAAGCGTTGTCAATAATTTATTTATAATATAGATTTAATTTCTTCTTAGATATATTTTAAAAATTTTATTTGCAGAAGTATTAAAACACAAAAATAAGAGAGCCTAAATATTTAAGATGAGGGGTAAAAAGGGATAAATAAAGGCTCTCTTATTTTTATATTACAAAACCTACAATAAACTATATAATCTAATATAGGTTTTATATTTTAGGAAATTACTTTAAACTTATAACTGATTATAGTTTCAAACCATACTAACACTGGTTTTATTTGGTGTATATTAATGAAAAAATTTGTATTTATTTCATGTTATCTAACTCTATATTTAGTATGAAGAAGTTCATGAGCTTTTTCACCATAAGGTTTACCTAAATATTCTTCATAAAGTTTCTTTATATATGGATTTTCGTGAGACTTTCTTATTTCTTTATTACTATCTTCTTTATATAGGGCTTCTGTTCTTTTTTTCAATATATTTGTATCTCCATAGATATAAGGTTGACCACCACCATCTACACAGCCTGATGGACACGCCATGATTTCGATCATATGATATTTAGACTTTCCATTTCTTATATCATTCAAAAGTTTTCTAGCATTACCTAATCCACTAGCTATAGCTACTTTAACCTCTGTATCCTTTATGTTTACTGTAGCTTCTCTTATACCCTCTTCACCGCGAACTTCTGTAAATTCTACATCTTTTAAAGTACCTTTAGTAACCCATTCATAGGCAGTTCTTAAGGCTGCTTCCATAACACCACCGGTAGTTCCAAAAATTACTGAAGCGCCTGTAGATTCACCTAGTGGATTATCAAATTCTTCCTCCTGTAGAGAATTAAAATCTATACCCGCTTCTACTATCATTTTAGCTAATTCTCTTGTACTTATAACAATGTCTACATCAGGAATTCCATTTCTCTTCATTTCTTCTCTTTTTGCTTCATACTTTTTAGCAAGACAAGGCATTACAGATACTACTATAATATCTTTAGGATCTATCTTAATTTTTTCTGCTAAATAACTTTTAGCTATAGCTCCAAACATTTGCTGAGGAGACTTACAACTAGATGGTATATCCATTAAATCATTAAAATTGTGTTCAAAGAATTTTATCCATCCTGGACAACAACTTGTAAGCATTGGAAGTGTTCCGCCATTTTCTAATCTATGAATAAATTCTGAGGCTTCCTCCATAATAGTCAAGTCTGCTGCAAAATCTGTATCAAAAACTTTACTGAATCCTAATTGGCGAAGAGCTGCTACCATTTTTCCTGTAACAGCTGTTCCAGGTTCTAATCCAAATTCTTCACCTAAAGCAGCTCTAATAGCTGGAGCAGTTTGTACAATAACAACTTTATCCTTTTGTGATAGTGCATCCCAAACTTTACTTGTATTATTTACTTCTGTTAAAGCCCCAGTTGGACAGACAGAAACACATTGTCCACAGAAAGTACAATTAGTATTTTTTATAGCTTCAGAAAAGGCTGGTGCTACTACAGTTTCAAAACCTCTTCCAATAGCAGATAGGGTTCCTACAGTTTGAACTTCATTACACATAGTTATGCATCTTCTACAAAGTATACATTTATCCATATCTCTAACTATGGAATAGCTAGAAATATCTATAGGATACATTGAAATATCACCTTTATATTTCATTTCTCTTATACCCATATCTGCAGCTAATTTCTGCAGTTCACATTTTGTATTTTTCTCACAAAGTAAACAGTCTTTTGGATGATCAGATAAAAGTAATTCTACTATAGCTCTTCTAGCTTTTATAGCCCTTATGGAATTAGTTCTTACTATCATTCCTTCCCCTACAGGGGTACAACAGGCTGGCGCTAAGTTTTTTCTCCCTTCTACTTCTACTACACAGACCCTACAGGAACCAGGTTTGTTTTCTGTTCTATTATCATTAAGATGAAAATTACATAGAGTTGGTATATTTATATTTAAAAGTTTTGCTGCATCTAATATAGTAGTTCCCTTCTCTACATTAAGCTCTTTACCATTTATATTTAAAGTTACTAAACTCATTTTATTCACCTCTTTCTTCCTATTTCTTTATAATAGCCCCAACTGGACAAGCACTATAACAATTTCCACATTTAATACATTTTTCTTGATTTATAAAATGTTTTTCTTTAACTTTTCCTATTATACAGGATACTGGGCAACCTCTTGCACATTTAGTACATCCGATACATTTATCAGTAATCTCATAATGGAGTAAATTTTTACAAGTACCTGATGGACATCTTTTTTCATTAACGTGAGCTTCGTATTCATCCATAAAATATCTCATAGTACTTAGTACTGGATTTGGTGCAGTTTGTCCTAATCCACATAAGGAAGTATCCTTTATTATATGTGATAATTCATCTAATTTATTTAAATCTTCTTCTGAACCCTTCCCATTGGTTATCTTTATTAAAGTTTCTAAAAGTCTCTTATTACCGATTCTACATGGGGTACATTTACCACAGGATTCATCCACTGTAAATTCAAGATAAAATTTTGCTATATCTACCATACAATTATCTTCATCCATAACAATCATTCCACCGGAACCCATCATAGACCCTATAGATGTTAATGATTCATAGTCTATAGGAATATCTAAAAGTGAAACTGGAATACATCCACCTGAAGGTCCTCCTGTTTGAACAGCTTTAAATTTCTTGCCATTTTTTATACCTCCACCTATATCATATATTATCTCTCTCAGAGTAGTCCCCATAGGAACTTCAACTAATCCAACATTATTTATTTTTCCTGCTAGGGCGAAAACTTTTGTACCATTTGATTTTTCTGTTCCTATGGATTTATACCAATCTGCTCCCCTATTTATTATGGCAGGTATATTTGCTAAAGTTTCTACATTATTTACTACTGTTGGCTTATTCCAAAGACCAGCTTCTGCTGGAAATGGTGGTTTATAAGTAGGTTCTCCCCTTTCTCCTTCTATGGAGTGTATTAATGCTGTTTCTTCCCCACATACGAAGGCTCCTGCACCATATTTTATTTCTATATTAAAGTTAAAACCGGTGCCTAAAATATTTTCTCCTAAAAGACCACACTCTTTAGCTTGATCCATAGCTATTTTTAATCTATTTACAGCTAAAGGATATTCTGCTCTTATATATATACGGCCTTCGGAAGCTCCTATGGCATAGCCAGCTATAGCCATAGCTTCAATTATGCTATGAGGATCTCCTTCTAATATGGAACGATCCATAAAGGCTCCTGGATCACCCTCATCTGCATTACATATTATATATTTAACATCACTATCATACATTTTTCCAAAACTCCACTTTTTACCTGTAGAGAAGCCACCGCCGCCCCTTCCTCTAAGGCCTGAGTCAGTTATTAATTTTATTAATTCATCCGGTGTCATTTCACTTAAAACTTTTCCTAGGGCTAAGTATCCCTCTGAGCCGATACATTCTTTTATATCTTCTGGATTTATAAGTCCACAATTCCTAAGAGCAATTCTTTTTTGTTTTTTGTAAAAAGACATTTCATCTTGTCTTTTTACTTTTTCTTTAAGACTTGGTTCTTCATAAAGTAATCTTTCTACTACTTCACCTTTTAATAAATGCTTTTCTGCTATTTCCTTAGCATCTTCTGGTTTTACTTTAACATAAAAAACATTATCTGGATTTATTTTAACTATAGGACCTTTTTCACAGAAGCCAAAGCATCCTGTAATAGAAACTTTTACTTCTTCTTGGAGTCCTAATTTATTTATTTCTTCTTTTAAATTTTCTACAATTTTATCACTGTCAGCTGATTTACATCCTGTACCGCCACAAACTAGTATAAGTCTTTCACATTTTTTATTTTCTACTGCTGTTTCTTCTTCATGGGTGGTATGTCTACTTTTTAATAAATTTTTATAGTTTTCATAATAGCTTTTCAATTCTTTATAAGAATTAATTTTCTCCATAAATATCCCTCCTATGCTCCATACTCTTCTAATACTTTATCTACTTCATTTTTAGTAAAATGTCCATATACCTTATCATTAATTGTAACCACTGGAGCTAATCCACAGGCCCCTACACATCTTAAAACTTGTAATGTAAATTTGCCATCTTTAGTGGTTTCTCCAACTTTTATATTTAATTTCTTTTCAAATTCTGAAAGTACATCCCCAGCTCCCTTTACAAAGCAAGCTGTGCCCATACAGACATTTATAACATTTTCACCCTTTGGTTCTGTAGTAAAATAAGAGTAAAAAGTAATAACTCCGTAAACCTTTGAAACGGGAATATCTAGCTTTTTAGCTACAAATTCCTGCACTTCATTTGGAAGATATCCAAAAATATGTTGAGCCTTATGAAGCACTTCTATAAGGGCTCCTTTCTTATTGGAGATATTGTTTATATATTCTTCTAGTTCTTTGAATTTGGTATTTGCTAACTCATTGGAACACATAGGAATCCTCCCCCTTTTTGCTATTTGAAAAATCCATTTATTTTTTTATTTTATATTATACTATATATTCTTTAGAAAATTAACATATTTCTGAAAATTAATTGTGGTAAATTTTACTTTTATCAATTTCATTAAGTTTTCATTAATTTCAGGGAGATTTTTTACTATTATTTAACAATCTTTTGCTCAGATCCTTCATTTTCATGTATCATGAATGATAATAAATTAACATAAATTTTATATAAAAAGGTGTTTCAAAATAAAATAGATTTAATTTTAACACCTCAAAAATAAAAAATACACTTATAAATCAATTAATTTCGCTAGATTAAGAACTATTAAAGCTTATTCATATATTTAGTATTTGTATTTTTTAATTTGTTATATTAAAATTAAATCTATTTTTATACAACTTAATGATTTTCTTGTATTTTTCAAAATTTTTTACAGCAAAAGAAATATATTTTATAAAAAATTTGATCTAGTCTAAGAAAGGTTTGATTCTAATAATCTTGGACCAGATAAATTTATTGCTATAGCTCCCAATGGAGCTGTAGTTAAAATTGACAAAACTGCTATTGCTAAAATAATATCTCCTGCCTCTACACCATTGGCTAATGGTACTGCTCCCATAGCTGCTTGAACTGTAGCTTTAGGGATATAGGCTATAACACAAAAGAGTTTTTCTTTTTTATTTAAATTTGAACCTTTTAGAGAAATTAATACTCCTATACTTCTTCCTATAAGACCTAAAGCAATAATGATTATACCTAAAAATCCTGATTTAAAAGCTATCACCATATTTACTTCAGCTCCTACAAGAACAAATAAAAGTATTTGAGCAAAAACCCATATTTCATTTAATCCTTTAGATACTTTATCTCCTATACTAGGAATTTTATCAGATATTACAAATCCTAAAGCCATAACACCCAATAAACTGGCTATTTCTAATTTACCTTTTAGTAAAGTTTCTATTAAAGTAAGTATAATAGATATACTAAGTATAATTAATATCTTTTTAGTGTTATCTATAGAATACTTTTTAAATATTTTTATAATAATCATCGCTGATAATATGCCAATTAATGTACCTAATATTATGGAAACAGGTATTTTTAATATCTGTATCGCTATATTTATATTCTTTCCCGCATATAATCCTAAAAATGTGCTAAATATTGTTATTGCAAAAACATCATCTATAGAAGCACCGGCTAATATGAGAGTTGGTATACCCTTAGCTTTACCAAGGCCTTTGTCCATTAAGCTCAACATCTGAGGTACAACTACTGCTGGGGAAACTGCAGCAATAATAAATCCCAATAAGCCTCCTTGTATAAAAGAAAAACCTAAAAGTTTTATAGAAGCTATTGCTATAAAAAATCCTTCTATAATTCCAGGTATACAACTTAATTTTAGAGCTGTTTTACCAACCAATTTTAATTCGTCTTTATTAAGACCTAATCCTGCCCTTAATAAAATTACAATTAAAGCAATTTTTCTAAGATCTGATGAAGCATTTAATATATATTTGCTTAACCAGTCTAAACCATGGGGTCCTATTATAATACCTAATATTAACATTCCCAAAAGACCTGGTAGCTTTAACTTTTCAAAGAGTTTATTTGCAATTAATCCTAATAAAATAATAATAGCTAAACTTCCTGCCATAAAATCTCCCCCTTAAATTTTTATTACAAACGCAAAAAATCCTACAAATAACAATCATATTATTTGTAGGAGTCATTAGCATTACGCAATTATGGCGAACTCCATCGCCTATTTTTAAATTACTCATTTAATTTACCACAATTTATTATTATAGTCAACAATAAATTCTATTCAATTAGTAATTGTTATATTTTACACAGACTATTGTTTATTTATTTAACAATTATGTTAACAAATTATTTACTTTTATTAATGAAGATTCTAACTATTTTCACTTAATTTTAAGGCTATATCTAATAATTCTTGTTTTTTATCTATTATATTTGTCCATTTTTTCGGTAAAGCATCATATCCATAATACACACCGGCTAGTCCTCCAGTTATTGCCCCTACACTTCCTGCATCTCCACCTAAATTAACTGCTTCACATATAGCTTCTTCTGCTGTAGTTGTATTCATAATACTCCAAATAGCACACATTAATGAATCTACTACAAAAGGGGATGAGTTTAATGAGTATTTATTTATATTTGTTATTTCATAAAATTCATCAAATTCTTTAAGTGCTAACTTTAATGCTTCATTTTTATCATATCCTTTTATATAATAATAAATTAATGTATTATATAAAAGGCAAGCTCTCTCTCCAATTTTACTTCTATGAGTTAATTGAGATTGTTCTTTTGTTATTTTAGTTATTTCATCATACTCTTTATAATATAAAGCTACAGGCAAACTTCTTTTTAAGGCTCCATTACCAGCCGCTTGCCAGCTGAGAACTTCACTACTATGTAAGCTGGCTTCATACCAGTTTTTACACTCCAAAAATTTTTCTATAGTACACTTTATAGTGGTGCCTCCATATTTTATTAGATCCTGATATACTTTTATAAATTCATCTCCTATTTTATCTTTTGGATCTTCTGGGTTATCTAATATTCCTTTAGCAACACATAACACCATTAAAGTATCATCTGTTGTACATCCTGGTTTTAAATCGAAAATCCCACCACCAACTATCTCTTTTAAATATCCATACTTATGAATTTCTTCTTTATCCATATTTTCTAATGTTATACCTAAAGCATCTCCACAGGCTACTCCAAATAATCCTCCTAGTATTCTAGTTTTTGTATCCATATTAATGCCCTCCATACTATAAAATAAATTTATTTGTTTTTTTATTATATCACATAACTATATCATAAATAGTATTAACAAGACAAAATTCAGAATATTAAAAATTTATTAATATATCCTTATGATTTATTTTTTTTTAGACGTATTTATAATATTATATAGGTTGTAAAATCTATTACAATATAGTAAAATTTATAAAGCACATAGGTTATTATTATCCATATTGGGGGTTAAAAAGGTGACAAAAAATAAAAAAATACCATTCTTAGAATTTATACCTATAATAGTTATATCCTTTCTACTTTTAAAATTTATAAACAATATAGAAGATATTTATTCTTTTATGAAATCTTTTTTATCAATATTAATACCATTTATTTGGGCTTTTGGAATTGCCTATATATTAAATCCATTAATGAAATATTTTCAAAATAAATTTAAATTAAAAAGGATATTTAGTATTATTATAACTTATATAATTGTAATCGGACTTTTGATACTATTTATAAATACCTTTGTTCCTAAAATTATAAAAAATATTGGGGATCTTTTCGCTCATAGTCCTGATTATATTAATCAAACAATTCAGTGGTTTAATGATAATATAAAATATTCAAAGGTATATGATATGTTAATGGAAAATTCTCAAATAAGCAATAATATACCTAGTTTATTAAATAAAATATCTAATTTAACTAATACATTTATAAATACATTTTTAAATACTACAATAAAATTTACTTCATTTTTAGTTAAGTTTGTATTTGGATTAATTATTTCTATATACCTTTTATTAGATAAAGAAAGTCTTATAGAAAACTTAAAAAAATTTATATTAGCACTATCTGGTGAAAAAAATTATTCAAAAATTTTGAGTTTCTTCAAAGAGGTAGACATGGTTTTTTCAAAATACATAATAGGCAAATCTATAGATTCTTTAATAATTGGATTGATGTGTTTTGCAGGATTAACAATAATGAAAGTTCCTTATGCTGCTTTAATATCTTTTATTGTAGGAATAACAAATATGATTCCTTATTTTGGTCCTTTTATAGGAATGATACCTGCTTTTATAATAACATTGTTTTTTAATTATATAAAAGCTATTTGGGTGTTAATTTTTATAGTAATACTTCAGCAATTTGATGGTTGGTATTTGGGGCCTAAAATTCTTGGCAATCAAGTTGGCTTAAGTCCTATATGGATAATATTCGCAATAACTATTGGCGGAGGAACTTTTGGTGTAATGGGTATGTTTTTATCTGTACCTATTGCAGCCATCATAAAAATTTACTTAGACAAATACATAGAAATGAAATTAAATTAAGTTAAAACAACAATAAAGGGATATCTCAAAATAAAATAGATTTAATTTTAGAACTCTAAATATAAAAATTAAATCTATTTTGAGATATCCCTTTTATTAATGCTTATTTATCAGAGGTGCATTTCTTTTTATTTAAAAACCAATTTTTTATGCCACCCTTAGATAAGTTATTTCCTGCTTTAAGTTTTTTAGTATAAATTAGTTCGCTCCCATTTAATATAGAAAGAGATCCAAAATCTTCACCTTTTTTTACTTTCCAATTTAACTCTTTAGGCTTATTTATTTTTATAGAATAATCCACTCCATTTTTAAACGGAATAATTATATCTTTATCCGCTATTATATTTACGGAACCTTCCTCAAAAACAGCCTGATCTAAAATATCTCCTTTAGTACATATTTTTTTGAAGTCATAATTATTTTTAACATAATTATGTATTTTTGTTGTTTCATTCCATCTAGGAGTGCAATTTAAAACAACTATTATAATATCATTACCATTAATTTTAGAGGAGGTCACTAAACATTTACCTGCTTTCCCAGTATATCCTGTTTTAACTCCATCCGCTTCAGGTATCTTCCAAAGTATTTTATTTATATTGTGGTAATCTCTTGTAAAATTATATTCTTCTTTTTTTACATCTTTAGAGGATACTATTTTATTAAACAATTCATATTTTTTAGCAGTTGCTGTAGCTAGAGCTAAATCATAGGCTGTAGAGTAATGTTCATCTTTATCTAAACCATGGGGAGTTATAAAGTGAGAATTTAAAAGTCCTATTTCACTAGCATACTCATTCATAAGTTTAGAAAAACCTTCTACACTTCCTGCTATACCCTCAGCTATAGCTATAGCTGCATCATTCCCGGATCTTAACATAAGGCCATAAAGTAATTCTCTTAAGGTTATTTTTTCACCTTTTCTATACCCTACCACAGATCCTCTTATTTTATCTGCATTTTCAGAGATTTCTATTTTTCTATCCAAATCTCCATACTTTAGTGCTACTAGGGTAGTCATTATTTTTGTGGTGCTTGCAATAGGAACTATTTCGTTGGCTGATTTTTCAAATAGCACTATTCCTGTATCCTTATCTATAGCAATAGCGCATCTAGCATTAATATAAGGTGGTTTGTTTTTTTGAGATTCTTCTTTTCCGTAGGCTTTTGTTGGTATTAATGTAACTATAAATATTAAAGAAAGTATTAATATAAATTTGTTTTTTAGAGTTTTTTTCATCTTGTTCACTCTCCAGTTATGTTGTATTTATTATTTATAAAATTTTTTGAAAAGTAAATAGTTTTTTAGTTTACTTTTTGATTTAATTTACATAATTTTTTATATGTTTACTTGTGTGATTGGTTATATTTTTTTTATTATTGGCAATAATTTATAATATTTAAATTTCTAGGAGGCTTTTAACATGCTTTTTTTTATTATTTCAATATTTATAATTTTTATACTTATTTTAATCATACCTTTTAAAATAACAGCTATATATTCTGATAAAGACTTTAATATATATATATATAATTTTCAGTGGAAAAAAGGAGAAGATATAAAAAAGCAAAATTATATTAATAAAAAAACAAATGAGAAAAAAGATGATAACAAGAAAAAAGCTTTAAAAGTAACTTTAGAAAAATGTAATTTTAAACCTAAAGCTAATATCTCTGCTTTTTTAAATTATGATATAGAAGATGCAGCTTATTCAGCTATTATTTACGGGGTGCTGCAAAGTCTAGTACCTTATATTTATAATTATTTACTTAAAATATTTAAACTTAAAAATTTTAAGTTTAATATAACCCCTTTATTCAAAAACAAAAATTTTATAGAGTTTAAATTTAAAGGTATATTTTATATAAGTTTGGTAAAAATTATATATATATACATTTCATTTAAAATAAATTATAAAAATTTAAAAAGGGCATAAAATAAATTTATTAATAAAATTTTTAAGATAAAAAATCTGTTAATAAATTATATAAGGAGGTTTTTTAATGGATAGTCATCCTATTGAAAATTTAATGAAAAATACCATGGAAAACATAAAAGATATGATAGATGTAAATACAATTGTAGGTGATGCTTTAAATAGTCCCGATGGCACTACAATTGTACCTATATCTAAAGTTTCCTTTGGTTTCGCTTCTGGTGGTTCCGAGTATTTATCTGAAAAGCAAAATGAGAATGACTTAAATTACCCTTTTGGAGGGGGATCTGGAGCAGGTGTTACTGTAAAACCAGTTGCATTTCTAGTAATAAAAGGTGATCAAATAAGACTTTTATCTGTAGATCATAAAAATACTTATGAAAAATTAATAGATAATGTACCTCAAATAATGGATATGTTAAAAGATAAGTTTGGTTATAATAAGAAGGAAGATAATGCTGAAGAAAGTTCTAATTGTGATAGTAATTTTAATAGTCATGAAATCTAAATAAAAGCCCCTAATATATATTTTAAGGGGCTTTTATACTACTTTTTAGTTTGTTTTAAGGATTAATCTTCTTCTTTACTAAATTCTTTTAGTAAATCTTCTAAATTAGGAATAGCTTCTATACTATCTAAGCCAAAAAATTTTAAAAATTCTTCTGTAGTACCATATAAAATAGGTTTACCTGGTACCTCCAGTCTACCACATTCTTTTATAATATTTTTTTCTAACAGGGTATATATGGCTCTATCGCTTTTTACCCCTCTTATTTCGTCTATAGCAACTCTGGTAATAGGTTGTTTATATGCTATGATTGATAATGTCTCTAAAGCTGCCTGAGATAAGGATTGTCTTACATTAGTTTTTAATAGTTTTTCTACATATATGCTATTTTCTGGTTTAGTCACTAGTTGAACAGCTTTATTATATATTAATATTTTTATCCCCCTATCCTTACTAGCATAGTTATTTTTCATTTCATTAAGTAATAAGCTTACTTTATCCTGTTTACAATTTAGTATAGTTGCTAAATCTTTTATATTAATAGGTTCTCCACTCATAAATAAAAGAGATTCTATTATAGATTTATATTTGTTTTTTTGTGATACTTCATTTATTTCTAATTGCTCTTCATAATCTTTATTCACCTACAACGCCTCTTTCTATATGTATATCATTAAAATTATTAGATTGGTATACTTGTATTGTTTTTAACTTTATAAGCTCTAGTATAGCTAAAAAAGTTACTACTATCTCCATTTTACAACTACATTCTTTTATAAAATCAGAAAAAAGCCACTTTTCTTTTGAACTTATTTTTTTACCGATATATTCTATCTTATCTTCTATTTTATATTTATCTAATTGTATTTCTCCTTTAAATTCCACATTTTCATTCATTTTATTCGAATATTTACTTATTAAATCATTATATGTATTATATAAGCTTAACATTGTTACATCTTTAAGTAGTTCTTCTGTGGTTGTTTCTTTATTTTTAACTTCTATAATTTCTGGTTTTTTACTAAATGATGTTCCACTTATCTTTTGACGAGTTTTAAAAAACTCTGCAGCAGCTTTGAATTTTTTATATTCTAAAAGCTTGTCTAAAAGTTCTTTTTGAGGATCATTCTCCTCTTCCTCTTTTTCTTCTTCCACTTTAGGTAATAAATATTTAGATTTTATTTCAATCAGGGTGGCTGCCATAACTATAAATTCTGAAGTTATTTCTAAATCTAACTCTTCCATTCTATTCAAGTACTGTAAATATTGATTAGTTATTTCATATATACTTACATCATATATTTCCATTTTATTCCTTTTAATTAAATGTAGTAATAAATCAAAAGGTCCATCGAAATTATGTATTTTTATATTTAATGGCATTTTTTATCTCTCCCATATTATCTATTAAAAAATTTTCTTCGTCTAGTAATCCTAAATTAATCTTATATTTTTTCATATATTCTAATATTAATCCTATTTCTTTTCCTTCTTTTATACCTAATTTTTTTATATCCTGTCCATTTCATATTTTTCTCATAATTATATGCTTTGTATCTGAATTTTGAATTCCAGGCTAATAAAATTCTTTCAAAACTATGAGTTTTACTTAATACTTTATAAATTTCATAGTTATCCTTAGCATTAGATAAACTTAAATTATAAATTTCTTTATTATGTATATATTTATCTATAGACTTTCTCAAATCCCTGTTTAAGAAGGAATTATCTATAAAAATACTTTGTCCATGTTCACCTTTTATTGAATAAAGTACATTTAATATTCTAACATAAATATTAGAATAATCTAATAAAATATTTTTTAATTCTTTTTCTGTAAATTTATTTAGTATATTCATATTTAAGTAAAGCTAACATGAGATGGTCATGTTAGCTTTTACCATACTTTTAAATCATATATATTCTTATTATATACCCTTATCTATTAACCTTTCAAATCCACCTTTAAAGTGATTAAAAATCCCTGACTTTCTTATATTTCTATCAGAGGTTACCTTAACCTTACCTATTAAATTACCATCTGAATAAAACTCACATATACCAACTTCTTCGTTTATTTTATACTCTTTCTTATTTTCATCTATAATACATTTATTAGTTATTTTTGTTTTCTTGCCTTTTTCTACTATAGCATTTAGTTCTTCACAGGATTTTGCCATAAAATATTTATCCCCTTTAGAATTTAAAGGTATCTTTGATATTACATCTCCTTTTTTAACTATAGTTTTACATTGAAACTTTGAAAATCCGTAATTCATAAGTTTACTAGCATCTTTATTTCTTATTTTATAGGTTGGAGCACCCATTATTACTGCTAACATTCTTACTCCATCTCGTGTTGCTGTAGCTGATATACAATATTTAGCTTCATCTGTAAATCCTGTTTTTAAGCCATCACAGCCCTTAAAGAATCTAACAAGTTTATTATGATTTACTAACCCTATAGGGCTTTTTCTTCCTTCTGATATGGTTTCCATATATGTTCCTGTATATTTTAATATTTGTTTATGTTTTAATAGTTCTCTTGACATTGTAGATATATCATAAGCTGAAGTTTTGTGACCTTCTGCACTAAGTCCAGTACAATTTTTAAAAGATGTATCTTTCATATTTAATTTTTGAGCTCTATCATTCATCATTTTTACGAATGCTTCTTCACTACCTGCTAAGTATTCTCCCATGGCTACTGCAGCATCGTTTCCAGAAGCTATTGCTATTCCTTTTAAAAGTTCTTCAACTGTTCTTTCTTCGCCTACATCTAAAAGCATGGTGCTTCCGCCCATTTTTTTAGCATTTTCACTTATGGTAACTTTATCAGTTAACTTTATTTTACCACTATCTACCGCCTCCATTGATAGAAGCATTGTCATAATTTTTGTGACTGATGCTGGAGCAAATTTTTCATGAGAATTTTTTTCATAAATAACCTTTCCTGTTGTAGGTTCTATAAGAAGTGCAGACTTAGCTTCTACATCTAGACCACCTTCTTCATTAGAATCTTTTTCTTCCGTTTTTTCTTCTTTTTTTAAGTCATTTTCTTTACTGTACGCATTTACAGGTGTTACAAATACACCAAAAATAAAAGTTATGGTAATTATTACACTGAAAAAGTAATAAATTTTTCTTTTCATTTATAGTTCCCTCCTTTACAAATATTTTCTCCAGAATTTCATAATATTATCACGGAAAAATTTTCTATAGATAAATAATTAGACTCTGTTAGGAGGAATACTGAAACTAATTATATGTATTTTTTATATAAATTAATTTAAAGAAAAATATCTCATTCTAAAGCAATTAATAGCAACATACGCTAATTTATTCATTAATTTATAATTTGCATAAGCACCTATTGGAGCACCTATACCTGGAATAATTTGAAGCATCTTTGAAAAATCTATATAGTCTCTATATTCTTGTTGAAACTCCCTCCAATTAAAATCATTAATATCCGTTGGCAATTCTTTACTATAACTACTCCAATTTATAATTTTATTATAGGTTTTTCTCCTCTCACTTCCCTCTGAAAAAGCTAATTGAAAAATATATAGAATGTATAATCTTTCTTTATAATCTCTAGCATCAATACCATATATATTAGCTAAGTTAAATAAAAAATTAATTTTAATTGTTAATAATATAGGAAAATCTGCAAGACCTAACATTAATCCTCCTAGTCCTGTACCTGCACCACTAATTGTTGCTGTTTTTCTATATAAATTTAACTTTTCATAAGCTAAATTTTCTCTTTCTTCTAAATTGGCTAATTTAGGAGGCTTAATAGTAACATATTTAGAAGTAAAAAGTACAACCTTTATCATATTTTTAACCCCTTCAGTAATTACTTTATGTGCTTTTTCAGGAATAAAGCTATTGGTTTTATTCTGAACTTTTTTTGTAACTTTATAAACTATAGAATCTCTTTTGGTCATTTCTTTCTTAAACATATTTAATTCATTTATAGCATCTATTTCATATTTAGTCATACAAAATTCTCCTTATTTTTATTTTAAGAACTAATTTTTACATGATGATTACTGAGTATAATACTCCACTTGAAGTTAATAATTCTATTTATATATTACCTAATTTGTTAGGACCATTAACCTATTTTATATTTAAATATGTTAATGGTCCTTAAGAATTATTTTAATTTAAATTTCATATTGACAGGATTATGATCTATATTTTTAAAATCCATTGAATGAGCTTTTACACTTATAACTTCTATATTATCTGATACTAAAAATCCATCTATAACTGCTGTAAAATTTTCTCCTTTTTTATAAGGAGTGGCGTCCGTTCTAGTGGTTGGAACATTTTTATCCGCTACCCACTTAAATTCCTTTGGTTTAAAGTCATTAGGTATTTTTTGGAGCCAATCTGGCCACTTTTCTGTAGTTTTAAATATTAAAGGATCCGTTCCTGGTATTAAGTGATTCCAATCTCCACCTACTATAATATAGTTCCCTTTTTTATATTCTTTTATTATATAATTTCTCAAAAAAGAAAGTTGCTGCTTCCTTATTTTACCACCTTTATCATAAGCAGATAGATGAGAATTTATAAGAACTAATTCTTTATCATTTTCCAGAGAGATTCTAGATTCTAAAAAACATCTATCTAATTCTGCTAATTGTCTTGGCCAACTTTCTTTACCTGGATATTGATATCTAGTGGCTGAATTAACCTTGTACTTAGATAAATTTACTAAGCCTGCATTAACAGTTCCATGTGGCTTTAATACAGGTACTGGTACCCAGGGTGTTTTATAATTTAAGGCCATACTTGAAGAATATGCTTTCAAGTTATTTTTTAAATAATCATATTGATTTATTCTAAAACTTCTAGTTGAATTAGTGTCTACTTCTTGTAAAAATATAAAGGAACTATGATCTTTCTTTAAAAAAGTAGTTATTTCTTTCATATTTTCCATAGTCTTTTCTTTGCTAGATGATCTGGAACCTTTGCCTCCATCCATAAAAAAATCTTGCTCATCATCCATTCCAGCATAGCCTATATTAAAAGTAGTTATAGAAAAACTATCATTTAAATTTAATTTATTCTCTGTTTGTCTTTCAATGGATAACTTAATTTTATCCTCTGGTTTATAATCTGTTACTGTCATAAATAAGATATATCCCCCTACAATTAATATAACTAAAATAATTATGCCCAATAAAACTTGTCCGATTTTTTTCACCTTTAAGCACCATCCTCTTTCTCTTTATATATTCTAAGTATATTTTAACTGGATAAAATTATCAATAAAAAACACAATAAACCTAAGTAACATTCTAAGCTTATTGTGTAAGTTTGTATTTATAAATATTAATTTCTAAATATATTCTGTATTAAATTTCTAATAACTTTACAGATACCCCTTCTAAAGAAGTTAAATCTTTGCTTAAATTTTCTATGTCTTCTTTCTTATTATTTAAAAGTTCTAATAAAATTAATCCACACTTTGAACAACTATCATTAGTAGCTTCATGGAGTCCTAATCTTGTTTTTATTATACAACCATTTTTAGTTAAAATCTCTTGAACCTTTGGTGCAATTTCATTTCTAGGAGAAATTTTTATTGCCATAATTGAAAACATATTTACTCCTCCTCTATGTTTATATAATTATCACTATATAATTGTAGTTTTAATTTAAATTTACTAAAAAAATTAAATACTCGTTTATAGAATGATTTAATTATATTATTTTACTATATCATATATTAAAGGCAATTCTTCTTTTAAATCTTCTTCTATAACATAATTATTTAATATATCTTTTGCAGCCTTTTCTCCTTTTATTTTATCATTAGCATAAGCATAGGCTATTATATCTCCTTTTTTAACTTTATCTGACCTTTTCTTGTTTAAAACTATACCTACAGCTAAATCTATAATACTATCCTTTGTAGCTCTTCCTGCGCCTAATTCTGATGCTATTATCCCCATATTTTGAGCGTGAATTTTGTTTATATATCCATTTTTCTCGCAAACTACAGGAATTATATATGCTGCCCTAGGTAATTTATCAGTATTGTCCACTAAAGTATCGTCTCCACCTTGATATCTAACAAATTCTTTTAATTTTTCTATAGCTAATCCTTTTTCTATAGTCTCTAAAAGCATTTTTCTTGCTTCATCTATAGTATTTGCCTTTTGAGCTAAAATAACCATATTACTTCCTAAAGTTAAACATAATTCTAATAAATCCTTAGGTCCTTTGCCTTTTAGTGTATCTATAGCCTCTTTTACTTCTAAGGCATTACCTATAGCATAGCCTAAAGGTTGATCCATATCTGATAATATAGCTACAGTATTTCTACCTACGCTTTTACCTATACTAACCATTTCTTCCGCTAGCTCTTTTGCAGTTTCCGGAGTTTTCATAAATGCTCCTTCTCCTACTTTTACATCTAAAACTATTGCATTGGCTCCTGCAGCTATTTTTTTGCTCATTATACTAGAAGCTATCAAAGAAATATTATCTACTGTAGCAGTAACATCCCTTAGCGCATATAATTTCTTATCCGCTGGAGCTAAATCTGCTGTTTGAGCCCCTACAGCTATTTTTATATTATTAACATTATTTATAAATTTATGCTCTGTCATATTTACTGAAAAACCTTTAAAAGATTCTAATTTGTCTATAGTTCCACCAGTGTGCCCTAAACCTCTACCAGACATTTTAGCTACAGGTATACCTAGAGCTGCTACCATAGGTGCTAAAACTAGAGTAGTAGTATCTCCCACTCCTCCAGTACTATGCTTATCAACTTTTATTCCCTGTATTTTTGATAAATCCAATATATCTCCGGAGTTAACTATAGCCATAGTTAAGTCTACAGTTTCTCTTCTTCTCATTTTTTGAAAATATATAGCCATTAAAAGAGCTGAAGCTTGATAATCTGGAATATGCCCATTAGTATATTCTGAAATAAAATAATTTATTTCCTCTTTGCTTAATTCTTCCCCATTTCTTTTTTTTAAGATTAAATCATACATTCTCATAATTTATTCCTCCCTATAAAACAATCATTATATAATATAACGCACTGTCTGGAAATAGATTTAATTTTAATATATCTACATTTAGAATTGATTAATGAAATGTACTTCTTATCTTTGCGCTGTTATAATTAAATCTATTTTATTTTCAAACAACCTCTTAAGGTTTCACAGTTTAAATATATTAAGTGATTCTTAAGGTCAAGTAGAGGTTGTTTATACAAAACATTTCTATACTTGACCTTAAGAATCACTTATTAACCCATTTTTATTAAAAATTTTATATAACTTCTAATATTGATTTTAGTAAGGATATAAATTTAGATCTTACTTTATTGGATGTTTCTATAACCTCTTGATGGTTTAGTGGCTGCTGTAATATACCTGCTGCCATATTTGTTATACAAGATATCCCTAATACTTTAATTCCACAATGATTTGCCGCTATAACCTCTGATACTGTAGACATTCCTACTGCATCTGTCCCTAACATTCTTAGCATTTTTATTTCTGCTGGTGTTTCATATGAAGGTCCTGTCATCATAGCATATACTCCTTTTTGAAGAGAAAAGCCTAATTTTTCAGCTTCTTTTTCTGCAAGGACTATCAAACTTTTATTATATGCTTCTGACATATCTGGAAATCTTGGTCCAATTTCCTCATCATTACTACCTATTAAAGGATTACTAAAAGCAAAATTAATATGATCTTTTATAATCATAAGATCTCCAGGATTATAAATTTCATTTACTCCCCCAGCTGCATTTGTAACAATTATATTTTTTACTCCTAACTCTTTCATTATGTATACAGGAAGTACTACATCGCTCATTTTATTTCCTTCATAATAATGCACTCTCCCTTGCATCATTATAACCTTTTTACCCTTTAAAGTTCCCACTACAAATTGACCCTTATGTCCTTTTATAGTTGAAGCCGGCATATTAGGTATATCTGAATATTTTATAATTTCTTTATTTTCTATTTCTTCAGCTAAATCACCTAGCCCTGATCCTAGAATAACTCCAATTTCAGGAATTATGGATATGTTATTTTTCACAAAATCTGCACTTTCTTTTATTTTCTTTAAATTCAAAATTAACTCCTCCTTCGTCTTGAAAGCTTTATTAAAATTATGCCCTTGGATGAGCATTTTTATATACTTCTGCTATTTTACTCTTCTTTGATATACTAGAATAAATTTGAGTTGCAGCTAAATCCTTATGACCTAAAAGCTCCTGCACAGATTTTATATCTGCTCCATTTTGAAGTAAATGTACTGCAAAGGAATGTCTTAGTGTATAAGAATCTATCTCTTTATCTATAGATGCTTCTTTTGCATAAAATTTTATTATTTTCCAAAAACCCTGTCTAGTCATTTGAGTTCCCTTTAAATTTAGAAATAAATAATCTAAATTATATACATTTATATTTGGTCTTACTTCTAAATAATTTTTTAAACACTTTACTGCATAGGAGCCTATAGGTATAATTCTCTCTCTTTTTTTACTGCCTCTACATTTTATATAATTAAACTTCAAATTTATATCATATATATTTAAATTTAAGAGTTCTGTAATCTTAACTCCTGTAGCATACATAAGCTCTAGCATTGATTTATCTCTTAATCCTTTTTTTGAAGAATCTGGGGAATTTAAAAGTTTGTCCACTTCTTCTACAGAAAGTATTTTAGGTATAGTTCTCTCTATTTTAGGTATTTCATATCCTAGTGTAGGATCCTCAGATACCATATTTTTTTTAATTAAATATTTATAAAAGTTTCTTATGGATACTATATTTCTTACTATGGAAGAGGTAGCTCGTCCTTCTCTTTGTAAATATTGAACGAAAGCCATTATAGTAACTGTATCAACAGAAAGTATTTTCTCCTCTCTGCCTTTCACAAACTCACTAAACTTCTCCACATCTCTTCTATAAGCCTCTAACGTATTTTTACTTAGGTTTTTCTTTTGTAAATCTTTTATATAATTTTCTATAATATTTTTCATTTATCATTCCCCTATTTTTTAAGCTTACTTTATTATATTCAACAAATTAATTTAAAAACCTCTTAAAAAATTATTAAAAACTAGTATATAATTATATATAATTTTTATTTTTAAATCTATATTTTTAAATACTAAAGTACTGTTTTCATATACCTTATCTTTTATAAAAAAATTATAAAGAACTATATCTAAAGCCTTAGGTAATAGGGAGCAAAAAAATAATAATATTAAAAAACACTTTATTAAAGTAATTATGGTTTTTTTATATTCTATAAACATAACATACATACCCCTACTCTTGCTACTACTAGTTTTATCATATTAGGTGTTATATAAGATTCCATTAAAAACCCTATAAACATAATTACTACTACAAATACAAAGGAAAAAGAATAGGAGGTAGCTCTTACCCATATTCCATTTTCAAATCCTCTATTATTTTTATCCCTTAATATTTGTATTGAAAATTCCATTGCTAACACTGATGCAAATATTATACAGGGAATATATATTAAATTTTGAGGTAATACACCTAAAAGGGACATCCATATTCCCTTCATTCCTAGTCCATTTACAATAAAGCTTGTGGTAAAACCTATTGTGAATCCTTTTATTACATCTATTATGAGAATAACTGGAATTCCTATCATAGTTAATCCTAAAAACCAAATAGCTATAATAAGAGTTATATTATTTTTTATAGCTTCAAATAAAATTGATTTAGAATCTATTCCATTAGATGAAATGCTTTTACTAAAACTCTCTACATAGCTTAAAAGATCACCTTTTTCAAAGGAACCCATATATTTTACTGAGTATATACCTAAAACTATACCGGTACAAATACATAAAAGACTTATAATATATAACCAAAAATTCTCTTGAACGTGTCTGTTTATATTACTCAAAAA
The DNA here is from genome assembly GCF_001889325.1 of Clostridium sporogenes. Lineage (NCBI taxonomy): Bacteria > Bacillati > Bacillota > Clostridia > Eubacteriales > Clostridiaceae > Clostridium > Clostridium sporogenes. The sequence continues at coordinate 173,567 of NZ_CP013243.1, read as the reverse complement.
TTTGTTTTCCATAATAAATTTATCCCCCTTTGTTTCTATCTTTCTTATATTTATGACTAACAAAAGAGGGATATTACTACTATTATTAACTTTTAAAAATATTATTTTTTTAATAACATTTAATAAATTCTTTAAGATTACTAATGGATAGATCTGCTCCTTATTAATTAAATCTTTTTTAAAAATTATTTTCTATAGAAAAATATGATTTTTTACTAATTCCTAGATCTAATTTTTAGATAAAGTATCCATCATAACTGCGCTTATAGTTTTTCCATCTATTACTTTTCCATCTTTAATATATTCTTTTAATTTGTCTATACTAATTTCCATTAAATCTATAAATTCATCTTCATCCTCTAGACCATCTTTACCTTTACAAAGGTCAAGAGCTTTATAAATATATATGTATTCATCTGAGAAACCTGGTGATGTAACTATTTCGCCTAAGTATTCCATCTTTTTCGCCTTATAACCTGTTTCTTCTTCTAATTCCCTCAAGGCTGAACTTTCTATATCCTCTCCCTTTTCTATTTTTCCTGCTGGTATCTCAAATATGTCTTTATCTATAGCTTTTCTGAATTGCTTTATTAAAAGTACTGTATCTTCATCTTTATAAGCTAAAATTGCTACTGCTCCTGGATGTTTTACAATTTCTCTAAAAGATTCTTTACCATTAGGTAATTTCACCCTTTGTTTTACAACATTTATTATTTTCCCTTTATATATTTCCTCTTCTTCTAATGTTTTTTCATAAAAGTTCATTTCAAACACCTCTTTATGCTTATTTTTAACTTATCTTTATACAATTTAATTATAAATTATTTTTTATTAAAAAACACCTTATATGTACTATATTTTCCAATAGTTCAACTACACATAGATATATTTATTATTTTAACTAATGGTTATCACTACCAAGCCGACAACATATTTTCACCGTCAAGTTCATGCCAATGCTTGGCGTACTAAAAAAATAGAAGGGATTAATTTTAGTATCCCCTCTATTTTTATATAAATTATAATTTATATACTTTTAGTTTTATCTTTTTCACTTTTAATAATATGCTTTTTCTCATAGGAATTATACATTAATATAGCAACTATGCTAAAGAATATAGGCCCAATAATTGAGAATATTGTATCTGATATATTACCCTTTGTAGCAGGCTCTATAATTGTGAAAAAATTAGCAAAAGCTATGGTAAATGTAACTATAACTGTAGCAACAACTGCACTTTTTTTAGTTTTATAAACTTCAAACGGCTTCTTTATTTCAGTTTTATTTTTAAAAGAAATGAATGCACATGATAAAAACATATAAGGTATAGTCATTGCAACGTTGGTCATAAGAATTAACTTTCCAAAAAACTTAGCTGCTGCATCTCCGCCAAAGGATACTAATGCAATAAATATCGCTACAATTATACATTGAACACGCATAGCCTTCAAAGGCATACCATTTTCAATTTTAGCCATGTCTCCAGGCCATAATTTATTTGGAGTACCTTCTATAAGCTGCTTTAGTGGAGAATAGGATAATGTAAAAAACGCTCCAGTTAAAGCCAAGAACATAGAAAGTCCTACAAATCTTGCAATCCAATCTCCCATTAATACTGATGATGCTTCACTAATTCCAAAAGAATGTCCTAATTGATATCCTAAATTATGCATTAGTGCATAGGCTATATTTCCTATGTTTACATCTTTGGAAGCTAAAACACTATTCCAATTTGTAAATATACCACATAAGAATATTCCAATTGAATATCCTACTGCAATGATAATAGCTGCAATAGTAATTCCTTTAGGGAAAGTTACTTCAGCATTTTCAGTTTGATCTACAAGTCCTCCAACAACTTCTATACCACCATAACCAAATATAGCAAAAACTATAAAAGCTAATACAGAAATTGGACTCTGATATGCAGGATTTGGAGATTGTATAAAAGATTTAGCAGAAGTTATAGGCTCTGCTAGTTGTCCACCATTGGCTATAAGAACAATTATTGCACTAACTAATAAAACGATATTTAAAAGTGCAACTGCAGTTCCTCCTATAGATGTTACTTTAGTTATTTTTTCTAATCCTTTGGAAGCAGTAAAAGTTACAAATATTATCCAAATTATACCTAATACACCTAAAACTTGAGTTGAATTTAATCCTAAAAATGCCCAAGTTGAAGTAGTATCTTTACCAAAAATTGCATTTGAAATTGGAATCCATAGTGTGGAACAAATGTTAACCATCCAAATTATATAGGATGCATACCACATGAAGGTTCCTACAAATGCATATTTAGGTCCTACAGATTTTTCCATCCAGGAATAAATTCCACCTTTCTCATCTTTAAAAGCTGCACCATATTCAGCCATCATAAATGCATAAGGAATAAAGAATGTTATACCGGATAAGATATACCAAGGAATAGCACCATAACCCATTAAGTAAAAAGATCTAGGCATGTTAGCAAAGCCAAATACAGAAGTAAAGATCATTAATATTAATGGTATCAAAGTTAACTTTTTGGTTGTTTGTGAATTTTGTGACATGTTTTCCACCTCATACTATAATTTTATTTCTTACAATTTAATTATAACCTATTTCTTGATAATTTCAATATTTTGTATTTTTTTCTATTATATTGGTGATTTACATTATTTTATGTTAATTGATTAAATTTATTTTCCATTTTATCTTATATTCATAAATATTTCTCAATATTCTAATTAGTTTTCTAAAATAAGCTTTCAAATTTTATTTAGTTATAGTGTGTATAAAAAATTTCTATAATATGTTAATTACTCATAATTAAATTTAATAACTTTATAATTCAATTTTTGTAGTTATATTAAATTGAGAAATAACTACACTGATGTTTACATAAAATATTCATCATAATCCTTTCTAACTATTATTTTTTAATGATTAAAAATTTTAAAATTAGTTTGTAAACAAATAAAAGCTCTAGATTCCTGGAGCTTTCAAACTGTAGACAAAATAAAAAGACTACATTATTAATAGTCCCTATTTTATCCTTATAAATTATTTAAAATTATAAATGTTTCTTTCCATTAACAGATGAACTTATAACACCCGCAATAAAAGTACCTATAAATCCAAAAATCAATGTAACTATAGCAATATATGCTACATAGTCCGAATAGACATCTGATATTCTCATACCCTGAATAACACAACTATATCTATATTTAATTTTTGAATAAGAATCATAAACGTTAGGAAGAAAACTAAAAAAGAATATCAATAATTATATAATCAAAGAATTTATGTTAGAGTTACATAAAATGAAAAAGAGAGAATTGAAAAATTAACAATATAGCAGTACATAGATATCTTTAACTTTATTTGTTGATTGCCTTTGAGGATTATATAATTTATTTTTCAATTTCATTTTTAATTTTCTCCACTTCAGATATTAGCTGATTTATACGTAACTCTAGCTCATTTATTTTATCAATTTTATTTTTACTAGATGATTTTTTATTATAATCAGAATTCGAGTTTTTTTCTTTACTTTTGCTTGAATTTTTATCCTTCTTACTTGAGCTATTATTCTGAGCAGTATTTTGGGAAGTAGTTTCACAAAATGGATTATCTACATTATAATTCTGAGGATTAAAATATCTCCCCGGTCCTTGTTGAAAATATATTTGTTGAGAATTAAATGTTAGAATTGCCTGACCAACTAACACTAACCAATTTCCAATTGCAGCTTGAACATTAGAAGGGATACTTCCTGCTACGATATCTCCAAGTATTCCTCCTATTGCAACGAATAACTGAGGATTTAAAGATTGAAATCCATTAGGTATATCACAACATCCCATATTACAAGATTTATTTTTTGCATTATCGTTACTTGTTTCACTTGTATTATCACTATCATTATGAGAGTTAGTATATCCACAAGCTCTCGCTAAATCCTCAAAACTATTCCATCCATTGAATTTCATATTTCCTCTTAATATAAGTGTTTATACTTATTGTATTACCTTCCCATTAAAATTGTTACTTTTCCCATAATCCATATTTATTTGCTATTTAAACATATTATACTTACATTATCTATATAATAATCGTATTATGTATTATTATTTTTAAGTAGGTATAACAATGACATATATAGATAATTTAAGTGCTGAGGATCGGCTAGAATTAACAAACAAAATCGCTATTTCACTTTCAAAAGATAGAACTGTTGATGAAATAAATATACTTGGAAATTTTATTGTAGGAATAGGCCGGCTAATATTAACACTCACAGCTCAACAACAATATACACCTTCACAACAAGAAACTAAAAAATCTACAACTGAAAATACTACTACATATTGAACCGCTAATGTTTTGAATATCTTTTGTATTGTTTGTTGTACTTTACATTTCTTATGCTGCCAAGCCTTCTCTTAGATATGTACCCTAAAGATACTAAAGCTCTCTTTCATATATCTATTTACGCTTCTGTATGACCTTTCTAAACTTACTGCAATATACTTAATACTAAGGTATACTTCTGTTTTGTTTGCATAAGCAAGATGCTGTAACAGCATATAACAGCGATACGCACCATCAGAAAGTCTTAGATTAGTAATATCGAAATTTGGGGTAATAGTATAATTAGTCATTAAATCAACTATTTTCTTTTGTTTTTTTATAACTTTTGGCAAAATAAAAACACCTCCTGTAATATTAGCACTTAGGCCAATGTACAAAAGGCATTCTTATACAATTTAATTTTAAATTTATTGATATAAAACATTAAAATTCATAGCGATTTTTGCAGAGTTTATCGATATGAATTTCAATAAATTCATCAACCAAGCGGTTTAACAAACCCTATTTTTTAGTCTTAATTTATCAGCTACCATTGCAATAAACTCAGAATTTGTTGGTTTTCCCTTTCCATTATTTATAGTATAACCAAATATATTGTTTATAGTCTCAACTTGACCTCTTGACCAAGCTACTTCTATAGCGTGCCTTATAGCTCTTTCTACTCTACTTGCTGTAGTATTATATTTTTTAGCTATTGAAGGATATAATTCCTTTGTCACTGCAGATAAAAGTTCCATGTCATTAACTACCATAGTTATAGCTTCTCTTAAATACATATATCCTTTTATGTGAGCTGGTACTCCTATTTCGTGTATAATATCTGTTATTTCTTGCTCTAAATCTGCTGGTTCATTTTTAGATAATGAGATCTTTTCTTGTGAACATGTTTCCGGCATTACTACTGGCCTTCTAACTTCTTCGCTACTTATGGTATTGTTAAACATTTGTCTTATTCTCTTGGTAAAAACATCCATATCAAAAGGTTTAACTACATAATAATCTGCACCTAAATTTATAGCCCTTTGAGTAATCTTATCCTGTCCTACAGCAGATAAAACAATTACCCTTGGCATAGGAGTAATATCTATACTATTTAATTTTTCTAAAACTCCTAATCCATCTAAATGAGGCATTATTATATCTAGTATTATTAAATCTGGTTTTTTTTCTTCCACCAATTTAAGAGCCTCTACTCCATCATTAGCTATACCTGTAACCATTATGTCTCTTTGATTTAGCAAATAATCACTTAATATGTTACAAAATTCCTTATTATCATCTGCGATGATAACATTGATCTTTGTTTCTTCCATATAAACTACTCTCCTTTTTGATAAAATTACCATATCTTAACAAATTATTTATTCGACAAAAGAAATTCAATTCCTCCTTATTTGAGAAAAAATATATAAAAAATAATAAAGTGTAAGATACTCTAATTTCTTACACTTTATATGGTAACACATATATTTTATTTTGTCATAGGATTTCGTCCTTTTATATGTTAATTATTGTAAATTTACTCTTTCTTACTATTAAATTTATGGTTTTTATATAAATTTTCAATTATTTTCCTTCTGCTATCTTATATTCTTATAATTTACAGTAATATTCTTTTAAATTTTTCTAAATCATTTATAATACTTACACTACTAATTTGTTATATATAATACAGCTTATATTAAATATTATTAATTATATTAGTCTTTTGATCCTATATAGAGTTAAATACATTTATTGGTTATTATCTAATATACCAGCGTCCTTTAGCATCCATTCTATATATATGCCATATCCTACATCCGGCTTATTAATTAAAACATGAGTAACAGCGCCAACTATTTTATTATTTTGTATTATAGGACTTCCACTCATGCCTTGAACAATGCCTCCAGTCTTTTTAATAAGATTTTCATCTGTAACTTTTATAATCATACTTTTAGGTCCCGGTTTATCCTGAGATAAAAGTTTCTGTATTTCTATATTGTATAAACTAGGCTCTTCACCCTCCAATGTAGTTAATATTTGAGCTGGTCCTTCTTTTATTTCATTTCTTAAAGCTACTTTCATAGGTTTTTTATATTTTTTATTACTTAATTTCGCATTTGCTGTTCCAAATATACCACATTCTGTATTATTTTCTATATTGCCTAAAACTAAATCTTCATCTAAAAATATTCCTTTTAGTTCCCCAGGATTGCCTTTTATACCTTTTTTTATAGATACTATAGAGGATGGTACTATTTCTCCTGAATCTATAGTAAGTATAGTACCTGTGTCTACATCAGTGATAGGATGACCTAATGCTGCAAATTTTTTTGTTTTATCATGATAAAAGGTCAGTGTTCCTACACCGGCTGTAGAATCTCTTACCCATAATCCTATTTTATAATTATTATCTTTCTTGCCTTTTTCAGGTTTTACATTCTTTGCTATTTTTTCACCTTTTCTATAAGCCACTATTTTTAAATCTTTTCCTTCACAATTTCTAATTTCCTTTTCTACATCCTCGGAGTTAGTTATTTCTTTCCCATTTATACTTATTATACTATCTCCTATTTGTATACCAGATACAGCTGCAGGGCTTTGTACTTTTCCTTCTTCTGTTTCTATATCTGAAAGGGCTATTACCAAAACTCCCTTTGTATTTAACTTTACTCCAACAGGTTTTCCACCAGGATACAACATAATATCTTTAGAAACGGGTTTTAATGAAACAGATTTTACAGGAACCATTCCTAAAATTTTAACATTCATTTTTTTATTCTTTGATTTTATATCAGAAACTGTGCAATCTGCACTTATATCCTCTGTTAACTTAATAAAACTATCGTTTTTTACTCTTTCTCCCTCTCTTACAAAAATTGTAGTAGGTATGTGATGAATCTTATAATAAGTAAATAAACTTATTAACAGGATAGGAATTAAAAAAAAGCTTAAAAATTTTTTCTTATTTCTGTCCATAACTTTTACCTCCTGTCTTAAAATCTTATTTATTCTTAAATTTCCCCTTTCAAATATAATTATGCTGTAGTATATTTTCTTTAAAATCCAATTCTTTGTACTATATGCTGCAAATAATATTTTTGACATATCTTTTATTCTTAACAAAAAATAAAAAAATATTTACATATAAATATATAAAAGTTTTTTATTGTACATAAAAAAAGCTCTAAATAGATTGTGTTATTAATACAATTTATTTAGAACTTTTCTGAATTTTGAATTTTAACGAAATAATATAATTTTAAATGAACAAAATAACTATAGGATATTTTAGTAATATTTTTCTGTTGTAAATTTAATTATTATATTATGAATACATATTAATTTTTATCCTATTTATACAATTATCAATTATTCTAATCAAGCTTCACTTTTACCTAAGAATCACTTGATAGTTTTTCTATCAACTGTGTCCAATTCAAGAATAATGTTTCTCCATGACAACGCCATTTCATTATAGGTTTTTTATTTAAATTATCTTCTTCAAAATAGTTTTTAGGAATATCTATAGGCTTATTTTTCTCTCTATCTCTAATATATTCTTCATATAATGTATCCCTATCATATTCACAGTGTCCTGATATAAATATTTTTTTAAAATTATTACTTTGCATTAAATATAATCCCGCTTCTTCTGATTCTGAAATTATCTCTATTTCTTTACATTTTTTTATATCTTCTTTTTTTGTATAAGTATATCTAGAATGAGGTACATAAAATTCATCATCAAAACCTTTAGTAAGTAAAGAATCTTCTTTGATTATTTTGTGAGAAAAAACCCCAAAAAGCTTTTTATTTAATAGATACTTATTTATATCATAATAATAGTATAAAGCTGCTTGTGCTGCCCAACATATGAATATAGTAGATTTTACTTTTTTATTACAATAATCCATTATATTTTTAAGTTCTTCCCAATAATCTACTTTTTCAAAATTCATAAGTTCTACTGGGGCACCAGTTATAATCATTCCATGAAAATTTTGATTTTTTATTTCATTAAAAGTCTTATAAAATTTATCTAAATGCTCATTATTTGTATTTTTACTTTTATAACTTTCGGTTTTTAAAAAAGTAATCTCTAAATCTACAGAGCTTTTACCTAAAAGTCTTAATAATTGAATCTCTGTATCTATTTTTTTAGGCATTAAATTTAGTATTATAAGTTTAAATTTATTTGTATTTTTGTTATAATTTAATTTATCCATTATATTTATATTTTCAGATTTCAATATTTTATAAGCTGGAAGATTTTTATCTATAATTAAAGCCATATTTTATTTCCTTTGCTAATTGGCCCTTAGCTATGGAATAAAATTATAGTGGTCTTTAATTTTTTAATATTAGGTATACTATCCAGCTTATTTTTTAAATCCTTTTCTTTTTCATTGTAAACTATAGCAAAAATCTCTTTCTTTGAAAAACAATTTTTTGAATATACATATACTTTTTTAAATAACTTATTTATATCACATATAACTTCAGTTCTATATTCAGTAGAGATTCTTATAAACCAATCTTTTTCTTTTGGAAATTCTCTAAAAATTACAGCCTTTTCATCGTTAAATAATAAACCTTTTTCTTTTTTATTATTTATTATATTTATAATATCTGCATAAATTGCACTGGCTGTTGGTAATTTACCTGCACCCTTTCCATAGAAAGCTATTTCCCCTATACTGTCTCCCTCTATTATTATAGAATTAAACTCATTTTCTACCCTTGATAAAATACTATTTTTAGATATAATAACTGGTTTAACAGCTGTATATATACCCTCATTGAATTTTTCACTTATTCCAATTAGTTTAATAACTCCTCCTAATTTATTTGCCATATCAATATCATATTCATCAATATTATCTATTCCTTCTACATTAAAACTTTCCCAATTGAATTTTTTATTATAGGCTAAATTTGACAATATAGCTAATTTCCTTGCACTATCATATCCTTTTATATCTGATGTAGGATCAAATTCTGCAAATCCTAATTCTTGTGCAGTAATTAATGCATTTTTAAAAGTAGTTCCCTCCTTATGCATTTTAGTTAGAATAAAATTTGTAGTACCATTTAATACAGCCTTAATACTTTTCACATTGTTTCCTACTAAACACTCTTTCATGGGTCTAAGTATAGGGATTCCTCCACCTACACTAGCTTCAAAATAAAGTTTTACATTGTTTTCTTTTGCAATTTTTAAAAGTTCATCACCATGTTTTGATATTAAATCTTTATTAGCAGTAACTACATGTTTTTTACTTTTTAAAAAAGTTTTTATATAATCATAAGCGGGCTCTATACCACCTATAGCTTCTACAACAATATTTACATTTTCTTTTATAACTTCCTTTATATCCTCTGTAATTATTGAAAATAATCTGCTATTTTTGTGCTTATTTTTATCTTTAACTAATATTTTAGTTATACTTATATTCTCTTCTCCACTCTCTTTTTTATTTTTCTCTATTAATTCTACTAATCCAGAACCCACTACTCCATTACCTAAAATAGCGATTGAAACCATATTTATACCTCCTTTATCTAAAACTTTTAGCTAGATTACTTATATTTTACTCAATGCTTCTTCAAAATCTTTTATTATATCTTCAATATACTCTATACCTACAGATACTCTTATTAAATCTTCTGTTACTCCAGATGCAATTTGCTCTTCATAGGATAATTGTCTATGGGTTGTGCTAGAGGGATGGAGTACACTAGTCCTTGCATCTCCTATGTGTATTACTAAGCTTGCTAATTTTAAATTTTTAATAAATTCCTTAGCCTGCTCTGTTCCTCCTTTTATTCCGAAAGTTAACATACCACTGGCTCCATTGCTTAAATATTTTTTAGCACTTTCATAACTTTTATCTTCCTTTAAGAAAGGGTACTTTACCCAAGCTACCTTATTATGCTCCTGTAAAAATTGTGCTAACTTTAAAGCATTTTCACTATGTCTCTCCATTCTAAGATGTAATGTTTCTAATCCTAAATTAAATAAGAAAGCATTAAATGGACTTAAACAAGTTCCTAAATCTCTTAAAAGATTTACTCTTAATTTAGTTATATAAGCTAAATTTTTAAATTCTTCTGTGTAACTTATACCATGATAAGTAGGGTCTTTATCTACTAATAAAGGAAACTTTCCATTTTTCCAGTTGAAATTTCCTCCATCTATAACAACTCCTCCTACACTGGTTGCATGACCATCTATATATTTAGTAGCGGAATGAATTACTATATTAGCTCCATATTTAAAGGGCTTACAAAGATAAGGAGTCATTAAGGTGTTATCCACTATAAAAGGAACTTCTATTTTTTTAGCCACATTTGAAAATTTATGAAAATCTAAAATATTTACTGAGGGATTACCAATAGTTTCTCCTAATACTATTTTGGTATTATCTTTAGCAAGTTTTAAGATTTCTTCTTCTGATGCTTCTGGTGAAACAAAAGTAGTTTCTATTCCTAATTTCTTTAAAGTAGATGAAAGAAGAGTAAATGTACCTCCATATAAATTTGAGGAGGCTAGTATATGATCTCCTGCATTACAAATGTTTAAAACAGCTAATGTGGTAGCACTTTGCCCAGAAGAAACTGCTACAGCTCCTACCCCACCTTCTAACTGTGCTATTTTTTCTTCAAAAGCAGCCACTGTTGGATTACTTATTCTTGTATACATATGTCCTTCCTCTTTAAGATCAAATAAGTTAGCTACTGTATCTGGATCCTCATATTTGTAAGTGGTGCTTTGAATAATAGGAAGAATTCTTGGCTCCCCTGACTTTGGAGTGTAACCTCCTTGAATACATATGGTTTCTGTGTTCCAATTTTTAATACTCATTTCTTGTCCCCCTTATAATTTAAAATATTTTTAATCTAAAATTAAATTTTTGTATTAAAAAAAGCCATTTCGTGAGAAATGACTTTATTAACAGTTACAAATATTAAAATATGGTAACTTTAATCCCTCATCTCTCAGTGAATTCACTGCAGGAATTAGCACATTTCTAGGTTTAACTAGCTGTTGCCGGGCTTCATAGGGCCTGATCCCTCCGCCACTCTTGATAAGAGCTCACTATTTAATTTTAAATATCTTTAGAACTTATTATAACCTTATCTATTATTTTGTCAATACCATTTTAGGAATTTTTTAATATTTCTTCTTTTTTATTGTCCGCTATTTTTATTATTTCCTTTGCATTTTGGAGAGTTATATCTGTAAGATTTGATCCCCCTATCATTCTTCCTATTTCTATTTCTTTATCTTCTTTACTTAGTTTTGTAACTTTTGTATAGGTTTTATCCTCTAATACTTCTTTATGTATATAATAATGATTATCAGACATACAGGCTATTTGTGGTAAATGGGTTATACAAAATACTTGACGACCATGAGATATAGAATACATCTTTTCTCCTACACTTTGTGCTACCACTCCACTTATACCTGTATCTATTTCATCAAATATAACTGAAGGTATTTTATCCTTATCTACAAATACAGTTTTTAAAGCTAACATTATTCGTGAAAGTTCTCCCCCAGATACTACTTTATCTAAAGGTTTTAGAGGCTCTCCTGGATTAGTAGATACATAAAATTCTACCTTGTCACAGCCACCTTTAAAAAAACTAGATACTAAATCTACATTAATTTTAAATCTAGTTTTAGAAAGTCCTACATAGCTCAATTCTTTTTTCACCCTTACTTCTAATTCTTCTGAGTATTTAATTCTTATATTATGGATTTGCATGGCTATTTCTTTTAAATTGTCTAATACTTTTTTTCTGTCCTTGTCTAATTTTTCTATTATTTCTTCTGAATTTACCATATCTTCATATTGCTTTTCTATTTTATTTTTATATTCTATAATCTCTTTTATGGTTGTACCATACTTTTTCTTAAGAGTAGATATTTGAAAAAGCCTACTATTTATACGGTCTAATTCATTTTCATCATAATATATATTATCTTTTATATCTCCTATATTTCTTATGGACTCCTCTACTATATAATAAGCCTCTTTTAAGCTTTGACATATATTCGTCACTTTATCTATATTATTAATAGATTCCATCTCTCTTATAACGTATCCTAAGCTATCGAAGGCTGAGGACTCCTCTTCTAATCCCCCATATAATATTCCATAGCTATTATTTAATACTTTGCTAATTTTTTCCGCGTTTGAAAGTTCTAAAAATTTATTATCTAATTCTTCCTCTTCTCCCTCTTTTAAATTAGCCTCTCCTATTTCTTTAATTTGATATTTTAAAAAGTCCATTAACTTTTCTCTTTCACTTTCATCTCCACCGGATAACTCTTTTATTTTATTTTCTATATTTGAAAGAGTTAAATACTCACCCTTATATTTCTCCATAATAAAACATAATTCTTTTTCACTAAAATAATCTAGATAGTTTATATGATTTTCAGAGCTTAAAAGATTTTGATTTTCATGCTGTCCGTGAATATCTAATAAGGTGCTTGTTATTTCTTTTAAATTAGCTAATAAAACACTTTTCCCATTTACTTTAGCTATACTTTTACCATATTGAAAAGTTTCTCTGGCTATTATTAATATATCCTCAGAATCTATTCCTTGTTCTTTTAATATTCTCTCTGTACTTTCATTCTCAATAGAAAATACTGCTTCTACATATGTTTTATTTTCTCCAGTCCTTATTAAATCTCTATTAAATTTGCCGCCTAAAACATAGCTTATAGCATCTATAAGAATAGATTTACCAGCTCCAGTTTCACCGGTCAATACATTAAATCCTTTATCAAAGGATATAGATAGTTCTTCTATAAGTGCAAAATTCTTTATATTAAGTTGAAGGAGCATTTTAAATCCCCCTTATGCAGTAATAATCTTTCTTAATTTAATAGTTATCTCTTGAGCTTTCTCATTGGTTCTTGCCATAACAAATATAGTATTATCTCCAGCTATAGTGCCTGCTACTCCATCAAAACCTAATGTATCTATAGCCTCCGCTGCTGCTGGAGCAGAGCCTGATATGGTTTTTATTATTATAAGCTTATCAATATTCTCTACATTAATTACTGTTTGAGCAAAGATATTTACAAGTTTATCTGACATATAGCTTTCTGTATGGTTTATGGTAGCATATTTATACTTACCTGTATTCCCCAAAACTTTTATTAGCTTAAGCTCTTTTATATCTCTTGAAACTGTGGCTTGTGTAACATTCATTCCCATTTTCTTTAATTCTTCTGCTAGTTCCTCTTGAGTATCTATATCCTTAGAATTTATTATTTCTAAAATTTTAGCATGTCTTGAAACTTTCATATTATTCACCTTCACATTCTCTAGATCTATAAGATATTTTAGTTCTTAATATTTTAAAATAATCCTTGTCTTTAAATTTTATAAGTCTACATTTATATTTAGATTTACTTATGGTAACCTGATCTACTGTTACTTTTTTATATCTTTGACCATCAATAGTAAGTACAGGATCCTCATATTTCTTTAAAACCTTTATATTAATTTTACTATTTCCATTTAATATTATAGGTCTAATTCCTAAAGAATGAGGACAAATTGGTGTAACTTCTAATACATCTAAATCTGGATATAGTATTGGTCCTCCTGCTGATAAAGAGTAAGCTGTAGATCCTGTAGGCGTAGCTACAATGACCCCATCTGCTACAAAGGTTGTATACCATACATCATCTACATATATGCTATATTTTACTATTCGTGATAAATTTCCTTTTGTAAGTACTATATCATTTAATGCTAAAAAATCCTCTTCTTTTTCATTCAAGTCACATTTTAGCATTATTCTATCCTCTATTTTATATTGACCTTTAAATAGATTTTTTATAGCCTTTTTACAATCTTCTAACTCTACCTCTGCTAAAAAACCTAAATGCCCTCTATTTATACCAAATATAGGAACATCATATTTAGCTAATGCTCTAGCAGTGCCTAAAATAGTACCATCGCCACCTAGTACCATAACTACATCTAATTCTATATTTTCTTCATTATCTAAACCTTTAGAATCATAAAAAACTTTTATTTTAGCTTCACTACATTCCTCATGTATATATTGAAAAATTTTGTCTAAAATGTCTCTACTTATATTCTTATCCGTATTTATATTTATACCAATATTTTTCATAATTTATCACCATTTAAATTATTATGAGCTTTATTTACTATATAATCTATATAGTCCTCTTGAAAATCACTATTTATACCTTTATTTTTTGTCATATATATAAGGTATTCTATATTCCCCTCAGGACCTTTTATTGGAGAAAAATCTAAATTTAATATATTTAAATCTATTTTTTTTGCAAATTGGACTATTTTATCCACTACTTCTTTATGAGTACTACTTTCCCTTACTACCCCTTTTTTACCTACTTTTTCTCTTCCTGCTTCAAATTGTGGTTTTATAAGAGCCATTATTTCTCCCTTTTCATCTAACAAATCCTTTACTACAGGTATTACTAAAGTTAAAGAGATAAAAGATACATCTATACTTGCAAAATTAGCCTTTTCTCCTAGATCCTCTGAAGTTACATATCTTACATTAGTTCTTTCCATACAAACTACTCTAGGATCCACTCTAAGCTTCCAAGCGAATTGCCCATATCCTACATCTATAGAAAATACTTTTTTTGCTCCATTTTGAAGCATGCAATCTGTAAACCCTCCTGTGGATGCTCCTATGTCTAAACATACTTTTTCATTCAAATCTATTCCAAAATTTTTTATAGATTTTTCTAATTTTAGTCCTCCTCGGCTTACATAGGGTAGTTTTTCTCCTCTAAACTCTATATTAGCACTTTCTTTTATTTTTTCTCCACATTTATCTACTCTATTACCATCTATAAATATTTCTCCTGCCATTATACTAGCTTTTGCTCTTTCTCTAGACTGGAAAATTCCTTTTTTTATCAAAAGCAAGTCTAATCTTTCTTTTTTGTCTGCCATAACTAACTCCTTCGTATAATATTATATAATCTTTATTATATTTTTAACAATACCCTCTGGATCTAATCCTTCTATTTTATATAATATATCTGTACTACCATGGGGAACAAATTTATCTTTAAATCCCAAATTTAAAACAGTATTATTAGCTTTTAGTTCACTTATATATTGAAGAACTAAAGAACCAAATCCACCCTTTATTACATTATCTTCTACAGTTACTATCTTATATCCTTTTTTTACAAAGTTTTTTATTAATTCCTTATCTATAGGTTTTATAAAATTTGCATTTACAATTGTAGATTTTATTCCATATAATTTTAATTTTTCTCTTGCTATTATAGCATGTTGCACCATTTTTCCCGTGGCTATTATAGCTATATTTCCTTCTTCACAAATTATTTCCCACTTACTCTTTTCCATATTTTTTATAGGGGTCATTTCTAAAGATTTTATATCTCCACCTCTAGGATACCTTATAGCTACTGGTGAATTTTGATTTAATGCCCACTTTAACATTATTCCCATTTCTTCTAAACATTTAGGGGCTATTATTGTCATATTAGGTAGAGAGGATAAATATGACAAATCAAAAATTCCTTGATGGGTTTCCCCATCACTTCCTACTATACCTGCCCTATCTATGCCAAAAACCACTGGTAGATTTTGTATACATATATCATGTAATACCTGATCATATGCTCTTTGAAGAAATGTAGAGTAAACAGCAAAAACTGGCTTCAATCCTTCTGTTGCTATACCCGCTGCTAAAGTTACTGCATGTTGTTCTGCTATGCCCACATCAAAAAATCTTTTTGGAAAAGTTTCTCCGAATTTTCTAAGACCAGTGCCATCCTTCATAGCTGCAGTTATAGCTACAACTCGGTTATCTTCTTTTCCTATTTTGGTTAATTCCTCTCCAAATACTCCTGAATAAGTTAAACAGGCTTTGGAATCAATCTCACCACTAGTACAATCAAAAGGTCCTATACCATGAAATTTGTCCGGTTTTTTTTCTGCATAAACATAACCCTTACCTTTTTTAGTTATGGTATGTATTAAAACTGGTCCTTTTATATCCTTTGCCATTTTCATGACTTTACTTAACTCTTTTATATCATGCCCATCTATAGGTCCTAAATATTTTATCCCTAGGTTTTCAAAAAACATACCTGGTACAATCATTTGTTTTATACCATTTTTTACTCTTTCCAAAGAACGGGCCATTCCTTTTCCCACATTAGGTATTTTATTTAAAGTACTATTAACTTCTTTTTTTAATTTATTATAGGTAGGATCCAATCTCACTTTACTTAAATAACTAGACATTCCTCCTACATTCTCAGCTATGGACATTTGATTATCATTTAATATAATAATCAAATCTGTTTTATTAAAACCCAAATCATTTAATGCCTCAAAAGCCATTCCACCAGTTAGAGCTCCATCGCCTATTACAGCTATAACCTTATTATTCTCTCCTTTTATATCCCTTGCTCTTGCCATTCCAAGGGCGGCAGATATAGATGTACTGCTATGCCCTGTTTCAAATACATCGTAAGGGCTCTCACATCTCTTAGGGAAACCGCTTAATCCTCTATATTGTCTTAATGTATTAAAATTATTTTTTCTTCCCGTTAATATTTTATGTACGTAGGCTTGATGTCCTACATCCCAAATAACTTTATCTTTATTTAAATCGAATACATTAAAAATACTTAAAGTAAGTTCTACCACTCCTAAATTAGAGGCCAAATGACCTCCTGTTTTAGATACATTATCTATTAAAAATTCTCTTATCTCATAAGAAAATTGATTTAACTCATTTATAGACATGGACTTTATACTATCAAAATCTTGGTATTTATCTAATATGTTTTTCATTTTCATCTATCCTCTTTTAAAAAAATATATTATCCTTGTAACCTTTTCTAATATATCATTGCTATTTGTTATGGCAAATCCTTTACCTAAAGCTTTTCCTCCTATAGTTAAAGCTCCTATGGTAACACCTATAATTGTAGCTACTACTGTAGAATTTAAAGTAGAGTTTAAGGATAATATCTTATTTCCTATTATTATCCCTATAGAACCACTTACAATACCACAGACGTCTCCTATAACATCATTACAAAAACTTGATACCTTTTCTGCATTTCTAATAAAAGTTACTGCGAGTTTTGCCCCTGGTACTTTATTAGCAGCTTTTGCATGAAAAGGTGTTTCATTGGATACAGTTACTGCAACTCCTATTATATCAAATATTATACCAATTAATATAATAAAAATTAATATAATAAAAGCTACTAATAAGTTTACATTCTTTAGTAGCACATCTGAAACAAGAGATATACTCCCTGAAAAAATAACAGACCATGTAACAATGGTTAAGACCCATTTCACATTGACCTTGGAGTCACTCTTCTTATTATCTTTTTTATTATCTTTTTTATTTCCCAATTATAATTCCTCCATGAAAACTAAGTATTAAGAATCACTTTATAAATTATACCTTTCAATATGTAATTTTAAAAGGTGGTAGTATATTGAGTAAACCTTGCGGCTTAGGTCCAGTAGGATTTCCCGTAAAACAATCAAAATGTCGCCATTTTGACGGTTTCCCTTTAATGTTTTACCTACCCTGTCACCAGAAATAGGACTGGATTGCCACTTAGTCCGCACTGTAATCCCCAATATACCTCGTATAGAACAGTCTAGGAGATTTCCTCGGCAGTTGGGTATATCTCTAGCCTCTTTTGCAATGGAGGTTTCAGCAAGCAATAGCCCAAAGGTTTGGCCTAACCCTTAGATTTAAACTTAACCTCTCCCCCCACCACTCAAGGCAGGCTACACTGCACATAGCTTCTCGCCACATTGCAGGTTTAATCCATTGTCGTCCATAGGGAATCTCTCCCTATACACAATCAATGGCCTCCACGAAGGTAGGGTCAGTTGTCACATGCCTTTGTGATTGCCCCAGCCTTCTTTCTCCCAGCACCAGCCCACAACTGGGCGTCGTAAGCCAGCACCAGAAGCTTCATCGATGTGCCCTTTAGCGGATTTTTAGCCCCGCCTTCAAAATATACTTACCTGACTAGAATACTGCACCACCTTTATTTATATATACTTTCAAAATAAAAGATTGAATTTCTAATCTAAAAATATTCATTTTGTGTATAAAACATTTTATATTATATCACAGAAAAATATTTATTGCATAGAATTATTTTTTTATTTAAATTAATTTAAAGCTTTATTAATATTAATAGTTTCTATTTAATAAAAACATAGTAATTTCTTTTAAGTTATCTATGTTTTTCTTTATTTTATTCAATATATCAAAACATTTATTTGTCATTTCAGTGCAAAGTTCATTACATTTATCTATACCATAAACTTTAACAAAAGTAGTTTTATGATTATCTTCATCACTCTTTGTCTTTTTTCCTAAAGTAGTAGTATCACCTTCCACATCTAATATATCGTCTTTTATTTGAAATGCCAATCCTAAATTATCTCCATATTCTCCTAAAAGTTCTATATCTGTAGATGTAGCAGATCCTAAAATAGCTCCAGCCAATATAGATGCTTTTATTAAAGCACCAGTCTTTTTTTTGTGCATATAATATAACTCATCGAGAGATATAGATTTGTCTTCACTTAATATATCTACTACCTGGCCCCCAATCATTCCATCTACTCCTGCGGCTTTAGCTATGGTATAACATGCTTTTAATGCATTTTCTCCATTTTTTAATGAATACTCAAACATTATATTCATGGCTTCATTTAAAAGTGCATCTCCTGCAAGTATAGCTATAGCTTCTCCAAAAATTTTATGATTGGTAGGTTTTCCTCTTCTTAAGTCATCATTATCCATAGCTGGCAGGTCATCATGTATTAAAGAATAGGTATGTATCATTTCTATGGCAGCAGCTATTGGCATAGCCTTTTTATAATCCTCTTTATACAAACCATAAGTATTTAAAAATAATACTGGTCTTATTCTTTTTCCACCAGCCTCTAAGCTATAAGCCATAGCTTCATATATTTTTTTGTCATAATTACCTTTATTGTCTAAATATTCTTTTAACCATAACTCTATTTCTTCCCCTATTTTTTTTATCTTATCCATAAAGTTCACCAATCCTTAATATTAATTTTAGCTATAAAGTAAATATTAATTTAGATTAAATTATTACTCTATCCTAACTTTGTTTTAATTAATTCAAAGACTTTAAAATTATAAAGTTTTTGGTATAAATATAATATATGTTTATAGATTTTCAAAGTTTTCCTCTTTGTTATCTTCTAAAATCTTTATTTTGCCCTCTGTATCCTTTAGTACTTTATATAACTTATTACACAATTTTATTCCTTCTTCATAACTTTTCATGGAATCTTCTAAAGTTATTTCTCCGTTATCCATATTGTCTACTATAGTTTCTAATTTCTCAATCATATTTTCAAAGGATTCTTTTTTTCTTCCCATATTCCCCTCCTAAATTAGTCTATATATTTAATATTTAATTTTGCCTTACCATCTTTAAAGGTTATGTTTATTTTATTTAATTCCTTTAAAGCTTCTTTTTCTGTTATTAAATTATTTCCTTCATCCTCCACTAGAGTATAGCCTTTTTTTAATACATTTAGTGGATTATGTGCTTCTAGTAAAGAAGATAGTCTGGATAGATTATTTTTTTCCTTATTTAATTTACCTTTTATCTTCATATTTAATAATTCTTTTAAATTATCTATATTTTTATATTCATTTACTATTATATTAGTAGGACTGTTAGATTCTATTCTCTGTTTGTATAAATTCAAATAATTTCTTTTTTCTTTTATTATATTTTCCATGGAATTTTTTATATTATACTTATAATTTAAAATCTCTTTTATTAAAACTTCTCTATCAAAAACAGCTATTTCTGCAGCTGCAGAGGGCGTAGGTGCTCTTCTATCACTTACAAAGTCTACAATGGTAAAATCCGTTTCATGACCTACTCCAGTTATTATAGGTTTTTTAGAATTATACACTTCATAAGCCAATTCTTCATTATTAAAGGCCCATAATTCTTCTATAGACCCTCCTCCACGGGCTAATATTATTATATCTACATCTTCAACTTTATTTAATGTTTTTATACCTTCTATAAGAGTTTTACTAGCATCAATCCCTTGTACTAAGGCAGGATATATTAATAGTTCTATTCCTTTGTTTCTTCTTTTAGTTACATTTATGATGTCCTTTAGAGCTGCTCCTGTAGGAGAGGTTATTACCCCTATTTTTTTAGAAAATTTAGGTATTTCTTTTTTATGTAGGTCACTAAAAAGACCCTCTTCTTTAAGTTTTTCTTTTAATTTCTCAAAGGCTACATAAAGATCTCCTATGCCCTCTCTTTTCATCTCTTTCACATATAATTGATAGGAACCTTCCTTTTCATATACGGATACATTGCCTAGAGCTACTACATCCATACCATTTTCCGGTGCAAATTTCAAGTTATATGCATAACTTTTAAACATTACACAATTTACTTTACTTCCTCCATCCTTTAAGGAGAAATAAATATGGCCGCTACTATGAATTTTAAGATTTGATATTTCTCCCTTTACGGAAGCATTATTTAATATAAAGTCAGCATCTAAGGTATTTTTTACATATCTATTTAACTGAGAAACAGTAAGAGTTTTAATATGCATAAACATCTTCCTTTTTATTAATATTAAAAGTGAAAAGCTAAGCTCTTCACTTTTTAAGTATCTATTAATTTTAAATCATTTTACCTAAAACACCATTTATAAAGGTTGCAGCTTTTTCTCCTGAATATTTTTTAGCTAATTCTATAGCTTCATTTACGGATACCTTGTTTGGTATATCCTCTTCAAATTTTAATTCATATGTACATAATCTAAGTATAGATAAATCCACTTTAGATAATCTTTCTATTTTCCAATTTTTTAAATTTCCTTTTATTTTTTCATCTATTTCTTCTTTGTTTTCTTCTATACCTTTTATTATTCTTTTAACATAATCTATATCCACATCTTTTAAATCTACAGATTCATAATCTTTTTCTTTTGCACTTTCTTCAGATTCTCTAACATCCTTTAAGTTTTCTAGAGCCTCCTCTAAGTTTTCTTCATTTAGTGTAGTTTGAAATAATAATCTCATGGCCACTTCTCTTGATTTTCTTCTATTCATATTTTCCTCCCTAATTTTCTATGTTTAATTTTGTAATTTTCAACTTTAAATACTACTATTATTTACATTTTTTATATTATTATGAATATTGATTCTGTACATAGAAACACCCTCTACCTGAGAGGGTGTAATTATTTATTATTCTAAATCAATATCCTCTAATTCTTTATCCATTTTAGGTATCATAACATTTTGAACATGAATATTAACTGAGGATACAGTAAGACCTGTCATAGTTTCTACTGATCTTTTAACATCTTCTTGAACTTTTTGAGCTACTTCAGGAATTTTAACACCATATTCCACAACTACATATAAATCTATAGATGCACTTTCTTCTCCCACATTTACTTTTACACCCTTAGAAATATTTTTCTTTCCTTTAAGTATTTGAGTTATTCCTCCAACTACTCCTGAACTCATTCCTACAATACCATTTATCTCTGTAGCTGCAAGTCCTGCTATAACACCTACTACTTCATCAGATATTTTAACTATGCCCATGTCAATTTCATTTTTAATATTTTCTTCCATTTTCCGTACCTCCTAGGTTTTGAGCTATGCAAAACGTAATCTTAGGTTTATTATATCAAAAGGTGTATGTTTTTACAATTATTATTGTTTAGTTTCAATTTCTACTTCCTGTATGTTTGATATACTCATAACCACATTTTTTATATCTCTTGTTTCTTTATCTGTTAATTTATCTTTTCCTTTTATTATTACTCTAGCTTTGTCATTTTCTATGGAGCATATAACATCATCAAATCCTTTACTTTTTAATACAGACTCTATCTTTGATTCATAATTCGAATCCATAGCTAATTTTGTATATTTAGCTGTAGCTTCATCTTTATCTTCCTTTGGAACATTTTTATCATCTATTAAAGATTTTAATGTTTGTAGTGTCTGAGCTGCCTTTTGATCTCTAGTAAGTTTTGTTTCTGCAAAAAAGTCTGATTTACTATTTTCTTTACTTTCTGCTTTATTTGAGTTTTTAGAAGTATTGTTAAAGGAAACAGTACTTCCTTCCTCAGCTCCATTTACATAAAGTGGACTGTTTAATTTTGTTGCAAGCACTCCTGTGCAAATTATGAGTGCTAATAAGGTTACAATTATAACTCCTTGTTTTTTATTCATGGTTTCATTCCCCCCAAATTATAATTCTACAAAATTATATGCATAAGATTTAATTAATATACTATTTTTTCATAGGATATACATTTACTTTATTTTCTGCTAGTGAAAACAAATCCACTACCGCCTTTGATATTCTTAATTTAGTTATATTATCCTCTGCCCCCTCTGCCACTATACAAACTCCTGTAATCTTAGGTTTATATTCTTTTACAATAAGAGGTTGTGTTTTATCCCCATTATTGGTTATAACAACGGAGCTTCCTTCATTTTCCTGGGTAGTATTTCTCGTACCTCCCTCCGTATCTTTCTCTATACTCTTATTAGTTGAATTATTTATATTTACAGCTGGTACCTTTTCTTCTCCACTTTCAAAGGTTATCATCACTTCTACTTTTCCTACACCATCTATTTTCTCTAAAGTAGTTTTTAATTTATTTTGAGTTTCTCTTTCATAGTCCTCATTCTCTGTTTCTATTTTTTCTTCCTGAGTTTGTTTATTTTTAGGGTCTTCATTTTTACTCATAACACTGTCCTTTTTAAAAGTACTACCTGCAATTAAAAATAATACTCCAACTAATACTACTATTAGTATGTTTATATTCTTCTTATTATTCTTGGGATTAGTTTCTAACTTTTTAAGCCAATTTTTTATATTCATAAAACTTCCTCCTAAGTCATAATGAATTGATTTTTAGTAGACTATTATTTTAAGCTAAGTTTATTTTTAAATATATAATATACTTTTTTAAAATACATATTTGTATTTTATTTTGAATTCAATATAATCAAATCACCATTATAATTTATATACTTTTATTACTCCAGATGACACCTTAAATTCATTACTTATAAACTGTTTTATTTTACCTTCTCCTTCAAATGTCTTTTTATCCTCTTTTCCATTTTCATTGTTACCTATATTTATTTTGTTTACTTTTTTTATCTTTTCTATTTTATTACCCTTTACTCCCACATCCATAGATTTTATTTGTAAATTATCCTTTTCTTCATCATAGGCAATTTCTACATTTACCTCATATTTATTTTCTGGGAACTTTTCTTCTAACTTTTTTTTAGTTTGATTTTGAAGATTAGCTTTAAAGTTATTTAAAGTTTCCTCTCTATTCTTTTTTTTGTATTTATCAAAATCATTTTTATACTCTGCATTATTAAAGGAAGCTGTAGCCTTATCTGCATACTGTGATATATTATAATCTTTATTAAATATTTTTATTATTGGATTTAATATTACAGTTATTAATATTAATCCAAGAACAAATTTTCCGTACTTTTTTATATTATTTTTGGGTAAAAGCATCTCTATTGCAGTTATAAAAAATACTGCTACAGCTATATTAGTTATCCACTCTTTTAACCACTGGAGCAAAATATAATCACCCCTTTATAAAGTTATATTTTAAATTATGTGCCCATAAAAACCTTTCCTGCAGAAGCCATTATGGCTATCATTATAAAAAACATTACAGATACACATATCAAACAAGATAATATAAGTATTAATGAGTCTCCTGCGGCTCCTATAGAGTTTACAAGCCTACTATCACTTATAGGCTCTATTAAAGCCGCTGCCATCTTATACATAAAAGCCATTATTAAAAGCTTTATAACGGGCACTAAAAGCATGGCCACTATTACAATAAGTCCTAAACTGCTTATAGAATTTTTTAAGAGTAATGAATAGCCAGCTACAGTAGAAATGGCATCAGATAAACATTTACCTACCACCGGAACAAAATTATCTACAGCATATTTTGCTGTTTTAACAGTGACCTGATCCATAGCTTTAGAAGTTATACCTCTTATAGTAACTACCCCCACAAATACAGTCATTACAATTCCTTGAGTCCAAAGAGCTACTTGATTTAGTAATTTTGTTAGTTTATTTATCTTATAATCCTCTGATAAATTATCTACAAATTGCAAAACAAAGGTCATGCATATTAATGGAATTATAAACCTTGAAAATATATTAGCACTTATATTTATAGTTCCTATTATTATAGGATCTAACATAGCAGCTTCTGCAATCCCCCCTATAGAAGCTATAAGCATTATTAAAATTGGTATTAAGGCCATCATAAAATCTGTCATCTTATTTATAGTATCTCTAGCTATATTAACCCCTAAATAAAAACTTCTAGCTAATATTATTATTATTAATGCATAACAGGCAAAGTAAGCTATATCCGATAAAGTTTCATTACTAAAGGCCTTTTGTAAATTATTCAGCAAAGCACATATTATAGCCACCATAATTAGAAGAGCAATTAATTTTAAGGATGCCGCTATTTCTTTAAATACATATGTAGTTATAGCTTTTGCTGCTTTGTTTACAGAAATGTGGCTTTCTCCCTTTTCCATAAAATTTTTTACATAATCTTTTGCATTTATATCCTTTAAAATCTCATATTGATTTTTCATATTAGATATATAATCATATAGCTTTTCTATTTCCTGATTTTCTTCCTTTATTTCATTATGCTGGCTAGGTGCGGCTTGTACATTGAAACATAATATAATCGTAAATAAAGATGTTAATAAAATAGTCATTAATCTTTTTTTCATTTTCTCACCTACATAATCTTTAAAATAGATTGAAGTACTGCCATAAGTATAGGTATGGCAAGTCCAAGTATTAGTATCTTACCAGCAAATTCTACTTTTGATGCTAAGCTATTTTCTCCTGCGTCTTTGCATATCTCACTACAAAAGGTAGCCAAATAAGCTATTCCTAATATTTTAAAAACTGTGCTTAAATATATAAAATCTATATTAGTTTTTGAAGCTAGTTGTTGCATAAATTGAAGTATGGCTGTTATTTTAGATGTTAAAAATAAAAATATTATGGCTCCTGCTGCAATACTTATTTGGACTGCTAAATCATCTCTTCTTCCTTTAAATATTAGTATTAAAAATAGTGAAATAAATGCAAAGGCTACTATTTTAATGATTTCCATTTTTCCCTCCTAAGCCTTAGCATATTTTAAATTTGGAACATGGTTTTTACCGCATTAAATAATTTATTTATCAAATTTATTACCATCATAAGTATTACAACTATACCTGCTAAATTAGTTACCACTGCATAATCATCTTTACCACTAGATTTTAATATTTTATCCAAAATTATAATCAATATGCTTACTCCCGCTATCTTAAAAATCAACTCTATGTCCAGCATGTTATACCCCCTTTTTAACCTATATATTTTCATATAGTATTTTTAGTATTTTTTATATAAATATAATCACCAATACAGCCCCTATGGAAAAGCCCAAATATTTATACATTTTCATATTTTTTATCATGGTTTCCTCTGCTCTATCACTTTGTTTCTTCAAATTATAAAGAGTTAACTCTATTATGTTTTCATGTCCCTTTGGATCCCACTGGCCTAAATTTTTAGATAAATCTAATATTATATCTATATCTTCCTCTTTTAGTGCCATATTGTCTTTTTCCTCTAAAAAACCTTTATTAAAAGCTTCATAAATACTATTCACTTTATTTTCATAGAGCATATTGGAAATTTTTTTAAACAAAGTACTTATAGGTTTTTTACTTTTTAAGGATATATTCATTAATATATCTGGTATGGAAGTATAGGTATAGGCTATTTCATTTTTTAGTTCACTTATACATCGCTCCAATTCTAAAAGTTCATCTCTTCTATATTTAAATTTATTAGCAGTAGTTATCCCCCAATATAAACTTCCAACAAAAATTAATAAACTTCCTAAAATTTTAAACATAGTTTTGTACACTCCTATTTTTTTAAGAAAAGTTTTTATTAAATTATCCTACAGTAAAGCTTGGTTTTCTTATTAAAATCATATACATATTCTAAAGTACCTACAGATTTTTTAGAGCTTAAAACTATAGCTCTTTTAAAAACTTTATTTTCTACTATTTCTTTAAAGACAGGCCTATTATAAATATCCTCCACTCCAAAGCCATGTATAGTTGTTATTAAACTTACTCCTGAATTTAAAGCAATAAGTATACTTTCTGCATCCTTATAGGTTCCTATTTCATCACAGATTATTACTTCTGGTGCCATACTTCTTATAGCCATTACTATACCTTCACTTTTAGGACAATTATCTAAAACATCCGTTCTCAAACCCACATCTAACTGAGGAACACCATTATAACTCCCAGCTATTTCACTTCTTTCATCTATAACAGATACTTTTTGACCTTTTAGATTTAAAGCATCCACTCCGTCAGATATTTTTTTAGATATATCCCTTATTATAGTAGTTTTTCCACATTTAGGTGGCGAAATTATTATAGTATTTAAGACCTGTCCATTTTCTACTATATAGGGCATAACTAGTTTTGAGGCATTATATATTTCTCTACAAATTCTTATATTTAAAGAACTTATATCTCTTATAGTTTTAACTTTGCCTCCATCTATTACACATCTACCACATATCCCAACCCTATGACCGCCTTTTATAGTTAGGTATCCCTGTTTTATTTCTTCTTCAAAACTATAAATAGAGTAATTACTCATTCTTTGAACTATAGATTTTATATCCTCTCTTTTCATTTCATAAGATGCAAGCTTTTCTCTATTGCCTATTTGGAAACATATAGGTTTTCCTATTTTAAATCTTATTTCTTGAAGTTTATCTACTTCATCTAAATCACATATTAATCTACTTATATGACTTGGAAGTATATTTAGAATTTCTTTTGTATACAAATTTATCATCTCCTTTCTTTATAAAATATCTATTTCAAACTTAACGAAATTATTCCAAAAACTTTATTAAAATAATTATTAAATGTTTCTTTGTTTTATTCTTTTTCAGGTTATTAATGATAGTAATAGGTTATACCATATAATTTTTTGTATAAAAAAAACACCTTATAAGATTTTAATCTTATAAGGTGTTTAACTAATCGTTTTTATTTTTTAATTCTTCACATTCATAGTCACAACTACATATATTGTTTAAGGATATTTCTTTGTGGCAATTTGGACAACAAATATTTGCTTTACCTCCAAATACATCTTTATCAATATAGATGGTTTCATCACACATAGGACATTCTATTCCCATAAAATCTTCTAGAAAATCCTCATCTTCATCCTCATCATAAAAATCTTCCTGAAGGGAAAGTAAATCTTGATCTATAGTATCTACATATTCCTGTATTATACTTTGAGATTCTTTCATATCTTCAACTTCATAAGCTATGTCCTGTAATATATCAGACATAACAGAAATTATTTTTCCTTCTTTACTATCCTCTTTAACCTCTAGCCCTTCTATAAGACCTTTTAAATAGGATACCTTTGAAGTAATAGATTTCACAAAATCACATCCTCACAAATTATACTATCTATAGTATAGACTAAACTCTTTCCATATATTCACCAGTTCTTGTATCTACTCTGATAGTTTCTCCTTCATTTACGAATAATGGAACTTGAATTGTAGCTCCAGTTTCTAATGTAGCTGGTTTCATTACGTTACTAGTAGTATTTCCTTTTGCACCTGGTTCTGTATGAGATATAGTTAATTCAACAAAGTTTGGTGCTTCTACTGAGAAAGCTTCTCCTTTAAAGAATTTTATTGTAGCAAACATATTTTCTTTTAAGAATTTTATAGCTTCTTCAACTTTATCATAATTTAATGGGATTTGTTCAAAAGTTTCTTGATCCATGAAATAATATAATTCTCCATCAGTATATAAATATTGCATTTCTTTTCTTTCAATAACTGCTTCTTGAAGTTTTGCAGTTGGATTAAAAGTTGTTTCTGTTACAGCTCCAGTTATGGCATTCTTTAACTTAGTTCTTACGAAAGCCGCTCCTTTACCTGGTTTTACATGTAGGAATTCTACAACTACGTATACTTGTCCATCTTGTTCAAAAGTAGTTCCTTTTCTTAAATCTCCTGCTGATATCATTTATGTATCCCTCCAAAACTAAATATTCCTTTTTATATTATAACCTTTGTAAGGCCTTATATACCAATTTTTTAATATAATACAATGTTATTCTTCCCTTACTAAATTATTTAAAATAAATTCTATAGCCATTATATATCCATAATAGCCAAAACCACTAATAACACCTAAAGAAGCTTCTGCAGTAACAGATTTTTTTCTATATTCTTCTCTTCTATATATATTGCTTAAGTGAACCTCTATTACAGGTATATTTATACTTCTTATAGCATCTAATATAGCTATACTATAATGAGAATAGGCTGCAGGATTCATAACTATAGCATTATATTCTTCTTCTGATGCAATTATTTTATTTATAATTGTTCCTTCTTCATTACTTTGAAAAAAATCTATTTTTAAATCTTCATTTTTAAAATGTGATTTTATTTCTTTGTTTATATTTTCTAAAGTAATATTGCCATATACATCCGGCTCTCTTTTGCCTAATAAATTTAAATTAGGTCCATTAATGATCAATATATTATTCACCTTTAAAGCCTTCTCCTTTTTAATGATACTATATGCTGTCCTATATAATACTCAAACAATGATATTTTATCAAAACTTCACTTTATTTGCAAATAATATTATGGGTATTTGCAAATATTTTTTCATAAAATACATATATTGTTATTTTTTTCTTTTATATACCCTCACATTTTTTATAGGCCCTTACAATTGTAATTAAGCTTTCCTCTTTGCTAGTATTACATATTATAGTATGAGCTTTTTCATAAATCTCTATTCTCTCTTTGTACATTCCCTCTAAAAATTTTGTATCATTGTCTTTTAAAAGAGGCCTTGTATTATTTTCTTTTTTTACCATTCTTTTAATTAACTCTTCTAATGGCACCTTAAGATATACTGTAAAACCAATATTTTTTAGTTTATATATGTTCCCATTATATATGGGAAGTCCCCCACCTGTAGATATAACCTTATTATTTTCTTTTTTTAGCTTGTTTATAATTTCTAATTCCTTTTCTCTAAAATAATCTTCCCCATATATTTTAAATATTTCTTTTATACTTTTACCTTCTATTTCTTCCATAAGTATATCCGTATCTATAAAATCATATTTTAAAATCTTACTAAGTTCTCTACCTAAGGTGCTTTTTCCACTTAAAGGCATACCTATTAAAATAATATTCTCCAAACCCACCACCATCTTTACTAAAAAATTATATTTTCAATTAAAATATTTATGTAACAATAATTTATTATTATTATAAAATATTAAAATTCATTAAATCCAAATTCAGATTTGATAAAAATTATTTTTAAATTAACTTTTACTTTATTTAATTTAACTTTTTACATACTGTAATGTAATATCTACCTGTTTTTCTTCCTCATTACTGTAACTATTACTAACTTCTTCACCACTTTCATTACCATATTTATTATTATTTTCATTAGTGATATTTTTTATTTTCTTAGTATTCATATTTAAATTTTTAATGCTTCTAAAGTTTTTTGAAGAATTCACATTACTTAAAAATTTCTTTAAATCCTCATTGTCCCCGTGGTATTTTAGATTTACATATATATTATTTTTTTCATTTTCTATGCTTTTAACACTTACGTAAGGATTTTCACTTAATTTTTCTAAAATATAAGTACAATCTATGCTTTTAACACTGTTTATATTTTCAAAACTTAACTGCAGCCTGTTTTTTTCTTCCTCTCTTAAACTAACCTTGTTATTTAAATTTATATTAAATAATATAATAGTTGGAAGTATTAATAAATTTATTATAAAAACAATTCTATATATATTCAATCTTTTCAATTTTATCACTCCAAAATAAATTTAAATTTATAAAAATCCTCTTCTTTTTCTGGTACATATAAATTTTTAATATTTATTTTTTTATCTTTTTCTAATAAATTTAATAAACTATAATAGTCATTTAAATCTAAACATCTTCCCTCTAAATTTGCCCTACCTTCTTTTATATTAAAGCTGTCCACTATAATTCCTTCATTTGTATTTTCCCATAGATTTATAAAAAGATTGTAGTTTTTATCTATTTTGTGATTATTAGTATTTTTCCTCTGTTTTTTTAGATTTAAACTATGAATTTCTTCATTTATCACATCCATCCTTTTCATATTCCATAATACTTTATTAAAAAATATAATATTTATAGTTAATAGAATAATTATTAATACTATATGGTTTTTTATAGATTTTTTATGGCCTATTTCTATATAGCTTTCTGGTATAAAATTAATTTTCACTTTCTTTTTCTCCCACTATATTATTCTTTTATAATCTTTTTCTCTAAATTTTTGTAAAGATACAAAGTTGTATTCTTTTAGCTTATCTTTTATAGAGCTTTCCTCTATATTTATTCCATATATAGTATTTAAGTTTATATTTAGCTCCTCCGCTTTCTTTAAAACCCTTTCTATTTTGTGCTCTTCCTTTTCCCCTTCATAAATAAAATTACTATAAATTAAATTATTTTCTGAATAAAGTATTATGTAAGTGTATTTTTTATGCTTAAATAAAAAAATATAATTTTTTTCCTTTATATATTCCCTGTATAAATTTAATACAGAAAATTGTATGGAATATATACCTGCTATATTTTCACACTGTGCCATGCACTTTTTTAATATTTTATTATTGCCTATATTTATACAAAAAATTATACTTTCCATATTAGTTTTATTTTTCTTTAAAATATCATAACTATATAATATATTGTCTATATCGCTAAATTCATATATCAATTCATTTTTTATTATTTCATTTATTTTATTTTTGCTATTTATTCTAGGCAATGTTATAAATTTAGCATATACTCTCTCCCCTTCTAGTATTAAATACAATTTTCTCTTTTCCATATTAACTATTTTTATTATATTATTCTCTATAAGACTTTTTTCTTTTAAGCTATTAAATCTCATGTCCTTTAAACATATATTGCTTTTATCCATTTCCAACAAGTTAATATTTTTAAACAATTAATTACTCACTTTCCTTTCATAGGATACATATTCCCTTTTATAAGCTATATTAGAATCCTTAGTAGAAATTTTGTATTTTTCTTGCTTATAAAAAAGTTTATTTTTGTAATAATCTATTATTAAATCTCCATTATAAAAGTAAGCCGAACTATTACTTAAAGTAACTTTAAAATTCTTATCTAAACTTCTTATAAATTTATCCATATTATCTGAATTTATATTATCTATATTGTCATAAAAAAACTTATCTATATAAGATAACACATACTCTCTATCCTTTTGTACATTATTTACTTTGCTTAAAGATCTAAGTTCCTTACCGCTATTTTGCCACTTTATGTTTTCCATTTTAAGTATGAATAAACCAGAAAATATACATAAGCAGCCCATAAATAATGCATACAAAAGTATATACCCCTTTTTTATTCTTTTTTTATTAAACATCTTATATATTCTTTCCCTTTCTTTCCTACTATCTTTAAATGTATTACATCACCCTTTTCTTTTACATTAAATTCTTTTACCCCTCTACAGATATTATTAGTAGTAGGAGAATATTTAGCACCATAACTTATAATTATATTTCCAGCCCTATCTTTTCTTATATAGTCATATCCTTTATCATCTGCTCTTTCTACTTTTATAACATCTTCTATAACCTTTGATGATGCTTCTTTATCTAGAACATACTTTATAAGATTAAAAGCTTCTTCTATATAAACAGTCTCTAAGGTTTCTTCATTTTTAATTTTATAATTACTTGTGTACCTTACAGTAATTTTAATTATATAAAGACTCACTATAGACATAATTGATAATCCTATTAAAATTTCTATTATAGAAAAACCTTTCCTCTTTATCATCTTTTGTACCTACCTTTATAAAATTCACAGTGAACCCTCTTTTTTTCTTTTCTTTCTTCATAATTTAATATTAAATTAACTTTAAATATCTCTGTTTCAGTAATTCTCATTTCTAAGTAAGGTTCCTTTTGGGGTACAATGTTTGTAAATAGCATTTTTGTATCTTTATTTTGGTGAAAATCCCAGTTCATTTCTTCTTTATGTATATATAATTTATTTTCTTCTTTTAAATTTTTTAAATCCTCATAAGTAAAATTGTACATAACTTCATTTTTTACCCCCTGTAAAAGTCCTATATATTTTTCTCTTTCCCTATACTCACACTTTATTTTAGAAGCATTTTTGCTAGCTACTAAAGCACCTGATAAAAGCATTATAAATATCGACAAAGCACATAATATCTCTATCATTATGAATCCTTTTTTATCCTTTAAATTCCACATGAGCTGTTCCAACACAAATAGTTACTTTGTGTGTTTTCCCTCCATTATCTTTAAACTTCAAAGTACAAGCATCACTAGTAAAACCTCTATTATCTATAGCTATTTTCCCTCCTGGTGAATTTACTGACTCTAAAACAATTCCCTCTGTAAAATAAAAATCTTCTTTACATATATAGGCTATATTGAATCCCATCTTGTTTTCTTTAATATTAAAATAAATATAACCCTGCTTTTTTTCTTCTCTACATCTTTCTCTAGAATTATTTATAAAGTTCACCAAAGAAACCCCCGTTTCATCTACTGCAATATTATTTTTTATTTTGTTATAGCCAGATATTTTGGTAAAACTAACAGTAAATACTATGATACATAAGCTCATAAAAAACATTATTTCTATTAACGTAAAACCTTTCTTATGTATGTATTTATCCAATACTTTCACTCCTTTTTAAATTTTATGAGGTTATTATCTGCTTAAGATGAAGTTTGTAATTTTACTTTATGCTATTTAGGGAATATGGTTTTATTATCCTTTTTTACGCTATAACTATTTCCTTCAAGATCTATTTGTACAATATAATTTTCATTATCACTTTTATAAGCAACATCCACTGCCTCTCCAATCTTAGATTCACTGGCTGAATCTACTTTAATTCCTGTAAAAGTTTCTATATCTTCTTTTAAATTGTTACTATTAAAGCTCTCATTGTTTTCGTTATAGCTATTGATAGCTGCTACCTGTATTTGCTTCCCTGTATTGATAGCTTTAGTGTCCTTTGCCTTATCCTTATAAGCTGTGAGTTTTGGTACTAAGAAACTAGCTAACACCAATATTATAGAAATAACCACCATGAGTTCTATAAGTGTAAACCCTTTCTTTTTTTTCATTTTTTTTAGAGTTAATTTCATACATCTATCCTCCTATACTAATAGTTGAAACAATTTATAAAAAAGATGATTGTTTTTTATAAATCATTAATACTGTAATTTAAAATACATTTATATAATTCAATTTTATATAAGTATTTCATATAGTTTTAAAATTATATAACCATTTAATATTAGAAATAAGTTATACTGTTTGTTTAATTTAAATAAATTCTTAAATTAAGTCCACTAAATTCATCATTGGAATAAACACATAAAGGAATATTATGCATATTATTAAGGACATGAAAATTATTATTGTAGGTTCTATAAGTTTTACACTTACTTTTAATTTTTCTTCTAAATCCTTCTTCAAAATATTATAAACACTATAAAAGCTTTCTTCTAACTTTCCGCTTTCTTCTCCTACACGTACCATTGATAAAAGTATCTTGTTAGAGAAATTACACTTATTTAAAGAAAAGCTTACACTCTTTCCATCTTTTATATTCTTATTTAAATTTTTTATGTTCTCTTTAAATATATAATTATCCGTAATTTCTTCTAATAAATTTAGAGATTTATTTATAGGAATGCCTGACTTAATCATTAAATTCATGCTATTAGAAAAATTGCATATAAAGATATTTTTATAGATTTGACCTAATATTGGTGTTTTTATTTTTAAATTATCAATTGCATACTTTATTTTGTATCTTTTATAAAAAAATTTGCTACTTAGCAAAATAAAACTTATACTTATAAATAATATTCCTAGAATAACATTAAAAACTTTAATTGCGGTAATCATACCTAAAGTCTTTTTAGGAATACTGCCTCCTAATTCATTAAATATTCCTATGAAGCTTGGAACTACCATATGTATAAGTATATATAACATTATTATAAATGCTATTAAAACTATTATAGGATATATTAATGCATTTTTTATTTCTTTATTAAATTTATATTTATTTTCATAAAAATTTTTCAAATCAGAAAAAACATATTGGATTCTTCCACTTTCCTCTCCTATATATATCATACTCAATAAAAATTTAGGATATATATTACTAAAAGCTCTAAAACTATTATAAATGCTATCTCCCCTTAATATATTATTTTTTATGGTATAGAGACTATTTTTTACAGGAGTATTATTAAAATCCTCATAAACTATATTTATAGCATCTGTTATGTTTATCCCTGAAGCCATGAGCATATGAAGTTTATTGCATAAAATTGAGCAGTCCTTTAATGTAATTTTTTCACTTCTTATTTTAAATATATTTTTATTAGTTATATTTAATAAGAAATATCCCTTTTCTCTTAATTCTTTATAAATATTAACCTTTTCTTTTTCATTACAGGTTCCTTTTAGTACATTTCCTTTAATATCCTTGGCCTTATAATAAAATAAATCCATATCTATATTTTTATTCACTTCCTTTCTAAAATAAAATTATTTTTAATTTTAGAGAATTTCCTTAGAAATATGTATTGAAAATGATGCTTAAATCAGCTTAGCTGTTCCTTTAATAAGGATGTTTTAGCTAACACTTATATTATTTTTTGGATTTCACTAAAGGATGTCCTTCCCTGCTTTAATGCTTTGTTAATATTTTCTTTTAAACTATTTTCTAAAAAAATTTCTTCATTATGATTTTTAAATATATTTTTAATTAAGTTCTTTTTTCCTTTATTAATATTTATATATTCATAAAGAATACTTCTACCTATATAACCTGTGTTATTGCATTTATGGCATCCTTCACCCTTATATAGTAAGAATTTTTCTTCTACATTCACAAAATCTCTTTCCTCCTTTGAAGGGATATAAGCTTCTTTGCAATAGGGACATATTTTTCTTACTAATCTTTGTGAAATAATCCCTCTTAAGGCATCACTTAAAATATACGGCTCTATGTTCATATCTAAAAGTCTTACTATAGATTCTAAAGCCCCATTGGTATGCAACGTAGATAGAACTAAATGTCCTGTTATAGAAGCCCTTACCGCTACTTTAGCTGTTTCTTCATCTCTAATTTCTCCTACCATTATTATATCTGGATCTTGTCTAAGTATTGACTTTAATCCTTTTAAAAAAGTTAAATCCCTTTTATGATCTACATTAACTTGATTTATACCAGCTATAGTATATTCTACCGGCTCTTCAATAGTTATTATATTTTTTTCTTTGTTGTTTATATATTGAAGCATAGAATATAAAGTTGTAGATTTACCGCTACCGGTTGGGCCGGTAATCAAAATTAATCCATTAGGCTTTTTAAGCATTTTTTCTATATTTTTTCTGTCTTCTTTTAAAAATCCTAAGGAATTTAAATCTGATATTTTTTCATTTTTATATAGTATTCTTATAACTAATTTTTCACCATATACTGTGGGCAATGTGGATACTCTAAAGTCATTATTCTCCCTATAATTATTTTGTATTTTACCATCCTGGGGAATATTTTTTTCTGCTATATTCATATAGCTCATTATTTTTATACGAGTGCAAATAGACATGTAAATTTTTTTTGATATTTTTTTGAATTCTATTAGAATACCATCTATTCTAAATCTTATTAAAGCAAAATCTTTGAAGGGTTCTATATGTATGTCACTAGCCTTTCGCCAAACAGCCTCTTCTATTATAGAATCTGTTAACTTTATTATAGGACCTTCTAACTTTTTTTCTTTATTTTCTTCATAAGGTATAACTTTTTCTTCCTTTATCCCTTGGGCATTATATTTTTCTTCATAATTTGTATAGAATCTCTTTATAGCTCCTAGAATATCTTCTCTATTACAAAGCACTATTTTTATATTTTTACCCGTAATAAAGGATATTTTATACAAAACCTTTTCTTTTAAATAACTTGAAGATGCTATATATAATTGCTCATCAATTATTTTTAGTGGTAATATATTATGTTTTCTACAAATATGATCTGGTAATAATTTTAGTAAAGATGACTCTACACTTAAAGTACTAAAGTCTATATTCTGACACTGTTTTTTAACTCTTAGTTCTTTAGAGTTTGGAACAATTTCATCTAAATCTAGATGATTCGTAGAAAAGCTCATATTTAATTCTCTCCTATACTAATTTTTCAAAATTTATCTATATTATAGACACATATATAAAAAGTAAACACTTCCCTTTGAAATATTAATTTAGTACTACTTTTTATATATCTGACTATATTATTTGTAACTAAAACTTCACTTCAAATTTAAAAATAGATTTAATTTTAATATAGCAAAGATAAAAATATATACGTAATAAATCATATGAATAAGCCTTAGTAGTTCTTAATTCTAACTGTAAAAAAATAAAAAGCTATAGATAATTAGAAATCTTCATTTCTTAAACTTTAATTATCTATAGCTTATATTTAATTTGTTTTTTAGATTACTTTTCTCCCATTATATAATAAGAATTTTCTTCACCAGACATTATTTCTACTGCATCATCTTTTTCTTTATAAACATATATTTCATTTAAAGGCTGTTCTTTTAAATCCTCATAACCAGAAAAATATATATTACCATTTTTATCTGAAACAATACCACCATTTACATCTATTTTAGGTGGAAAGTCATAAGTAAGCTTGGTTAAATTCAATGTATTTCCATCAATTTTATATAAATAATCTTTGCTTTCTAAATCATTTTTCCCTAGAAAATACATGTTTTTTGCAGATTTTGTGCCTTTATATATTAGGCTTACTTCTTCACTTATTTTTTTGAAACTATTATCTTTTTTATTATAGTAAAAAAGGTTAATTTTATCCCCCTGTCTACTTAGTAAAAGCATATCATCCCCATTAGGCATAAAATAAGTACAAATACCCTCTATATTATCTACATATACCTCTTCTTTATTTTCTTTAACATTATATTTATATATTTTAGCTTTATTTTCTTTTTCAGAATTTATTCCATAATATAATATTTCATCTTCATTTAACCATTTAAAAAGATTTCCTGATACCAATACATCACTTTTTATTTTTATTTCTTTTCTATTTTCCAAATCATATATTTTCATGCCTTCTGCACTTTGCAGAGAATCTTTTTTAAAAGATCTATAGGCTATTTTATTACCTTCCTTTGAAATATCTACATCTGATGCTGAATAAAAGTTATCTAAAATTGTTTGCTTCTCATTCTTTATTATAGTTATTTTGTTTTTGTTAAGCTCATTACCCTTTTCTATAAAATTTGTAAAAACATAAGTCTTATTTTTATTATTATACTTTACATCTACCACATCTTTGGTTTCCATAGTTTTGTCTATATCCCCATTTTCGATATTATATATATCTGAAGAGTCTTTTTCTCTTTTTAATGTTATTACTTCTGTGAATTTAGGGATATCTACCTTTTCACCTTCTGATATTCTGTGACTTTTACACCCAACTAAACCAATAACTAAAAAAACTATTATAAAATATCCTATATTTTTAAAGCCTTTCTTAAACATTTATACATCTATTTCCCCTCTAAAACAAATATCTGCAGGGCCTTTCATAAAAACACCCTCTTCTTTAATTTCTATGAAAAGTTTCCCACCAGGCAATATTACCTCTGTAGACTTTCCTGTATAACCTAATAAATTAGCTGCTATAGCTGATGCACAACTTCCAGTACCACAAGCTAAAGTTGGTCCTGCACCCCTTTCCCAGGTTTTTACCTTTATCTTATTTTTATCCACTACCTCACAGAAGTTTACATTAGTTCCCTCCTTAAATAGAGGTAATGTTTCTATATTTTTGCCTTCTCCTATATCATATTCATCTAAGTTGCCAAATATTATAGTATGAGGTACTCCCATATGAAAGGCTGTTATGGAATATTCCTTATTATTTTCTCTAATACTTTTATTTATTATTTTTTCCTCTTCATTAGATATCTTTTCTCCTTCAAATATAGGCTCTCCCATATTAATAGTAATATATTTTACTTTATCCTCTTCAATATCTAAAAAAGCTTCCTTTAATCCATCTCCTGTTTCTATTATCATAGGATTTTCTTTTACTATAGCTTTTTCCCATACATATTTTGCAAAGCATCTTATACCATTTCCACACATAGAAGCATAAGAACCATCTGCATTTATTATTACCATTTGTATTTGAGCATTTGTATTACTTTCCCTTACAAATAAAATACCATCTGCCCCTATACTAAAATGTCTATTACATAATTTTTGTGCTAATTCCTTTTCTTTTCCTATAAGCTCTCCCTTTCTGTCATCTAAAACTATAAAATCATTACCGTTTCCAGTCATTTTAGTAAACTCCATACTTGTCACATCCTTTACATTATCACTTATAATTATTTTTATTAATAACTTTTAATCTTACATAAAATATAATTTTATTTTAGTTTAATTTCCTAAAAATAAGTTTACTACGACAGTGTTTTAATATCAATATACAAAATATAAACTTTATTTTAAAAAATTAAAATGGTATACTAATATAAGTTTAATAGCCTTTAATATTAGCATATATTGCTATATACATTATATTATACCATTTTAAGGAGGAATATTTATGGCTTTAGATGGGATTTTTTTATTTAGTATAATAAATGAAATGAAAACCAAAATATTAGATGGTAGAGTAGATAAAGTAACTCAACCGGAAAAGGATGAAATAGTTTTATCCATAAAAAATAATAGAAAAACTTACAAACTTTTAATTAGTTCTAGTGCTGTATACCCTAAAATACATTTTACGGATATTCCTAAGAAAAATCCTATGCAGCCTCCTATGTTTTGCATGGTTCTTAGAAAATATTTAAATTCTTCTAAAATAATAAATATAAGACAATTGGATACTGATAGAATAGCATTAATAGATTTTGAAAGTGCTGACGAAATGGGATTTAATAGCATATATACATTAATTATAGAGATTATGGGAAGGCATAGTAATATAACTCTAGTAAGAGAAAGGGATAATCTAATAATGGATAGCATAAAACATGTTACCCCTGAAATAAATAGTGTAAGAAATCTTTATCCCTCTATAGAATATGTATATCCACCAGCCTCTTTAAAACTAAACCCTTTTAATTTTTCACTAGAGGATTTTAAAAATTATATAGAAAACAATAATGTAAAGCTTAATACATCTATGTTTTCTAATATTTTTACGGGAATCGCAAGACCTTTTTCCAAGGAAATTTTTTATAGATTAGAAGAAGAAAATAATCTAGAAATTACTTTAGAAAACATGGATGAAATATATGTTGCTACAAAAAGTATATTTGATGACCTAGAAAATGAAAATTTCTCTTTTAACTGTTATTTAGATACGGATACTGTAAAAGATTTTTATTGTGTAGATCTTCATAGTTTGGATAACTTAAAAAATATACACTATGAAAGCCCTTCTCTTCTTATAGAATCCTTTTACTTTCAAAAAGATAAGGCAGATAGATTAAATTCTAAAAGTTCTGATCTTAACAAATTAATGAATCTAAACATTGAAAGATGCGAAAAGAAGATTAAAATATTAGAAGGGAATTTAAAGGACTGCGGTGAAAAAGAAAAATTCCAAATATGTGGAGAAATTTTAACTGCTAACATATATGCTCTTAAAAAGGGCATGGATAAAGTAAATCTTTTAAATTATTACACTAATGAATACATGGATATAAAGCTAGATCCTAACAAAAATCCTTCTGATAATATACAAAAATACTTTAAAAAATACAATAAGTTAAAAAAGACTGAAGTTGCAGCTAAAGAACAAATAGAACTTACTTGTGATGAGTTAAAATATCTAAATTCCGTTTTAACTAGTATAAAAAATGCAGATAGTTATGATGATATAGATGAGATAAAAAGAGAACTTATTGAAACAGGCTATATTAAATTTAAAAAGAAAAATAATAAAAAGATTAAAAATACAAAGCCCCTACACTTTATTTCCTCAGATGGCATAGATATTTATGTAGGAAAAAACAATATACAAAATGATTACCTAACATTAAAATTTGCTAGCAATCATGACATTTGGATGCATACAAAAAATATACCTGGCTCCCATGTAATAGTTAAAAATTTCCAAGGAAATGTTCCAGAAAAAACTTTAGAAGAAGCTGCCACCTTGGCAGCCTTTTATAGTAAATCTAAGGACTCTACAAAGGTTCCTGTAGACTACACAGAGGTTAAAAATGTTCACAAACCTAATGGAGCGAAACCAGGTATGGTTATATACTACACAAACAAAACCATATTTATAGATCCAAAAGATCCTGATTTAAAACAAATTTAGAAAAGATTAAAAAGTAATATCTAAATAAAACTAATTATCTAAATATATTTGTAAAGGAAGTACTAAATATGACTAATATAAAATTATACATACAATACGATGGTTCTAAATATAACGGTTGGCAAAAACAAAAAGAAAATGACAATACTATTCAAGGGAAAATTGAAAATGTACTTTCTCTTATGACAGGAGAAGATATAAACCTAATAGGTTCTGGTAGAACAGATGCAGGCGTACATGCAAATATGCAGGTAGCTAATTTTCATACAAATTTTCAAGGTTCTACAAATGAAATATTAAATTATTGCTATGAATACTTACCTAAAGATATTGTAGTTTATGATGCCTTTCATGTAGATGAGAGATTTCACTCTAGATTAAATGTTAAAAAGAAAAAATATACCTATAAGATTTGTAATAAAAAACTTCATGATGTATTCTCTAGGAAATACTCTTATCATGTACCAGAAACTTTAGATATAGAGGATATGAAAGAAGCTTGTACTTATTTAGTAGGAAGACATGATTTTGCATCTTTTACTGCAGCAAGATCAAAAAAGAAATCTACTGTAAGAACTCTTTATAGCATAGATATTATAAAAAAGGATGGCTATGTAGATATAGTATATTTAGGTAGTGGATTCTTACATAAAATGATAAGAATATTAACAGGTACTCTTATAGAAATAGGATTACACAATCTAAGCCCTATGGACGTAAAAACCATACTAGAGGCAGAAGATAGAAGAAAAGCGGGCCCTACTGCCCCAAGTCAAGGATTATTTATGACCAGTGTAACCTATGAATAATTAATGAACATTTAGAATATCTTAAAATAAAATAGATTTAATTTTCATATAGCAAATATAAAAAATACAAGTAATAAACATATAAATAAGCTTTGGTAGTTCTTAATTCTTTGGGAATTAAAAATTTTTGTAATTCCTCACGGACATGAGGAGCCGGTGGTGAAATCAAGGATAGTGTCTCCATGTGGTAGAAAATTTTTAATGGAGCCAAATTTAGAACTACTTAGCGAAATGAATTAGTTATTACATGTATTTTTTATATTTACGGTGTTAAAATTAAATCTATTACCTAATTATTATCATCTTTTCACAGCCTTTGATATTATTAAATACTCACAGGTTGCCTTTATTAAATCCTTTTAATTATAATATCTCTCGTCTAATTCTATTACAAATCTATTTGTTAAAAACGTATTAATCACCTCCTCTTTAATATATACATAATTTTTAACCATCATATTCCATTAGAGGAGTTTTTAACTTTCTTATTCCTCCTCTAGGATTTACTACATCACCTTTATATCTTGGAATAAAATGAATATGAAGATGCATTATAGTTTGTCCAGCATCATATCCTATATTCACCCCTACATTGTATCCTACTGGTTCATACTGAATATCTAGCATTTCCTTAACTTCGTGCATAAGAGAATAAATTCCCTTTACTTCTTCCTCTGTAGCTTCAAAAAAATTTTCAAAATGTCTTTTAGGAATTATTAATGTATGTCCTTCATTTACTGGAAATTTGTCTAATATAGCAAACGCAACTCTATTTTCTGCTATTATTTCTGTAGGATTATAATTACAAAATACACAATTGCTCATGGATTATCTTTAGTGAGAGAATGTATAATAATTACCAAAACCTCACTAAAACTCACCTCTCTTCTTTTTATACTATTTTTTGAATATAACACTTTGGTAACTATGTTGATAATTCATCATTATTGTATTGATAAATTATTGTTATATTTAAAGTACATACCTAATTATACCACTATAAATATAAAAATTTTATCTGTTCAAATTTATACATTGTTTATTTTTTGTTTTATCTTTTAAATAAACTTTTTTATATAAAATGACTAAATCTTATATACTTATAAAAAAAATTTAATAACCATTTTATCTAGTGTACATATTATAATTGAACATAAGAAATAATAAACTTACTTAACTTAATAAAAACAATGACTTTATTTTAATATATGAAGGAATACTTTCATATTTGCATAGATTTGAAGCATAAATAGCTTTGCATCATTTTTTCTTTACTATTATAATATTACTAACAATTTATTTTTTTTGAAATTTTTAACAAATTAATTTTATATATTTAACTTTAAGGAGGTTTTTTTATTATGCTCTATTCTTCGAAAAACAAACAAAGTAATGATACCTATGCTACCCCTATTTTTGGTATCACTAAGGATAATTACTCAATTCCTAAGTACAAAATTAATGAAAATTCCATTGCACCTAATATAGCCTATCGTATGATTAAAGATGAACTTATGAATGAAGGTAACGCACGCTTAAATTTAGCTACTTTTTGTCAAACCTATATGGAAGATAAAGCTACCAAGCTTATGGCTGAAACCTTACAAAAAAATGCTATTGATAAGTCTGAATACCCACAAACCGCCGAAATAGAGAATCGCTGTGTTAATATTATTTCAGATCTTTGGAATGTCCCAAAGGATATGAACTTCTTAGGTACCTCTACTGTAGGTTCTTCAGAAGCTTGTATGTTAGGTGGCCTGTCTATGAAATTCCGTTGGCGTGATCAAGCTGAAAAATTAGGTATTGATATTAATAATAAGAAACCTAACTTAGTAATATCATCTGGTTATCAGGTATGTTGGGAAAAATTCTGTGTATATTGGGATATTGAAATGCGTACCGTTCCTATGGATGAGGATAATCTAAGTTTAAATATAGATAAAATTCTTGATTATGTAGA
This sequence comes from Clostridium sporogenes, assembly GCF_001889325.1. Classification (NCBI taxonomy): domain Bacteria; kingdom Bacillati; phylum Bacillota; class Clostridia; order Eubacteriales; family Clostridiaceae; genus Clostridium; species Clostridium sporogenes. The sequence goes on along the minus strand of NZ_CP013243.1, from coordinate 129,664 downwards.
TGAATATACTATAGGAATTATAGGTATTTTAGGTATAACTTATACAGGTAAATTTGATGATATTAAAGCTTTAGATGAAGCCCTTGAAAAATATAATAATGAGCATGATATAAAGGTATATATTCATGTAGATGCTGCTTCTGGTGGTTTTTTCACCCCATTTATTAATCCAGAAATTTTGTGGGATTTTCGTCTAAAAAATGTAGTTTCTATAAATGCATCCGGCCATAAATATGGATTAGTTTATCCAGGAATAGGTTGGATTCTGTGGAAAGATCAAGAATATCTTCCTAAAGATTTAATATTTGAAGTAAGTTATTTAGGTGGCAAAATGCCAACCTTAGCTATTAATTTTTCTAGATCTGGAAGTCAAATTATAGGACAATATTATAATTTCCTACGCTTTGGTTTTGAAGGATATAAAAAAATTCATGAACGCACAAAAGAGGTAGCTATGTATATTTCAAAAGAGCTTGAAGCTACGGGATTATTCAGTATATATAATGATGGCAGTAATCTTCCTATAGTTTGTTATAAACTAAAGGAACAATCTAAGGTAAAATGGAATCTTTATGATTTATCAGATAGACTAGCTATGAAAGGCTGGCAAATACCAGCTTACCCTCTCCCTGAAAATCTTAACCATATAATAATACAAAGAATAGTTTGTCGTTCAGATCTAGGATATAATTTAGCAGAACTATTGATAAAAGATTTTAAAACAGCAATAAATGATTTGAATAATGCTCATATATTATTTCACGAAGAAGAAAACCAAGGTATTTATGGATTTACTCATTAGTATAAAGAAAACATCTATAGATTAAATAGATGTAATTTAAATATAGAAAATATAAAGGTACGCTGGTAAACCTATGAATAAACTCATAGGAATAAGTTTGAGTAATTCTCAATTTTATCCAATTAAACAATCCTTCTAATTTATCACAGTATGTGATAAGCCGGTGGAGAAGTCCAAGATTAGTTCTCCACCGGTTAGAAAATTTTTAATAAAGCTAGATCTAGAGCTCTCCTTAGGGAAATGACTTAGTTTATGAAGTGTATTTTTATATATTGGCAATGTAAAACTATGCCTATTTTAGGAAAATATCTTATTTTATTACAATCAGTTTTATACTTAAGATTTATGCATTACTAATTTTTTAATTTCCATTCCTAATTCTTTCATATCCTCTCTTAATAACTTCCAACATTCTTTTGTATTCAGATTTTTTGAAGAATCCTTTTTTACATAAACTCTTACAATCTGTTCAGGATTGTTATCCCATTTATAACAATAGAGTACTACATCTCCTACCTGTGATTCTAATCTATTTTGTAATATACTTGGAGAATTTTTAACAGTAAATACAAAAACCTCATAGTCCTTATATCCTTCCTTTGATAGAGTTGACTTCTCTTTTACTCTTAAGTCTTCTGTATCTTCAATACAAATTTCTTTAGACAAATTTGCATACATAAAAAAGCCCTCCTTAAATATACTAATTATTTTTTAGTTGTTTTTTAGAATTTATATTAGGTAGGTAAACTTTATAATTTATTTATTACTTATATTATAATACATAATCCTCATTTTTGCTTAAAATTTTAGAATTAATTTTAATTTTTAAAAGATTTAGAATTTTTATCCTAGTAATAAAAATTAATAGCTCTGTTATAAATTCCTATAGGTTTGCTCTTAGATTAATTATTAAGGGTCCTACAGATTAACAGAACAATAACTTTATAATTAAAAAGATTTAGGCTCATAGGTCGCTTCTCCATAATAAAAGAACCAACTTTCTATGAGCCTTATAATGTAAAACTTAATTATGATTAAATTTTAACTCAATCAAGATTTTAGTTGAACACAAATATAAGATGATTATAACTTGAAACCCCAAATTTCTAGTAAATATCATCTGACTAAGTATAAGAGTATTCTACCTGGTAGCCATTAGAATAAAAAACTAATACTAAATTACTCTTTAAATCTTAAATTTAGAAATTTCTTTTTTTAGTTTGTTAGCGCTTTCTTCTGATTTTAGAGCTTCTTGAAGTACATCATTTGATTTATTATTTACTTCTAGTATTCTACATGCAATGTCTGTAGTACCTCCTGCACCTTCACTAGCAGCTTGTGCTACTCCATCTACAGTTTTAACTACATCCTGCAAAGATGCTAAAAGTTCCTCTGAGGTTGAACTAAAATCTGTTACAAGAGTATCAACAAAGCTAGCATCTTCGCTATATTTGTCTGCTACACTTAGCATAGTCTTATAATCATTATCCATATCTGTAGACACAAAAGTTAATAGATTACTTGAACTATCGGAAAGATTTTTTACCGATTCTATTACTTTAATTGTTATATTTTGTATTTCTGTTACCGTATCCTTTGATTGTTCAGCAAGTTTTCTTATTTCATCAGCTACAACTGAAAAACCCTTTCCTGCTTCTCCTGCCCTTGCGGCTTCAATAGCTGCATTTAATGCAAGAAGATTTGTTTGTGAGGTTATTTCCATTATAGATTCTGAAAGTACATTTATCTGTTCTACAACCTTTGAAGATTCTATAGCCCTTTCAAGCTCTACTTTTGTATTTGCAAATATTTCCTTGGCCTTTTTCTGAGAAGCTTGTACATTTTCTTTTGTTTGTTCTGCTCTCTCATTTATTTCTCCCGCTTGAGTAGCACCTGCCTGGGATTTTTGTGCAATGGATTCAATAGCTTTTTCTATCTCTTGAGAAGTTGCTGACATCTCTTCTGCTGAAGCCGCAGTTTCTTGCATATTAGAAGAAAGTTCTTCTGTAGTTGCAGAAACCTCCTCTACATCATTATTTAAATCTGTAACATTAGTTTTTATACTATCTACAACAATTTCAATGCTATCTGCACTTTCATTAACAGTTTTAATAATATCCTTTATATTTTGTATGAATTTATTTAAACTTTTAGCAAGATCATTTATTTCATCCTTAGAATTAACTTTTATTTCTTGAGTTAAATCTCCCCCTCTTTCAGATAATTCATCTAATTCTCCCTTTAAAACATTTAAGGACTTTCTTATACCCTTAATAATAAGCATTCCTAAAACTCCACCTATAGCAGATAATAATATCATTAAAGTTAAATTTATTTTCATAGCAGTATCAAAATGCTTATCCCCTTCTAAGCTAGCCTTTTCTGTTTTGTTTTTATTAAATTGAGCTAATTTCAATAAAGAATCTGAGGCTTTATCAAAGGATTGTTTAGATTCTTCTCTCATTATCTTTGCAGCTTCCTCTGTTTTTAATTGTCTACTTAAGCCTATTACTTTCTTATTTTGTTGTAAATATTCATTCCACTCCTTTTCTACAGTATTAAATAACTCTTCATCCTCTTTTGAGTCCACTGTTTTTTTGTAAAGAGCTAAATATTTTTCTATTTCCTTACTTTTTTCCTCCATTTCTCTTTCTTTTTCATTCATCATTTCTGCATTAGTAGAAATAATATGATCATATTCTAGTATTCTAAGATCTGAGGTCATTGTATTTAATTCCTCGGAATATACCATGGCAGGTACCCATTTTTTAGAAATTTCAGTAGACTTTTCATTTACATTATCTAAATTTTTTATTGAATATCCTCCCATATATACAATTGCACCTACTAATATAGCGACAAGAAAAACTAGTTTACCCTTTATCGTTTTTACCAATTTTATTTCCTCCTTATTGTTTTATTCTTTATTCCATGGCTGCTTTTGTAGCCCCCTATACTTTAAATACATAATTTGTAAACGTATAATTGAATGTATTGATTATAAATAAATCCTATCTGAACCTAAAAATATTATTGTTTTAAAATTAGCAATACTACAATTATATGTAATAGGAGGATTAATATCAATACTTTGTAAAAAAAACTATAATAAAGTCTTTTATTGTAAACTATTGCAAACTATAAATTAAAAATAATTCGCTATTTTTAATAACTTTAATAATATAAAAAGGTACATTTTTGTGAATTTATCATTTATTGTCCCTATATTATTGTTATTCTACTATTTATAATCTTTTTAATCTTTTTTATAAATATTAAATAGTAAAATTTACCATACAAAAAAAACTCCTTTCTAGTTTTGTAATTTTAATTTTTACTAGAAAGGAGTAATTAATTTTAAATTTTCAATAAATCATACATAATAAAACAATAAATACTCTATATTATTTTATTTATCGCCTTTGTTCGTTTTAGAAGATTTTTCATTTACTTTTTCTATTTTTTCTTTATTATTGTTAGAATTAACTTTTTGTACTTTTTCTTTATTTTCTATAACCTTATGAGAAATTTCATTATGTACATTTACCTCTGAAGCTTTATTTAAATCTGGATTAGTATTATTAACTTTTTGTTTATCACTATTATTTTCTTTAATCTTGTTCTCTTTTGTATTTGTATTTCTTTGTATATTCTCTTGTTTTTGATTTACTTCAGTATTATCTTTTTCCTTAACTTCATTCTTGCTCTTTACTTTATCTTTACTGCTATTATTTTTTACAATTTTATCTTTTTTATTATCATTAATTTTCTTCTTTTCTTTAACTATTTGTTTTTTATTTTCTATTGCTTCATTTAAAGCTTGCTTTTTCGCATTGTAAACTTCTTCAATACTTTTAAGTTCTTCTTTTGCTTTCTTTATAGTTTCTGCATCACCTAAAGCTTGTGCTTTCTTTAAAGCGGCCTTTGCTTTATTATAATCTTTTTTAGCTTCATTAAATTCATGTCTTTTTTCTACCATAAGTTTTACTGCTTCTTTTTTATTTTTTTGCATTTCTATTACAGTTTCTATATTTTTTCTAGCTTTATCCGGCAATTTATCTTTTATATCCTCTAATACTTTTATAGAATTCTCTCTATTTTCAACAATAATCTCTTGTATATTATCTATACTTTCTTCTAATTTTTCTCCTTTCTTTGTATCTTGTTCTAATTCTTCTAGGGTATTTTCAACTTCTTCTACCGTATTATTATAATCCTTCAAAGTTTTTTCTACTAATTCATCTTTGTCCTTTTCAGCTAAAACCTCTATTTCTCCAAGTCTTTCATTTAATATATCCAATAATTGTTCTGGCTTATCTTTATCAGCTGCTAAATTTAAACTTATATTTTCAAAGACTGTATCTATGTTATAAAGAACACTATCTGGAGTTATACCTGCTTCATCCTTTAAGGATACTGTTCCTTCTGCCTTTACACTACCTCCCAAAAATATTAAAGCTGAAATTGTTAATATGAATATTCTTTTCATTATTTATTCCTCCTTATGTAAAATTTTTATCTTTGATTATATTTACGATCAAAAATAATTCTTTAAGGGGGTAATATTATAAATAAATCTTTTTTAATACTTAATAAATAAAATTACTAATTATTACCCCTTAAAAAATATAGTGAGCCTCGTATATAATATTATGAGACTTTCTAAGATTAGAGGTGAATATATGGAGCTAGATTTTTTAAGAAAGGAAAATAGAGATAAATTCATAAAAGATAGTATGAATTTTATATATAAAACCACAAATAGGATTTGCAAAAAAAATTTAGATCGTAAAAATGATGATGAAATAAGTATTGCTCTTATAGCTTTTAATAAAGCTTGTGATACCTATGATAATAAAAAGGGAAGCTTTTTTACCTATGCCTCCGTAATAATAAAAAATTCCTTAATAGACTTTTTCAAAAAGTCAGATAGAATTCCTTATTTAATTTGGAGTGAAGATGATGACTTTAATGCTATTGATAATAATGTTTCCATGAATAATTTTAATATAGCTTCAGAAAATTCTATAAGAATGGAAGAAATAAAATTATTAAATCAAGAACTAAGGAAATATAAATTATCTTTTAAAGATATTGCAGAAAGTTGTCCAAGACATAAAGATACTAGGGATAGCTTATTAAATATAGCTTTAGCTTGTATACATACTGAAACCATGGTTTCCTATTTACAAAATAAAAAACAACTTCCTGTTAAAGAGATATGCTTACTTACAAATAGTAAAAGAAAGTTAATAGAAAACTGGAGAAAATATTTAATAGTACTAATTATAATATTATCTAGCGATGATTACCCCTATATTAAAGGATATCTTAATATTGAAAAGGCAGGTGATAATTGATGAATAAAAAAGGAATAGTAATGGAAATTCATAAAAATAAAGTTGGCATATTAACCTCTAGTGGTGAATTTATTTATGTAGCAAATCCTAATGTTTCCCCTAACCTAGGTGAAATATATGAATCTGAGGAAATTAAGTTAAAATCCTCTGCCTATAAAAATATAAAAAAGTTTTCTCTTATGGCAGCTTCTTTGCTCATTATTTTTATATGTTCTATATTTATAAGGACTTATAATGCACCAGTTTCTTCTGTAACTATAAAAATAAATCCCTCTATTAAATTACAGGCAAATAGATGGAACAAAGTTATTAATGTTACTCCTTTAAATGAAGACGGTACTAATTTATTAAAAAACTTAAATCTTAAAAATAAAGGCTTAGAAAAAGGAATTGATTTAATACTAGAAGAAGCTAAAAAAGAAAATTATATAAATAATGACTATAAAAATAGTTCTAAAGCCATATCCATAAACTTTACTGGAGATACTTCTAGTTTAACCCTTAGTAATATAGAAGATAACCTTAAAAATTTAAAGGTAAAGTACAATATAGAAAGCCCTCAGGGTATTAAAACAAACTATGATAAGGATAATATAAAAGCAAATGATAATAATAAAACAAAACATAATAATAAAACTCCAGTTAATAAGGACAAGAATCTAAAGGATAATGATAAAAATAATAATTCTATTGATAAAACTATCTCCAAAGATGCAGATTCTGAAATAAAAAAATACAATGGAAATAAAAAAAATAACATTTCTAATAAAGAAAATAATAATATTAAAAATAATGGAAATCGCAATAATACTAAAGAAAAGTCCAATAGCAGTAACACTAAAATTTCAAATACTATAAAAAACAATTCAGCCAATAAATCGCAAAAAAATAAAGTGGAAGTAGATAAAAATATTAAAAAAGAACCACCGTCTGAAAATAAAAACGGAAAAACCATAAAAGGTAAATCAGGAAGTCAAAAATAATATAATTAAAATACTGCCTAAAAATAGAGATTATAACTTCTATTTTTAGGCAGTTAATTTTTAATAAGGATTTAACTTAAAAATCTATCTTACCATTGATAATGATTAACGCCACCATCTACCCCATTAGTTTTATCAAACCAAGAATCTAAAAGCTCAAACCAATTTCCAACTTTATTTACTTTTGGATCTTGTCCATCTCTGCACCAATTTAATTTTCCATAAGGAGGTAATCCATTTTTAACTGTATCTATTGAGTTATACCAACTTTGCATATTCCAATGAGGAGTTGCACTTGGTTGATAATAACTTGAATATTCTCTATTTCCATCTGGTAAAAATATACTTAAACCATTTTTACCTTCTTTAAACTCTTTGCTAGGACCTCCAAAAGAATAAACTACCATATCATCTATATTATTCATACAAATAGAAGCCAATGCTTTAGTTTCGTTACTAAAATTTTCACCTTCATTTATCTTTTGGCATAAATCATATATATCAAAGTAAGGATATTCAATCCACTCTCCTTGACTATATTCATCAAAGTAGTGCATTAAATTAGTATTATTTCTACTTCCTCTTAATTTTTCAATTTCAGATTTTTTATTTTCATTACTTAAATTAACAGCTAATTTATCTATTGATTTTTTTACTGCCTCCACTTTAGTTGAATCATAAAAACTCAAATGTTGATCATAACTTCCGCTAGCATGGGTGGAATCTCTCTGTTCTTCTACAAATAATGCTCCTAATTCTTCATTAGTAATAGTTGCAGGATCAAAGTTTCTCTCTTTGCCACCTAATGTTAAGTCATCTTCATTGCTACTTCCTCCACCGGATTTTATTCTACTTAATATGTTGTCATATTGAAATCCAGGACCCCAAACTACTGGACTTGAAGCAACTATACTATCAGCTGAGAACCCTCCATTACCTGGTCTATATTGATATGCCACCTCTGCTGTTCCCATCAAGCATGCATCAAAAGCAAGCAAATCAACAGATTGCTCCTCTGTTAAATGATCTGAAATCTCTCCCATATAAAGACAATCTGGTTCATTGCCATCATAATGACTGTCATCCCAACAAATTGCTCTATTTACATTTGAATCACTATTAATTTTTTCTTTTGCTCCTCCCCCATGGTTAGCCATTATAAGGACATATTTATCAGCCTTATAATTGGCTTTACAATAATTAATGAATTTTTTAAGAGTACCAGCATCCCCCATATTTGCTTCATAATTACTATTAAGACTTATTTCCGGAAATTCATTTCCTCCACCTAATCTTTGAGTTTTATTATGCTCTATCTTATATAAACGGGTATCTTCAAAATCTTCACCAAAAACTGTTTTATCATTACTGTATCTTGAAGATCTATCTACAAGTGTAACTAAATTTAAATTAGGACTATCGTTATATCCTTTTTTCATTTCTTCAATATCACTTAATAAGGAAGATTCTAAATTATTATCTGCATCACAATAATACATAATTGTTACCTTTTGATTATTATTTTTAGCTTTCTGTACTTCCTGCCTAACATTATTTAGATTAGTTTTATTAGAATTAGTTACTGTATCAGCATGGACCGGTTTGAAACTAAAAAGAGAAGCAGCCACCAAAGTAGTAGTCAAGAGAATAGATAATTTGTTTTTTAACATAATACATACCTCCAAATTTTATATTTTTAGTTTAATTATGCAGGAATATAATGTATGTAATCGTGAATTCAGGAAAATATCCTATATTTCTGTATAATATGTATATTCTGTTTCTAATTTACATTTAATTCATATTTTTATATTTTCTACATTTATTTTCATTTTCCTTCCTATTTTCTAAAAAATTCAGATTTTATTTTTATACTTCTTTTTATATTAATTTCATGCTTCAAAAATTTAATAAAAATAATTTCAAACTTGTATTAAATTTTAATAAGTATAAATAGAAATATATAAACAGACAATTTTTGATTAAACTGTCTGCTTTTAGTATTTTACTTATGTATTTGTACCATAAAGGCTAATGACTAAATATGTTATTTTTAATATAAAATGATATTTGTACGAAAATCTTCATTTTTATAATAGGCTTTTCTTAATATGTATTATCTAATATATAATTATATATAAAGGTTTCTTATTATATTGGGGGATGATTTTTTATGATAAATTTATTTACAAAAAAAAATTCTAAAAGTAAAAATAAATCACACTTTAAAGGTGTTCCACCTATATCAGTACTTGTGATTTTATTATTTATATTAATATTAGTTAATTTTATAAAAAATTTACAATATGACAATAGATTATATAATTCTAAGTTACAAGAAAAAATTTATAATTCAATGATGATAAAAGAAAATAGATTGAAAGTTTATTCTAGAAGCATAAAGCTTAATAAAGGTAGTTCTAGTAATACCTGTGTTTATTTTATAGCAGAAGTATTGAGGAGAAATGGAGAAAGTATAGATGATAGTGTTTGTAACACAACTCAGCTTTTACACATAATGAAAAAAGATGGCTGGAAGAAAAATAAAAATTACAAGAAACTTAAACCTGGGGATATATGCTTTACTACGGATGAAAATCTAAATAAGGATGGAATACCAACTCATACTTATATATTTATGGGATGGGCAGAGGAAGGGAAGTATGATTATGCCTATATTTGCGACAATCAAGCTAAGGATTATTCCGGTAGAATATATCACTTGAGAAATATAACAAAAATTGATACTATAAAAGGTAGTACAAAAGAACCTTTTAATTTTTTTATGTATAAGAAAAAAGGCTTTATATCAAAAATGGGGGGTAATTAGTTTGCGTACTTACAATGTACTTGTAGTGGATGATGAAAAAGAAATTAGAGATGCCATAGAGATATATTTAAGAAGTATAGAAAATATAAATATAATAAAGGCAGCAGATGGATTAGATGCATTAGATGTATTAGAAAATAATGAAATTCATGTAATAATATTAGATATCATGATGCCTAAACTTGATGGTATAAGAACCTGTATGAAAATAAGAGAAAAAAATAATATTCCTATAATTATGCTATCTGCTAAAAATGAAGATACAGATAAAATTTTAGGATTAAATATAGGAGCAGATGATTATGTAGCAAAACCCTTTAATCCTTTAGAATTAGTGGCAAGGGTTAATTCTCAACTTAGAAGATATACAAATTTGGGGAATTTTCCTCAAGCTGCATCTGATGATGAAATTTGTTTAGATCAATTAGTTATAAATAAAATTAGTCATGTAGTTACTGTAGATGGTAAAAAAGTAAAATTAACCCCTATAGAATATGATATATTATTACTTTTAGCCAATAATCCCGGTAGAGTATTCCCTTCTTCACAAATATATGAATATGTTTGGAATGAACCTTCTTTTAAAACTGAAAACACCGTAGCAGTGCATATAAGAAGACTAAGAAAAAAAATAGAAATAAATCCTAAAGAACCTAGATATATAAAAGTAATTTGGGGAGTTGGTTATAAAATTGATAAATAGTATTAGAAAACAGGATAGATTAAAAAAACTGTTAGGTAAAAATATAATTATAATATTTTTAATTATTCTATCACTATTATTTAGTATATTTTTTCTTTTAAAAGGTGTAAATATATTAAATTCCCGTATCGAAAAAAAAGAAAAGGAATTATTTAATATTAATAAAGAACTTGAAAACATTAAAAATAATAATGCTAACTTTAAAAATCTCAGTTACGACGTATGGTTAAAACAATGTGCTAATACGGTGAATTTATACATATATAAAAATACAAATTTTTTAAAAATTTTATCTCAAAATCCTCAAGAAGCCTTAGATAAAAAGAGCAAAGATTTTAAAATTATAAAAGGAAATAATGACTATAGTAAATTAGTAAAATTCATAATTATTGATAAAGCTAAAAAAACATTTTTAACTAATGATATTGATAATTTAGATTTCATAAAAAAGAACCTTGACATATTTTCTGAGGAAAATGGAGAACTATTTAATTATGTTTTTAATAGGGGTACTTGGTATAATATATCCTACAATTCTGAAAGTTCACCAGCATATATAACCAATCCACAATCTGAAATTAAAAACCCTAACAATTATATAGAAGCCTATTGGTTTCCTAAAAATTATTCTTATAGGGAAGAAGATTCTAATCTTATAAAAAATATTTTAAAAAATGCTGAAAATAGCTATAAAAATGATATAACTCATGAGACTAATGTTATTAATAGCAAGAGAAAAGATTTAACTAAAACAAAATATTTAATAGGACTTTGCTCTTTTATTATTATTGTTCTATTACTTACTTTATATTTTATTGGCAGGGAAAATGTTTTTAATGGATTAAAAAATAGTCTTACAATAAAATTACTAAAACATATAAATGAATGGTTTGAAACTAGAAGTACACTTTTTAAAGCTCTTGTTTTTATTATATTTACCTTACCTATAATAATTATTATTATGAAACTATCATCTGGTGTTGTGTATAAAAAAAATTATGCAATATATATATTATTTTATATAATATTTATGCTTAGTAAATTCATTAAGTTTTGTAACTATATAGATGAAATAATAAAAGGAACAAATAAAATAACTAGTGGAGATTTAAATTTTACAATAAAAGAAAAAGGTGATAAATCACTTTCAATACTTTCTCAAAACATAAACAAAATAAATAAGGGATTTAAAATATCTATTGAGGATCAAATAAAAAATGAAAAATTAAAAAGTGAATTGGTAGCTAATATATCCCATGATTTAAAAACACCTCTTACATCAATAATAAATTATACAGATATATTGATAAAAGAAAAAGTTTCTGAAAGTGAAAAAGAAGAATTTTTAAAAATACTTAATAGAAAAAGCTTAAAACTTAAAACTCTTATAGAAGATTTGTTTGAAATCTCTAAAATAAATAGTGGTAAAGTGGAATTAAATAAAGAGCAAGTTGATATAGTAGAATTTTTAAATCAATCTATAGCTGAATACTCTGATACAGAAATCTATAAAAATAAAAATTTGACCTTTATAACAAAAACCTTCTTACCTGAAATTAAAATCAATTTAGATGGAAATAGAATGTCTAGAGTTTTTGAAAATCTAATAAATAATTCTTTAAAATACTCTTTGAGTAACACAAGGATTTATATAGAAATAGAAGATATTGTTAAAGGAATAAAAATATCTTTCAAAAATGTTTCCTATTCTCCTCTTGATTTTGATAAAAAAGAAATATTTGAAAGGTTTACTAGAGGTGATAAGTCAAGGACATCAGATATTGAAGGAAGCGGATTAGGACTAGCTATAGCTAAAAGTATAGTGGAACTTCATGATGGAATCATGTACATTGACTTTGATGGAGACTTATTCAAAGCTATAATTGAACTTTATTATTAATATATGTAGTACTATGAGTAAATTAAAATAACTAGATATTAGCATAACAATACTCATATCTAGTTATTCTTAAATATATTAGTTTTAAAGTTTTTATGGATATTTAAACAAAATTTTTAATATACTCATTATTTTATAAAATTATTTACTACAAAAATAGAATAAACAAAATTATAAATTATTTTAAATTTTAAATTTAGAAATTTCTTCTTTTAATTTATTAGCACTTTCTTCTGATTTTAGAGCTTCTTGAAGTACATCATTTGATTTATTATTAACTTCTAATATTTTACTTGCAATGTCTGTAGTACCTCCCGCACCTTCACTAGCAGCCTGTGCTACTCCTTCTATAGTTTTAAGAACATCCTGCAATGATGCTAAAAGTTCCTCTGAAGTTGAGCTAAAATCTGTCACAAGGGTATCTACAAAACTAGCATCTTCGCTATATTTATCCGCCACATTTAACATGGTCTTATAATCATTATCCATATCTGTAGACACAAAAGTTAATAGATTGCTTGAACTATCAGAAAGATTTTTCACTGATTCTATTACTTTAACTGTTATACTTTGTATTTCTGTTACTGTATCCTTTGATTGTTCCGCAAGTTTTCTTATCTCATCGGCTACAACTGAAAATCCCTTTCCTGCTTCTCCTGCCCTTGCAGCTTCAATAGCTGCATTTAATGCAAGAAGGTTTGTTTGTGATGTTATATCCATTATTGAATCTGAAAGTACATTTATCTGTTCTACAACCTTTGATGATTCTATAGCACTTTCAAGTTCTGCTTTTGTATTTGTAAATATCTCCTTAGCCTTTTTCTGAGAAGCTTGTAGATTTGCTTTTGTATCCTCTGCTCTTTTATTTATCTCCCCCTGCTTGAGTAGCACCTTCCTGAGATTTTTGTGCAATAGACTGAACAGCTGTTTCTATATCCTGAGAAGTCGCTGACATCTCTTCCGCTGAAGCTGCAGTTTCTTCCATATTTAGCAGAAAGTTCCTCTGTAGTTGCAGAAACCTCTTCTACATCATTATTCAAATCTGTAACATTAGTTTTTATAATATCTACAACTGTTTCAATATTATCTACACTTTCGTTAACTGTTTCAATATTATCTACACTTTCGTTAACAGTTTTAATAATATCCTTTATATTTTGTATGAATTTATTTAAACTTTTAGCAAAATCATTTATTTCATCTTTAGAATTAAAATATAAAAACTCCTTTCTAGTTTTATACTTTTAGTTTTCACTAGAAAGGAGTTCTTAGTTTTGCATTTAAAAAAAGTTATACATAATTAATAAAAAATAATTAATCTAAATGTATATGACAATAACCTTCTGGATTTTTCTTTAAATATTTTTGATGATACTCTTCAGCCTCATAAAAACATTTTAAGGGCTCTATTTCAGTAACTATTGCTTTCTTATAATTTTTCTGTTCCCTAGATTTGCTTTCTGTAATTATATTTAAATCTTTTTCATTTAAGTAAAATATTCCTGTTCTATATTGTGTTCCCCTATCATTTCCCTGTTTATTTAGTACTGTCGGATCTATTATGTTCCAAAATTTATTTAATAGTTCTTCTAAGGATATAATACTTTCATCATACTTTATGTAACAAGCTTCTGCATGACCTGTAGTTCCGATGCATACCTCTTTATAACTAGGGTTTTCTTTTATTCCATTAGCATAACCTACTTTTGTTTCCACTATGCCTTTAATTCTTGACATATATTCTTCTACTCCCCAAAAACAACCTCCAGATAAAACTATTTCTTTCATAATTAACACCTCCATAATTTCTTTAAGAACTCTTAATAACTTCAACTAGCAATTATTTAAACTTTATATATTCCTTCATAATTAAGTTTAGAAACACTTTAAAAGTTTATATTTATTCTATTATAGTTAATTTTAGAATCTTTAATATTTCATGTTTCTACTATGCTTCCCTACTTGTAGTATTCACTTAACTTAAATAAAAACTCTATCTAAATTAAATCTTCCTTTATGTTAGATTAATTATACTATAACCCTTTCCATATTTTAATATCTATGTTTAGTAAATTTCAATATCTGTTATATTTTTCTAAAGGCTTAAAGGTGAACTACGATAATATAAAAAATTAATATTATTGGAGGTAATTAATATGTATACCGTTCTTCATATAGAACAAAGCGACTTTTTTTGCAAAATGGTAGAAAATATTTTAAGAGAAAAAAATTATGATTACATAGCTACAGATAGTTTTAATGAGGCTTATAATCTAATAAAAGAATATGACATAGATCTTATAATAACTTCCCTTTATGGCAAAGGTGGAAATATAGAAGATTTTATAAAAAATATTGGATATATGGATTCTAATGAAATACCTATATTTATAGTTACAAGCGATAATGATCATGAGAAGAAGAAAAATCTTCTTAATCTAGGTGTATTTGATTATTTATTAAAAGATGATTTAAAAGAAGAGATTACAAAGCATGTAGATGCAGTATTCCAAGATGATGAATATATGAAAAATTTAAAAGAAGCAAAAATTGCAATTATAGATGATAACTCCTTTGATTGTACTCTAGAAAAAGATATGTTAGCAAGATATGGCATTCAAAATGTAGATTATTATAATTCTGGTAAAGAATTATTTAATAGTAATAAAAAATATGATATGTATTTAATTGATATGGTATTAGAAAATGAGTTTGGAAAAACTTTAATAAGACAAATAAGAAGAAATAATATAAACTCTTCTATAATAGCTGTTACTGTATTGGACAATAATAAAACTCTATCTAATATTTTAAATTGTGGAGCAGATGATATTATAAATAAGCCCTTAGATGAAAACTTATTTATAGCTAAATTAAAATCTAATATACGTATTTATACATTAAATAAAAAAATAAAAAGTATATTAAAAGAAATGAAAAATAAATAAAATGAAAATATTTGATGCTAATAAAATACTTAAGGGCTGCAAATAATTATAGAAATTTTTACAGCCTTTAGATATTTTTTAATATAATTCTTTTAAATCATCTGCAGCTTGTACAAGTTAACTTAAAGACCTGGCTCTATACCAAAAAATGTTCAACATCTTTATATTTCTTTTATAACAAATTCTATTCTAGCTCCGCCTTTTTCTTTATTTTCTGCTACAATCCAACCATTATGCTTTTCTACTAAAATTCTTACAATGTACATTCCCAATCCAGAGTGACCTTTCTCTTTAGATCTTGAACTATCGCCCCTATAGAATTTTTCAAAAATATAGCATAATTCCTTATCATTAAAACCTGTTCCTTCGTCTTCCACAATAAATTTTATAATATTATTATGTATTTTTACTTTAGTAATTATAGATTTTCCATCAGGTGTATACCTTATGGCATTAGATATTATATTATCTAGTATTTGCTCTAGTCTTTCAGCATCTATAGAAAATTCCTTGTTTAAATTAAAATTCTTTTCTAAAAACAATTTAAATTCTATATTTTTGTCCTTACATAGCACTTTATAATCCTGTTGTTTTTTTTCTAAGAATTCAATTATATCTACCTTTACAGGAGCTAAATCAAAGTTTTTATTCTCTATTTCTGATGTGAGATTCATATCTGAAATAAGCCTTCCCATTCTCTCTGTATTAGCTTTTATAATATTTAAATATTTTTCTACTCTAATGGGATCTTTAATTCCCCCTTCCATAAGTACCTCTACATGTCCTTGAATAACAGTAATAGGAGTTTTCAAATCATGAGCTATAGCTTTTATCATTTCTTTTCTGTCTTCTTCCATAATCCATTGTTTATTTAGTGATTCTTTTAATGCATTTTTCATCTCTTCAAAAGAAGAAACTAATTTTCCTAACTCATTATTACTTTTATAATTTATTTCAAAATCTAAATCCTTTTCTTTTATCTTATTTGAAGCATCTATTATTTCATTTATAGGCTGTTGAATACTTTTAATTAATTTTCTTGTAAAAATAATTGTAAAAATAATTATATATACAAAAGGTGAGAATTGTAAGAATACTTGAAATACATGAACTATTTTTTCATTTTTATCTTTCTTCACACTTGTTTCAATATTGTATTTAATTATAGCAACGCCTTTCACATTGGAATCACTATCCAATATAGGTATATACCTTTTAACCTTTGATCCAAAAACACTAGCTCTATCAAGATTATCAATATCTGTTTTATTTATTGATTCTATCAATTGTTTTTTATTCTTTATTATTCTTTCTTTTTCATTTCCATATATAATTTTACCCTCTAGATCTGTAATTTGATACCCTATACCTTTTTTGGGAATTAAACTTTCAAGTTCTAATCTATTTTTATCCTCTAATATATTTTCTCCCTTGCTAACTATAAATTGCTGAATTTTATCAGACTGTTTTTGATAATAGTTATCTGGTTTTAGCATAGGATCTTTTCCAAAATACATAGTAAATAAATAAGTACCTATAGTAGCTATTGTACATACCATACTTAAAAATATAATTAATAGAAAAGTACTTATAGTTTGTGTTTTTAAGGATGCTTTTTTCATATTTTATTTTTCTCCCATCTATAACCTACTCCCCATACCGTAGCTATATGATTAAGAGATGCATTTCTTTTTATAAACTTTGCTCTTATCTTTTTTATATGCTCTGCTACTGTATTTGCATCCCCTTCTGCATCATATCCCCAAACTTTTTCATAGATTTGTTCTTTAGAAAATACCTGTTCTGGATGTAATGCTAAAAGTTCTACTATATCAAATTCTTTAGCTGTAAAAAGTATTTCCTCCTCTTCATAATGAACTTTACGACTATTAATATCTAAAGTAAGTTTTCCAAAGCTTATCTTAGATCTATTATTTAAAGGAACTCTTTTTTCTCTTCTAAGATGAGCCTGAACTCTTGCTTTTAATTCTTTTATGCTAAAGGGCTTTACTATATAATCATCTCCACCTACTGAAAGACCTTTAATTTTATCAACTTCACTTTGTCTAGCACTTAAAAATATTATAGGACAGGATACTTTGTCCCTTATCTTTTGGCAAATCTGAAAACCATCAATATTAGGCATCATTATATCAAGCAAAATAATATCTATATCCTTATCACAGTATTCTATAGCCTCTCTACCATTACTAGCTGTAATAACGCCGTAGCCTTGATCCTCAAAATAATCCTTTATAAAAGATACTATATCATCTTCATCATCTACTATTAATATTTTTTCCTGCATATAAACACCTCTATTTTTGCATTTTAATAATATTATAGCATGTACATTTAAATGCAATAGTTTTTAAGCTTTATACTTTACAAATTAAATTAGGTATAAATTAAATTTATAAAGATTCTAACCATTTATCGTCTCTAACTTTTAGTAGCAAAGCTTCCCTAAGTATTAAATTCAATAAATCCTCTATATATAAAATTCTGATTTAGCTTATATACGTTAAACCAAGCAGTATGAAAGTATAAAAATATAGCAATAACATAAATTATGCTTATATCTTACTCTTTAAGATTTTAAGTCTTTTCTAGTAAAAATCAATGTACTTAAAAAACTGCATATAAGTAAACAGGATACGACTGGTATATAAAAATCAGCTCTTTTTCCTAAACTTAAAAGTCTAATTATATTATGAAAAGGTAAAAATATAATTTGCAGTCCATGTCCTATATATATTCCTCCTATTAAAGAACATATAAGAATTAAGAAGGCTGCCAGAGATTTAGACACTATTGAGGAAACTAAAGAAGCTAAAGCTAAAATTGCAATACTTACAAAGTACATCAGTGCTACAACTTTAAAATTATATATAAAAGCTCCTAATTTATCATAAACTTTAAGTATATTATAAAATGTAGTTACAGGTACCTTAGGAAATAAAATATAGCCGGTAATTACAGAAATAATAAAAAATACAACAAATATAACTAATGAAAATAAACTTTGAACAATCAACTTAGAAAACCATAACTTAACTTTACTATAGGGTCTTATTAATATAAGTCTATAAGCACCGGATTCATACTCTCCACTTAAACTATCTATAAAAAGCATTGGAAGAACTATTAAAAATAGAATTAATGCTAAATCTTTCATTACAAAAATAGGTAAATTCAGAGAATTTATCTTTGCAGATATGTCTGGAGTATAAAAACCTATACCTCCTCCAAAAGTTTTATACCAACAGATACTAAATATAAAATTAACTAAAATTAGAATAAGAGAAGCTCTATTCTTTTTTCTTCCTCTCATTCTTAAAAATTCGCTAATAATTAACTCTTTCATAAATTATCTTTAGTGAGAGTGTATATTATAGATACAAATACCCACTAAGTATTCACTTCCTTTCCATTGTATAATAAGAATCTTTTTAGATATAGAATAATTCTTAATTTAAGCTGTAGTCTTGCTGTTAAATACCTTATAATCTATTTAAATACTATAAAATCAAATAAAGTTATCTCTTTTAGAAAATATAGTACAAGTTATAAATGTAAATATAATTATATAGGCTACTAAAACACCTAAAATCCAATAATTTAATATGGGTTTTTCCGCCAAAACAAAACATATACCAATATATTGAATCTCAGGAATAGTACTTAAATATAATTTTTCCACTATTTTAACAAGCCTCATATTGTTATGTGGATTCCTAACTAACATAATGTGCCATTGCTCAATAACTTTTGAAAAAATAAAACTTCCCATTAAAAAACATATGCATGCAGCTATAGTTCCTGTAGAACTTTTAAAAGTCACTGAAAAAAGAGCAAATACAGAAAGTATTGCTAAAACAGTTAAAAATCCTAAAGCATAGTATTTTAAAGAATAAAAAATAGCCTTTAAGTTACTTACGGTGCTACTATGAAGAAAAAGCTTTACTCTATATAATTTAGGAGCTATAAAATATCCAATTGCTGTAGATAATATAAAATATGTTACAAAAAATATAAACATTGTAGCTATGATAGAGGCTACTTTAGCAAAATATATTTCTTTAAAAGAATACCCTCTTATCATAATCAATCTAATTTGGCCCTTTCTATATTCTTCAGTAATAGATATACATACAAATAAAATAGCAATAAAATTAAATAAAGTAATTAACATTTCCTGAAACATCATAAAGGAATAGTTACCAAAGGAAGTATACTCAGCACTAGTTATAGGTAATTTCAAATTATTTCCAAGGTAATATTTTGAGGAACCTATTATAGCAAGAGGGATTAGTATAAAAGAAAATAAAGTTAATTTGTTCTTCCATAACCTTTCAAACTCACTTTTAAAGAGCTCCATTATAAAACTACCTCCTTAGTTTTTAATACTTGCAAAAACACCTCTTCAATATTACCCTCACCCATGGAAAGTAGTTCTTCTAAAGATCCTTTAAATTTCAACCTACCCTGATTTATAATTATAATTTTATTAGAGAACTTTTGAAGCTCATCAAGTAAGTGACTAGATACTAAGAAGGTTATTTTAAGTTCACAATTTAATTTTAAAATAATATCCCTTAAATCCTTAATTCCAATAGGATCTAAACCATTGGCCGGTTCATCTAAAATGATTATTTCTGGCTTTCCCAAAAGAGCCTGGGCAATACCTAATCTTTGTTTCATTCCTAGAGAATAAGTAGACACTTTATCATTTTCTCTATTTTTTAGATCTACAAGTTCTAAAACTTCATTTACTCTTTTTTCTCTTTCTTCCTTTGGAATATTGGGATGTAATCTTACAAGATTTTTTAAAATTTCTCTTCCTGTCATATACTCAAAAAATATAGGACATTCTACTATGGCTCCAAGATTTAAAAGAGCTCCCTTTCTATCTTTGTTTACATCTATACCATTAATTAAAATCTCTCCCTTAGTAGGTTTTATGAGACCTGCAAGTAATCTAATCATAGTTGTTTTACCTGCTCCATTAGGCCCTACAAACCCATATATATCTCCCTTTTCAATATTAAAACTCATATTTTCTATAATAGTCTTTCCTTTAATGTTTTTACTTAAATTTTTAACTTCTATTATATTATTCATCTCTAAATCCTCCCTTTCTTTTCTCCGTACTTTTATATTAAAGGATAATTTTAAAGATTTTATAAAGATTAGGAAAATTTTTATATTATATATTCCTACAAATTGCAGTTCATTTTACTAAAGTAATCTAAACTCCTTTTATTAAAATATCCTATGCTTATTGGTAATACATAGAATTTTATTTAAAGTTAGTAAAATAAGCACTATTAGTATTATTTAAGTTCAACAATACTAATAGTGCTTTTATTGATATTTAGATATTTTTATGTTAAATTTTTATTATGATCTTGGCCTGGAATAGTTCTCATATCAAGAAGTCAATCTTTACATTTTATGCATAAAAAATATTGAAAATCCCCTATTCTGTTCTATAAATATTAACAGAATAGAGGAAATATCAATGCATTAATCTAATTTTATTAAATTAGTATATAACTTGAAAGACACTGTTAAGACACTTCTGCATTTTCAAATTGACTATTGTAAAGAGAATAGTAAAAGCCTTTAGCTTTTAATAATTCTTCATGATTACCCTGTTCTATAATATCTCCATCCTTCATTACAAGAATTAAATCTGCATCTCTAATAGTAGATAATCTATGTGCAATTATAAAGCTAGTTCTTCCTTCCATTAAGTTTTCCATAGCTTTTTGTATAAGTAATTCTGTACGAGTATCTACAGAGCTAGTTGCCTCATCTAATATCAATATTTTAGGATCTGATAATATCGCACGGGCAATGGTTAATAATTGTTTTTGCCCTTGGGAGATATTACTCGCTTCTTCATTTAGTTCCATATCATATGACTTTGGTAAAGTCTCTACAAAATTATGAACATGAGCTGATTTTGCTGCTTTAATTATCTCTTCATCACTAGCGCCAAGCTTTCCATAGGCTATATTTTCCTTTATAGTACCTGTAAACAAGAAAGTATCTTGAAGTACCATTCCAAATATTTTACGCAAATCTGCTCTTTTAAAGTCATTTATATTATGATCATCTATAAATATTCCACCCTTATTTACATCATAAAAACGCATTAAAAGTTTAATCATAGTGGTCTTACCTGCTCCTGTTGGCCCTACAATAGCTACCTTTTGTCCTGGCTTAATTCTAGCTGAAAAATCATTTATAATAATTTTATCCTTATTATATCCAAATTTAACATTTTTAAATTCAACTTCCCCAGAAACTTTTTGAAGTTTAACAGGATTTTCTGTTTCTTTAACTTCCTCTTCCTCTTCTAAAAATTCAAAAACTCTTTCTGCACTAGCTGCTGTAGATTGAAGCACATTAGCAATTTGAGCTACCTGAGATATAGGTTGAGTAAAACTTCTAACATATTGAATAAAAGACAGAATATCTCCAACTTCAATAGTTTTCTTTATGGCAAGCCATCCACCTAAAATAGATACAAGCACATATCCTATATTACCTATAAAAGACATAATTGGCATCATCATCCCAGATAAGAACTGAGATTTCCAAGCTGAGCTATAAAGCTTATCGTTTATTTTATCAAACCCTTCTATAGCTTCTTGTTCTCTATTAAAGGCCTTCATTATATTATGTCCGCCATAAATTTCTTCTACATGACCATTAATATTACCTAAGTCTTCCTGTTGAGCCTTAAAGTATTTTTGTGATTTTTTTACGACGAGCATTATAATCATCATGGATACAGGTAATATTAATAAAGCTACAATAGTCATTTGCCAACTTATAGATAACATCATAATTAATACACCTATTATTGTAACAACAGAAGTAATTATTTGAGACATACTTTGATTTAAAGTTTGACTCACTGTATCTACATCATTAGTAACTCTAGATAATACTTCTCCATGAGTCTTATTGTCAAAATACTTAATAGGCATACGATTTATTTTTTCAGAAATTTCACGTCTAAATTCATAAGAAATTTTTTGAGCCACTGAGGACATTATATATCCTTGTACAAAGGAAAATATAGCACTTATTATATATAATACAAGAAGTAAAATTATTATTTTACCTATATAATCAAAATCAATTAAAGCACCTTTTACTCCAGTAACCTTTTGTACTAATCCTTCAAATAATTTTGTAGTAGCCTTTCCTAAAACTTTAGGACCTACTATAGAAAAAGCCGCACTACCTATAGCAAGAACAATTACAAAAATTATAGACATTTTATAAGGCATTATATATTTGCCTAAATTTTTCATGGTACCTTTAAAATCTTTTGCCTTTTCAACTGCTCCTATAGGACCACCATGACGTGAGCCAAAGCCACCTTTTCTTCTATTTTCTATTTTTTTATTGCTCATGATAAAAGTTCCTCCTTTGAAAGTTGTGATAAGGCAATTTCCTTATAAACTTCACAATTTTTCATTAATTCATCATGGGTACCCATTCCAACCATTTTTCCTTCATCTAATACAATTATCTTATCCGCATTTATTATAGTACTTATTCTTTGGGCTACAATTAATACTGTACTTTCCTTTGTTTCATCCTTTAAAGCTTTTCTAAGTGTTGCATCTGTTTTAAAGTCAAGGGCTGAAAAACTATCATCAAAAATATATATATCTGGTTCTTTTACAATGGCACGGGCAATAGAAAGTCTTTGTTTTTGTCCTCCAGAAACATTAGTACCTCCTTGGGATACCTCTGTCTTAAAGCCCTGTTCTTTAGATTCTATAAACTCCATAGCTTGAGCTATTCTTGTTGCTTTTTCTATATCTTTATCTGTAGCTGATTCATTACCATATTTAATATTACTTTCTATAGTACCTGAAAATAATATTCCTTTCTGTGGTACATACCCTATTTTTTCTCTTAAATGCCTTTGAGATATCTCTTTTAAATTAACCCCATCTATTAATATTTCTCCCTCTGTTACATCATAAAATCTTGGTATTAGATTTATTAGAGTGGATTTACCACTACCTGTACTTCCTATAAAAGCTGTAGTTTCTCCTGGCAGTGCACTAAATGTAATATTAGAAAGTACATCCTTTTGTGCGCCTTCATATCTAAAGGAAACATTTTTAAATTCTATATATCCTTTTTTATAATTTGAGAACTCTTTTGGCTTTTCTATATCTTTAATAGTTATTGGTACATCTATAACTTCACTTATACGCTGAGCTGATACGGAAGCACGTGGAAGCATAATAGATACTATGGAAATCATTAGAAATGCCATAATTATTTGCATTGTATATTGCATAAAGGCCATCATATTTCCTACCTGCATAGCTCCTGCATCTACCTGGTGGGATCCTACCCATACAATTAATAAAGTTATAAGATTCATAATTAACATCATCATTGGCATCATCATCGTCATCGTGCGATTTATAAATAAATTGGTACGTGTTAACTCTTTATTAGTTTTATCGAACTTTTCTTCCTCATGCTTTTCAGTATTAAAAGCACGTATAACTAACATTCCTATTAAAGATTCACGAGTTATTAAGTTTATTTTGTCTATTAATTTTTGAACTTTTTTAAATTTAGGAATAGCCATTCCAAATAAAACAATAACTAAGGTTAAAATAGCCATAACTGCTACAGCTATTATCCAAGCCATAGAGGTATCTGTTTTTAGTACTTTAAGTATTCCACCTATACCTAAAATAGGTGCATAAAATACTATTCTAAGTAACATTACCATAAAAGTTTGAATCTGTTGAATATCGTTTGTACTTCTTGTAATTAAAGAAGCCGTAGAAAATTTATCAAATTCTCCCTTAGAAAAATCGGTAACCTTTGTAAATACATTTCTTCTAAGATTTTTTCCAAGTCCTGCAGCTACTCTTGCAGCTAGCATAGCAACTATAACTGTAGCCACCATGCTAAGTAAGGCTAAAAGTAGCATTTTAAATCCTTCATTAAGAATGTAGTTTGATTGAAGTTTATCTGTATCTATGCCTATAGCCTTATACTCATCCTTAACGAAAATAACTGATGATTGAGTAATCATGCTTTCAGGCATATCCTTAAATTTTTTATCTAAACTTTCTTTTATTATATTAATTTGTTCCTTTGGCATATTTAAAAATGAATTAACATTTCCTTTAGACATTTCACCTTTGGAAGGAACTTTAGTCATTTGATCTTCTGAAGAGGCTTTTATCTTATCATTTTGTTCAGATTGTGGATTCACTTTATTAGCTTTATTTTGAGGCGCCGATTCTTTAGCAATATTATTTGACTTTGTCATATCAGCTTTTTCCATTCCCCCTACCATAATTATTGGTTTTGCTAATATACTGTTTAGTTCATTTATTGTATTTTTATCCTTTGTATTTAATTTATAAATAGGTTCTTTATTAAGATTTGGATAATCCTTCAAATAATTTTCAAGATCATCTTTAGAAAGGTTTTTCTTATCTAATAGTATGTAATTATCTTCTATTTTTTTTACATCCCTTTCATCTAAAAAAACCTTAATTTTATCCAATTCAGTTTTACGAATTACTTTTGGTACTGCATTATCTACCCCGCCTTGTTGAATGCCTACATTAACAATATTAGACATATAATCTGGTAAGGATAGATCACATACAGCTTGCACAAATAAAAGCCCTAATACTAGAAGTATTGAAGCAATAAATGGTTTTAAGTGCTTTATTATCTTTAACATTCAATATCATCT
This sequence comes from Clostridium sporogenes, assembly GCF_001889325.1. Classification (NCBI taxonomy): domain Bacteria; kingdom Bacillati; phylum Bacillota; class Clostridia; order Eubacteriales; family Clostridiaceae; genus Clostridium; species Clostridium sporogenes. The sequence goes on along the minus strand of NZ_CP013243.1, from coordinate 104,366 downwards.
CTCCATTTCGTCCATTTTATAAATGATTAAATTTATAAAAAGCTATTATTATATTGTTCCTAACTAAGATAAATAATTCCCCCTTAAAAAATTAAATTTATAATGATTATGTTTCCTGTTTTTAACAATGTAATCATTATAAATTCATAACTATTATATTTTAATATATTTTATGTGTCAATAACTTTTGTATTGTAAAATTATGAAAAATACAATATAATTTAATTAAAAATTTATTAAAAACCTTTAAAATATACACTATCTTACCTTCGCCTATGTTAATATAATAGTTATACTTTCATAACTATTATATTTTAATATATATTATATGTCAATAACTTTTTGTATTGTATAATAAGCTCAAATACAATATAATGTAATCAGAGCATAAAATTAACTAAGGAGGATAAAGATGAATAATACTCAGCTTAATGAAATATCCCAAGATTTATATGATTTATTATTAAATTTACAAAAAAAGCTTTTTAATCCAGATGAGCTAAAGAAAAAATTTCCTCTACCTCCCTCCCATATAAAAGCTATTGTTTATCTTAAGCATAATGGCAATTGTTCTATTTCTAAAATTGCTAAGGATTTATTAATTTCTAAACCTAATATGACTCCTATCATTGATAAACTAATTTCTGAAAATATGGTTACTAGATATACTGATCCAAAGGATAGAAGAGTTATAAGAGTTGAATTAACAAAAGAAGGTGTTCTCTTTATAAAAGATCAAGAAAAATTAATAAAGGCTCTGCTAGCAGAAAAAATATCTAACCTTTCTTCTGAAGATTTACAATATCTTAGCGACCATATAATAGAAATAAAAAATATTATTTTAAAAATAAATTAATTTTTTGTAAATGTAACATAGTATAAAATAATTTTAATACTTAAAAATCCATTATTAACAATAACTTTTTTATATAATTACATATAAAATCAAATCTATATTTAAATAGAATTAATTGAAATTACATATAATCTAATATTGCTTTTTAAAACTATTACCCCTTAATTTATTATTATATATAATAATAAATTAAGGGGTAATTATTTATGGAATAATTTTTAATTTCATGTTGAATTCACTTATGAAATATATTTTCTTAGTCTAGAAATAACTTATGAAGTTGGGTAAAAACACCTATATACAACTTTAAACTACTCTTCTAAATTCAATATATAGAAATCTTGGTACAGTAGATCTATCATGAATATTTTATTTCTTAGAATTTCTCCTCTATTAATTAGTACTTTTAGCGCTTCACTTACTTGTATAGAAGCCACTAAAGCTGGTGTAAAAGAAGGATTTCCAAGAACATCCTCTATGCCCTTTTTACTTTTATTCTTATAAATAATATCCAGTGTTCTATCCCCCGGAAATATAGTTGTTACTTGTCCATACCAGCCTGCAATAGCACCATGAATAAATGGTATTCTAAGTTTCTCACAACTTTCTTGTAATAAAAATCTAGTTTCTATATTATCCACAGCATCAATAACTATATCATGTTCTTTTAAAATATCTAATACATTATCCTTATTTATAAAGGCTGTAATAGGATTTACATATATTAAATCATTAACTATTTTCATTCTTTTTTTAGCTTCTATAGCCTTATTTTTTCCTAAATTTAAATCGCTACTAATAATTTGTCTATTTAAATTAGATTCACTAAAAGTATCACCATCTACTGCTGTTATATAACCTATTCCAATTCTTCCTAGCATTTCAATTATATATCCACCTAATCCTCCACATCCAATTACGCAAACTCTAAAATCTTTAAGTTTTTCATTTTCTTCTAAAGAAAGAGTTTTTATATTCCTATCGTATCTAGCCATTCTATCCTCCTCCTACTGGTGGAAATAAAGATACTACATCTCCATCCTTTAATAAAATATCTACCTTTCCATCTCTTCCATTAATAAGTAATATAGCCACTTCTTCTACTTGAATATTTAATTTTTCAAGTATATACCTAGGGGTTATATTTTCTTCATTTATTTCCATAAAATATTTTTTATCTCTTCCTGCTCTAAAATATGCAAATAATCTTACTTCAATCTTCAAAAATTCACCTCCTTATCTTTATATTAAAATTATAGAAAGACTTTCACTTTTTAGCTTTGAAAGCCTTTCTATTTTGAAATATTTTTGCTACATATTTTTAATAGACCTTTGATTTATTGTCTAATTATTGTGATCTAATTGTTTATTTATATTTCCTACTTTATATATTCTTCAAGACCTAATTTTTTTAATGTATCCTCTGTTGGTATGCCATTCTTGTCCCATCCTCTTACTGCATAATATTCTGGAAGTAATTCACTTAATTTATGAACACATCCCTTAGAAGGGCCCTCCGGAATAGGTTCTTTAAGCAATCTTTTTGGAAGGGTATCATAGGAACTGTCTATGCCAGCTTCTAAATTAAATAACTTTTCTAATGTCCAAATTCTATCTCCTGCTTCCATTATAGACTCTGCATCATGTAACTTACCACCTACAACTACATTATACATATCTACATAATCCTGTACGCCAAGTCCAAAAGTTGTAAATATACACAATCCTAAAGAATCTATTACAGCTGTTAAGTCGTGGAATATTTTAGCATAGGCTGCCTTTCCTTCTAGAGAGAATCTGTCAAGTTTTTCTGGATATCCTAGTATTTCTGGACTTATCATATAGCCCTTTATATGACAACCACCTCTATTATTAACTGCATAAGTTATACCATGTCCTTGAATTCCTCTTGGATCATAAGCTGGTAATTCTTGCTTTTTAACTGTCATAGAAAACTCTGGAACACCATAGGATTCACATAATCTATAGGATCCATCTGCCATTTTATCTCCAAAGCCTTCCCTTAATGCCATCTTTTTTGTCCATCCAACAACAGCCTCTGCATCTCCCCATTTTAAAGATAATCCATCCTCTTTTATATCTTCATCCTTTATATATCCTTTTTCATATAGCTCCATGGCTGCTGCAATGGTAGCCCCTGCTGAAATTGTATCGAGACCATATTCATTACAAAGCATATTAGCTACATTAATAGCATTTAAATCATATACGTCACAATCAGATCCAAAGGACCATAAAGTCTCATATTCTGGGCCTCCACATTCTGTACCATCATCTAATTTTACCCATCTACCACAGGCTATTGGACATCTATAACATGGATTTTTTCTTACAAGACAATCCTCTGTAAGAGTTTCTCCACTTATTTTATCAGCCTCATCTGTATAGGATTTTTGGAAATTTCTCACGGGATGTACACCATTTTCATTAATTATGTTTACAAGTACAGCAGAACCATAAGTAGGTAATCCTCCACCTGCAACTGGATCTTCTCTTAATATTTTAATTTTTTCTAGGGATACTTTTTTTGCTTCCCCTTCATTAAATACTTTAACTTTTCCAGAACCTTTAACTACTATGGCTTTTAGATTCTTTGAACCCATTACAGCTCCAACGCCACCTCTTCCTGCTGCTCTATCTATATCATTCATAATAGCTGCCATAAGAGATAATTTTTCTCCTGCAGGTCCTATACATAGTACTTTTGCTCTTTCATTGTTCTCATTACAAAGAATTTCTGTAGTTTCTAATGAAGTCTTACCCCATAGATGATTTGCTTCTTTTATTTCTATTTTATCATCTTCTATGTTTACATAAACAGGTACATCTGATTTACCCTGTACTATTATCATATCATATCCTGCATTTTTAAGTTCTGTTCCCCATTTTCCACCAGAGTTTGATATTGCAATAGTACCAGTTAAAGGAGCCTTCGTTACTACCATATATCTACCACTGGTTGGCATAGGAGCTCCAGTAATAGGACCTGTAACTATAACAAGTTTATTTTCAATAGATAATGGATCTATTTTAGGGTCTATTTCTTCTAATAAAGTCTTAACCCCAAGGCCTCTAGCCCCTATAAACTTTTTCGCCTTTTCTTCATCTAAAGGCTCCAAAGTACATTCTCTATTTATTAAATCAATTCTTAAAATCTTTCCATTATAACCATACATAAACAAATCCTCCTTATAAAAATTTATACATTACTTACTATATAATAAGCAAGTTTTATGCCAAAAAATTATAATTGTAAAAAAGAGAACATATATTATGTATAAACTAACATACTATACCTATAGTTATTAATGATAATATTTGTACAAACTCTATGAAAAGTACTATAAAAAAACCATATTTGGTATATTTAAAGGCTTCTATATACCTAGATAAGAGCTTAACTTTATCTAAAGTCAAACTCTCTTCTTTGTATATATTAAAACCTGTTGTATAATATGTACCCTGTCTAAAAAAATATTTAAATTATACTTACTTAAAATTAATATTAAAAATAACAATCCTTTTTGTTCTATTTAGATACATTTTTTTATATTTTATCGCTCTTTTTTGGAACTTTGTTCTATATTAGTACAGTGAGTATTTTTCTATTTTTCTATAAAGAGTATTTCTTCCTATACCAAGAGCCTTTGCAGCGGAAGAAACATTACCATCAAACTTATTTAATACCTCTTTAATATGGTTTTTCTCCACAATTTCAAGATTAAACACCATAGTTTCTTCTTTTGCCTTATTTCTAACTTCCTTGCTACTATGATGGTTTATATTATTAATAATTTCAACACTTTCTGCATTTATTATTAATTCTACTATATTTTCTAGTTCTCTTATATTACCTGGCCAATGATAATTAATAAGCCTTTCCATATATACAGGTGGTATTTCCACCTTCCTTTTATTTAAATGTTTAGATGTTTTATTCATAAAATAATATATAAGAAGTGGAATATCCTCTCGTCTTTCTTTTAATGCTGGTAAATATACTGGTAATACATTTATTCTATAAAATAAATCCTTTCTAAAATTCCCCTTTTCTACCTCTTCTCTTAAATCCTTATTAGTGGCAGCTATTATTCTAGAATTTACAGGTATTTGTTTAGAGCTTCCTATCCTATTTATAACGCCCTCTTCTATAACCCTTAAAAGTTTTATCTGCATATCTAAAGGCATTTCCCCTATTTCATCAAGAAATATGGTTCCACCATGGGAATTTTCAAATTTTCCCCTATATCCTCCTCTTTTTGCTCCAGTAAATGCTCCCTCTTCATATCCAAAAAGTTCAGATTCAATTAAATTTCTTGGGATAGCTCCACAATTAACAGCTATAAAAGGCTTATCTTTTCTATCACTATAGTTGTGTATTGACTGTGCAAAAACTTCCTTTCCCGTTCCGCTATCACCGGTAATAAGTATAGTAGATCTGCTATCTGCAATTTTTTTTGAATAATCTATTATGCTAAGAAGCTTTTTGCTTTTACCTATAATTTTATCAAAGGTATAAATAGCTTGACCACTAAGTATTTTCCCTGCAAGTTTTCGAGTTTTTTGTATATCTGAAAGTAAACAGGTTACCTCAATAATTCTCATGGATGAATCATATATAGGATAGGCGCTTAAATTCAATTGAAGCTTATTTTTAAGACAGTGTACATATACATCTTCATCTACAAAACTACCTTTGTCATAGATCTCATCTAAAACCATAGACCAGTCAGGTATTAAATCCCACATCTTCATACTTTTTATATCATTTTCATTAAAACCTAAAAGTTCTATAGCGTTGTTGTTTATAGTCTTTATTGCACCTGACAAATCCACCCTTAATATAGCTCTTTGTATAGAATTAAACACATTTTCAATACTCTTTTTAGATACTTGCAAAGCTCTATTATAATTATTTAATTCTATCATTTTTTCAATAGCATTAGTTGCAGCCACTACCATTCCTAAGGTATGAGAATGTACATTTTCACTATATCCTGTCAAATCAAGAGTACCAATTATTTTCCCATTAATATCTTTTATGGGAGCTGCAGAACAAGTCCATCTATGATAAGCTTTAACGTAGTGTTCCTCTCCAGATATCTGAATTGGAGACTTTTCACTTAAAGCCATACTCATGGCGTTTGTCCCCATATTTTTTTCATCCATATAAGCTCCTGGAATCATGTTTACATTAAAAGCTTCCTTTAATATACTTTCATCTCCTATGACATTCAGTATACAACCATCCCCATCTGTAAGAATAACGAAAAAGTTAGAGCCTTTAACAAATTGATAGAGCTTGTTCATAAAAGGTGTAGCAATAATAATTAACTCTGAATTATTATTTAGTTCCCTTTTAAGTTCTTCACCTCTTATTATTTTTTTACTGTATACTAAATCTTTACTAATCCCTAAACTATTACACTTTTCATGAGACTTTAACACGCAAAATTTTTCTTTTACAAAATCATCCTTCATATAAATCTTCCCCTTTAAGATAAAGACAACTTATCAAGTTATTAAAATTTTATACCTTAGATAAGACCTCTATTTCATCATTGGGTTTAATAAAGCCTTCCTTTAATACTTTTGTAAAAATACCTTCCCTAGGCATTATGCAATCCCCTATAAGATTTCTTATTTCACATCCTGCATGACATTCCTTACCTATTTGAGTTACCTCCATAAGTACCTCACCTATTTTTAATTTAGTCCCAATAGGTAATTCATACAAAATCAAGCCCTCTGTAGTTATATTTTCTGCAAATTTACCTGTACATAGTCCTTGAAGACCTAACTTTTTCATTTTATCTATACTTTCTGTACCTAAAAGACTTACTTGTCTATGCCAGTTTCCAGCATGAGCATCTCCCACAAGACCGTGATCCACTTTAAATAACCCTTTATCTATAGGATGTTTTATCTCACCTTTTTTTTCACTTATATTAACTGCTATTACCTTTGCCATGTTATGATTCCTCCCTTTGAAATAATCCTGATTTTCCACCATCTTTTTTGATAAGTTTTACATCTGATATTATCATTTCTCTGTCTACAGCTTTACACATATCATATATAGTTAGAGCTGCTACTGTAACTGCAGTTAAAGCTTCCATTTCTACTCCTGTTTTCCCTGTATTTTTTACTGAACATGTTATATCTATATTATTGTTTTCAAAATCAAAATGAAAATTTATGTCACAACCATTTATCATTATGGGATGACACATGGGTATAATATTAGCTGTATTTTTTGCTGCCATAATACCTGCTACTTGAGCCACAGATAGCACATCTCCCTTTGATATAGTACCTTCTTTTATTTTATTTAAAGTTTCTCTCTTCATATTTATATGCCCATAGGCAATGGCTTCTCTTTTTGTATCACCTTTACTGCCTACATCCACCATTTTTGCTCTTCCTTGCTTATTTATATGTGTTAAATTCATAAACTAGCCTCCAATCTGATACATCATTTTTTTGCTTTTACTTTTTTCTTCTTCTATCATATGATGTTCTAAGGGTTTATTATAAATAGCTTCATTTATCTTAGATAAAAGTGCTTGGTTATTTCCTACATAGTTTTTAAGATTTACTTCCTTTTCAGAATGAAGGCAAGGTTTCAATGTACCCTCTGCAGTTAATCTTACTCTATTACAGCCGCTACAAAATTTGCAACTCATAGGGCTTATAAACCCAATATTTTCTTTAGATTCTTTAAATTTATATAATAGAGCCGTACTACTTTTATCAGTTTCCACAGGTATAAGATCTCTATTCTTGGATATTATTTCTTCTGAACTTATATAACTATCTTTGTATAATTTTCTACCTTCTCCTATAGGCATAAGTTCTATAAATCTTACGGATATGGGATATTCCTTTGTTAAATTCATAAAATCCCCTATTTCATCATCATTTATCCCCTTCATTATTACTGTATTAATTTTTATTGGTCTCATACCAATGGATAAAGATTTTTCGATGCTTTTAAAAACTTTATTAATATCCCCACCTCTTGTAATGCTCTTAAATCTATCTTCTTTTAAAGAATCAAGACTTATATTAACCCTTTTAAGACCAGCCTTCTTTAAATCCTCTACTCTATCTTCTAAAAGTATAGCATTGGTAGTCATAGCAATATCCTTAATGGAACTTATTTTTGATGTATTGTAGATTAATTTATCTATATCTTTAAGTATAAGAGGCTCTCCACCTGTAAATCTAATTTTATCTATTCCTAATAAAGAGGCTTCTTTAACTACATTAAAAATCTCTTCATATCTCATTATATTATCATGTTCTTTTTTCATAATACCTTCAGGAGGCATACAATAAACACATCTTAAATTACATCTATCTGTTACAGATACTCTTAAATAGTTAATTTTTCTTCCATGCTTGTCTAACATTGACTCCCTCCTTTGTATAAAAATAATATTAATTAATATTTATTCTTCTTTATAGTAAAATAATATTGCCTGCCTCACTATAGTCATAGCCACCTAGCTCCTCTAATTTCTCTTTAAATTTACCAGCTTTTATGATGTTTATAAGTTCTTTTATAGATGGCATATATAAAAACTCTTGAAAGATTGCTAAATCATATTCTTCACTGCAAACTGGTATAAAATCTAGCCCCATCATATTTGCTGCTGAATATACTCCAAGTCCACAATGAGCATCTCCATTTAAAATAGCTGCAGCCACTTGTAAATGAGTATACTCTTCCCTTTCATATCCTTGTATTTCTCTAGGGCTTATATTTAATTTTTTAAGATTATAATCAAGAAGAAGTCTTGTACCTGCACCCCTTTGTCTATTTACAAATTTCAATTTTTTATCTCTTATATCTCTAATAGAAGTAATATTGTTAGGATTTCCCTTAGGCACTATAATTCCTTGAATTCTCTTTACGCACTTTATAAGAGCCATAGGTCTATTACCAATATATTTTTTAATGTAGCTTACATTATATTCTCCACTTTCCATATCTAAAAGATGTATAGGAGCTATATGGGTTTCACCATTTTTAAGTGCCATTATTCCTCCCATACTACCTACATGGGCAGAGGATAAATAATATCCACCCTGTTTTACATGAATTAAATCTGCTATAACATCTATTATAGGATCATGACTTCCTATACAAACTATAGTATTATTTATTTCCTCTTCATCCTTTAGAAGTTTTATATCCACCTCTGTTCCTTTTTCTATACCTTCCACATTTTGTGGAACTTCAAGTATTCCATCTGCTCTAACAAGAGACATGGTAGCACCTGCGCCTCTATTTAAGGGTGTAGCTACTATTTTCTCTCCTACTTTACCTAATTTTATCCTAATAAATTCAACATATTTTAGTGAAGACATAACCCTTTTAGATAATGTAGCTTTAATTTTTTTATATTTATAGGGTTTTTTCCCTGCAAATTTTTCCACAATAGGTCTTACAAAGTTCTCCATAATAACATAAGCTGACACAGGATATCCAGGTATTCCTATAACAGGTTTATTATCTATCTTTCCTAAAATAACCGGTTTTCCTGGCCTTATAGCTACTCCATGTATATATACCTTACCTAAATCTTCTATAACTTTAGCTGTGTAATCCTCTCTTCCTGCAGAAGAACCAGCGTTTACAAGAACTATATCACATTCTTTCACTGCTTTTTTTATAGTAGCTTTAATTTTTTCATAATTATCTTTAACTATTTCATACCTTTTAGCAATACCACCATACTCAAAGACCTGTGCTGCAAAGGTTCTTGAATTAAAATCTATTATATCTCCTACTTTTAAATTGTTACCTGGTTCTACAAGCTCTGTGCCAGTGGGAATTATACCTACCACAGGTTTTTTATGAACTTCTACTTCATTTACTCCTCCAGCAATCATTGCTGAAATATCCACAGGTCTTATCTTATGATAGGAAGGAACTATAAGGGATTTCTCCACTATATCCTCTCCTAAAGGTCTTATGTTTTCATAAGGGGCTATACTTTTATATATTTCCACCCTTTTATCATCTACTTTAATTAAATCCTCCACCATTATCACAGAATCATACTCTCTAGGTATAGGATCTCCCGTATCCACCACTATATAATCCTTTTCTTCTTCTAAAGCTATATGATTCTTTTCATTTGCACCTAATGTTTTTTCGCTATTAACTGCAATACCATCCATAGCTGAAGAATTGTAGAAAGGAGAAGATATATTAGAATATATAGGTGATGCGGTTATTCTACCACTTGAATATTCTGTATTCACAAATTCCTTTTGTTTTTTTATGCTTATCTTATTAAAATAAAGTTTTAATGCCTCTTTAATTTCATAATTTGAAAGATAAATATTTTGCCCCATACTAAAACCTCCTAAAATCTATATACAAAAACCTTTTCATCCTTTTTTATTCCTTCAAGATTCTTATCTATTTTTATAAAACCATAAGCCTTAGAAAAACCACTTATAAGTCCAGACTTAGAAAATACAGGTGATGCAATTATTTCATCTCTTTCCCAATTTAATGTTACTGGCAAATATTCTTCTCTTCCCTTTGCACTATGATAATTTATATTGAACTTACAAATTATAGGGAAAACCTCTTCTTTAGCACCTGCAATTTTATCTATATAATGTTTAACTATAATCTTATATACAATAGCTGCTGACAAAGGATGTCCTGGTAGTCCAAAAACTATTTTATCCTTAGCCTTTCCTATAATAGTTGGTTTACCAGGTTTTATTGCTATTCCATGAACAAAAACTCCAGGATCCCCGAAACTATTTATAACATCTATAGTTACATCTTTTTTTCCTACAGAACTGCCCCCGGATATAAGTACAATATCCGTATCTTCTATAGCTTTTTCTACTGTATTTTTTAAAAGGTTAAAATCATCTCTTATAATTCCATAATTTATAGGAATACCTCCATCTTCAATAATAGAAGCCTGTAAAAGATAAGAATTTATATCTCTAATCTGGCCTAATTTTGGTTCTTTATTAGGATCTACTATCTCATCTCCTGTAGATATTATAGCTACTTTAGGTTTTCTACATACAGGCACTTTAGTTATTCCAAGATTAGATAATACCCCTATTTCATAGGGTCTTAATCTTTTACCTTTTTTTATTATTACTTCCTCTTTAGCTATATCTTCACCTATTTCTACTACCTTTTCACCATTGGCTGTAGGTTTATTTATAAGTACTGTATCCTCATGAACTCTTTCTGTATATTCCACCATAACTACAGAATCTGCGCCTTCTGGAATCATACCTCCCGTTGGAACATAAACACAATCCCCAGGGAAATCCATATTAACTTCAGGAATTTTTCCCATGAAAACTTCTCCCTTATAGTTCATCATAGCGGGCATACTTTCACTAGCACCTGCTACATCTTTAGAGTTTACAGCATATCCATCTACGGTAGATCTTCTAAAATTAGGTACATTTATTTGAGAAACTATATCCTCATATATAACCCTATCTATACTATTTAAAAGCTCCACTTCTTCTTTTATTGGTTTTACATTAAAATTTTTTTCTATAAGATCTTTAGCTTCTTTAATAGATACAACATTAAATAAGTCCACTAATATTACCTCCTTAAACCAATCTATCTAGCACATTCTGATGCCTCACCTAATAGAATCTCTATTCCATGAGGTATAGCACCTAATACTGCCTGTAAATTTTCTACTGCAGCTTTTGGGCTCCCTGGAAGGTTTATTATAAGAGAATCTTTTCTAATTCCAGCAATCCCTCTAGAAAGTATAGCCTTTGGCGTTATAGAAAGAGAACTGGCCCTCATAGCTTCACCAAAACCTGGTACATGTTTTTCAATAACCTTTTCTGTAGCCTCTGGAGTTACATCTCTTTTAGAAAAGCCTGTACCTCCATTAGTAATAATAAGATTTACTTTCTTTTCATCACATAACTTTATAAGCTCTTCACTTATAATATTGATTTCATCTGGTATTATTTTATAACCCTCTACTTTATATCCTTCTTTTTCTAAAATATCCTGTAGTACCTTTCCTGTTTCGTCTTTTCTCTCGCCCTTTGAACCCTTATCACTTATTGTAACAATAGCAGTCTTTATCATAGTTATGCCCCCTTATACTATATTTTCTCACTTATTTAACATCATCTTAACTTTAGCATTCTTAGGATTATTAAATATATTGTCTTTTTCACCCTGTTCTATAATTTTACCCTTATCCATAAATATTACATAATCTGCAATTCTCTCTGCTTGATAAAAATCATGAGTTACAAAAATTACGGTTCTTTTATCTTCCATAATATCTTTAATTAAAGTTTCAGAAGCTAAAGTGCTTTCTATATCCATACTTGCAGTAGGTTCATCTAATATTATAACATCACTTTCTAATATAGCCGTTCTAAGTAAGGCTACCTTTTGAGTTTCTCCTCCAGATAATTTTTTCCCGTTTTTATTAAGAATTTCATTTATATTAAAATATTTTATGTATTTTTCAAACCTAGCATCAACAGTTTTTTTAGGTGTTTTTCTAAATTTGAGTCCCATTATAATATTTTCACCTGCAGAACAATTAAATAAAAGCGGTCTTTGAGTCATCATAGAAATTTTATCTTTTACTTTATTAAAATCTTTTTCATCATAAATAATTTCTCCTTCATTTAATTTATTAAATCCTGCTATGCTTTGTAATAAAGTACTCTTTCCACTTCCATTTAATCCTAATATCCCATATATACCTCCCTCTTTAAAAACCATATGCTCTATATCTAATACTTTTCTACCAGCATACTCTTTTACTGCATTAACTACCTCTATTTTCAAAAACTTTCACTCCCTTGAAAAAAATGAAGAATAGCATTAATTATAAAAGATATAACTAGTAATATTCCTCCTATTGCTAAAGCTTCATTAAAATTGCCTTTGCCTGTCTCCAATGCAATATATGTGGTCATAACCCTTGTAAATCCTTTAATATTTCCTCCTACTATCATAACTGCACCAACTTCAGATATAGCTCTTCCAAAGGCTGCTGTTACAACTGATAATAATTGTATCTTGTTTTCTTTTATAATAATTAAGAAGGTTTGAAATCTATTAGCTCCTAATGTGGTACATGTATTTTTTATATCTTTACCATTTTTCATTATAATAGATATGCTAAGACCAAATACTATAGGAAATATAAGTGATGTCTGGGCTATTATCATAGCGGTAGGAGTAAACAATAATTCAAATTCACCTAAAGGTCCCTTCCTCGATAATAAAAGATAAACCAATAATCCCATAAGAACTGGTGGTATACTCATTAAAGTATGATTAATTTGAATTATAATCTTTTTTAATTTGAAGTTTAATAAAGCACAGGGAATGCCTGAAAGCATTCCCAATATTGAAGCGATTAAAGTTGAAGTTAATGAAACATAAAGAGACATTAATACCACAGGAATAATTTCTTTTAAATTTATTGTATTAAAAATTTCCTGCTCCATAATATCACCTATTTCTTTCCGTTAGCTACAAAAAGTGCTTGTCCGTATTTTTCTTTTCCATACTCTCCTATAAGTTTTTGCCCTTTATCAGAAAGCATCCAATCTATATATTCTTTGGCTTCCTTTTCTTTAATTTTATTCTTTTCAGTATTTAACATTATCACTCCATACTGATTATATAAATCATTACTTTTCTCAGTTACAATTACTAAATCTAATTTATCCTTCATAGACAAATAAGTAGCTCTATCTGTTAAAGTATAGGCCTTTTTTTCATTTGTCATCTGTAATACTGCTCCCATACCTTTACCTGCACTTATATACCATTCTCCCTTAGGATCTACTTTAATATCTTTCCAAAGCTTCTTTTCTTTAGTATGAGTTCCTGATTCATCTCCTCTAGAAACAAAACTAGCTTTACTTTCACTAATTAATTTAAAAGCTTCTGCTGCATTATTAGGAGCTTTTTCTTTTAACTTTGCAGTATCTTCCTTTGGACCAACTATAATAAAATCATTGTACATAACATCATGTCTTTCAGTACCATAACCTTTTTTAATAAACTCTTCTTCTTTAGCTTTGGCATGAACTAGAAGACAATCTGCATCACCATTTTGTCCAAGTTTAAGAGCTTCACCAGTTCCCTTTGCAACTACTTTAACATCTATTCCTGTATCCTTTTTAAACTCAGGAAGCAAATAATCTAAAAGTCCTGAATCTTGAGTACTGGTAGTTGTAGCCAGTATCATAGTCCTATTCTTATCCTTTTCATTAGTACTTTCTGTAGAATTACTTTTATCACAGGCCACTAAACTTAATGTTAAAAAAATACTAGATAAAAGTAACAAAATTTTTTTCATGAAAACATCCCCCTCATTGTACTTGCTGAGCATATAGAATATTCTGTATTTTCCGTATATTAAATTATAAAAAAATACAAAATATTATATACTCTACATCATATAATATTTTGTACCATTATAACACATTTATAACACATTTTTATATTATTTTTTTATAAATCTATTAATTTTATAATTTTCGTTCCATTTTGGAGCAGTTTATTTTTAAGCTCTATATCAATTTAACATTAACTAATAAATTTATAATATATCATTCCTACTATATCTGCTATAATCCACCCTATAGGAATTGCCCACCAAATTCCCTTTAATCCTAAATAAGGAGCTGTAATAAAAGCAAGGGCTACTCTGAGACCAAGGGATATTATTGTCAAAACTATGGACATTTTAACCTTACCTAAACCTCTATATAAACCATAAAACATAAATAAGTAACCTATGAAACAATAAAATGTACATACAATTCGTAAATACTGTACTCCTATTTTTATAACCTGAGTTTCTGTAGGATTTATAAATATTAACATAAATTTATCTGCCATAATCCATACAACTAAAGATATAAAAATACAAAATATAGTTATAATCTTTAAAGATACTTTGATACCACTTTTGATTCTTTCATCTTTCTCTGCTCCTTTGTTTTGCGCAATATAGGTAGAGAAAGCATTTCCAAAGTCTTGTACAGGCATATAAGCAAAGGAATCAATCTTAACTGCTGCTGCAAAGGCTGCCATAGGAGCTATACCAAAGGAATTTACCAATCCCTGTATCATTAATATTCCAAAATTCATAATAGATTGTTGTATTGATGTAAGCAAGGAATAACTCGCTGTTAGTTTAAAGATTTCTTTGTCAAATTTAATTTCATTTAGTTTAAACTTTAAAAATTCCAATTTTTTTATACAATATACAATACACAAAATAGCAGAAACAAATTGGGCAATAACCGTAGCTACAGCTGTACCAGCTACACCCATGTTAAAAGTAATTACAAATACAAGATCTAATACTATGTTTATAATAGCAGCTAAAATCAAAAAATATAATGGGACTTTAGAATTTCCAAGAGCCCTTAAAAGACCTGCTGCCCAGTTATATAAAAATGTAAAAAATATACCACTAAATATTATGTTAAGATAAGCTCTAGTATCTACAAATAATTCCTTTGGAATTTTCATAAATAAAATAATCTCATCTACAAATATTAAGGATAATCCACTTATTACAATAGAGGTAATTCCTATAAAAATAAAGGATGTAGATATACTAGCTTTTAACTTATTTATCTTTTTACCTCCAAAAAATTGTGAAAACACAATAGAAGTACCCATGCATAATCCCAGCAAAATGGATGTTATAAAAACCATAATAGCAAAGGAAGAGCCCACAGCGGCTAAAGCCTTTGTACCTATAAATTTCCCTACTATTATTGAATCTACAACATTATATAATTGCTGAAATATATTTCCTACTATCATAGGTAATGAAAACTTAAGTATTACTTTTAAAGGAGAGCCCTTAGTTAAATCCTTAGTTGTGCTACTCATTATTCTTCTCCAAATCTAATGTATAAATCAAAAGCTCCTGGGGTAACTTTGGGAAAAGAAGCTTGTCCTCACAAGAATGTGTATTAAATTTCATAAATTTTTTAACTTCAACATGGGAAGTTAACGAATAAACCTTTTGGGCATCACCTAAAGATATGCTTTTTAATATTGAATTTTCTGTTTCTAATATAATCATTCCCTCTTCATCCTATCTTCTTTATCTTTAAGGAAATTAGAAAATAATTTCTATTTCATAACATAAAAAAGTTTTATATTATTTTTTAATATTATTTTATTTCCAATGTTTAGTTTATCATAGGATGCTATATATTTGAACACTTACTTTTAAATCTTATGTGATGCGGCTCCATAAAAATACTAAATCATAAGCAAATTTTAATAATAACTACTTTGTTAAATTTATTCATCTAAAATTTATAAATAATTTGTTTTTAAACTATTCCAAATTTTCATTGTATATAATGCTAATATACTTATTGATAAACAAAGTATTATAACACTTAGTGAAGATTCTTTATAACTTATGCCCATATAACTATAAATAGCTATTATTGGTATATTAGAAATAATTATTGTTAATATATATCTTATATAGCTTAACCCCACTGATGAGGATAAAAAGCATACCACATCTGTAGGTGCTATAGGGCATACTATGCCCAAGGCTAAAAATCTAAAATTATATTTTTTTATTAATGGCTCTATGTAATCATACTTCTTTTTAATTAAATTTTTTATATTCCAATTAGAAAATACTTTAGCTATCACATATATTAATGTTTCACTTAGAATCATTCCTATCATGGATAATAAAAATCCATCAATTGTTCCAAATAAAGTACCTCCTAATATTATTAATGTAAATCCTGGCAATAAAATCGGCAGTCTTACTATCCATAGTAAAACAAAAATAATCATTATTCCTGCTTTATTTGAATTTAAATATCCCTTCATAATTTCTATAGTAAGTGATATAAAATCATACTTATTAAAGATGTATATTGATATAATCCATACTATACATAAAACAAAAAGTAAGTATTTTTTATTTATCTTCATAACTATCTCCTCCTACTATTTTTAAACATAAGTATAAAAAAGTCACATTTTTTATTTTTTATAATATAGCTATGATTGTTAATACTTCTTACCTAATTGATAAGATGAGAAACTTTTGATATATGATTTTTATAAAAATTGAGAATAAAAAATGAAATGATTTTGTATAAGCACTTGCTTTTGAAAGATACTAATTTCTCCTAAAAGATAAAGACTTCTAAAAAACTTCTAAAAATTTTTTACTAATAAACAAAGATTCCAAGAACTTTGTTAATAAGATTCAAATGGAGAGACTATCTGTCATAATCAAACTCCATCTGAATCTAAAAGTCACTTAATAAACACTAAATTTGAGTATTTTTTAATTTTACTTATTAAGTTAAAGGATCAGGCAAGCCTAATAAATTTATTTTAACAAGTTTAATTTTCTAGTTATAAATAATATAGATTACTTTACTTTTAAAGTTCTTATTTAACCTTAAACTTCTTATTGTCTAAATTTATAATTACATCAGACATAGATGCAATCTCTAAAGAGTGAGTTACCATTATTATGCATTTATTATCTTCATGAGCTAATTTCTGAAAAAGCTTTATTATATCTATAGATGTTTTACTGTCCAAATTTCCAGTAGGCTCATCTGCCAATATAATTTTGGCATTTGTAGATAGAGCTCTTGCTACTGCTACCCTTTGTTGTTGTCCTCCACTAAGATTTAATACACTTCTATCTCCTTCTTCTCTTGTAAGTCCTACCTTTTCTATTAATTCATAAGCCTTTTGTTTTTTATCTGAAATTTCATTCTTGGTAATTTCCATAGCAGTAATAATATTTTGTATACCTGTCATGTAATTAATTAAATTGTATGCTTGAAATACTATTCCTATATATTGATTTCTATAGTTGGTTAAACCAATTTTCTTTATATCCTTACCTTCATATAAAATTTCACCACTTTTAGGACTATCTAATGCACTTGCTAAGGATAAAGCAGTGGTTTTTCCTGATCCAGAGGCTCCTAATATAGTGTAAAATTTGCCACCTTCAAAATTAAAATCTACACTATCTAAAATTACTAATTCTTTTCCTGCATCTTTATAACTGTAATTTACATTTTTAAATTCTAAAACTGTATTCATATACATCACCCTACCTATTCTCTTTTGCTTAGTATAGTTTTAGGACTAAATCTTAGTACAGATATAGTTGGCATAGCTGCAGATGCTATTACTATAAGTAATCCTATGGCAGCTAGTTTTTCTAAATCCTTTGAAGTTACAGAAACATCCATATCCTTTACCACATCTGCATTTTTAATAGCATTGCTATTCATTCTACCAGGGCCTACTACCATAGAACCACGCCCACCAAAATTCTGATTTTCTTGCGTTGAAGATGATTCTGTTACTTTAATTTCATTTGCAAGTAAACTATCTCCTATTTTGTTAGCTGCTAAATTTCCTGTAAATGCGGAAGTAGCAAAAGCTATAGAAGCTACTAAAAGTACTTCAACTACTAGCTGAGAAATAACTTTAAATTTGCTTTCTCCAAGAGATAATAATACTCCTATTTCATATTTTCTATCCTTAAGAGATAATGCTATTATAAGAACTAAGATCATTGCTCCTGCAATGGATACAGTTGCTACTAAAGTTTTTGAGAAAGATCCTACATTTTCAATAGGTCCTACCATTTGTGTATATAATTGATCATTAGCATCTAATGTATAGGTTTCTAAATCTATTTTCTTATTTTTTGCATATTCTCTGAAACTTTCTATATTATCAGCATTGTCCATAAAATATACTGCAGAAGTAATATTTTTACTATTAGTACTCTCACCAGTTGAAACCTTAGAAACTACATCATAAGGCATATATATTTTATTATATGGGTTTAAAAAATCCATATTTCTATTATCATTAGTACTTTCATCTGAATTTGCCTCATATATCCCCACAACTTCAAGTTCTAGTGTAGTATTTTCATCAACAGAAGCTACTTGTATTTTACTTCCTACTTTTAAGCTGTTTTCTTTAGCCAAATTTTTCTCAATTACAGCCACATTTTTTCCTGTATCATCCTTTGTAATTCCTCTACCTTCTGTAATTTTACTATCTCCATCTTTAAAATCAGATAAAAGATTTGTAGCTATAGTACCTGAAAAAGAAATCTCTGGCATAGTAGTAACATTACTACCTGCCATTTTGAACATACCTCTTGGTTTTTCTTCACCGTCTTCAGAATTAGTATTATCACTACTGTCTTCATTTTTTACACTTTCAAAATTTTTAGCTAAACCAAAGGATGATGAAATATAATTATACTGATTTACATGCTCATTATACTTTAAAGTATCTGCAATATCTGTAGTTAAAGATGGTCTGCTGCTTGATCCTTCCTCCTTATTATTTCTTCTTTGTTCCATAAATTTTTGTTCATTAATTTTAAGTGTTACATCACTGCCTAATTTTTCTCTAGCTAATTCTGTGGATTTTTTTGTAGCAGTTTGTATCGATAATCCCACCAACACCATATTGGCAATTATTAAGAGTACAACAAATAATATCAAAGACTTTATTTTCTTTTTTGATATACTAAGCATAGCTCTCTTTAAAAAATTCATATTACATAACCTCCTAAGTCTTATAAGTTTCTTACAAAGGTTATTCTAATAAAGCTTTATGTGTTTTTTGTGAAGTTAATTTGTTTTTTATATAAAATATAAATCCCTTTATATATAAAAATCATATTAATTAAAAATCTATATGTTATTAAAATTCTATATAACTAAAGCTTTAATTCATGTTTTCTATATTTATTTTTATTACAAAAAATATCCTAAAATCATAATAAAATAATAGGATATTTGTAAAATATGCTATAATAACATTGTATTTCTCTAAAGGAATAGTTAAATATATATGAATAATAAATAGTAAATTAATCAGGGGGATTATTTAATGAAAAGTATAAAAAGAGACTGTATAGTTTCAGGTATAGTTTGGATAATAATATTATTAACACTTCCCTATGAAGCTAAATTAAAATATATTGGATACTCTTTGGTAGGATTAATTATTGTTTTTATAACCTATACATTTAGAAAAGATGATAAATAGAATTGAGGATGTCTAAAAATAGCCTTAATTTTAATATAGTAAATATAGATAATACGTGTAATAAACATATGAATGAGCTTTAGTAGTTCTTAATTTGACGGAATTAAATTTTTTTGTAATTCCTCACAGGACGTGAGGAGCCAGTAGTGAAGCCAGAGGAGGTTGCCTCTTTTACTGGGTAAAAAATTTTTAATGGAGTCAACTTTAGAACTGCTTAGCAAAATGAATTGCTTTATGAATGTATTATTTATATTTACGGTTTTAAAATTAAGGCTATTTTTATTTTGAGACACCCTCATTTTTGTATTTAAATAATATGTTTTCTATGATTAATAATTCTTCAAAATAATTATTAATCATAATAAAACTTTATTTTTCAATAAACTTGGTCAATTCCTTGTTAAACTTTTCTTTTTGATCATAGAATAACCCATGACCGCTCTCTTCAAATGGTACAAGTTTTGAATTTTTAATTCCTTTTTTTTGTGCTTCAGCTAATGGGAACAGACAAACTTTGTCATGAATACCATGAAGAATTAGAGTTGGAACTTTTATTTTCTTAAGATCAGAAAATAACCCTTCTTCATCTAACCATGTATTTGCAATTTCTGCAGTAGCCCAGCCTGCCGCCTGTAATCCTAATTGGAAGAACCAATCGGAGAAAGGTTTAGTTATATATTTGAAAAAAAATATATCTCCAAAGTCTTGCAACATTTTTGGACGATCATTATATGTTCCTTCAATAATTTTATCCACAGCTTCCCTTTCTAAACCATAAGGGAAATATGGACGCTTAATAAGGCTAGGGGCCGCAGCTGCACAAAGAACAAGTTTAGATACACCATATCCATTATGCCTTGCCATATATCTAATAGCAATGGCTCCTCCTGTAGAATGACCTAACAATGTAACGTTCTTTAATTTAAGTGTTTCAACTACACATCGAACATCATCTGATAATCGATCATATGAGTAGCCCCTAAAAGGCTTATCGGATTCGCCAAATCCTCTCTGATCTATACCTATACATCGATACCCCATTTTAGGAAGCTGATCAAATTGATATTCAAATAGTTTATGACTTCCAGGCCACCCGTGTAAAAATAAAATTGTTTTTTTCCCTTCTGGATTAAGATCCTCTACGTAAAGTTTTACATTTGGTTCTACTTTAACATAATATCCCATACAAATACCTCTTATAATAAAATTCTTTCATTATAAGTTTATTCTATTGAGAGCAAATAAGTGAATCTTAGTATTTTTTAATCCTTTAGTAATATATTGTTGATCATTTATCATAAATAAACCACCCCTTTATAGTTAATTTATTTTGTAGATTAACTATAAAGGGGTGGTTTTTATTGTTTTAAATATATTTTATAAAAACTTAAATTACTATTCATATGAATATTAGCTACCTATAGGTTAGCTTAAAAAATACATTAGAAATTATTATCAAGCCAAATCCGCAAATTGGGCATGGTAAAGCTGTTCATAATATCCCTTCTTCCCTAGCAACTCATTGTGTGTTCCTTGTTCCACGATATTTCCATCCTTCATAACTAAGATTAAATCTGCATTTTTTATTGTAGACAATCTGTGAGCAATTACAAAGGAAGTTCTCCCCTTCATAATTTTTCTCATGGCATCCTGGAGTTTTTGTTCCAGTCTTGTGTCCACGGAGCTAGTAGCTTCATCTAAAATCATGATAGGTGGATCGCAGAGTATAGATCTTGCTATTGTCAAAAGTTGTTTTTCTCCTTGAGAGATGTTATTAGCCTCTTCGTTTAGTATCATGTTATATCCTTCAGGAAGGGTAGTTATAAAATGGTGTACATTTGCCACCTTGGCTGCATCTATGATTTCTTCTTCGGTAGCACCTTCTTTTCCATAGGCTATATTTTCTTTAATACTTCCATTAAAGAGCCAAGTATCCTGAAGAACCATTCCAAATTTTGCTCTCAGATCATCTCGTTTCATATGTTGAATATCTACACCATCTATCTTGATAGAGCCACCAGTTACATCATAAAATCTCATAAGCAAATTGATTAATGTGGTTTTTCCTACTCCTGTAGGACCTACTATAGCAACCATCTGACCACTTTTTACTTGCACATTCAGATCGTGAAGTAAAGGTTTCTCCTTTGTGTAAGAGAACTCTACATTTTCAAAGGATACATTACCATGAACTTCTTTATCTAGTTTTATCAACTCCACTTCTTCGGATTCTTCCTCTTCATTTAAGAATTCAAAGACCCTGTGCACTGCAGCCACAGAGGACTGTATTGCTGAGGATAATTGAGTAATCTGAGACATAGGCTGATTTACCTGCCATATATAACGAATAAAAGCCTGAAGCTGTCCTACCGTAATAATGCCCCCAATGGCATAAAATGCACCTGCAATAGCTACACATCCAATTCCAATATAAGTTACAAAGGCTACGAGAGGAGACATTAAACCGCTGATGAACTGAGCTTTAAAACCATTTTCACACAGTTCTTCATTAGCATTCATAAATTCTGTCAATGCATCTTCCTGTTTACCGAATAATTTAATTTCATTAAAACCAGTAAATCTCTCTTGAACAATTCCGTTTAAATGTCCTAGAGCATTCTGCTGCTTTTGAAATATGGGTTGGGATTTTTTCACAATTACCTTAGATATAATACCAGATACTAGGATAATTGCAATAGAAGATAGAGCCATTACCCATTGAATCTTAAACATCATAAATACTGCAAGGCTTAATCCTAAAACAGCGTTCAAAATCTGAGCGAAGCTTTGTTGAAGGGCATTTGAAATGGTCTCCACATCGTTAGATACACGACTCAAAATATCTCCTAGGGCATTTCTATCAAAATATGCAATTGGAAGTTTTTTAATTTTACCTTCCACATCATTTCTTAAATCCAGCATAGCATTTTGTATTGCATCGGTTAATAAGAATTGATAAGCACAGTTGCTTAAAGCTCCTGCCGCATAGACACAAATTAGAGTTAAAATAATTCTATTGATCCTTTGGAAATTCACCCTTTGTCCTTTTGTAATATCAGAAAATAATTGAGTAGTAATCATCCCCTCTAAAGTAGGGCTTAATGCGATTAAGCAGGACGCTACAATGATTAATAATATTGCTAAGATAATCTTTATCTTATATTTCTTTAAATATGGAATCAAACGTTTAATACCAGTATCTTTCTTTTTCATCGTTTCAATTCCTCCTTTGACATCTGGCTCGCGGCTATCTCATGATAAATTTTGCAATCCTTTAGTAGCTGCTCATGAGTTCCTATTCCAACCACTTCTCCTTCGTTCAATACAATAATTTTTGTGGCATCCATAATAGAAGATACTCTCTGAGCCACAACCAAAGTAATAGCATCTGTAGTTTCACTTTTTAATCTCTTTCTTAATTTAGCATCTGTTTTAGAATCCAATGCGGAAAAAGAATCATCAAATATATAGATGTTCGGCTTTCTTACAACGGCTCTTGCAATGCTCAACCTCTGTTTTTGTCCACCAGATACGTTGCTTCCTCCCTCTTCTATCATTTCCTCAAACTGGTCTGGCTTATCTTTGATAAAATCATAAGCCTGTGAAACTTTAGCGCTATGCTCTATTTCAGATTGCATTGCATCATGTTTTCCGTAGCGGATATTTTCATTGATGCTACCAGAAAACAGCAGGGCTTTTTGCGGAATAAAACCGATTTTTTGGCGCAATGATATTAAATCGTATTTCCTAACATCTACCCCATCTACTTTAATGCTACCTTCAGTGACATCATAAAATCTAGGAATAAGATTGATTAACGTGCTTTTCCCACTTCCAGTACTTCCAATAAAAGCAACTTTATCTCCTTTTTTTGCCTGAAAACTTATATCATGTAAAACAGGAACCTCACCATCAGGATATTGGAAGGTTACATGATCAAATTCTAAGGTTCCCTTTTCATCTCCCTTTGTTACTGCATTTTCCGGATTTTTAATAACCGGCTCTTCTTCTAGCAGCTCCTGAATACGTCTAGCACTGATTTCTGCACGTGGATACATGACGAATATCATAGAAAACAGCATCATAGAAAACATAGCATGAAACATATATTCCTGGAATGCCACTAATTTTCCTACCTGTAGTGTCCCTACATCAATCATCTTGCTAGAAAGGATAAATACAACTACAACTGCAAGATTTAATAGCAGGAAGAATGCTGGCTGTGTAACAGACATCAACTTAAACAACTTTTTTGCATTAGATGCATAATCTTCGTTGGCTTCGTAAAATCGCTTAGTTTCATAGCGATCTTTCCGGAATGCACGAATAACTCTAACGCCAGTTAAATTCTCCCTTGTAATTCGATTTAATCGATCCATTCCCTTCTGTTGCCTAGTACTGATTGGGTTACTTGCTCTAGCAATCAGATATACACCAAGGCATATAATAGGAATACATCCTCCAATCACCATAGACAAAGTTACACTTGTCTTTATTACCATAAACATACTAATTAAAATCATTATCGGCGTTAGAAACGCCATTCTAAGCAACACATTAATAAACTGCATAAGAATAAAAGCATCATTGGTTGTCCTAGTAATCATACTAGATACACCGAATTTATTATATTCTCTATGAGAGAATTCTTGAGCTTTTTTGAAAATGTCATTTCTAATATCTCTTGTAATTGAGGTACTCACCTTGGAACTGCAATAAGCCAATAGAATATTTCCAATACCACCAATAATGGCCACTATCAAAATGACAATACCCAACTTATAAATATAGATTTTATCCTTCAATACAATGCCTCTGTCTATCATATTTGAGACAATTGTAGGAATTCCAAGCTCTGCTACAGCAAATCCAAGCACCGCTAGAATGTTGAAAAATAGGTATAGCTTATACTTTTTTAAATACTGTAAAATTAACTTCATATTCAACCTCTCTTTTGTTAGTGATTTTTTGTAAAATCAATCCTTGATTTCCACATCAACATATATTATCATAAACTATAATGTTACCTTATAGTCAAGAGGAGATTTTAAAAAAATGCAAGAAAAATATTTTACTACTGGAGAATTCGCTAGAATGTGTAATGTTGAAAAACATGTTCTGTTCCACTATGATGACATCGGCTTATTCCGACCAGCAATCATTAAAAAAAATGGTTACCGTTACTACTCTTATCATCAGTATTTTACATTCTCTGTTATATTGAACCTAAAAAAAATTGGAATGTCTTTAAAGGACATAAAAATCTATCTTGAGCAGCGCAACCCATCCATATTCTTAGATTTATTAGAAGAAAAAAGTAAAGAGGTAGCTGAAAAAATAAAATATTTTGAAGATATACAGGAAATGATTGAAAGTATGAAATCCATGACCACAGAAGGTATAAATAGCCACAATAATATTTACTTAGAATACTTACCTCAGGAGACTATTCTCCCATCAAATAATATGGAGAATTCAACAAATAAAACCTTTGCCAACTATATGCAAGAGTATATTAAATTCTGTCAAGATCTAGGAATTGCAGTTCAGGAATCTGTCGGTGGCATTATATCAGTTAGAAATTTGAGAAAGAATAAATCCACAAATCTTTCTTATCTGTATATCAAAACAAAATCCTTTCTACCGGGTAAAACAGTAATTCGAAAACCAGGAATCTATCTATGTGGATACTTTGAAGGTACATACGATGACTTATGCCATGCTTATGAGAAAATGCTAAATTATGCGGATGATAGTGGTATTGTTTTGGGAGATTACTCTTTTGAGGAATATCTTATTTCTGATATTTCCCAAAAAGAACAAAAGCGTTATATTACAAAACTGATGATAGAAACTTTAGAAAATGACTTAACATAATGTAGGCATCTGCCATATGTTGAGTCATTTATTTTTGTATCTTTTCATCAAAGTGAAGCCCTATACCATCTATATCTTTCTTATCTTTTATAGTTATCTTGCTTATGATTATAACACTATTATCTCGCTTAAAGTCAATGATATCAGCATCTTCAAAGGAAGTCTACGTTATTTGTGGTACATTTCACCGTAACGGATATAACATAGACTTTTCATATCTTTATGCGCTACTTATTTTTTACAGTATCCTTTTTGGTACTATAATACTAAAAAGTACGTACTTGTAATAATAATACTTGTATTCTAGAATAATATCATAATACAAAAATAGTATCAACAAAATGAGGAGGATAATAATTTGCTTTTGAAAGACATAGTACATTATAAAAACTGGTAACTATTTATACTTTGATGCATAAAAACTTAATAAATATTATGCATAATCTATTTAAATATTAATATTGTAAAATTAAAATAGTATAAAAGTGAAAAGAGGTAGAAAAATGAAAGTATTACTTATTAATGGAAGTCCTAAAGCTAAAGGATGTACCTATACTGCCTTATGCGAAGTAGCAAAGGAACTGGAAAAAGAAAATATTGAAACAGAAATTTTCCATATTGGAAACAAGCCTATTCGCGGTTGCATGGCTTGCGGAGGTTGTTCTAGAAATGAGGCTGGCAAGTGCGTATTTGACGATGATACTGTAAATATAGCCCTTGAAAAAGCTAAGGAAGCCGATGGTTTTATCTTTGGTTCCCCTGTACATTATGCAGCTGCCTCTGGCCAAATAACATCTTTTTTAGATAGATTCTTTTATGCAGGAGATAGCTTTCAGTATAAACCTGGTGCTGCTATTGTAAGCTGTCGCCGCGGTGGTTCAACTGCAGCCTTTGATCAGTTAAATAAATATTTTACTATTTCAAACATGCCTATTGTATCTTCTCAATATTGGAATATGGTTCATGGAAATACTCCTGAAGAAGTAAAACAGGATTTAGAAGGAATGCAAACAATGAGAGTATTAGGTAAAAATATGGCCTGGCTTTTGAAAAGTATAAATGCTGGTAAAGAAGCAGGGGTTGTGCTCCCAGAAAAAGAACCAAGAGCATGGACCAATTTTATACGTTAATCTTAGAAGAGGCTGTCTCAAAATAGCCTTAATTTTAATATAGTAAATATAAATAATGTATGTAATAAACATATGAATGAGCTTTAGTGGTTCTTAATTTGACGGAATTAAAAATTTTTGTAATTTCTCACAGGACGTGAGGAGCCAGTAGTGAAGCCAAGGAAGGCGCCTCCTACTGGGTAAAAAATTTTTAATGTAGTCAAATTTAGAACTACTTATCAAAATGAATTGCTTTATGAATGTATTATTTATATTTATGGTTTTAAAATTAAGGCTATTTTTATTTTGAGACACCCTCTTCTAATTTAGAAATCCCTTCACCACTTGTAGTTATATATACATTGCTGTAAAAAATCTATGTTATTTATGGCATTATTTACCGTGACAGATATAACATAAACTTTTTCTAAGTTATACATTATGTCTATTATATAAATATAGGCTTACACTCTTTGAGGTAAGCCTCTTATATACTTTATTAAAGATTTAGCATTTTGTATTTGGGTGATCATTAAATTTCCTCTTATCCGTTTTTTAGTCACATTCAGTTGCAGGCGTTATACTTTGTGGGAATGTAAAGACATTCTCAGAATCGTATTTGGCCTTAACTTGGGTTAGTAGATTAAAATTTCTACCATAGTAAGCCCTTTGCCAATATGAAAATAAGTTAATAATTACTCGCATAGTCAGCGCGAGTGCCTGGCCCTCCACCTATTGTTACCATACCTGTGAAACAAGCATCGCCGTTATTATATATTTTCCCCTTCAAATTTAAGTCTAAATTTTTAATAAGTACTCTATTAAATCCTAATTATAAGAATAATTTTTCTCATAATTTATATAGTATAATCCAGGATTTTAAAATAGCTTAATTATTAAAATTATCTATTATTTATCATAAATAGAAAAAGAATTTAAATAATTTATTTTTTATAATTAATATAACTTTATACAAAAATATACTCTTTATATAAAGTTTTGAGAAATAATTGCAATAATAAGAAAAAATTGGTATACTAACAATAAATAGTAAAAAAATTACAAAAATGGAGGTGAAAAAGGTGAAGAAGAAAAAGATTTTTTTAATCATATTTTGTCTAATTATAATTACATCTACAGTTTTAATCTATACTCACAATAAAACTAAAGTTACTTCTACTGAGACAAATATACAAAAAGTTCAGTCTGAAAAAAATTCATCTCAAAGCAATATAAAGAATAATAAAAATTCTAAAAATGATTCTGCTAATAAGGAAACTCCTGAAGAAGAGGGAAAAAATGATGCAGAAACTAAAGAAAATGCCCCCCCTACTGTTATTAAAAACAATAATTCAAAAAACTTAGACCATATAAAAAATTTAGATAAGATATCCTCATTAGAAATTGTTGATAGTGCCATAGAGCGAATAGACAAATTAAAAGGAAAAGATAATATTAAAACTTTAAAAATAGTTCACTGCAATATAAAGGATTTAGAAGTTGTATCTACATTAAAAAACCTTGAGAATTTAGAAATTATAGATTGTAAATTAAATGATGTATCAATAGTTAAAAACTTAAAAAACTTAAAAAGATTAGATATTAGCAATAATGAAATAAATAATTTAAACGGATTAGAAAATCTAACAAATTTAAAAGAACTTTACATGTCAAGCAATAATATAACAAATCTAAAACCAATCCATAACTTACTTAAACTAACTAATTTAGATATTAGTGATAATAAAATTAATACCATTAAAGAACTAAAAAATATGAAATCCATTAAAGAACTTAATATATGCAACAACAACATATCTGATTTAGAAGGAATAGAAAATATGAACAAAATGATAGGTCTTTGGGGTAGTAACAATAAAATAAATAATATTTCTATACTTTCAACTAAAAATGAAATAGTGAATCTAGCACTAGATAATAATAAAATATCAGACATATCAATTATAAGTAACTTTAAAAAATTGAAATCTCTGAAACTAGATAAAAATAATATATCAAATTATAAACCATTAAAAGATATATATAAGAATCTAGTTGAACCAGATTTTTCAATATAAAATAAAAAGGGGGAAAAACAATGAAAAAAAATCTTTTACCCAAATTGGTTTTACCAATTTTAGTTGCATCATCTACTATTATAGGGGCAAATAATACCAAGGTTAGTGCTGCGCCTATAAATGATGCAGAAATAAAATTAACCCAACCTGATGGACAAGTTATTCAATGTTACTCATCAGGAGATGAATTCTATAACTATTTACATGATTCAGATGGAAGAGCTATAGTTAAAGATAAAAAAACAGGTTATTATGTCTATGGAAAATATGTAAAAAACAAAGTACAACCATCTAGAGAAAGAGTAACAAAAACTAATATTGAAAATTTAAAACAGATTGATTCTGATAGCAGAGTTAACATGAAAGATGTTAAAGCTCCCAAAGATGAAATACAAAAACAAAGAAAATTACTCAATGCAGATAATCCAGTTCAAAGGACAAAAAATATTGGAGAACTTAATAATATAGTTATTTTTATAAAATTTAGTGATCAAGATGAATTTAAAACAAATTTGTCCAAATATGATACTCAATTTAATTCAAAAAGCCAAGCATCTGTAAATAATTATTTTGAAGAAATATCCTATGACAAATTAGATATTAATACAAGTTTTTACCCTAAACCTAATGGAAATACCATTTTAAGTTATACTGACAGTCATCCAAGAAGTTATTATACTAATGTTCCAGAAAACCAACAAGCAGAAAAAGAACAAACTTTACTAAAAAATGCTGTAGAATCTGTTAGAAGTCAAATTCCAAGTGACTTAAACGTAGACTCAGATAATGATGGTAAAGTTGATAATGTATGCTTTATTATAAAAGGTGCAACAACTGGATGGTCATCACTTTTATGGCCACATAAATGGAATATGTTCTACCACGATGTAAGAATAAATGGTAAAAGAATAGATACTTATAATTTCCAATTAGAAGATTTTATAAATACTCAGGGTGTTGGAGTTCTAAGCCATGAAATGTTCCATACATTAGGAGCACCAGATCTTTATCATTATAATTATGATGGTAAAGTTGCTGTAGGCCCATGGGATGTAATGGATCAAACTGCTCCTACTCCTCAATCAACAGGAGCTTACATGAAAATGAACTATGGAAAATGGGTTGATGATATAAAAGAAATAAACAAACCAGGCAAATATTCAATAAACAAGATAGGTAATGAAGCTAATAATAGTTATATAATAAAATCACCAAATTCAAATAAAGAATATTTCGTAGTAGAATACAGAAAAAGAGAAGGACAATATGAGTCAAATTTACCTGGAGAAGGATTATTAGTTTATAGAATTAATACAGCCTATGCAGGTAGAGGTAATGCAAATGGTGGTGATGAAATATATTTATATAGACCAAATGGAAGTAATGCTGTTGAAGCTCTAGCTAGTGCAGGCTTGGGTTATAATAGATCAAGCATAAATTCAAATGAATTATTCTTATCAGATGGAAGAGATAGTGGAATAAGTTTAAAAAATATTAATACATCAGGAAATACTGCTAATTTCGATGTTGTTATAAATGGGCAAACTGGTAATGGCGAAACTGGAGATGAAAAATTACCACTTAAATATAATGTAAACTTTAACGATACTAAAACATTATCAAAAGCTGAAGATATAAGCGGTGAATGTGTATATGGAAAGAAAATTAATAATATAGAATTATATTTAAATGGCTCTAAATATATGGATGCTGAACGTGGTAGATTAAATGATTCAGAAAATAAATATAAAGGTTATGACTTATCTAAAGCTGCCTTTAAATTTTCAGTAGACTTTTCAAAATTCTCTGATGGAAATTATCCATACGAAATAAGAGTAACTACTGAAGATGGTCAAAAAATTTCAATTAAACAAGGTTATTTAAAGGTAAAAAAACAAACTGGCGGTACAGAAGATAAGGACATTAAGGAATGGAAACCTGGTACAAGCTATAAAGTTGGCGATATAGTAACTTATAATAATTATAAATATAAATGCCTTCAAGCTCATAATGCCATAGTTACTTGGGAGCCATCAAAAACACCAGCTCTTTGGGCAAGAATTTATTAAATATAAACTTATAATTAATCACACTGCTCTAAGATAAAAACACCAATTAATTGTTTTAAAGAATATAAATAAAAAATTTATTTATCACTATAATTTAAGACTTATAAAAGGCAGTGCTAAGTATATTATAACTTGGCACTGCTTTCTTTCTATATGTTTTTCTATTTATCCAAAGACTTATCCCGACTCTGCCAGTATTCCTTCCCCTTCAGGGTAATCCTGCTGCCGCCTCTTCCTTTTCCGATTTTTACAAAACCTTTTTTCTCCATATCCTTTAAAATATCCCGAATCTCCTTTTGGGACAATAGAAGATACTGCTTCTTCGCCTTCAACAGCAACTTATCCCTTCCGATAAACTCATTCCTCTCCGCTGCCATACAAAGCTGTTCCAGAACGAACCAGAAGGGCGAAACCACTTCCTGCAGTCTCTCCTTCTTCTCAAAATTCACCGGTCTGGATGTCCGTTCATGGAGAATAGTAGGCGGTAAATCATCCATATCAATTACCTGTTTCCCGGTATAAACAAAATATTCCACTGTGTTATGCAGTTCCCGGATATTTCCCGGCCAGGAATACTGACGCAGAAAGTCTTTCACTTCCTCTGATAACTTAAAGTCACCCTGGAGCTCCTCTTTAAAATGCTCCATCAAAAGAAAGACATCCTCTCCCCGTTCCTGTAACAGCGGTACTACAACCGTCAAAGTATTCAAACGATAATACAGATCCTTTCGGAAGCTTCCTTCCTCCACCTTCTGCTCCAAAGATTCATTGGTTGCTGCAACAATTCTAACATCAACGCTTACGATTCTGCTGCCACCTACACGCATGACTTCGCCTTCCTGCAGAACTCTCAGAAGCTTTACCTGCATAGCCTGGCTCATACCTTCTACTTCATCCAGGAATAATGTACCCCCATGGGCAAATTCAAACAGCCCAGGGCGTCCGCCTTTTTTGGCGCCAGTAAATGCGCCCTCTTCATAGCCGAAAAGCTCGCTTTCCAGAAGATTTTCCGGCATGGCTGCCACATTAATGGCAATAAAAGGACCTTTGCTTCGCTTAGATGCACAATGCACCGCATGAGCCAGCAGTTCTTTTCCCGTTCCTGTTTCACCTACAATTAAAACCGGACTTTCGGTAGCCGCCATCCGTTTCAAAATCCCCTTCGTCTGGCAGATACAATCTGACTCTCCGATTACATCATTAAAGGTGTACTTGGCACAATAACCCTTTTTTAGAAGCTGGTTTCTTAGCTCATTCTGTTTAGATTCCAGCTCACTAAATTCCTGCAGGGTAGCAAATGCACCAATGCATTTCTTCTGCCGCAGAACCGGTATAACTTCAATACTTACGTTTACGCCACCCAGCTTAATCACTTTAGGCGGAATTTCTTTCTTATCCTTCAAGGCGCTATAAAAGGGAATATAGGGAAATACTTTTTCCCCGCACCTGCCAATGACAAGATTTTCCGCAATTTTTGCAATCTGGCAGGCTTTCTTATTGCATGCAAAAATCTCCCCCTTTTCATTAACGCCTACCAGTCCCTCATCCAATATTTCCATCAAAATATGGAATTGGCTTTCCAATCTTCTAGAACGGGCATATATCTGATTAAAGCTGTAATTATTCGTTGCCATCGCCTGGAAATAATTTTGGAATTTTTTCGTCTCCAACAACTGTTCAAGTCCCATACGCAAGGCAATCTCAATCATCATTCCCGAGGTACAGGAACGGTGTCCGATATTTAAAACTTTCTTTACACTCTGAGGTACATATCTTTCCTCCTCCGGCGTTACAGCCATATCCACCGGCTCTTCCAAAACAGCACCTGGATAAAATGGAATAAAACGAATATGGTTTACCCCCAGCTGTTGCAGCTGTGCAATAGCCTCTCGAGCCATGGTATCTGTCATATTTACAAAAAGAGCTCGGGTTCCCTTTGGTATCATACTAAGATTTTGCAACGTACTCCACCGGTAGGAAACTTCAATCCCCATGGTAAGGCTGTCTATAGGAACATGCCGGGCCACCTCTTCTGCGGAACCATATGCATCTGTTGAAATCACAAATAAATCTGCCTTTGGCAACGTTCCCACGGCAGACCCGTCACTCACATTGTAGGATGCTATCTCGACATATTCCCCAAACAGTTCATTGATTTCTTTTGCATAAAACTCTCCGGCTCTGGCATCCAAAGCCACTACAGACATCGTTTTTTTCATGATTCCTCCATAATTTTCTCATATTACCTACATCTATTATAGCTTAAAGAATAATTGAATGCAATTTTGTATAAATGTCAAGATTAGATTAGAATGTAACTTTTTGATCATTTAAGAATGTAGTTTTGTACTCATACCCCATGCCAATAAGCTGTAAAAATAATTTAGAATTATAATTACCTCCAATTTAAATATTGGTAATTATACTATACATATACCTAATTAGTACATTCTTAAATGATCATTTTTTTACATTCCTATAGTATAATTTATACCATTCTCCTTATATGACAAAAGGATGCTGCAAACGTTTTTATACAGCATCCTTTTTCTTCTCCTCTGTCAGGTATCTGTATCAGGCCTAATATGTCTTCCAGGTCTTTTTCTTAACCCTCCAGAGCCTTTTTGATATCCATGGTGATTTCATTATTTTCTAAAACGAAACATGGAATTCCTAGGCTTTCTGTTCCTCTGATTTCTTCGTAAAGAGGATTAGTATCTCTTAGTTTTAAATATTCCTTTAAATCTGCATGGCAGGACAAAATATCCTTAAAATCAATATCTGCTTCAACAGCAGAAAGCTTGTTTAATGCAGCTAAGGTA
Organism: Clostridium sporogenes; assembly: GCF_001889325.1. NCBI lineage: Bacteria > Bacillati > Bacillota > Clostridia > Eubacteriales > Clostridiaceae > Clostridium > Clostridium sporogenes. Next base: position 70,411 of record NZ_CP013243.1, on the reverse strand, counting down.
TCTGGGCAAAGATGGCTTCCAATTACAGTAATTTTCATATTTTTTCCTCCTTATTTTACAGCGATTGCTTCAATTTCACATAATACACCCTTCGGAAGGGTCTTTACTGCTATACAACTGCGAGCCGGCTTTGATACGAAATATTTTGCATAAACCTCATTAAAATCTGCAAAATCCCCCATATCCGCTAAAAAGCAGGTGGTTTTAAATACTTTTTCAAATCCGGTGCCTGCCGCTTCCAGAATGGCACCCACATTTTCGCAACTTTGTTTTGCTTGTTCTGAAATTTCCTTCGCTATTTCTCCATTTTCCGGATTAACCGGTATCTGGCCGGAAGTATAAACAATCCCGTTTACTTCATATCCCTGAGAGTATGGTCCAATAGCTCCTGGAGCTTTTATTGTTTCAATAATTTTCATATGTTCTTCTTCCTTTCTTTTTATATCTTCTAGGACTTTTTTAGTCCTCCATAACCTTTTTGATATCCATGGTCAGTTCATTATTTTCTAAAACAAAACATGGAATTCCTAGGCTTTCTGTTCCTTTGATTTCTTCGTAAAGAGCATTAGTATCTCTTAGTTTTAAATATTCCTTTAAATCTGCATGGCAGGACAGTATATCCTTAAAATCAATATCTGCTCCAACAGCAGAAAGCTTGTTTAATGCAGCTAAGGTATCTGGGCAAAGATGACTTCCAATTACAGTAATTTTCATGTGTTCTCTTCCTTTCTTTTTATTTTTTTCTTTTTCTCTCTCTTTAACAGCTAATTTCTATTTTATTTTTCTCTCCCTTTAACAGCCAATCCTTGCCTTCCACAAAACGTGCGATAATCATGGAGGCAATAGTATCACCTGACGAATTGAGGCAGGTAGCTGCTGGGTCCACCAAAAATCCGATGGTGGCAATTAATGGGAACGCTTCACCTGGAAACCCAAAGAAACTGACAATCAGCATTTCTCCTACCAGACCACCACCTGGAGCACCAGATAATACAAATGCACTTAAAATTGATACCAAGACAGCCATGGCATAGGTCCCAATCCCTGTAAACGGCATTTTGAACACACCAAACAGGAAAGCAATCTTCGTTATGGACGAAAGTACGGAACCGTCCATATGCATAGTAGCTCCCATAGGGAGAACGATGTTACTGATATCCTCCGGTACTCCAATATTTTTACAGGCTTTCATATTAACAGGCAAAGTAGCTACAGAGCTTTGTGTGGCGAATGCAGTAACTGCAGGATTCAAAATATTCTGCAGCATTTTCTTTACTCCCAGCCTTCCTCCAGCAAAATATGTATAAGCCGGATAGAAAACCATCCCATAAACAAGACACATCGGATAATAAATCAGCATCGTACGTCCGTAATCCCCAATCAGCTGAGGACCAAATTTACCAATCAGATTTGCAAAATAAGCGCCCAATCCAATAGGAGCTAACTTCATAATCATTTCTACAATCCGCATAATGACCCTGTTCAGGTTTTCTAATAACTTACCTACAGTGCTTTCTTCACCACCGCAGGCAGATACAGCCAGACCGGAAATAATGGCAAATACAATAATCGGCAACATGTTTTTACGGCTCATAAGACCAGAGAAATCGTCAACCGTCAAAGAGCCTACAATCATGGAGCTGATACTTGCACTCTCCTGCACCTTTGCGCTTTCCATTGCAATTGCAGTATTCGCTGCCGGCGACCAGATATTTACAACTACTAAAACCAGCACCGCCGCGAAACATCCGGTTACCACAAAGGTCAGCATCAGACTTCCCAAGATTTTACCCAAACGTTTCATGTTCAGCATACTGCCTACAGCAGTTGCTATTGAAACAAATACCATCGGAACTACGATAGTAAACATTAAATTAATAAAAATATTTCCCAAAGGCTCAAATACTGTTGCCTTTTCCCCCAAAACAACACCCAATATAGCTCCCGCAATAATCCCCCCAAGCAAAATGAGTGGAGATCGATAACTCTCCCATATTTTCTTCTTCCCCATATTTTCTCCTTTCCAGCATTTCATAAAAACGCTAGCTTTTGTGTTTTATAATTTATCGATTGCTTCTTTTAACTGTTTCAATGCCTGTTCCAGTACAGAGCGAGGGCATGCCGCATTAAGTCTCATGTATCCGGAAAGGCTGCGTCCAAAACTGCATCCTTCATTTAAGCCTAAACCAGCCTTATGAATCATGAAGTCACGGAGCTCTTCATTGCTCATGCCTAATTCTCGGCAGTCCAGCCAGACCAGATATGTAGCATCTGGAACATTAGGCTTGATTTTTGGAATGTTTTCATCAAAATATTTCTTAATAAAATCAAAGTTTTCTGAGATGTAAGCAAGCAGCTGTGTCAGCCACTCCTCGCCTTCATTGTAAGCTGCCTCCATGGCTACTGAGCTAAAGGCATTGTTTCTTTGAATATCCATATTCATCCAGAAACCATCGAACTTCTTCTTCATCTGTTCATTTGGAAAGATAGTCGTAGAAGCTTGAAGACCCGCTAGGTTGAAAGTTTTAGTTGCAGATACACAGGTAATAATTTTTTTTGCAATTTCTTTGGAAAGTGTTGCTGTAGGCGTATGCTTCTTTCCATGGAAAATTAAATCTGAGTGTATCTCATCTGACACCAAAAGCACATCATTTGCAATACAGATTTCCGCCATCCGTTTTAATTCCTCCGTCTCCCATACAATGCCGAGTGGATTGTGGGGATTACATAGAAGAAAAATCTTACACTCTTTTGCCTTTTTTTCAAAATCTTCAAAATCAATATGCCATTTTCCATTTTTTTCTGTGAACTGGTTTTCTACCACCAATCGTCCCCAAGCCTCTGTGATATCATAAAACTCTGAATAAACCGGAGTCTGAATCAAAATTTTGTCGCCAGTGTGGCTGAAAACTTTAACAATAGCCGATAATGCAGGAACAACCCCTAAGCTCCAGCTCATCAGAGATACATCAACATCCCATTGATTCCGCCTTTTTTCCCATTCCTGTACGGCATTAAAGTAGCTGTCCGGCCTGGAAGTATAACCCCAGACGCCTTCCTCGGCTTTTCTTTTGCAAGCATCGATGATTGGTTGAGCAGTTCTGAAATCCATATCCGCAATCCACAAAGGAATCACTTCATTGGTACCGAATTTTTTCACCCGTTCATCATACTTTGCAGCACGATTATTGCTGCGGTCAATGATTTCATCAAAATCATATTTCATAATAAATCTTCCTTTCCTCACTGTCCTTGTTGTTTACAGTTGATACTAATATAATGAGCAAAAACCATGCCAAAAAATTTTTTTTGCATTTTTAAACAAAATTTATATTTTTTCACCTTCTCAGATTATCTTAATTGGTCTATTTGGTCATATATATGGTTAATATGTTTTATATGACCATTTTAACCATATTTTGTACTTATTTTACCTTTCTTTCCGATTATAATCCCCTTATTTTTCTCTGATTCAAAAATTGGCATATTTTTTGCTCTATATAAAAAGTAAAAAACAAACCCTGAAAGGAGATTTTTCTAATGTTAACAAAAGAAAATTTATTAACCTTATTAAAGCAGGAGGTTGTTCCTGCCCTCGGATGTACCGAACCTGTCTGTGTAGCCCTGGCTACGGCAGACGCCTATCATGCCATAGAAGGCGGAATTATTTCTATTAAAATAGAAGTAAATCCTGGAATCTATAAAAACGGAATGTCTGTAGGCATCCCCGGCTTCGACCGCGTAGGCCTTAAATATGCGGCCTCACTAGGAGCAGTCATGGGAAATCCTGAAAAGAAGCTAGAGCTTTTAGAGGACATAACACCAGAGGTAAGCCAAAAAGCCATAAAAATTGTAGAAAACAGCCAAGTTGTAGTAGTAATTAAGCATGAAGAAGCTCAGTTATACGTACGGGCGGAAATCATTACCACTGCCGGAATGGGCATCAGCGAAATCCGTGGCACCCATTCCAATATAATTTTTACTAAACGAAATAATGATATGCTTCTGCAGAAGGAATACTCTGCCGACTCTGACGATTCCCTTCATCAGCAGCTGAAGCTTATGGGCATAGCTGAAATCCGTAAGTTGATTGACGAGTGCAAGGAAGAAGAGCTTTCCTTCCTATTAGACGGCGTCGATATGAATGAAAGGCTAGCAGACTATGGTCTGGAACATTCTCTGGGAATCGGCATCGCTTCTGCCCTGCAGGAAAAAATGACCACAGATATTATGGGAGATAATTTATTCAGCCGAACTATGCTCCGCGTTGCTAGTAGCGCCGAAGGTCGTATGAGCGGCTGTCCCTACGCCGTCATGAGCAGTGCCGGTAGCGGCAATCACGGAATCACAGCTATTCTGCCCGTAACCGAAATGGCCCGTTACTTAAATTCCTCCAGAGAACAGCTGGTAAAAGCACTGGCATTTTCACACACTCTGAACGTTTATATCAAGCTTTTTACAGGCAAGCTGTCTGCCACCTGTGGCTGTGGCGTATCCGCTGCTACAGCAGCATCAGCAGCTATGGTATGGCTGATGGGTGGAAATGACCACCAGATTACCAATGCCATTATCAACATGAGTGGAAATTTAACTGGTATGATTTGTGACGGCGGCAAAATCGGCTGTGCCTTAAAGCTGGCTACTGCAACAAATGCAGCATTAATGTGCGCTTATCTGGCTATGTCTGACGTAGCGCTACAGCCATCAGACGGAATCTGTGATGTAACAGCGGAACAAGTTATCCGAAACATGGGACAAGTCAGCAATCCTGGCATGGTTGAAACAGACCGAGCCATTCTCTCTATCATGATAGATAAAGACCAAAGATAGTAAACTGTACCCTGTAATATAGACACAGAAAAGAGGCTGTGTTAGCTTACAGGGTACTTTTTTCCTTCCAATTTAAGCCTAAATTTTTATTAAGTAATCTATTAAATCCTAATTATAAGGATAATCTTTCTTATACTTTATATAGTATAATCCAGGATTTTAAAATAGCTTAATCATTAAAATTACCTATTATTTATCATAAATAGAAAAAGAATTTAAATAATTTATTTTTTATAATTAATATAAATTTATATAAAATTATACTTTTTATGTAAAGTCCTAAACAATAATTGCGATAATAAACAGAAAAAGTAAATTTTGAAAAAAGGGGGTGAAAAAAGTGAAAAAGAGGAAGATTTCTATAATAATAGTTTGTCTAATTATAATTTCATCTATAATTGTAATTTACAATCATAATAAAGCTAAAAAAAATGACACTAACACCAATATACAAAAAGTTCAGTCTGAAAAAAATTCATCTAGGAGCAATGTAAAGAATAGCAATTCTAAAAATAATTCTAAGAATAAAAAAGAAACCTCTAAAAATGGAAAAGATGAGGATTCAAAAATCAATGAAGATGAAATACCTAGTGTTATTAAAAATAATAATGCAAAAAACTTAGATGATGTAAAAAATTTAGATAAAATATCCTCATTAGAAATTATTGATAGTGGTATAGAACATATAAATAAATTAAAAGAAAAAGAAAATATTAAAGCTTTAAAAATAGTCCACTGCAATATAAAAGATTTAGAAATTATATCTACATTAAAAAATCTTGAAAACTTAGAAATTATAGACTGTAATTTAAATGATGTATCAATAGTTAAGAACTTAAAACAATTAAAAAGATTAGATATAAGCAATAACGAAATAAGTAATTTAAAAGGAATAGAAAACTTAACGAATTTAAAAGAGCTTTATATGTCAAACAATAACATAACAAATATAGAACCAATATGCAGTTTACTTAAACTAACTAATTTAGATATTAGTGATAATAAAATTAATAACATTAAAGAATTAAAAAATATGAAATCTATTAAAGAACTTAATATTTGTAACAATAATATATCTACTTTAGAAGGAATAGAAAATATGGAACAGCTGGTAGGTCTTTGGACCAGTAACAATAAAATAAATAATGTTTCTATACTTTCAAATAAAAATGAAATAGTGAACTTATCATTAGATAACAACAAAATATCAGATATATCAGTTATAAGTAATTTTAAAAAATTGAAATCTCTAAAACTAGATAAAAATAATATATCCAATTATAAACCATTAAAAGGTATATATAGAAATCTAGTTGAACCAGATTTTTCAATATAAAATAAAAAGGGGGAAAAACAATGAAAAAAAATCTTTTACCAAAACTGGTCTTACCTATTTTAGTTGCTTCATCTACTATTATAGGAGCAAATCAAACCAAGGTTAGTGCTGCGCCTATAAAGGATGCAGAAGTAAAATTAACTCAACCTGATGGACAAGTTATTCAATGTTATGCATCAGGAGATGAATTCTATAACTATTTACATGATTCAAATGGAAGAGCTATAGTTAAGGATGAAAAAACGGGCTATTATGTTTATGGAAAATATGTAAAAAGTAAAGTACAACCATCTAGAGAAAGAGTAACAAAGAGCAATATTGAAACTTTAAAACAAATTAATTCTGATAGCAAAGTTAACATGAAAGATGTTAAAGCTCCAAAGGATGAGATTGAAAAACAAAGAGAACTTCTTAATGCAAATAACCCAATCCAAAGAACAAAAAATATTGGACAACTTAATAATATAGTTATTTTTATAAAATTTAGTGATCAAGATGAAATAACAAGAGATTTTTCTATCTATGATAGACAATTTAATTCAAAAAATCAGGCATCTTTAAATAATTATTACAAAGAAGTATCATATAACAAACTAGATGTTAATACAACTTTTTATCCTAAACCTAATGGAGATAAAGTTTTAAGTTATACTGACAGTCACCCAAGAAGTTATTATACTAATGTTCCACAAAATGAAAGAGCAGCAAGAGAGCAAACCTTACTTAAAAATGCTGTTGATTCTGTTAAAAGTGAAATTCCAAAGGATTTAAATGTGGACTCAGATAATGACGGCAAAGTTGATAATGTATGCTTTATTATAAAAGGAGCAACAACTGGATGGTCATCACTTTTATGGCCTCATAAATGGAATATGTTCTACCAAGATGTAAGAATAAATGGTAAAAAAATAGATACTTATAACTTCCAATTGGAAGATTTTATAGGTGATAATGGTATTGGAGTTTTAAGCCATGAAATGTTCCATACCTTAGGAGCGCCGGATCTTTATCACTATAATTATGATGGCAAAGTTGCTGTAGGACCATGGGATGTAATGGATCAAACCGCATCTATTCCTCAATCCATGGGGGCATACATGAAAATGCATTACGGTAAGTGGCTTAATAACATAAATGAAATAAATAAACCAGGAAAATATTCAATAGGTAAAATAGGTAATGAAGCTAATAACAGTTATATTATAAAGTCACCAAATTCAAACAAAGAATATTTTGTAGTAGAATACAGAAAAAATGAAGGACAATATGAATCAAATTTACCTGGAGAAGGGTTATTAGTTTATAGAATTAATACAGCATTTCAAGGTAGAGGTAATTCTAGTGGTAATGATGAAGTATATGTATACAGGCCAAATGGAAGTTTAAATAATGTTGGAGATATATCTAGAGCAGCTTTAGCTTATAATAAAACAAGTATAAATTCAAAGGAATTATTCTTATCAGATGGAAGTGATAGCGGAATAAGTTTAGAAAATATTAATGTATCAGGTAACACTGTTAACTTTAATGTTGTTATAAACGGACAAACTGCTGGTGGTGAAACTGTTGATAAAAACTTACCACTTAAACACCAAGTGAATTTTGATGATACCAAAACATTATCAAACACTGAAAATATAATTGGTGAATGTGTATATGGAAAGAAAATTAATAATATAGAATTATATATAAATGGATATAAATATATGGATGCTGAACGTAGCAAATTAAATGATCCAGGAAATAAATATAAAGGTTATGACTTATCTAAAGCTGCATTCAAATTTTCAATGGACTTTTCAAGATGGTATGAAGCTAATTATCCATACGAAATAAAGGCAACTACAGAAGATGGACAAAGGGTTTCAATTAAAAAAGGTTATTTAAGAGTAAAAAAACAGGAAAACAGCAAGAAGTTATCTTTCAAAGGCAAATTCAACTTAGGAGATAATGAAGCTTTATATGGCGTTAGAACTTTAACTGGTGAATGTGTTTATGGAAAAGAAATTAAGGCAGTTAAATTATATGTTAACGGATATCCATATGTTGATGCAAAAAGATATGCAATAAGAGATTACCAAAATAAATATGCTGGATATGACTTATCAAAGGCAGGATTTAAATTTGATTTATATTTTTCAAATTGGCATAATTATGATTATCCTTACAAAGTAGTAGCAATAGACTCTGAAGGAAATGAAATGTTAATTAAAGAAGGTCATTTAAAGGTTAGAAACTAATATTATAAATTAAAAAGCCTTGAAAACTGACTAAGTATAAGGTATGTAGGTAGATTTGTGTAAAAACAAATTTACCTACATTTTTTATAGCATAAGTAAATAAATTTTGAGCAATTATAAATAAGTCTTTGCTATATCTATTATTACATCAATCTTATCTCTATATTTAATTTTATTCTATTATGGTTTATCTTCTATGCTTAAAAATTACTTAATAATGATTAATTCTTTAAACTATACTTTTTTAGGCAAAGTTTAAATTCTACTCCTTTTTCACTGTTTGAAATAGAATACTTTCCATTATGTGCATCTAAAATCATTTTTACTATATAAAGTCCAAGTCCGCTACCTCCACTTTTCCTATTACGAGATTTCTCAATTCTATAAAAGGGTTTAAATATTTCTTTAAGTTCATTTTCTTCTATATAGATTCCTGTATTTTCTACCTTTAATACAATTTCATCTCTTTCTTCATAGAGACTTGCATAAACCTTTTCATTTTCTGGAGAATGATTAATAGCATTGGTTATTATATTGTTCACTACTTTTTTTAATAATCTACTATCTCCACAAACAAATAAATCTTCTTTTATATTTTTATCTATGAATATATTCTTTCTTTTAGATATAAAGGAGGTATTATAAATACATTCTTCAACTATTTTACTTAAAGAAACTTGCTCTTTTTTAGGTTTAAAGCCCTGGGATTCTAATTTTGATATTTCTAAAGTTTCCTTAACCATATATTCCATATCATTTAAAACTTCAAGGTTTCTTTTTAAATATTTATCCCTGTCTTTATAAATACCTATATTAGATAACATTCCTTCTATTTGCCCCTTTAAAATAGTTATAGGGGTTTTTAATTCATGAGATATAGTTGCTATAAATTCCCTTCTTTTTTTCTCTATTTCCCTCTCTTTAGCAATATCATCTAATAATTGTTCATTAGCTCTTTGGAGTTCTTCCATGGAGATCCTTAGATTATTAGACAGGTCATTTAAACTTTGAGAAAGTTCTCCTATTTCATCTTCCCCTTTTACGGTACACTTTTTAGTAAAATCTAATTTAGCCATTTCTTTAGCTACTTTATTCATGCTTATTAACGGCTTAGATATAACTTTAGAATAAATTAATCCCCCTATTACAGAAATTAAAATTACAACTAATCCTATGTAAGGTATAAGTAAAAATAAAACTTTAGATGCCTCTGACACAGGCTGAAGTGGAGCAGTTAAATATAAATTATACTTTTCTTCACTATTATAGAATTTTATTTTTCTATAACTTGTATACATTGATCTAGTATTAGTTTTTTCTATATTTTTAAAGTGAGATAAATCTTCTTTTTTAGGGATAGATACAAGGCCTTTTTGAAGAACATTAGTAAAATAAATAACGTTTCCATATTTGTCTGTTACTACTATATTGGCATTATTATTAAATGAAATTTGCCCCAAATATTCTTCAATATTATTTATATCTAATTTAGGTGTATTATCTACTATACTATCTAATTGATTTTCTATAGTCATTTCTTTATATTTATGATAATAATTAGGTAACAGCATATAAATTATAGAGTAAGTGCATATAGAACTTATTACTAATAATAATGTAGTTACTAAAAATAGCTTATATACTATACTTTTTTTCAATTTATTTTTCAATTTTATACCCCACTCCCCTTATGGTCTTTATATAATCTATGTTTAGTTTTTGTCTTAAATTTTTGATATGGGTATCAATAACACGGGTATCTCCAAAATAATCATAACCCCATATTTGATTTAATAAAGATTCTCTCGAAAAAACCCTTCCTATATTTAATATTAATATTTCTAATATTTGAAATTCTTTATAAGTTAGTTCTATTTCCTTATTATTAACTAAAGTCTTATAATTAGAAGGATATATTGTTATTTCTTCAAAGGTTAAAGTTGAATTATTTTCCTCTAATCCATTGGTTCTTCTAAGTACTGCTTCTACTCTTTTTATTAATAAATTAATAGAAAAGGGTTTTGTTATATAATCATCTACTTTTAATTCAAAACCTTTCATTTCATCCTCTTCTTCCCCTAGAGCAGTAAGCATTATTATAGGCACACTTGATTCTTTTCTTATAATTTCACACACTACAAATCCATCTATTTTAGGAAGCATCACATCTAAAATTATTAAATCAAAATTCCCCTCTCTAAACATCTCCACCGCAATTAATCCATCTGTAGCCTTTTCCACTAAATATCCATTTTCCTTTAAAACCTCACTTATAATAGTTTGTATATCAAAATCGTCCTCTACTACAAGAATTCTCTTTGGCATTGTAATCCATCTCCCATTTAAATATATCATTATCCTACATGATCATTTTTTAATATTAAAATACTTATAATGTTTATCTTATATGTCATTCATAAACAGAGTTCTTGGCTTTAGAGGGAGTTTTTACTCCCACTAAAGCTTAGAAATCGTTATCCAGGGACGTAACCGCTCTTTACTCCCACTTTGAAGAAGATGGAAGTATTAGAGCGGGTAGTCATCGGATAAACTGACAAAAACATTAAATTTTCTAAATAAAAATAAATTCCTTTATATTTTATACTAATAAATACTTAAAATCTATAAACATATTTTAAATAATCATTATCTAAAATAAAAAATAGAGCTATCTCAAAATAAAAATAGCTTTAATTTTAAAACCGTAAATATAAATAATATATTCATAAAGCACTTCATTTTGCTAAGGAGTTCTAAATTTGACTCCATTAAAAATTTTTTATCCAGTAGAGGCACCATCCTTGGTTTCACTACTGGCTCCTCACGTCCTGTGAGGAATTACAAAAATTTTTAATTCCGTCAAATTAAGAACTACTAAAGCTCATTCATATGTTTATTACATATATTATTTATATTTACTCTATTAAAATTAAAGCTATTTTGAGATGCCATTTTTTATTATCTTAGTTATCTAAGTTGTGTTTGTAGAAAACTTAGATAGTTAAAAGTTTTAATATTCTAAATTTATATCCTTATTCTTTTCGGCAAATCTTTCCTTTATCTCATCTTTTCTACGTTTAATATCTGTAGTATTTATGGTGGCTATTACTCCTTCTACTACACTTTGAAATCTTTCAAAAGGGATTCCTACTGCCATTTCTTCATCCTTCCATTTTGCTAAAAATCTAGTGCTTGGACAAAGAACTGTAGTATTTAATCTGCCTTTCATATAAGGTTCTACAGTAGCTTCTGCACAAATTGCTTGCATTGAAGCACCTGTAATTTCCAATCTACCACCTTCATGGTATACATATCCTTGCTGAATTCTCATAGCTTGATAAGGATTTACTATAAAAATAACTACATCTGGAATAGTTTTAAATTCTTCTAAGGGTGCTATTGCAACGCCATATGTAGTAGCACCTGTTCTATACAATCCAGGTACTCCTTCTCTTACTCTTCTTGCTGCAGCTGGAGTCTTATATAAATTATATGAAAAATACTCTTCACCAGACTCTATTCTCTCTGTGGAAGGTTCAAGATTTAGAGCAGTAGTACCTCCATCACAGCTTAAATGTTCAAGTCTTATTTTAAATACTTTCCCTCTAGTAGCTTTCTCTACTACACAGCAATAAGATAATGGTGCATTAGGTTCCTTCCATTCTAATTTGCTATATTCCTCTTTGCCAAAATATAATTTTATCCCTACAGGTTTTCTACTAAAATTTAATGCACAGTTAATATCTTCACATAATTCTTTAACAATAGTTTTATCGTATGGATCCTGTGGGAATCCATAAGTTATTTTTTCATGTTTAAATGGCATATTTTATCCCTCCAATGTTTTATTATTGTACATACTTAACAGCAAAAGCAACAAGATTATTTAAATAAAGTATAACTATAACAGAAATAATATATAGAATATAAACTGTTGTCATAATTATTTCATTTATAGGCATATGAAGCTTTCTATAATAGGTTCTAGTTTTGTATTTATCAAAAGCACGAGTTTCCATAGCCATAGATATTCTTATACCCTTTCTAACGGCATTAGCCATCATAGGAAGTACATATCTTTTTGAATTCCATATTTTAATAAAGGGATTTTTACTTTCTACAATTCCTCTTACTTTATGAGCATATTTTATGGTTTGAAGCTCATCTTTAAAAGTAGGAAGAAATCTATAGGCAGTTAAAAAAGCATATCCTATCTTAGGAGGCATCTTAAAATATTTTATCAAAGACATAACAAACTCTGTAGGATCCGTTGTTTTTACAAAGATGGAAGTATAAATACTTATTAATATTATTCTAAAGCCTAATCCTAATACGGCAACAACCTTAAGGGGTTCTCCACTAATATATCTTACAGCTAAAATAACACACATAAAAGTTATTGACATTATTATAAAGCCTTTAACAGAATTTAATATTTCTAAGATACTTAAACTACTAAAAATAGAAGCAATTATAATTCCACTTATAATCAAAATACTGGAAGCATAAGGCTTAAAATCTAAAGATCCTATTATAGTTATTGCTATAAGAATAAGTAATTTTAAAAATGGATTCATGTTATCTATAAAATAATTTTTTTTAGTCATATTTTCTCCTTCTTTTTAGGTAAAAATATTCTCTTTCATATTTTTTGGTGAGCCTTTATATTTTACTTCTCCATTTTCCAAATATATTACTCTATTACAACAGTTTAAAACCATATCCATATCATGAGTTATCATAAGAATAGATGTACCTTCACTGTTTATTTTATATAATAAATTTATTAATTCCTTAAGATTACTTCTATCTTGCCCATAGGTTGGTTCATCCAAAATTAATATAGATTGTCCATTTATCATCATGCTGGCTGTACTTAATCTTCTTTTTTGACCTTGACTTAAAGAAAATGGATTAGATAACCTATGATTATCTAAATCAAACATGGACAAATATGAGTCTACGGTGTTTTTTATTATTTCTGAATTTTGCTTTCTTATTTCTAGACTTAATGCCATTTCCTTTTCAACGGTCATTTTAATAAATTGATGCTCAGGATTTTGAAACACAAGTCCCATATGTTCTCCCAATTCTCGTGGATTTATATTTTTTATGTTTATATCCTTTACTAATATATCTCCCTTTTCTGCTTTTAATAATCCCATTAATATTTTTGATAGAGTAGATTTCCCAGCCCCATTAGGCCCAATAATTGCTGCTATTTCTCCTTTATGTAATGAAAAGTTTACATTCTTTAGCACTTTAATATTTTTATTATAAGAAAAATATATTCCTTTAGCCTCTAATACTTTTTCTTTATTTGATTGTTTTCTATTAACAGTGGGAATACAGGATTCACTTTTATAGGATTGTATAAAGGACTCCTTATCTATATTCTTAGCCTGGTCTTTTTCAAACCAAATTACATCATCTATTATTTCACTGAATTCATCTATTTTATGTTCAACAATCAATATAGTTTTTCCAAAGTTATCCCTAAGGTCTTTTATAAGGTTGATTATTTCAATAGTAGATTTAGGATCTAAATTTGCAGTGGGTTCGTCCATTAAAATTACTTCAGGATCCAATGCTAATATAGAAGCTAAAGCAACTTTTTGTTTTTCTCCCCCTGAAAGGTGATTTAATTGTCGCTTCTTAAGATGCTTTATACCTGTTAGCTTTAAAACTTTATCAATAGTATGATCCATATGAGATGGTTCTATTTTTATATTTTCAAGTCCAAAGGCTATTTCGTCTTCAACTGTAAATGTACACAACTCACTATCTGGATCTTGAAACATATATGCAATTTCTCCTGAAACAGCTTTTACACCTTTCTTTTCTATATTTTTACCTTTATAAATAATTTCACCATTAATATTCCCCTCTATAATATCCGGTATAACTCCAGTAATACACATAAGTAATGAACTTTTACCACATCCACTTTTACCAGTAAGAAGGGTGACTCTATTCTTTTTTACTTTGATATTTATATCTTTAAAAACCTTATAATTCTCATGAAAAGAAAGATTTAAATTTTTTATTTCAAACACTCTTAAGATTCACTCTCTCTACTAATTTTAAAATCATTAAGAACACCTGTAGATTTTAAAGCTTTTCCTAAAGCTATTGAAAGGCCGGCTCCAAAGATAATTGAGCTAACTACTCTAATAGTAATCATTATTGGTATAAGTTTAGGATAAAGGCTAAAACCAAAAATAAAGTAATCTCTCATTGTTACAAGAATCATTGCTAATATTGAAGCAATAGACATTTGGAAATAAGAAAATTTTGAATATTTTTTAATTGCTACAGCTATTTCAACACCAGCACCTTGAAGCAAAGATGCAACAATTATATGTATTCCGTAAGGACTTCCCATTAATAAATTTACTAATCCTGTAAAAAGAGATCCGATAACACCGGCACCTGGTTTTCTAACTATATACATTGATAATAAAGCTGATATTAAATATACTCCATATATAATATCTCCTCCTAAGGGACCTGCTATAGTAGTAAGAGGCTGATAAACGCTGTCTAAGCCCATAAAAACAACTCCCATAAGAGCACTTAGCATAGCCATTACTACAATTTCTTTTAATTTTAAAGTTTGTTTCATATTATATCTCCTCCAATTATTAATTTGTATAAGGTTCATTATAATATTAGTAAACATTAAATATTTTGTCTAATAAGAAAGATTTATGGTTTAATATGTAATTATAAGAAATTCTAATAAGTATTGACTTTTAATAAATGGTATTTATTTACTATATTTAGTTACATATTCAGAAGTCATAGCTGTAAGTAAACATCCATAATTCATATTAAACTCCACAGTATCCCCTATTTTGTATTGGTTTTTGCATTTCATTAAATCTAATAATAGATGATCACTGCTTGCTCCTAGTATTTCTATTTCACTATCCTTAGGAACAAGTCCATCTAATTTTATGAATTGTATTAACTTTCCTAGCTTCCTCTGACAATTCTTTTATAATTTCTAGTTCTGATTTTATAGAAAATGCCATAGAAAATATAATTATCTTTTGTTGTATAGTTGATTTGTTATAAGGGAATAATTATTTCATGTATCATATTTCTTATAAATATGTGAGATATTTATAAAAAATAGAAACTTAAATTCACTTGAAGATAAAATTAGCTCTATTAGGACTTTAGTCGGAAAAAAATAATTTAATAATAAAATATCCTATGTTATTTTTAGTTGATTTTTTAAGTATGTTTGGAATTACAATAGGATGCTTTTTTTAATAGCCTATTTATGCACTTAAAAAAACTATGGAGTACCCTATTTTAAAATACATAGAAATGATTTGAAAGCTATATTTATAGGAATTCCTATTTTGGAAATGGACAAAAGGTCATAAATTATCTCTAATTCAAACCCAACTAGATAAAGCAAATTTTAAAATTTGTTTAGGAGGGAAAATAATGGTTAATAATGAAGAAAATTTTTTAACCGAGCATCAGCTAACCCTTATACTTATAGGCTGTATGATTGGTGTAGGAATATTAAGCTTACCAAACTATGTAGTAAAAATAGCAAAACAAGATAGCTGGATATCTGTACTATTAGGGGCACTTTATCCCTTATATATTACCTTTATAACCATATATATAAGAAAAAAGCACCCCAAAGAAGATATTTTAGATTTAAGCAAAAAAATTTATGGTAATATACTTGGAAATATATTAAATTTAATATTTTTATTATTCTTTTTTATAATAGCTACAGACCTTGCTGCAGAAATAAACAATATATTAAAAATTTATATGGTTCCTTTCCTAAGCTATTGGAATCTAGCAAGTTTACTATTTTTATTTGTAGCTTATGCTTCTTATGGGGGCATAAAAGTAATAGGAAAAATAAGTGAACTATTATTTTATGCTACCTTTATAGTTTTTTTAATCCCTCTTTTTTCTTTAAAAAATGCAAACATAACAAACTTACAACCAGTGCTTGGAACAGGAATAAAAGACATTATAAAAGGTGTTAAAGAGACCGCCATTTCTTATTCAGGTTTTGAAATATTATTGATATTCTATCCTTTTATAAATCAAGATGTGAAAATAAAAAAACCAGCTTTAAAAAGTATAACATTTACAACAATATTATATACTCTATATACTTTGAGTACCATATTATATCTTGGAATTAATGCATCACAAAAATTTTTATGGCCTGTTATCAACATAACTCAAAGTATAATAGTTCCTGTAATAAATTCATTTAAATATATTTTTTTATCTCTATGGACTATGACCATGTTTAAATGTATTTCTATATATTACTACATCTTTACTTATGGTTTAGATAAGGTATTTAAAAAAATTAGCAGAAAAAATTGGATAATAATCTTCTATCCTATAATGATTATAGAATCAAGTTTATACGACGGTCCCACTGTTAGGCAAAGTTTAATAGAAAAAATATTTAATTATTATATACCTTACAACATATTATTTATTGGTATTACTGCTCTATTAGTAGTCTTAGGAAAATGTGATAAAAATTGAATTATATTTTTTGTATAGTTGCTTTATCCTAAGGGAATAATTATTTTATGTATAATATTTCTTATAAAGGGGTGAGGTATTATGAAAAATAAAAACCTAGATTCACTTCAAGATAAAATTGACTCTATTAAAACTTTAGTTGGAGAAAAAAATGATTTAATAATAAAAGAGTTTATAATATGCAAAACTTCCAACATGGAGGCAGCTTTAATATATATAAATGGATTAGTTAATAACCAAACTATAGATAGAGATATTCTTAAACCTTTAATGTTTAATATAGAAGATGATTTAAGCATTGTAAATAACTTAGAGGAATATCTTTGCAAAAAATATATATCTCTTAGCAATACCTCTTTAGAAGAGAATATTAATAATGTTGTTTTTCATTTAAAAAGAGGAAAAACAATCCTCATTGTACCAGAAAAATCAAAATTTATAGTTCTAGATACTACTGGTGGAAGTTATAGAAACATTTCAGACCCTATCAATGAAACTTCTGTAAGATCTTCTAGAGAAAGTTTTATAGAAAAATTAGAAACCAATATAAGCCTATTAAGAAGACGAATAAGGGATAATAATTTAGTAGAAGAAAAATTAGTTATTGGGAGAAGAAGTCAAACGGATGTAGTGTTAATGTACATTGATAATATAGCAGATAAAAATATAGTTGCTGATATAAAATCACGATTAAGCTTAATAGATGTAGATGGCTTTGTAGGTACTGGTATGCTAGAACAATTTATAGAATATAACCCTTATAGTATATTTCCACAGGGTTATTTTACAGAAAGACCAGATGTAGTAGAAGCTCACCTACTTGAAGGTAGAATTGCTATTATTGCTGATGGAACGCCCTTCGTAGTAACAGTACCAGCAGTATTTTTTGAATTTTTTGAAGCAATTGAAGATTATGCTCAAAGGACAGTGATATCTTCTTTTAATAGAATATTAAGGTATATCGCGACTTTTATAGTTATAACCTTACCGGCTGTTTACATAACTTTAATAAAATTTAATCCAGAATTAATTCCCTTTAAGTTCATAGGTGCCATTATTGAATCAAGAAAAGGAATAGCTTTAACTCCTTTTATGTCTATATTGTCTATGAATATAATTATAGACTTCTTAAGAGAAGGTGGTTTAAGGCTACCTTTTAAGATAGGTCAAACCTTAAGTGTGGTTGGTGGTATTATAATTGGCGATGCAGCATTAAAAGCAAAAATAGTTAGTTCCACTACCTTACTTGTGGTAGGAATTTCTACAGTAGCTACTTTTTTAATACCTAACTATGAAATGTCTATTTCTATAAGATTAATAACTTATCCTATGCTATTTTTAGGAAATTTTTTAGGCATGTTTGGCATTACAATAGGCTGGTTTTTTTTAATAGCTTATTTATGTACTTTAGAAAGCTATGGAGTACCCTATTTTAAAATATATAAAAGTGACCTAAAGGATATATTTGTAAGAAGTCCTGTTTATAAAATGAATAAGCGTCCAAAAATTATCCCTAATTCAAATCCAACTAGACAAAGTAATTTTAGAGATTTGTTTAGGAGGAAAAATAATGATGAACAATAAAGAGGATGCCTTAACTGAAAGTCAGTTAACCTTTATGGTTATAGGTAGCCTAATTGGAATAACCCTACTAAGTTTACCTTTAGATCCAATAAAAATAGCTAAACAAGACGCTTGGATAGCTGCCTTTTTAGGAATGATTTATCCAACATATGTTGTATTTATAGCAATTTATATAAGAAAAAAACACCCTAAAAAAAATATTCTAGATTTGAGCAAAAAAATTTATGGAAAGATCTTGGGAAACATATTAAATTTAATATTTATATCATTTTTTTTTCTCATTGCTACAGATGTAGCCGCAGGTATAAATAATGTTCTAAGAAATTATATGGTGAGTTTTTTAAATTCCTGGAATATATTATCTCTATTGTTTTTGGGAGCTGCTTATACTGTTTATGGAGGAACTAAAACAGTAGGAAAATTAAATGAAGTATTGTTTTATATTACCTTTATAGTATTTTTAATACCTGTTTTTTCAATAAAAAGGGCTGATATACTAAATCTACAACCAGTTCTGGGCGGTGGAGTAAAAAATATTATAAAGGCTACACAAAAAACCATTATAGCCTACTCAGGAACAGAAATGCTTCTTATATTATACCCCCTTGTACATGAAAATGCAAAACTAGAAAAAATAGGTCTTAAAAGTATATCCTTCATTACAATTTTATATACTTTATATACTTTACTTACTATATTATATTTAGGAATTGGTGCCGCTGATAAATTTTTATGGCCAGTTATAACCATATCTAGAGGTATAACAATTCCTGTAATAAATTCTTTTAGCTATATATTTTTATCTCTATGGACTATGACTATGTTTAAATGTATATCTGTACATTATTATTTATTTGCTCATGGATTAAATAAAATATTTAATAAACTTAGTAGAAAAAGCTGGGCAATACTACTCTATCCTATAATGATTATAGGATCAAGTTTATACGGTATTCCAGTTATGAGGAGAAATTTTTTAGATAAAATTTTCCCACCCTATGTAATTTTTAATATTATATTTATTTCTATTACTGCTTTATTAGTAGCTTTAGGAAAAGGTGATGAAAATGAAAAATAAAATGAAAATAATAATAAGAGTTTCTTTTGTTTTAATTATAATTGTTAATTTAATAGGAAAAAGAGGGACTGTGGTAGAAGAACTAAATCTTCCCAATAGCATAGGTTATGACATATTAGAAAAAAAAGGGGACCAAGTATTGTATAGTGTGCCCCTGAGAACTTATTTTTCAGAAAGTAAAATACCCAATGAAAGCCAATTAGTAACTTCAAAGGCAATAAATTTAGGGGAAACTAGAAACAAAAGACAGCTACAAGCTAGTAAAGAATTTATATTAGGACTAGAAAAGTCCCTGATTATTAGTGAAAAAGCTGCTAGATTTGGAATAAGCAATATAATAGATATATTGCTTAATAATCCTTTAGTAAATGATAATGCTAAAATGGTAGTCTGTGCTGGTACAGCAAAGGATATTATGGAGTATGAAGTAAAAAAATATAGTGGCACAGAGGAATATGTTGGTACATTAGTAGAACATTTAAATAAATTTAATTTCTTTTCAGAGAAATATAGCTTGATGGATTTTATTATAAAGTCTAGCTCTGAGGGAAAAAATCCAGTTATACCCTATTTAGATATTGTAGAAGATGAATTAAAAATAACAGGTGTAGCTATTTTTAATAAAACTAAAATGGTAAAAAAATTTGATATTGAAGATGTAAAAGTATTAAACTTATTAAGAGAAAATAAGGGAAAGGGTATTTTAACTATTCAGAAAAACTCTAAGGAATATATAAATTATTATCCACAAGCTAAAAAAAAGGTCAAATGTTATAAAGAAGGTAATAAATATAAATTTATAATAAATATTACCCTCAAGGGACCTATTATATCTAATCAATTATATAAAAATTTGAATACTGATCCTAAGGTATTAAAAAAATTTGAAAAGGATATGGAAGAGTCTGTAGAAAAAAAATGTACACATTTTATAAGCAAAATGAAAGATAGTTGCAAAGTAGATGTATTAGAATTAGGAAATATTGCTGCGGCTAAATATGGAAGAGAAACTGGTGTAGATTGGAATAAGGAAGTATTAAACTCTGAAATAAAAGTTAATGTAAAAGTTAAAGTGGATAGTCAAGGCAGAGGAGACTACTAATTAAAAATATTCTGCTTTATAGTAAACTAGGAGGATATTTTATGAACATTAATAGAGATAATGAATTGACAGAAATGCAATTCACTCTAATTTTAATAGGATCCATGATGGGTGTAGGCATTTTAAGTCTACCAAATGATGTTATAAAAATCTCAAAACAAGATGGGTGGATATCTGTTTTGTTAGGATCTGTTTACCCTTTATATATAGTATTTATAGCAAATTATTTAGGCAAAAATTATCCAAAAGAAAATATGCTTATGCTGAGCAAAAAATTTTTTGGGAAAATACTAGGAACTATTTTAAATTTAATTTTTATTTTACATTTTATAATTATATCTACAAAAGTAGCATCAGATGTATCTAATGTATTGCATATTTATGTGGTTCAATTTTTAAATAAGTGGTCTATGCTAATTGTTATGTATTGTATCATAGCCTATGCTATATATGGGGGAACTAAAACTATAGGGAAATTAAATGAAATTATATTTTTTTCAACCATTATTATTTTTTTCATACCTTTAGTAGCTATAAAGGATGCAAATATTATAAATTTAAAACCATATTTAGGAAGTGGAGTATTGAATATAATAAAAGGGGTAAAAGAAACTGTTTTTTCCTATACTCAAATAGAAATGATCTTATTAATATATCCTTTTTTAAAGGATAGTAACAAAATTAAAAAATGTGGATTAAAAAGTATTATTTTTATAACTTTAGTATATTTTCTGTTTACCATAACAGACATACTTTATTTAGGCATAGGTGCTAGCTTACAATTTATATGGCCAATTGTTACTATTACTGAGGCTATAATGATACCAGTAATAAATTCCTTTAGATATATATTCATGTCCCTATGGAGTTTAACTATGTTTAAAACTATATGTAATGGTTATTTTATTGCTGTTCATGAATTAAGCCAGCTAACTAAAAAAATAGATGAAAGAGTAATCCTGCTATTAACTATTCCTTTAATGATTATAATATCATTTTCCTATGGAAATATAACTAATTCAAAAAAAATTTTAGGAAAAATAATGCCTATATATATAATTTACAATATAATTTTTTCCACTTTAATCGCCCTATTTGCTTGGAGAGAAAAGAGCAAAAAAGATAAAAAATTACTCCAACCTAATTCATAAGCATATAATTTTTAAATTTTACTTTTTTATAGAATAATAATCTAAAGCAGAAAATTTATCTTCTAATATATAACTAAAATTTTAAATACATATACATAATTTATTAATAAACCTATATTAAAATATAGAAAATCAAAATATTAAAGGTTAAAGTGTAAAAACAACTTTTTTATACTTTAACTCTTTTATTATAAGCAAAAGCTGATGCATTAGATTCTAATTTATCCTCTTTTGATCTTTAACAATATTCTCTTAAATTCTTCATTCATTTTTTTACCATCTTTAATTTTTATGTAAAAAAATATTCCAATGGCTAAAAATTATCCAAATTAAAAAGAACATTCATACATATACTACTTAATATAAATTTATAAGATTATTTATGCTATAAAACCCCTTTTAAAATAGAAATTACATCTGATACTAATTTGGGGCAAAATGTAGTTAGCAATTGTTCTTCTTGAATTTTTTTCATATCTTCAGAATTCGTAAGGTCATACCCTAAAAGATTTTTACATATAACTGAATCATATTTTTCCAAAAATTTTTCTCTAAATTCTATTAACTTAGCAATATTTTGTTCTTTTACATCAGGAGTATCTGCCATACTATGACCATATTTTAATCCTATGGCCATAAGCGCTCCAGTTACTGCTCCACAAGTGCTTCCACAAAACATTCCTCCGCCAAAACATGCTGATACCTTTTTAGCCGTAATCTCATCTATACCCAGATCTTTAGCTACACTGCTTAGAACTACTTGAGAACAATCAAACCCTTCTGAAAAAGCTTTTAAAACTTGTTGTTCATTCATTTATTTAGCCTCCTTATTTGTAGCAAACTAGAAAATTTTCATGATTTTATTATATCATATACTCTATTTGCCATACATAATAAAAGTTCGAATAATGAAAATTATTGTAAAATATTAATAATATATAGTAATACAAAAGAATTAATGTATTAAGTTTTTCTATTTGACACAAATTAAACAGGCATATACAATAATTGTGATTATGGACTAAAAATCAACACTATTTTGGATAATTTTAGTAACTATAACTATATACATAAAATAATTAATATATAAACTATTTATAAAAATATATAGTTATAGCTAAATTTAATATTTTAAATTATTTTAAAAACCTAAAGGAGGATATACAATGAATACTTATTATGATCCACAGGACCTTGGAAAGTTTGGAACAATTGGAGAAGATGCACCTGAATTATGGGGAAAATTTCTTGAATATTATGGTGAGGTTTTTAAAGAAGGTAATTTAACTGCCCGTGAAAAAGCGATTATAGCTTTAGCAGTAGCACACGCATTACAATGCCCTTATTGCATAGATTCTTATACCCAAACTTGTTTAGAACAGGGTGTAAATAAAGAACAAATGATGGAGGCAATTCATGTAGCCGCTGCAATTCGTGGAGGCGCTACTTTAGTTCATGGTGTTCAAATGAAAAATGTAGCAAATAAATTAGAACTTTAAAGGGAGTAAGATATGAATAATAAAAGTTATTTAGAAAAATTAAATTGTATTCCTAGCTTTGAAAGCAAAGTAACTAATAAAGATTTTTGCAAAACTAATAAATCCTTAACAACAATGCAGATAAATATTGGAAAGCTTTGTAATTTAGCCTGTAAACATTGCCATGTAGAAGCAGGTCCAAGCCGTACAGAAATTATGAATTTAGAAACTATGAAAGATTGTCTACAGGTTTTTAAAAAAAATAATTTTTCTATTTTAGATATTACGGGAGGAGCTCCAGAAATGAATCCTAATTTTGAATGGCTTGTTAAAGAAGCTATAAAAATAGGAGCTAAGGTTATTGTACGCTCAAATTTAGTTATATTAGGAGAGGAAAAATATAAACATTTACTAGAATTTTATGCCGAAAATAAGGTAGAAGTGGTATGTTCCCTTCCCTATTATAGTGCTAAAGATGCAGATAGACAGCGTGGTGAAGGAGTTTTTGATGAAAGTATTAATATATTAAAAAAATTAAACAAGCTAGGATATGGTAAAGATGAATCTCTAGTTTTAAATCTTGTATACAATCCAGGTGGAGCATTTTTACCACCACCTCAAAAATCCCTAGAATTAGAATATAAACAAAAATTAAAAAATGAATATGGAATAACATTCAATAATTTATTTACAATTACTAATAATCCTGTAGGTCGTTTTGGAGCATTTCTTAAAAGAAGTAATAACTTAGAAGGATATATGCAAAGACTTTCAAATAGTTTTAACTCATCAACTGTAGAAAATATGATGTGTAGAAATCAACTTTCTATCGCTTGGGATGGAAAACTTTATGATTGTGATTTCAACCAGACATTGGGATGGACTGTTAATGGTAAAAATCATATTAGTATGCTAAAAGGTAATCCTATTGAAAAACGCCAAATTTCTTTAGGAAACCATTGCTATGCTTGTACTGCTGGTAGTGGATCAAGCTGCGGTGGATCTACTACATAATAAAAACCAAAATACAGAGCTTTGTTATAACTTCTGTATTTTGGTTTTTGTATTTATAACAAACATTAATATATAAAATATTGTTCTTATTATTTATATTTAAAGGCCATCAATATCCCTATGAAATTTTAATAATTCTTATTATAGACACTTTTTTCAATTTAATTAAGCTATATTTATTTTTCATATACACTAATGCCTTAACTATAATTATTTTATATATTAAAATATTCCATTATCCTTATATAAAAACATGCATAGAATAAAGTTGAGTGAAAAAAGTTTGGGGAGGATTTATTTACTTATGAAATGTATAAATTTTAATGAGTTTAAATGGTCAAAAGAAAACTTGCAAAGGGAAAAATATGAACATGATGCGGAAAAGTTTTTTTCTAATGGCTACTATTCTTCGGATATAAAAGAAAAAATTAAATTTTACACCATTTCAATAAAACTAAAGCCTTCTTTTATAGATGCTTATTTTAATAGAGCTGAATTATATAAAGAATTAGAAGAATATAATAAATCTATAGAGGATTATAGCAAAATTTTAGAATTAGATCCTAAAGATAAAGATTGTTACAATAATAGAGCTATTGTATATTATTTAATAAAAGATTATGATAAAGCCCTGCAGGACTTAGATAAGTTAGTTTTCATAGATAAACATTATAAAAACATATATTTTAATAGGGGTATGGTTTTCCTCGAAATAGAAGATTATAAAAGAGCAGCCATTGAATTTACAAAAACTATACATGAAGACTCGAGAGATAGTGAAGCCTACGAAAATAGAGCTTTTGCTTACTATAATTTAAAAAAATATTCTCCTTCTATAAAAGATTATACCAATGCTCTTAAACTCAAACCTGAAAATAAAAATATTTACTTAAATAGAGGAACTATGTATTATAAAATGAAAAGCTATGAAAATGCTATATCTGACTATATGAAAGCTTTAAATTGCAAAGAAAAAGATCCTTCTTTTTATCATAAAGTGTACACTACTTGTAATGATAATCTTAATAAAAAAATTATACCCTTTGTTAATTTCAAATAACATAATACATGGAAAAGGTTTCAATGAGATTATATCCTAAAAAACAATGTAAATGTTATAATGAACTTTTCTTAAAATTTACTATATATTTTAGTAATTTCTATGGAGCACTAAAAAATTCTAAGAACTTGTTTCAAGTGTTCCATATGATTTATTTATCACAATTAACATTAATTTTAAATTACTCTCAATTACGAATCTAAAGCATTAAAATATGAAAAAATCAAAGCTTACTATGCAAGCTTTAATTTTTCGTCTATCTTTAATAACTTATTTTTATCTTCTGCTGAAAATACAATGGTATCATTAGCTTTAATTACAGTTGATCCATTAGGCGTAATGATTTTTTCCCCTCTTCTAATCATAATTATTAAAACATCTCCTGGAATGTTCATATCCTCTATAGCTTTACCTATCATCTTACTGTTTTTATCAATATTAACTTCTAATAATTCCACTGCAAACTCTTCATAATCATTAAAAGTTTTAAGTACTGTTTCTTCCTCTCCTACTAGATTAAGCTTCTTAGCTATAGGAACAAATAGTGTTCCTTGAACTAAAACAGATACTAAAGCCACAAAGAATACTATATTAAATATTTCATCTGCTACTGGAAGTCCTGCCATTAATGGATAAGTAGCAAAAACAATAGATGCCACACCACGGAATCCAACCCAAGACACAAGTAGCATATCTTTTATAGGTTTTTTAAATAATGTTAATACAAGAAATACTGCTATTGGACGTGCTACAAATATAATAAAAGCTGCAGTTACAGTTCCCTTTAACGCTACCCCTAATAATTGAGATGGGAAAACTAATAATCCTAAAGTAAAGAATAGTAGAATTTGCATAAGCCAAGATATACCATCGAAATAGCGAACTAAACTTACCTTGTTCACAAGCTTACCATTTCCCATAACTAATCCTGTAATGTAAACTGCTAAAAATCCATTTCCCATAGTTACATTGGCTATAGAATAAGATAATAAAGCTATACTAATTGCTAAAACAGAATAAAGTCCTTCAATATCAAGATTTATTTTGTTCATTAACCACAAGGAAATTTTCCCTATTAAAAGGCCAACCAAAACTCCTATTAATATTTGTGTTGTAAGAAGTATTACTATATTATGTTCATTACCTGTTATAACGCCTAAAAAGATAGTAGTCAACATATATGACATTGGATCATTTGAACCGCTTTCCATTTCTAGCATGGGAGCTAAATTGTTTTTTAGATTTAAATTTTTAGAACGCAAAATAGAGAATACAGACGCTGCATCCGTAGAGGAGATAATAGAACCAAGTAGCATTCCTTCAAGAAAAGTCATGCCAAGAAAATGATGAGCAAAAATACCTATAAGAAAAGCTGTTAAAGCTACTCCAATGGTAGCAAGAACTGTAGATGGAAAAATAATAGGTTTTGCGGTTTTCCAGTTTGTTTCAAATCCACCTGAAAACATAATAAATAAAAACCCAAAATTACATAGCTGACTAGCTAATTGAGAATTATCAAAATAAATCCCACCTAAGCCTTCAGAACCCATTATCATACCTATTGCAAGAAATATAATAAGTGTAGGTATACCATACTTATATAAAACTTTACTTGAAATTACACATAGAAACAAAATCACACCAGAAATTAATAAAACATTCATACACTACCTCCAACCTTTATGTTTATTCATTCTTATGTCTTTGATTAATAAAAAAGTGAAATGAAAACAGAGATTAATTAGAATAAATATTTATATTCTCACATTGGGATATTTAATTATAACATATAAATTTTAAGGATTTTTTAATATTTATGTTAAAATTTTTTAAATATTTTAAATATTTTATAAAGAAATGTTTTTTCATAAATAGAATATATGATGAAACCTTTGATTTTAAAAATAACTTACTATAAAATTATTAGAAAATTAAATATAATTTTGCGAAAAGTGTTTTCTTCCATCTAAAGATTAGAATTCCTTATCTAAGGCCTTGCCACTGTTATCTTCCATGTTTATAAAAAAGCAAATATCCAATAGTGATAATGACTTTTACATAATACCATGGAAGTCTTACAGTGGCTAGACATAAGATAAATCATCCAAAAATTCAAATAAACATAATAATATATATTAATTTTTAGATATTATTTATATTATAAATTTTTATGTTAATATTATCTAAAAACCTTTTCTAAATAGATATATCTATTTCATTATTTTACAAATATTGTTTGTAAATTCTACTGGATCATTTATTGTTAATCCTTCTATAAGTAAGGCTTGATTGTATAATAAATCTGTGTATAATTTAAGTTTATCTTTATCCCCTTCGTAAGCTTCTTTTAGTGACTTAAATACATCATGATTTATATTTATTTCTAAAACTTTATCTGCTTTTATGTTTTCATTGTTAGGCATAGCATTTAATACTTTCTCCATTTCAATTGAAAGCTCACCCTCATTTGCTAAGCATACTGGATGATTCTTTAATCTTTTTGAGACTCTAACATCTTTAACTTTTCCTGATAAAATATCCTTCATAGATTCAAACAACTCTTTGTTTTCTTTATCCTGGGAGCTAGATGTATTTTCTTTTTCCTCACCTTCTATACCTAAGTCACCACTTGATACAGATTTAAATTCTTTCTCTTTATAATTCATAAGCATTTTAATAGCAAATTCATCTATATCATCTGTAAAGTATAGTACTTCATAGCCTTTATCTAATACTCCTTCTATTTGTGGAAGTTTTTCAATTCTTTCATTAGATTCCCCTACAGCATAATAAATATATTTTTGGTCCTCTGGCATTCTAGAAACATATTCATCTAAAGTAACCATCTTTTTCTCTTTAGAGGAATAGAACATTAATAAATCCTGTAGTACATCTTTGTTACTTCCAAAATCACTATAAACACCATATTTTAATTGTCTGCCAAAGGATTCATAAAATTTTTCGTATTTATCTCTTTCCTTCTTTAATAAACTTTCTAATTCATTTTTGATTTTAGTTTTTATGTTTTTAGCAATCAGCTTTAGTTGTCTATCATGTTGTAGTATTTCTCTAGATATGTTAAGAGATAAATCCTCAGAATCTACTATACCTTTAACAAAACCAAAATAGTCTGGTAATAAGTCTCCACACTTATTCATAATTAAAACGCCGTTTGAGTATAACTCTAAACCTTTTTCATATTCTTTTGTATAGAAATCATAAGGTGTTGTTTCTGGAATAAATAAGATTGCATTGTAGCTTACTATACCATCAACACTAGTATGAATATATTTTATTGGTTTATCAAAGCCATAGTGCTTTTCAGCATAAAAGTTCTCATAATCCTCCGCTTTTAGCTCATTTTTATTTTTTCTCCAAATAGGAACCATACTATTTATAGTTTCTTCTTCTTTGTATTCTTCAAATTCTTCTTTATTGTCCTCTTTAGGTTTTGTCTTTGTTAAATCCATTTTTATTGGGTATCTAATAAAATCAGAGTATTTTTTGATTATAGATTTTAATGTATATTCATCTAAAAACTCATCATAGTTTTCTTCTTCTGTATTATCTTTAATTTTAAGTATAATTTCTGTACCATAGGATTCCTTTTCACAAGGTTCTATAGTGTAACCCTCAGCTCCCTTTGAATTCCACTTGTAAGCCTCATTACTGCCGAAGGCTTTACTTATAACTGTAACATCATCAGATACTAAAAAAGCTGAATAAAAGCCTACACCAAATTGACCTATTATGTCGTAGCCTTCTTTTACTTCATTTTCTTTTTTAAATTGCAAAGATCCACTCTTAGCTATAATCCCAAGATTATTCTCAAGCTCTTCCTTTGTCATACCAATACCAGTATCAGCAATTTTTAATATTCTATTTTCCTTATCAGAAATTACTTTAATATAGTAATCATCCCTTTTGAATTTTAAGGAATCATCTGTTAGAGTTTTGTAATAAATTTTATCAATAGCATCACTAGCATTGGAAATAAGTTCCCTTAAAAAAATCTCCTTATGAGTATAAATTGAGTTAATCATAAGATCTAAAAGTCTTTTAGATTCCGCTTTAAATTGTTTAGTTTCCATATCAGTCTCTCCCTTCAGAATAAAAACTACAAATACACTTTTATGTATTTATTGTAATCTTATGTAGCATAATTGTTAGCACTTTAACCTAGCGAGTGCTAACGGCTACTTTTTATATAACATATTTAAGGATTTATGTCAATATTTTAAGAAATTAATTAACAGTTATTATCCCTTTGAAGGCCAATAATTACATGCTTTTTATAAAAAATTTTATTTAAACACAATAACTGATTAGCTACAAAAAATATAACTAAAATAAAAATACTATATATATAATTCTAAAAGGGATTATACTAAATTTCATTATCTCCCCATATTCTTAATAATTCTTTTTGTAAAATTATAAGAATATGCGCATAAAGATCTCCAAATGGTAACAACTTAATAAAGTCTAATCTTATATAGTAAATTAAAGATTTTAATAGATTTTAAGAAATATTTAATATAAAATGTAAAAAACTAATATTAAGTCATAAAATACATGTTAAAATATTATTATATAAAATTTTTATATTTCATATTGAAAGGAGAACAAAATTGAATAAAAAAGTAGCTTTAAATTGGGCAAAAATACAATATGAAGAAGGTGATGAAAAAGACAGAAAATTTAAGAATATAAGAAAATTTTTTGATATGAAAGAAAAACAGGATTATACCATTGATGATGAAACCTGGTCTGATATGGATATGGATAGGATTTATGGAAAATTAGATAGAAACTCTAGTACTTTAGGGGAATCTGTTTTATATTATATGCTTAGAAATCCCTTAAAGGATGAGGAAAAATTAAAGGATAGGAATACGTTAATCCAGTTATTTAAAGAAGATGTAAAATTAAGAGAGAAGCTTTTGATTACATACTACCAATTAGGTAGAGATAGAAAAAATACTTTCTTAGACATGATAGAAAGTGAGCTAGTAGTAAATAAAATAAAATATTATTTATATACACTATTAGGAAAAATATTCCCTTTAATAGCTGTTTTGCTTACCGTATTTGTAAATGAAAGCTATGCTAAATATATAGCTGGCTCTGCAATTTTAAATATGATTGTTAATCATATGGAAAGAAACACAATAAAATCTAGAGGAATAATATATTTAAGGGAAATTATAAAAACAGCTAAAAAAATATCTAGTATAAAAAACAATGAACTTAGGCATTATGTAGATAATATAGACCATAATCTTAAACAGGTTAAAGATGTGGATAGAAGTACTTTCTTAATAGGCTTTGTAAATATGTGGCAAGGCTTTTTCGAAGTTATATCCGTGCTATTTTTAGTAGAAGAATGTGCCTATTATAAAGTATCTGGAGCTTTAAAAGAAAAAAAAGAATACATAATGGATATATTTTATATTTTAGGTGAATTAGAAGTATTACTATCCATATCTGGATATCAAAAAAACTTAAATGAATTCTATGTAAATCCTATTTTTACAGAGGAAGTTTCCTTAGATATTAAAGAAGGTATTCATCCCCTTTTAGATAAACCAGTATCAAATTCTATTTCTATTAAAGATAAAGGAATAGTACTTACAGGTACAAATATGTCTGGTAAATCAACATTTTTAAGGATGCTAGGTATAAACATACTATTATCACAAACCTTTTATTTTGCATTAGCTAAAGAATATAAAGCTTCCTTTTTTAATATAGTATCCTCTATTAGTCCTAATGATGATCTATCAAAGGGAAAAAGTTACTATATGGCTGAAGCAGAAGGAATACTTAGAATAGTTAAAGCGCTAGAAAAAGATTTACCTGTATTCTGCCCTATAGATGAAATATTTAGAGGAACAAATCCTATCGAGAGAATAGCTATGTCAGCAGAAATACTTTCTTATCTTCAAAATGGAAGAACAGTTTCTATTGTAGCTACCCATGATAGAGAATTAGTAGATATTTTAAAGGATAGTTACGAGTTTTATTATTTCAGCGAATCCGTTGATAGTAAAAATGGATTAAACTTTGATTATAAGCTAAAGGTTGGAGTTTCTAATACAAGAAATGCCATAAGACTTTTAGAGTATATTGGCTATCCAAAGGAAGTAACTGAAAAAGCCTATAAGAGAGCTGAAACTATTAAAGGATTTATTTAACTAGTCATAATATACCATAAGCTATTTTAAGATAATATTAAAAATAATATTGTCAGTATGTAAGTTAAAAATTTATAACTATGTAATGACTACTCTTAAATTAATTCATATATTAAATAATTTATTTGTACTATTATTATAAGGACTTATTTGGGTTTATTTAAACTACCCCAGATAAGTCCTATTATTATTAAAATTTCCTACAAGAAAATATTAATGTTTTTTGATTTTATGATAATGGTTTAAAAAGAAGAGTATAGCTAATGCTGCCCTCAACTCTATTTCTCTCTTATTTTCCATTTGTATATGTTTTTACTTTAATAGAAAAAATAAATATAATAAAAATTTATGAAAACGTATTGACTAGCATGTACGTACAAGATATAATTTAATTATATTAACTTGTACGTACATCTTTCTAATAGATAAAAATATTTACGAAAGTATAAATAATAAAGGGGGATTATAATATGTCTAAGTTTTCAAATGACGTACAGCAATTATTAGAATATATTGGCGGAAAAGAAAATATCTCTGCAGTAACCCATTGTGCAACCCGTATGCGTTTTGTATTAAATGATATTAAGAAAGCTGATGCTAAAAACATTGAAAAAATTAAATCCGTAAAAGGAGTTTTTACACAGGCCGGTCAATTTCAAGTTATTGTTGGTAATGAAGTATCAACATTTTATAATGAATTTGTAAAAATATCAGAAGTAGATGGTGTTAGCAAAGATCAAGCCAAGGTAGCTGCTAAAAATAATATGAATTTTATGCAAAAACTACTGTCTAATTTAGCAGAAATATTTACACCTCTTATCCCTGCCCTTATAGTTGGAGGTTTAATATTAGGATTCCGTAATATTATTGGAGATATTAAATTAGTTGAAAATGGAACTAAAACTTTAATACAAGTATCACAGTTTTGGCAAGGAGTTCATTCCTTCTTATGGTTAATTGGTGAAGCAATTTTCTTCTTCTTACCTGTTGGAATAACTTGGTCTATTTCTAAAAAGATGGGCACCACACAGATTTTAGGAATAATATTAGGACTTACTTTGGTTTCTCCTCAACTATTGAATGCTTACGCCGCTTCAAGTACTCCTATCGATAAAATTCCAGTTTGGAATTTTGGCTTTGCAAAGATTCAAATGATTGGTTATCAGGCACAGGTTATTCCATCCATGCTAGCCGGTTTTCTTTTAGCCTGGTTAGAGAGATCTGTACGTAAAATTGTGCCAGAATATATTTCAATGATTGTAGTACCTTTTCTTTCCTTAGTACCTACTGTATTAATAGCCCATATTGTTTTAGGTCCAGTGGGTTGGAAAATAGGTACAGTTATAGCAAACGTAGTGTATTCAAGTTTAACTTCAACCTTTGGATGGCTCTTTGCAGCGGTATTTGGATTTACCTATGCACCTTTAGTAATTACAGGATTACATCATATGACAAATACTATTGATTTGCAAATAATGGCCGAACTTGGTGGAACTAATTTATGGCCAATGATTGCCCTATCCAATATAGCTCAGGGCTCTGCTGTTTTAGCAATGATTTATTTAAATAAAAATAATGAAGAAGAAAAACAAATATCTATTCCAGCAGCAATTTCCTGTTATTTAGGGGTAACGGAACCAGCTATATTTGGTATAAACCTAAAGTATGTGTTTCCTTTCTTAGCAGCTATGATAGGTTCTTCGATAGCCGCAGTAATATCAGTAGGTTCAAATGTTATGGCTAATTCAATTGGAGTTGGTGGTCTACCAGGCATCTTGTCTATAAAGCCACAATACATGTTATCTTTTGCATTAGCAATGTTAGTAGCTATTGTTGTACCATTTATACTTACAATTGTTTTTTCTAAGAAAAAAAAGTGGAGTAAAAAAAAGGAGCAAACTATATGAAAGATTTTAAAAAAAGCGTAGTCTATCAAATATACCCAAAATCCTTTAATGATACTAATGGTGATGGATTTGGAGACTTAAAAGGAATTACAGTTAAATTGGATTATTTAAAAACATTAGGTATAGATTATATATGGTTAACTCCTTTTTATATCTCTCCTCAAAAAGACAATGGGTATGATGTGGCAGATTATTGTAACATTGATCCCCTATTTGGAACCATGGAAGATTTTGATAAACTAGTTAAAGAAGCAAATAAAAGAGAAATTGATATTATGCTTGATATGGTATTTAATCATACCTCCACAGAACATAAGTGGTTTAAAAATGCTCTAAAGGGTGATGAAAAGTATAAAAATTATTATATTTTTAAAGAACCTAAAAATGGACAGTTTCCTACCAATTGGGACTCCAAGTTCGGCGGTTCTGCCTGGGAATATGTTAAAGAGTTTAATGAATATTACTTACATTTATATGATTCTACCCAAGCGGATCTTAACTGGGAAAATGAAGAAGTTAGAAAAGAAGTTTTTGATATTGTGAATTTTTGGATTAAAAAAGGTGTAAAAGGCTTTCGCTTCGATGTTATTAATGTGATCTCAAAACCAATGGAATATAAGGATGATAATATGGGAGATGGTCGCTCATTTTATACAGATGGACCTAATATTCATAACTATCTAAAAGAACTAAATAAAGAAACCTTTGGCAAATATAAAGATATAATTACTGTAGGCGAAATGTCCTCTACCACTATAGATAATTGTGTTAAATATTCAAATCCTAAAGAAGAAGAATTATCTATGGTATTTAACTTTCATCATCTAAAAGTAGATTACAAAGACGGTGATAAATGGAGCTTAATGGATTTTGATTTTATAAAATTAAAAAATCTCTTCAATCATTGGCAGGTTGGAATGGAAGAAGGAAACGGTTGGAATGCAGTATTTTGGTGTAACCATGACCAACCTCGTATTGTATCCCGTTTTGGAGATGATAAAAAATATCATAAGGAATCCGCAAAAATGTTAGCTACATCAATACACCTACTTAGAGGAACTCCCTATATTTATCAAGGAGAAGAAATTGGTATGACAAATTGTTATTATGATACAATTAATTCTTATAGGGATGTGGAATCAATTAATTTTTATAATATACTAAAATCTGAGGGTAAAACTGAAGAAGAAATAATTAAAATTCTACAGTCAAAATCCAGGGATAATTCCCGTAGCCCAATGCAATGGGATAACTCAACCAATACTGGATTTACCATAGGAGAGCCTTGGATAGAGATATGTAAAAATTATAAATCCATTAATGTAGAAAGCTCTTTAAAAGATAATAACTCTATTTTTTATCACTATCAAAAATTAATCAAATTAAGAAAAGAATATGATATTATATCTTATGGAAATTTTGAGTTGATATTAAAAGAAGATAAAAGTATATTTGCTTATTTAAGAAATTACAAAAATGAAAAACTACTTGTAATAAATAATTTTTATGGAAAGGAATCCTTATTTAAATTGCCTACAGAATTAAAATTAGGTGAATATAAAAACAAAATTTTAATTTCTAATTATAAAGATTCTCCTACAAACTTTAGAGAAATTAATTTACGACCTCATGAGTCTATTGTTTATCACCTTGAGAAAAAACCAAAAAAATGTTAGAATATTTCTGGTGATAAGATATGGAAAGCAAGTATTTGACTATTTATAATGAGATTTCAAATAAAATAGAAAATAATAAAATTCAATCCGGTGAAAAACTTTCCTCTGAAAATGAGATGATGAAAGGATATAATGTATCTAGAGATACCATAAGAAAGGCATTAAATTTACTAGAGAGTAATGGTTATATTCAAAAAGTAAAGGGTAAAGGTTCCTTTGTTATAGATATTAATAAATTTGATTTTCCTGTTTCAGGACTTACAAGTTTTAAAGAATTATCTACTAAAATGGGCGTAGAATCTAATACCCTAGTTAAAGAATTAAAGCTAATGAAACCAGATAACTTTTTAATGAAACAACTAAACCTATCAAAAAATGATGATGTGTGGAAAGTTATAAGAGTAAGAGAAATAAACAATAAAAAAATCATCTTGGATAAAGACTTTTTTAATAAGAAATATGTACCTTTATTAACTAAGGATATTTGTGAAAATTCTATATATGAATATCTTGAAAATGAACTAAGCCTTAAAATTAGCTTTGCCAAAAAGGAAATTACAGTACAACAAGCTACACAGGAGGACAAATCATATTTAGATTTTGAAAACTATAATATGATAGTAGTGGTAAAAAACTATATATATCTAGATGATATGAGTCTATTTCAATACACTGAATCTAGACATAGACCGGATAGATTTAAATTTGTAGAATTTGCACGAAGAAAATAATACTGTTTTTTAACTTTACAACAGTAGATTAAAAAGAAACTGTCTTAAAATTAAACCTACTTTAAGACAGTTTCTTTCTTTTGTGTTATAACTTTTTTATGTTTAAATTTATATAATTATATTAGTTATTGATTTCATATTATTGATTTTATAAAATAAATTTTAATTGAGATAGAGTTTTTCTCAAATCCAAATTGTTAGAAGTAATTTAAATTATTTCTAATATTTCAGATTTTGATTTTGCGTTTAATATTTTTCCTCTAAAATCTTCATGCATTAATTTTCTTGATAAGTTAGCTAATGCCTTTAGATGAAGATCACTTTGCATATCATTTACTGCTATCATAAATATCATGTTTACTGGCTCTCCGTCTATTGAGTCATAATCTACATTATCTTTAAGAACTCCTACTGCAATACGTGGTTCTTTTACAGCTATAGATTTAGCATGTGGTATAGCAATACCAAAACCTATGCCTGTATTACTTAAAGATTCCCTATGATAAATATCTGCTTTAAATTTATCCTCATCAAGAACTGCTCCATCCTTTACCAAAACGTCAATCATTTTATTAATAAGATCTTCTTTATCCTTTGCCACTACATTTAATTCTATAGTGCTTTCTGTTATTAATTCATTTAATTCCATAATTATTTTATTCATCCCCTTATCCTAAATACCTTGTAAATTATTGTTTTTGTCTTATGCTTAACAATAATGTCCAATGCTATTATAAATTATAATTAACCTAGTAACAAGGTATATATTTTTTAAATTAACCTTATTGAGCTTTCTTTTGTGTATGTCCTCTATATATTCCATATAATATTGCACCTACTGTTGATCCTACTAATATGGCGCCTACCCATAGTAATGGTTTACTAACTAATGGTAGTATTAAAAATCCACCGTGGGGAGCTGGTACTTGAATTTTCATTAAATAAGTTAATACAGAAGATACAGAAGAACCAACCATTAATATTGGAATAACTCTTAATGGATCTTTGGCTGCAAAAGGAATTGCTCCCTCTGTTATATGAGTACAACCTAAGATGTAGTTAACTAATCCAGCTGCTCTTTCTTCTTCATCAAATCTATTTTTAAAGAATGTTGTTGCTAAAGCGATTACAAGTGGTGGTGTTATACAAGCTGCTGAAACACCAGCCATGAAATAATAATTTCCTTGTGCAAGTAGCATTGTACCTGTTAGGTAAGCGGCTTTATTTACTGGTCCTCCAAAGTCAAAGGCAGACATACAACCTATAATTATTCCTAATAAAATTGGATTTGCTTGCTCAAGTGATGCAAGCCATGCCATAATACCCTTGTTTAAAGCTGCTACCGGTTCACCTAATAATGTCATTAGTACACCTGTTACCAATATTCCGATTATTGGCAATATAAATATTGATTTTAAACCTTCAAATTGTTTTGGTAATCCTGAAAGTAGTTTTTTAAAATAAAGCATCAAATATCCTGCAAAGAAACCTGCAATGATACCACCTAAAAATCCTGATCCTGTAGTATTTGCTATAAGTCCACCAACAAATCCGGCTACCATACCTGGTCTTCCAGAAATGGAATCTGCAATATAAGCTGTAAATATTGGAACTATTATTGCAAATGCTTCTCCACCTATTCCCTTAATCATAGCCGCTATAGGATTATATTGTGTTGATTTTGGATCAAAAGAATATATTCCCCATAAAAAAGATATAGCTATAAGTACACCACCTGCTACAACGAAAGGTAACATATGAGATACACCATTCATTAAGTGTTTATAGATATCTCTAGTTACAGATTTTTTACATGGAACTTCTTCTGAACTTTTCTTTATAATCTTTTTAGCTGCTCCTCCTTTTATAGGAGCCTTTCCATCTAATACCGCTTGAATTAATTCTTTAGGTTTGCGAATCCCATCTGCTACTGAAGTTTCTATAGTTGCTTTTCCTGTAAATCTATCAGCTCTAACATCTTTATCTGATGCAACTATTACTCCAACTGCTTCTTCTATATCCTTATCTGTTAATTCATTTTCTACTCCAACAGCACCATTAGTTTCTACTTTTATATCTACTCCTAATTCTTTGGCTGCCTTCTTTAATGCTTCTTCTGCCATAAATGTATGAGCTATTCCTGTAGGACATCCCGTAACAGCAATAATCTTTCTCATTTACATTACCTCCTTAACATCTATTTTTTGTATATACTCTGATACTTTACTAAAAGTTCCTAACGCACTAGATTCAGCAACATTTGCACCGGTAGCGGATGCCTTTTTAAGTGCCTTTTCTATATTAGATTCAAATAACCATTCACTTAAAAATGCTGCTAAGGATGCATCCCCTGCACAGGCAGAACTTAAAAGTTTAATCTTTGGTGCATTGCAATAATAAACTTTGTCTCCATTGTAAAAATACATTCCCTTTTCTCCTAAGGTTAAAAGTATATTTTTTGCACCTAACTTATAAATATATTTTAATGCCTCTTTTATATCCTCTTCATCTTTTAAACTAAGTCCAAATATAGCCTCAACTTCTTCATCATTAGGTTTAATTAATAAAGGTTTATATTTTAATAATTCTTTTAATTTTTTAGAGCTTATGTCTAATATAACTTGAACATTATTTTCCATACATATATCTAAAATTTTATTGTAGTAATCCTCTTCAATACTTTGAGGAAGACTTCCACTTATTATTAAATAATCATCTTTTTTTAAATTTAATGATAAATATTTTAATAAGTCCTTTTGTGTTTCCCTTGAAACTAAGGGACCTTTATTTACATATTTAAATTCTTTATTGTCTTCTGTATCTATAAATACATTTATCCTTGTATTTTCTTCTATCCAAAAAGCTTTTGTAAGTATATTTTTCTTATCTAGTTCCTCTACAATATACTTTCCTGTAAATCCTCCGAAAAATCCAAGGGCTTTACTTTCTATAGAATAATGGTTTAAAACTAGTGATACATTTACTCCTTTGCCGTTAGGTGAATAGGATAAATTAGTAGTTCTATTTACCTTAAAAGGTTCATTACTACTGGAAGAACAATTCATATCTATAGCTGGATTAGTAGTTAATGTATAAATCATATCCTCATCTCCTCTAGGTCTAAGCTTGTCCATTACTTCCACAAACCATTATTTTATGTCTTACTACTTCTCTCATGGCTTCTTTTCCTGGTGTCATATATTTTCTTGGATCATTAGCCTTTGGATTTTCATTAAAGTAATTTTTTACAGCATCTGAAAATGGTATTTTTAAATCTGTAGCCACATTTACTTTACAAATTCCAAGAGATATGGCTTTCTTAACTAATTCATCTGGTACATCTGAAGCCCCATGCAATACTAAAGGTACACTAACTTTTTCTCTAATTTCTTTTAATCTATCAAAATCAAGTTTTGCTTCTCCCTTATATAATCCATGAGCTGTTCCTATAGCTACTGCTAAAGAATCCACCCCGGTTCTATTTACAAATTCTACAGCATCATCTGGATTTGTATACATAGCATCCTTTTCACTTACTACTAAATCATCTTCTTTTCCACCTAATTTACCAAGTTCTGCTTCTACAGTTACATCATACTTATGAGCATATTCTACTACTTCTTTAACAGTTTTTATATTTTCTTCAAAGGGTTTTTTAGATGCATCAATCATACAGGATTTAAATCCAATATCGATATCCTTCTTAATTTCCTCCACATTTTCAAAGTGATCTAAATGAATTGCTATTGGAATATCATATTTTTCTGCCGCAACTTCTGCCATAGCAGCTATATAATCCGGTCCTGCATAATCGCTAATTGTTGATGGTGTTCCTGCTATAATAACTGGAGATTTTAATTCTGCTGCAGTTTCTACCACAACCTGTAATGTTTCTAAATTATGAATATTAAATGCTGGTATAGCATATGCTCCTGCTTGAGCTTTTTTTAACATTTCTCTAGTAGATAAAATTCTTCTCATTATTTTGTCCTCCGTTTATATTTTATTTATACTTTTATTTTATCTAATATATAGAGAAAATGTTTTCATAGTTTATATATGTTTTTTTATGTAAATATACAATGAACTCCTGTATTTGTCTATATTAGAGCTATGTAAAATAATTGTGAAAATATAAAAAAGAGATTTTCAATATTAAAAAATCTCTTTTCATACAGCTTTTAAATTATTAGATAATCTATAATAGCTCTTGATATTATAAACAAGGGTAACCTTGAAGTAACTTCAAATTCTTTAATAGCCGTTCTAGACTGTTTATGGCCTATCAATGTAATATCTGATAAATTTTCTAATTTACTATTTTTAACACAACAGCAAGTGATTAATTTTGCTCCAGTTTTAATTGCACTTTCTGCTGACTCTACTATTTCAGGAGAGCCTATTTTTAGTGAAAAGACTATTACCAGTTCCTCTTTATTTAAAGTTTTACATATCTTTCTCATAATATTAGGATCTACTATTAAAAATGTATTATATCCTAATAATTCTAACTTTAAATTAAACTCTTGAGCTACAAGTTCTGTAAGACCTCTAGCTAAAATATATATACGCTTTGCCTCTTTTATTAGCCTAACAGTTTTCAATACATTTTC
Source organism: Clostridium sporogenes (assembly GCF_001889325.1). NCBI lineage: Bacteria > Bacillati > Bacillota > Clostridia > Eubacteriales > Clostridiaceae > Clostridium > Clostridium sporogenes. The sequence continues at coordinate 29,867 of NZ_CP013243.1, read as the reverse complement.
TACAGAAATATTTTCTATAGTCTTTGTTACTTCTATTAAAGATTTCCCTAATATTTCATTTACCTTTTTAGAATCATGATTATAATCATTTTTAGCTGAAATTTTGTATCTTAATTCTGAAAAACCTTCTAATCCGCATTTTTTAATAGTTCTAGAAACCGTTGCTGGGGAAGTAAAAGATTTTTCTGCTACATCTACTATAGACATATTAGGTATTTTGCTTTCATTAGAATTAATATAATTAACTACTGTTTTCTCTGTTTCAGTAAGACCATCAAAAATACTTTTATTAACTTCTATAACCATTTTTTCATCCCCATTCATATAAGTGCTAATAAGTGCTAAAAAATCCCTAATTTAAATACTTCTAAAATTAAAATATTTGAACTACTTTAAGTAGATATTTCGTTTTATAAATATTTTTTATAACATATGTCATTTCTATATTAATGTCCCTTTTTCTTTTTAGCTTTCTTTTCCTGTCTTTTTTGAAATTTAAGTTCTTTTTTATTTTCACGATTTTCCTTTAACTTAATCTTTCTTTCTATTTTTTTATTTTCATGATCAAGTTTTAAAGCCTGTTGTGCCTTTGTTCCAATACCTTTTTCCTGTACTGTTTTCTTAATTTTTCTTTGCATCCTTTTGGGATTAATTTTTTTCTTAGGATTTTTGCCTATGGATATTGGATCACTAAATTTAATATTGTAATAATTTTTTAAGATAAAATCGTATACTTCATAGTCTTTAGGTTCCCCACCAAAAACCACCCTACATATTTGAATTTTATCTTGATCCTGTTTTTCAAAAATACCTATCCAAAAAGGCTCGTCAAATAAAACTGTTAATTTAATCATTTTTCTCCTCCTGTTATATAGCTAAATTTAGAGAATGGACAACCCCAGGAGGGCAGGTTACTGAGGGCTAATTACCCCATTCGGACTACCAACCGAATCGTGTTTTTATCTCAACGCTATTTATTTCAACCTTATTATAGCATTAATTAGTATTCATTGACAAAATCTATTTCAATATATATATTTATAGCATGGGAGGTATTAAAATGAAAGAATGTTTATATGCTAGTAACATAGAAAAGAATAAACATTCCATCTCTGTTTTCGATAAATAAATTTCTATCAATGGATAACTATATATTATAAGCAATATATAGTGGTAGAAATTATTTTATCCCAATAGAGAAAGGAATTAATAAAAATGAATAATAATGTAGTTAGTAGATTGAATTCTTCAAAAATAAGTAAATCAGTAGGTAATTATACTCATATAACCAAAATAGAACCTAATGCAACATTTTACACATTTTCTGGACAAGTTGGAGCAGATTTAGATGGCAATTTCCCTTTGGAATTCAATAAACAGGTAAACAACACATTTTTAAATATATCAAATCTATTAAAGAGTATAGATTTAACACCTAATAATGTTATAAAGGTTAATATTTGGGCAACAGAAGAAATTGACTGGGATTACTTTGATAAAGTATATGATGATTTTTTTGGAAAACCTTATCCTTCAATGACTGTTGCTTATGTAAATGCTTTAGGATTAAAAGAGATAAAATTAGAAATTGAAATATGGGCAGCAAAATAATTTTATCTCATCCTTCTAAATAAAAATATTCCATTATGAAAAATGCCCTCATTGTTAAAAAACATTGAGGACATTTTTTCCATTTTAAAAACCTTTTTTCTCAAGGAACTTCTTAAATTTATTCTCTGATAATATTTCATTGGTCACAAACTTACCATCATAAAAAAGGCTATATGTGGTAAAGGGTGAAGGTGCATTCTGAGCTTGCTGCTTAGATTCATACTTTATCAATGAAAATTTTATTTTCTTTAATTGAGCAATGTCTTTAGTTAGCAGTGCATATTTATCAGTATGTGGGCATTGATTTGAGTAATATAAAACCATTCCTTTTTCATTAATTGTACCATTTTTACAGCACTCTTTAAATTTTGGCTCTACTTCATTTTCATCAAAAGGAAAATACAACAGTTCATAATAAGGCTCCGCTATATCACATATTTTAAATCCTTTATATTTTAAGTATTTAGGATCTGACAAAAAAGGCATTTTCTTTTTTGATGAAAGGATAACAAGCCCCTTCTTATTCTGCTGCTTTGCATCCATAATACATTCTTCTAACAATTTATTCCCACAACCCTGACCTTTAAACTGACCAGAAACCCAAAAACAATTGATAAACATATATCCCGGGGCTTCAATTGGACACCATGCATTTTCGGCAGGTATATATTCTATAAAAACCTTACCACGTACATTAAACTTTTTAAAAACAAGTCCTTCATTAAATTGTTTTTTCATCCAGTTTTTCTTAGATGATATACAAGTTTCTCCTTTTTTATCTGATAGAGCACAACAAATATGCTCTTTATCAATATTTTCATTATTAACACTCATGATATTCATAAATTATTATCTCCTTGATATTTAAATTTATCTTTAATATATAATTTCATTATACCAAGGCTATTATGACACCTGCATGTCATATTAAAAATCTTTCCTATCATTAATTTTTATTTGCAATATTTATTTATATTAATATACCCTTCTACTTTAATATCTGTTTTTAACTTTTAATATTCCTAATGTAGTTTATTTAAATTGATCCTATAATAATCTATACATATCTTCTTTGTAATAAAAATCTTCCTTTAATATATTTTCTATTACTTTTATTAATTTCTCTTTATCTCTAGGTAATGTACCTCTTAATGCCACATAATTAGAGGCATGGTTACTTCTAAATATACAATTAGTTACATTCATATTTTCTAACATTAATTTTGTTTCTTTCATAACTTCTTCTGGTTTTAATAAAGTAATCTCTCCTCTTTTCACCTGTTCAGTCATCTCTGTACCTTCATCTAAAAGAAGAGTCAATAAACCAACATAATCTGGATCTATTAAAGATAGTGCTTTACCTGTTTCTATGGCATGCTGTTGCCATTTTTCTTTTCCTCCAAGGCCAGATATTACAGTTATAGATGATTTTATACCACTGGCCCTTGCTTTTTTAGAAGCTTCTATATATTCCTCAACTTTAACTCCCTTATTTATGTCCTCTAAAATTTCTGAACTACCACTTTCTAATCCCATATAAACTATTCCTAAGCCTAATTCTCTAAGCGCTTTTAATTCTTCTATGGATTTTCTTAGTACATCTTTAGCTGTAGCATATATACCAACCCTATCACATTGAGGATGAGTTTCCTTTATTTTTAATAATATCTTTTTTAGAGTTTCTGTTTTTAAACAAAGTGCATCACCATCTGCTAAAAATATTCTATTTATTTTTTTATAATATAACTTACTCTCTTCTAAATCTTCAAATATTTCCTTTAAATCTCTTACTCTAAACTTCTCATCCTTATACATAGAACAAAAACTGCATTTATTGTGAGAACATCCTATAGTAATTTGTAAAATTAAACTATTCGCCTCACTAGGTGGTCTAAATATAGCGCCTTCATACCTCATAAACTTCTCAATACCTCCATTTAAAATACTCTAATCTATTCATCAAAATTTTTATCTTTTGTTCTATACTAAAAACTTCACATTTTTTAGTTAATTTTTATAAAATATCATTTTAATAAGAACTACTTATTAAACATGTTCCTTCAATTTAATTATATTCTATTATCTTCCTTTATTCCAATAATTATTTAGGGACGGTTCATTTGTATATTATATATTTTTTTTATTATTTTAGTAACAATTCCTCATTTGTTTTGTTATATACTTATGAACATACATTTTAATTAGAAACCAATAAAACCTACAAAAATTTGTATATTCCATTTAATCACTTCTTTTATAATACTTGTTTCTTATAATAAGAAACTATTACTAATTAAAAAGGAGGACTTCTGTAAAATGCAGAAATCATCCTTTTATAATAAATATAGTCTTTTACTTTATATATTTCTTATAGTTATTTTGTATGACGTTTTAAAAAATTGATATTATACTGTAAAGCCTTAAACCCAGGTTCAGTATCTAACTTAAACTGATATTCATGTTCTGTTATATATTGTTCTTTAAGGAAAAATAGTGTCTGTATTTCAACATTATTTTGTTGAAACTTTTTATTTAGCTCTTTACCATGACTTTCAAAAGAACTTGTATTTCCATCCGTAATAAAACTAGGTGGAAAATCCTTTGTTACATAATTTACAGTAGAAATTTCTTTAATTTGTTCACTATCTTTAAAATTTCGTTTACCTATATAACTCCAAGCTGTTTGGTTAATCCAAAATTCAACAAAAAATTAGTATTGGGATTGGATGGTTGCCCAATATCATACGGTCCACAATATAACAAAGCTCCTCTTATTGAATCTTTAGGAGCCATCTATTTAAATCTCATCTTATCTGGGAATTCTTTATTAGTTTGAATTGCAAGAAACTGACTTACTATTTGTGCTCCTGCGGAATCTCCTGCAAAGAATAACTGATTTTTATCAATTGAGTACTTTGTTTTAATACTAGCTATATGACTATAAAATTCTTCTAACTGCATTATTGAAATAGGATATTTTGCTTCAGGAGCTAATTCATAATTCATTAAAAGCACTACATAACCATTACTTGCTAAAGTTGTAGCAAAAATATCAACTTGCTCTTTGTCTCCTCCTACAAATGCTCCACCATGCCCCCTTATAATTGTTGGGCATTTGCTTTCTTCCAAGACAAGATAAGTCCTTTGCAATAACTAAATTAATCTTTTTATCTTCTATATCTTGAATCATGCGTTGAAAAGCATGTCTATTGAAATTAGTACCACTATAACTATCATCTATATATTCGTCAAATATAATATATCCATACTCTTTACAATATTCTATTAATATTTTTCGCTGAGTTGTAATACTTGAACTCTCTTGAATGCTAGCATCTGTTGATAATCCCATATAGAGAGCAACAATATATTTATTTTTACTAATTCTCTAACAGCTCTATTAAAGCATCTTATTTAAATGCGTCCATTGGCACAAAAGTTCTAAATATTTAATTAAAGAAAGCCTTTAAAACAAGATATAATTCATGCAACTAAAAGTGTGCATAATAACACCATTACCTTAAAAACATATAATATCTTAGGTGATTAATCGCCTAGAATACCTTATTAGGAGGAATCTTTATGGATAGAACTAATAAATGTTATGCCAAAACAACTAATAGTAAATGTATAAATAAATATGAAAACGGTTCACCAAACTTGATATCTGCACTAAGTCGTCGTTACTGTAATAATCGAAGCCTTCCTCTAAAACTACACTGTTGCTGTAGAGGGCATTGTTGCTGTAGAGGCCCTATTGGACCTACTGGTCCTAGAGGTGTTACTGGTGCTACTGGTCCTAAGGGTGCAACCGGTACTATTGGTCCTAGAGGTGTTACTGGTGCTACTGGTCCTAGGGGTGCAACCGGTACTATTGGTCCTAGAGGTGTTAGTGGTGCTTCTGGTCCTAGGGGCGCAACTGGTACTATTGGTCCTAGAGGTGTTACTGGTGCTACTGGTCCTAGGGGTGCAACCGGTACTATTGGTCCTAGAGGTGTTACTGGTGCTACTGGCCTAGGGTGCAACCGGTACTATTGGTCCTAGAGGTGTTACTGGTGCTACTGGCCTAGGGTGCAACCGGTACTACTGGTCCTAGAGGTGTTACTGGTGCTACTGGTCCTAGGGGTGCAACCGGTACTATTGGTCCTAGAGGTCTTACTTTTGGTCCTTGTGGTGTTACTGGTGCTAGTGGTCCTAGTGGTGCAACCGGTACTATTGGTCCTAGAGGTGTTACTGGTGCTACTGGCCCTAGAGGTGCAACCGGTACTATTGGTCCTAGGGGTGTTACTGGCCCTAGAGGTGCAACCGGTACTATTGGTCCTAGGGGTGTTACTGGCCCTAGAGGTGTTACTGGTGCTACTGGTCCTAGAGGTGCAACAGGTGCTAATGGTCCTAGAGGTGTTACTGGTGCTACTGGTCCTAGAGGTGCAACCGGTACTATTGGTCCTAGAGGTGTTACTGGTGCTACTGGTCCTAGGGGTGCAACCGGTACTATTGGTCCTAGAGGTGTTACTGGTGCTACTGGTCCTAGAGGTGCAACCGGTACTATTGGTCCTAGAGGTGTTACTGGTGCTACTGGTCCTAGAGGTGCAACTGGTGCCACCGGAACACCAATTGCAAATTATGCGTATATCTATAATCTAGCCGCACAGGTTGTTGCAATAGAAGCTGATATAAACTTTAGCAACAATGGCATCATTGTTGGCCCAATAACCCATGCACCTGGAACAACTTCAATTAGTCTCGGTGCTGCTGGAGATTATGCAGTATGGTTTAATGTAGCTGGCGCTGAACCTAACCAGTTTACTCTTTTTCAAAATGGAGCTCCCGTTGCTGGAAGTGTGTACGGTTCTGGAGCAGGTACCCAGCCAAATCCAGGTATGGTAATAATTACAGCTGCCACAGGAGACGTTTTAACCTTGAGAAATCACTCAAGTGCGGCAGCTGTAACTTTACAAACACTGAGTGGAGGTACCCAGATTAATTCAAATGCATCTATTCTTATACAAAAACTAAGTAACTAAAAATAATTTTAGAATTAAGCTGTAGAAGTTATTTTATTAGAAGCATTCAAAATTAGCATGCATAATACTAAATATCAAGCTAAAAAGTTGTGGTAAGAATGCTTCTAATTTTAATTATAAAACTCCTGATCAATTATCATTTTCCTCTATACGTTAAATCTCAGTTTAACTCATTTAACCTTTCTTCTGCCTCTTTCTCTGCTAGAAATACTGTTTTACCTAATAAATTCATATTCAGTCTATGACCGTCTAACATATTATCATGTCACATTGTGGGCAATAAAAAAAGACTAGATAAATAGTCTTTAAAATATATAAGTTATGAGTTAAGTTGACTTTTTAACACGCATAAGGTTTTAAACCATGCACAAGCAATATAACAGGTTTACCTTTTTCCCCAAATTCTTTAAATTCCATATTTAATTCCCCACTATAAATATATTATTCCGTTATCATCATGATTTCTATTGTATATTTCTATTTCTCTATTTTTTAATTATCTTATATTTAAATTCACAAATCTCATCACCTTTTGATAACACTTTATCTCTTATTAATACAACATCTTTAGGCATATATTTCATAACATAACAATCCGCTTCACACAAGTATTTACCTAAAAATAATAAACCATATTTTTTTAATAACTGAACAATAGGACACTGTAAAACATCAAATTCATACAAATACTCTTTCTTTTTAGATTTTAGTTGATATTTAAAACCCAATGAATTATCCTTACTATTTACATCTTTTATAATGATTTTTCTTGAAATTCTTAGTAACGTTTTACTCTTAGAAAAACATCTTAAAATTGGTGACTTAAACATAATATCCATATTATGCAAAAAGCATTTTTGTGTAAAAATAAAAGATTCCTCGTGCTTCATTCTTTTAATCAATGCCTTATATATAGAAATCCCAAAGATTCCTTGTTCCATAAATCCTTTAGAAGCTTTTGACTGAAATACAGGCTCATCTCCATGAATTTTCTCACTTTCTTCTATGGCTTCTCTTAGAATTTTATTACATTCATCCTTAGAAAATTCTTTTTTATAATTGGATAAGTTCCTTTAATCATTTCTAAAGTTTTCATAGTTTGTCACCATCCCTTCTGTTGTTCATAGATTAAGTATATTAACCCTCTATTTAAACTTTCTAATCTTTCAAATTATATTTATTCTATTATAATTTAAAATCACAGAAAACATGAATAATATCAATTTTTTTAAATCTCATCTTATATATTTTTTAACATATGTAACTTAGTTTTCTCTATTTTATACTATATATTTTAATATACAATGTGAATTGCTAATAAATTTCAAATAATAAAATCTCTTATTTAATCAATTTATGTATAAATAAAACTGTAAATTTAAATTTTTTAATAATATATTGATAAAAAATTAACTATTTTCTGATATAATAAGTATAGAACTAAATATACTTTTTAGGAGGAAAGCATATGAGTAAAATAATAATTTCCCCAAGTAAATATGTTCAAGGTAGAGGAGAACTGTCCAACTTTGGAGTTCATGCTAAATCTTTAGGTAAAAAATTTTTAATAATAGCTAGTCCTAATGGAATAAAAAGAACTAAAATTACTTTAGAAAAAAGTTGTAAAAATTTTAATATACAATTAATATTTGAGTCCTTTAATGGAGAATGTTGCAAAGAAGAAATAGATAGATTAGGTTCTTATGTAGAATCCAATAACTGTGATGTAGTAGTTGGTATTGGAGGAGGTAAGATTTTTGATACAGCAAAGGCTGTGGCTTACTATAAGAATACTCCAGTAGTTATCGCTCCAACTGTAGCCTCCACAGACGCTCCTTGTAGTGCACTTTCAGTAATATATACAAAAGAAGGAACTTTCTCAGAGTACCTATTACTCCCTAAAAATCCCGATTTAGTATTGGTAGACACTTCTATGATAACTAAAGCTCCTGCAAGACTTTTAGTAGCAGGCATGGGAGATGCTTTAGCAACTTATTTTGAAGCTAGAGCTTGCACAAATTCAAATTCCGATACTTTAGCTGGCGGTAAAGGAACTAATAGTGCCTTTGCATTAGCTAAACTTTGTTATGAAACCCTTTTAAGAGATGGACTTAAAGCAAAACTTGCTGTAGAAAATAAAGTTTCCACTAGAGCTGTAGAAAATATTATTGAAGCTAATACTTTCTTAAGTGGAATTGGCTTTGAAAGCTGTGGCCTAGCAGCAGCCCATGCCATCCATAATGGATTTACAGTATTAGAAGAATGTCATCATTTGTACCATGGTGAAAAGGTTGCCTTTGGAACTTTAGTACAACTGCTTTTAGAAAACAGTTCGCTAGAAGAAATTGAAAAAGTTATAGGCTTCTGTTTAGACGTAAATCTTCCAATAACTCTAGAAGATATGGGAATTAAAGAGATAAAAAAAGACGACATTATGAAGGTAGCTAAAGCTACCTGTGCTGAAGGAGAAACTATTTTCAATATGCCTTTTGAAGTAACTTACGAGGATGTTTATGCTGCTATTCTTACTGCAGATAATCTAGCAAATTTGTATAAATAGTATATAAATCAATTATTTTTCAACATTTTTGTTAATAATTTAACCCTCTAATAAAACCTTTTTAGGGACGGTTCATTTATTTATAATTTTATTATTAAATAAATTAAACCTTAATTCTATCCTAAAAACTAGACAACTATCTTCTTATTTAATATATATTATAACTGAGAAATAGATTATTAGTTATAAAAACTTAACTATCATCTATTTCTTATTTTCTTTATAATACTTCATTTGTGATAAATATATTTCTTGGTCTTTATCTCTTTGAAACACTTGGATTTCAGATACAACTCTTGCTATTACATGATATATTCCATCTTCCCTTTTATATCTTCTAAATTTTTCCAAATAAAACACCTCATTTCATGCTTTTTTATGATTATTGACATGAAATAAGGCATCTATTAAAATTGTTTTTTATTTAACTTTTCTATGTTTTTGTATTAACTACATGTATTATATTTTTATTTTTTTGACATGAACCGTTCCTTTTAAATTTATTAGTTTGTATGAACCGTACCCTATTCTGTTTTTAGGTTTGATACTAAGATTGCTAGCCTATCCGCTAGTTCTGTAAGCTCTTCAGCAGAAGAGGATACTTCTTCTGTAGAAGATGCTTGTTGTTCCATAGCTGCAGCGATTTCTTCTGTGGAAGCTGAAAGTTCTTGAGATATATTAGATACTGTTCCCACATTATTAAGAATAGTATCTTTTTTATCCATAGTCATATTTAATTTTTGGGATACTTCTTCAACTTCAGGATTAATTTTTTCCACTTCTCCTAGTATATTTTTAAAGGAATCTATAGTATCTTCTATGGAATCTGCTTGCACTTGTATTTTTTCTGATACTTTTTCAGTATTATAGGAAACTTCATTTGTATTAGTTGTTACAGTCTCAACTAATGTATGTATATTTTTAGATGAATATAAAACCTGTTCTGCAAGTTTTCTTATTTCTTCTGCTACTACTGAAAAACCTCTTCCAGCTTCACCAGCCCGAGCTGCTTCTATAGCAGCATTTAAGGCTAAAAGATTAGTTTTTTCTGCTATTTCATTTATAACATCTGTGATTTCACTTATTTTAAGAACACTACCATTTAATGAAGAAATTCTATCTGTAACAGATATAAAGGTTTCTTTAATATCTTCTACGGATTTAACAAGGTTGTCTATCTTTATAGAACCCTCATGGGCAGAATTCTTTATATTTGAGCTACTGCTAGCTACATCTATAACTTTATCATTTATATTTTCTAAAATTTCTCCAAATCTCATAAGAGCTTCAGTAGCTTCATTAATTTGTTGTGCTTGATTTGTAGAGTTTTCTGCAACCTCTGCTAAGGAATTTGAAACCTGAGTAGTTGAAGCAGAATTTTCTTCACTGGATGCAGATAAATTTTGAGAAACTCCATCTATAGTAATTGCTTCATCTTTAATTTTACCTATAAGATTTCTTATAACTTCCATAGTTTTATTTAAAGAGTTCATTAGTTTTGAAATCTCATCTTCGCCCTTTGCATGAAATTCTATAGTAAAGTCACCCTCAGAAATCTTATTCACTTTAGTTACCATACTTTCTATAGGCTTTGATATATTTCTTGCAATTAAAATGGCTATAATAAAGGAAATTGCTAATATTACTAAGACTATAACTAATGTTTCAATAAGCCCTTTTTTTATTAACTTATTCATACCTTCAAGAGAGATTCCTACATTTATAATACCCACTACTTTCCCATCCTCATAAAAAGGAGTAGATACATTATATACTTTATCTCCAGTTGTCCTTTTAAATATTAATCCTATAGTTTTTCCTTCTTTGAGTATATTTTCAAATTGCTCTTTATTCTCTATTCCAGTATTTAGCATATTGTCATCATTATGAGCAATTACTTTATAATTTGTATCACACACTGATAAATACACCATATCCTCTTTTAAATCTTTTTTTATATCCTTTAATATTGTACTTATTTCTTTTGTATCAGTTATTTTATTTTTACCTAAAGATTTTCTTACCATATTACTTATAGCAATACCATCCTTTTTCATTTGATTAGTAGCTATTTTTCTAGTCTCTAATGATGATACTGCAGTTAAAGAAACCACACACATTATAGTTACTAATAAAAACCCTGCTAATATTTTTTTCTTAAAACTATTTAACATAAATTACACCTACTTCTGTCTATTTTATCTAATACTGTATTAACTTCTATAATTATAATACTCTTATAAATTTTTTCAAGTATGCTAACATTATCTATACAAAATAAAAGTCATTCTTTATCGATATTTTTTCTAAAAATACAAAAATATCAATAAAGAATGACTAAAAGATCTATAATATAACTTTATGAACATATTCAGAAGTCATTATGGATAAACATCCTCCAAAGGTAACATTAAATTCTACTTTATCACCTATTTTATAATCCTTATTACAATTTGTAATATCTAATAAAAGATGGTCACTACTTGCCCCTAAAACTGATATTTTATCATCTATGGGTATTAGGTTATCTGGACTAATATCTTGCCTTCCTATAGCACATATAGCTCTTTTCATAATACCTTTATCCTCAAAAAATGGTTTATTACCAAAGGCATCTAATCCAATACTTCCAATAGGCACTGAGGGCTTGTTTTTCACTTCCACTATCTCAACCACTAATTTAAATGCATCTCTTAAAAGAGGCTCTATATGCTCATCATTTAATCCTATTCCTAAAGATATGGAGGCTCCTAATCTTAATTGATTAATTTCTTTTGGTATTTTGTTATCTTTAAATAAACTAATAGATCCAGAATTTCCTCCTGAAATAACCTCTATTTTTATATTAAATTTACTTTCTATATTTTTCTTTATATTAACTAACTGTGATAAATTTTCGTATGTAGGAATGACTCCCCCATAGCAGGATAGGTTTGTTCCTATGCCCATTAGTTTTATACCTTTAAGATTAAGTATTTCTTCTACAGTAGTATAAATTTCCTCTTCATTAAATATACCTTCCCTTAAATCTCCTAAGTCTATCATTAATATAATATTATGTATCTTATTTTGTTCTGTAGCCTCTTTAGAAAGTTCCCTTATAGTAATAATATCTGATACAAGTGAAATATCCGCATATTTTATAACTTCCTTTACCTGACTTATCATGGGTAATCTTAAAAGCATTTTAGGCAAATTAATATGAGTTAATTTTTTTAAGTTTTCTATTCTAGAATCTGCTAAAATATCTACTTTTTCTTCTGCAATAACCTTTGCAATTTTAGGGTTCCCACAAAATGTTTTGGTTACCGCCGTTACTTTTATTCCTCTTTTTTTACATTCCTCTACTAGAACCTTAGTATTATATCTGATTTTTTTAGTATCTACTTCAACCCTTGGATAAGACATTATATACACCTGCCTAATTTATATTATTTTATTATTGTATTTTTATACTATTATACATAATAATAATACATTTTTCAATTTTTTAGCACAACTCTGAAAGAATACATTATAACTACATTAAATTTAAATATATCAGTCAAACCAATACTTATTGCTCCTCATCATTGTATGTTTAATGATATTTACATACTAAAAGTGCTAAATTCATTCCCTTTAAAGTATGAAATATTATTCATTTAAGTTTAAGAAATATTATTTTTACAAACTACAATTTACAAAATAATATTTAGGAAGGTTTAATAACACTATTAAAAAAGTTGCCTCAAAATAGATTTAATTTTAAGGCAACTTTTTTATTATCTTTTATCTTTAAAAGCTACAAATTCTTTTAATACTTTATGAAATTTATTTTTTATTAGAACATCATTTATTATGCCTATTAACTCATAACTGGAGGTTTTTTCATTATCTTTTCTTATGTTTTTAACTATATTTTTTATATCTTTTACTATGGCATTTAAATCTGATTCTGTTAAATGAACCCCCTCAGTATCTCTAGCAGAATTAGCTATACTTGTTTTTAATTTTTTTTCATCAAATGGCTCTAATTTTCCACTCTTTTTTATAATCTCCATATATGATACCTCCTTCTAAATTTCTAATTAATTTTAACTTCATGAATTAACACTAATTGAAGCATCTTTTAATCAATTTTACTATATTTATACATATTTCTCAAGATATTTTTATAATTTTCAAAATTTTATAATATTTTTAATTGCTTAAAAAAGTCCCTCCTTTAATAACATCTTCTGAAGCAATATCTATAGCCGTTATTATATTTAATTAGGCATATAAATTTCCCCTATGATATACTAATTTTAATATAAAATAATGAAAAGCAATCTACAGTGTATTTTTATATCTGTTAAATTAAGTTTATTATAAATTAAACATAAATTTATAAATAGTTATTAAGTAATATTTATAATAAGTATATCTATGCTGTACTACACTATATATAGAAAGGAAGTGAATATTAGTGAGTTTATATATCTTATATATTCCCACTAAAATAAATTATGAGAAAAATAATTAATATTGGATTAATAGGCTATGGATCTGCTGGTAGAATATTTCATGCCCCAATGATTGCTAGCCTTGAAGGATTAAATTTATATAAAGTCTATGAAACTAAAGAAGAAAATATAAATGAATTAAGAAAATTATTCAAAGATGCATTAGTTACCAATAATGTAGATGAAATCTTGGAGGATGAAAATATAGACTTAGTAGTGATAGCCACCCCTAATTCTATTCATTATACTTTAGCAAAAAAAGCTTTAGAAAAAGATAAAAATGTAGTTTTAGAAAAGCCCTTCACAGTTAATACTAAAGAAGCTGATGACCTTATAAGACTAGCAAAGAATAAAAATAAATTATTAACCGTTCACCATAACAGAAGATGGGATAGTGATTTTAGAACAGTAAAAAAAGTTATAGAAAATAACCTACTGGGAGAAGTAGTAGAATATGAGGCTCATTTTGATAGATTTAGAAACTATTTAAAGGAAAATTCTTGGAAAGAAGAAAATCATGCTGGTTCCGGAATATTATACGATTTAGGATCTCACCTTATAGATCAAGCTCAATGTTTATTTGGATTACCTAAAGAAATTTTTGGTGACCTAAGAATACAAAGAGAGAATAGCAATGTTATTGACAATTTTGAAGTAATATTAAATTATGATAAATTAAAAGTCATTTTAAAAGCAGGTATGCTGGTTAGAGAAAAGGGTCCTCATTTTATAGTTTTAGGTACTAAAGGTTCTTTTGTTAAGTATGGAATGGATATACAAGAGGAAAATTTGAAAAATGGACTAATCCCTAAAGACTTTAAAGATTGGGGCATAGAACCTGAAACTCTATGGGGAAAAATAAATACTGAAGTGGATGGGTCACATATAGATGGGAAAATAGAAAGTGAATTAGGTGATTATAGATTATTCTATAAAAATGTATACTTAAGTATTTTAGGTGAAGAAGAATTAGAAGTAAAGCCTATCCAAGCTAGAAACACTATAAGAATTATAGAACTAGCTCAAAAAAGTAGTGAAGAAAAAAGGTGGATAAAATTCACACCATAATATTAAACAAATCTAATATAGAATTTTTAAAATTTCTATATTTGTATTTATGGTTGAAGCTGTTATTTAGGTACTTTTTTCGGAAACATCGATATTTTTTAAAAAAGGTCTATATTAAAATTAAATCTATTTTATTATATTTCCTCTTTAAATACATCTATGTGAATATATATTTTTAAATCATAAAATATATATTCACATAGATTTTTATATTGGTTTCTTTAATTTTTATAAGTTACATATACCTCTACTTTAATGGAAATAAAGGTAGTGTTTCTAAAAATATTATATCTTTCCTATTAGAAGCTTCCCCTTCTGCTAAAATTGCAGCCTTACTAGTTACAATTCCTCCTGCATCCTCCACTAATTTTTGTAGTGCAGTTAATGATTCTCCAGTGCTTATTACATCATCAATGATTGCAACTTTTTTACCCTTAATTTTATCTACATCTACCCCATCTAAACACAATAATTGTTTTTTCTGAGTAGTTATAGAAAGCACTTCACTACATATAGCATTTTTCATATAAGGTTTTATGCTTTTTCTCGCCACAATAAAACTTTTCATATTTAATATTTTTGATATTTCATAAACCAAAGGAATTCCCTTAGCCTCTGCAGTAACTAATACATCAACCTTTGGCAATTTTTTTGCTATATCCAAAGCTACATTAGATATAAGTTCAGTATCCCCAAGAATTACAAAACTAGCAATGGCCAACTCTTCATTTATCTTGATTATTGGAAGATTACGCTTAACACCACATACATTTAATTCATAATATTTATTCATATATTTCCCCTCCATTTACCCTATCATAGGTAATAATATTTTCATTAATAATCCTGAAATCATACCAATAAAAGGATCTGTTATAGCTGTAACAGTCATTGTAACCCCACCTATAACTGTACCACTAGCAGCAGTAGATGTAAGGGCAGAGGCTGCATTTACCGGAGCGGTAACTATGGCTCCTAGCACAAATAAAAATCCTGCTATTGATTCTGTAGGAATATACTTTCCTATTTTAGGTAGAAATCCTGCAAATAATATTGCAGCCATAAGTAGCATCATTATAATACCACTAGCTTTAGGATTAGGGGCTCCTCCGGTTGCTGAAATTATAGATTCTACCGGCGCACCACCCAAAATAGAAGAACTCATATCAGCTAATGAACTTATTATAGATACATGATCTATGTTTACCTTACGATTTGCTAATTGTCCAGTAATATTTCCAAAGGCAATGTTAGCCCCTATGTTAAGACATACCATACTCATAGCTCCTCTTAATATTTTTAAGCTAAAGAATGGTTTGTTTATAGCTATTTTTTCTCTTTCTGTAATAAAAGATTCTCCTTTTTTGTTACCAATAATATTATGTACAATACTTGATATTATTACAGACACTGCTATGGTATAAACTAAATCCTTTGTAAATAGATGAGTTATTACTCCTGAAGCTATAGAAATATATCCTATAATTTTATTTTTTCTAGCCATTTCTATAGAAACTCTAGCTAACATAATTCCAACTCCAGCCATCATTCCTGCTGTAATAACAGGACCAATAGAGTCAGTTATTTTACTCATTAATCCAAATAATCCAATGAAGGTCATTATTAAACCACCATAAAAAATCATTGAAAGTCTTTCTTTAAGGTTGTCCCCCATAGTACCAGCTAAAGTAATTGTTTCTGCTTGAAATGATATAGGTACTACACTTCCTGTTATTGCGTTACCAGCAGCACCTATTAGAAATGCAAAGGCTGTAGGAACAGAGGCAAAACCAAAGGATAATGCTAAAAGCCCTTGTGGTAAGCCATTTAAAAGCACACTAAAAATTGATAAAATGTCTTTCCATAAATCCATATCTTTTATCTCCCTTCAATTATATCTACTCTTAATAATAAAAGGAGATAAGTTATAGAATGTATGCATCCTAATAACCTCTCCTATAGTAGAGTAGTTTAAGGCTACTCTGTAGAAACTCCTGAACCCTATTATCAGAATTATATAAGAGCGAATATTTTATTTTATAACATAATAAACATTACCACATTATACGAATATTTTCAACATAGTTTTACATATTATACGTATATTAAATAAAATTAACTTACTTTTCCTCAAAAATTCATCATTAAAGTATATAATAAAAGCTATAGTTTTTAACCCAGGGATTCTTTATTTTATTCCTTAGAATATAATTATGTTTTATAAAGATATAATTTACATCAAGATAAAATAGATTTAATTTTAACACCGAAAATAAAAAAATTTGTATAATGATATTATACAAATTTTTCAAGTCTTATCCAATTTTTCTCTTATTCTCATACATTCTATAATCTGCTATTTTTATTAAATCTTCCATGGTTTTATTCGTATTTTTATTATATTCTACTAGACCATAACTTAACCCCATTTTATATTCCAAATCTTTCCCTAATTCATCTATTTCCTTTTGAATTCTAGACAATATTTTATTTGCATCATTCATATTAGATTTCAGGAATACAATTATAAATTCATCTCCTCCATATCTAAAAATAAAATCCCTTTTTCTTATATTGTTTTTTATTATACTACATAGAGTTTCCAATACATAATCTCCCGTATCATGACCATAATTATCATTTATATATTTAAGATTATTTACATCCGCAAAGGTTATAATTAAATTACATTTATTAATTTTTGCTAGATTAATTTCTCTATGGAGTTTTTCCAAACCTAATTTTCTATTATATACAGAGGTAACAGGATCTCTTCCAAAAATATATTTCATCCTCTTTATTATTTTATCTTTTTTATTTAATTCCTCTATCAATTCATTCTTAGACATATGATTATAATTCATAAAGAATCACCTCTACTAATTTCAAATATTATCTATATCTATTTTACAATATTATCCAGTCAGAATTTGTCCTTTCTAGAGATGATTTAAAAATATTTTTAAAAAATTTACAATTATTTCTATTGCTAATACTTACATCCCATTTTGTGTAAGATATTTGCACAAAATCAGCACTCTGTATAAACGATTCACTCCAAATATTTATAAAGTTCAGATGAAATAAATGAATTTTCTAAGAAAACTCCACCTGAACCTTAAAATCTTATATACTATATTACCTCTTTACAGGCTATAGAAAGCATTACATCATCTGCTTTATAAAATCCATCTTTACATAGCATCCCAAGATTGTTTATTGTATCTTCAACGGTATTTCCTATAATTCCTGTATTGTTAGGTACAATTATATCATTTAAAGCTAAATAAGCTGATATAACCGCTTCTGAAGCTGAGGTTGAAAGTTTAATGGCACAGCTTCCTTTAGCTCCATCACATACCATTCCTGTAAGGTTTGCTAACATATTTAATATAGCTCCTTCTATTTCCTTATCTTTTCCACCTAAAAGCCAAGCAATTCCCGCTGTTGCTCCTATACCTGCTGCTATGGCACAACCACAAATTGCAGATAATTTTCCTGTATATTTCTTTACAAAATTATTAACGGCGTGACCAAAGAATACTGCCCTTTGAAGTCTTTCCTTAGGAGCTTTTATATCCTCTGCCACTACGTTAATAGGTAAAATTACACATAATCCTTGATTACCACTTCCACCACTGGTCATTATAGGGCACATTCCTCCACCCATTCTAAGATCAGAGCCTGCAGCAGTTAAAATCCTTGCTATGGTTGCAGAATCCTTACCTATTTTTCCTTCCTCTTGTAATTTTAAAAGAGAAGATCCTAAGGTTAAACCCTTTTGTCTTTTTAACCCTTCCTTCGCAGCTTCTTTATTCATCTCTATTCCATCCATTATAAAGTCTAATTTTTCTATACTAATATCCTCTGTAATTTGTCTTATATCCTTCAAAGAAAGCTCCTTAATAAAATCACAATCTTTATTATCTTTTTTATTTTTATTATCTTTTTCAAAGGCTATTTTACCATTTACAATAACCTTCTCTATATTAGTATGTCCTCCTCTTAAGATGGCAACAACTTCATCCTTTTCTCCCTTTAAAGTAGCCTCTACAAAAACAGGATCTGTATTCTCAATTGGATTAAGGGTTACAACTTTATTTTTTATCATTTCTTTTGCTTTATCTAAATATTCATTGTTTACATTTCTAAAAACAAATAATCCTTCCTCTGGATCTCCACATATTTCTCCAAGAGCCCCTGCAATATCTAAACCACAAACCTCTGTATTTGGTATAGTCACGGATTTACCATTTTTTAATATATTTTTGCTTACTTTTAAGTCTATTTTTAAAATCTTACCTTGCATATACTTCTTACCTGTCGCTACAGTAAAAGCTACTGCCACAGGTTCAGTGCATCCTATAGCTGGTTTAGTTTCATCTTTTATTAGCTCTAATAATCTTTCACTTATTTCCTCTTTTGATAATCTTGACATCCTAACCCACTCCCTTTAAGTTCTACTACTTATAATACATAGCAATAAGGATGCCAAAGAATTTAAATTTTATCCTGAATTTATTATAAAGCCTTACATTTCAATAGGTTTAAGTATTTAATTATTTTTTATTTACTTAATATACAGATTATTTAAATCTATATTTTTGCATCATTGCAAATAATCCTGTTATTAATTATAAATTTCAAGGTATTATATATTGATATTAAAGGTTTTTTGCATTTTTGCAAAAACATTCTCACTTTTGCAAATTATATTTATTTAATTTTCTGTAAAGAGTGGATAAATTAATCTCTAGTTCTTTTGCAATTCTCTCTTTCCCTTTTCCATCTTCACCATATTCCTCCATCATTGATATTAATAAATTTTTTTCATACTCATAAAGTCTATCTTGCAGACTTTTATTACTTTTTTCATCTTCTTTAGATATTTTAA
Source organism: Clostridium sporogenes (assembly GCF_001889325.1). NCBI lineage: Bacteria > Bacillati > Bacillota > Clostridia > Eubacteriales > Clostridiaceae > Clostridium > Clostridium sporogenes. The sequence goes on along the minus strand of NZ_CP013243.1, from coordinate 10,223 downwards.
AGGATTTTGGTAAATGTTCATTATATATTATATTTTCCTTTGTGGTATTTACTATATATTCTATTACATTTTCTAGTTCTCTTATGTTTCCAGGCCAAGAATACTTTTTAAAACTATACTTTACTTCCTTTGAAAGCTGTTTAATCTTTAGATTAGATCTTTCGCAAAACTTATCCATAAGATATTCACTAAGTAATATTATATCTTCCCCTCTATCTTTAAGACTAGGTAAATATATAGGTATTACATTTAATCTATAATATAAATCCTGTCTAAATTGTCCATGTTTAACCATAGTTTCAAGCTCTCTATTGGTAGCTGCTATTATTCTAACATCTACACATATTTCTTCTTTACCACCAATTTTAGTAAAACTTTGTTCTTGAAGTACTCTTAATATTTTAGGTTGAAGATGCAAAGGTAAATCCCCTATTTCATCTAAAAATATAGTTCCTCCATTGGCAAGTTCAAATTTCCCCATTTGACCTTCCCTTTTTGCCCCTGAAAAAGCCCCTCCTTCATATCCAAAAAATTCACTTTCTAATAAATTATCTGGAATAGAAGCGCAATTAACAGCTATAAAAGGAGCATCACACCTTTGGCTTTCAAAATGTATAGCTCTTGCAAAAAGTTCCTTTCCTGTACCACTTTCTCCTCTTAATAACACAGTTGAATCAGTTTTAGCAATATTTTTAGCAATCAGTTTTACATTTTTTATATTATTACTACTCCCCATTATATCTTCAAATTTTATAATTTTACTACTAGCAAAAAGCTTATAGGCAGCTTGAACTTCATCAATTTTTTTATTAAATTCTATAATATTACTTACCCTTTCACCTTTGAATATAATGGGACTACTTTTAATTAAAAAACTTTCATTTTTACCATGAATACTTATTCTTTTACCCTTATATTCTTTACTTAAAAGTTTAATATTAAAATTTCCTATTGTATCTTTAATATTAGTGTTTACTAATGACTTCTCTTTAATATCTAATAGTTTTTTTCCCTTATGATTAATATATTTTAAAATTCCATTGTTATCTACACACATTATACCGTGGCTTAAACTATCTATTATATGATTGGTTTCTTCAGTCTGAATTTGCAATTTCTTTATAGTATCATAATAAATAATATTTCCTACAAGTAATGTACTTAATCTATTTAAAAATGTTATCATAGAATCAAATTCTTCAGATATTATATTAAGTTGTTTTTCATTAAAAATATTTATGCCAATTACCCCTATTACTTCATCCTTCATAATTATAGGGTAACCTATGGTTGCATATTCTGTACATCTCTCCTTTGCCTCACAGCTTTCACATACAGATGGGTTTATCTTCTTTTCATTATCCTTTAAATATCTTTTTATATGATTAGTTTTTTTCTCTTTTATAACTAATTCGAATAAACATTTTCCTGGTATTTTATTTCCTATAAATTTTTTATACTTACCGGTGGCGGCAATTCTATTAAAATTTTTATCAATTATAGTAACATCCACCTTAAGAACTGCAGCTATAGCTTCCGCCACCTCTTGAACAGAGCTCTTTATACTATTTAAAGACACTTTTATTCGTTACGTAAAACTTTTAAAATTATTTTGCACAGAAATATAATACTTTCGTTTTAACGTAACTCCTCCTCTCTTTGTTTTCTATATCCTTTTGATACCTAATTTTATCACTTACCTTTATAATTTTTCAAATGAAGATAAAACTTATCTTTGTTTTTAATAAAGTTTTTTCTGTAATTATCTCCTATTATAAGCTACATTTTAAATTTAAGCTTTATATAATATTACCATAACCTTAATGATAAATATTCCCCATCACATTTCACCATAATATAAGGGGACGTTTCATTAAAATTTGCTATTTTTATAATAAAATTTCATAAACCGTTAATTAGAATAACAGTGACTTAAGCTGATTTCTCCCATGTTTCTTTTTATTATATTAAAAATGTGTTATACTTAGCTGATTTAACTTATAAAAAGCTAAAAATATATTTGAAATTTGAAAGGTAAATTATTATGATAAAATTTGAAGAACTAGGTCTTAGTGATAGTATAATAGATGTTCTTAAAAATCAAAGAATCATTGAGCCAACACCAATTCAAGAAGAAAGCATTATGTTAATAAAAAACGGTAATGATGTTATAGCTGAAGCGCAAACTGGAACTGGAAAAACCCTTGCATTTTTACTTCCAATGTTTGAAAATATATCTCCTGATATAAATGCAATTCAAGGTTTAATAATAACCCCTACAAGGGAACTTGCTATACAAATAACTGAGGAAGCTATGAAGTTAAAAAAAGCCAAAGATTTGAATATTTTAGCTGCCTATGGTGGTAAAGATATAGGATCTCAAATAAAAAAACTTAAAAATAATATACACTTGGTAATTGCAACTCCCGGTAGACTTTTAGATCACCTTAACAGAAACACACTGAATTTTAAAGATCTAAAAACATTAGTATTAGATGAAGCTGATGAAATGCTACTTATGGGATTTAAAAATGAAGTTCGATCTATCATAGAGAATACACCAAGAAAGCGTCAAACTCTATGTTTTTCAGCAACAATGAATTCTGAAGTAAAAAAACTAGCCTATAAAAACATGCGTGACCCAAAACTAGTAATAATAGAAAAAGAAGAAGTAACCCTTAAAAATATCAAACAAGTTTTAATAGAAACCACTGACCGAAGAAAACAAGAGGACTTGTGTAAAATTTTAGATGAAGAAAATCCATTTATGGCTATTATATTTTGTAGAACCAAAAGAAGAGTTGATAATCTTGAGGAAGACCTTTATAAAAAGGGTTATAACTGTGAAAAACTTCATGGTAGTATAACTCAACCAAAACGTGAAAGAATAATGCGTTCCTTTAAAAATCTAGAAATTCAATATTTAATAGCTACAGATGTAGCGGCTAGAGGCCTTGATATTACTGGAGTTACTCATGTTTTCAACTATGATATTCCTGAAAATGCTGAAAGCTATATACATCGTATAGGCAGAACTGGGAGAGCCGGTGAAAAAGGATATACATTCCTATTTGTAGCACCAAAAGACGAAGCTACTTTAGGTACCATAGAAAAAGAAATTAAATTTAAAATTCCTAGAAGAATTTTAACAAATTCTAAAGAGGATTAATAATTTGACACTAAATCTTTTAAAATAAAATCTTTTGAAATTTAAACAATTAAATGTAAAATAGGAGTATCTAACTTTAAAGTGAGATACTCTTTATTTTTACTCTTTATATAAGTGGACGGTTCACGAAAATTTGTTATTTTTATAATATATTTTCATAAACCGCCCCTCTTTTGAGATAAAAAAGGCACCTTATTTTCAGATGTAAACGTACTTAGTTTTTACACTCATTATACCCTAAATCAACACTCTAAAAGCTTAGAATGATGAAACAGTAAATGGAATAAGTTTGATGTTTTTCCACAACATTACCTTGGACATGCCCCCATATGTAACGTATAATGTGAGATATGAATTTTCACAAAAAATTTAAAATAAATTTAAAATGTGAATCTTCAAAAAATATTTTAAGGTAGGTGTTACAATGAATAAATCTTCCATAAGAAAACTTATGGCTACTTCAGTGCTTACTGCAGTTATAGCAATGTCCAATATGCAATTAGTATCTGCTGCTTCATCTGGATGTAATGTAAACTTAAGCAAAATTGCTACTAACTGTGTAAAAGGTCAGACTAATGGTGCAAAGGATTTATCTAACTGTGTAAAGGGCCAAATTAACGGTGCAAAGGATCCATCTAACTGCGCAAAGGATAAGACTAACTGCGCAAAGGATCAGTCTAGCTGCGGCACAAAAGTAGAAAAGACTTCTAATGGTAATACTGACTCTAAAAACACAAATAACAACAAAAATACAACAAACAACAAAAATAACACAAGTAATAGTGGAAATACAGCTACTAAGCCTAATGAAGCTAAACCTGATTCAAGTGTAGCAGCATTAGAAAAAGAAGTAGTTACTCTTGTTAATGCAGAAAGAGCAAAAGCTGGTTTACCAGCACTTAAAGCCAATACAGAACTTTCAAATGTAGCAAGACTTAAATCTCAAGATATGATTGATAAGAAGTATTTTTCACATACATCACCAACTTATGGATCACCATTTGATATGATGAAAAAATTCGGAGTAAAATACTCTGCAGCAGGTGAAAACATAGCTTCTGGATACCCTACAGCTAAGGCAGTTGTAGATGGATGGATGAATTCACCAGGACATAGAGCTAACATATTAAGCAAATCTTTCACTGAAATAGGTGTTGGACTAGCTAAAAGTTCTGATGGAACATGCTATTGGACTCAAATGTTCATAAATCCAGGTAAATAAACATATAGAACATATAAATAATAGGAACTGCTTTAGCAGTTCCTATTGTTTATTTAAGACATTTTTATAAGTTCCTGAATTATATCCAAAATCCCTTTCTCAATATAATCTTCTCTTACATTTGTAGCATTTAATTTAAAAATCTTTTCCCTTGGAAATGTGCTCAAATAATGTCCATCCTCTGTAGCCACCATAATAGATTTCTTTTTCAATCTATCTATAAGTCTTTCTCTATTTATTTTTTCATCAAAGGTTATATATGTATGAATACATGGATTTTTAATAGGTTTATATTGAAAAATATCATTATAAACTTCATATTGTTTTTGTAAGATTGATGCTAAGCATTTACTTCTTAAGGAATAAGAAGCTTTAATCTTTTGTTTGTGGCGCTGAAACATACCACTTTTAATATAAATTTCTAAGGCTCCTTGAGAAAGCATGGAGCTATCTACATCTATAAGCCTTTTATATTTTCCAAAGCTCTCTAAAATAACATTAGGAATAACTGCAACCCCTATTCTGAGTCCAGGAAATATAATTTTTGAATAGCTTTTTAAATAAATAACATGAGAGAAGTCACCATAGGCATATAAGGGATCAGCCTTTGGATCCTCTTCTAAGTCCGCTAAATAATCATCTTCCACAATAAACACATCATATTTTTGAGCTAGCTTTACAATAGCTTTCTTTTCCTTTTGAGAATAAGACGTACCTAAAGGATTATGAAATCTGGGCATGGTATAGAAAAATTTAATGCTTTCTGATTTAAATAATCTCTCAAGTTCATTTAAATCAATACCTTTATCCGTTCTTTTTATACCCAATACAGGAATATTATGAGTTTCTAAATAATCTATAAATAAATGATAACTAGGCTGTTCTATTAAAATAGTTTCTTTCTTATTTGGAAAAGTTAATGTAGTTAGTATAGCCAAGGCCTGCTGAACTCCAGAGGTAATAAAAATATTATCTTTATTAGCAAAAACCTGATAATCAGCTAAATGCTTTTGTATTACATCAATTAAAGAAGGTAATCCTTTAGGTGTTCCATATATAAATAGCTCATTTTTATATATATCAATGGCTTCATTAATACAATGCTGAAAATCTAAATAAGGAAAAACCTGTGGATCTGGAGCAGAAGATGCAAAATCTAATAATAACTCTTTATCACCATTAGTAGTATTTTTTCTCTTTACAACATAATAACCACTCTTAGGTATGGAATATATCCTATGCTGTCTCTCTAACGCCTCTAAAGCTTTTATAATAGTACTTTTATTGCAGGAATATATATTAGTAAAATCACGAATAGAGGGTAACTTATCCCCATCTTTATACTCTCCCTCTTGAATTAAGCTCTCAACATGATTTAATATTTCTAAATATTTATACATATATTCCCATCCCCTTATATAAAATCTGTACCGGTATAGATAGCTTTTATTCTTATTGTACCACAACTAGTAATCTACTAACATATAATTATACTCTAGAGTAAAGTTCAAAACTTATAGCAAAATATAAACTTAGGAGGAATGTATACCATGAAATTTTCAAATAAAAAAAAGGCCTATGTTTCCGCTATCTTATATTCTATTATAATAGGTTTCTCATTTTTATTTTCAAAAATAAGCTTAACTTTTGCAGATCCTTTGGATACACTAGCTCACCGTTTTACTGTATCCTTTATATTCGCTTTTGTAGCTGTTTTATTAGGATGGATAAAATTAGATATAACTAAAAAAGATATTCTTTCTATTCTGCCTCTATCATTATTTTATCCAATCATGTTCTTTGGTTTTCAGATTTTTGGACTAGTTTATATTGCTTCTTCTGAAGCAGGAATTATTCAAGCAACTATCCCTATTTTTACAATGATATTTTCAATAATATTTTTAAAGGAGCGCCCTAGCATATTACAAAAACTATCGATTCTATTATCTGTAGCAGGAGTAGTGTATATATTTTTTATGAAGGGAGTAAATTTAAAAAGTAATGTATTTATAGGTATAGTTCTTATTCTATTATCTGCCCTTTCCTCTTCTGGTAACAACGTACTAGCAAGAAAAATGTCAGGGCAATATAAACCTATATCCCTAACTTATACAGTAATTTGTATAGGATTTGTGTTTTTTAATATTGTGTCTATTATTAATCATAGTTTAAATGGTACTCTTAATCTTTATTTTAAACCCCTTACCAATCCATTATTTATAGTTTCAATATTTTATTTAGGAATATTATCTTCCCTTGTCACATCTTTTTTATTAAACTACTCCCTATCTAAAATAGAAGCTTCTAAGATGAGTGTGTTTAATAATCTCTCCACTTTAATAACTATGATGGCGGGAGTAGTATTTCTAGGGGAAAAGTTACAATACTTTCATATCATTGGCTCCTTCATGATTATCCTTGGAATAATTGGGACAAATTTGGGAGATAAGATGTCTTAACCCTTATGAAATTAATATAAAAAATTACATTCTAATACAATATTATTGAAGATAAATCAATAAAACTTAAAAATATAAATTTAAAAATTTTATAAATACTCTTTTTATTATTAATCCTAAATTTAGTATATATAATATCTTTATCTAAATATAATAAAGTTTTACTTTCTTTATAGCAAAAAAGACACCTTCTTTTGAAGTGCACCTTAAAATATTAGATTTACCTCTAACTTTTGGTTACACTTCATTTGTGGATGTCTTTTTTATTTATCCGATGACTACCCGCTCTAATACTCCCATCTTCTTCAAAGTTGGAGTAAAGAGCGGGTACGTCCCTGGATAACCACTTCCTAAGCTTTAGTGGGGGTAAATACTCCCTCTGAAGCTTAAAAATCTGTTTATAGTATTTTTTCAATTCTATTAAAGGCTTGCTCTAATTCCCCCAATCCTACTGTACAGGCAATTCTTATGTATCCTTCTCCATACTCACCAAAGGCCTTTCCCGGTATTGCTACTATATGGGCTTTATTTAATAAATCATCACAAAACTCTTCAGAGCTTTTACCTGTTTCCTTTATATTTACAAATATATATATTCCTGCTTTAGGTTTAAAAGCACTTAATTTAGGTATAGATTCTATCCTATTATAGGCATATTCCATTCTTTCTTTAAATTCTTTTTTTATTTTATCTACAATGTTATCTCTATTTTTTAAAGCATATATAGCAGCTCTTTGAGAAATTGTAGGAGCAGAAAAGCATATACCTTCATTAATGTTTTTCATAGTATTAATTATATAATCTGGAGCAGCTACATAACCAATTCTCCACCCAGTCATACAAAAATCTTTGGAAAAACTACCTAAAGTTATGGTTCTCTCTTTCATCCTATCTAGGGAAGCTATGGAGCAAAAATCTTCATAATAAGTAAATCCATCATAAACCTCATCGGATATTACAACTAAATCATTTTCTATGGCTATTTTAGCTATTTCTTTTAACAATTCCTTAGGGAAAAATGCGCCTGTAGGATTATTAGGAGAATTTAATACTATGGCTTTTGTTTTACTATTTATTAATTCTTCTAATTTTTTAGGGTTTATATTAAACCCATCCTCCTCTAGGGTTTCAAATTCAATAAATTTTCCACCTACCATCTCTATTTGTTCCTTGTATGGAGTAAAATAAGGGGAATGAACTATTACTTCCTCACCAGGGTTTATAATGGATTGCAGAGCTAAATACATGCCATGGCAAGCTCCTACCACCGCCATAATCTCATTTTCTTTAAAAGTTATATTGCGATCTTTTTTATAAAAATTAATAATTCCTTCTATTAATTCTTTATCTCCTGTTGGATCTGAATATCTAGTATATCCCTTTTTTGTATCCTTAAAAGCAGTCTGTATAATAGATTTATCCGTTATTATATCTGGGTCTCCTAAGCTTAAATCAATTATATCTTCAAACTTCTTTTTCAAATTAGCGGTTTCTGACATTAAATTATTTTCATTTTCTTTGTACTTATGGGCTAAAAATTTATTTTTCATAACATACTCCTTTCCTAAACTAAATTATTTTACTTAGAAAGTCCTTTGTCCTTGAATTTTTAGCATTGTTAAATATACCCTCCGGTGTGCCTTCTTCTAATATTTTCCCTTCATCCATAAACATAACCCTATCTCCAACTTCTTTTGCAAAACCCATTTCATGAGTAACTACCACCATAGTCATACCCTCTAGAGCCAAATCTTTCATTACATTTAAAACTTCTCCTACCATTTCTGGATCTAAGGCTGAAGTAGGCTCATCAAAAAGCATCACATCTGGTTCCATGGCTAAGGCTCTTGCTATGGCTATTCTCTGCTTTTGCCCGCCGGAAAGCTGAGAAGGATAAAAACTTGCCTTATCCTCTAGTCCTATTTTTTTTAGAAGTTTTATAGCAATTTCATTAGCCTTTTCCTGTGAAAGTTTTTTTACCTTTATTGGAGATATAGTTATGTTTTCCAAAACAGTCTTATGAGGAAAAAGATTAAATTGCTGAAAAACCATACCCATTTTTTCTCTTACCTTATTAATATTCGTTTTTTTACTTGTGATATCTTCACCTTCAAATATAATAGCTCCCTCTTCCGGACACTCAAGTAAATTTAAACATCTTAAAAAGGTACTTTTCCCTGAGCCACTGGGTCCTATAACTACCACAACCTGACCCTTATCTATATGAGTACTTATATCCTTTAATATATGATTCTTACCAAAACTTTTATTTAAATTCTTAATTTCTATCACTTACTCTCATCCTCCTTTCAGCTATTCCAAGTAATTTTGATAATGTAAAAGTCATTATAAAGTACATTAGTGCAGCTACAAGCAAAGGTTCAAAGGGTTTAAAAATATTTCCCCTAACAGTATCTGCATTATACATAAGTTCATGTATTCCTATTATAGATACTATAGATGATTCTTTAATTATTGTAATGAACTCATTTCCTAAAGCTGGCAAAATATTTTTAAAAGCTTGAGGTATTATAACATTTTTCATTGCCATGGATTCTGACATTCCTAAACTTCTTGCAGCTTCCATTTGTCCCTTATCTACGGCTTGGATTCCAGCTCTTATTATTTCTGCCACATAGGCTCCACTATTAATAGATAATGCTAATATTCCAGCGAAAAAGTCTGGGAAATTACTTCCCAAAATAGGCACCTCTGGAAAGTTTATACCTATAGTTGGCAATCCATAATATATTATATATAATTGCACTAAAACCGGAGTTCCCCTTATAAATTCAATATAAGATACGGCTATATATTTTAATATTTTATTTTTAGATAATTTCATTAAGGATAATAATAACCCTAAAATAGTTCCTATTACTACAGTGAAAAATGCTAATATAATAGTGTACTTTGCACCATTTATAAAAAATGAATAATATTTACTTAAAAATGAAAAATCCAAATTACTCCCCCCTTATAATAAAATCATAAAAGATAATGATAATTCATTATCCTTTATGTTTTGTTTATATTATTCTACTTGTTTATTGGCATCTGTAACAAATTTGTCAATGCTCTTTTCTTTAATAAGTTTATCTAAAGTTTTATCTATAGCATCTACTAATTCCTTGTTACCTTTCTTAACGGCTACAGATGCACCCTTATCTTTATTTTCAAATTTAACATTTGAAACTGCTAAATCTTTACCATTGCTAGCATAAGAAACCGCTACTGGGTTTTCAAGCACTAAACCATCAACTTTTTTGTTCTGTAATTCTAATACTAAATCAGTAACTTTACCTAAAGATTTAATTTCTGAGTTTGTCATTTCTCTCTTTGCTACTTCCTCTTGTGTTGTACCCTTCTGTAC